>CAVWOT010000012.1:0-806577 GCA_963756605.1 Bryobacterales bacterium | reverse complement strand
TGCTGTTCTCCGGTCAAAATCACTTTGCGCTTGAACTATTTCCTCGCGATTCGCAGGTCCGCCCCCTTGATAGACTTGGCGATGGATGATGTCGGCGCCGCACAAGCCGCTTTCGGCCCTTCTCTCGCAAATTCTGGTCGCCTATACTGTGGAGCTCGATTGCGAATTCGAGCGCCGCATGCTGCAAACGCAGAGCCGTAGCGCGCGCCTCTCGCTGGTCATTTGGCTTAATGTGCTGCGGTTTTTGGCCGATGGACCAGTTTCGGTTCGAACACTCGCTTCGCGCGCGCTCGCAGCCGAAGCTGGCGCCACAGCCGGGCTTGGTTGCCTCGAACGATGGGGCGTCGTTGCGCTGCAGCCCGGAAAGCGCGCCGGTTTCGGTAGCGGTCGAGGCATCCGCGCCGATTGGCCGGTTCGGCTCACGGCCAGCGGTGAAGCAGCCGTCAGAATCTGGCCTGACCTGATCCCGGAAATCGACACCCGCTGGTCGAAACGCTTCGGCGACGACGCCACGAGGTTGCGCCGCTCGTTAGAAGCAATCGAGCGCCACATCGACCTCGAATTGCCGCAGGGCTTGCCTCTTGCGATTCTGAAGCTGCCGGAGTTCGGGCCCCGGAAATCGGCTGCGGAAGACGGCCTGCCGCTGCCGGTGCTGCTTTCCCGAGTTATGCTCGCGTTCGCGCTCGATTTCGAACGTGAGTCGCAAACGCCGATTTCACTATGCGCAAACGCGATCCGCGTTCTCAGTGACGAGCCGATCCCCGAAACGGAAATCCCCAAACGAACCGGCTGTTCGGAAGAGACCGCAGGCATTGGCTGGCAGCACAAGCCGTATATCGTCGTTGAAAGAGACCCCGCGCGCGGCCGCGGCAAGTTCGTGCGGTTGTCCGAAGCGGGCATCGTGGCGCAGCAAGAGTATTACAGTCGCACGCGCGATATTGAGGAAAAGTGGAAGAAGCGCTTTCGCACCGCAACCAAAGAGATTCGGGAATCGCTGACGACTCTGCTGAAAAGAGGCGAACTGTCTGACGGCCTGAAACCGCCTCCCGGAACGACCCGCGCCGGTGCCCAGACACCGGCCCTGGGCCGCGTCGACATTGGACCTGCAGCACGCCAGCGCAAGCGGGATTTGGTAACTCAGACGGAAGCATTCGTGCGCGATCCGGCTGGCACTCTGCCGCATTATCCGCTCTGGGATATGAACCGCGGCTTCGGTCCGTAGCACGCGTTGCGGAGCCCACACCCGCGCCGGAAGTACCTTCGAGGAATTGGCAACCCAACAACCCAGCTTGGTGTCAAGGTCAAATCCGGGCGCGTCTCCCGAGTCGCCCAGGACCGCTCAGCCAGCGACAGGCGAATCGATCACATATCCGGCGCCTCCGTGCATGTACCTGAAAACAGGTCCGAACCGCCAATCCGTTCGTCGGTATACCCGAGACGCCGTGCTAACGTGGTCCTGCCCGAGGACGACGGCGTATCGCTGTTCGGTTGTCCTTCTCCCGACCTCCACCATCGGCGCCGGAATTGGCTTTGCAATTGTGCAAGATTAAGTAAATAAAAGACTGAATGGCTTTGTTCGGCTGCCAGAAACCTATGACCACCCAAACAAATCGCCGCCAGTGAGCGAGAGCGACAGCACTACCTTGCTGCCCTTGACCCAAGCCCAATTGTGTGGTTGCGATTTGCTGAGAATTCCGGTAACGTACACAAGTAGCCGTCCGAGACCTGCGCGTGGCCGCACTCCCACCGCCGGCGGGGCGTTGCACTTCGGAAATCGCAGAGGTTGCAAGGAGCCTGCATGAACCCGGGGACTTCTAAGTCGAGCGTGCGCGCGTGGGAGGAATCCGTCACGATTCCCACCTATCCCGTCCCCCCGCCCGACCGCAATCCCATGTTTCTCGACAAGCGCGTTTATCAGGGCAGCAGTGGAAAGGTATACCCGAACCCCTTTACCGACCGGCTTTCCGACGAGAAGATCGATCAACAGTACCAGGCCGTCTATCTGGAAAACGAGTACCTTCGCCTGATGATCCTGCCTGAGATCGGCGGCCGCATTCATGTGGGCCAGGACAAAACCAACAACTACGATTTCTTCTACCGCCAAAACGTGATCAAGCCGGCGCTGGTAGGTCTGCTCGGGCCTTGGATCTCCGGTGGCGTGGAGTTCAATTGGCCCCAGCACCATCGCCCCTCCAGTTACATGCCGGTTGACCACCGCATCGAAGAGCACCCCAACGGTAGCCGAACAGTATGGCTCAGCGAGCATGAGCCGATGCATCGCATGAAGGGCATGGTAGGAATCTGCCTGCATCCCGGCCGAGCCATCGTGGAAGCCAAAGTACGCCTATACAACCGCACACCTTTCGTGCAGACTTTTCTCTGGTGGGCCAATGCCGGCATCCACGTACACGATCGATACCAGGCGTTCTTTCCGCCCGATGTGACTTTCGTGGCGGACCACGCCCGGCGCGCGTTGTCGTCGTTCCCGGTGGCGAGCGCCTTCTACTACGGCGTGGATTATCGCGCCGGGGTGGACATTTCCTGGTACAAGAACATTCCGGTCCCCACCTCGTACATGGTCACCCAGTCGGAGTTCGATTTCGCCGGCGGATACGATCATGCCAAACGGGCCGGTATCGTACACGTCGCGAACCACCACATCGCGCCTGGGAAAAAGCTGTGGACCTGGGGGAACGCCGAGTTTGGCTACGCCTGGGATCGTGAGCTGACCGACTCAGACGGCCCCTACATCGAGTTGATGGCCGGCGTGTACACGGACAATCAGCCTGACTTTTCCTGGTTGCAGCCATACGAAACCAGAACCTTCAGCCAGTTCTGGTATCCCATTCAGGAAATCGGCCCGGTGAAGAATGCCAACCGGCAGGTGGCCGTGAACCTCGAGCCGGCCGGCGACGGCTACCGCATCGGAGTCGCGGCGACGGAGGCGCTCGACGATGTGACCGTGTCGCTCTCCGTCCGTGGCGCTACCGTTTTCGAGCGGCGAGTGCATGTCGCCCCCGGAGAACCGTTCGTCGCTATCTCCCCGGTTGCTCACGCGCCGCATGCAGCCGAACTGATCCTCCGTGTGCTGGATCATGATGCGCGCGAGCTGATTCGCTTTGCTCCCACCGAGCGCCAGGAAACCGAACTGCCGGCGCCGGCCACTGAACCGCCTGCTCCTGATGGGATCGCGACAAACGAGGAACTCTACCTCACCGGTCTGCACCTGGAACAATACAGGCATGCCACCCGGTATCCCGAGCCTTATTGGACCGAGGCCCTGAAACGGGATCCGGACGATGTGCGTTCGAACACCGCGATGGGCCGGCTGCGGTTACGCCGGGGTGAGTTTCCGAAGGCCGAGGAGCACTTCCGGCGCGCTCTGGCGCGTCTGACCCGACGGAATGCGAACCCGTATGATGGCGAGCCTTCTTATCATCTGGGAGTCGCGCTGAAATATCAGGGCAGGCTGGCGGACGCATACGGGGCGTTTTATAAAGCCGCCTGGAACCAAGCCTGGCAGGCGGCCGCCTACTATGCGCTGGCCACCATCGACTGCCTGCGAAGTGACTATCAGGGCGCTCTTGTCCACCTCGCCCAGTCACTGCGCACGAATGCCGATAACCTGAAAGCGCGAGATCTCGTGACCGCTATTCTTCGCCATCAAGGCCAGGCCGACGCCGCCATCGCATCGGCTGAGCGAACCCTGGCCATCGACCCGCTCGATTTGCAGGCGCGACACGAACTGGCCCTCCTCCAGCCGGGCCGCGACGATGAATTCATGGGCATCCTGAACGGCACGCCGCAAACGTGTCTCGACCTCGCATTCGCCTACGCCGAGGCCGGATTCCGGGGCGACGCTGAAGATCTGATCGAGCGCTTCCTGGCGCATTCCAGCACACGCGCCCCCCATCCGATGCTGTGTTACGCAAATGGCTGGTTTGCGGAGAGTCGCGGCGACCCCGAGGCCGCGGCCCGGTGGTATCAGGCTGGCCGCGAGGCGTCTCCCGACTACTGCTTCCCGTCCACTCTGGAGGAGATGATCGTGCTTGAGGCGGCCTTGCGCCACGCGGGCGATGATGCGCGTGCGCACTACTATCTCGGGAACCTGCTCTACGATAAATCCCGACGCGAGGAAGCTCTCGCACATTGGGAGCGGGCCTGCCAACTCGATCCGCGGTTCTCCGTTCCCTGGCGCAATTTGGGCATGGCTTGCTACAACGTCACCCGGCAGCCTGCGCGTGCGCTCGAGTGTTACGAGAAAGCCTGCGCGGCGAATCCTTCGGATGCCCGCCTGCTTTATGAGCTCGATCAGTTGCGCAAGCGGACCCGCGCCGCACCCGAGATGCGCCTGGCGGAACTGGAGAAGCGCAGGGATTTGGTGGACCAACGTGACGATCTTACAATCGAACTGGTCACACTCTATAACCTGACCGGCCAGAGCGAGAAAGCGTTGTCGATCCTTTTCTCGCGCCGTTTTCACCCCTGGGAAGGCGGCGAAGGACTTGTTTCGGGCCAATATGTCGCGGCGCATCTTCTATTGGGCGTGGATGCTTTGGAGCATAGCCAGCCCGCCGGCGCGTTAAACCATTTCGAGGCTGCTCGCCGATTTCCGCAAAATCTCGGCGAGGGGAAACATTTCCTTACCCGTGAAACGCACCTCGATTACTTCGCCGGCCTGGCACATTCGCTTGCCGGACGGCACGATGAAGCGCAGGCCGCCTGGCGTCGCGCCGCCGACACCCATGCGGAGACCGACATGTTCGCCTACTACCGTGCGCTCGCGCTGCGCAGCCTCGGCAACCATACTGCCGCCGAAGCGTTGCTGCGCCATTTGCATGCGGCCGCCGGCAAGGCGATGCATGCCGAGGTGAAGATCGACTACTTCGCCACATCCCTTCCGAATTTCCTCCTTTTCGAGGACGATATCGAGGAACGTAACCGCATCGATTGCCTGCTGCTGCGCGGTCTGGCGGGCATTGGCCTGGGCCTGCCGGCGGACGGCGCGGCGGACCTGCGCCAGGTTCTGGCCATGGATCCGTATCATCTGATCGCTCGCTTGGAACTCGATCGCGTAGCCAGTCCGGTCGAGGAGACCCCCACAACATCATGAGCCGCTACCGCACCACCAGGGCTGGGATTATAGGCGCAGCATCCCTGCTATTATGCTTTGCGCTTCCGGGCTGGCAGGCCCCTGAGATAGTTATCCACATTGACGGCAATGCCTCAGGCCGAACGTTTGACGGCTTCGGCGCCGTCAGTGCCGGAGCTTCGTCAAGACTCCTGCTCGATTATCCCGAGCCGTACAGAACCGAGATCCTCGACTACCTCTTCAAGCCCCACTATGGCGCCGCTCTGCAACACCTCAAAGTGGAAATAGGTGGCGATACGAATTCGACCGACGGCTCGGAGCCCAGCCACATGCACACACGGCGCGACCTGAATTTCCAGCGCGGCTACGAGTGGTGGCTCATGACCGAGGCGAAGAAGCGCAACCCGAATATTATTCTCGATAGCCTCGCCTGGGGCGCTCCGGGATGGATCGGAGACGGCAAATATTATTCGCAGGATATGGCGGATTATGTGGTGAAGTTTATTCAGGGCGCCAGGAACGCGCACGGCCTCGACATCGCGTTCACGGGTGTCTGGAATGAGAAGCCATACGACAGTGAGTGGATCAAGCTGCTGCGCAGGACTTTGGATTCTAGCGGCCTGCAATCGACGAAAATCGTTGCCGCCGATCTGTATCAGCAGGACCAGCAATGGGACATCCTCAAGAAGTTCCCCGGCGACCCTGCGCTCGACGCTGCCGTCTATGCCGTCGGCGTACATTATGCGCGCACCAAGGGCAAAGTCAACACCCCGCAGTTCGCCAAAGACAGCGGCAAGCGGCTATGGTCCACCGAGGATCAGCCGGAGTTCGGTGAAAACGGCGCAATCTCCAGCCGCGATTGGGAACCGGGCGGCAAGAGCCTGGCGCAAATCTACAACTGGAACTACATCGATGGCCGCATGACTAAGACCGAGATCTGGAGCCCCGTCACCTCTTACTACGACAATCTTGCAGCGCCCAACTCCGGCCTTATGTACGCCAACACGCCCTGGTCCGGCCACTATGATGTGCAGTCTACGATTTGGGTGACGGCCCACACCACTCAGTTTGCCCAGCCCGGCTGGCATTATATCGACGACGCCTGCGGCTATCTGCCAGGAAAGGGAAGCTATGTGACTTTGAAGTCTCCTTCGTCGAGCGACTATACCGTCGTGATCGAGACCATTGGCGCTGGATCGCCGCAGCATGTCCGTTTCGAGTCGGCTGGATCGCTCTCGAGCGGCCCTGTTCACGTGTGGATGTCGAACGGCAAGACCATGTTCGAGCGGCTACCGGATATTGCATCGAAGAGCGGATCGTTCACTGCGGTGTTCGAGCCGGATGCGCTCTATACCCTGTCCACTACCACGGGCCAGGCGAAGGGGACCGCTACGCCTCCTGCCGCGCGGCCTTTCCCATTCCCATACCAGGACGATTTCGAAAAAACAGCCATCGGCGGTACGCCAAGATATCTGGCGGACCAGGACGGCGCGTTCGAGGCGCAGCCTTGTACCTCCCGAAAGGGCCGCTGCCTGACGCAAGTAATTACCACGCGGCCGATCTCCTGGGGCATCTCTCCGAATCCGTTTACTTATTTGGGCGATGCGAAATGGACTGACTACACCGTGGGCGTGGACGCGATGCTTCCCGGCGAGGGAGAAGTGGCGTTGGTAGGCCGGATCGATTCCGCGGATTTCTTTCAAGACGGAAAGGCGCTGTGGCCGAGTGGTTACGTGCTTACGGTGAACCGCAACGGCCATTGGGAACTGCTCGGCACGAAATTCAAAGCCGATACAAAGAAGCTCGCCTCCGGCACGGGTTCCTTCCCCGCTGGCACCTGGCATCATTTGGCCATGACGTTTCGCGGCGCCACGATTTCTGCTTCTCTCGACGGCAAGTCGCTCGCGCAGCTTAGCGACACAACTCACGTAAACGGGATGGCCGGCTTCGGCACGGGTTGGAACTTGGCGTCGTTCGATAACTTCTCGATTACAGCCCCGCGATAACCGTGATGAAACAGTCCAGCTACGGGACGCATCCGCCGGCTACAGCCAATAGCGCGGCCTACAACTTTCGATACATCTGGCTCATCTCCATCGCGGCTGCCATGGGAGGACTGCTGTTCGGTTATGACTGGGTCGTGATCGGAGGCGCCAAACCGTTCTATGAGACATTTTTCCATCTCCGCTCGCCCGCCATGGTCGCATGGGCCATGAGCAGCGCACTGATCGGCTGTCTGTTCGGGGCGTTGGCTTCCGGCATGCTCAGCGACAGGTTCGGAAGGAAACGGCTGCTTATCCTTTCGGCGTTCCTGTTCACTGTGAGTTCGATTGGAACAGGAACGTCGGACACATTCGCGGTGTTCCTCGCGTGGCGAATATCGGGCGGCGTGGCGATTGGTCTGGCCTCGAACCTTTCGCCGATGTACATCGCGGAGGTCGCGCCGGAAGGCATGCGCGGGAGGCTGGTCTCCATGAATCAGCTCACCATCGTCATCGGCGTGCTGGCGGCACAGGTGGTGAACTGGCTGATCGCGCGTCCAGTGCCGCCCGGCGCGACCGCGGCCCAAATCCTCGAATCGTGGAACGGCCAACAGGGATGGCGCTGGATGTTTGGCGTCACCGCCGTTCCTTCTTTGCTGTTCCTGGTTTCGATGCTCTTCGTCCCGGAAAGCCCTCGCTGGCTGGCCAAGAATGGGCAACGGCTGCGGGCCCAGGCGGTTCTCGAGCGGATCGGCGGAGAACTGTTCGCCGGCCGCGAACTGGCCCAAGTCGAAGCGAGCCTGGCGAACGAGATCGGCCGGGTTCATTTCAGCGAACTGCTGGAACCGAGGTTGATGCGCATTCTCGGTCTGGGCATCTTTCTTGCTGTTCTGCAACAGTGGTGCGGCATCAATGTCGTATTCAACTACGCGCAGGAGGTGTTTGCTGCCGCAGGCTACCAGGTTTCGGACATTCTCTTCAACATCGTCGTGACCGGCGCCACCACGTTCGTCTTTACATTCGTTGCCATATTTACGGTAGACCGGCTGGGGCGGCGGCCGTTAATGCTGGCCGGGGCGGCGGGTCTGGCCGTGACTTATTCTCTACTTGGACTTAGTTACCATTATTCTCTTCGCGGCTGGCCAGTCCTCGCCTTGGTGGTGATCGCAGTAGCCTGTTACTCATTTTCCCTCGCCCCGATTACGTGGGTGGTTCTCTCCGAAATCTTCCCGAACCGCATCCGTGGGGCTGCTATGGCTCTCGCTGTATTTTCGCTTTGGTCGGCATGCTTCGTGCTTACTTACACGTTCCCATTCCTGAATCGGGGCCTCGGATCGGCCGGCACGTTTTGGCTTTATTGCGGCGTTTGTCTGTGCGGGTTTGCCGTTATCTGGTGGAAACTGCCCGAGACGAAAGGAAAGACTCTTGAGCGGATTGAGCATGAACTGGTTGGTATACACTCGTGAATATTCAGATAAGATGTTTGCATGCGCTCAGCCTTCCTCATGCTTATGCTGTGCTGGGCTGTTGTCGCCCGGAGTGAGGACAAGCTCGCCGTCCTGATTGTGGACGGGATCAACAATCACGACTGGCAGACCGCGACGCGCGAGTTGCGGACTCTGCTCCTCGAGAGCGGGCGATTCACGGTGGATGTCTCGACCAGCCCATCGGCGGACGCCCCGGCTGCGGCGTGGAGTTCATGGAATCCCGATTTTGCGCGTTATCGTGTGGTGGTCGACAACTTCAACGGCGGGCACACCCGCGCCGGGATTCGCTGGCCCCCGAGGGTCGAGCAGGCTCTCGAAGAGTACGTCAGAGGCGGCGGCGGCCTGGTGGTCTATCACGCTGCTAACAACGCGTTTCTCGAGTGGTCCGCGTATAACGACATGATCGGCCTGGGATGGCGCGATAAGAACTTTGGACCCGGCCTGATGGTTTCGGACGAAGGCAAGGTGGTGAGAATTCCGCAAGGAACGGGCCTCGACCCGGGGCACGGGCCGCGGCACGATTTCGAGGTGCACGTATTGAACACCGGGCATCCGGTCACGCGCGGATTACCCCGCACCTGGATGCAACCCTCCGAGCAGCTCACGCATGGCCAGCATGGGCCTGCCGAGGGACTGACTATCCTGACTTATGCCTCCTCCGAAATCTCTCATCAGAACGAGCCGTTAGACTGGGTGCGCGACTACGGCAAGGGCAGAGTCTACACGACCATGCTGGGGCACACCTGGAAAGATGAGCCCAATCCCAATCTGGCATGCCCGGAGTTCCGGAAACTTTTCGCGCAGGGCGTGGCATGGGCTGCCGGCGGCAAGCCAGGCGCACCCCAAACGGCGGCCGCGTCCATAAGCGACCAAGACCGTATCCGATGGTTCCGAAACGACAAGTTCGGCATGTTCATTCACTGGGGTCCGTATTCGCTGCTGGCCGGCGAATGGAAAGGCCAGCGCGTGCCGGTTGGGACCGAAGCTGAGTGGATCATGCAGCGGTTCAATATCCCGGTAAAGGAATACCGGGAGATGGCGCGGGGCCTGCGCCCCATCCACTTCAACGCAACGGAATGGGTGGCCCTCGCCAAAGCTGCCGGGATGAAATACCTCGTGATCACGGCTAAACATCACGATGGCTTTGCCATGTACCATTCGCGCGTCAGCCAATACAACATCGTGGACTGGGCCGGATTCCCGCGCGACCCATTGCAGGAACTCTCGGAAGCGTGCGCCGCCGCCGGCATTCGATTCTGCGTCTATTACTCGCACCGGGAAGACTGGGACGATCCGGATGGCTATGGCAACAACTGGGACTACGACCGCGCTAAGAAAAACTTCGCGAGCTATCTGGAGCGTAAGTCGAAACCGCAGCTTCGCGAGCTGCTGACGAACTATGGCCCATTGGGCCTGATCTGGTTTGACCGGGGCATGGATACGCCGGAGCATGCCCTGCAGTTTGTGAACCTGGTGCGGACCCTGCAACCGTCGTGCCTGATCAACGGCCGCGTGGGCAGCTACGGCGACGAACTGCTAGGGGACTATCAGGATTTGAACGACAACGGCATGCCCACCGGCGGACTGGAAGAGTATTGGGAAACGCCGCAAACGCTGAACACTACCTGGGGTTACAGCCAGTTCGACCAGCAATGGAAATCGCCGGGCAATGTGATTCAACGCCTGGTCGAAATCGTGAGTAAGGGAGGAAATTATCTGCTGAACATCGGCCCCATGGCCGATGGCACGGTTCCCGCGCCTAGCGTCAAAACCCTCGAGAAGGTTGGCGCTTGGATGCGGCAAAACGGACAAAGCATCTACGGGACGTCGGCTTGTCCTCTGCCGGAGGCGCCGTGGGGACGATGCACGGTCAATGGCCGTAAGATCTACCTCCACGTGTTCAGTTGGCCGGGCGATGCAGTGCTTCATGTATCGGGCTTCCACGCCGAGGTTGCCGATGCCTATCTGCTGGCCGAGCCATCCCGGAAGCTGCCGGTCGCGCGAGATCGCGACGGAATCGGTGTGTCACTGCCGCTCGCAAGCCCGGACGAGATAGACACAGTCGTGGTGTTGGAATTAAGCGGCTCACTCCAGGTCAGTCCGCCAATCGTCACGCAAGGCAGCGACTCACCCTTTGAGTTAGACTATCTGAAAGCCGTCACCGCGGGCCGTGCAGTGAAGCGATTCAATCGCGCCGGGAAGTTTCATATTTCAAAGTGGACCGGGCCCCACGATTCCGTGACGTGGCATTTACTGGTGAGCCAAACAGGGCGCTACAAAGTGACGATCCGATATTCTGCCCGCAGCGCATGGGAGAATCGGCGGTACATCGTCGAAATCGGAGGGCAGTCGATCAACGGGGTGATCGGCGCGACCGGCGAGGGCTATGAGTACAAGAGCTTCGACTTGGGCTATGTGCAGCTTCGCCAGGTGGGCGAATGTACGGTAAGTATCCGGCCGGTGGAGGATTCCGATCGAAATTTGATGTACTTTCAGTCGCTCTCTTTGGAGCCTGTCGGAGCGCAGAATGTCGAATGACGACAGCGATCAGCGGCCCAGCTTCAAGACCCAGGCCGATTGCGCAAGCAAATCCTCGGGCAATTCGGGAAGTTCGACCGTTATGTTGCCGTCGCCGGATTTGAAGCGTAGCGGGGCCGCCACGCCGAGCATGGTAACAGATCTTGGTTTCGCTTCCGTGTAGGCTTTTACCGTGAACTGCCGTCCCGGCCAGCGCGGCAGGATCGCATACAGGTCGCCGCCCTTGGAAGTGAAGAACGCCTCGATGGATGCCTTGCCGCCGTCTGGTTTGCCTGCGAGTTTCGCCACATCGTAATTGGAGTTGAACTCCGCGTTGTAATCGATCTTCGGGACCTCGCCCTCGCTCCACTGGCGCGAAACCTTCCACGGCTTGGTGCCGTAGATCGCCTCGCCGTTCACCTTCAGAAAGGAACCGATCTGAACAAGGCGCTCTTCCATGATCACCGGAATAGTTCCGTCGGCGGCGGGGCCAATGTCCAGCAGCAGGTTGCCGCCGCGGCTCACGATATCCGCCAACAGAATCACCAGTTCGCGGCCCGTGTGATAGTGTTCCAGGCGCTCGGCGCGGTTATAGCCATAAGAGAAACCCATCCCGCGGCTCTCTTCCCAGGGGTGCTCCATTCCGCTCATCCCCGGCGTGTATTCGGTGGTCCAGTAGCCTCCGTGCTTATGGCGGGTGTCCTTGCCCCAACGGTCGTCGATGACCACTTCATCTTTCACGGGCGACTCGTTGAACAGCCATGCCAGCAGCTCGGGGCTGCGCCACTCGTTCGAAGGCAGCTCCCATTCGCCATCGCTGAAAATGATGGACGGCTTGTAGCGCGTCACCACGTCCTTGAACTGCGGCATCATGTGCTCGGCAACGTAGCGGGCCTTGTCGGAAAGATACAGCGGGTTGTACCACTCGTAGAGCGAATAATAAATACCCATGCGGAGTCCATGTGCCCGCACGGCAGTGGTCAGATCGCCGAGGAGATCGCGCCGCGGTCCGATCTCGACGGCGTTCCACGGGCGTCCCCAGGTTCTGGAGGCCTCCTGGCTCGGCCAGAGCGCAAAGCCTTCGTGGTGCTTCGATGTGAGGACGACATATTTCGCACCAGAGCGCGTGAATACATCCGCCCAATGATCGGGATCGAACAGTTCGGCGCGGAAGCGCGGCGCGAAGTCCTGGTAATTATACTGTGGGCCATACATGCGCTGGTGGTAATCCCAGGAGCCTGCGTCCACGGGATCCGCCCCGGGCTTCCGGCCTTCGGTGATGGCGTGCCAGTACCACTCGGCGTATGCCAGTTTGCCGGGCAGCACGGGAGCGTATGACGGCACCGAATACACGCCCCAGTGAATGAAGATTCCGAACTTGGCGCTGGAAAACCAGTCCGGCGTCGCACGCCGGTCGAGCGATTCCCAGTTGGGCTGGTAAGTCTGAGCGCTGGCGCAAGCCGCGCAAAGGAGAGAGAGCGTTAAGAATGCGATGCGTTGCACGAAGGGTACGGTAGCCGGATTCTCGCCTGTTTGTCAATAAAAAGCGCCGGCTCCCTGCCGCGGTTCCGCCCCTGCTGAACCGGGGCCAGTTGAAGTCCTCCACAGCTGTCGCCGGCAGTCCCCCGGGGGGAGCGCGCCGCCACAGATAACGCGCTCCCTGGTCGCATCTCCAACTGGCGGGTGCAGCGACTCGGCATTACACCGCCATGGATTACCGATATCATTCCGGGAACCGCGCCACTCTGTTTGGAAGACCGCGCGCCTCGAAACGGACGCATAAAGCCGAACTCCAGTCGCGGCCGACCGGCGCGACCACCAACCCCCTCAGATCTCAGACTGTTTCCCACTGTGCCAAAATGACATGCCGGCGCAAACTATGATATGGCCTGGCCGCGCGTCGGACGCAGCCGTAAGCCGCTCGCTGCAGCTCATGGCTGGATCTCGAACACGACGCCGTTACCGTGGGCTCCGCCGAGGGGTGTGGTGCCATAGAGATTACCGGTCGAATCGAGAGTAACGCCAGCGAACGGGTAGGCACCATCCACGCCGCTAAAATCATGAAGCGATGTCAAATTGCCGGAGGTATCCAGCTTGTACACAATTCCGTAGCCTGGCGTCCCACTCCCACCTCCGGAGCTAGTACCGTAAAGATTGCCCTGAGAGTCGCGCGCGAGACCTGCCAAGGGGAGATTCCCGTCGGCTCCACCGCTGAAGCTGTGCAGCAGCTTCAGGTTGCGCGAGGGCAGTTCCAGTTCGTATACCACCCCTTGACCCAAGGCGCCGCCATATTCGGTGGTGCCGTAAAGATTGCCCGCCGGATCGCGGATGACGCCGGAAAAAGGATTGGCCCCGTCGCCGGTGCCCCCCGCGAACGTATGGAGCACCGTGTAGTTGCCGCTCGAATCCAATCGGAAAATAATCCCGCATGTACCCAGCGGGCACACCGCATTGGACGTCCCCCCGGCTGCTGTTCCATAGAAATTGCCGGCCGCATCACGTATTACGGCATTGGGGGCAAAACCTTCGCTGCCCCCGAGGAAACGGTAGAGTACAGTCTCATGGCCCGACATGTCCACCTTGTAGATTACGCCGCAGCCGAACGGGCACAGGTTGTCGCCACCAGACGCAGTAACGCCATAGAGATTCCCCTCGGGGTCACTTACCACGCCAGAATAGGGATGGCCGCCATCTGCTAAGCCTGTGAAGCTGTACAGCACCCTCGGGGGGCCTGTACTGTCCACTTGGTATATCTGGCCTTGGTTGAACTTGCCGCCGTGAGGCGTGGTTCCATCGAAATTGCCGGCCGCATCGAGGATCACGCCCGAGGTCACCTGTCCGCCGTTGGCGGCTCCTGCAACCGAGGCCAGTTGGGTGGGCGTATGCCTGGCACCCAGGCCGTACACGAGGGCGCACGGATGCGATCCGCATTCGCCGACGAGAGCGGTGCCGTAGATGCAGGGATGCGGCCCGCATCCGCCAACGAGGCCGCCTCCACCAGTGCCTCCGGGGGGGACCAGGATGACGCCCGCCTCGGGATCTCCCCCGCCGGTTCCTCCAGGAAACTCGTACAGCACCGTATACGTTTGTGCCGACGCGGCAGACGCGGAAATTATCGAAGCGACTAGCGCAACCCATAGCGCTGACCAGCGGGAGTTCGCAGTCCACATGTCCTTTTACCTCGAATTATCATCCGGCCCGGCCGACGGCAGGGTAATCCGAAAGATAGTGCCCATATGGGAGCTGCCGCCTTCGCTGGTAGTGCCGTACAGGGCGCCTTGGTAGAGAAGCAGGGGCGCCTTGGGATGCGCGCCGTCATCGGATTTGAATGTGTGCAGCACGGTATAGTTGCCCTGTGAGTCTAACTTAAAGACCGTTCCGCAGAGGCAGCCGGTGGTGGTGCCTAAGTAGTCTGAGTAAGTTGTGCCGTATAAGTTCCCAGCCGCGTCGCGCACCACACCGCCCCACGGGTGTCCCCCATCCCCAAGGCCCTGGAAGGGATAGAGCACGGTTAGCTGGTCTTCCGGATCCAACATGAATACGGTCCCGAAGCCGTATTGGCCGCCATAGAAAGTGGTGCCGTACAAGTTACCCGCCGAATCCAGGATTAGTGAGGAGCGGGGGTCCACGCCGTTTAACGGGATAAGCCCGTAGTGCGCCGTGTTCTTGCCGGTGGGATCCAGCCGCAAGATTTCTCCGCAACCTTTGGCGACCATTGTCACGGCTTCCTGGGATTCATCGCTGGAGCACAAAGACGGGCCGCCGTTCTCCGTGGTGACGTAAATATTGCCTGCCGCATCCATGGTCACGGCGTGTGTAGGATTGGCGCCACCCGCTGAACCCGTATAAGCGAACCGGTGCAGCACCTCCAGTTTACCCGAGGCTGGCTTCTTGAAGATCACCCCGCAGCCGAGTCCGGAGCAATCGTCGGGATTACCACCGTCGACAGTCGTGCCGTAGAGGTTACCGTCTTTGTCCAGGATCAGGTCGCCGGTGGGGTTCTCGCCGTTGCCGCTGCGAAAGGGATGCAGGACCGTCAGCTTACCGGATGCGTTCATCCCGAAGATTACCCCCTGCCCGAATTCTCCGCCGAAAGCGGCGGTGCCAAACAGGTTGCCCTTACTATCGAGGATCAATCCGCTCCAAGGCTGGGCTCCATCGTCTCCACCCGTGAAGGCGTACAGGGCCGTCTCCTGGTTGGTTGAGAGGTCGAACTTGAAGACTACGCCGCAGCCGTTCCCCTCGATAGGACAAGTGAAGTCGCCGCCGGAAATGGTCGTCCCATACAGATTGCCTGCGCTGTCCGCGATCAGGCCTCCATATTGCGGGGAGCCTCCATCGGCGCCACCCGTAAAGCTGTACAGCGTGGTGAAAGTCTGTGCGGGCGAGCCAACTGAGATCGCGGCGGCCAGCAGGCACAGGAGACTGATGCTCCGCCATGGATTGGTCCGCGTGGCGCCCGTACGGCCCTTATAGCCTATTTTCCGCCTGCTACTCATTGTATTCACTAGCACCTCCGCGGAGCGGTCTGACCACCTCGTAGTGTTTGCAGCCAGTGCCCCTGGTGTCCCAATCGCGCCAGACCTAGCCGCGAGTTGCTGCCCCAGCACTCCCTGAACCGCGCACCGCCGGATTTCAATGATCCGCGTGCGCCTCCGGCCGAACTGCCCGTCCGTGTTCACAGTGTTGAAATATATATCACAGTCTAGGCCTAGTGTAAAGGAAAAGCTTGCCGCGATGGATTCTTTGCGGTCCATAAACGGATGGCCGAACTGTTCCGCGACCTTTCCGGGTCTCGCGCAGATGGCCCCATCGGCTTCCATGTTGGATAAACTGGCGGATAAACTGGCACGCAGCGATATGCCGGTGCTCGGACGACTTCGCCATGGCACCATGAAGCGCGGTTAGTGCCATCGGTTCATCGATGCCTGCGCTCGCTCATCGAAACTTAAATTCCAGCGCATATAGCTCCTGGCTGCCAACGTCACGCACTGCTATAGGCGAATCGTCAGGCGCGAGGCCAATGGACCCCAGACCTAAGTCGGAGGTTAATAACGTCATATCCGCGAGCTTTACGACCTGCTCGACCTTGTGGTCGCTGATCCGCACTCGACACACAGTCGGAACTTGCCGTGGGTAATCATAATAATAAAGGTACCGGCCATTCCGTGACCAGGCCACACGGACGAATGTCTCTGCCGAAGCGACGTCCACCCATTTGGAGTCATCGAAATCGAAAAGCACTATTTTGAAGCCATCTGCCGATTTGCTTGACATAGCGAGGTAACGACCATCGGGGGACCAGCGGGGGAAGAATAGACCAAGGGAACGGCGGAGAGTAGAAAGTTGCCGTGTTCGCCGGTCCAGGATTCGGACAGCCAGCTCCTCAGTGGCGGCCGAGAATGGCAAACGGCAAAAGGCAAGCCGCCTGCCATCCGGAGACCAGTCGGGAAATGCCTCGTCCAAGCCTTCCTCGGTTAATGGCTTTGGGTGTCCTCCCGACCAGTCAATGGTGTATATGCTCCACGGCTTGCCAGGTTTCCGGGCGGCGAAAACAATCCCCTTCCCGTCAGGAGACCAGCGCGGCACACCGGCCTCCATGCCAGGACCCGTAAGCTGCAATCGTTGAGTGCCATCGGTACGGCTTCGCCAGAGGATGTTGTCGGGATAAGTGGTATAAGCCACCCATGACCCGTCGCGGGAATAGTCCGACTGGCCCACTGAGATGCCGGCCAGCACGGGCATGAATTGTCGCGACTTTGCATCGAACTTGATCAGCTCGCCGCGCTCCTGAATGCCCACCACGAAAATACTCTTGCCATCCGTGGCCGGAATCGGCGTGTGGTAAAGGAGTGGGCCATCGGTCAGGTGAAAAGGGATGGGAACTTTATGCAGAATGCCTGGGTTTTCACGAAGCGACCAAATGTTAGAATGCCCGTCGCGCCAGGATTCGAACACGAAGTATCTGCCGTCTGGCGTCCAACTGCCACAACATTCGGCGCTGGGACGGCTCCATCCCGGAAGCAGCGGGCGCAGGCCGGCCCCATCGGTAGCAACCTCCCACAGCGAAGCAGCGTGGGTTTTGGGATCGATGACCGTAAAGCGCAGGTGAGTTCCGTCCGGCGACCAACGCAGCCAAGTGGACTCGGAAATGGAGGGGTTAGGCGGCACGAGCTGGCGAGATTCGCTGCCGTCACTCCGCGCAACGAAGATGCACCCATCTTGCCCATGGTCGTTACCGATGTATGCGATCTGCTGGCCGTCAGGGGACCATACTCCTTCGCGACCCAAGAACTCACCCAAACGGCGAGGCGAGCCGCCGAGTATTGGTACCGTCCACAGTTCACAGCATTGGTTTGTGACTTTTGTAAGAAGGAGCGCACCGTGTCTGGTGTCACTGTCAGTCGGAAACGACCCGTCGCCGTCGGGCACGCCGGGTACGGGCAAGATCTCACGCTCCGTCTCACTCTCCGTGGAGGACACCTGCCTGATAACCATGGAGCCACGCACATTCTCGGGAAAAAAAATCCGCGGCCCATCGGTGGTTAATGGAAATCCGATGTTCGCCACCCAAGGCTCAAATTTCTTCTGGCTATCGTTGGTGATTCGGACTACCTTCACCGTGGGAGTTTGAAGATCGGGTCTGCGCCAAAAGATCCAAGTGGCCAGGGTGAGCGCCGCAAGCAATATCAGCACAGCAGCTAGAACCACCCGCGCTGGTGGGCGCAAAGCATTGACTGGACGCGTCGTCGAGCCATGCGGTTGCAGTGCGTTTGTCGGCAGAGCCACCCACTTCAGATCCGCCCGCAGGTCGCTGGCGTCCTGGTATCGCAGTTCCCGGTTCTTTTCCAGCGCCTTATGGAGAATTTCGTCGAGCTTCTCTGGCAGCTCAGCATTCAACTGCCGCACCGGTTTAGCGGGCCGATTCAAAATGGCGTCGAAGATCACTGCATTCGTTTTGCCCTCGAATGGCCGCTTTCCGGTCGTCATCTCGTACAGCACCACGCCCAGGCTGAACAGATCCGTGCGCGCATCCAACTCGCCACCTCGCGCCTGCTCCGGCGACATGTAGGCCGCCGTGCCCACCATCACGCCCGGGTCTGTAGCGTGCACGCGCTCCACGCTCTCAGTGGGCACTTCAGCTCCCGTGGCCACCGCTGCCGCAGCCGACGGCAGCAGCTTGGCCAGCCCGAAATCCAGCACCTTGATCCCCGCCGCGGTCACCATGATGTTGCCGGGCTTCAGGTCGCGGTGGATGATCCGCCGCGCGTGGGCTGCTGCCAACGCATCCGCGATCTCGATACTATACCGGAGGGTCTGTTCCAGGGGCAGAGCGCCGTTCCGAAGCCGCTGGGCCAGCGTTTCGCCCTCCAGCAGTTCCATCACAAGGTAATGGGGACCGATATCGTAGAGGGTGCAGACATGTGGGTGGTTCAGCGCCGCCACGGCGCGCGCCTCGACTAGAAAGCGGCTGCTGAATTTCCTGGCCGCCAGCTTGATGGCCACGGCGCGGCCCAGCCGGGTATCGTGCGCGCGGTAGACCGTCCCCATGCCGCCGGCGCCCAGCAAAGCCTCCACTTTATAGGGTCCCAGCATCTTGCCGACGAGCGACTCCTCGTTCGGGCTGGGGGCCTCGATGGCAGGCTTTTCGAGGAAGCTGCCGAGCAGTTCATCCTGAGCTAGCAGCGACTCAACCCCCGCCCGCAACCTGGCGTCATCCCCGCAGGCCAGCCGGACAAACTCTTTCCTCTGGGCGACGTCCAGTTTCAGCGCCTCGCTGTAGATCTCGTCCACTTTGTCAAGGCCATCATTCGGCATGCCGCGCCTCGCCTTTGAGCGCCCGATGCAACCACACGCGCGCCAGCCGCCAGTCGCGCAAAACGGTGCCCGTCGAGACTCCCAGCGCTGCGGCGCTCTCCTCTACGCTCAATCCGCCGAAGAATCGCATCTCGATCACTTTCGCTTTTCTCGGTTAGAGCTCCGCCAGATCGTCCAGGGCATCGTCCAGCCTGACCAACTCGCGGCTGCGCATGTGTTGCAGATCGAGCGCGGCGCCGAGTGGCAGTGGGAGATCCCCGGCTCCTCGCTTTTGGTAGTGTCGGGAGCGGGCGAAATCGACCGGCACGCGCCGCATCCACTGCGCAGGCACCGCCGGAAAGTGGGCCCGGTCCCGCCACTTCACGCGCGCCGAGTCCACTAAACGTACGTACGCTTCGTTCGTCAGGGCGGAGGTTTGCAGGGTGTGGCCGTCCCGCCCACCGCGCATGTAGTGATGCGCCATGCGGCGCAATTCGGGGCACAGCAGGGCCACGAAGTGATCGAGGGCGGAATGCCTCCCTTCACTCCAAGCCAGGAGCAACTCGGTAACGTCCTCGCGGGGGCCAGCTTGAGGGACTCCATCCGGCACGGCAGCATCCTCTGGCTCTGCCGAGTATAGCAGACTCCGGCTACCTGCTAAATATTTCGATGCCCTTACATGCCCTTACATGCCCTTACAGAACCAGCCTGCAGTGCGGCGGTGCTTGAGTTCGGTTTCAGAGCCGGCCATCCTCCCGTTCGTTCCTCCCCGCAAAGTGCTACCTTGAGCGCGTCATGAAGCTTATTGTCACGCTATTCCTTGCGCTCCCCATGCTCGCCCAAGTGCGCTTCCTGCCCGCCAAGAAGCTGTGGGTGATGGAGACCGACCGCACTTCCTACGTGCTCGGCATCAACGAACAGAACAGCCTCCAGAACGTCTATTGGGGCAAGAAACTGCTGCGCGACGACGACCTCGCGCCCGCGCACACCGCCCCCGAGCACGCCTCCTTCGATTCGCGCGAAACCATGACCAACGAAGAATATCCTGGCTGGGGCGGCCTCCGGTACAACGAGCCATGCGTCAAAGTGACGCTGGCCGATGGCACGCGCGACCTGGTGCTCGGCTATGTTTCCCACGAAATGCGCGGCGACACGCTGGAGATCCACACCAAGGATATCCGCTACGCCCTGACGGTCGATTTGCTGTACCGCGTCTACGCTCGATCGGGCATCGTGGAGAAGCGCTCGATCATCCGCAATCAGACCGGCCAGCCCGTGATGGTCGAAAGCGCGCAGTCGGGCGTATGGTACGTGCCCGCGGGCGAGGGTTACCGGTTGAGCTATCTGACCGGGCGTTGGGCGGGCGAAACACAGCTTCGCCGCGAGCCGGTCGAGCCTGGCAAGAAGGTGCTCGAAAGCCGCCGCGGCAATACCAGCCACTTTCTGAATCCGTGGTTCGCGCTGGACGGGGGGCCTTCAGAGATGGGCAACGCGGATGAAGAGCACGGCCGCGTCTGGTTCGGCGCGATCGGTTGGAGCGGCAACTGGAAACTGGTGGTGGAGGAGACGCCTGCCCAGCAGGTACGAGTCACTGGCGGCTTCAACGATTTCGATTTCGGCTACCTGCTCAAGCCTGGCGAGAGCCTGGAAACGCCGGCCTTTTACGGCGGCTTCACTGACCAAGGTTTCGGCGAATGCTCGCGGATCATGCATGCCTTCGAACGCGAGGAAATCCTGCCCGACCGCGCCGCGCCGCACCCTCGCCCGGTGCTCTACAATTCCTGGGAAGCCACCACCTTCAACGTGAACGAAGCGGGCCAGAAGCAGCTCGCCGATAAGGCCGCCAAGATCGGTGTGGAATTGTTCGTGATGGACGATGGCTGGTTTGGCCAACGCAACGACGATCACGCCGGCCTGGGCGATTGGACCGTCAACCCGCAGAAGTTTCCGCACGGTTTGAAGGGGTTGATCGACTATGTCAACGGCCTGGGCATGAAATTCGGGTTGTGGGTCGAGCCGGAGATGGTCAATCCCGACAGCGACCTGTACCGCGCGCATCCCGACTGGGCCATGCACTTCAACGACCGGCCGCGCTCGGAAGCCCGCAATCAGCTCATTCTGAACATGGCGCGCGACGAGGTGCGCGATCACATCTTCACGGTGCTCGAGAAGCTGGTGTCGGAAAATCACATCGAGTTTCTGAAGTGGGATATGAACCGCCACTTCGGCGAGCCGGGCTGGCCGGAAGTGGCCGTCGCCGAGCAGAAGCAGATCTGGGTCAAGTATGTGGACAACGTGTACAACGTCATCGACCGCTTGCGGGCCAAACATCCAGGTCTGGAAATCGAATCGTGTTCGGGAGGCGGCGGCCGTGTAGACCTGGGCATCCTGAAGCGCGTGGACGAGGTCTGGACGTCCGACAATACGGAGGCCTTCGACCGGCTGCGCATACAGGAGGGCTTCACTAACGCTTACGCCCCCAAGGTAATGATGGCGTGGGTGACCGACGTTCCCAACCTGAACGGACGAAGCACCCCGCTGAAGTACCGTTTTCTGGTGGCGATGCAGGGATCGCTGGGCATCGGGTCGAACCTGAACCACTGGACGGACGCGGACTTCTCCCTGGCATCGCGCATGGTGGGCATCGACAAGCAGATCCGCGCCACGGTGCAGCAGGGCAATCTCTACCGGCTCTTCTCGCCGCGGGAAGGGGAGTTCACCGCCAACCTGTACGTGGCGCAGGATGGCAAACAGGCCGTGCTATTCGCGTTTCTGCACTCGCAGCAGTATTTGCGCCCGATGCCCATCGTGTATCTGCGCGGGTTGGACGAACACGCCGTATACCGGATCACCCCCATCGACGACAAACTGACCGGCAAGCCGGAAACCGCTAGTGGCTCTTACCTGATGAACCACGGGCTGGAGCTCAGGCTGACAGGCGATTTCGACAGCACGATGCTGACGGTGGAGCGTCTGCCGTGACATATATTGTCTCTTGTCAACTCTGCGGGGTCTTCGGCAAGCGCGCTTGGTTGTACACCCGTACGGGCGTCCACCTCAGGAAGAGGTCAGGCTTTCCTCCTCCAGGCGAGTAGGAGGAAAACTGCCTGGCAACGGCCGGTAGGGGGCCGGCGATCTTCTGTAGCCTCCGTGGCGTCAAACCGGCCCCATATGCACCGCTTGCCGAGCTGCGAGCGAGCCCGCACTTCCTCCTGCTCGGCATACCTGCCGCATACAGGAGGAAAAGGATCTTGCTTTAAATGTTCCCCTTGTCGAAAAGCCGCATCCTGGCTGTCCGCGTCGGCTCCAATGCATGACACTGCAACAACATTCCGAGTTGTGTTTGTCAAGTCCTGCAAATTGGCCACTGATATTTCGGCTCTTTGTCCTACTGCGTACTGTCCGTGACGGTCAACGTCGCCGAGTAGGGAACTTTGGCGACCTGGGCGGGAGGATAAGCTCCGCTACATTTGCACCGTCACCGACATGCTGATGTTCGACGTCACTGTAAATCTGCGCGCCTTGAAGGGAGACGGCTCGTTGTAACCGACGTAAGGCCCATTTTCGTGCAGGTTTCGTGGCGATCTACGGTAGAACGCCACTTACAACGAGCAAAACACGAACGCAACAGAATCCATAGCCGACACTGAAATGCTGCCAGCTTGAAAATCACATAGGTCAGGTGAGAGAATTTCGGTCCGCAGTATCTGGATCGCGCGAAGAAGTGTTACGCCAACAGTGGCGGAACCAGCAGATGCTAAGCGGCAATGGTCCGGCTTGTTTTGGCTTTGGCTATTGTGGCGCGCTCGCTGCCGGCTGGCGGGATAGCGGATCTGCCCATCTCTACCGCCACGCCGGCCACGACCGGGGCCGATTTTGTTTCGCCCCCGATTCCCCTCACCTAGGGACACCACCGCGCCCCGTCCGCTGCGGGAAGACGGCATGGGATCGGTTTATGACGCCCGGGCCGCGGGTACGGGCATTACTCCGCCGCGGCCGGCGTGGAGAACTGAAATGAAAAAGCTACTATTCATCGGCGTGCTGATTGCCGGCGCCGCCGGCGCGGAGGATGGCCCAGCCACACTGACCGCGGCAGCTATAAACAATGGCACTCTGCCGGCCTACTTCACGAACCTGAGTACCACCGGCATGGCGCTGATTGGTGGAAACGTATATTCCAATTACGGCGGCACCACGAACGGCTGTCTGCACCTCGGCGCGGGCCCGAACGCCGCCAATGACACCGGTCTGTGCGGATCAGCCTCGGGCATCAACCAGTTTTGGAACCTCTGGACGGCCGCAGGAAGCGCTAACCAGGCAGCCACCACGGACGGCTCGGGCAACTTGACCTGGTCGAACCTGGGCAGCATCGCAGGCACTTTGGCCGCGGCGCAATTTCCTTCGGCGTATGCCATGTCGAGCCATTGGTACCTGTCGTGGGCACCCGTGTCGTCCACTTCCGGATCCCCGACCCTATACACTTTGACGGCGCCTGCGCATACCGGTCTGACGGTGGGCACGGAGGCACAGGATTTGACCTTCAACCTGGCGCGCATCGTACAGTTCACAGGCGGGAGCCCCATCTCCGCCCAGCGCGCCTTCTATGTCTCCGCGCCCACGTACGCATTCACCGCCGCGAACACCGTGTCCACCGCGGCCACCATGGCGATCTCAGGCGCGCCGGTACCCGGCACCAACGCCACGATCACCCAATCAGTAGGCCTGTGGATTCAGGACGGTGCTGCGGGCGGCACGCAAGCCGTGGGCTTCCGCGCGGACGCCCCCACCGGCGGCACGAACAACTGGGCCACCTACCTGAATGGCAACGTCAGCATCGGCAGTGGCTCCATCGGCAACGCGGGCGACAACACGCTGTTTGTCCAAGGTCCCAGCACCAGCAACACCAGGATGGTGATCGAAGAGTCGTCCACGTCGCCAGGGGCCTCGGCCTTCTCCGTGGAAAATAGCGCGGGCGCCGTCCAATTCGGCATAGACACGAGCAACAACACCATGCTGATTGGGGCGGCCAGCCAGCACGTCAATCGCGTCGGCGGTACCAACAAAGACGCTTGGGGGACGGCCACACTGGCCGGCGGCACGGTCGCCGTTACCTTCACTACCGCTTACAACACCCCGCCGGTGTGCGTGGCCAACAGCCAGGGGTCCACTAACGCGCTCAAGGTAGCGCCCAGCACGACAACGGTCGTTTTCACCAGCTCGAGCGCATCCGATAACGGCAAAATTTCATACGTCTGCTTTGGTGACCCTAACTGACATGAAAAAACTGGCCGTACTCCTTGTCTTGCTGGACGGCTCTCTGGCCGCCCAATGCAACATCTATAACGCGGGAGCAACCTGCCCCAACTCCGGTACGATTCCGGGCACTTCGCCGGCGGAGACCTGGGCCGGCGCGCCGAATTACCAGTTGTTCGCGAATGGTAGCAACACGTCTTTCAATAACATTTACGCGAACTACGCCGCTTCGCCTCAGCCACTAACTCAGCCTTGTGCGCAGGTTGTGCCCATGACGCCGTCGTACATCCAGACGGACCTGGATAGTGACCCATCCTGCCCAACCAGCGGAGTTTGCAACTACGACAATGTGATCGTCGAGGAGAACTACATCCGCTCCCTGGTGGCTCCGCCGCCGAACGGCGCCGGACTGACTTGTGTGGACATCAACATCTGGGCCGTGCCCTTTGCGGCATCTACGGCTTATTTGGCAAGCGGCTTGAATTATTGCGGCGCGTACGGAACCTGTTACACGACCACCAGCGCGGAAACCGCGACGCTCACGGTCTTCACCACGGTTCTGAACTGGCTGCACAGCACCTATCCCAGCGTGAAGATCCACCTAGCTCCGACCGTCGACAATTACTCAAACTCGATGTGTGGCATCGCCACCGGCCATACCGGATCGAGTTACAACTATACGGAGTCGCAAATTCAGAACTGCATGGTGCCCATCTACGCGGCGATCGTAAAGACCGTCTGGGTGGACTACTTCTCGGCAGGGCACGAAGCCTGCGGCGTGGAGGCGTTGTACATGGGGGTGTCGAGCGGCGGCCCGAATGGCGGCTGCTGGCTTTCGATCGCGGATAACAATACTTTCATCGCTGCGGCAGCCACTGCGGTCCGCGCCACTAGCCGGAACCCCGCGATCAAGATCGGGTTCGGCGCCACGACTTCCGATGATACGGGAGACTCTCCGGGACACAGTTGCGCTTCTCCCGGGTCCACCAGTTACTGGTGCTCGGTCATCAGCAAACTGATGGGCTGCTCCGGAGCGGCTAACGTGCTGGACTACGCGAGCGTGCACACCTACCCCAACGAGGGCGGCTCGGCCACGCAATACGCCACGCTGGCGCCCACAAACTCCGGGATGCTGAATTCTTACAGCCTGATGCTGGCCAATGTGCCCGCGTGCAAAACCAAGGTGGCCGATGAGGGCGGATTTGTCAGGTGGGGTTGTAGCACGTGCACTGGCGATGGCGGCACTTACCTCAATATGCCCTACGTCCAGTTCATCAATGACGGATCGTTCGCGGCATGGATGCACGCGTACTTCACCTGGGCGCGTGCCAACCGATTGGCCTTCGCGAGTATTTTCTCGTGCAGCGAAGGGCTAATCATGCTCAGCGACGACGCGAACAACATGCGCTGCAGTAACGGGGTGAACAGCACCGGCCTTGGTTCCAGTGTAGATAACTACGATGTCAACGTGATGCAGGCACTCGCCGCTCTCGGCAGCGGCGACTCTATGGTCTCGGCCGAAGGGCTGCTCTATGGGGCGTCCGGCAAGGGGCCGCAGTCCTCCCTTCAAGGCGTTGGGCACCTCTCTGGAGTCGGTAGCATCCGATGACCCAATTCCGGCGACGGCAGGGTTGCGACTACGCTTCACGTTTTTTCATTCGCGCCGGCGGTCGAGGAGGTCGAGGAGGTACTGACCGCCGGGTAGCTCGCCGTTTACCGCCGGTGTCCTTCTACAGGCGTATCCCTCCTGGACCGTCAATCTCTTTCTCAATTTCTAAATCTCTGCTGCTGGCGTCGCGGATGACTTTCCGTAACTCATTCGGATTGCGGCTTGCGAATCTCTTCAAGTACTTTTTCCGCCGTGGCCACCTGACCGGCTGTCCCGCGCACGGCCAGCGCATTCAGTTCGTTGTATATGAAGGACCGGTAAGTACCCGCCGTAGAGCGGACAAGTGTGATCGCCTTTTGCAGGTCCTCTGGCGACTGGGGCGGCAAATAGAATACCCGGACAACATTCTGGGCATCGTTCGGCAATCTGTACTCGTGCGAGGCCACGCTCTCCGCGCCGGGTTGCGCCGGCCGATCCAACTCACTCACCAGCCAGGACGCCAGAGAGACTCTGTCGGCAGGTCCACGCAAGACCAAAGATTTCCTGGCGTTGTAAACGAATATCCTCTGCATATCCGCCACCGCACGGATCAGCGTAGTTATCTCCTGCAGCGCTTGCGGACTCGGAGAATTCGCCAGTTCAAAGACGCGCGCCACGTCGTTCTCGGAAAGCCTGAACTCGTGAGGTTCCGGCGCGGGCACGTTCTCGGGCTGATTGAGTTGATCCATAATCCAGGCGGCCAGGGCGACCTTCCGCTCCGTGTCGCGCACGGCCACGGCATTCAGCGCGTTGTAGACAACGATACGATGGATATCGGCCACCGAGCGAATGGCTGTGATGATCTCCTGCAAGGCCTGCGGCGACGCGGCATGTGTGGCATCGAGCACGCGCACAACGTCGTCGCCGGCCGCGGGAGTCCGGTACTCGTGCGCACCGGTGAGCGATGCGTTCGACGGTAGATCCAGTTGCTGCACCAGCCAGCCGGACATGGCCACCTGTCCGTCGGACGCATTCAGCGTCAGGGTCCGTATGCCGTCGTCCACGGATAGCTGCTGCACTTCCGCTATGTTGCGCACTACAACCGATATCTCCTGGAGATCTTGTGGACTCTGGTTATGGTTGAGTTGGAAAACCTTGGTGGTTTGCCCAAAGGCCACTGACGTAGCCAGGGCCATGACCGCGAACCGCATGCTGGCCTCCTCTGCAACGTTTTGACGTAATCGGCCGGCAAGGCGTGCAGGAGTATTTTATCCGTGCCGGATTACCAGCACATCGCCATCCTTGACAATATACTCCTTGCCTTCGAGGCGCAGCAAACCTTTTTCGCGCACTCCCGGATATCCGCCCAACTCCACCAGCGATTTCCAGTTCACCACCTCGGCCCGGATGAACTTCTTTTCAAAATCCGAATGAATCGCCCCGGCAGCCTTCACCGCCGTGCTGTGGAACGGAATGGTCCACGCGCGTACTTCGTCTTCGCCGGCAGTCAGAAACGACATCAATCCCAGCAGCGAGTAAGTCGCCGAAATCAAGCGCTCCAACCCCGACTCACTCAGACCGTAACTCTCCAGATACTCCCTCTGTTCCGCAGCGGGTAACTCGGCTAACTCGGCTTCCACCTTGCCGCAAATCGCCGCAGCCGCGGTGTGTTTGCGGCCGGCCAGCGGACCCTGGCCGAATTCCCGTTCTTTCTCGTGCAGACGGGAAGCGTCGGCCTCGCCCAGATTCATCACATAGAGCATGGGCTTTTGCGATAGAAACTGGAAACCCCGCAGGCGTTTTTCGTCTTCCGCATCCAGTTCCAGTTCGCGCAGCGGGCGATTCGCATCCACAGCCGACTTGCACTTTTCGAGCAGCTCAAACTCCCGGTCCAGCTCCGGATTCTTAATCTTCTTGCGATCTTTATCCAGCCGTTCCAGCCGCTTTTCGATCACCACCAGGTCGCTCAGAATCAGCTCTGTCTCCACGTCTTCCAGATCGCGCAGCGGATCCAGGCTGCCTTTCTCATGAGGAATGGTATCGTCTTCGAACAGGCGCAGCACCTGGGCGAAGGCATCCACCACGCGCAGGCTGGCGACGTAACTTGCATCGCGCAGGCTCTCCTTCGAGATTGCCGGCATATCCACGTATTCCACGGCGGCGTGCGTCACTTTCTTGGGTTCGAACAGCTTGGCAAGCTCCTCCAGGCGCGTGTCGGGCACCTTGGCCACACCCACGTGCACAGCGGTTGAGCCGATGCGCGTCTCCTGGTGGGCGCCGGTGAGGATCGTAAACAGCGAGGTCTTGCCTACCATGGGCAGGCCGATGATGGCAGTTCTCATAAGGGGCAGCGGGGCCGGCTAGAGAGGCACGTCCGTCAGGCTGAGTATCTCTTCGATGATGCGGTCGCCCAAGTCAGAGCGCCGCTGGGCTAGCGCCGTACGCGTGTTCACCAGCACGCGATGACCGAACACCGGCGCCGCCAGACGTTTCACGTCATCGGGGATGGCGTATTCGCGGCCTTCCAGCAGCGCCAGCGCCTGCACCGCGCGGAACAGAGCTTGCGAGCCGCGCGGGCTCACGCCCAAGGTGAGCGATTCATGCGCGCGTGTCTTGGCCACGATCGCCAGCATGTAATCCACCAGCGACTCGTCCACCACCACCCGCTGCACGGAAGCCTGCAACCGGATGATATCATCGCCGGAAAGCACGGGGCGAACACCATCGCCGATGGCCATTTCGAAATTACGCAGGATCTCGCGCTCGCTCGCCGAATCGGGATAGCCGATGCGCAGGCGCATGAGAAAGCGATCCATCTGCGATTCCGGCAGCGGATAGGTTCCATGATGCTCCACCGGGTTCTGCGTGGCAATTACCATGAAGGGGCGCGGCAGCAGGTGCGGACGGCCGTCAATGGTCACCTGGCTCTCGTTCATGGCTTCCAGCAGGGCGGATTGTGTTTTGGGCGTGGTGCGATTGATTTCGTCGGCCAGCAGGAAGTTAGTGAACACAGGCCCCGGCTTGAATTCGAAAGCTTCGGCATGTGCGTTGTAGATGGTGACGCCCAACACATCGCTGGGCAGCATGTCGCTGGTGAACTGCAAGCGATGAAAACCACAGGCCACCGCCCGCGCCAGCGACTGCGCCAAGGTGGTTTTGCCCACGCCCGGCACGTCTTCGATCAGCAGGTGGCCGCGCGCCAGCAGACAGACCAGCGAAAGCCGCACGACTTCAGGTTTCCCCCGAATTGCCGATTGCACAGCCCGGTCCAGTTCGCCCAACCTGGAGAGCAACTGGGGCGCAAACGGAACCGGCGGGACGAGCATGGTTTCCCGTTGCGGCATTCAACGCTATTGTAACGCAGCCTGTGGCGGCGGTTCGGTGAGCTATCCTGAAAACAAATATGCCCGTAATCGTCTCTCTGCTCCGCGGCGTGAATTTGGGCGGCCACCGCAAGGTCAAGATGGAGGATCTGCGGGCTCTCTACGAATCCCTCGGCTTCGCGGACGTGCGCACCTACATCAACTCCGGCAATGTTCTGTTCCGGACCGGCGGCCGCGACCTGCTGCGCCTCGGCAGACGCATCGAAGACGCCATCGAGAGCGCCTGTGGCTTTCGTTCCGACGTGGTGCTCCGCACGCCGGCGGACCTCAGACAGGTGATCGCAGTGAATCCGTTCGCGAAGCGCCCGGGCTTGGATGCCAGTAGGCTTGCCATCCACTTTCTGGCAACCGATCCGGGGGCCGCTGCCCGGCGGCAGGTCCTCGCCATCGAGACCGCTCCTGAGGAGTTGCACATCGACGGCCGCGAGTTGTACATCTACTACACCAACGGCATGGCGCGTCCGAAACTGTCGCTGGCGCATGTCGAGAAGACGCTGCAGACCAGCGGCACCAGCCGCAACTGGAATACGGTACGGAAACTGTTGGAGATGGCCGAAAACATGGAATCGGCCGCCCGGCAGTGATTCAGCCCGTGGGGCAGACCTCCAGGTCTGCGCGGGTCCTCCAGGACCCGCCCACTGCATTGCGGTCTGGAGATCCGCTGCAGGCGTGGACGCGTGCCCCACCAGACTCCCCCGCTCCGGCGTTGTGCGAGACTTATCTCTGAAGTGCCGGTCATGGGCGCGGCACAAACGGCACCAACCATCGATGCGTGGGCGCAGCCGGTCGGGGCGCACTCGCGCGGATCTGCCGGAGGCCGCCCGCCTATTTGAAAGATACGCACCGCCGGACATCTGGAAGCACGATAACGTCTACATTGATACTCCGGCGTACTTACCACGTTATTATCCGCAGTTAATCCACTTACAGCCAGAATGAGGTGCTCTCCGGGACTGACTTTCATCAGTTACCACTCGATAAAGTGCATGGAACAAGTCCGCGCATTGGACCTGCCGCCAGATCTTAAGAAAGCCCTGTCTGCCAATGCCCGCGCCGTGTTCCGCTTGTGAGGCGGATTTTATCTGGCCAAAGCATACCGGCGTTTCGGATCGTGAGGGCCGGTGCCGATCTCCACCAGCAGGCCGCGGGACTTCATTGCCTGCAGCCGTGTCAAAGTTGCGCGCTGGGAAAGTCCGATGCGCTTCGCCACCGCCGCCGTGGTTAGCCCGCCTCTCCCCAACATGGCCAGAATCCGTTGATCGGTGCGATCTGCAATCGGTTGTTTCACACGCACGGTGGGAATCGTGACGCGAAAATGCATGCCGATTTCTTCCAATCTGGGCGCCCCTAAGCCGGCTTCCTGGCAGGCGGCGGTCATCCGCTGAATGCCGCTGCCCCATTGTTCGGTCAAGTGGAGTTCGTGGAATACGCGTCCAATCACCCGGTTGCGCAGCTTGGAAACACCCTGCTGGATATCCTCCACGGTCAAGCCGAACGGCAGCAGGCCCGGATTCTCGATCTCGATACGATCGTCGTATATCCCCAGCCGGATGGGCGCTCCCTGTTGGGCGTAATCCGCATGGACCACCGCATTCATGACCGCCTCGCGAATTGCCACTAGTGGAACTGACCAGCGCTCTTCCCGGCGAACGCCTTCGATCACGGATGCGCGTACCAGATGTTTCTGCGCGAAAGCGATCGCCTCTTCCGCCGCGCGGGGAAGAACGGAACGGATCTCCGCCGAATCCGCCGCATGCACGCGGGTGGTGCCGGCGAAACGGGCCGCCTGGATCCAGGCATCCGGGAACCTGGATAACCGGTCCCGGCCAAACAGAAGCACTCCGCCGATCGTGGGAACCTGCCGGCCCTGGTATTCGGTGGTGATCCGCAGCGTCTTCAAATCCTGAGTCTTGAATTTTCTAAACTGCGCAAACAACTCGGAAGCTACTCGGAAGTCGATGGCTTCCGAGTTCGAATCCGGCAGCGCCTGTTCATCGAAGGTATCCATGCGCTTGAAGCGCTTGAGTTCGTCGATCTGGATCGCTTCGGCGCGCCGGTTGGTCGATCCCACGCGGAGGAACACGCCATCGTCGGGTCCCAGTTTCGCCACATAATGCGGACGCGTGTTGCTCGGATGCACCTCGACGGTCAGTACATTCAATCGGCGCCAGGGCACCACTTCGATGTCCACCAGCAAGTGCGGGCGAATCGAATCTGTAATGATATTGGCGAGCCGTTCTTCGGCTTCCAGTACATCCGGCACGCCGCGCACTCTTTTCGATTTATCCTCGACGCCAATCACCACGGTGCCGCCCGCGGTATTGGCAAAAGCGACCAGAGACTTGAGCACGCCCTCCGGCGAGGACAGGTCGCGCTTGAACTCGAGGGTCTTCCCTTCATGGCGCTGCAGCAATTCTACCAGTCCCACAACTCTGCATTTTACTCGGAAGCGGACCTCGCCGCAACACTTCCGAGTTCGCAAAGTCCGCCGCCGGCGCCCCGATCAACGGCAGCGCCGCGCGTTACCATAAGCGCATGGCCCCAGTCATCCGCGCCCCGCGCGGCACATCCCTACGTTGCCGGGGGTGGAAACAGGAAGCGGCCCTGCGCATGCTCATGAACAACCTCGACCCGGACGTCGCCGAGCGCCCGGCGGACCTGGTGGTCTACGGCGGCGCCGGCAAAGCTGCCCGCGATTGGCCCTCGTTCCATGCCATCGTGCGCGAACTCGAATCGCTCGCCTCAGATGAAACCCTGCTCGTGCAGTCCGGCCGTCCCGTGGGCGTCTTCCGCACCCACGAAGAGGCCCCCCGGGTCCTGATCGCCAATGCCAACCTGGTCGGCCACTGGTCCAATTGGGAGCAGTTCCGCGCGCTCGAAAAGCTCGGGCTCATCATGTACGGCCAGATGACCGCCGGCAGCTGGATCTACATCGGCACGCAAGGCATCCTGCAAGGCACTTACGAAACGTTCGCCGCCGCCGCCCGCAAGCACTTCGGCGGATCGCTCGCCGGACGCCTGGTGGTCACCGGCGGCCTTGGCGGCATGGGCGGAGCCCAGCCCCTGGCTGCCACTATGAACGGCGCCGCTTTTCTGGGCATTGAAGTAGACCCGGCGCACATCCGCAAGCGCATAGAAACCGGCTATTGCGACGTGATGGCCTACTCGCTCGATGAAGCCCTCGCCGTCTTGCGCGAGGCGATGGACGCCGGTCAACCGAAGTCCGTCGGCTTCGCCGCCAACTGCGCCGAGGCGCTGCCCGAACTCGCGCGGCGCGGCGTGGTCCCCGACCTGCTCACCGACCAAACCAGCGCCCACGATCCGCTGAACGGCTACATACCCGCCGGCTGCACCGTGGAGCAGGCCGCCGAGCTGCGCGCGCGCGATCCCGAAGGCTACCTCGACCGCGCGCTCGATTCCATCGCCACGCATGTGCGCGCCATGCTCGATCTGCAGCGCGCGGGCGCCGTGACTTTCGACTACGGCAACAACATCCGCCGCTTCGCCGCCGATCGCGGGGTCACCGATGCCTTCCGCATTCCCGGTTTCGTCCCCGAGTACATCCGGCCGCTGTTCTGCGAAGGCCGCGGGCCCTTTCGCTGGGTCGCGCTCTCTGGCGAGCCGTCGGACATTGCCGCCACGGATCAACTCATCTGCCGTCTGTTCCCATCCAGCCCCGCGCTGACGCGCTGGATTTCGCTGGCGCAGGAGAAGGTCCATTTCCAGGGCCTGCCGGCGCGCATTTGCTGGCTAGGCTACGGCGAGCGTGCCCGTTTCGCGCTGGAGATGAATCGGATGGTGGCTACCGGCAAGCTGAAAGCCCCCATCGTGATCGGCCGCGACCATCTGGATTGCGGCTCGGTGGCGTCGCCCTATCGCGAAACCGAAGATATGCGCGATGGCAGCGACGCGATCGCCGACTGGCCGATCTTGAACGCGCTGCTCAACACGGCTTCCGGCGCGAGTTGGGTTTCGGTGCACAATGGCGGCGGCGTGGGCATCGGGTATTCGCAGCACTCGGGACAGGTCACTGTGGCCGATGGCACCGATCAATCCGCGCGCTGCCTCGAACGCGTTATGACGTGCGATCCCGGCATCGGTGTGCTGCGTCACGTGGATGCCGGATACCAGGAGGCCATCGATTTCGCCGCCGGCGCGGGATTGCGCGCCCCCATGCGGAGCCTTGAGTAACGCCCGCATGACGACGCTGGTTCGTGGTGCGCGCCAGTTGCTCACTCTGCGCGGCGATAGCGGGCCGCGGCGCGGTCGAGCGTTGCGCGAACTCGGAATCGTCGCGAACGGCGCGGTATTGATAAAAGACGGCGTGATCGTGGATGCCGGTCCCGCGCGCCGTGTTGAGAAGCTGCCCGAAGCCCGGCGTGTGCGTGAAATCGACGCCACAGGCCGGGTGGTCATGCCCGGCTTTGTCGACAGCCACACGCACTTGATCTTCGGCCGTCCGCGCCTGGCCGATTACGAAATGCGCCTCGCGGGAGCCGGCTATGGGGAAATCGCGGCGGCGGGCGGCGGCATTCTGTCGAGCGTTGCAGCCGTCCGGTCGATGTCCGCCGCGCGGCTCGAAACGCAGGCCCGCTCCTCCCTCGCTTTAATGGCGCTGCACGGCACCACCACGCTGGAGGCCAAGTCCGGTTATGCGCTGGATGAAGCCGGTGAACTTAAAACCCTGCGCTTGCTGGCGCGGCTTAACGGCTCTCCGCTGGATATTGTGCCGACGTATCTGGGAGCACACATCCTACCGCCCGAATATCGCGGCAAACCTGACGCCTACATCGACTGGATGACCGCGGAAATGATGCCCCAGATCCGCCGCCGAAAGCTGGCGCGCTTCGTGGACGTCTATTGCGACGAAGGCGCCTTCACGCTCGATCAATCGCGGCGCTACCTGGAACAGGCTAGCGGCCTGGGCTTCGGACTGAAGATTCACGCCGAACAGTTCGCGCGCACCGGCGCCGCGCGGCTGGCCGTGGAACTGGCAGCCGCCAGTGCCGATCACCTGGAACAGGCCAGTGAAGAAGATATCCGTGCGTTGGGGGAATCGAATACCATCGCCACGCTACTGCCGGGGTCCGTGTTTCACTTGAGCCTGCGCACTTACGCGCCGGCCCGCGCCCTCATCGATGCCGGCGCCGCCGTGGCCCTGGCCACCGATTTCAATCCTGGCACCAGCCCGACTTACAACATGCAGATGGTGCTCTCGCTCGCCTGCACGGAAATGCATATGTCGCCGGCGGAAGCCATCGTGGCCGCCACTATCAACGGCGCGCATGCCCTCGGCCGTGCCGATCGCGTAGGCTCACTGGAGCCTGGCAAGCAAGGGGACGTGCTGGTGCTCAAGGTATCCGACTACCGCGAATTACCCTATTACTTCGGCGCCAATAACGTGCATCTAACAATTAAGTCACCATGCCCCAAACAATCGTAGAATCTGTCCCGAACTTTTCCGAAGGCCGCGACGCCGCCAAAGTAGATGCCATCATCGATGCCATCCGCTCGGTGCGCGGCATCGCCATCCTCGACCGCGAACTGGACGCCGATCACAACCGCTCGGTCATCACCTTCGCCGGACCCGCCACATCCGTAGTCGAAGCGGCCTACCGGGGCGTCGAGCGGGCCATCGGTCTCATTGATCTGCGCGAGCACAAGGGCGTGCACCCGCGCATCGGAGCAGCCGACGTGGTGCCCTTCGTCCCGGTCGAAGGCGTCACGCTGGATGATTGTGTGCGGCTCTCGAACGAGCTGGGCGCGCGCCTCTGGGAACGGCTGCGCGTGCCCGTCTACCTGTACGAAGCCGCCGCGCGCCGCCCCGATCGCGTCAACCTGGAGAACATCCGACGCGGCCAGTTCGAAGGGCTGCGCGAAGAAGTCCGGACCAATCCCGAACGCCGCCCGGATTTCGGTGAAGCCGAATTGCATCCCAGCGCCGGCGCTACGGTGGTGGGCGCGCGCAAATTCCTGATCGCGTATAACATCAACCTGAACACCGCGGATGTGGAGATCGCCAAACGCATCGCCAAGGCCATTCGATTTTCCTCCGGCGGATTCCGTTACGTGAAGTCGATGGGGGTGCCGCTGGCGTCGCGCAATCTGGCGCAGGTCTCCATGAATCTTACCGATTTCGAACAAACTCCCATCCATCGCGTCTTCGAAGCCGTGCGCGCGGAGGCGGCCCGCTACGGCGCGTCCATTGTGGGCAGTGAGATCGTGGGGCTCATCCCCAAGCGCGCTCTCGAAATGACCGCCGAATGGTATTTGCAGGTGGAGAATTTTCATCCTAGTCTGGTATTAGAGAACCGCCTTACCGAGGCCGCTACAGTGGATGGTTTGAACGAATTCCTGGATGAACTGGCGGCGCCCACAGCCACACCCGGCGGCGGCAGCGCGGCCGCAGCGGCGGCAGCCATGGCGGCAGCACTTGGCGCCATGGTCTCCGGCTTGGCCAAGCTGCCTGCGGACGCCTTCGAGGCGGATCGCAAATTCTTCGCCGATGCCGTAAGAATCGATGCAACGTCCTACGAGGCCGTGCGGGCCGCGTATAAGCGTCCCAAGGAGGAACGCGCTCCCTTCGTCGAACAAGCCTTGCACGAAGCCGCCAAGGTCCCCCTCGAAGTTGCCGAGGAAGGCGCCGGCCTGCGCGAACGCCTCCGCGCGCTGGCTGCCGCGGCGCCCGCGAAATTCGGCTCGGATATCCAAACCGCGCTCGCCCTGGTGGAGGCCGGTATCGGCGGAGCACTGGCGAACGTGCGCATCAATATCGAATCCATGAAGGATGCATCGCTGATCGGCGATCTCCGCGCGCGGCTCGAGAAGTTATCATGAGCGCGCCATTGGTTGCTATAACGCCGGTTTCCATCACGCCGACACGGGCGCCCCGGCCCACCTGGCTGCGCGCGCCCGCTCCCGTGGGCCGGAATTATCGTGAGCTGAAAGAACTCATCGCGGAACTCGGCCTGCACACGGTCTGTGAAAGCGCGGCCTGCCCCAACGTCGGCGAATGCTGGAACCATCGCACCGCCACATTCATGATCCTCGGCAACGTTTGTACGCGCCGCTGCGGTTTCTGCGCGGTGCAGAAAGGCGCGCCGCTCGCAGTCGATTACGACGAGCCGCGCCGCGTGGCCGAAGCCGTAGCCGCCCTGGGCTTGCGCTTCGCCGTGATTACCAGCGTGAACCGCGACGACCGCGCCGATGGTGGCGCCGAACTGTTCGCCCTCACTATTCGCGCCCTTCGCGAACGCGTCCCCGGCTGCGGCGTGGAAGTGCTGGTGCCGGATTTCCAGGGCAGCCGCGCCGCCATGGACATGGTGATGGCCGCCGCGCCCGACGTGCTCAATCATAACACCGAAACCGTGCCGCGCCTCTACCGCCAGGTGCGGCTGGGCGCGCGCTACGAGCGCTCGCTCGATATGCTGGCCTACGCCAAAAGCGTCTCGCCCGAAACGCCGGTCAAGTCCGGCTTGATGCTGGGACTCGGCGAAAGCATCGACGAGGTGCTCGCCGTGATGCGCGACCTCCGCGCGCACAGAGTGGATATTCTCACGCTCGGGCAATACCTGCGCCCCTCACCCAAGCACTTGCCTATCGTGCGCTACGTGCCGCCGGTTGAATTTGAAGACCTGCGCCGCGCTGGTTATGAGATGGGCTTCAGCCACGTGGAATCCGGCCCGCTGGTGCGCAGTTCCTACCACGCCGCCGACTCCGTGACCCATGCCTGAGCGGCGCGCTTAAGCGCTCGGTACCCCTTGGCTCGAACGGTTACGACCCTACAGAGATGTGCCCTATCTGACGATAAGCATATGTGGGAACGTCCCCTCCATATTTACGCAAACCCGTCTGCGCCGCGCTCGTCCTGCTTGGTATTTCCTGCGGCTACTCGCTCACCGGCCGGCCAACGCGACAGGAGGCTATTCCCACACTGACTACAGCCGCCGCTGTCCACGGATTATCCCCATTAGAATCGAAACGGCGCTATCCAGTGCATCTCCGGGCAATCTGCGTGGTTTGCTTTCCAGGCTGGCATGGCTTTTTCGTCAATGATGGGTCAACCGGAGTTTTTGTTGAAACGAAGGACCAAGTCCTGCTCACCGATGCGATCCATACCGGATCGATACTCGATATCACGGGAGTCACAGGCCCGGGCGAGTATTCGCCGGTTGTCGATCATGCGGTCCTGCGCGTCCTGGGAGAAGGAAAGGTGCCGTCCGCGCGGCGCGTTGGCCTCGACCGCCTCTCGACTGGAGTCGAAGACGGGCAGTGGGTCGAGATCGAAGGCATCGTGCGAGGGGCCGATACCAGCAACACGATGTTGACGCTTACCGTGACGTCCGGCCGGGTGCAAGTAGAGGTGATGACGCCGAGATACGGCAAGAATGAATACCTCCGGTTGATCGACTCCAGAGTCCTGGTCCGGGGTACGGCGGGTCCCGTTTTCAATCAACGACGCCAGCTTATCGGGGTAAACATGTACACGCCGAGCCTTGACGAGGTTCGGGTTCTGGAGCCGGCGCCCGCGGACCCGTTCGCCCTGCCGGTGAAGACGGTGCGCAATATATTCGAGTACGCCCCCAACGCCAGTCCCGATCACCGGCTGCGAATTCGCGGCGTGGTTACGGCCGGATGGGCGGGCAAATCGTTCTTCATTACAGATGGCCTGCAAGGGGCCGGCGTCTTCAGCAGCCAGATGACCGCGGTCGAGCCGGGCGACATCGTGGATGTAATCGGTTTCCCGGCGTTAGGCGACTACACACCCACCCTTCACGAGGCGTTCTTTCGAAAGCTCGGCTCCGGATCGAAGCCGGTGCCCCGGGCTGTGGCGGCAAAGGATGCGCTCTCCGGAGATTTCGATGGCGATCTTGTGCAAATTGACGCGCGCCTCATCACACAAAAGAGGACTTCGGACCAGTACACCTTCCTGCTGGACGCGGAAGGCATCGTCTTCCCGGCGATCCTTCAATCCGGCCTTGCGGCCCGTCCATTGAACTGGCGCGATGGCAGCCGGCTTCAACTGACCGGGATCTGTAGGATTACGGAAACTCAGGCGTCGCGGCATTTTCGGGTGCCAAAGTCATTTGAGATACTGCCCCGTTCGCCGCAGGATATCCGTGTGCTTCAAAAACCGTCCTGGTGGACGCCCGCACGCGCGCTGTCCGCCTTTGGCGTCACGGTGGTGATTGTCTTGTGCGCACTCTCCTGGGTCATCGCCCTCAGGCGGCGGGTCCGGCAACGCACTGCGGAACTGGAGGAGTCCCACCGGGAACTCCAGGTGATGGCCACCCATGACGGCCTGACTCAACTCTGGAACAGGCGCGCCGTGATGGACATACTGGCGAATGAACTGGTCCGCTGTGGGCGCGAACATTCCACGCTAACTGTTGTGCTCGTGGATCTCGACCACTTTAAGAAGATCAACGACACTTACGGCCACTTAGCCGGTGACGCCGTATTGCGGGAAGTTTCCCGGCGCTTTCAGTTGTCTGTCCGCGCGTACGATTCGGTCGGCCGCTATGGCGGGGAGGAGCTTCTGTTGATCATGCCGGGGATGCTCCTCACAGAAGTACAGGTGCGGCTCGGGCAGATCCACCACAGCGTCTGCGCCGCTTCGATTCCGGCTGCCGAAGGTACGGCCATTCGCGTGACCTGCAGTCTTGGGGTTGTCTGCTTGGATGGGGCGAATCCTTCGGTGGAGCACGTCATTTCTCAGGCCGATACGGCCCTCTACCGCGCCAAGGCTCTTGGCCGAAACCGCATTGAGTACGCCGATACCGTGTCAGACCGCGCCAGTTGATACATCGCGCAGTTTTAATCAACGTGCGTTCAGTCGCGACGATCGAGAGAGGCTGCATGCCGCCGCAATTCGTCCCGCAGGCGGTTGCCGCGGCGTACCAGCGTGAGCACGTAGACGAACACGATCAGCCAGGCCATCGTGAAACCGTAAAACATGAATTGAAAGTTCCGCCTGTCCATGGCCGCTAATTCCGGTACGCAAACTGCGCGAGATGCCGCAACGATTGAACTTTGCGGTCCATTTCTTCCTGATCGAGCCGGATCAATGTTAACGCTGCGGTCAGCAGGGCCATCCCCAGCCAGTTCCACAGCAGCGTATGCCACATCTCCGGCGGCAGTTGCATAGGTTGGGGGTGCTGGGTCCGCCACCAGCGAATCGAAAACCAGACGATCGGCACGTCCACGAAGGCGAACAGCGAGAAGACCGCCGCGACGCGCGCCCGTTGACTGGGTTCCTCGATCGAACGGCGGAGCATCAGATAGCCGGCGTATAGCAGGACGCAGATCAACGCCGAGGTGAGTCGCGCGTCCCAAACCCACCAGACTCCCCAGATGATGCGGCCCCAGATGGATCCCAACGTGATGCCCATAGTCAGGAAAACCAGCGCCACTTCTGTAACCGACACCGCTATGGCATCGTAAAGCAGGTTTTTCCTGGCCAGATAGAGACCGCTGAAGATGGCGGAGAGACCGACGGCGAGGAAGGCCGTCCACCAGGCCGGCACGTGGAAATAAAGGAGGCGATAGATTATGCCCTGGTTCGCTTCATCGGGCATGACCATGAATATCAGATACAAGTTGCGGACCAGCACTACCGCCCCGATAGCGGCGAGCGCGTAGGCCAACTTATCCCGCATTTTGAGCCATTATAGCGCGCTACTCACAGCGCAGCGCAGCGGTAGGATCAACGCGCAGGCTGCGACGCGCGGGTATGTAGCAAGCGGCCAGGCCCACCACGATCCACAGGCCCGATACCGCGGCGTAGGTTGCGGGGTCGGCCGGGCCCACATGAAACAGCATGCCGGCGATTACCCGGTGCAACGCCAGCGCGGCTGCCAGTCCGGCTGCCTCGCCTGCGCAAACCAACAGCAGACCGCGTCCCACGATCATGGTGAGGATATCGCCCCGGTCCGCTCCCAGCGCCACGCGCACGCCAATCTCGTGCGTGCGCCGGCTGACCGCATGCGACATGACACCGTAAATGCCTGCCGATCCCAACAGCAGAGCCAATAGCGCAAACGAGAACAGCATCATCATGTAGACGCGCCGCGGCGCGATGGACTCCGCCATCCATTGCTCCAACGTCTGGATTCTGCTGGGCACCTGCGTGCGATCGAGTGCGGCCAACCGGCTGCGCAGGGTCGCGGCCAGCCGCGTAGGGTGGTCCGCCGTGCGCGCCAATAAACGCATGACGACTTCGTTGCCGGATGCGGCGCCCGGCCGCCGTTGCTGCAAATAGAAAGTATAGATGGCCGGGCCGGGTTCCGTTTCCAGATCGGGCCGGATGTCGCCCACCGTGCCGACGATGGTCATCCATCCATCCATGTGGCCGTCATTGTGGCCATCATTGTGGCCATCTTTGCGGAACAAGCTTCCCAGGCGGTGTCCAATCGCATCTTCATGCGGGAAGTAGCGGCGTGCGAACGACTGGCTGACGATCACCACCTCGGGCGCGCTTCCGGTATCGGAGTCCGAGAAATTCCGCCCTTCGAGAAACGGAATTCCCATGGTCCGGAAATATTCGGCGCTGACTATGTCCCACGCGGCGGACGCCTCCGCATCGGTGCGTCCTTCGATCTCGGTGCTAGCGCTACCGTCGCCACCGAACGTGATGGCTACGGATTCGACGCCCGGGACGCCGCGCAGGCTTTCCGACGCCTGCTGGAGGAAAGCGGCGCGGTTCTGCGGGGCGGCGTAACGCGCGCCTCTCAGTGGCAGATCTATGGCCAGGATGCGGTCCGCCCGCAGACCGGAACCCATGCCGCGCAGCAACAGGAAACTGCGGAACAGCAGCCCCGCGCCAATCAGCAGGGCCGTAGCCAGGCAGACTTCCGCCACCACCAGCAGGTCGCGCAGACGGGTGCGGCCGGCGCCTTCGCCGGCGGATCGAGCGGTGGCCTTCAGGCTTTCATTCACCGGGATGCGCGCGCCCTGGAGCGCCGGCGCCAGACCGAATGCGATGCCGCAGGCCAGCGCGAGTCCGATATTGAACGCCAACACGCGCAGATCCACGGGAATCGGCGGAACCATGGGAAGGTTCTGGGCGAGGAACGCGATCAATAGATCCTTTATCCAAACGGCCAGCGCCAGCCCCGCCAATCCGCCGCATAGCGCAAGTAGGACGCTCTCCGTCAACAATTGACGCAGGATGCGCGAGGGCGCCGCACCCAGCGCGCGCCGCACCGCGATCTCTCTTTCTCGTCCCGTGGCGCGCGAGAGCAGAATGTTGGCCACATTCACGCAGGCGATCAGCAAAACCAATCCAACGGCGGCCAGGAAGACAAACAGCGTGGATCGCACCCGTCCGGTGATGCGCCCCTGCCACGGGGTGAGAACAACGCGGGCCGCCATTCTTCCCTGGCGCGTGGCGCGGTAGAGGGTATCCAGTTCAGCGCGCGCAGTCGCGATGGGCACGCCGGGACGCACGCGGCCGATGGCCCACACCAGCTTGAAATGCGCGCGGCCTTCTTCAAGTTGAAATGGCAGCCAGAGATCCTGTTTTTCCCGGAACTCGCCAGGTATCTGGAAATCTTCCGGCATCACTCCTACTATCGTGTAACTCCGGTCATCGAGCGTCACCGCTTTGCCCACTATGGAATGGTCCCCCGCGAAGCGCCGCCGCCAAAGAGCGTGGCTCAGGATCACCGCCGGCGGACCACCCAGCCGGTCTTCCGCAGGCACGAAGTTCCGGCCCAGCTTAGGCCGCACTCCCAGCGCCGGAAATAGCGATTCGGTCACACTGCCGCACTCCAGCCGTTCCGCGCTTTGCGCTCCCACCAGATTCACCGAGCAGTTGAAATAGGCGGCTACCTGGCTCAACGTGCGGCTCTGCTTCTGCCAGGCGAGCAATTCCATCGACGCGATGAAAACGTTGGGTCCCGGGCCGTAGTCTTCCTGGATCGCGACCAGGCGTTCCGGTTCGGGGAATGGCAGCGGGCGCAGCAACACTCCGCTGACCACCGTAAAGATAGCCGTGGTGGCTCCAATGCCGAGTCCCAGGGTCAGCACCACCGTGGCCGCAAAACCGGGGTTTTTGCGCATTGACCGCAGGCTGTAACGCAGGTCCTGGCGAAGGCTGGCTAATGGCATAATCGCGCCTCGCACAAATTGTGACTGAACGCGCGGCGGTTTTCAGAGTAAGTAGACTTAATATCCGAAAGCGATCTTGCCCTCAGGACTGCAGCGCGGGTGCTTCGACAGGTTGGAGTTTCAATACGGACATCTTCTCCATCGCCAGCGCCTTGACCTTCCGCACGCTGGCCAGCTTGATGTTTTCATATCCGCGGATCTGCCCGGGCAGCGCGGCGATCTCTTGCGCAAGCGGCAGATTGGCGGGCGTGGCGCTATCCAGGCAATCGCGCACGAGTTGTTCGTACCAGGCGACCAGGGCGCGCTCCTCGCGGCGCACGGCGGCGTATCCGAAGATATCGAACGGCGTGCCGCGCAAACCTTTCGCCGAGGCGAGCAGGCGCAGCGGTGTGCGAAACCATGCGCCGAGCTTCAACTTCTTCCGCACGCCCATGGCGCGCAGGAGCGGCGGATGCAGATTGTAGCCGATGGATTCCACCTGGTCCCACATGCCGCGGATTTGCGCCTCGCGCGCGGGATCGGCCAACAGGCGCGCGACTTCATATTCGTCTTTGTACGCCATCAGCTTATAAAGATTGCGGGCGACAGTTTCGGCCAGCGCAGGCTGGCGGGCTTCCACTTCGCGCATGAACGCGGTATAGCGGGCGGCGTAGGCGGCGTTCTGGTAGCGTGTGAGATCGGCCGTACGGCGTTCCACCAGGCTGCGGTCATCGGCACGCACGGCCCGTGGAGCGAGCAGCGACTCGACAGCCTGCGCGTCGTGATAATACTGGCGGCCCCACAGAAACGCCTGCACGTTGCGCTCGGCATCCACTTTGTTCAAGCGAATGGCTTCTTCGATGGCCGCTTCCGAAATCGGAATCAATCCGCCCTGGTAGGCTGCGCCCAGCAGGAAGATATTCACGGCCATGTGACTGGCGAACAGTCCTTCGGCGAGGCGTGAGGCATCCAGAAACAAGTTGCGATCCTTGCGCGTATAGGCATTGATCACATCGACCACCGCGCCAGGGCCGGCCAGGCGCGCCCCGCCGCGTACGGCATCGCCGGTGGGCACTTCAGCGGTGTTCACCACGGCCACGGTCCGCGAGGGATGCGCGCACTTCAGGTTGGCGGCACTGCCCGCGCCGAGCAGATCGAATCCCAGCAGCAGGTCGGCATTGCCGTAGCCGACCTTGGCCGAAGCCTCGACGGGTTGCGGGCTGAGGATCACGCTGGATACGACCGCACCGCCCTTCTGCGCCAGGCCGGTCTGATCGAGGGTGATTACCGAAAGCCCGTCGATCCACGCGGCGGTAGCCAACAGCGCGTTCACCGTAACCACGCCCGTGCCGCCGATGCCCGGCATCAGGATGGAGTAGCGCTCGCCGATCGCGACGCGTTCGCGCGGCGGCGGCACTTCGGTTTCCGGCAGGTTCGGCAGCGGCCGGCGGCGCTGTCCCGTGCCGAGCTTCAGATTCACCGTGACGAACGACGGGCAATCGCCCAGCACGCACGAATAATCCTTGTTGCAGGACGACTGATGGATGCGGGTCTTCGGTCCGTATTCCGTCTCGACGGGATGCAGGCTGAGGCAGTTGGATTGCGTTACGCAATCGCCGCAGCCTTCGCATACTTCTTCGTGGATCACCAGGCGCAGGGTGGGTTCGGCAAGTTTGCCGCGCGAGCGCAGGCGGCGCTTTTCGGCGGCGCACTGCTGATCGTAAATAATGACCGTGACGCCCGGCAGTTTTTCAAATTCGCGCAGCACTTCGGGCAGCTCGTCGCGATCGTGCAGTTGTGCATTGGCGGCCAGCCTGGCCCCCTGATACTTCGAAAGGTCGTCGGTGAGCACCGCGATACGGCGCACGCCATCCGCCGCAAGTTTGTGGGTCAGTTCGGGAACGGGCACTGCGCCGGCCGCTTGCTGGCCTCCAGTCATGGCCACGGCGCTGTTATACAGAATCTTGTAAGTGATATTGACGCCCGCCGCGACGCAGGCTTCCACAGCCAGCGAGGCGGAATGAAAGTAAGTGCCGTCGCCGACATTTTGAAAAATATGTTGCCGCTCGACAAACGGGGCCATGCCGATCCAGGGGGCGCCCTCGCCGCCCATATGGGTCAGGAATGTGTACGCATGATGTGAGTGCTCAAGCTGGGCGGCCATGGCATGGCAGCCGATGCCGCCGCCCGCCATCTGGCCTTCGAGCAGCAGCGTGGAGCGATTGTGCGGGCAGCCGGAGCAGAAGTTGGGGAAGCGTCCGGGGACCAGCCGGCGCTCGCGGGCGTCGATTTCGTCGAGGAGGGCGAGGCGGTGGTTTGGATGGTTGATGAGTTGCGCCAGGACGCGCGTGATCATCTCCGGGTCCAGTTCGCCCGCGGCGGAGAACAACGGCGCGGCGTTCTGATCGCCCTTACCGAGGATGGCGGGGTGGCCTGGGGAGTTATAGAGTGACTCGCGCAACTGCAGTTCCAGGAAGCTGCGCTTCTCTTCCACGACGAGGATGGTCTGAAGGCCTCGCGCAAATTCGGCCGTGAAGCGCGGCTCAAGCGGGTAAGTCATGCCGAACTTGGCGATGCGTATCCCGGCGCCCGCCAGATCGTCGCGCGCGAGGCCCAGGTCGCCGAGCGCCTGCATCAGATCGTAATAGGCCTTGCCCGCGCTGGCGATGCCCAACCAGGCGCCGGCATCACCAGGCGGCGCGCCGAAACTTTGGTTCACCTGATTCAGACGGGCGAATTCGCGCGCGGCTTCCAGGCGCCGGTAGAGCACCTCCGGCTCAAGCAGCAGCGTCATGGGAATGAGCAGGCGCGCGTCGATTTTCTTTTCGTAGCCTTCCGGAATGCGTATGGTGAGCCGCGCGGGATCGACATCTACGGTGCCGCCGGCGTCGCACACGTTGGTCACCATTTTCATGGCCACCCAGGCTCCCGAGAAGCGGGACATCGCGATGGCCAGCAGCCCGTAATCGAGCGTCTCCTGCGTGTTGCCCGGATAGAAAACGGGCATGGCGTGATTGTAGAAGCTGAGATCGCTCTGGTGCGGGATGGTGGAGCTTTTGGAAACATGATCGTCGCCGCCCAGCACCAGCGCCGCGCAGTTGCGGCCCGTGCCCGCGATGTTGGCGTGGCGGAAGATGTCGCCGGAGCGGTCGACGCCCGGCCCTTTGCCGTACCAGATGCCCAGCACGCCGTCATAGCGCGACGCGCCCAGCGCGTGATGAATCTGGCTGCCGAAGACGGAGGTAGCGGCGAGGTCCTCGTTCACGCCCGGCACGAAGTGTATGCGGTGCTGGTCCAGCAGATGCTTCACGCGCGCCAGGGCCAGATCGTAGCCGCCCAGCGGAGAGCCTTCGTACCCGGAGATGAAGGCGGCGGTGTTCAGACCGGCGCGGCGGTCGCGGCGCATCTGGTCCATGGGGAGGCGCACCAGCGCCTGGATTCCCGTGAGATAGACCGCGCCGTATTCCTGCTCGTATTTGGAATCGAGCTTCATTTGACAGCGGAGAGTGCTACCGCATTATATAATGCTTGGCGGTGAGGGCGGGTCTGGAGACCCGGACCCAGGGGGTACCCCGGCGTGGACGCCTGCCCCACGAGAGGCGACACGAAGTTATGTCGAGAACATCTAACAAGACCGCGCGGCAGCGGCCCAAGAATCCGGCGCAGGCAGGGTGCCTGCCCCACGAATAGCAGTACTCCATGTCACACTATCTGGCTTTCGACCTCGGCGCGGAGAGCGGACGCGCCATGCTGGGCACGCTCGATTCCGGCCGGCTCGAAATTGAAGAACTGCACCGCTTTCCCAATACGCCGGTGCGCGTGTTCGATGCGCTCTATTGGGACACGCTGGGCCTGTGGCACGAGATTCAGCGCGGCCTGGCCGTCGCGGGGCGAGACCGGCGGGTGCCGCTCAACGGCATCGGCATCGATACCTGGGGCGTGGATTTTGCCCTGCTCGGCGCCGATGGAGCGCTGGCCGATAACCCGCGGCATTATCGCGACGCGCGCACTAACGGCGTGATGGAGAAAGTCTTCAGCCGCGTGCCGCGCGCGGAGGTGTTCGCGCAGACCGGCATCCAGTTCATGCAGCTCAATTCGCTGTACCAATACTATGCGCTGCAACTGGCCGGTTCGCCGGCGTTGGCGGCCGCGCGCACGCTACTGTTCATGCCCGATCTGCTGAACTACTGGCTGACGGGTGTGGCGCGCGCGGAACTGACCATCGCCAGCACGTCGCAATTCTACGATCCCCGAAAAAAGACGTGGGCGCGCGATCTGCTGGAGCGGCTGGGACTGCCCACGGATATTCTGCCCGAAATTGTCGCGCCGGGAACGCGCCTGGGGCCGCTGCTCGAATCGGTGGCGGAGGCGGCTGGACTGGGAGCCGTGCCGGTATACGCCACCGGATGTCACGACACGGCATCGGCGGTGGCGGCGGTACCGGCGAAGGGCACGAACTGGTGTTACATCAGCTCGGGCACGTGGTCGCTGATGGGCGCGGAATTGGACGAGCCAGTGATCAACGACCGTGTGCTGGCGGAGAATTTGACCAATGAGATGGGCGCGGGCGGCAAGGTGCGCTTCCTCAAGAATATCGCGGGGCTGTGGCTGCTGCAGGAGTGCCGCCGCGCGTGGGCGCGGGAGGGGGCTTCGTACACTTATGACGAGTTGGTGCGGTTGGCAGGTGAGGCGGGGCCGGCGCCGGGGCGCATCGATGTGGACGCATTTTTGGAGCCTGGCGGGATGCCACGTAAGATCGCGGAGCATTGCCGCGCGCGCGGCGAGCGGCCGCCGGAAACGCCCGCCGAGTTCACGCGCACAATTCTGGAAAGCCTGGCGGAGCGGTACCGGCAGGTGCTGGCCAGTCTGGAGACGCTGGCCGGGCGGCGCTTCGATGTGATCCACATAGTGGGCGGCGGGTCGCGCAACCGGCTGCTGAACCAATTAGTCGCGGATGCCACGGGACGCTCGGTGATCGCGGGGCCGAGCGAGGCGACGGCCATCGGGAATGTGCTGATACAGGCGATTGGGGCGGGAGAGTTGAGTGGATTGGAAGAAGCGCGGGCGGTGGTGCGGCGCTCGTGTGCGGTAGAGACGTCCCGCCCTGAAAAGGCCATGTAAAATGGTTGCATCATGAAACACGAATTGAATCGCCGCAGCTTTCTGGCAACGGCCGGTCTGGCAGGCGTCGGCGCGGCGGGACACGGCAGCGCGGCGACTGACGACACACCCGGCGGCATCAAGCTGGGCGTAGCCAGTTACTCGCTACGCGATTACAATCGCGCGCTGGCCATCCAGTGCATCAAGGAATTGCGCACGCCGTATGTGAGTGTGAAGGAGTTTCACCTGCCGTACCGCAGCAGTCCGGAAGAGTTGGAAAGCGGGCGCAAGGAATTCGAGCGCAGCGGGCTGACCATCGTCAGCGGCGGGAACATCACGCTAGCCAAGGACGATCCGGACGATATCCGGCGCTATTTTGAATACGCCAAAATGTGCGGTATGCCGATGATGGTCTGTGCGCCCACGCACAGCAACCTGGGCACGATCGAGCGATTCGTGAAAGAGTACAACATCCGCATCGCGATTCACAATCACGGCCCGGAGGACAAGCAGTATCCGACGCCGCAATCGGTGCTGGAGGTGGTGCGAAACATGGACCCGCGATGCGGGCTGTGTATGGATGTGGGGCACTCGGCGCGCGCGGGCGCCAACGTGGTGGAGTCCATCGCGGAGGCCGGCAGCCGGTTGTTCGATATGCACATCAAGGATCTGCGCACGTTCGAGCCGCACGCCACTCAATGCGATGTGGGCGAGGGGATCATGCCGATTGTGGGCATCTTCAAGCAGCTTCAGAAAATCGGGTATCAGGGTTGCGTGAACCTGGAGTACGAGATCAATGCAGACAATCCACTGCCGGGCATGAAGATTTCATTTAGCTATATGCGCGGCGCGTTGGCGGGAATGAAAGGGTAGGCGGAAGGCAGAATGGACATCGCGATCGGAACGAAGCTCGAGAAGAAGCTGCTGGTGGATGACGAAGTGGCCATCAATTTCCTGGGCATGGATGGGGCGCGGGTGCTGGCCACGCCGTGGATGATCGGCTGGATGGAGCGCACCTGCCGCGACGCCGTGTTGCCATTGCTCGACGCGGGGCACGACACGGTCGGCACGCACGTGAACGTTTATCATCTGGCCGGCACGCCCATGGGCATGATGGTGACGTTCACCGCCGAAGTGATCGGGGTGGAAGGACGCCGCATCAACTTCAAAGTGGAAGCTTGGGACGAGAAGGAGAAGTGCGGGGAGGGCACCCACGAACGTACGATCATCAACGTCGCCAGGTTCACGGCCAAGATGCAGGGAAAACTGGGCGGGGAGGGCGGAGTTTAGCTCCGTTTAACGTGGCTTCGTCGCTGGAGCTTTTGTTGAAAACAAAGGATCTGTTGGGTTCGTACGGTAATTTCGTACGGTAATTTCGCGTTCGTTCGCTGTTATTCAGATTTCAAAGAGCACGGGCGGCGCCTTCAACCCGGAGTGAGCATAGCACGCCGGCCAAGCAATTCGGGTTGATGGATTGGCTGGCGAGGTTTGTTTTCAGCGCCGTTTGGGGGGCACGGTACTTGTGACCGCCAAACGTAAAACCGCAGCCCTGGTGCGATACTGAAAACTTGCCCTTACGCCTGCCATTGCTTGCCCGGCGAACCTTGTATAACCTGCGTGGCGGGTTTCTGGTCCGCCCGCTCACCATCGCCCTTTTGCTCGCCTGCGTGGGCGCCGCGCTGTCCGAATTGGAGGAGTCCTTCCCCGCCCTCAGCGCCTGGACGCCGGGCGTGCTGTTTCCCTCCCGCGCGGATCCGCAAGTCGTCCAGATCATCCTCGGAACCATAGCCGCCTCCATCATGACAGTGGTCTCCATCGTCTTCGCCATCATGCTCATGACCCTGACGCTGGCCTCCATGCAATTCTCGCCGCGCATCATCGTCAGCTTCGTCCAGGACCGCGTCACCCAATGGACCCTCGGCATTTTCCTGGGCACGTTCCTCTACTGCCTGGCCGCCCTTCCCGCGGCACACTCGCAGCCGTATCCCTTCGCGCCGGTTTTCACTGTTATGGGAGCCATGCTGCTGGCGGTGGCTTGCGTAGGATGGCTGCTCTTTTTCATCCACCACATTTCGCGGGCCATCAGCGCTAACCATATCGTCGCCCGCATCGCCGCCGATACCCTCGCCATGATCGATGAGATGATGCCATGGCCGCACCGGCTCGATCGTCTCGACGCGCCGCCGGCCGCCGCGTCCCATTGGGAAACCACCATCCCGAGCCAGGCCTCCGGCTACATTCGCTTTGTCGACCGCAGGCGCCTGGTGCAATTGGCCAAGACCTACCACGTCAAGATCAACGTGCTGCGGCGCGTCGGCCACTTCACGCCGGCCGGCGCACCGCTGCTGGAGGTTTCCAAGAGCGGGCGTGTGCCGCCCGAAGCCATCGCGGACCTGTGTGGCGCGTTCGATCTCGGTCCCACCCGCACCTTGCAGCAGGATATCGAATTCGGCGTCCTGCAAATTGTGGATATCGCCCTGAAAGCTATTTCGCCCGCCGTCAACGACCCCTCGACGGCCATCAATTGCGTGGATTGGCTCAGCGCCATCATGATCCGCTTCGCCGCCCGCGAGCCGCCCGAATCAGTGCTCTACGATCCGCCCGGCACTGTGCGCGTCGTCATTCCCTGGGTCGGCTTCCGCCGTCTGCTGGAAGCGGCCTTCGAGCAGATACGCATGTACTCCAAATCCGATGTGGCCGTCAGCCTGCGGCTGCTGCGCGCGCTGATGGACATCGCCGCAACTACGCCCGATCGGGCCTACCGCCGCGCGTTGATTGAACGGGGCACGCAAGTCCTCAACGGATGCGCCGGCAAGCTTGAACCCGAAGAGATGGAGGCCCTCCGAGCCCGCCAGGACGCCCTCCACCAACTCACCTAAATTGGAGGGCGGGCTTCAGCACCGAACACCTGCCCAAATTGTGGGGCAGGACTCCAGTCCTGCGGACGACGTCCACGTCGGCCGCTCGCGTCTGGAACGGCTGATTCCAAGCGCGAGGGGCGGGTCCTGGAGGACCCGCGCAGGCCTGGAGGTCTGCCCCACAAAATATGCAGCGTTCCCAATATTGGGATAACTAAGTGGCATTGGGTTTCGGCCCGGCTTCAGCCCGGCTTCGCGAACCTTTTAATACACCTGCGGTAATATAGTCCGAGTGCCATGGCGATTCTCGATTTCCTCCTCGGATCCCCGCTGGCCACCAGCGACGAGCGCGCCGAACGCATCGGCCCCCTGTCCGGAATCCCCATCTTCGGGCTGGACGCCCTCAGTTCGGCGGCTTACGGCCCGGAGGCAGCCCTCACCCTGCTCATCCCGCTGGGAGCCGCCGGCGTCGCTTACATCCTGCCCATCAGCATCAGCATCGTCATTCTCCTGACCATTGTCTTCTTTTCCTACCGCCAGACCATCGAAGCATACCCTGGCGGCGGCGGTTCCTACACCGTCGCGCGCCATAACCTGGGCGTCTTCCCCGGCCTGCTTGCCGCGGCGGCCTTGATGATCGATTACATTCTCGTCGTAGCGGTGGGAATCTCGGCGGGAGTGGGCGCGTTGGTATCGGCCATGCCCAGCCTCGAGCCGCACACCCTCGCGCTATGTCTGTCGATTCTGGCCCTAGTCACTTTAATCAACTTACGAGGCGTACGCGAAACCGGAGTCATCTTCTTATTCCCGACTTACTTGTTCGTCGGTACCCTGATGATCGCCATCGTGATAGGTGTGGTCAGGACGCTGGCCAATGGCGGCCATCCGGCACCTGTCATACCGCCACCCGCCGCTCAAAAAGCCGTAGCGGCAGCCTCCGCCTGGCTGCTGCTCAAAGCCTTCGCCAGCGGCTGCACCGCTATGACGGGTGTCGAGGCCGTCTCCAACGGCGTGCGCGCCTTCCGTGAACCAACCGCCAAGAATGCGCGCAGCACCTTGGCCATCATCATCGGATTACTCATCCTGATGCTGCTCGGCATCGCCTACCTGGTGAAGGTGTACCAGGTCGCCGCCACCGACCCCGGCGCGCCCGGTTATCAGAGCGTCCTCTCTATGCTCGTAGCGGCAGTTACGGGCAAGGGACCTTTTTACTATGTGACCATCGGCGGCATCCTTCTAGTATTGGCCCTGTCCGCCAACACAGCCTTCGCCGATTTCCCGCGCCTCTGCAAGATCATCTCGCAGGATGGATTTCTGCCGCGCTCGTTCGGCTCACGCGGCCGGCGGCTGGTTTATTCGCAGGGTATTTACGTGCTGGCCGCGCTCTCCGGCGTGCTCATCGTCGTATTCGGCGGCGTGACTGACCGGCTGATTCCGCTCTTTGCCGTCGGCGCTTTTCTGGCATTCACGCTGTCGCAGACCGGTATGGTATTCCATTGGCGCCGCATCGGCGGCCGGCGCGCACACCGTAGCATGCTGGTAAACGGTGTGGGCGCCCTGGCCACCGCTATTACAGTGGTCGTGGTACTAGTCGCTAAGTTCGTGGAGGGAGCTTGGATTACCTTTCTGTTAGTTCCTGGATTATTAGCGATCATGATAGCGGTGCGCCGCCACTATCATACGGTAAGCATGGCGGTGATGAGTCAGTCGCCGCTCGAACTTGGTAGCTTCGAACCGCCGTTGGTGGTGGTGCCCATGGATCACTGGAGTAACATCGCCAAGAGGGCCATCACCTTCGCTTTGACGATTTCGCCTGAAGTGACTGTCCTGCACATAGAATCCGGAGAGCACACCAGTTACCTGAAACAGGAGTGGGTCACCTTCGTAGATCAGCCCGTGCAACAGCTGGGTATGTGCCCCCCCAAACTGGTGCTCCTCCCGTCGCCCTTCCGCTTCGTAATCAACCCGCTCGTGGATTACGTGCTCGACCTGGCGCAGCATAATCCCAAACGCCAGATAGCCGTAGTTATTCCGGAAATCGTGGAGCGCCGCTGGTATTACCACCTGCTCCACAACCAGCGAGGCACCGCCTTGAAATCCATGCTTTATTTCAAAGGCAACGGGCGCATTATCGTAGTGAACGTACCTTGGTACGTCGAGAGGGAGTGAGAAGACAGGAGACAGGAGACAGGAGACAGAAGTAAGAAGTCTGCCGTGCCGCACTGCCGGCCACTGCCGCACCATCAGTCACTGCCGCGCCTCCTGACTTGCGACTCCTGTCTCCTTCCCCCTTCATTTCGGGCAACCATGAGCCGTTTTGATTTCACCGAAGACGTAGAGCGTGCGCTGCAGCTGGCAACGGACGAGGCCTCCCGGAGGTCATGATCTTGTAATCGAGGTTGTAGCCTGGAGTGACACAGATTTGGCAGCGCTCGTTCGAATTGGCCGGGGAGGCCCGATCTCGCTTGGTGCGAGTGACCGTGTTTGACATAGACGAGCTACCTTTTCCCGAAATGCAGAGGCTGTTTCCTGCTAGTCCGCAAAGGGCCAAAGCGGCAACGATAAATCACTCAATACCGCACCGTAAGCCAGAGCCGCGGCTTCTGGCTCCTGTCTTCTGTCTCCTGTCTTCTGGCTCCTGTCCCCCTCACTGTACATAAAACGGAATCCCCGGACTCCCCGCCGGCCCCGCCGAAAGCACCAGGAAGTTCTCACCCGAGGCCGCGCCCGCCGGCACAAACGCATTGATCTGGCAAACCCCCGCCGCCAATCCCGGCGCTGGTCCGTAGTAAAACACGTTCATCGGCAATGCCGCGGAGAAGAGCGGGTTCTGGCTGAGCGTCGCCGACACGGCGTAGACTTGTTTCGGATAGTTGACCACCGGCGTCACTATCCCGTCCGTCCCAGCCGGTGTGGTCTGCCCCAGCCCGGTCCCGTACATCTGCACGTACGATCCCTTCGGAGCCGGATGCGACGGACCGTTGATGCTGCCGTCTTCGTTCACAATCGCGTCGGGGAAAATGCCGGGCGCCGTCTGCGCCGCGCCAAAGGTTGTGTCCGAAACCGTTCCGCCGGCCGTCTCGACGCGCACGGTGGAAAATCCGTTGGCCACCGCATACGGCGCCACGGCATTAACCTGGCCCGCGGAGATGTAAACCAGCGGCGCCGGCGTATTGTCGAAGAAAACCTGCACGCCGGCATTCGGGATGGTCAGCACTCCGTTAGAACCGAGCGTCCAGGTGGCTGGCGTGGCCGGCCCCAGGTAGTTTCCATAGAAGGTGATCAGTTCGCCCGGCGCCACGTCGCCGCCTTGAAAGCTGGCTGAACTCACCAGCGATGAAAAGCTCGGTGGCGCGGAAGCTGGCGGCGTGTCCGGAGTCACGGCGCGCACTACCTCGGCGGTCGTGTCCACCACATACAGCGTGCTCCCGTGCAGCGCGATGGCCGATACGGAACGAAGCTGCGCTTGCGGAGCCGGACCGTTGTCGCCGGTATACCCCGCTGTCCCGGTCCCCACCACCGTCTGAATGATCCCGGTGCCGGCCGCGATTCTGCGTACGCAATAGCAAGTCGTGTCGCCCACGAAGATATCGCCGCTCGAATCTATGGCCATGCTGGTGGGCTGACACATGCCCGCCATCGTGGCCGGCCCGCCGTCGCCTATATAACCGCACCCGCCGACGCCGCCCGCCGCCGACACCACCCCCGCCGGCGAGATCTCCAGCAGAAAGTAAGTAGCCACCCCGCCTGTGTAGATGTTACCGTTGGCGTCCACCGCGACGCCGCCTAAATAGCCCAGACCGGTGGCCGTCGCCGCCTGCCCGAAGCCTGAAAATTTCGACTGCCCGTTCCCGGCCACCGTCGCGATGGTGCCGCTGGTGGCATCGATTTTGCGCAGCCGCTTATTGCCGCCATCTACGAACACCACGTCGCCGGATGCATCGAGCGCCAGCGCGGTCACGTCACTCACTTGCGCCGCACTGGCCGGTCCTCCGTCGCCCGCGAACCCCTGCACGCCCGTGCCGGCAAACGTCGTGATTACCCCGCTCGCATCAATGCGGCGGATCGAGCCCATCTCCCCCACCATCAGATTGCCTGCCGCGTCGAACCCCAGGCTGAGCGGACTCAGCTTCGCTTGTAAAGCCGGAATTCCATCCGCCGTGCTCGAACCGCCGCCGGCGATGGTCGAGATCACACCCGTCGTCGCATTCACTTCCCGTATGTCGCTGGTTTCGCCGATAAACAAGTCGCCTGCCGAATCCACTGCGATGGTCTGCGGAAGGCTCAGCATCGCGCCGGTGGCCAGGCCCCCATCGCCATTTTGCGACGTGCCCGCGATGGTGGAGATCATTCCCGTGGCCGCCGTCACTTTGCGTACGCGACGGTTACCGGTGTCGGCAATATATAGGTTACTCGCGCTATCGAGCGCCAACCCCGCAGGCGCGTTGATCTCCGCCTGCGTAGCGACTGCGCCGTCTCCAGCCAGTCCTGCTGTGCCGTTGCCCGCCACCGTGGCGATCACACCGGTCGCGGCGGTGATGCGCCGCACCCGGCTGCCGTCGATCACATACAGGTTGCTGCTGCTGTCGATGGCCAACTGGCCCAGCGCGCCAAACGAAGCCTTCAGGGCGCTGCCTCCATCGCCGCTTTCGAGCGCCTGCCCGGTGCCCGCAATGGTGCTGATGGTGTTGGTGCCGGCATCAATCTTGCGGATGCGCAGGTCGCCCGCATCCGCAATATAGAGGTTGCCGCTCGCATCGACCGTAATGCCCGTGGGGCGCACCAGCGTGGCCGCCGTCGCCAGGCCCCCATCGCCGCCAAATGTGGATCCGCCCGTGCCGGCGATGGTGGTGATCACGCCGCTCTTCCCATCGATCCGCCGCACGTATCCCGCCAGTTCCACGATATAGATGTTACCCGCGGCATCCAGGCAAAACTGCTGCGGCATATTGAGCGTTGCGGACGCGGCCGGGCCGCCGTTTCCCGCCTCGGAATTCACGTTATTCTGCCCTGCCAGCGTGGTGATGGCGGCCTGCGCCACGTTGAGCTGCCGCAGCCTGGAACTGTCCAGGAACAGCACGTTACCGCTCGCGTTCACCACCAGGTCCGTAGGAGTTACGCGCACCGAAAGCGCGGGTCCATCCGTCACGGCGAAAACCGCGGGTCCGCCGCCCGCCACCGCGGTAATCACCTGCGTGGCAAGAGCAGCGCGCAAAATATGGTTCTGCCCCACCGAACTCAGATCCGCAATATAGACGTTCCCGGAAGAATCCACCGCAACTCCCTGTGGGTTGCTGAGATAGGTTTGGAGCGCCGGCGCGTTATTGACAAAACCGCCGCCGGCCACCGTGGTGACAATAGCCTGTCCATACGCGCAAGTGGCGCAGGCCAGTGCGCCGGCAACGTACAGAGTGCCGATGATGTTTGCGTAACGTGACGATCTCATAATCATAAGGTAGATAACTTCGCAGTAACAAGAACTTTGCCGGGCCTTCACAAAATGGGTCATGCTTTAGCGGGCCGAGAACTTCCGTTCGGCGTGTCCGCGTACGGCGTCAAAGCAATCGCCCTGCCAAAGAATTGGTGTCCGTTCACAACACAATCTCATTTGCTTGCGGTGTAAAGCGACCGCCGCCACTCTGGTGCGTGAGTCAAATTGACTCACGCGCGCACGCCGGAGGTGAATGCTTATGCGGCTTCCGTGCCGCAAGCCTTGCGGCAACGAACATGCAAGAAATATGCCACCACGCGCGTATCCGCCACCACCGGGAAGCGCAGCGCGGTCTCCCGGTCAACGCAAGGCTCCGCGACCCGCTCGATTTGAAACCCGGCCTCCAGTACTGGGTTCAGCCAATCCGATAACGGCCGATGGAAGCGCGGCACCTGGAATTGCGGCAGGCCAGCTTTGGCCGCGGGCGGCGCGGCCGAGAACAACCACCGATCGATACGTCCCTCGGTATCGTCGAAGTAACCGCCAACTTCCACGGCGTAGGCAGTGCCCTGCGCATCCCGCAGCAGCCGCCGATGGGGCGGATCGAAGCATGGATGCGTGATCGAAAATTGCAGGAAGCCGCCCGGCTTCAGGACGCGCCAGGCTTCCCGCAGCGCGGCGCGCGGGTCCGGCATGTCCATCAGGCTCATGAACGGCGTCGCAAAGTCGAAGACCGCATCGCGAAATGGCAGACGCTGCGCGCTGGCGGCGCTATAACGGATGTCGGCGGAGCAATTCCGCTCCGCTTCGCGTGCATAGCGAACAAAGGTGGGTGCCACATCCACAGCGAACATGCACGGCCCGCGCTGCGCCAGCAAGCGGGTGTTGTGCCCTTCGCCGCAGCCTACATCCAGCCCCACCCTCCCCTCGATCGCGGGCAACATATTTAGAAATGCCGGCGCATTCATCAGGTCGCGATAGACGTCGTAGCCCCGGCGGCTCAGGCGCGTCCAGCCTTCGGCGTTCTGCTCCCAATAGCGGCCCGCGGCGGAATCGTCCATGGTGTCCATTATCAAATGCCGGTAGCGGCGGCCGCACTACGGACGATCCGTCATACGGGGCGTCATAGCAGGCGTCATAGCAGGCGGAGTTCTTTGCCGGTGGGGGTCAGTACTTCGCAGCCGGTGGATGTCACCACCACGGTATCTTCTATGCGGATGCCGCCCACGCCCTCCAGGTAAACGCCAGGCTCGATGGTAATGGCCATACCCGCGGCGAGTGGTGTCTGGTCCTTCTTGCCGATGCGGGGCAACTCGTGGATTTCGAGGCCAAGGCCATGACCGGTGGAATGCACGAAGGTGCGCTCCAGCTTATAGGTTTTAAGCACCTGGCGGGCGCGGCGGTCTACCTGGGCGGCGGTTACACCCGGCCGTACGGCGTCGATAGCCGCCAATTGAGCCTCCCGGACGGCGCGGTACAGGCGCTTAACCTGCGGGCCGGGCACTCCCAGAAAGAGCATGCGAGTCATATCGCTCGCGTATCCATCAACGAACGCGCCCATATCGATGAGCAGCAGTTGCCGCGGTTTTAAGACGGCGCCGGTGGGCCTGGCGTGCGGCAGCGCGGAACGCTCGCCCGCGGCCACGATGGTTTCAAAAGAGGGCTTCTCGGCTCCCAGGCGGCGCATCTGGTGGTCGATTTCGGCGGCCAGTTCGCTTTCGCGCATGCCAGGGCGAATGCGCCGCGCGGCGCGCTCGAACGCTTTGGAGTTGGCGGCCACAGAGCGGCGGATCAGCGCGATTTCGGTTTCCGATTTCAGCATGCGAAACGCTTCCAGCCATCCGGACACGGGTTCCAGCGACGCGTTCAACGGCATGTTGGAGCGCAGTTTATCGTAGGCTTCGTAGGATAAGTGCGCAGGCTCGAAGCCCACCCGCCGCAAGCGTTGGGCGGCCGCCATGGCTGCCACGGCCGCAAGAATGGGCCCTTTTGCAACGCGCCGCCGGCAGGTGACTTCGCGGCCGGATTGAATGGCGTAACGCGGGTCGGTGAAGAAGATGGCTTCGCCGGGCAGCACCAGCATGACTGCGTTACTGCCGGTGAAACCGGTCAGATAGCGGACATTGGCCAGCGAGGTGAGCAGCATGGCGTCCAACTCGCGATTTTCGAGTCCGGCGCTGACCAACCGGCGGCGTGCGGCAAATTCGTCACTCACCCTGCAGTTCCCGGGCCAGCGCCAAGGCGCGTTCGGAGAGGGAATCGGCTTGGGAGTAATCGCCGCGCTTGGCGGCCTCATCGCACTGGGACATGAAAGATTTAATGCGCTCGACGAGGGCTTGATTGTGGGGAGTCAAATGTCCGCTAATGTGGGCCAGCTTGTCGGCAATTTCGTGCTTGCGGTTTTCGATGTCGTTCTGAATCCGTTTTAGTTCCTCGCCGCTCAAGAGGGGCTGGATAGGCGCTTGCTCCGGCGCGGCGGGAGTGGGCGGGGCCTCGACTGGTTCAGGGTCGGTATCCGGCTTCTGCGGCGTCGCCGCGCGGCGCGCGGGGCGCGAGGGGGGAGGAGCTTCGGTCTTCTCCGGCGGGGGAGCCTGGGCGGGCTCATGCGGAATGGCGTCCGGGTTGACGTCTTGTGGACCGGGAAGCACGACGGCGGTTTGCGGGATGGAAAGTGGCGGCTCCGGGGGCGGCGGCTGCACCACGGCGGGTTTCGGCGGCGGAGGTGCGGCAGCTTGTTTGGTAGCGTGCAGCAGGCACCCAGCCAGCGGCACGAACAGGAGGATTAATGAGACGGCGAAGAACGGACGCGATTCATGGAGTGGCGGACGCATTTCGGTAGCAACTTCGATTGTAGCGCGGCGGCACCCCGGTGGCGCCGACAGCAGCGCCCTGAAGCGCAGTGCCAGATGCCTTTCCGGAAGCCGGGCATCTTCAATAAGCGCTAACTTAAGCCAGAAGAGCCCAATCTGGCCAATAATTGCCGAGCTACGAAGAAACGCACGCTTTGCTCACCACGCTAGATCTGTTCTTGCGCGCCGCGGCACCAGTCACCGGCACCAGATCGACCTCCCAGATGACGACCCGGGCCGCGCATGGGCTCAGTTCCCCGAGTAGCGCGTTTTCTCTGCCAGATGACGTGAGCCGGACTTTTCACGGGAGTCTCCCACAGCCCCGTTTCCGGCTCCCCTTGGCCAGATTGCTGGTGGGAAGGGCTGTTGTACTAAGCCGCTCGCGCGGAAGGGCGGCCTCCGAGGCTTGAATCCATCGAGCACGCTGGTCGGTGCGTACCAAATGGTGGGGGCTTGACAGGTTTGAGACGATGGAAATAGATCCCCAGCAAATCAAGAGGCCGGTTATCCGTTTAGAAAGCCCTCAAGTGAATCTGGTCAGGGCTTGCTTAGTGGAAACGAGCGATTGTGGCTCGGCGATCGAACGCTCAATCAAGGGTTTTTTGATGCCGACCTGCTTGGCCAGTTGTTGGCAGATCTGCCGGACGGCCGATGGAGTCATGGCAGTGCCAGGTTTCTCCCCAGGAAACATCCATCCGAGGGTCTCCGCCAGCGCCAGTAGGCGCGCAGCAGCGTGAGCAGTTTGGGCGAGAGCATGACTTGACGGGGCCGCTTGCCTTTCCCTTCCCGCACCCGAATCACCATGCGTTGACTGTCGATATCGGTAATCTTGAGCGGGCGCACTTCGGCGCAACGTAATCCGGTTGCATACAGGGTCGCCAGCAGTGCTCGATGCTTTAGATTCGGAGCGGCATCCAGCAAGGCAGACACCTCTTCGTCGCTCATTGTAGGCCTTGCACCCAACCTATTGGAAGGGGAATCTGTGATGACAAAACTGCGCCAGCGAATGATCGAAGATCTTCGGTTGCGGAATTAGTCCCTGCTGACGATCCGTTCTTATATTGCGTCCGTGGCAGACTTCGCCCGGTTCTCCAACAAGTCGCCGGAGTATCCGGGGCCGGAAGACATTCGCAAGTATCAACTGCACTTGGTACATGAGAAGAAAGTTGCTTGGTCCACCCTGCAGGTGCGCATCGCCGCGCTCAAATTTTCCTACACGCAGACGCTGAAGCGAGAGTGGTTCGTCCAAGAGGTTGTCCAGCCCAAGGTCCGGCGAAAACTCCCTACCATAATGGTCGACAGGAAGGCGAGTTTCATGAATAGTAATGATACGCGTCAGAGCCTGATTGGAATTGCTCGGGTGACGGAATCGGTTTTCCCGCTTACGAGATTTCTTGTCCCACAACCGAACGAGGTAACCGCTGATCTAGACGGCCAGTGCATTGAAAGGAAAAAACCCGAGTCTTGGCATGATATTTGCACCCGGAGATGTTGGAGGATAACTAATGTTTCGATCCATTGCTCGCGTCGTGGTTCCTGTCGGCATGGTATCTGTTTCCGTCCTGGCGCCCTTGGCCAACGCCCAAGAAGGCATGCCCAATCCGATTAAGGCGCCGAATCCGCTGACGGCGACGATATCCATTTTTCGCAGCAATATGCAGGACAAGATCATGAAGTCGGCGGACGCGATGCCAGAGTCCAAGTACAGCTACCGGCCGACGAAAGACGTTCGCTCGTTTGCCGAGATCCTGAACCATGTGGCGGATATATCCTACATACTGTGTTCAAACGTCAAGGGTGAAGCGAACCCCTCCCCGGATACCGCGAAGGATTCGAAGACCCAGATCGTGGCCTACCTCAAAGGCGCGTTCGATTACTGCGATGGCGTGTACTCCGGGTTCACCGACGCGCACCTCAATGACCGGGCGGACTTCTGGGGCGCAAAGACGAACAAGATGTTCGTCTTGACGCAAGTCGCAAATCATGACGCCTTGCATTATGGCAATCTCGTCACCTATCTGCGCCTCAACGGCCTCGTGCCATCCGGGGGCTGGTTTTGATGGCCCAGCGACGCCCACGTCCCACTAAGCGATTTGGGATCGGCCGGTCCTGCGCGACGTGTCGGTAATCACCGCGCGCGGGCTGACTTTTTTTGTGCGTGGCGCGGTCCGAGTGCTAAGCCGCTCAACACCCGCATGGTCTGCTCCGGGGTTGTGTCGTGCCGATATCGTGTCCGCCCGACCCCTTAAATGCTTTCGTTGAGAACGGGGCAGGTACAGGCAAAGGCATCTTCCTTAACGTGAAGCCCAGGCTTGGATTCTGGGCCGCAAATGGTCACGCCGCCGACCGGCTTGGCCGGTAAGCGCGGCAAAAATGGCGACAGCCTGCCGCAGCAATTCAGCTGGAAGGCTCAGCGAGTTTTCCATACCCTCGATTGTCCGCCTTGCGCCGGTTTGAAAAAAGGGTAGCTTTTCCCCGCGACCCGCGCCGCTACGGAGACCGGCCCCGGCACCGCGAGCGGCACCAGGCGTAGGGGCGGCGGTCTTCGCACCCGCGCCCTCCGACGATTGCGATCATTTATGCAGGCCTCAGATGAACCTGTGGCTGACTTGGAAATCACAATACGACATGGCCAGTGAAAGACACGACCTGAAACATCCACCCCTTGCGGGAGCCTTTGAGCTCCGGCCTTTTTTGTGTCTGTCCCCTACCCGTTTTTTGCTGCGTTGAAATTCTCTTTAAGAGTAAGTTATGCGGGGGGGTACAGCGAGCAGTCTAGTCGCGGAGATCCACTCATTCTTTCCAGCTAACATGTGATTCCTATCAACCGTGTTCTGCGCGACAAGCGCAGTTGCTGAACGGTGGGCGTACCGATCATCACCATCGGCCCGGAGCAGCAAGGGCATTTCCAACCCGCTGGTAACCGAGCATCCGCAACCGGAACGGCAGATGCGGGCTCCTGCGAGGGTATCTCCAATAGCTTGCGGCAAAGTGGCAGTAGTTTCGTTCGGCTCCGGTTGGCAAGGAATCCGAAGAACCGAATCCGCACGAAACCGTGCGGCAGGACATGCAGAAAGAACCGCCGGAGGAATTCATTGGCACTAAGAGTCATCTTGCGTTTTTTGCTGCCGTGCGCTCCAGGGGGTAAACCTGCGGGCTTGCTGTTTGAGATCACCCGCGAATGTTTTGTCGGTCTCGCTTGACAGTTCCTCCAACTGACGCCGCAAAGACTGTTCGATTTTACTGGAGTCCACCCGGCCGTTGCCGCTCGCCGCGTTTGTCACGTCCCACTGCACACCTTGAGCTACGAACTGAGGTAACAACGCATCCGCGATGCCAGCATCAACGCAAAGCCTGTGCAGAAAATTGTGGAGTTTTCCAGCTTGAATGGCTCACTCTTTGCCACCCTTCTTGAGGACCCCTACCCCCGCATTCAGTTGGGGTCCGATGTCGTCTCGCAGCTTGTGGACAGCGCAAGGCTGTCCAGGTAATTCTGGTCATGAGTATGACGGGCTTGCCCCGCCGCCGCGCCTGTAAAATTCCTACGACGGTGCCAATGGACCCGCGCCAAAGATTTGCGATGACCACATCCGATCGGTCGATATCTACCATTTCACGAAGCGGAGTCCAGTCGACTCTCGTATTGTCCGTGAGCCGTGCAGGATCGATCGAATCGTGCCCGAGCTTATCCAGTTCCCTCTTCAGTTCCTTGCGCCACTCACTCCTCTGCTTCTGGTTGCAGTTAGAGACAGTCCCGCCAGGTATACTGTCGGTTTGGGCATAGGTCACAGCACCTCTTCTGACCAATCCTCGAGTACCTGCTTCACCTTGCCGGTGAACTGGTCGGCCAGCGCGCCGTCCACCAGGCGGTGATCGAAGCTGAGTGACAGATACATGACGGAGCGAATGGCGATGGCATCCCCGACCACCACCGGCACCTTCTCCACCGCACCGACACCCAGGATGCCTACCTGCGGCTGGTTGATGATGGGGGTCGCGATGACGCTACCGAAGCTGCCGAAGTTGGTGATCGAGAATGTGCCGCCCTGCACTTCATCGGGCTTGAGCTGCCGCGAGCGGGCACGCGTGGCCAGGTCCACGATGGAGCGCTGCAGGCCCAGGACGTTCTTCTCGTCCGCCTGGCGGATTACCGGCACGATCAGGCCGTTCTCCAGCGCCACCGCGATGCCGATGTTGATTTCGTTGTGATAGATGATGTTGTTGCCTTCGATGGAGGCGTTCAGCAACGGATAGGTGCGCAAGCCGACCACGGTGGCACGCACTACGAACGGCAGATAGGTAAGTGACAGGCCATAGTTCGATTGGAAATCAGCCTTGTGGCGGCTGCGCATATGCGCCACCTTGGTCATATCCACTTTATGTATGGTAGTGACGTGCGCGGACGTGCGGCGGCTGGCGAGCATGTGTTCGGCGATGCGGCTGCGCATCGTGCTCAGCGGCTCGATCCGGGTTTTGGCTTGCCCGGCGGCGGGCAGCGGCGGCGTTTGCGGCGCCGGGGCTGAAGGTTCGGCGATTGGGGCAACGCGCGGCGCGGGCATGGCTTCTACTGCTGGCGGCGGAGGCGGCGTTGGCGGCGGAGGCGCGGGTGCCTGCGGCTGCCGGCCGATATAACCTTCCAGATCCTGTTTCGTAATGCGTCCGCCTGCGCCGGTACCCTTTACTTTGCTCAGGTCGATGGAGTATTCCCGCGCCATGCGGCGCACCAGCGGCGAAAGCGGTCCGGCCGGTTCAGCGGGCTGGGCCGGTTCTTCCTCCGCTTGGGCTGGCGGAGCGGCCTCTTCGACCGGCGGGACCGGTGCTTGTTCGACTGGAGGGCCGGCGTGGACGCCGGCCGCAGGACTGGAGTCCTGCCCCACGGCTTCGTCGATGCGCGCCACCACCGTACTGATGCCGACCGTCTTTCCCTCCTCGACCATCACCTCGCTGAGCGTACCCGCGGCGGGAGATGGAATTTCGGTATCCACCTTATCTGTCGAGATCTCAAACAGCGGCTCGTCGCGTTCCACGTGGTCGCCGGGCTTCTTCAGCCACCTGGTCAGCGTTCCTTCCACGATGCTCTCGCCCATCTGGGGCATCACTACGTCTGTCATTTCGATTCCTCTCTATGCGCAGGCGGCCACGCCCGTGCGCATCATCTCGCGTTCAAATACGCGGCCGAAATGCCCGGCTAAGCGCCCGGCAACCTCGGCCCAGGAAGCCCGGCATCCCAATTCCGACATGGACGTGACCGGCTTCGTAAGCCCGCAAGGAACAATGTACTGGAAATAGCGCAGGTCGGTGGAGACGTTGAGCGCAAAACCGTGCGAAGTAACCCATCGGCTGATATGCACCCCGATGGCGCCGATCTTGCGTTCACCCACCCAGACGCCCGTCAACTTTGGAATGCGGCCGGCCTGGATGCCGAAGTCCGCCAGGGTATCGATCATGGTTTGCTCGATGGCGCGCACATAGGCGCCCACGTCGCGTTTCCACTCGCGGAGATCCAGGATGGGGTAGCCGACGATCTGCCCCGGTCCATGGTAAGTGACATCGCCGCCGCGGTCTGTGTGATGGAAGGCGATACCGGCGCGGGTCAATATGGCTTCGCCGGCGAGCAGGTTTTCCAGGTGGCCGTTACGGCCGAGCGTGATGGTGTGGGGGTGCTCCAGCAGGATGAACTGATCGGAGATCGTGCCGGCCTTACGCTCGGCTACCAGACGTTGCTGCCATGCGAACGCTTCCCCGTACTCGATGCGGCCCGGTTGCTGCCACTCGCACTTAAGCATTGATGGCCAGACCGTAAACGGCGTTGAAGCCTTCGCCCACGACCTCGGAAAGCGTGGGATGCGGATGGATAGTGTGCATGATGGTCTCGACAGTGGCCTCCGATTCCATAGCCGCCACGACTTCGGCGATCAGTTCAAAGGCTTCCGGGCCGATGATGTGCACGCCCAGGATTTCGCCGACCTTCTCGTCGGCCACCACTTTGATGAATCCGCCGTGGCTATCGAGAATCGACGCGCGGCTGTTGCCGGCGAACGGAAACCTGCCGATCTTCACCTGGTGGCCTTGTGCGCGGGCCTGCGCTTCGGTCAGTCCCACACTGCCGATGCCCGGTTCGGTATAGGTACACGCCGGGATGCGGTTGCGGTGGATGGGCGTGGCCACTTTGCCTGCGGCGTGAGCCACCGCCACCATCCCCTGCATGGTCGCCACGTGCGCCAGTTGCGGCGTGCCTGCCACTACGTCGCCGATGGCGTAAACGCCCGGCTCGCCGGTCTGCTGATACGGATTCACCTTGATGAAGCCGCGGTCGAGTTCCACGCGCGTGTTTTCCAGGCCGATGTTCTCCGTATTCGGCTTGCGGCCTACGGCTACGAGCAGTTTCTCGGCCTCGACTTCTTCGGTCTTGCCGGCGGACAGCGTGACCGTCATCTGCACGCCCTGGCCGCCCTTGCGGACATTTTCCACCTTGGCGCCGGTCTCGACGCGGATACCCGCTTTGCGAAAGGCGCGGTCCAGTTCTTTGGAGATCTCTTCGTCTTCCACCGGCACGATGCGCGGCAGCATTTCGAAGACGGATACGTCAGTGCCGAAGCGGTTGAAAATCGAAGCGAATTCCACGCCCACCGCGCCCGCACCGATTATGGTCAGCGTCTTGGGCACCGCGGTCAGGTTCAGAATCTCGATATTGGTCAGGATCACGTCCGCATCCGGCTGTAATCCGGGGAGCATGCGGGCTTCCGAACCCGTGGCAATGATAATGTTGCGGGCTTCAACGGTACGGGGGCCTTCCACGCTCTCGACTTCGATCAGGCCTGCGCCCTTTAGCCGGGCGTAACCCTTGATCCATTCGACTTTGTTCTTGCGCAGCAGGAATTCGACACCCTTGGAATGCTTGTTGACGATCCGGTTCTTCTTGTCGACGACCTTCGGGTAATCGAGCACCGGGTTCTGGCACTGGATACCGTCGCCTTCGGGATTGAGGAAGTGCTCCCAGATGTCGGCGGTATGCAGCAGGGCCTTGGTTGGGATGCACCCTACCAGCAGGCAGGTCCCGCCCAAGCGGGGTTGCTTCTCGATGAGCGCGGTCTTCAGGCCATACTGGCCGGCGCGAATAGCAGCCGAATAACCGCCTGGACCGCTGCCGATAACGATCAGATCGTAGGACACTTTTTCCATTCTACATCGCCCGTACAACAAAGAAATAATTTGGCTTTTGATAATATTGATGTGCGGATCGGGGGTGTGGATTCGGCCCGGCTATGGGCGAAGCCGGCGAGAACCGGCGAACCTTCCGGCTCGGAGGTTCAGCGCCTTGCGACGTCGCTCAAGCCAGCGTATCCTGGCAGTGCATTAGCGGGGAGACAAAGACACGCATGAGCGAGATTGTGTCGGTCGATCCGCGCCTCATGCATGGAAACCCTGTTTCCGGGGGACACGGGTTCCCGTGCATCTTCTGCTGGACGATCTCAAAGCTGGGTTCACGATAGACGACTTCCTTGCAGGGTGCCCCACGGTTAGCCGCGAGCAGGCAGAGCGCTACCTTGAACTGGCGTAGGACCTGGTCACCGAATCCGCCGTGTCGTGATTGACGAGTGCGTCAATCCTCGTCTCGCACGCCGCCTTCGAAGGCTCTGCCCGAATGTTCAGTCAACACCACCGGAGATCTGGGCTGGGCTGGCCATCAGGACCGCGTGCTTGTGCCCAAAATACAAGGCTTCGAATTTGAGCACGATTTGAAGAGGTTGGCCTTCGGGATCATCGTCTTGGAGACGGCCAACAACCAAATGCCACTTACGAAAGACTGATGCAAGACGTGGTTCGGCTGATCCAATCGGTAGCGCCGGGACAGGCCCTCCGCGTCCTTGATCCGGAACGCCAGGGCAATGGCGCGGGTTCCACGTGCACCAGCACATCCGCCACCCATGGCAGCGTTTCTTTGATCAACATGCGCACATGCGTGGCGATTTCATGTGACTCCCGCGCGGTGATCTCAGGATCCACTTCCAAGTGCAGATCGACGTGATATTGCAAACCGGGATTCCGCCCGCTTTTTGTGCGCAGAAGAGACGCGCGGCGGGGAAGCACGAGCAAGCCCTCCTAAATATGCATCCTGGCCGCAATATGCCTCCTGCCCGCACGCGAAGTTTCTTTGAGCGCTTATGAAACTTATATTCTGTCTTTATACCTCCCTTATGTGCGTTGCCCTATACTTCGGTAATTGATTGGGCTCCCCCAGTTGGAGGCCCTCTAACCCGGCACGCAACCGGTCAGGCCAAGACGCCCCGCTAGACTAATCCCCGAGCGCAGTACACGTGTGCCGTGTCGCGCCCGGCGACAAGATCCGGTTCAAATTCACTTATTGGAGGTCAACCATGGCAAAACAACTTTCCATCGCTTTGTTAGCCGCTTTCGGCATTCTTGCGGCGCTGCCGGCCAGCGCTCAATCGACTTTCGGCAGCTTGCGGGGGTCCACTCAGGACGCGACCGGGGCGGCCATACCGGGGGCCGCGATCACACTTACGGGTCTCGATGACAATAGCCAACACCAGACTATCGCCGGTGAAGACGGTGTGTTCGAGTTTCTGAACCTGAAACCCGGACGCTACACGGTGATCGGGCAAAAGCCGGGGTTTGCCGACGCCAAGGTGCCGCAAGTGGTTCTCGAAGCCCGGCAGGATCTGCGCGTCGCGCTGACCTTCGCGGTCGCCAGCCAGAGTCAGACCGTCGAAGTACAGGCGCTCGCCGAACAGATGAATACCGAAAACGCCACGCTCAGCGATTCCAAGGGCAATACCGACATAACCCAGCTCCCTATCAACTCCCGAAGCGTGTCCTCCAGCCCTCTGGCGGCTCTAGCGGTATCTGCGGCCGTGACCACGGACTCGCAGGGAAATATTGCCGTAGGCGGCGCGACGTCGGCGCAGACCGGCTTCTCGGTGGACGGAATTTCAACAGCCAGCGTGCGTTTCAACGGCGCGCTGCAGGACGCCTACCCATCCATGGAAAACATCGCCGAGATGAAAGTCACGGCGTTCAACAACAATGCGGAGTTCGCCCAGATCGGCGACGTCACCTTTGTTACCAAGAGCGGAACCAATCAATTGCATGGCAGCGCCTTTGAGTATTTTCAGGATAGTGGCCTGGATGCCAGCGTTCTGAATTTCACCACCAAGGCGCCGCGGAACTTTAACACTTTCGGCGGCAGCCTGGGCGGCCCCGTCACGATCCCCAAGCTATACCAGGGAAGAGATAGAACGTTTTTCTTCATCGATTATGAAGGGAACCGAAAAACTCAGTCCTATCCGGAGCAGCTGCTGGTGCCCACGGCAGCGGAGAGAGATGGCAATTTGAGTGGCTTGGTGGCTGGTCTGGGGAACGGCCCGTTGCTGAATCCCTTCACCGGCACGGGTTTTCCGAACAACACCATCCCGACCGGATCGTGCCAGGCCTGTATCAATCCGGTGGCGCAGGCCCTGCTGAATTACTATCCTCTGCCGAACGCTAACGTGGGTCTGCTGAACCCCTCCTACAACTATCAGACTCTGGTGCCCGACCCATCGAACTCCAACGGTTTCGATATCAGATTGGATCACGACTTTAATGCGAAGCAGCAACTCTATGTACGCTTTAGCGGGAAGAACGCTTATTACACGGAGTTCAATAACGCCGGTGTCGTGGCACCCGCGGGTGTATTTTTACCGAGTGACGGAGCTAACGAACGAAACCGCAGCCTGGTAGTTTCCTACAACTACGCCATCACCCCAACGCTACTGAATGAATTCCGCTTTGGATTCACAAACTACAATGAAAACGACACCTTCCCAATCCAAGGGTCCCAGGCTATTTCTCAACTCGGGCTGGTCTTCGATCATCCCGTAGGCATTGCCGCGCATCCCACGGCTGCAGTCTTCCCGACCTTCAATTTCGCCGATGGCTCCGTTACCTCGATCGGGCAGGACCGGGTTGCGCCAACGATTTCGGGGAACATCCAATTCACCGACAACGTAACGAAGATTGTGGGCAAGCACACGCTTCGATTTGGGCTGGATCTGCGCAGAGAGCGTTTCAGCATGGGCATGTACTACTTGCCGTCCGACGACTATGGCGACTTCACCTTCAGCGGCTCGCTCACGAACTACTCCCTTGGCGATTTCCTGCTCGGGATGCCGAACCCGTCTTACTTCGCGGTCACAGGCCCGCAAATGAATGCACTGACCAGCCAATGGGGTGTATACGGTCAAGACACATGGCAGGTGAACAGTCATCTCACGGTCAATTTCGGGCTGCGGTGGGAACTGCTTCCGCCGTTTCAGGAAACCAATGGCGACATAGCTACCTATCTTACGTCGGGGAACAACTTGACCGTCGTCGTTCCGGACAAATTCTATCCTTTTATCGCAAACAATCCTACTTACCAGCAGATATACACGGGATTTCTGCAAGGATTCAACGCATGTTCGCTTCCGGGTAAGACCCCGTTGCTCCCGTGTTCGAACATCGAAACGGCCAGCCAGGCGGGGATTCCGCAAGGCCTGCGGGATTGGAACTGGCATGATTTTGACCCACGCGTGAGCATAGCTTACCGCCCGTTCAACGACAACAAGACAGTGATTCGCGCCGGGTTTGGCATCTATACCATGACGACTCTTGGCCCGATGTCTGTCAACAGTGGCATCATCGCTCTCTCGGATCTACTCACCTACAACAATTCTGTCACGCACGGTGTGGCGGCCTTCCAGTTTCCGGACACATCCCCTCCGGGCGCGCCGGCGACTTTAGGCGGCGGCGATTTCGAGGAGGGAAACAATCTGCACTGGAAGGATCCTGGGTCAGCGCAATGGAACTTGACGGTGGAACGGGAACTGACACCCGGCACGACCGTCCGGTTGAGTTACACCGGCCAAGGCAGCTACCATCTTCCCATCACCATAGACCTGAACCAAATTCCGGCGAGCACCACCCCCTACACCATTCCGAACAACGGATACTCAGCCGTCGATCCCCGTGCGCCCTACCAGAACTGGCTTCTGTTGATGCAATCGGAAAGCATCGGCAATCAAAGCTATCAGTCGGGTATCGTGGAATTCACACACCGCGTGTCGCGCGGGCTGACGTTCCAGGCAAACTACACCTTTGCAAAGAATATCAGCGACGCGCAAGGCACCGATGCGCCAACCGTGTACGCAGGCGAAGAGCCCTACGCCGTGGAGATTGCCAACCGCTACGACATCGGGTCCGACCGCGGCAACGTGGTGGGAATGCCGCGGCAACGCTTCCTGCTGACGGGCGTGTACCAACTGCCGTTCGGAGACGGCCATCGTTTGCAGGGACCTCGGTTCGTGAACGCCGTTCTGGGAGGCTGGAATCTCAGCACGGTTACGACGATGCAAACAGGTCAGTGGCTGACGGCCACCATGCCGGCAGCCGACGATCAATCGAACACCGATATGATCGAGCGAACTACCGGCGGGGCCATTGCGCGTCCGGATTGCGTTGGAAACCCATACGCAAATACGAGTGGTGAAGACCTTTTCAACATCAATGCCTTCGCTCTGCCGCCCGCCAATGCCGGCCGGTTTGGGAACTGCGGCGTGGGTAACCTGCAGGGTCCCGGCATGATCAACGTGAACACGGGCGTGGCCAAGGTGTTCCAGATAAACGACCGGTACCGGCTGCGTTTCGAAGCTACTTTCACCAACGTTTTGAATCACACCAATTTTGCACCGCCCGCTGTGAACATTGGCAACCCCGCCACCTTCGGGGTCTTGCAATCCGCGCTGCCGCAAGGCTTGGGAGGCAATCGGACGGGACAACTTGCGTTGCGGCTTGACTTCTGAGTGGACGCCGCGTGACCGGACCCGCGGCCGCCCGCTGGACTTTTGATTTATGAGAGTTTCACTGAATGATCCGATTGAGAATCTAAAGCTGTCCAATCGGACTCGCAATGCGCTGCGCCGAATGGGCTGCGCCACGCTAGGCAGCGTCATAAACCGCCAGGCCGGACTGGCGCGATGCCGACCCGGCTTTGGGTTCGGACCGGTATCGCGCGCCGAGGTAGCTTGCGCGCTCGCGGCCACCGGCCTGGCATCGTGGGCAGAGCTTATACCGGCCGTCCCCGTGGGGGCTCATTTCCGCCCTCGCCAACGCCGTGCCGGAGCGGCGGGGAAACGGCGCGCGGAGTGGGCGGATGAATGCAATGCGCGGCTGACGTTGATCAGCGTCGCCAGCGCCGGCCTATTGACAACCACGACCCTATCGCCGGAACAGCAGGAACTTGCTCAGTTGATCGACACAGAGTCCGTCCGCCTGCGCGAACTCTTGCAGGTCCCGCTCGTCCCGAGTGAAGACAAGGTGGGCGTGTGGGCGCCGGTATAAAACGGCAGCAATCCGCAGGTCACTCTATAGCAGTTTCTAAAGCTCGCGGAGGTCATCTGCAATTGCGGCCGCGAGTGTCGCAACGGGTTGGCGCGTAACCCGAGCGCAGAGCCGGGCGGATAAGACCCGAAGCAGGAGCGCGCCGTGGCCATTTGACCAATTAGGTTTCGCCGGCGAAAAAAAGAAACCGTCGTTGAACGGAAGCTTGACAGCCGGGGCACGTAACAAGGGGAGTTGGCTGGATTCTTGGGACATCCCGATGGCGCCGAATGAAAGCTCTTTAAAGCGGGACAAAAAGCCCGGATCGGGTCTCGAGACAACTTTCTGTACGTCACTCTCGCCGCCTCCGGAGGCGTGGCGGCTCTGGCGCTCTCGAATATAGTCTTCTACTAATGTATTTCGGCCGCGGGGCAAGCACGGGAACACGCCGGCCCCCGAGATCACGGCGCAGGTTCCACGTGCGCCAGCACATCGGCCATCCACGGCATGATGCGCACTTGCGTGGCGATTGCCGCACGGTGATTTCGGGATCCACTTCCAGGTGCAGGTCGACATGGTATTGCAGGTCCGTTTTGCGCGCATAACACTTGTCCACCAAGCGGTTTGATGCCTCACAGAATCAACAGGAATCCGTGGCTCGTGTAGGTTGCATCCTGATAGGAGCCCACGATCGTGCCACTGTCGTTGATACCGACCGCAAAAGTTCCGATCGCGCCGGGAATGCTGAACGTATATACGACTCCGGAAGGGGTCCGCAGAAAGCCGTGGTACGTAGAGCTTGCATCCTGGTAAGACCCCGCTACGGCGCCCGCGGAGTTGATGCTACTCGGCTGCGTGCCGGCCGCTCCGTCCACGCCGAACGAGGTCAACGAGCCACTCACTTGCTGAAGAAAGCCTTGGCTCCCTCCTGCGGCATACGAGCCTTCCACCATGCCGCCATTGTTGATGCTCAGAGTCGGGGGGAAAAAGCCGAAGTTGTTGCCCGGCACGTCGAAACTGATCCACGTGCCATCCATTCTCCGAATGAAACCGTGCGCATTGAAGTTGGCATCGTCGTAAATGCCCGTGACCATTCCGCCGGCGTTGATGCCCGATGCGTAGGTGTAGGTCGATCCAGGAGCATCGATCGTGATGAGCGAGCCATCGACGGTCCTTAAGAAGCCATGCGTGTTCTTCCCATCAAAATAAGGACCGGCGATCGTGCCGGAATCGTTAATGCAGACCGGGTTTTCCGAGGAGGACGGAAACGTTCCGGGCACCTCGAAGGGGATCCAACTACCGTCCGCAGTCCGCAAGAAACCGTGCTGCCTGGTGTCGCTGTAGTTGCCGGCCACTGCCCCACCGGAGTTGATGCTGCTGGGATAAATGCCTTGCGACCCCGGAGCGTCGAACGTGACAAAAAGGCCGTCCATGCCTCGAAGAAAGCCATGCCCTCCATTCGCGTCGGCGTAGAATCCAGTAACCGTGCCGCTATTGTTGATGCCACTCGGATAGGTTTGAGTAGCGTCCGGGGCGTCGAAGAGGACAAACCGCCCCGAACTTGCGCGCAAGCCGTTTAGCCGAAGCCTCGCCGGGGCGAGCGAGCTGGTCAGAGGTTGCGCGGTAACCACGGAGACACATGCGAGCAAAGACAGAAGATTGCGTCGGACCATCGAATGACCTCCTGAATCGACAGAAGCGCGATCTGTTCTCGAAACCCGATTTGCAGCCAGTATACACCTGAAGGATTCGGGGCGTCCTCGTAATCCTATGGCGCGGGCTCCACATGCACCAGCACATCGGCCACCCACGGCAGCGTTTCCTTAATCACGATGCGCACTTGCGTGGCAATCTCGTGCGATTGCCGCACGGTGATCTCGGGATCCACTTCCAGGTGCAGATCGACGTGATACTGCAGACCCGTCTTGCGCGCGTAGCACTTCTCCACCCCGAGCACGCCCGGCACAGTCAATGCCGCGCCGCGTACGTGCGCCATGCTTTCCCGGTCGGGCATGGTATCCATCAATTGCATGGTGGTGTCGCGCGTGACGCGCAGCCCCGTGAAGACCACGATCAGCCCCACGGCGAAGGCGCCCCAGTGGTCCGCCGCGACAAACTGATGGGGCGCCATGATAGTGAACGATACGGCCACCAGCGCCGCCAGGGCCGAGAGGATATCCACGAAATCGTTCCAGGCGTCCGCTACCAGCGCGGCACTGCGAATCTTCTTCCCGTAATGGAATTTGATGCCGGAGAGCACGCTCTTCGCCGCGGCCGAACCGATGAGGGGCCAGATCACGAACGTGGCGGGCGGCGGCCCGACAGCGCGAATGGTGCGCAGGGCATTGGTGGCGATGGACACGCCGGCGATGGCCAGCATGAAGCCCACGAACAGCCCCATTACGGTTTCGATGCGGCCGTGCCCGTATGGGTGATTCCAGTCGGCGGGCCGGGCCGCCAACGTCAGCCCGAGCAGCACGATGCCGGACGAAAATATGTCGCCCACCGACTCGAATCCATCCGCCACCACCGCGTGGGAATGTCCCATCAGCCCAGCCGTGATCTTGATCGCCGCCAGGGCGCCGCTGACGGCCATGCCGGCAAGCGCCACGCGTTGGCCTGTCTGCAAGACGTCACCAATTCACTTGCGCCGGGAAATATTCCGCGATCAACTCCTCATAATACGGGCGGAGCGAAGGTGCATCGGGGCGCGTATCGCTCTTCGAGTAGAGGTCGTAGGGGTTGAAGGCGCGCACCCACTCGAACATCTTCCGGTCATGATCGTTCATCAGGTATTCGTAGGCGCGCTCCCGGTGGCATGGATAGAACGAATGATAGCGGATCATGTAGAGCGCTTCGTCGGGCAGGTAATCTTTCGCCACGTGATAGAGGTATTCGTCGTGTCCCCAGGAAAGATCTACTTGGTCCAGGCCGCAGCCCTCTTCATAAACGCCGGTACGCGTCTGGTAAGCGGGCACCTCGGAGTCGGGGTTGGCGGCGAACAATTCCGGATACACGATCTGGTCCGACCAGGCGCAGCCTACTGGAAAAGTGTCGCCGACCACGGCCCACTGCGGTTCGCCATAGAGGCAGAGGACCTTACCCAGATCGTGGATCAATCCAGTGAGGATGAACCACCGCGGATGCCCGTCGGCCCGGATGGCTTCGGCGGTTTGCAGGCAATGTTCGATCTGCGAGAGGCCGGTGTCCGGGTCGCTATCGTCCACCAGGGTGTTCAGATACTCGAGCGCCTCCCAAATGCCCATGGGACGGCGATCCAGCGAGAGGTATTGCCGTTTTTTCTGCAGCACGAAATCGCGCGTTTGGTGCGCGTGATTGAGGCGATAGAACTCACGCACCACAGGCGGCGCTTCGGGGGTGAATTGGCGGAATCCATCCTGGGTGCGATTTGGGTCGTAGCGATCCTTGACGAAATCGTCCCATTGTTCCAGGCTCTCCAGCGGACCTTGCATGCCATCCCTCCTGGAGCCATTATACTGGCAGTATCGATGCGGAGAACGATTGTCGCAGTATTCTTGCTGGCGCCCGGCCAGGCGTGGTGCTGGGGAGATGAAGGACATCAGACCGTGGCGCGGATCGCCGCCGCACATCTGACGGAGCGCGCGCGCGCGGCGGTGGCGAATCTCCTACGGCAGGATGCCGCTTTCGCAGCGCCGGCGGGCGCCGCCGATACGCTGGCCGACGCCATGGCGCGCGCGGCCATCTGGCCCGATCACATGCCGGGCGGCAAAGGCGCGACGGCTGCCTGGCACTACATCGATATCGGGCTATTCGAAGGCCCGTCCCATATAGCCGAGCGATGCCCGCAGGGAAACTGCATCGTCGCCAAGATGAACGAATATCTGGTGAACCTGAAACAGCATCGCGCCGACGGGCAATGGCCGGAATCGAGGGAACTGGCCTTCCTGATGCATTTCGCCGGCGACATTCATCAGCCGCTGCATTGCGTGAGCGATGCCGATGCGGGCGGGAATTGCGTCAACGTAGTGGGCTTCGAGCCGATAACGAATCTGCATGCGGTGTGGGACATCACGCTGGTGCGCAATTTGATGGCACACGATGGGGACGGCATGATGGCCGGCATGGAATCCAGCTTCCACGGTAAGATGGAGCACTGGCAGGACTATGGCAGCATCGACAAGATCGCGGCCGAGTCTTTCGATCTGGCCAAATCGCAGGTTTACGGAAAAGCCCGCCCGCCGCTGCCGGTGATCCCCAAGTTTATCGATGTCCAGCCGCGCTATTGCTCCACAGAGGCGCCGGAGAGCTTGCGCGCCGTGAAGGTGGACGGGCCGCGCTCATACGGCGACGGCTCTTTGAAGGTCGTGCGCGCTCAGTTGTACAAAGGCGGGGTCCGCCTGGCGGCGATGCTGAACGCGATTTATTCAGACTGACCGAATATTTCCGCGAGTGGAACCGCGAACTCCGGGTCTGCAGTACCCGTGGCGCATGCCGCGACCATCAATATTGCGATTTGCACGCATTTCATAGAAACTGGCTCCCTACCGCTACCGCATTGCCGGCGGCCAGACGCAGATTATCCGCCACCAGCCAGCACCAGCAAGCCTGCGGATCGTTGCGGTCCATGGCCACTACGCCTATCGCTATGCCGTCCTGGCCGGCCATACCTACGGCCGTAGGCGGCTCCAGATCCGCGCGGCGCACGTCGACACGTTCATCCCTCAATTCGGATTCGACCGCGTCCACGCCTGGGTTTTCCTCGAATTGTAACCACAGCGAGAGACTGTACCCGTGAAACACCGGCGCCTGAATCAGCCGCAACGATGGCATGGGGACGGACGCCGTTCCCCCGCCGCGCGACAGCAGCGTGGCCAGATGGCGCTCGATCCGCAATTCGGCGGAGTCCAGAGATACCGGCGCCTCCTCGCCATACTGCGCCAGCATGTTGAAACTGAGCTGCGCGTCGAAAACCTTTTTCGGCATGCTTTTGAACGACAACAGGCCCACCGTTTGCTGCTGCAGCTCTTCCACGCCCGGGGTGCCGCGCTCGCTGGCCGGCTCGAAAACATGGATCACGGACCGGCGCAGCGGAAAATGCGTATGCAGACGCGGCAGGACCATGGCGATGGCAATGGCTGCGGGGTGGGCGATCGAGTGTACGGCGTCCTCCGGCACCTGGAGTCCGGCAGGCTCCACAAATGGCGCGCGAATGAACGAGCGGGGATGGTCTTCGGCGGTGTGCGTGAGGTCGATCGTGCCGGGCATCTCGCCGCGCAGTTCCAGCGCCCGCAGCGCGGATTCGGCCGATCCCGCCAGAAATACGACGGGCGCTTCGCGCATGGCCGGTTCTTCGAGTCCCCACACCAGGGCTGGTTCACCGCCCTGCTCGGTCAGCGCGCCCGCCTTCTCAGGATCCTCGGAGACCAGCTTCAGATCGACCGGCACATGGCCCACCGCGATCAGGTCGCGCACCTCGCGGCCTAAAAGCGATTCGCTGCCCACCAGCGCCCAGTTCGTCTTAGCCAACTTGGTGCTCCGGAGCCGTGGGCGGCGCGCCTAATCGATGGCGGGTCACATGTCGCCGCACGATGCCACCCACGCGAATGGCAATGCCGCTGCCCACGTACACTGCCGCCATGGCCGGCAACACCACGCGGCCATAATTCCAGATGGCATACAGCAGCGCGCCGACTACGATCACGATCAACGGCGTGCGCGGCTGGCGCAAGCTGAACCCTTTGAAGCTGTAATAGCGCCACGTGCTGACCATCAGAAATCCCAGTAAGGCCAACAGCCCCATCCAGAGCACCGCGATTGGCCAGTAACTGACGGGTTCGCCGCCAAAGGCGTAAACGATCGCGGCCACCGTGCCGGCCGCGCCGGGAATCGGCAGCCCCACGAAATACTTCCGGTTGGGACGGCCGGGATTCTTGGGAATAGGGTTCTTTTGCACGTTGAACCGCGCCAGCCGCGCGGCGCCGCATAGCAAAAATAGGAACGCCATGAAGTAGCCGGCTTGCGCCAATTGATGCTCGAACTGGATGGCCGGCCCACCGTCCAGGAATTGCACGAACTGCACGCCCCAGGCGAACGCCAGCACGGCGGGTGCGATGCCGAAGCTGATCACGTCCGCCAGCGAATCCATCTCGCGGCCGAAATCGCTGGTGGTATGCGTCAAGCGCGCAATCATGCCGTCTACCCCGTCGAGCAGAACCGCGATCCCGATGGCCTTCGCGGCTATCTCGAAATGCTCCGCGGCGGCCGTCAAGCCTGCGCCTCCGGCGGCTGCCAGCATGGCTCCGCGGAAGGAGCGCAGAATCGACAGATACCCCAGAAAAATGTTGCCGGCGGTGAATAACGTGGGCAAGGCGTACGCCGCGCGGCGGGGCCGCCGATCGGGGGAGTGCCGGTCGATCAACGGATTGCTAAGCCTGGGCATGCACCAGTTCCCGCGTATCCGCTACCAAGCTTTGGGCCTCCGCCAAATCCATCCCGGCGAATTCGCTCCGCCGCGCGATCACGCTGGAACCAGCCAGGACGCGCGCACCCAGGTCGACTGCGATCTCCCATTCGGGGCCGAACACCACGTCCACCCGCGACCCGAACTTGATCAGGCCCACGCGCTCCCCCTTCGTTACCAGGTCGCCTGGCTGCTTGGTGAACACGATGCGGCGCGCGATCAGCCCGGCGATCTGCTTGAACACCACGCAGGTTCCTTCGCCGCGCATGGTTACCACATTCTGTTCATTCTGTTCCGAGCATTCCTCACGGCTGGCCACCAGAAACCTGCCTTTGCTGTAGCGCACGTCCGCTATGACGCCGCCGATGGGCGCGCGATTCACATGCACATCGAAAATATTCAAGAAGATGCTGATGCGCTTGTGCGTGGCGGTCTCCTGTTTGACTGCTACTACCTTGCCGTCGGCCGGCGACACCGCGACCGGGCCTGCTGGAATGGCCCGCTCCGGATCGCGGAAGAAAAAAAGACAAAACGCCGCCAGAATGTACAGCGGCAATCCGAGCCAGGGGTGCGCCAGGTAAGACACCACGAGGCCGCCCGCGGTCAGTCCCAGGGCGTAATATATGCCGTCGGCGACGATCATTCACCCCATTCTCCCACAACCCTCCGCCGCGTCCGATAGGGAGACTCCACACTGGTCACACTGGGGCGCGCCATAGCCTGCTACTCTTATCCTTTCCGACTCTCATACGTCATTACTCCTATGCGTCTTCCATCTAGGTATCAAGCCGCCTGGCTTCTGCTGCTGCCACTCGTCGCGCCCTTATCCGCGCAGACCAAGCTCCTGCGCTTTCCGGACATTCACGATGATCGCATCGTCTTCACCCACGGCGGCGATTTGTGGATGGTGAACGCGGCGGGTGGAACGGCCGCGCGCCTGACCGCGCATCCCGGCATGGAGTTGTTCGCCAAGTTTTCGCCCGATGGCAAGTGGATCGCGTTCACCGGCCAGTATGACGGCGATGAACAGGTTTACGTGATGCCCGCCGATGGCGGCGAACCGAAGCAGTTGACCTTCTATCCGGCGACGGGTCCATTGCCGCCGCGCTGGGGCTACGACAACCAGGTCTACGGCTGGAGCAACGACGGCCATTACATCATCTACCGCTCCATGCGGGACGGGTGGTCGCATCCGCTGACGCGCCTTTACCGCGTCTCCATGGATGGCGGACCCTCCGAGCCGCTGCCCATGCCGGTATCCGGCGCGGGCTCGTTCTCGCCCGGCGGCAACCAGATCGTGTATTCACCCGAGGCCCGCGATTTCCGCACGGAAAAGCGCTACAGCGGCGGCGAGGCTAACAAGCTGTACATCTTCGATATCGAAACGCACGCCGCCAAGCTCATCAGCAAAGGTCCGCGCGCCAGTCGCGACCCCATGTGGATCGGCAAAGAAATCTACTATAACTCGGACAGCGACGGCCATTTCAATTTGTACGCTTATGAAACCGGCAACGGTACCGTCCGGCAGATCACGCACAACACGGTATGGGATGTGCGCTGGCCCAGCACCGACCGCCAGCAGCGCATCGTGTACGAACTGGATGGTGAGTTGCAAGTGCTCGACGTGAAGACGGGCAAGAGCACGCCCATCTCCGTACGCGTGCCGGACGATGGCGTCAACCGGCACCCCAGCTACGTCTCGGCGGCCAATCTTATCGAGCAGGTTGAAGTCAGTCCGAAAGGCGAGCGCGTGTTGTTTGCGGCGCGCGGCGACATATTTTCGGCGCCAGTGGAGAAGGGGCCGACGCGCAACCTGACGCATTCCCCGGGCGCGCACGATAAGTGGCCGGCCTGGTCGCCAGACGGCTCCAAGGTGGCGTTCCTGTCGGATGCGAGCGGGGAAGAGGAGCTATACGTGGTCGCGCAAGACGGCTCGTCGCCGCCGGAAAAGATCACCAGCGGCGGGCATGCGTTCCGGTACGATCCCAAATGGTCGCCGGATAACGATCACATCGCCTTCAGCGATAAAGACGGCCGGCTATGGCTGGCGTCGTTGAAGGAGCATGCGGCGCACGAGATCGCTTATTCGAAGGACGGCGAAATTCGCGATTACGCCTGGTCCCCCGGCGGCGGTTACCTGGCGTTCAGCATCAACGAAAGCAACAACTTCTCGGCGCTTCATATCTGGTCCATGAAAGACGCCCAGCTGCATCGCGTAACCAGCGGCATGTTCAACGACAATTCTCCGGCGTGGCATCCGGGTGGGGATTACCTGTATTTCATGTCCTTCCACGAATTTCAGCCGCAGATCTCGCAGATCGAATTCGACTTCGCAGGCAATCGCGGAAGCGGCATTTTTGTCATGGCTCTCCGCAAAGACGTCAAGAATCCATTTCCGCCGGAAAGCGATGAAGTGGCCATCAAAGAGGCTTCGGCTAAAGATGGCGCTAAAGATAACGCCAAAGACAGCGGCAAAGACAAAGCCAAAGACGCGAAGGATGAAAAAGACAAGAAGCCGGAAGAGTCCCACGCGGAGCCGAAGGATGGCGGCATCGATTTCGACGGCCTGGAACAACGCGTGGCGCGTGTGCCGCTGGATGCGGATAACTATTACGGGCTAACCGCGACTAACGATGCGCTGGTCTACGCCGTCGCGCCGGAACCTTACTACGGCCGTCCGGCGGCTACTAAGACTTCGCTGCGCATCTTTACCTTTAAAGACAGGAAAGAGACGCGCCTGGTCGAAAATATCAACGGATTTGTAGTCTCGCGCGATGGATCGAAAGTGTTAGTCCAGCAGGACCAGGCCTGGAACGTATACGACGCCACGGCATCCGGCGGCAGCACCAAGAAAACCGTCTCCACGGGCGGCCTGATGCTGGAGAAGGAACCGGTCGCGGAATGGAACGATATCTTCAACGAAGTGTGGCGGCGTTATCGCGATTTCTTCTATGCACCCAATATGCACGGCTACGATTGGGAAGCGTTGCGCCAGCGTTATAGCCAGCTTTTACCCTACGTGGCGCATCGGACTGACTTGAATTATGTCATTAGCGAGATGATCTCGGAGTTGACCGTGCAGCACGCCTATATCGATGGCGGCGACCTGCAGGTTCCACCGCGCCCGCACGCGGGGCTGCCCGGAGCGCGCTTCGAGGTGGACGCCGGTTCCGGGCGGTACCGCATCGCGCGCATTCTCAGCGGCCAGAATGAGGAAGACGTGTACCGCTCGCCGCTGACCGAAATCGGCGTGGACGCCAAGGTGGGCGATTATGTGCTCGCTATCAACGGCGAAGATGTCACCACTAAGGATGATATTTACAAATTCCTGCGGCACGCAGGCGATGCGCCTGTCATCCTGATGTTGAATAGCACGCCGTCGCTCACTGGCGCGCGCAAGGTAACTTACAAGCCCCTGAGCAGCGAGAGTAACCTGTTGTATCTCGCCTGGGTGGAACAGAACCGCAAACGAGTAGATGAGCTGTCTCACGGCCGCATAGGGTACATGCACTTACCCGACATGGGAGAGAACGGCATTCGCGAATTCATCAAGTGGTATTATCCGCTGCTACGTAAAGAAGCCCTTTTGATCGACGACCGGGCCAATGGCGGGGGAAATATCTCGCGCATGGTGATTCAGCGGTTAACCCGCACGATGCTGGGTCTCACTTATGCGCGCACCGTCGCGACCCCGGGACCATACCCGGGTAGCGTCTTCATAGGACCGAAGGCGGTCCTCATTGATGAAAACGCCGGTTCGGACGGCGATATCTTCCCGTGGATGTTTCGCACCGCCAAACTGGGACCGGTGATCGGCCAGCGCACCTGGGGTGGTGTAGTGGGAATCACCAGCCACGGGCAAGTGATTGACGGCGGCGACGTGAATGTTCCCGAATTCGCCTATGCCACGGCCGAAGGCCAGTGGGCGGTGGAAGGCCACGGCGTGGATCCGGACATCGTGGTCGAAAACGATGCGAAATCGATTATTGACGGGCGCGATCCGCAATTGGAAAGGGGAGTGGCGGAGCTGATGAAGACCCTGGAAACATCCAACCCCAAACTACCCGAACACGCACCCTATCCGGTGAAGCTGAAATGAGCCGGCCCTGGCGGCCAGAGCGCGGCTCTATAACGCCAGTTCCTGGTGATACATCATCTCTTTCAGGTTGAATTTGGTTTTTACTTCTAACCTGCCCAGTTGCGTGGTGAAGCTGACTTCCTTATCCTCCGGCGTCAGGTGCAGCCCTTCGTGCGGGAACGCGAACAACAGCACGTTAGTCTCGAACCCGGCCGATCCCTGCTGTACGGTGTTGGGCTGCTCGGGTGACTTTCCTTTGGGCTCCAGGTATGTCAAATCCCTGATACGGTCAAGCACGTCCTTACTAAGGCCATTCGCACCGGTATCGTCGGAATTGGTGTCGCTCGAACGCTGCCGGTCACCGGTCACAATCGGGATCCCGCTCACGCTGATCACGTACGCGTTGGCCATTCCCTCCGGAACAGGCGATTTCAGGGCGGCCTGAATCGGCTTGGCGCTGAGCCATCGCACCTCTCCGTGGTATTCGACACCCGCCGGAGCGCCCATGCCGCCGCGCCTGCCGCGGCCCATGCCGCCGCCGCCCATGCCACCGCCGCCCATGCCACCGCCGCCCATCCCGCCGCCTGGATATCCACCTCCGCCGCCATTGCCGCCGCTTCCCGATTGCCGCATGGTTATGCTGACCGTCTTGGCCCAAGGCGATTTCGTCTTCAGTTTATCGATCTCCTCGCTCGACCACTGCGATGGATCTTTCTTATTCCAGAAGTCCGCGTCGCCGGCGTACAGTCGAAAACAGGACCGCGCCAATGCGCCCGAGGCGAGGGTCAGGATTCCGCGGCGGGTGAGTTCATATATTTGAGCCATGTATGTGCCTAATCCTTGTTGGGACGTAACCGGGGCCCCAAAAGGTTGCAGGTGAATGCGCAGTCCGGACCCTTGGCATGCTAACCGCCGATTTTTACAAGCCTTTAACGCTAGTCCGGTAACGCTCCGGCGAAATTGGGCGTTTTGTCTTATGAGAGGAACATCCAAATATGAAAAAGACAATCGGTATATTTGTATTTGCATTAGCATTTAGCATTTCTGGTTTATTGGCGCAGAACTCGACTACGGGCAGGAACCCGGCCAACTTTGTACAACATCGGGTCAGCTTTCTGGCTACCCTTCTGAGCTTGAACGCCACCGAGCAGCAACAGGCCACCACCATTTTCACGAACGCCGCCAGCGCGGATGCGTCAGTACGCAGCAGCATGCAGGCCGCGCGGCAGACGATGAAAACAGCGGTGCAGGCCAATGACAACGCCACCATCGAGCAGACCGCTACCACCATCGGCAACCTGACGGCGCAGACGACCGCAAATCAGGCGAAAGCGGAAGCGGCCTTCTACCAGATCCTGACGCCGGCACAGCAAACCAAACTGACGCAATTCGAGAGCCAGAGCCACGGGCGGATGATGGGCTCGGGCGGCTTCGGAGGCCGGTTTTAGTCGAGGGCTAGCGGTGTCGCCGGCGCTTCGCGACCGTCAGTTCATGTGAAATCCATGACAACGATGCTGCTTGTTGATGACAGCCCCCTGGTCATGAATTTCTGCACCCGAGTTTTGTCGGGCGCCGAGGACCTGGACGTTTTACAGGCGGATAGCTGCAGCCGGGCTATTCAGATTGCCAGCCGTCACGCCGGGCAGATCCACGTCCTGCTTACCGATGTGGTGATGCCCGGCGCCATGAACGGCCTGCAACTGGCGGAGACTCTGACGGCATTTCGAACCGACATGAAAGTGGTGTTGATGTCAGGCCATGCCTGCGAACTGCACGTCTTTAGGGGGGATTGGCACTTTCTGCTGAAACCGTTTACTCCCGGCACGCTCGTGTCGACGGTGGAAGAAGCGCTCGGCTGGCGGCTGCGGCCAAGGTTGGTGGCGTGAGAGACTACCCGCGGCGCAGTAGTCTATCCCGGTGAAGCTGAAATGAGCCGGTCCGTCAGCCGGCCTCGGCAGGTGATGTCACCGTATCCGTGACACAAATCCTGAGCTTCTCTCCGAGCGCCAGAAAATGTTCCACCCACGAGCGGGCCTCTCGGTCATCCTGGGCCCGCCGGCTGACTTCTCCGAAAGCGGTGCGGCGCACCTCCGACCAAAGATTTTGCGCCGTCCACAAGACTACTTCGAAAGGCAGCGTGCGGGCCAGGTCTACGATTTCCTCCAGCCGCTCCACAAACGCCAGATCCCGGGGCTGGGCCAGAAAACGTTGGAACAGCCGCTCGATAGTCTGGCGCAGCGTGAATTCGAGAGTGGTCGGGTCGAGCGCGATATTCCCGGCGCGCGCTTCTTCCAAGAGCTTCCTGGTCTCGGCCAGATCGATGTCGTCACTGGCGAATGCTTCCCGCAATCGGCTGTTGAGGGCGAACTCAGCAGCCTCACGAATGGCTTTTGGCAGCGGCACTCCGAGATCGCGCAGAAAATGGGCCAGGGGAACGTGGCGTTCGTAAATCTGGCGGTAAGCGCTGTCGGCCTCCTGCAGTGCAACGCTCAGGATTTGCTCCAGGATCGCGCGCCGATCGTCCTTGAAGAGCGATTTCAGGGAATACGCAGATCCGAGTTCCTTCTCCATCACGCGCAGAACCTCGGGAATATCCGCTCTGGAGAAAGCCGCGCTCATTTCCTCGACCAGTTTCCGGTAAACTTCCTCGCCGGTGAACGCACGAATGCCGCAGGTCAGGTTGTAATCCCCAAATTGGAGGGCGCCGAAGAGGAGTTCTTTCGATTCTTGCGTGATTTCCGATGTGAACCGCGCGCGGCCCAGGCCTAGCCGCATCCGTCCGGCTTCCAGGCGGCGATGATCCAGGCGGTCCACCGAATAACAATAGATGCGCGCATGATCGGCATAGGGCTTAAACAATGAACTGATGGCGTAATGCGCGGCGAGCTTCTCCAGATTCACGGCCGCGGGACGGGCGCACTTCGCGTAGATGGTGGCGCCATCCTGGTGCTCCGGTATATTGCTCTTGGCCTTGGCCAGGGCCGCCAGGAAATCGGCTTCTACGTGGTTGCCCAGCACTTCCTGGGATAACTGCACCGCGCGGCAGGCGTATTGAATGACCTGCACGGTCTCCAATCCGGAAAGCTCATCGAAGAACCAGCCGCAACTGGTATACATAAGCATCAGGTGGCGCTGCAGCTCCATAAGCTTGAGCACGGTCACGCGGTCGGACTCATCGAGTGCACCCGTAGCATGCCGCGCGAAAAATGCATTCACGCTGGCCACGCTCCGGTCGAGCACTACGCCGATGTAGTCATCGCGGGCCGCCCACGGATCTTTCAGCAGTTCCCTGGCCTTCTCTTCGAATCGTGGGGCCAGAGAATCGCGCAGCCAGTCGAGAGCCTCGCGCAGCGGACCGCGCCAAGACTGGCTCCACCCCGGATGTCCGGCGTTGCAGCCGCAATTGGCACGCCAGCGCTCCACGCCGTGTACGCAGCTCCATGAAGTATTCTCGATAATTTCCACGTCGTGGATGGGAGGATGCTGTGCGAGGTACTCTCCGTAATTGGTCAGGTCGGCGAGTTGGCGCGACTGGATATATTCGAGCGCGTAGGTGAGCGCCATTTCGCCATGGTGGTGGTGGTGGCCGTAGGTCTCGCCGTCGGTCGCGATGTGTACCAGTTCGGGCCAGCTGCGCTCTTCGGAAAACGCGCCCAGCAGGCGCTGCGCGAAACGCTCCCCGTCGTTCAGCAGCCCTTCGAAAGCCACGCCGCGGGAGATCGGGCCGTCATAGAAGAACAGATTGATCGCGCGGCGGGAGGGCAGCCGTAAGCGATAGGCCATGGTGGGATCAATGCGCTCGCCATCCACTTCCCGCCAGGCGCGGCCGCCGATCTTACGCACGCGCTTGGCCTGCCGCGGCGCCAGTATCGTGAACTTGATTCCCTGCTGGGCCAGGATATCCAGAGTCTCCATGTCCACCGCCGTTTCCGGCAGCCACATGCCCTCGGGTTTGCGCCCGAACCTGTGTTCGAAATCCCGGATACCCCAGATTATTTGCGTGCGCTTATCGCGGGCATTCGCCAGCGGCATGATGATGTGGTTGTAAGCCTGGCTGATCGCCAAACCGTGTCCGGCGTGCCGCTCGCGGCTCTCTTGATCGGCGCTCAAAACGGATTGGTACACCAGTGGCGCAAATTCTTCCAACCAGGAAAGCAGTGTGGGGCCAAAATCGTAACTGATCAGAGAATAGTTGTTAACGATCTCTACGATGCGATCCTGGTTATCGAGAACCCGCGAAGCAGAATTCGGCGCGTAGCATTCCGCCGTGACACGTTCGTTCCAATCATGATAGGGATAGGCCGAGTCTTGCAGCTCGATCGCTTCCAGCCAGGGATTTTCCCGCGGCGGCTGGTAAAAGTGATTATGGATACAAATGTAGCCCACGGCGCTTACCCTCCCAACTGGGCTTCCAAAGTACTGGTTAGTGGGCAGTGGAAACTAAACCACCAGCCACCAGCCACCAACCACCAGCCACCGTCTACTTCGGCAGGGCCACGACGGGGACCAGGTCGCGGCTGGCGATCACGCGGTCGATCATGCCATACTCAACGCCCTGTTCCGGACTCATGATGTAATCGCGGTCCACATCCCGCGCGATGCGATCGACCGGCTGGCCCGTGGCATCGGCCAGCAAGGTGTTTAGGGTCTCGCGCATGCGCAGGATCTCCTTCGCATAGATGTCGATGTCCGCCGCCTGGCCGGCCAATCCTTGCATGGATGGCTGATGGATCATGATGCGCGAATTCGGCAGGCTGAAGCGTTTGCCCTTAGTGCCTTTAGACAGCAAGACGGCCGCCATGGAGGCCGCCTGACCCACGCAAATGGTCACGATGTCCGGCCGTATGAAATCCATGGTGTCCAGGATGGCCAATCCAGCAGTAATGGAACCGCCGGGCGAGTTGATGTAGATGGAGACGTCCTTTTCGGGATCCTCGGCCTCCAGAAAGAGGAGTTGGGCGATTACCAGATTGGCGACATTGTCGTCGATCGGCGTGCCCAGAAATATGATGTTCTCCTTCAGCAAGCGGGAATAAATATCGTATGCGCGCTCCCCACGCGAAGTCTGCTCGACTACCATGGGGACCAAGACAGATTGGCCCATTGGGCACCCCCTAAGGATTTGATGCGACAGATTATCTACGGGCCGCAACCGCACGCTTCGGTTTGCGCTGTTTGGCAAGCGACTTGCGTTTTTGGTCCAGCGCCTTCACCAGGTCTGCGATCGTATTCTTCTCCAAATAATCTATAATACGCGTGCGGAGCGCCACCCAGCTATCGTGCATGGAGCAGGGCATCTCGTCGGAGCATTCCGACAAGCCGCTGGCGCAGGCGGTATATTGCGACATCCCGTCCAGCGCTTCCACAATATCCCAAAGCTTCACGTCCTCGGGAGGCACCCGCAGGGCGAAGCCGCCGGTGGGGCCTTTGCTGGAGCGCAAGAGGCCCTTGCGGGCAAGCTGCTGCAGGATTTTCGCAAGGAAGTGGGCCGGGATGTCCTCCTGCTCCGCGATGTTCTTGACCATCGCATATTTGCCGTCCGGCACCTGTGCCAAATGCACGAAGGCCCTGATGGCGTATTCGGCGGACCGAGAGTAGATCATCCTTCAGCTCCCTCCAATTCGGAGTTATCCACATCGTTATCTTAAACTTATATTGGGCCCATTTGCAAGCAGGGTTCCAGTTTCGTGAAAATTAGGTAACAAAACCCCGTTATCCTTCATCCCCCGCCGGCCGTGAAGCGCTCCATAAACCTCTCGGGTGCCGCGAGCGGGGTGAAGCCGTACTGCGCATAAAGACCGTGGGCATCCTTGGTGGCGAGGATCCAACGGCGCAATCCCTGCAGGCGGGCGTGCGCGGCGATGACGCCCATCAGCCATTTGCCGATGCCCTGCCCGCGAAACTCCGGCAGCACGAAAACATCCGCCAGCCAGGCAAACGTGGCGTAATCCGTGACCACCCTGGCGAAGCCGATCTGGGCCGTAGTTCGATATACGCCGAACGCCAGCGAGTTTTCGATCGACCGGCGCACCACGTCGAGCGGACGCCCCATGGCCCAATACGCAGAGCCGCTGAGATATCCGTGGATCAGCGCGATATCCAGCCGCGCTGGGTCCGTGCTGATGACGTATTCGCCTCTCGGCCACTCCTCAACCCACTCTTCAGACATGAAAGACCAGGATAATATGCGCGAGGCGTCATCACGGTTGTGTCGCGGCGGGGAGCACGCGCGACGCCACTTGAAACTTGCGGTAATTGGAGAAACTGGTGTCCGATTCGATGCGGTAATTCTTCACCAGCGCCAGCCGGGCCGACACCTTCGCCGCGATGTGCTTGGGGAGCCAGACTTCATCGTTCACGCGCGTCATCTCGATATCCAGGCGCGCGCCCTTACTGAGCCGGGCGACAAACAGGCCCCAGGAGATGTTGTCAATCACTTCGGCTTCCGTCTTGACCCACTGATAGTCGGCTTTGTCGATCCAGAGCCGGCCGCGAAACTTGGGGAATAGCCTGGCAAAATTGCTGCGCGCATGATACCCGGGGCGCGGGGTGCCTTCGATGATCCACGCATCGCGGCCATCGATCTGCCCTTGGCCGGTTATCCGAAAATCGAACGCATCCGGCACTTCGTCCAATGGCTCGCGCTGGCGCTGCTGTCTCTTTTCCCATTCGGCGATGCGCCGGGCGCGCTCGGCCGGCGTCTCTCTCTGGCGCTGGGCGATGCTGTCCTCGAGTTTCTTCTGCTCGATGTGCTCCTCTTCGGGAGACAAGCCGTGGTCGTCCTTACCGACCAGCCGCCGGTACGGCGATCCTTCCAGCATGGTGACATCGTAAAGCAGAATCTTGTGGGTCTTCACATGCGCGTCGGCATCCAACTCGCGGGTTTCAGCACGCTCCAGGAATGTGTAATTGCGCGCCACGGCCAGGTTGTGGTTCATCAGTTCGATCGAGCGCCGTACGATCTCGTGTGGATCTTGGGCGGCGGCAAGACTGCAGGCGGCGGCCAGAAGCAACACAACACGCATCGAAGCAATATACGCGCGGAGCTGCCTGCCAGTTGCGCTCACCTGACGCCAGCGAAAGAAAGCATGCGCCCGGCTTTCTCTTTATCGCGGCGGTACGAATGGAAATCGCTGCCGCACCTGGTGCAAAGCCCGGCCACATAGATCTGTGCCTCGGGCACACCCGCATCGGCCAACTGCCGGCGGTTAGCTTCCGCCAGATCGATATGGCACGGGCCGGTTTCGCCGAACTGCCCGGCTACCTCCGCGCCCACTTCGTAGCAGCACTCTCCAATGCCCGGGCCGATGGCGGCGTGCAGGCGGCGCGCCTCGGTGCCAAATTCCTGCCACATCCCGCGCACGGCGCTCTGCGCGATATGCGCCACCGTTCCGCGCCAGCCGGCATGTACGGCTGCCACCGCCTGATGTTCTTCGTCCACCAGCAGGATGGGGAGGCAATCTGCAGTCTTGACGGCTATCAAATGACCGGGAGTGCTTTCGAAGAGGGCGTCGCCGTCGCCCAGCATCCCGGTCCGGCCGCGCGCAGGCAGGCAGATGTCCGAGTGGATCTGATGGAGGGTGGCCAGCCTGGGATCGCGTGAGATGTCTGTAGAATGGCGCGTGCCGAAGCCGTGTTCCAGCCACGGCAATCCTTCCAACTCGCGGACGCGGTAAATATTCTGCGAATCCTGGTAAAACACTACGCGGGCTTTTGGATCTGGGCGATCATTACCTGCTCCTTGAACTGCTGGAGCATAGATTCATCCAGGCGCACCTCGGTGGGCCTTTTCACCAGCGTGGTCATCTGATCGATTTTGTCCTGCAGTTTCAGCAGCGCGTAGAAGAGATTCTCCGGACGCGGCGGGCAGCCTGTCACGTAGACATCCACCGGGACGATCTTATCGACGCCCTGCAGCACGGCGTAGGTGTTGAACGGGCCGCCCACGCTGGAGCAGGCGCCCATCGAGATGCACCATTTAGGATCGGGCATCTGGTCCCAGATGCGCTTGAGGACCGGCCCCATCTTGAGGGTAACGGTGCCGGCCACGATCATGAGGTCCGACTGGCGCGGGCTGGGGCGGAACACTTCCGCACCGAAGCGCGCGATATCGAAACGGGAGGTGCTGGAGGCGATCATTTCGATAGCGCAGCACGCCAAGCCGAAGGTCAGCGGCCACAAGGCGGACTTGCGCGCCCAGTTGAAGACGTAATCAACGGAAGTGGTGACTACGTTGCTGTCGAACTGGTTCTGGATAAATGACGCCACGGAGGCTCTCCCCTTGAATCGCTATTCTACCACTCCGAACCGTGCGCGCAGGGCAGCGGCGTATTCGGTCTCGTCCGCGAGTTCGCTTTCTGTGCGGCCGCCGGCCGTGACGACGATGAGCCGCACACCGCTGATGGTGACGCGGCCATCGGGCGTAGCCAGCGTGCAGATGCGTCCCTGGGTGAAGTGTGATTCGGGCGAGGTCTGATGAAACAGGCAACGTTCGGCGAAGTCCGTGAGTGCACGGGGCTGCAGAGTGAAGCGGTATTGCGGCGTCCAGTCGCCGCCGCCATCGCGGCGCAGCAAGATGCGATAATCGCCGTCCCGGGTGATGCGGTAGGTGGAGTCGCCCTGCGGCTGGCCGGCGCCGTCATCCAGGCGCAGGGGAAAGCGGAATCCGTTGCCAAAACCGACGTCCATCAGCCATGGCTCCGCAAGGTCCACACGCAGGGCCAGGTGATCGAAGGGCGCGCTGAACCCTCCGGACTGGCGGGCTACGTCCGCGGAGAGCATGGTAACCTCAAATCCCAACTCGCGCAGCAGCGCGCCGAAGAGACCATTCAATTCGAAGCAGAAGCCGCCCCGGCGGCGGGTGACGATCTTGTCGAAGAGGGCTGCCCCTTCGAGCGACAACTGCCGTCCCAGGTGGATATCAAGATTCTCGAATGGAACGGTATAAAGGTGCGCCAGGTGGAGAGCGCGGAGCGTTTCGAACGATAGGTCGAGGGTGCCGCAGTAGCCGATACGTTCCAGGTAGGCTGGGATGTCCAAACCGCTAACATAGCAAAGACGTGGCAAAGGCGTGGGAGTGGTTGCGGCGGTAAGATGGATTCACATGCGGGTACTCATCCTGGTGCTGTGCGCCGCAGCCGCGTTTGGATTCGCACAGCAGGTGCAGTTGCCTCCGGCCAGTTTCACGGGCACGGTGCGTCAAATCGATTCGACTACGCTGACGCTAGCGCGGCCGGAACAGGACGATCTGGATATCTCCTGCACCCGGACTACGCATTACTATCGCGGCAAGCAGAAGATCAAACGCGACGAGATCAAGCCGGGCGATCGTGTTTCGGTGGAGACTAAGCTGGATCTTTACCTGAAGCCGGAAGCGGTGAATGTGCGCGTACTGCCGCCGGAGAAGCCGTAGAGCTACAGTGGGAACGGGCCGTTTTCAAAAGCGGCCCATAACTGTTCGAGGTCAACGGTCACGCCCTGCAGGAGAAGTGGAGTGACACTGCCGTTAGCCAGTGTTTGCCATTCGCGCAGCGCGCCGGATTCAAAGCGGTAGGACGTAAACTGAGGGGCTTGAGGGTCCAAAAGCCAGACTTCGGGCGCGGCGATCCGCTCATAATCGGCCAGTAACTCGCGCATCGATCCTTTGCGATTGGAGGGCGAGAGACACTCGACGATCAACTCGGGCGCGGCCCAAATATATGGGTCATCCGCGGCTGTTTTCGTACGACTGGCGTGAAGCGCCTCGGCGCGAAAGACCATGAGGTCTGGGATACGGTAGGTTAGCGGAACTCTTTCTATGCCGAGTCCTGCGCCTGAGCTTGTGGTGTGGTATTCCCGGCGGTCGAGTTGAGCTTTCAGGATATCTGACAACTCGTCAATGATGTACACATGCTTCTGGTGGGGCGGCGGCATGATCCTGCTAACACCATGTACGATTTCCTCGAAGCGATTCTGAGACATGGTCAGAGAATCTTCGTAGCTAATCAACTTGGTAGAAGTAGTCATGCTCACACCATTCTGCTGTGGAAGGCCGTCCACAATTCGTCGAGATCAACGGACGCATTGGGCAGGCGCAATGGAACCACTGTGCCAAGGCTCATCGCCTGCCACTCGCCGAGCGAGCCGGATTCGAAACGGTACGAAGTAAAGCGAGGCAGTTTGGGATCGAGAAGCCAGACTTCGGGTGCGGCGATCTGCGCATAGTCAGCCAGCAATTCGTGAATTGATCCTTTGCGACTGGAGGGCGAGAGACATTCGACGATCAACTCAGGGACGGCCCAGATATAGGGATCGTTCTCGTCGGTCTCCGTGCGATCCCTCTGAAGCACTTCGATCCGAAACACCATCAGGTCCGGGATGCGGTAAGTCAGCGGAACGCGCTCAATGCCGAGTCCGAAACCCTGGTTGAGAACCTCATAATCGATGTCGCCAAGTTGCCTTTCCAGAAGCTTGGACAGCCTTCTGATCAGGTAGCTGTGGTCCTTGGTGGCCGGCGGCATAATCCGGCTAACACCACGTACGATTTCCTCGAAGCGATTCTCCGGCATCGTCAGAGAATCTTCGTAGTTGATCAACTTGGTGAAGGTGCCCACGACCGTCCTATTGTACCGCGTGGACCACTCCCTCACAGTCGCGGCTCGGTAAGTCGCGCTCGGTAAGTTGCCGCTTAGTATTCCCGCGTGGTCTTGATGCCCGGCTGCGGCAGCGGGTACTTACCGTCTGCGGCGGCGCGCAGAGGCGCCGGGCCGTCCAGCGTCAGCTTATCCACATCCGGCGCGAACTCGTGCTCGTGGTTCATCATCTGATCGAAAGTCACCAACTGGCCCGTATGCGCGGCAAAGCGGCCCATGGTCGCCACCAGGCTGGCTTCGGCGCCGCGCTTCACTTCGTTATAAGGTTTGTCGTCGCGGACGGCGGCGATCAGGTCGTCCCATTCCCAGTCGTAAGGCGAGCGCTCCGGCTGCGGGTAGGCCCACACCAGGTTCTCCGGCGCGGGAGTCTTCTGCCCGTTCTGCCAGCGCGGGATATTCTGCCCACTATAGATGCGCGTGCGTCCCGGCGTATGCGCGTTGGTCGAAACCACGGCCGACCCCTTCGAGCCGTGGATGAAGCTGGCGAATTCGTTGTGCACATTTGGCATATTGCGCCCGTCGAAGAACAGGCGCGTGCCGTCCGGATAGGCATACTGCACCGCGTACACGTCGAAGTTCTGGTCCACGGAATCGCCGCGATACTCGCGGCCGCCAATGGCCATCGCCTCCACCGGCCAGGCGCCTTTCATCCACGAAAGCTCGTCGATCTGGTGGATATAGTAGTCGCTGTATACACCGCCGCTGGCCCATAAGAAGGAGTGAAACAGGCGAATCTGGTGCATCAACTCGCTGGTGCCGGCGGGCGTGACCGGCGCCGTGCCGCCGCCCGATCCCATGCGATAGCCGCGCATCGCCACGATGTCGCCGATCTGCCCGTCGCGGATGCGGCTGAGCAGTTCCTGGCGAGCCCGGCAATGCCGTATCATCAAACCGACACCCACTTTCAAGTTCTTGCGTCCGGCCTCTTCGCCGAGCGCAATCATGCGTCGAGTCGTCGGGCCATCCACCGCCACCGGCTTCTCCATGAACACGTTCAAGCCCCGGTCGATGGCATACCGGAAATGCACCCAGCGGAACGCGGGCGGCGTTGCCAGGACCACCACATCGCCCGGCTTCAGGCAATCCATGGCCTTGCGGTAGGCGTCGAAGCCGATGAACTGGCGCTCCATCGGCACGTCCATCTGGGCGGCGTAGTGGCCGCGCAGTTTGCCGTGGCTGTCGCTCAGCTTCTCCGGAAAGACATCTGCCATGGCGATCAGCTTGATGGGCCCGTTCTGGATGCCCAGGGCGTTTTCGAGCGCGCCGGTGCCGCGCCCGCCGCATCCCACCAGGGCAAGCTGGATCGTGTTGTTCTCCGCCGCGTGTACGTGCGGGAGCGCTATTCCGGCCAAGGTCGAAACGCCGGCCATGCGACCGGCTTCGCTCAGGAACGCGCGGCGCGATTTGGTGTCGTTCATCTCAGTCATCGCGATACCTCGAACGATACGATAATTCATTTCACGGCTGTTCAGTTAGGAGCGGTTGGCTAAGTGACTTGAACGCGTTACACTAAGCGGACAAGCGATGCACACGAAGTGGTTGCCAATCCGATACACGGGGCCGTTTTTCGTGGTTTGCCTCGCTTCTGGAGTGCTGGCGCAGGAGCCGAAATCATCGATGCGGTTTCTCAAAGTGAATACCAGCATCGACGCCGCCTTCGGAGATCAGAAGTCGCAGGTCTACGGCATCGAGGCCGGCGCAGGCGACTATTTCCGCGTCTCCATCCGGCCAAACGGATCGCCTCTTTCCGTCCAATTGAACGGGCCGTCGGGATCGTCGCTGACTACCGCGACTAACCTGGCTGGACAACAGCGCACCATGAATATTTCCGGCGTCGCGGCGGAAGCCGGCGCATACAGCGTAAGCGTCAGCCTGGCGGAAGCAGACGCTCCGATTCGAAACTACGCGATCAGCTTGACCGAGCTGCGCCAGGCGCGCACCGCGGATACCACGCGCGTGAAGGCGGAACAAACCGGCGAGGCAGCCAAAAGCCTACAGGCGCAAGGTGCGAAGGAAGCGCTCCGGCAGGCGGCCGGGCTGTTCGAGGCCGCTATCGCCCTTTGGCATGAATTGAGCGACAAGCAGGAAGAGGGCCGCGGCCTGGACGCCCAGGGGGATGTATACCTGTCTCTTGGTGAGAAAGCCAAGGCAGCGGACTGCTTCGAACGAGCGCTCGCGCTGGCAGAGGCCGCCGGCGACGACGATGGCCGCGCCAGCGTCATCAGCAATCTCGGTGTGGTAGCCGCCTATTCCGGCAAATCGGCCAAAGCCCTGGAATATTATCAACAGTCACTCGACTTCAGCCGCCGCGCGGGCGACAAGGATCTGCAGGCCATCACCGAGAGCAACATCGGCTCGGTATACATGAATCAGGGGAACCCGCGCAAAGCCCTGGAGTACGTCAGGCTGGCGGCCGATCTCGCCCGGGAAGCGGGTGACCGCAAAGCGCAGCTCACTTCGCTGTCCAACCTCGCTAGCGTGAACGTACGGCTGGGTCAAACCGCGCAGGCACTCGATTATCTCGAGCAACTGCTTCCCCTGCGCCGCCAGATGCACGACCGGCGTGGAGAGGCGCAAACGCTGCAGTACATGGCCAACGCTTTCGCGCAATTGGGCGAGCCGGATAAGGCCGTGGAAACGTATCAGGAACTGCTGCCGCTGACCGTAACGGTGGGCGATAAGCGGGGCCAGGCCATGGCTCTGGGCAATCTGGGAGTGGCCGAGATGGCGATGGGAGAGCCCCGCGCGGCGTTGGATGCTTTACAGCAGGCTGTGCCGCTGATCCGCGACTTCGGCGACGCGCACATCGAGGAGAGCGTGCTCACCGAGATGGCGCGGGCCTACCTGTCGCTGGGCGACTCCGGCCGGGCGCTCGATTACAACGCGCAGGCGCTGAAGATCCAGCAGCGCATCGGCGACAAGCGCGGCGAGGCGGTGGCGCTGGCCAATCTGGCCGGATCGTACGAATACTCAGCGGAGCGCGACAAGGCCATGGAATGTTATCAGCGCGCTCTGTCCCTGGCACGCGAAGCCAGCGACCGGTCATTGCAAGCGAATCTGCTGAACAGCATCTGCGGGGTCCTCCTGGATAATGGGCAAGCGTCCGCCGCGCTGCCCAACTGTGAGCAGTCGCTCGCCCTGGCACGCGATCTGGCCGATCGGCAACGCGAGGCCATCGCGTTGGTGGGTGTCGGCAGAGTTCAATTGGCGTTGGGCGATCGCGAGAAAGCAGCCCAGGCATTGCACACAGCTAAGGACCAACTCTCGGCGATCGGTGACCGGCTGGATGAATCGAAGGCGCTCTTCAATCTGGCCAGGCTGGCGGCCGGCGAAGGAGACTGGAAGGCCGCTCTCGAGCAACTGGACTCCGCGCTCGAGATCGATGAGGCCCTGCGCGCGGAGATGATCGGCTCGGAGTTACGATCTTCGTATTTCGCAACGGTGCTGGGACAATATCAGCTGCGCATCGACCTGCTGATGCACCTTCACCGCCTGCATCCGAATCAGGGCTATGATGTGCAGGCGTTCGAAACGTCGGAACGCGCGCGAGCCCGCAGCCTGCTCGACCTGTTGAGCCAGGCGGCCGAATCGATCCGGACCGGTGTGGATACCGCGCTGCTGCGCCAGGAGCGCATGGTGCGCGCGCGCCTGCGCGCCAAAGCCGAGCAGCAGATCCGCTCCCGTGCGGACAAGAACACCTCGCAACTCGCCGCCACCGAATCCGAAATTCGCAGTCTGACCACGGAATACCGCGCCCTGGAAGAGCGCGTTCTGGCGGAGAGCCCCCGGTATGCCGCTTTCGTCGATCCTCAGCCGCTCACTCTGGCCCAATTGCGCCGCGGGTATCTCGACGAGAATACGCTGCTGCTGGAATATTCTCTCGGCGCCGACCGGAGCTTTCTGTGGGCGGTCAGCGCGCGCACATTCCGTACCTTTGAGCTGCCAGGGCGGCCGGAAATCGATCGGCTCGCGCTGCGAGCGTATGCGGAACTGAGCGGGAATGGTACCGTTCAATCGGATTCGGCTTTGGCGCAGTTAAGCAAAGCGTTGTTAACCCCGGTCGCCTCGCTATTGGGTTCGCGGCGGCTGTTGGTGGTCGCCCAAGGCACGCTGCAATACGTCCCCTTTTCCGCGCTGCCCTTGCCGGGCCAGCCGGCGACGCCTCTGATCGTCGCGAATGAAGTGGTAAGTCTGCCGTCCGCCTCGACTATCGCCTTCATCCGGCGCGGAGTCCAGAAAGCGCATCGTGCGGACGGGACGGTGGCGGTCTTCGCCGACCCGGTATTCAGCGCGGATGATCCGCGCATAGAGCCCACGGTAACGGCTGGAACGCCGCGCGCGAGGCCGGCAGCGGTCGAAACTGAGCGAGGTGCGCGGGCAGCCAACCTCGAGTTCGACCGGCTGCCGTCCACCCGCCGCGAGGCGCAGGCCATCCTGTCCCTGGTTTCGGAAAAGGACCGCTTCTCGGCGCTGGACTTCGACGCCAGCCTGGCCGCCGCCACCAGCGGCGTCTTGAGCCGCTACCGGTTCGTCCATCTGGCTTCCCATGGGGTGCTGAATTCGGTCCATCCGGAGCTTTCCGGAATCGTGCTTTCGTTGTTCGATCGCGCCGGGCATCCGCAAAGCGGGATCCTGCAGACACCCGACATATTGAACCTGGGCCTGCGCGCCGACCTGGTGGTGATGAGCGCCTGTGAGACCGCGCTGGGCGCCGAAGTGCGCGGTGAAGGCCTGGTGGGACTCACGCGTGCGTTCCTCTATGCCGGCAGTCCCAGGGTGGTGGCCAGCCTTTGGACCGTTCCGGATCTCTCCACCGCCGAGTTGATGGCCCGCTTTTACAGGTTTATGCTGGTCGATGGCCTGCGTCCGGCCGCCGCATTGCGCCGGGCCCAGGTTTCGATCTGGAACGAAGGCCGGTGGGCGCGGCCTTACTATTGGGCCGCGTTCACGCTGCAAGGCGAATGGAAATAACCCGAACCAGTCCAGCGGACCTGGTGCGCCGCATCGCCGCCGGGGAAAAGGATGCCGAGAACGAACTGGTCGAACGCTACGCCCAGGGTGTCCGGCTGGTGATTCGTCAGTCCGCGCCGGACACGTACGCCGACGATATCTATCAGGAGACTTTCTGCCTGGTGCTGCAGAAGATCCGGCGCGGCGAGGTGCGCGAGCCGGAGCGGCTCTCCGGATTCATCGTGAGCGTGGCGCGCAACCTGATGATCGACTACTTCCGGCGGACCTCCCGGCAGCAAGCCCGCGAAGATCCCGCGGAAACGGCCGTATTGTTTAGCCCCGAGCCCAGCCAGCTCGATCGCTTGTTGCAGGAACAGCAGAAGCTGCTGGCGCGGCGTGTTTTGGCCGCCATGCCTTCCGAGCGGGATCGCACGGTCCTGTTCCGGTTTTATATCGCGGACGATGACAAGGAGCGCATTTGTGAGGATCTGGGCCTGTCGAGCACCCATTTCAACCAGGTTTTGTTCCGCGCCCGCGAGCGCTTCCGCAGCCTGCTGGAGGAAATGGGCGGATCAGAAATCGTAAGAAAATAAGCCAAAGATGGAATAGAAACGCCGGTCGAGTCACTTAGCAAATGAGATAATCCCACGAACTCCGAGGCGAATGCCATGGAACACGCGCAGATCGAGGAAAACAATCTGATCGACCGGTACGTTCGCGGAACCCTGCCTGTCGACCTGCGGGGGGCCTTCGAGGAGCACTTTCTCGATTGCCCGGAGTGTTTGCAGCAATTGGAGCTAGCCAGAGGCCTGCGCGAAGGGCTCCGTCTGGCCGCTGCGGAGTTGGCCGCTTCTGCGGCATCCCCGCGCGAGGTTGCCGTCGGTGCGCGCTGGCGGAATTTGTTCGCATGGCGCTGGGCGCCCGCCGCTGCCGCGGCCTGCCTGGTGGTCGCCTTGGTTCCTTCGGTGGTTCTGTTTCGCCAACTCGCTTCGGTCGCCGACGAACTGCATCGGGATCAGGCTGCGCTGAGCGCTGCTAAAAAGGTGATCGAAACGGCGGAGCGGGCGGGCGCTGCGGTATACGTTCTAAATCCGGTCCGTGGGGAGACTGCGCCTACCAGGATTGCGGTCCCGGCAGGCCCGGCATTCACCGTGCTGACGCTTGAGTCCGACTTCAGCCGGTTCACTGCCTACCGCGCCACCGTGCGCAACGATCGAGACCAGATCGTTTCGCAACAGGACCAGATTCATCCATCATCCCCGGATGCTATCGGTATCGTACTCTCTCCCCAAGTTATGGCGATTCCCGGCGCATACAGGCTGACAGTAGAAGGCCAGGACGCGCAGGGCCGCTATCTGCCCGCGGCTACATTTTCTTTCTTGGTCTCCCGGTAATCGTGGGGCAGGACTCCAGTCCTGCGGCCGGCGTCCACGCCGGCCTCCGCGCATTCGTCCGTCTGACAGTCTGTAGTACAAATTCAAATAAAAAATAATTGAAAGAAACTTTTAAGTGAGTGGAATACTTAGCCATCGCTTTCCACTTTGTGGGTGTAGGCAATCTTGCCAAACACAAACAAAGAGGAAAAAGGGAAAACTATGCCACTCACTCAACGAACCACGAAAGTTTCCGGCCGGGCGGCCTTCTCCACCGTCCCCCTGGCTATCGCACTTTGCTTCGCCGGCGCCGCGCAGGCTCAACCGGCCGATCCAGTCGCCGTTGCTTTGAAGGCCCACCCCGGCTGGGTGCAGGTTCCGGGAGCGCTGATCCGTCCGGATTGCGTGTATGAGGTTCCGAAGGGCGCCCAGGTCGAGGAAAACGGGGATGTCATTGTAGATGGATCGATCGTGATGCACCTCGCGGATTGCCCGGAGGCGCCCATCCGGACACGCCCGCTGCACAAAGTCGCTCCGCTATTTGTCGACACGCCTGGAACCGGCAACGGCTGGATCGAGGCGGTGCAGGAAGAGGTGTCGCTGTCGAGTGGTGACAACATAGACAAAATCACCGGGACTTGGACTGTTCCGAAGGATCCGAAAGATAACGGGGGCCTGGTCTATATGTTCAACGCGCTGGAGCCAACTTCCGAGAACCTCATCATACAGCCGGTCCTGCAATATGGCGCGACGTCGGCGGGCGGCGACATCGGCGGCAATTACTGGGTGATCGCGAGCTGGATAGTGGGCAAGAACGCCACGCATAGCGGGGGTGAGAGAGTCAATCCCGGTGATACGATCTCAGGCAGTATTTACGTTACCAGTGTGTCAGGCGGGAAAATCAATTGGGAGATCAAGGCCAAGGACACCACCACCGGCGCTTATTCCGACTTAGGCGCCTGGAGTTCCGGTTACACCTGGAATTGGGCCTTTTCCGGCGTTCTCGAAGCGTATGGCATAACCACGTGCGGCGATCTCCCGAATAGCAAAGATACACCGTTTAAGAACACTGAGGTTTACCACGGATATCCTTCCTTCACCTCGGTGCCGGCCGGCTGGTTCGGAGCCGTGTACTCTTACGGCGGTCCCTCCTGCGGCTTCTCCCCATTGCCGAGCGGTTCGACTAATTATCTTTACTACTAAGTCAGTAAGTCAGACGCCTCCCCGGGAGCGCACCACGCGCTTCCGGGGATTTTGCGTTTGGATGGGTAGCGGCTGGACAGCCGGGCATCAGGTCCCGAAAATGATCTCGAACACAGTGCCGTATCCCTCGGAACCACCCGATGAGGCCACACCCCAGAGATTACCAAAGTTGTCCAACACCACGCCGGCAAACGGATTTCCCCCATCGGCGAGGCCCTGGAAGCTATATAAGGTAGTCAAGGTGTGGGAGGTGTCCAGCTGGAAGACCGTTCCGTGATTGTAAGTGCCTCCGAGGGTGGTCGTACCATAGAGATTCCCTGCTGAATCGCGGACCAAGGTGCCCGTCGGCACGGCTCCGTCCGATCCGCTGAAGGTGTGGAGCACTGTGAACTGCTTGCCTGTGGGCGTGAATTCAAAGATCACGCCATTCCCGAGGCCGAAGCTGGCGCTGCCGCCACCCGACGTCGTGCCGTAAAGATTGCCCGCCTCGTCAGCAATCAACCCCCCCAGGGGCTGCGCCCCATCCGTCCCCCCGGTGAAGACGTACAGCGCACCTGAGACGCCTACCTGGAACAGTGTCCCACCGAATTGTTCCGGGGTGGTGCCGCCGGCGGTGGTGCCGTACAGTTCGTCATTTTGCAAAAGCAGGCCGGCGCGGGATAACGCGCCATCGGGTGGGAAGCTTTGCAGAGTGCTATAGACGCCCTCCGCGTCAATCAGAAACACGGTGCCCCAGCCCGACGTACCGCCGCCGGCGTAGGTAGTCCCGTAAAGACGTGCGGGCTTTCCAATTACCAAGTTTCCCGCAGGCCCGGTACCCTCCGCAGGTTTCCCCGCGAAGTTATGCAAGATCGAGTAGACGTTTGTCGCCGATATTTCGAACACAGTCCCTTGAAAGTGGGCGCCGCCATTGTAAGTGACGCCGTAGATGTTACCGGCCTCGTCGCGGATCAGACCGGCGAGGGGCGCAGCCCCGTCGGCCGGCCCGCCGGCGAACGAATGAATCACCGCCTCATGGTACGTCGTGGTATTTACTGTGAAAACCGTTCCGGCGTTGTGCGCACCGCCCCCGCTGGTAGTACCGTAAACAATATCGGGAAATAGCAGCAGAGATCCGAACGGGGTGGCGCCATCGACGCCCCCGGTAAACGTATAGATCAAAGTGAACATTTGCGCCTGAGTTGGTTGGATGGCTACCAGAGCCACGAAGAAAAATATTGCTACCGCCGGCTTGTTTGGAATCCGCCTCAGCATGCTCTCTCCTTATAGAGGTTAAGAAGGCAGCCGTGCGTGACGCGGACAGAACGGAGTCCGTGAAGCCGCATGGCTGCCGCTTACGACCCTAGGTTACTTACGGGCTTAGTACGGTTTAGGTGGGGAATATTCTCTAGAATTCTTCTACAAACAGATGCGTACGGCCTTGGACTGGATAGCTTCGCCCAATTCCCGCAGTATGGCTTCCGGCAGCCGCGCCTGGACCATTTGAAATAGATCGTTCTCTTCGCGCCGGATGTGTTCGGCGAGCAGGCTGCACAACCGCTCCAGCAATTCCGCGGTGGCGGAGGAGCGCAGTTGGGCGATGATGTTCTCCAGTTGACGATGCTGCGCGATCAGATCGGCCACCAAGGCCAGCGAGCCGCATTCCTTTTCGACGGCGGGGAAGAGAATCTGCTCCTCAATTTCGAAATGGTTGGCCAGCTCCAGTTCGTAGCGGTCGGTCGCGCGCCGCGCCAGCCGGGCCACGTTGGCCGTGGAGCTATCCTCGCGGAGAGAGCGGCGCGTCAACACGCACATGGCTAGCCCGTTGTGGTGCTGCTGCGAGAGCGGGATCAGATTGGGGTCGCGCAGCATTTCCGTCCTGCTTGCTACTATAGCGAAAATGAACTGGAATGACGCCGCCGAAGACCTGCTGCAACAAATAATGTCGCAAACCCCGCGTCCCGTGAGAGACGCGGCTGAGGCGCAGCTGCGCGCGGGCGCCGAAAGCCTGGCCGAGGACGAGGGCAAGAGCCGCGTGGGCGTGGAGACCGTCATCGCCGCGTGGGTGGCCGGTGTGCCCGAGGCGATTCGACCGGACCTGCCGCGGCAGATGGAGCGGTTCGGCCTTGACCCGGCGGAGTACGCGCACTTGTTGAGTTAGAGGGCTATTTGGGTGCCGGTTCGACGACCACGGCCGTGCCGTAAGCCAGCACTTCGGTCACGCCGCTCATGATCTCGGTCGCGTCGTAGCGCGCGCCAACCACGGCGTTAGCGCCCAATTCGGCGGCATGGTTCAGCATCAGCTCAAAAGCATGCTGGCGGGTCTTTTCACAGAGGCTCGAAAGCAGCGTGATGTTGCCGCCGACCAGGGTTTGCAAGCCGGCGCCGATATTGCCGAACAGCGAGCGTGAGCGCACTACGATGCCCCGGACAACACCGAGGCTGCGCACGATCTTGTAGCCATCGAGCGTGAAGGCGGTGGTCACCATGTACTCAGGAACCAGCGCAGATTGGGAACTTTCAACGGGATCAGGCATCAGCCTATCTTAACGGAGAAGCGAACGGTCCGCGTGCGGTTTCGAGGCGCACGGCCAGATCCAGAATCATCTCTTCTTCATAAGGGCGGCCGACCAATTGTATGCCGATGGGCAATCCTTCGCGGGATATCGCAAACGGAATCACCACCGCCGGCAGGCCCAGAAGATTGATGGGGGTGGCCGGCATGGTGGCCTGAAACAAGCCGATTTCGTCGTCCCCCACCTGCCAGCGCCGGGAGCGGTGCGGAAAAGCCGTCACACCGCAGGGCGGCATCAGCAAAACGGGAAACTCTTCCATCTGCCGCAGCAGCGCGGCGCGCATGCGGTCGCGCGTGGCCAGGTTGAGCAAAAGCTGCTCGACGGTGGGTGCGGGCTGGTCCGGCCGCGGCAGGCCGCCGGCCAGGAGTTCGGCAGTGGTCCAGTGCATGTCCGCCTCCCGGCCCTGGATCATTTGCTGCGTCAGCCGCGCCGTCAACTGCCCCATGAAGAACCACCAGATATTCGGGGCGCGTTCCAACCCTTGCGGCGCGAATGGCTCGGCCGGGATGGTGAGATCGGCCAGCATCTGCCCGGCGCGGTGCACCGTTTGCCGGATCTCCGGATCGACCGGCACGTGATAGAACTGATCGAATACCCCCACCCGCAGTTTGGTTTCACTGGGCGGCCGCAATGGCACAGGTGCGGAAAAAGGATCCTGGCTGTCGTATCCGGCGAGTGCCGCAAACAGCAGGCGCAGGTCCTCGGCCGAGCGCGCCATGGGGCCCACCACGGACAGCAAACCACCCGGATGGTTCATCGCCGGAAAATGTCCGATACTCGAGATCCGGCCCGGCGTGGGCTTCAGACCGGCAATGCCGCAAAAGTGCGCAGGAATGCGGATGGAACCGCCGCCATCGCTGGCGATGCCGCCCGCTGAGCAGCACGATGCAATGGCCGCCGCCTCGCCGCCGCTGGATCCTCCAGGCGTCCGGTCGAGGTTCCACGGATTGTTGGTGCGGCCGGTGATGAAATTGTCCGTTTCAAAGGTCGAGACGAATTCGGGCGTGTTAGTCTTGCCCAGGATGATGGCGCCGGCGGCGCGTAAGCGGGCCACGGCCGCGGCATCTTGTGCGGCCTTGTGGCCCAGGCGGAAGCGGCTGCCGCACAGGGTGGGCTGGCCGGCGACGTCGAAGGTATCCTTGACGGTGACCGGAACGCCATGCAGCAGCCCTAGCGGCTCTTCGTGCATGACGGCATTTTCGGCGAGGCGGGCGGCGGCACGCGCCTCGTCCGCCAGCACTGTGACGAATGCATTGATTTCCGGGTTCTGCGCGGCGATCTGGGCCAGGTGCGAATCGATCAGCTCCAGCGGGGAAATGGCCCGAGCGCGCACCAGGCTGGCCATCAGGCACAGGGAACTTCGGACAGGCATGCAAGCATAGGATAACCGGTCACCGTCGGGGAGCGTGAGCTATTCGTACTTCAGCGCGGCCACCGGATTGATGCGCGCGGCGCGGAGCCCCGGCATCATGGCCGCACCCAGGGCCACCAGCGCCAACAACGCCGCGGCGCAGGTGAGGATCACAGGATTAGCCGCTTCCACGCCGAACAGTTGCGACTCGACCAGCCGGCTGACTGCCAAAGCGACGGCCGACCCAATCGCAATGCCCACCAGCGCCAGCCGCGCCGCTTCCAACACCACCATCCGCAGCATGTCGCCGGGCTGCGCGCCCAGAGCCATGCGCAAACCGATTTCGGCGGTGCGCCGCGCCACTGTGAAGGCCACTATGCCGTATAGCCCCAGTGCGGCCAGCAGCGTGGCCAGCACGCCAAATGCTATGGAGAGCATCGCCAGCAGCCGCTCGGCATTAATCGAGTCCGCAATGCGCAGCGTTAGGGGTGACATTTCCCAAAGCGGCACGTTGGCGTCGGCCGCACGCGCCGCCGCGCGAATGGATGGACCCAGCGCGCCCGGATCGCCGGCGCTGCGCACGTAGAACATCATGCGGTCGGGACTGCCCCATTGGCTGTTGGGATAATAGATCGTTTCGCGGGCCGGCTCGCGCGACTTGCCACGGATGTCGGCCACCACTCCCACGATCTCCCGATCGAGCACCGGGTGGCTGCCCCCGCCGAACATGAGGCGCAACCCCACCGGATTTCGGCCCCTCGCAAACCGCTTGGCGAATGCATCGTTGACCACGACGACCTTGGGCGTTGTGCCGTCCCGTTCGCTAAACTCGCGTCCCGCGCGTAAGGGGACGCCCAAAGCCGCAAAGAACCCTGGGGCGAGGGCGGTCTCATGCACGTCCAGGTCTTCGCTCTTCCGCGGCTGATATCCCTCGAGTGTGATGTTACCGGAGCTGCCCCAGTTCGAAAACGGTCCGCCTCCGGCCGCGCCCACTCCCGTGACACCGGGTATAGCGGCGATGCGCTGGATCAAGTCATGATAGTAAGCCACTGCGTCCGCCAAATGCGGGCGGCTGCGGGAGGCATCCACCTTGAACACGAGCAGATTCTGGGGCCGGAATCCCAGATTAGTGCGGGCCAGGTGGAAGAGTGTACTGCCAAACAGGCCGGCCGCTACGACCAGCACCAGCGACAGAGCTACCTGTGAGGTGACCATGCACTTGCGGAGCCACACCGATCCTGCCGGGGCCGCGGTGGCCGCGCCGCATCGCAGAGCGCCCGCCAGATCGGGGCGGGTCGCTTGCAGCGCCGGCATCAGCGAGAAGAACAGGCCGCTCAATAGCGCGATAGCGAAGGTGAAGGCGAGCAGCGACGGATTCAGGCCGGCCGTGACCCAATCCCCAGCCAGATCCTGCGGCAAGGCCCGCAGCAGCGCGTGCGTGGTCCAATCCGCTACCAGCAGGCCCAGCGCGCCGCCGGCCAAGGCCAAAGTCAGACCTTCGACCAGGAGTTGGCGGATCAGGTCCCACCGGCGTGCGCCGATGGCCAGCCGGACTTGCAACTCACGCTGGCGCGCTGTGGCGCGCGCGATGGTGAGGCTGGCTACATTTGCGCAGGCGATCAGGAGCACTAATCCGACCATGGCCGAGAGAGCCACTAATGGACCCTGGTTGTCCCGGCGAAGCTCGTTGATGCCTTGTCCGGCGGCGTGGAGTTCCAGGCTGGCCGCGCGGTACGCCTTAGTGCCGCTGTCGCGGGGGTTGAATCCGGGGCGCGCCACTTCGGCCTCCAGCGCCGCGCGATAAGCCACATTGGCTGCGGCCTGCGCGGTTTCAATGGACACGCCCGGAGCCATACGCGCGAGAATGTTCAACCAGCGGAACGAGGGCTCATCGAGCGCCTTCCAGGTTGGCTTAGCGGCGTCGAGCATGCTGACGGGCACGTAAATATCCGGCATATTGCCCGGAAAGACGCCGTTGAATCCCGCAGCCGACACGCCCACGACGGTCATGGGGAATCCATTCAGGTGTACGGTCTGGTTGACGATGGCGGGGCTGGCGGCGAAGTGTTTCACCCAATAGCTGTGGCTCAACACCACCACGGGATGCGCCATGGGCGCGTCATCGTCGGCGGACGTGAAGAGCCTTCCAGCAGCCGCGCGCACTCCCAGCACGTTGAAGAAATTGCCGGAAACCAGATCGGCTCCCACGGATTCGGCATTGCCGTTGTACAGGATGGTAACCGCGGTTCCGGCGCGCGCGATTACGCCGCTGAGCGCGCGGCCGTCGTCGCGCAACCGGCGATACATAGGGTATGAAAGCACCGATTCGTAATTGTCATTGACGGATGTGCCATCCAGATTGTCATTCCGGTGCAGCACCACCAGGCGAGCCGGATCGCGGACCGGGAGCATGCGCAGCATCACCTGGTCCACCAGCGAAAAGATGGCCGTGTTCGCGCCAATGCCCAGCGCCAGCGAAAGCACGGCCACCACGGCGTATCCGGGACTCTTGCGCAGCACGCGCATGGTATAGCGCAGATCGCGCCCTAACGTTTCCATGAATCCGATGGTGTTCATGCGATAAATCTCCTCACGAATTATTGCGGGGTTGCCCAGTTTCCGGCGGGCGGCCGCGCGCGCGTGGGCAACGGGCATACCGCGCGCGAGATTGTCCGCCGTTTCGATTTCGATATACTGCTCAACCTCCGCGGCGCGTTCCCGATCCCAATGGCGGCGGCGAAAGAAGCGGCTCCAGTTCATCTGATCTACTCCGGGCACTTACTCGGGCGCGGGACGCAGAACCTGGTTCACGGCACGCACCAGGCGGTCCCAACGGCCGGTCTGCGCCGCCAATTGCCGGCGGCCAGTGGCAGTCAGGCGGTAGTAGCGCGCACGGCGGTTGTTTTCCGAGGTGCCCCAGAATGAAGCGATCCAACCGCGCATCTCCAGCCGGTGCAGCGCGGGATAGAGCGAGCCGTGTTCGACCTGAAGCACGTCTTCGGACCGGCGCTCGATGGCGTGCGCGATGGTGTGGCCATGGGCCGCGCCCACGACCAGCGTTTGCAGGATGAGCAGATCGAGCGTGCCCTGGAGCATCTCTCCCGCCAGCGGATTTTGATCTTTGAGGGCCATACTGACTTGCAGTATACACCCATAGACGATCGACCGGAAAAAACGTTGGGTTGAATGCGCGGCCCCGTTTTGTGCGTTTTTGGGTTCGAAAGCTCATCGATAGGATGGCGGAGACATAAAGTGACATAGGGCCACGCACGTTTACGTGGGGTCTTGAAATACCTCCGCCACTTCCGTATACTTCCACTGAAGCAGCATTCACGGAGGGCTGTTTTGAACGCTGCGCCGGATAATCCGATATCAGACGATCCTGAGCAGGCGTTCGCCAAGTTGTTGCCGCTGGTCTATGCGGAGTTGCGGCGTCTTGCGGCCCACTATCTACGCGGCGAGCGCGCCGATCACACCCTGCAGGCCACGGCGCTGGTGCACGAAGCCTTCCTCCGCCTGGCCGATCAGAAAAATGTGCACTGGCAGAACCAGGATCAGTTCGTGGCTATCGCTTCTCAACTGATGCGCCGGATCCTGGTGGATTACAGCCGGAGCCATCATGCCGCAAAAAGAGGCGGGGAGACGCCCAAGATCTACCTGGATGAGAACGTGCTGGCGGCCGGGCGTGCGGCTGAACTTGTGGCGCTGGACGACGCCCTCAACCGCCTCGCGGAGATCGACCCCGAGCAGGCAAGAATCGTGGAACTGCGTTTCTTCGGCGGCTTGAGTATCGAGGAGACCGCCGCCCTTCTGAAGATTTCGGTTGCCACCCTCAAGCGGCGTTGGAACGTTGCCAAGGCTTGGTTGGCTCGCGAGATGAAAAGCGGGACACCGCCCCATGAATGCCCATGAATGCCCATGAATGAACGATGGCGCCAAATCAATGCGATTCTCGGTCCTGCGCTCGAACTGGAGCCGGAAGCGCGTGCGGAATTCGTGCGCCAGGCTTGCATCGGCGATGCTGCCTTGCTGGCCGAAATCGACTCCCTGCTATCCAGCTATAACTCGGCCGGCAACCTGCTTGAGGACTCGCCCGCGCCGCATCTCTTTGGCAGCCCGATGGGCGCCAGCCCCGGAATGAGTGTGGGCGCCTATCGCATCGTGCGGGAGATCGGCCGGGGAGGAATGGCGTGCGTATATCTGGCCGAGCGCGCGGACCAGGAGTATCGCAAGCGTGTAGCGATCAAGATGATCAAGCCGGCAGTAAATATCGAGGAGATGATTCGCCGCTTTCGCAACGAGCGGCAGGCGCTGGCGGCGCTCGATCATCCCCACATCGTCAAGCTGCTGGATGGCGGCACCACGGAGGACGGATGGCCCTACCTGGTGATGGATTTTGTGGAGGGCCTACCGATCAATCGCTACTCCGATGCGCGCACTCTCCTCGTGCGCGAGCGCCTGGGTCTGTTTCTGGAGGTTTGCGCGGCGATCGAATATGCGCATCAGCACGGTGTGATTCATCGCGATCTGAAGCCGAGCAACATTCTGGTTACCGCCGACGGAATGGTTCGCCTGCTCGACTTCGGCATTGCCAAGCTACTTGATCCGCAACCTTACCACACACCTGAGATGATCACGACGGGTTGGCGTCCGATGACGCCGGAATACGCCAGTCCCGAGCAGTTGCGCGGTTTGCCGGTGACCCACCTTACCGACATCTATTCTCTGGGGGTGTTGCTGTACGAGCTGCTCACCGGCCGGCGGCCCCATTCCGGATCGCAGTCCACCTACCAGGATCTGGCGCGGTCGATTTGCGATGAGGAGCCACCTACGCCCAGTCAGGCGTTACATCGAACGCCCGGGGAAGTACAAAGAGCCGAATTGAAGGGCGACCTCGACACCATCGTGATGAAGGCGTTGAGCAAAGAGCCCGAGCGCCGTTACGCCTCGGCGGCCGAGTTTTCGACCGATATTATCCGCCATCTGGGCGGCCGGCCGGTCCGGGCGAGGCGGCCTACGCTGCTATACCGTGGTGGAAAGTTTCTTCGCCGTCATAAGGAATCTGTCACGGCAGCGGCACTGGCAACGGCGGCGATGTCCGGAATTATACTCTGGCAGACGCACCAGATGCGGGTCGGGCGGGCATCGCAGTCTTCGCTGGTTACTCGCCCCACCGTGCTCCGGCCCTCCGTGGCGATTCTGGGATTTAAGGACCTCGCTAATCACGGCGACACGGCTTGGCTGTCGACGGCCTTGTCGGAAACGCTCGCTACCGAACTGGGCGCCGGAGAGAAGCTCCGGATCGTGCCGGGCGAAACCGTAGCCCGTGCGAAGGTTGACTTGGCTCTGTTAAACGCCGGCGGCCTGGCTGAGGACACGCTGGGCCGCATGCGCAAAGCACTGCGCAGCGACTTTGTAGTTCTTGGATCTTACCTCGATGTGCGCCATGGCCAGCAGGACGAGTTGCGCGTGGATCTGCGCATCCAGGACACCCGGCGGGGGGAGACTATCGCCAGTTTGTCGGAGACGGCCCCCGCGGAACGGCTCACCGATCTGGTCGCGCGTTTGGGCACTCGCGTTCGCCGGCAACTCGGCCTCGCGGAACCCTCGCGTGCCGAGGCCGAGAGCATTCAGGCCGCGGCTCCGGCGAATGCGGAGGCCATGAAGCTCTACGCGCAGGGCTTGGCCAGGATGCGGGCTTTTGACAACCTGGCGGCCACGAATCTTTTGACTCGCTCAGTGGCAGCCGATCCTCAATTCCCGTTGGCTCACGCGGCGCTGGCCGCGGCTTGGCAAAGCCTCGGATACGATGAGAGGGCCGCGCGGGAATCGCGCCAGGCGTTAGCGTTGGCAGCCAGATTATCGCGGGAGGAACGGCTCTTAGTGGAAGCTCGCTCATATGAGATCGCCAAAGATTGGCAAAACGCGATTGAGGCGTATGCGGCTCTATCCCGTTTCTTTCCCGACGATCTCGAGTATGGCTTGTCTTTGGCGGGCGCCAAGACCGGGGCAGCGAAAGGCAGAGAAGCACTCGACACATTAGCGGCCCTGGCGCAGTCCAGCGCACAAGCGAAAGACGACCCGCGCATCGATCTGGCCATTTCGGACGCCGCAGCCTCTCTGGCGGATAATCAGCTGCGCCGCGACTCTGCTGCCAGAGCCGCCGCGAAGGCCGCCGCGCAGGGCGCCAGCCTGCTGGTAGCTCGCGCCCGCGCCACCGAGTGCCGGGCGCTGGCGAACCTGGGCGAGAATGAGCCGTCCCGCCATGCCTGCGAAGAAGCCCGCCGCATCTATGCGCAGGCCGGCGATCGCGGAGGCTTGGCGCGAACTCTGCATTCTATGGCGGAGGTTCCGCTCAATCAAGATGACCTCGATACAGCCGAAGCCTTGTACCGGCAGGCGCTGACCATTGCTCGCGAAATCGGCGACAGACAGGCGATCGGCCGGGAACTGGGCAATCTGGGTGTGATCGCCAAGAAGCGGGGAGACTTCCGGCGCGCGCGCGCCCTTTACGACGAAGCCTACCGGAACGACCTGGAGTCCGGCGACAAGGGCGCCATCGCGGCCGTGAGCGGCAACCTCGGCAATCTTCTCCGCTTGCAGGGCAACTTGCGGGAGGCCATCGAATACTACAACACCGCAATGGCGCTCTCCAAAGCTGCCGGCAACAAAACCGCCACCGCACTGGGTATGTCCAGTATAGGAGAGACTCTGGCCTACCAGGGCGAGCTGAAACAGGCCATCGGCATGTTCCGGCAAGCGCTGCCGCTTTTAAACACTGCCGGAGAGAAAGGTTATTATGCGAGCACGCGGGTGATGCTCGGCGGTGTGCTCGAACAGCAGGGCGATCTGAATTCCGCGAACCGGATGTTTCTCGAAGCCCTGTCCACGCAGGAACAATTGAAGCTCAAAGGCGATGCGGCCGAAACTCAATCGGCCCGCGCGGAGGCGGCTTGCGATGCAGGGAGAGCGGCCGAGGGAGAAGCGCTCGCACGCGAGGCGCTGGGGACCTTTCAGTCGCTCGGGGAATTGGACGAAGAGTTGTCTGTCTATACCGTGTTGACGCGAGCGGTGCTCGATCAGGGTAAAACGGACCAGGCACAGGCCATGGTGAAAGCCGCCCTCCAGATTTCGCCGCGCGTGCCGAACGTCCCCGTCGTCCTCCGGTTTGAGGCGAACCGCGCGGCCGTCCTGGCTGCCGCGAACGATCTCGAGGCAGCCGGTCGTATCGCCGCGGGGGCACTCTCCCAATCGCATAACCTCGGTCTGCTGCGGATTGAACTCGAGGCCCAGTTGGCGTTGGCAGGAATTGAATTGAAAAAAGGTCCGGCCGCGGCTGCCCGCACGCGCTTGCGAGATATTGAAGCAGCCGCCCGCCGGAAGGGCTTCACCTTGATCGCGCAAAGAGCAGCCGCGATCCAACGCTAGCGAATCGTGGCGCCTCCGGCGGCTATTGGACGGGTTGGATGGACGGTTCGCCGTTGGCGTCGCCCAGCACAAACACGTTATCGGACCAGAATGTATTGCTGCCGATTTCCGACTCTCCGCCAAAAACGATCATCCGGTTGAGAGGGGGGTCGTAAACCGCGGTATGGGCCAGGGTCGGAGGCGCGGATGTTGAACCACCTGGAAATACCTCAATCCAGCTTCTGATGCCCCCGCTGGCGTTGAACAAGATCCAGTTGCCGGAGTTCCACTCGCCCGAATAAGAATCGTAACCCCCGAACACCATCATGCGATCGTGTACGGAGTCGTAAACGGCACTGTGCAAAGAGAGGGCCGGGCCGGAAAGAACGTCATCGGACCAGGCCGATCCCGTATGGGTAGCATTGGACAGCGTGGCGATGTCGAGCAGCGTAGTGCCGTTTCCCTCATTACCGCCATAGACAATCATAGCGTCCTTTGCGGCGTTATACACGGCAGTCTGGCCGGCCCGAGCCGTTGGCGGGTTGGAAGGAGTGATCTGAATCCATTGCGGCGTTCCGTTCGTGCCGGACGCATTGATCAGCCACCACGTGTCGTTATAGACGGTCTCCGCCTCGCATGAACTCCCACCGAATAAAACCATGGTGTCGGTGGTGGCATTGTAGGCAACGCTATGCTGAAAACGGCCGGCCGGGGGTGTACCGTTGGCACTGAGGTTATTCCAGACCGGCGTGCCGGTTTGGCCGTTGGCATTGCTCAACACCCAAACATCGTTGTAACAGGGAGAGGCAAATCCACCGGCTCCGCCGAAGAGGATCATCTTATTGAGAGTCCCATTGTAAACAGCCGAGGCGTATGCGCGGGCCGGGGGCACGCTGACCGATCCCAGGGCAACCGGTGTCCAGGACTGGTTCGGGCCGATCGTATTGGCGCTATTGAGATACCAAAGGTCGTTCAAGTTAAATCCAGACGTAAAACCGGTGGTGCCCCCAAACACGATCATGCGATTCGATGTAGGGTCATAGACCGCTGTGTGGCCGGCGCGTCCTCCCGGATTCTGTTTGGAATACCACGTGGGGACGGTCGCGGCGGCGAATGCTCCCGGCGCGAACGCCGCGAGGGCCATGGCTGCGGCAATAGCTTGGTGAAAACGTTTGATCCTCATGTTGCCTCTTTTCTCGAATGAACTGGCACCGGGTTTTGTCGGAGTCCCGGTTGCACTCAGTAACGCGAAAAAAAGTAGGCAAACGGCTCACTGGTTAAAAAAAACCTTTCACTTCCCATAAATCGCCCGCACCGCGCTGCGCACGTATTGCTCGTCCGTCAAGCCTTCGACCGCAGCCTCCGGAAAGGCTACCAGCGCACGGAAGTACGCGGCTAACTCGCCGAATAACTCCATACGCGCACGCGGCTCGTAGCCGTCGCGCATGGCCAGTGCGGTTACTGCGACGCGCACCGCTTCCGGACGCACCCGGCTGCGCAGGCGCGCCGCCAGGTGCGGAAATGCCGCGAGCGAATTGTACTTCACCGGCGCGATCTGCTCCACGTCGGGTTCCACGAGCTGCGCCTCGCGCACGACCACGGTGTTGGCTGCCAGGTCGCCCAGGCGCTGACATTTGCGGCTGGCGAGGCACGCAGTCACTCCGACCAGATAGGCTCCCGGCAAAAAATCGATAGCGCGCAGAAGATTGCGCAGCACTACTTGCGCGGGCCGCAGGCGCAGGCCCTGCGCATCCACCACGCGCAGACCGAGCAGACGCTTGCCCAACGTTTGGCCGCGCCAGTACCACTCGAAGATCATGGCATACGCCAGGCTCGCCGCAAAGTAAAGGACCACCGTCAGCGCGCTGGCCAAATCGGTGCCCAGCATGGCGAAGACGTGCGCGCCCTGTTTGATGGCCGTGGCCGCGGCCGCGAGCACCAGTGCGTCCACGCCCCACGCGAGCGCGCGCAGCACCGGTGAAGCCAGGCGCAGCGAGAACACCACGCCTTCGGGTGTCTCGATGCGCAGGGCGGATGCGCGCGCGGCGGTCATGCGCGTCCCACCCGCGAGAGGAAGATGGCCAACGCCGCCATTTCCAAAATCCCGAACGCGATCTTGAGCGCGTAAGGCAGCACCGGCTGATGATACTGCGATACGAAAGCTTCCACGATGCCGGCCCATACCAGCAGGCACGCCGCGCCCAGCGCGATGGCGAGCAAATCGTGCGCTACGGCGCGCAGGCGTTCGGCGCGCGTCGACCGCACCGCCCCGGCCAATGAGCGCGCCGGCCAGCACAAATCCGGCTTGTCCGCCCAGCAGAATCGCGGGGATTTCGATGGCGCCGTGGGGCAGCAGCCAACCGGCGAGAAACTGCCCGTAGCCCGCGCCCACATAGTCCGCCGCCACTGCCCCCAGGATCACGCCGTTGTAGAACAGCAGGATGATGGTGCCCACGCCCCACGTAATACCGGCGGCCATGGTCATCACGGTCACCTGAATATTGTGAGTCATCAACTGCGCCGAGAACGAAGCTTTGTGGCCTTGCAGACGGTCGGTCTTTATGCCTTCTTCTGCGGCTACGCGCTTGCCCGGCGACTGCATCAGTCCTTCAAAAGGCATCAGCACGGCCTTGGCATCGGGATCGGTGCGAACGGCGAACCAGCCGAACGCGCAGCCCGCTAGCGTCAGTCCCACTGCCAGCCGGAAGGCGCCCAGATGCCGGCGGAACGCGCGCGGGAAGGCGGCGATGGAGGCGCCCCAACGAATCTTTCCAGCCGGCGCGCGCGTTTCGTGGATCTCCGCATAGGCGCGCGAGACCAGCGACTCGACATAGGCGCGCAAATGCGGCTCGGTGGCGAAGGTATCCAGGCGCACCAGGTCCGCCGAGCAGCGCTCGTAGAGGTAGTGCAGCCGCTCGATTTCCGGAACCGTCATACGCCAGCCGGGCTCCAGACGCAACCGGTCGAGCAGCGCCTGCAATTCGTTCCAGTAGACACGCTCGGCGGAGACGAAGCGCGGCAGATCGAGAATCACAGCAACTGCCTCCGCTTGATTTCCAGATAAGCGGCCGTGGCCTGCGCCTTGATGTTTTGCGGATCGACCAGCGACAAGCGCACGCCTTTATTGCGCAGCGCGATCTGCAGCTCGTGCATTTTGTTCCAGCGCATCTGCCCGGCCAGAGCCTGATAAGCGGACTCCACATCGGCGGGCGCATCGGTCTCGAAGAGCGGCGCGAGACCGGCGGTGCGCATCACATTCACCAGCACCAGGTGGCGGCGCGCCACCAGCGACACTTCGCGCGCGAATGTTTCGGCCAGCAGCGGATCGTCGAGCGAGGTGAAGAAGATCAGCAGCGAGCGGCGGCGCAGATTGAGCTGCACGCTGGTGAACAGCTCGCGGAAATCGGGGCTCACGCGCCTGGGCTGCAAGTTGTAGATGGTCTCGCGGCACAAGCGGAAATGATCCATGCCGCTGCGCGCGCGCAGCATGCGGTGCGGGCGGTCGCTGAAGGTGATCAGGCCGAAGCGATCGCCCTGTCGTTCGGCGGCCAGCGCCAGGTGCAGCGCGGCGGTGACATAGCTTTCCAGAATCTGCTCGCGCGCCGAGAGGCGGGAAGCGTCCACGATCACGTAGACTTCCTGCGCATGCTCCACCTGGTAGAGCTTCACCACGGGCGTGCGCCGATGCGCGGTGGCTTTCCAGTGGACATCTTCGTAGCTATCGCCGGGTATGTATTCGCGCAGTCTCTCGAATTCGCGGCCCTTGCCCACCTGGCGCTGGATGCGCATGCCGGCATTGGGCGCGCGCAGAAACAACGCCGCCGTAGCGCGATCGCGCAGGTTGGGATAGACACGCAGGTTGCAGGCCAGGGGCAGGCGGGCGCGCGCCAGCCACAGTCCCAGCGGAGAGGGAGTCTCGACGTGCAGATCGCGCAAGGCATGATCGCCGCGCGTGGTGCCGGTGCAGGGCCATGCCAGCGCGGAGCGGCCGGGCTGCAGCGTGACGCTTTCGGTCAGGCGCTCGGACGCGATCCCTTCCGGCATTACCAATCCGGCATCGAGCGGCTGTGCGCGGGACGAGCGGTTATCGAGAGTGAGGGTCACATCCGCGCGGACGTTTTTCGTGAGGCGCACGAGTTCGGGCGCGCCGGCGCTGAGAACGGCCACGCGTTGCCGGCCGAGCAGAGCATCCACCACGGCCGCGGCGCAGCAGACGGCCAGGATCAAGGCGCAAGGCAACGCGAGCGCCGGTACGATGCCGGCCAGTGTGGCCACCGGCAGCACCACCAGCGCGGCAGCGAGTAACATGCGCTGTGCCGGGACGATCATCGCGGCACCGGCACCTCGTGCAAAATGCGATCCAGGACTTCGGTTACGCGCACACCCTCCAACTCCGATTCCGGACGCAACAGCAGCCGGTGCGCGAGTGCCGGCGCGGCCATGGCGCGCACATCGTCGGGGCTTACGAAATCGCGGCCGGAAAGAGCAGCCCAGGCGCGGCTGCCGGCCAGCAGCGCTTGTGTCGCGCGCGGTCCTGCGCCTACCAGAATGCTATCGTCGGTGCGGGTGCGGCGCACGGCTTCCACGGCGTAGTCCACTAACTGCTCGCTGACTTCGACCAACTGCAGAGCGCCGCGCAGTTCCACCAAGTCCGTGGGGGAAAGGCACTGCTGCACTTCACCGCGGCGCAGCACGGCTTCGGGCGCGTGCTCGTTCAGGCTGCGGCGGGCCAGGTCCAGTTCCTCTGCGCGCTCCGGCCAGGTCATCGGAATCTTGAGCATGAAGCGGTCCTTCTGCGCCTCAGGCAGTGGATAGGTGCCTTCCGATTCGATGGGATTCTGCGTGGCAAAAACGGTGAAATCCGGCGATAGGGAATGCGTCTCGCGATCGATGGTGACGGTGCGCTCCTGCATGGCCTGCAGCAGCGCGGACTGAGTCTTGGCGGGGGCGCGATTGATCTCGTCGGCCAGCAGGAACGCCGTGAAGACCGGGCCTTTGATGAGCGAGAATTCATTGCGCTGCAGGTTGAAGACGTTGGTGCCGGTGATGTCGGCCGGCATCAGGTCGGGGGTGAACTGAATGCGATTGAACTCGCAACCCAGGACACGCGCGAGGGTGCGCGCCAGAAGCGTTTTGGCCAGGCCGGGCACGCCTTCGATAAGCGCATGCTGGTTGGTGAGGATCACCACCAGCGACTGGCGAATGGCGTCGTGCTGGCCGATGATCACCTTGCCGATCTCACTGGTAATGCGCTCGATGACGGCTTGGAATTGATCTAAATTCAAATTTCTCCTTTCGCGCGCACGATGGTTTGGATTTCGCGCAGCGCCGCGGTGGGGCGGCCGGCGTGGTTGCGCAGCGCGTCTTCGGCCTGCGCACGACGGGTGGAATTGAGGTTCCGCGCGTGGCTCTTCAGCCATTCCTGCCAGCAGGCGGAGGCCAGGCGGTCGGGAGCGATGTGCCTGCGCAACAGCGTGACCAGGCCGGCAACGGAGGTGCGCCCGGCGACCTTCTCTTTCCGCGGCGCGGCGGTGACAGGCGGAAAGCTGGTGGCGTTTTTCCAGACGAAGAGCGCGGCGACGAGGGCGAGACCGAGAGCCAATCCGTGTAAGCGGTAGCGCCGGGCGAGGGCCACTACGCTGCCGCTTTCGACGATGCCGAGGTGCGCTTCGTCGAATACGATCCTGGTGTGGCCGCCGATGATTTGGGCCAGCAGCGGCGTATGGCGGCCAGCGGCCGCCGATTCATTACTGAACAGACGGCTGTCCGCAACCAGCACGACGGTGCCTTTCCCGAATGCCTTTTCGATGACCACGGGCTGCGTGCCATTGCGCTCCAGAATTTCCCAACGCGGAGCCTCAGAGAAATACCGATGCGCGCGGTCATATCGGATGCCCCACGCCCTTTCGAGCGGGGAGAGCGGGGCCACTTCCGGCACCTGGACGAACGCAATTACGAGGCGATTGCCGCGCTTCGTGAATTCTTCCAAAGAGTGCGGGTCTGGAGCTGCCGGATCGACGCCCAACATCACCATGGTTATGTCGCGGGTGCTGTCGCGATCGGACACGCGATCGAGCGGCAAATAACTACGGGCTACCGTGACGCCGGGTAAGCGGCGGAGACTTTGGAATATGAGCTTCGCGCCAGCGGGATCGCTGCGCAGGGTGGAGTATTCCGGATACACGCCGCCTGCCGCAAACTGCCGGCTGAAGAGATACACAACGCCCGCGGCGAAGACCGCGGACAACAGAAGCAGCCGCTTCATGCGGCGCGCTCCACCGGGGCCGCCGATTTGATCCGCTGGAGGCGCTCGCGAAAGGCATCGATATCTTCCGCAGCGACGCTATGCCGCCCATACCAGGCGCGTTCGAAAGCAGCTACGTTCAGCGCGAACAATTCGCGTGCCTGGGGAAACTCTCGCGCCCGGCGGCGGACTTCCAGTTCATATTCGCAATTGGTTTTGCCGGAGTGGATGGCGATCCATTCGCGGTGTCCCAGCCATGCCAGGTTGGCGAGATACAAGGCGCGTAACGCGGCACGATAATCGCCCTGGCGGGCACAACGTTCCGCGAGCGCGTTCCATTCTTCTTCCGGCAGCCGGTCGGCCAGAAGATTTTCGTCTTGTAAGCTGATCGCCGCGCCGCCTACGGCCGCGATGCGCACCGGCGGAGTCCTGGCACGCCGCAATCGCCAGACGATCAAGACAACCAGCGCCAGCAGTGCCGCGATTGCCAGATAAATGCTCCAATGCAACGCGGAGGCGGGCGGCGAGGCGGTGTCCGTGGAACTGCCGGGAAGTTTCTCGCGCAGCCAATCAACGAGGCGGTCGATGGCGTGGCCCGCGCTGCGGAGGGCCTGCTGGGCGCCATCCGCCAGACGATCCGTCAAAGTAACCAGCCAGGAAGCGTGGCCCGCGCGTTTCGCGACCGGAGGCGCCAATCGCCAATTGTATTCGGACGATTGCACAGTCCGGCGGATGGATGCGTCGAGGTTCGCGGGAGTGACTTGCGCGCGCAGCGTACCCGCTATCAACAAGAGAACCGCCGCGGTCACGACGGTACGCAAAGCGGCGCGCAAATCCTCGCCGGTTTCGCGCGATTCCAACCGAAAGCCGCGCACGCAGTAGACCGCTTGGGTAAACGGATCGAATCCGATCCAGGCCAGCGCGAACCCGGAGAGCCAGAATAGCGAATCGCGCACATAGTAGGCCTCGCCGCGGCTGAAAGCCGATTCATAGCCGGTGAGTATACGAACCAGTTGCGGCAGCAGCGCCAGCGCGATCAGCACATTCAGCAACAAGACCAAATACAGAACGGCCAGAAGCAGCAGGATACCCCAACCCTGTCTTTGATCGAATGCCGCCAATTTGCGTGCCTTGGCGATGAGCCGGGGCAGGTCCGGATCTTCGCGGTCGGCCAGCGCGGCGGCGCTTCTATAGAACGCCGTCATCCACGGCAGCGGCAGAATCGTGACTGCGGCCAAAGGCATGGCCAGCAGCCTGGTTCCACCCAGGAAGGCCTGGCTCGAAACTAGCCGCCACACGCGGCTGCGCGTCCACGGCAGTTCCAGACTTTGCCCCAACTGACGGGCCAGACGCCCGGCGAATACGGCACGCCAGGAGTTCATCCAGACCAGCAGCAATGCCAGTACGAAGGCCTCCCATGCACACGTGGCGTCAGGAGTGCGGGGCTGCTGCATGTGGGCGAAAAATACGAGCAGACCCAGCGCAAAAGGGACACTGCCGGCGGCGTGGCAAGCGAGGGTGGCAGGCGGGGCGGCGCGCAGCGCATCGACCGCTTCTTCGAGGATGTCGAGAGCGCCGGGACGCGCTAAGGGATGCGCCATGTGCGCTCCGCGTGCGCCGCGAGCTCGAGGAGGATCTCGCCGCCGATATAAAAGACCAGCCAGGAGAGCAACAGGCCGCCGGCAGCCGCGACGGGAGTCCACAGAGAGCGCCCGCGACGCCGGGACGCGGGAGCAACTTGGGCCAGCGCCTGCAAGCAGGCCGCGCACAACAGGCGCGTTTGATGCTCGGTGACGCACTCGCGGCAGAAATGCCGGCCGCACGCGGGACACCGGCAGACGGCTTCGCGCAGCTCGTGATTCCAGCAACGCTGGTGAAGGAGGCCGCCTGTCATTCCGGTTTGCCCGTCATTCAGGTTTGCCCGTCATTCAGGTTTGAAGGATAGCACGAACCCGGCGAGGGCCAGCAGCGCCGTGCCTCCGCTATATATAGGCCGCACCATTCCGGATGGCCGTCTGGGTTGAACGGGTAACGTCCTACGCCTACCGGCACGCGCATCCTGAAAGGCATCGCCCATCATCTGGGCATAGGTAGTGACGCCAATGAAGAGCAGCGTGGCAATCGCCAGGCGCTGCATGCCAGTGCGCAGAATGCCGCGATGCCTTTGTAAGAAGATCCCGACGGCGGCGGCGATCTGCAGGAGGGTTAATGCCACCGACACATCGGCCAGCCACGGAATGGGCGAACGAATCAGGTACGCGGTGAGGGCGGCATCGGCCAGCAGGCTGGCCAGAAAAACGTCGGAGATCCACGTGCGGCTGCGGGCGACGGTTGGCGCTGCGCCGTTTGGGGCAGCATCCGCAGGCCGCGCCGGTCCCAAGGGGCGTGCGTCGGCCGCCGCGGCCCAGTCCTCGGTGAAGACGCCTTGCACCTGCGCAATATGGCGCTCCAGTTCAGCGAGCGCCTGGCGAGCCGACCATATGCGGTAGAGAGAGGGCAGGTCCTCGCGGCTAACCGCGGTATAGAGACGGCAAGTGCAACTTTGCTTCCACGAGATGAAAAGCCAGCCGGCGACTAACAGCGCGCCGAGCAGCCAGAGCCATTCAGTTACAGCGGGCAAACGCAAGCGCACGACTAAGAAAGTAATGAGCAGCAACAAGGCACTTACTAACATGGGCGTGGAGACCACGAAGCGCGGAACTCTGGTAATAACTATAGCATGAATGTCGCGAAAGTAGAATCTCTTATACTGTTCCTGAAACCTGGTGTTACGGACGCTGAGTAAGTGGTCCGCACCAGTCCACAGGCTGGCGGAAAAGATGAAGCCGCGGCGGCGGCCGGGAAGCTTACGGTAGATCTGCCTGTTATCCGCCACCTTCAGATCCTCGCTTTCAGGGCAAAATATGCGATGCCCCAGATCCAGCAGCCGATCTCGCATAGGGCGATCGCCGCGGCCAGCGGCGCTCTCCAGCGCCAGCGCCGCACCAGGCTGAGGGGCCGGCGCCAGTAGCGCAGCGCCACAAAGAGGGCAACGGGCGCGGAGATGGCCGTTAAGGGCCATACCAGCAAGGGTGCCAGGGCCACGGTGAGCGCCGTGGAATCATAGAGCGTGCGCGAATTTTCGAACGCGGGCGCCTTGGCCTGGTATTCGCCGGCGGTGAAGCAGGCCGGGCACCACACGGCGTCGTGGAATTCCACCGCGCAGAGCTGACAGACAAACCGGCCACAGCGGCTGCACGAAGCCACGGCCCGTTTGGCGGGATGATCGAAGCAGGTGGCCTCGCCCTCCGCCGCGGCTTCGGCGCTTACGGGACCGCTGGCCCCATAGAACAGCGCCGGAAAAACGCGCACGATGCTGGCAGCGCCACACTCCGGGCACACCGCGGCGGGCGGTCCGGACAGTTCCCACTTTGGCAGTGGGCGATTGCACCGATTGCAGGGAACGGACATGGAGAGAAACTACTGACTTACCCTGATGACGCGCGTATCACATATCATATCGTGCAGCGCGCGCTTTTCGGAATCGAAGCCGGCCATGATATAGCCGATACACAGAATAATGGCGCTGACGAGTTTCGCGAAATAGCGGCCTACGGCGCGGCCCAGCGATACCGGACCGCCATCGGGGCGCACGACCTTCAGCTCGAGGGCCATCTTACCCGGCGTGGCGCCGAAGCGGCTGACGAAGAGACCTTCGTAAGTCGCCGCAATGGCGATGCCTATCAGATATTGCACGCCGAGCGCCATAAGGAAGACTTCGGGGCGCCGGCTGCGAAACATGGGCATCAAGAATAACTGCACGATCACGCTGGCCACGAAAAGGATAATGGCATCGAGCAAGGCAGCCACGAAGCGGATCCAAAAGCCGGCATAAATGAAGGTGCCCGCGGAGACGGCGCCCTCGCGCAGTTTCTGTGCGTAGGCAATTTTGCAGTTTGCACAGATGAGCTGGTCGCCGAAGCGCGCGAGTTCACCGGGCGACCATGGCTGGCCGCATTCGGAGCAATACTGCACCTGGACTGGTACAGGTTCCACAATGAGGATTGTACAATGGCGGGGGGCTTGCGGCGGGGGTGGGTCTGGGTGGTAGGTTGGCTTTAGTTTGTGCTGCTTTGGTTGAAAACAAAGGATTTGTTGGGTTCGAATGGTAATTTTATGTTTTTTTTGGTGCAGGGGAACGGGGGAAAAGGGCTACCCGGATTTCGGTTTAGCTCAGTTTAGCATGTGGGCGGGTCTGGAGACCCGCCGCAGGACTGGAGTCCTGCCCCACACTCAGTAGAAAAGAGAAATAGTCATGAACATGCGGATGATGCTGGTGCTGGCTGTTGTTGGTCTGTTACCGACTTGTGTGCACGTTAATGCGGCCAAGCCCGCGTTGGAAGTCGTGGTGCTTGGTTCGGGCGGGCCACGGCCGTTCGGCAGGGGCGGGTCAAGTTACATCCTGGTGGTCGACGGGAGACCGCGGATCCTAGTGGATGCCGGGCCGGGAGCGTTCCTGCGGATTGGGGAATTGGGCACGGATTTAGGAGCGGTAGATACGGTTTTGCTTACGCATCTGCATATCGATCACAGCGGGGACCTGGCGGCTTTCTTCAACGCGCGGGCACTTACCAGCGACGGACCCATCACGTACCGGGTTTTCGGCCCAGATGGAGCGGGGCTATTCCCGAAGACCTCGCGATTTGTGGATTTGCTGGTGGGAACGGACGGCGCGTTCGCGTATCAAAAAACCTTCGGCGCGCGGGAATCGTTTACGGTGCGCGATCTGGCAATTAACCTGGATTCAGCCCGCACTAAGATTGTAGACGAGGATGGGTTAGTGGTGGAAGAGATTGCGACACATCACGGCGACTGTCCGTCGGTGGCTTACCGGATTTCTCACCGGGGAGTGTCGGTGGTTTTCTCCGGAGACATGGATGCATCGGCGCTGTCGAACCTGGTGCAATTGGCCAAGAATGCAGATCTGCTGATTTTTAATTGTGCCGTACTCGACCCTCCGGGCTCGCCATCGCAATTGTACGATCTGCACACGCCGCCGAAGAAAATCGGGGAAGCCGCGCGAGACAGCGGGGTCAAGAGTTTGTTGCTGAGCCATACTGCGCCAGACGTCGAAGGACAGGAGAATGCGGTGCGGAAATCGATTCGCGCGGCCTTTGCAGGGCCGGTTGGGTTTGCGCACGATAAGTTGCGCGTACCGGTCGGGGAATGAGGGACGGAGTTGAGCCAGCCTATCTATCCAGATTTCCCAACTCGTTCTGCAACGCCCGCACAAACCCGGTGAGCGCCTGGCGGTCCGCCTGCTGCCATTTCACCACCACGAAGTACCGGCCCTTATCGAAGAACACGGAGTCCGGCGCGGCTTTGCGGTGCTGCGTCATTTCGAATGCCGTGCCGGAGATCCTGGTTTCGTACAATTCCACGGTCAGTTGGCCGGCACCTTCGTAGGCCGCTTCCGCGGCGCGCACCACGCCGGCCTGCGGCGCCGGGATATCGCGCAACGACTTTCTTTGCCAGACCCCGGCTACGCTAGCCGGCAACAGACTTGCCGGGCTGGGCGGAGGTTGGCTACAGGCACTCGACACAAGCGCCGGGAGAATCAAATAGCGGCGGGTCATCTCTTACAGATTTTCGCACACACGCGGCGCCAATCCGCCGGATGCTAACATCGCTCTTGATGGGCTTTGGGCGGGCTTTGGATGGCGAAGTTTAAACCGGTGAAAGCCAAATCGAAGAGCCGGGCCGCGCCACAGGGCGGCCTGCCATGCGTGATCCTGGTGATCTCGGGCTTCGTCCTGATACTTTTATTTATCTACTTCGTGATGAAAAATGCGACCTGATCAGCGTGCGTCCGACCAGATGCGTCCGGTCGAAATCACGGCCGGCTTCCTCGAGACCGCGGAGGGTTCCGCCATCATCGCGGTAGGTCACACGCGTGTGCTGTGTGCCGCCTCGGTGGAAGATGCCGTGCCTCAATTCCTGCGCGGCAGCGGTAAGGGGTGGGTGACGGCGGAATACTCGATGCTGCCGCGCGCCACCTTGAAGCGCACGCCGCGCGAAGTCAACAAGGGCCGCCCTTCCGGCCGCACGCACGAAATTCAGCGCCTGATCGGCCGTTCGCTGCGCGCGGTGGTGGACATGACGCTGCTGGGTGAACGCACCGTGACACTCGATTGCGATGTGCTGCAAGCCGATGGGGGCACCCGGACCGCGTCTGTGACCGGCGCGTTCGTGGCCCTGGCGCTGGCGCTCGGACAATGCGTGAAGTATGGCATGCTCAAACGGCTGCCCTTGACCGACTACGTGGCGGCCACCAGTGTCGGCATGCTGGGCGGCCAGCCGATGGTGGACTTATGCTACGAGGAAGACTCGCAGGCGGCCGTGGATATGAACGTAGTGATGACGGGCGGCGGACGTTTCGTGGAGGTGCAAGCCACCGCCGAGAGACACGCGTTCGACGATGAGCAGATGGCGCGCATGCTGGCGCTGGCCCGCCGCAGTATCGCCGATCTGGTCGAGATCCAAAAACGCGTGGTTTCGCTCGCGTGACGGTGTATTGCGCCACGGGCAACGCCGGCAAGCTGCGCGAATTCCGGCTGGCGGCGAACGAGTCCGGTGTGCAGGTGGAAACCGTTCCCGGTCTGGCCGCCATGCCGCCTTGTGAGGAGACCGGCGCCACATTCGAGGCCAACGCCATTCTGAAGGCGGAGTATTACGGCCGGCATGCACCGGGGCTGCTTTTCGCGGACGATTCCGGCCTGGAAGTAGACGCGCTGGGCGGCGCGCCGGGTGTGTATTCAGCGCGCTTCGCGGGGCCGGATGCCACCGATGAAGCGAACAACCGGCTGCTGCTCGAACGAATGCACGGCGTGATCGATCGCAGCGCGCGGTTCGTTTGCGTAATTGCGCTGGCGGATGGCGGGCGACTGCGGCAGACATTTCGCGGCGAAGTGGAGGGGCGGATTCTGCAGGAACCGCGCGGGCCAAACGGATTCGGCTATGATCCGCTGTTCTATTACCCGCCGTTTGGCTGTTCATTCGGCGAGGCAGCGGCGGAGCGCAAGCTGACTGTAAGCCATCGCGGCGCGGCGCTGCGGGCGCTGTTCCGGCACCTGTCAATCGGACCCGTCTGATAGACTGAGAATAGCCGGGACCCCTGTACGTGAACAACACTCCTCTTACCGACTCATTCGGTCGCATTCACACGAATCTGCGGATCAGTGTGACGGATCGCTGTGATATCCGCTGCTTTTATTGCATGCCGGCGGAGGGGGTCAAGTTCGTTCCGCGCGACGAGATCCTGCGATTCGAAGAGATCGAACGCTTTGCCCGCATCGCCGCCGCGTTGGGGGTCGATAAGCTGCGCGTCACGGGAGGCGAGCCGCTGGTGCGGAAAGATCTGCCGGTGCTGATCGCCCGGCTGGCCGCCATTCCGGGCATCCACGACCTGGCTTTGACCACTAACGGCGTGATGCTGGCGGAGCTGGCGGAGCCGCTGTACGCGGCCGGTTTGCGGCGGCTCAACGTGCACCTGGATACGCTCGACCGGCAGCGCTTCCGCCAAATCTCGCGCCGCGACGTTTTAGACAAAGTGCTGGCGGGTCTTGCCGTAGCGAAGCGGTTGGGCTTCGGCCCCATTAAGCTGAATGCCGTGGCGGTGAAGAACCTGGTGGAACCGGACGTGGTGCCGTTGGCGCGGTTCGGCCGCGAAAATGGATTTGAGGTGCGCTTCATCGAGTTCATGCCGCTTGACGCGCAGCAGCTTTGGGATCGCAGTAAGGTGCTGCTGGCCGGCGATATCGTGGAGATGCTCTCACATGAGATCGCGCCGCTGATTCCCGTGCCGGGTGGGGACCCGCGCGCGCCGGCTCTGGAATATCAGTTCGCGGACGGTGTGGGCAGGGTTGGTTTCATCGCTTCGGTGAGCCGGCCGTTCTGCCGGAACTGCAACCGGCTGCGGCTAACGGCGGATGGCAAGCTCCGCTATTGCCTGTTTGCCATCGAAGAAGACGACGTGAAGGCCATGTTACGCGGCGGCGCGGCGGATCGAGAGATTGCGGCGCTGATTCGTCGCAATGTGGCGGGCAAGTGGGAAGGGCACGAGATCAACACGTCGCGGTTTGTGGCGCCGCCGCGGCCCATGTACGCGATCGGCGGGTAACCTAGCCAAGGGCTGCGCCCTTGATATCCCTGCGGGATATGGAAGACAGAAGTCAGGAGACAGGAGTCAGGAGACAGGAGTCAGAATGACGGGCATCGAGACGAGATGACTAGAGTTCAGATCGAGCTGCCGCTGCAACACGCCTTGAACGACGAGCTGATGACCCGTATCGCCGGGGCGTACTCAATTTATGGGATTCAGAAAATCGCGCTGGCGCCGTCGCAGGATCACATCATGGTGGAGTATGATGCCACCCGCCTACGGCCTGCGGAGGTGCACGCGGCGCTTAGCCGGGCGGGCATTCCAGTGGCCCCAAAAGAGTAACCGGCGGTACCGGTGCCCATTCCTTGGAATAGCACCGGCCCGCCGGTTCGCGCCACTTCAACTGCTTTTTTAGAGAGCAAGGCGAATGCCAGTTCAATAATCTCTTTAGATATCAGACGATTGCCTTCCAGGTGCCGGCCCACTGGGACGCTTTTACACGGCCAGCCCGGAAGAAATTACGCTTCTCTGACCTCTTCGGCGTGGTGACGCACGTCTACGCCTTGCACCAGGAATACTACGTCTTCGGCAATGTTGGTGGCGTGGTCGGCGATGCGCTCCAGGTTACGCGCCACAAAAATCAGGTCCACCGCTGCCGGCACGGTGGTGGGATCTCGCTGCATATACGCCACCAGTTCCTGGTAAACGGAATCGCGCAGCGCGTCCACTTCGTCATCCGCCAAGAGCACGTTGCGGGCGACTTCCGCGTCGCCTTTGACAAACGCGTCCAGCACCCGCAGCAGCATGGATTCCACCAACTGGGCCATTTTCGGAATGTCGATCAGCGGTTTCACCGGCGGCTGTGCCACCAGCGATAACGCCCGCTGCGCGATGTTGACCGCCAGGTCGCCCATACGTTCCAGGTCGGTGTTGATCTTCATGGTGGCGGTCAGGAACCGCAGGTCGCGCGCCATGGGCTGGCGCAGGGCGAACAGGCGCGTGGTGAGATTGTCGATATCGATCTCCATCTGGTTGATGCGGGCCTCATCGCGCAGCACCTGGCGCGCGATTTCAGGGTCCCGATCCACCAGCGCGCGTACGCTGCGGTGAATGGCCGACTCCACATAACCGCCCATCTGCAGGACCTTCTCGTGCAGTTCCTCGAGCTCAACGGAAAACTGTCGCATGCTTGCCCCCTATTCCCTCCGCTCTACCCGAATCTGCCCGTAATGTAATCTTCGGTTTCCTGCTTGGTGGGATTCTTGAAGATAACCTCAGTCGTATTGTACTCAATGAGCTTTCCCAATAGGAAGAAGCCGGTGCGATCGGCCACGCGCGCAGCCTGTTGCATATTATGCGTCACGATCACGATAGTGCACTGGTCCTTCAAGGTGAACAGCAGATCTTCGATTTTGGCGGTGGCGATCGGATCGAGGGCCGAGCAGGGCTCGTCGAGCAGCAGCACTTCGGGATCGACCGCCAGGGCACGCGCGATGCACAGCCGCTGCTGCTGGCCACCGGAGAGCGCATACGCGGATTTGTGCAGCTTATCTTTCACTTCTTCGAACAATGCGGCGCGCTTCAGGCTCTGCTCCACCGCATCCTTCAGCGAACCGCTAAATCCATTGACCTTCAAGCCGTAAGCTACGTTGTCGAAGATGGACTTCGGAAACGGATTGGACTTCTGGAAAACCATGCCCACGCGGCGCCGGAGCAGGGTCACATCCACGGTCATCACGTCCTCGTCATCCAGCAGAACCTGCCCGTCCACGCGCGTATTGCGGATGGTCTCGCTAATACGGTTCAGCGTCCGCAAGAACGTGGACTTGCCGCAGCCGGAAGGTCCGATCAGCGCCGTAATCCTATTACCGGGTACCTCCAGCGTGATGTCGTGTAAGGCTTGATATGCGCCGTAATAGAAGTTGAGATTGACCGCTTTGAGCTTGCATATGCGGCCCACAGGCTTGCCGGCGGCCGGACTCGCGGAAGGTAGTTTAGCGGTGCTCATGGTGATAGGCTCATGCTTGAGGCTCATGCTTGGGGCTCATTCTCGGAACTCATTTTTGGACGGCGATTCCGCGCGCCAGAATCAGTCGGGCGGCAACGTTGGCCAACAACACCAGGATCAAAAGTACCAAGCCGGCGGCCCACGCCTGGCGGTGCCAATCTTCATAGGCCGCGGTCGCACGCAGGAAGATCATATACGGCAGCGATGCCGTGGGCTGGGTCAGCCCGTGATTCCAGTATTGATTATTCAGGCTAGTGAACATGAGCGGGGCGGTCTCACCGGAGATGCGCGCGACACCCAGGATCATACCGGTAGCGATTCCGCGGTAGGCGGCGGGGACCACTACAGTGGCAATGGCTTTCCACTTACTCGCGCCCAGCGCCAGCGCTCCTTCCCGCAATGTTTGGGGTACGGAAGTCATGAATTGCTCGGTGCTGCGGGCGGTAATGGGAATCAGCATCACGCTCAATGCAAAACCGCCGGCAATCGCGGAAAAACCGTGCATCGGAACCACCACAACCGACCAGGCGAAAATACCGATCACGATGGAAGGTACGCCGTTTAACAGATCCGCCATGTAGCGGATCAGAAAAGCGAAGGTTTTACCGCCGAATTCGGAAAGGTACACGCCCGCCATAAATCCGATCGGGAGGCCAATGATGGTGGCCAGCGCCACAATCTCGAAGCTACCCACGATGGCGTTGGCCATGCCGCCACCGGTTTCGCCCGGCGATTTCGGCAGCTTAGTGAAAAAGTCCCAATCGACCGATCGCCAACCATTGTAGACCAAGTAGCCCAGGATGAGAAACAGCAGGGAAACGGCTACTACGGCGCACACGCCGGTGAGGCTCAGCATGGCGTAGCTCAGAGTTTTGCGCCAGCGGTTCCGTCCGGTCATGCCTGCGCGCTCCCGCGGCGCGTGGTGGCGATGATCAGCAGGCGCGCCAAGGCGTTGATGACGATGGTCAACAGAAACAGAACCAGGCCGAGGCAGACCAGCGACTCGCGATACAGGTCTCCGGTGGCCTCGGTAAACTCGTTAGCGACCACGGCCGCAATGGTATAACCGGGCGCAAATAACGAGGCGTGAATGCTGGGATCGTTCCCGATGACCATGGTGACCGCCATGGTTTCGCCCAGCGCGCGCGCCAGACCCAGGAAGATCGAACCGAAAATCCCCAGCCGGGCATAGGGCACCACCGCCTGCCAGGTGGATTCCCAACGCGTAGCTCCCAGCGCCAGGGCTGCTTCCCGCTGTTCGGTGGGCACTTCAAGCAGAGCTTCGCGGGAAATAGAGATGATGAACGGCAGGGTCATGATCGCCAGGATGGCGCCTGCCGTCAGGTATCCGAATCCATAAATAGTGCCCTCGAAAGGCGGCAGTTTGCCCAGCACGTTCCGCAAGAAAGGCTCCACGTAATCGCGCATCAAAGGCACTAGCGTGAAGATGGCTATCACGCCGTAAATCACGCTGGGCACCGCTGCCAGGAGCTCGATGAAGAAGGTAAATGTACCGGAGATCCGCGGCGGCGCCAGTTCGGAGAGAAAGATGGCGGCCCCCACGCCGAGCGGCACCGAGATCAGGAGTGCCACCACCGACGTGATGACCGTGCCATAGATGAATGGCAACGCGCCAAATTGACCGCTCACCGGGTCCCAGGTGGAGTCGGTCAAAAACTTGAAGCCAAACTTGTGCCGCGGTAAGGAAGAGGTGATCCAGAGTTGGTAAACCAACCCGACTGTGACTACCAGAATGACGGAAGCGAACGCCAGGGTGACCAGGCGCGCCACCTCGTCTCCGCTGCGCAGGCGTGCAAGCAGCGCCCGCATACCGGAGTGGGGAGGCGCGCCCAATGCCGCCGAAGTTGCCATAATTACTTGATCAGCGCGATCTGCTGTTCTTCTTTTACCACTACTTCCTTGGGCAGCGGAGCATAGCCCAGCGGCGCGTTATATTTCTGACCGTCCGCCAGCATCCAGTGCAAAAATGCCACGATGGATTTCTGTTTGGCCGCATCGGCGAACTTCGATGGTATCAACAGATAAGTGTAAGTCGCGATGGGGTAAGCGTCCTTGCCTGGCGCGTTCGTAATGGAAACCCGGAAATCCGCCGGCATGGTTTTGGCCGCGGCTGCCGCCGCCGCCGTGACGCTCGCCAGGTCCGCCTTCAGAAATATGCCGGCGGCATTGCGCACAGATCCGTACGACATTTTGTTCTGCAATGCGTAGGTGAGTTCGACGTAACCGAGCGAATTGGGAGTCTGCTTGACGATGCCGGAGACGCCTTCATTGCCCTTGCCGCCCAAGCCAACCGGCCAACTCACCGAACTGTTCCGGCCGACTTTAGAAAGCCACTCCGGGCTCACCTTGGACAGATAGTCCGTGAAGACGAAGGTAGTACCGCTCCCCTCGGAACGATGCACCACCACGATGTCATTTCCCGGCAGTTTCACTCCGGGGTTGGGGGTGGTCAGCGCGGGATCATTCCACTTCTTAATCTTTCCAAGATAAATCCCGGCCAACGCCTCGGGCGTGAATTTCAGATCCTGGCCGATACCGGGAAGATTATAGCTCGGGACAATTCCCCCTAGAACCGTGGGAAAGTGCAGGGGCTTGATTTTGAATTGGGCGATTATCTCGTCAGTCACCGGCATGTCGGAAGCGCCGAAGTCCACGGTGCCTTCAATCAACTGCCGGATGCCGGCGCCCGATCCGATAGATTGATAATTTATCTGCACATTCGTATCGATCTTGGCGAACTCTTCAAACCACTTGCCATACACCGGATACGGGAACGTGGCTCCCGCTGCGTTGATCAGCACCTTGGCCTGGGCAACTGTCAGCAGGATGGCGAGCGCACTCAAGGCACCCAGCCAAAGACGACTCTTCTTCATTTCGAGCTCCTCTCTTCAGATTCGCACTTCGTTTGTTACAAGGTGATTAAGATATTCCGTGATGGTGGGCGGGCTTCCACCCTTATGCGGCGGGGCTGAAGCCCCGCGCCGGCTAAAGCCCGCCCTCCACTGTCAGTAATGCGGCGCCTGGCCCGGCAGCGTGTAACGGAGGTCGAGGAACACCAGGTTGTTGTGTGCCTTCGCCGGCGATCCCGCAGCGACGTACCACGGCTCGCGCAACAGATAGGAGTACTGAAATATGAAGCTCAGCGCCCCATAAGTCGGGTTTTTCCAGAAGGTCTGGTTGAAGCCGAACGTGGCCTCCTGGATACTCCGATTCTGGCTGTTGGCTGATTTCGGATAGCCGTAGCCGATGAAGGCATCCTTATTAGTGGTGTCGAGCAGCACTGTCTTACCAATGTAGTCACCGCCGTAATAAGCAAAGAGGGTGGTGTTCTTGACATAGTACTCGAAACCATCCACGGTGGCATCGGCGTGCATGGGGAGGGGCGCGCCACTGGCTGCGATCGCCAGATCGGGCGCCTGGCCGAAGAGATAGCGGCCGCCGCCATCGCTGTAGAACGTGTCGACGAGCATATGGAAGCCCTTCAGCAGTTCCAGGTTGAAGTTGGCCTCGCCGGCTCCGCCCGACTTCGTGAAACTCGTACTGGTGGTCGGGTTGTAGGTTTTGAAGTTGCTGAGCAATCCGCCAAACTCGATGTGCATCAGTTTCCCGTCAACCTTAGGATCGAACGCAATCTTGGCCTGAACATCAGGTGTCAGGTTCGGCGGCGTGAAGGTAGCTGCTCCCAAGTCGATCTGCGTGTTAGTGAAAGGCGTGGCCAGCGTGCTGGGCAATGTGATGGCGCCGCCGCCCGAGGAACCGCCGCCGTATTGTTCGGCCGTCTCCAGCGCGAATCCGATGGTTACGATATCACTCGGATGATACACGGCGCGGAACTGAGGAGCGCGGGTCCACGGAATGCCCACCTGGTAATTCGTATCCATGTCCTGCGAGTAGAAGATGTCGGCAGGCAATGGCGAGATGCCCACGCGGCCGGGTGTCATCATGCTCCAGGATTGTCCGCCCAGGATCTCCCATTGCCCTTTGCGCAGGTCCACATAATAAAGGCGCATGCGAAAGCTGTTGCTGTTCGAGGTGACGCCCGCGTTGGTGGACTGAGTGCCCAGGAAGTCAGACTCCCAGTAGGCCAGCACTTTCACGCCATGCACCAGGGCGTCGACGCGCGCGCCGATGCGGGAGTTCTGGGCGCTGAAGCGTTCCTCGGTCAATTTACCCAAGCCGGTCGACACGTTGTTGTAAGGGGTGCTTCCGAAGCTGCTGCCGATGCCGCTGCCCTCGTCCGACGAGCGGAAGACACTAGTGAAATCAATAAAGCCGATGGGCGTGATCGTGGCCGTTCCGATGCGCAGTTGCAAGGGCGATGCCGGCTCTTCCCCGGGCGCCTGCAGCGTGGGCGTCAACGCAGCCGCTACGCCGGGATGCACGATTGGCTCGGCCTCTCCCGCGGGCAGGATGGGCGTGGTGCTGGCCACCTCACCCAAGCTGCGAAGTTTCGGCTGGCTGGCCTCTTCCACGGCTTTCTTCGGCTCTTCCTTTGCCTGGCCGATCTGATTTAAAGCTTTCTTCTCCTCCTCCAATGCCTTGCGCAACTGGTCGATCTGCTCCTGCTGAGCGGCCATTTGTGCCTTCAACTTCTCAATTTCGGGATTGGGGGTAGCGGTTTCCTGTGCGCGCGCGGCTGTCATGAAGACGCCGGAAAGGAGCAGGACTCCGCCGAGCATCGCAAGTACTCTTCTCTTCATTGAAGCTCCTTGTGAAATCTAGGTTTACGGCCCGAAGGTCGCCGTGTGGCAGGCGGCACACTTCGGTCTAATCAACGTAACGAAATGCAATTATGGGTTGATGACGGATTTGTTAAGTTCCGATTACGAGAGGGGACGGACCACACGCCCGGCACTGGTGCTCTACCGCACCTAAACACCTAAAATACTTGAGTCAGGGTATATCCGGAGGTGAAGCCTCCCGCCTATGATCGATTTAGATTGGCTACCCATCCGACGATCAGGCAAGTTCCCGCCGGAATCCTGGAGCAGTTGCGCGCGCTCGATTCGTGTACGGTATCGAACGCCATCGAGCGCCTGGACGTGCGGTTGCGCAACGAGGGATTTACCGACATTTCGATACACTGCTTGTCGCCCGGTTTGCCATCGATGGTGGGATACGCCGCCACCGGCCGGATTCGCACTTCGGTGGCGCCCGCCATGCGGCATTGGTATTACGAGCACTTGGATTTTTGGGAGTACCTTCTGACCATCCCCGAACCGCGGGTGATCGTCCTCCAGGATGTGGATGGACACCCGGGATTTGGGGCGTTGTTCGGCGAGATCCATGCGCATATCGGCCGTGCGCTAGGCTGTATCGGATACGTTACCAATGGATCGGTGCGGGATCTGCCAGGTATCGAACGAACCGGCTTTCATCTCTTCGGACGGGGTGTCTCGGTTTCGCACTCTTACGCGCATGTATGCGACTTTGGCGGGCCGGTGGATATCGGGGGCCTAAAGGTGAATCCGGGCGATCTGCTGCATGGAGACCGGCATGGCGTGGTTTCCGTTCCAAACCAGGTGGCCGGAGAAATCCCACAGCTCGCGGCGGAATTGCTGGCGAAAGAAGGGGAACTGATCCAACTATGCCAATCGGAAGACTTCACGATGGAGAAATTGGCGAGGCAAATTGAACGGACCAGACATGTTTCGAAATGACAGGTGGGGCAGACCCTATGCCACGTAGTTTTCGCGCGACCGAACAGCTGCATAGATCGTTGGGCAGAGCTCCAGTCCGGCGGCCGACATCCTCGTCGGAGCGGGTCCTGGAGGACCCGCGCAGACCTGGAGGTCTGCCCCACATTCTGGTTGTGGCCACGGTGGTAGTTGTAGCGGCGATGACGGCTTGCTCCCGCAACGACCGTGTGGAAGCCGGCGAAGCGCCCGAGGCTGTTCCGGTGGGCGTCACGCGCGCGATCCGCATTCCCCTCACGCGCGAATTGACGCTGTCATCCGAACTGGTGCCCTTCCAGGAAATCGACGTCTACGCCAAAGAATCCGGCTTCGTGAAGGATCTCAACGTGGACTATGGCACCCACGTGGCTAAAGGACAATTGTTGGCCGTCCTGGAAATTCCGGAGCTCGAAGCGCAGTTGCAGCAGGACGAGGCAGCCATTAAAAACATGGCCGAGCAGATCACGCATGCCGGCAAGGAGTTGAAGCGCGTCGAGGCGCAGCACCAGGTCGCGCACTTGCAGTATGACCGCCTGAAAACGGTCGCGGACTCCAAACCGGGACTTGTCGCGCAGCAGGAAGTAGACGATTGGCAGGGGAAAGACCTGGCCTTGGAAGCCCAGGTGGAAGGGTCCAAATCCGCGCTGGAGTCGGCGCAAAGCGAATTAGCGCAGGCCCAGGCCCGCTTGAAGCACGATCAGGTGCTGTACGATTACTCCCGCATCACCGCTCCGTTTGCCGGAGTGGTTACCGAGCGCTACGCCAACCTAGGCACGCTAATGCAGGCCGGGACCAGTTCCAGTACGCAGGCGCTGCCGCTGGTGAAGCTCTCGCAGGACGACTTGTTCCGGCTGGTAATTCCGGTGCCTGAGACGGATGCGGCTCACATCCGCGTGGGCGATCCCATAAGCGTGCGGATTACCGCGCTGAATAAGACTTTTCCCGGCAAAGTGAAGCGGTTCTCCGTGGATGTGAAATCTGATACTCGCACCATGCACACGGAAGTGGATGTGCCGAACCCGAAACACGAATTGATTGAGGGTATGTACGCGGAGGCTACTCTGCAGCTCGAGCACAAGAATGCGGCGCTGGCTGTGCCGTTGCAAGCCGTGGATCACGTAGGCGACCGCACCAGCGTCATGGTGGTGAACCCGGCTAACCGCATTGAGGAACGGACCGTAACGCTGGGAATGCAGAACGCCAGTTACGCCGAAGTGCAGGCGGGCCTGACGGACGGCGAACAAGTGGTTGTAAGCGACCGCGGCGCTCTGAAGCACGGCGAACTGGTGCGCCCCAAGACCGTCGACTTCACGAACTACGAAGGGACGCATTAGGCACTCATGTCCGGCTTTTCGATTCGCAATCCTTACTTCATCATCGTCCTCTGCCTGGCACTGATGGCCATCGGCATTGTCAGTTGGCAGACTATGCCCGTGGATCTGTTCCCGCCCATTAATATTCCGGAGGTGGTAGTCGCCACCTTCTACACCGGCATGCCGCCGGAAGACATCGAGTTCGATATCACCAATCCGCTGGAGCGCTGGTTTACGCTGGCTAGCGGCGTGCAATATTCTGAGTCCCGCTCGCTGCTCGGCGTGAGCATCATTAAGGTGCATTTCCAGACGGGTACAAGCGCCGACGCCGACGTCACCCAACTCTCCAACCTGGCGCTGGCCGATTTGAAGCGCTTGCCGCCGGGCACGCTGCCGCCCGTGGTGCTGAAGTTCGACGCTTCCAGCCTGCCGGTCTGCCTGGTGACCGTCTCCGGCGCAGGGCTGAACGAAACGCAACTCCACGACTACGCCCAGTTCTCGATCCGCAACCAGATCGCCGTGGTAAAGGGCGCCGAGATTCCGCCGCCGTTCGGGGGTAAGTCCCGCCAGATCATGGTGTATGTGGACCCCTATAAGATGGCTTCCCGCCAGCTTAGCACCATGGATGTGGTGAACGCGGTGAACGACTCTAACCTGATTCTACCCGCGGGCGACGTAAAGATCGGCCCCACCGATTATTACGTTTACTCGAACAGCATGGTCAAGGACATGAACGAGTTGAATCAGGTGCCGGTGAAAATCGTCGGCAAGTCGTGGGTACGCGTAGGGGACGTGGGCAAGGCGGAGGATGCCAACCAGATCCAATACAACATCGTGCGCGTGAACGGCCAGCGCTCATCGTACATTTCGATTATGAAGCAGGGCGGCGATACCAACACCATTCAGGTGGTGGATGACATCAAAAAGCTGACGCGCCCCGGTAATCTTCTCAATATTCCGAAGCAGTTAGTCACTAACGTTGTGTTCGATCAGTCGGTGTATGTGAAGGCCGCGCTTGAAACCGTGTTACATGAAGGCGGCATAGGCCTGGTGCTGACCAGTATCATGATCCTGCTCTTCCTGGGAAGCCTGCGCGCGACTTCGGCGGTCCTGCTTTCCATCCCGCTCTCCGCCATGGCCGCATTCGTAGTGTTGGCTCTGATGGGCAGCACCATCAACACCATGATCCTGGGCGGCATGGCACTGGCTTTTTCGCGCGTGATCGACAACTCGGTCATCTCGCTCGAAAACATCTACCGGCATCTGGAAATGGGGGCGCTGCCGCGCATCGCCGCCGAAGTGGGCGGCAGCGAAGTAAGCCTAGCCGTGCTGGCCGCGACGCTGGTGGATGTGGTGGACTTTTTCCCCGTGGTTTTTCTTTACGGCGTGAGTAAGTTCCTTTTCTCGGCCCTGGCGCTGGCATTCTCCCTTTCGTTGCTGGCATCTTTTGTGGTCGCCATGACCGTGATCCCTCTGTTCTGTTCGCGGTTCTTGAAACAGCATGCGCCGGCCGAAGGTGGGGCCGAGCATCCTGTTCCCGTGCATCCGGGCGGCAAGTCGTTATGGGATCGGTTCAACGCGGCGTTCAACCGGGGATTCGGAAGACTTCTGGATGTCTACGAGCGCTGGGTGCGCCGCGCCGTGAAGCGGCCCGGATTGACCGTGGCCGCCCTGGTCGGCGTATTCCTGCTCAGTCTTTGTATCTACCCTTTCCTGGGTGTCGCATTCTTTCCTCGCACCGATGCCGGCCAGTTCACCATCAATATGAAGGTTCCTACCGGCACTCGTATCGAAGTCACTGACCAGTACGCCAAGAAGGTAGAAGATATCATTCACCAGGTCGTTACTCCGCACGATTTCAAAATGGTGCTTTCCAATATCGGCGTGGTGGATGATTTCACGGCTCTTTATACCAGCAATGCCGGCGAATATACCAGCACCGTTCAAGTAGCGTTGAACGACGATCATACGGTAAGCAGCTTCGACTATATCGCGCGCGTCCGGCAGGCCATCGCCGCACAGTTGCCGGATGTACGTACTTTCTTTCAGAGCGGGTCTATGGTGGATGCCATCATCAACTCAGGTATGCCCGCTCCCATCGACGTACAGGTCTCCAGCTCGGATCTTAAGAGAAACTTCGCTTTCGCGCAAGACCTGGCCACGCGTTTCCGGGCGGTGCGCGGCGTAGGCGAAGTATACATCCCGCAGGACATGAACTACCCCGGCATCCGGTTGGATGTGAACCGGGTGCACGCCGGCGAACTCGGACTTAGCCAGAGAGATGTAGTTGATAATGTGATTGCCGCCCTGAATTCCAATTACATGATCGCGCCGAATTACTGGGTGGACGATAAGACCGGCAACGATTACTATCTCACCGTGCAGTATTTTGAGCACGGAGTGCCGGCCATACACGATACGCTCGACTTGCGCAACATTCCCCTGCGGGCGCCAAACGCGCCTCTTCCTACGACGCTCGATAGCGTGGTGAAGCTGACGCCCATCCAGACTCCGACGGAGGTCGATCATCATCAGATCCAGCGTGTCACCGATGTTTATGTCACGCCTGCCGGAGAGGATCTGGGACACGTGGGGAGCGCTGTTCGGGACATCCTGGCGCAGGTGAAGCCCGAAAATGTGCGCGTGGATCTGCACGGCATGGTGGAGGGCATGCAGGCGTCGTTCAAGAGTTTCGGATTCGGCTTCAGCTTGTCTTTCTTTTTGCTTTACCTGATCCTGGTGGCGCAGTTCCGATCCTTCGTAGACCCGGTGCTGATCATGCTGGCGATTCCCATGGGCTTCGTAGGAGTGCTGATTATTTTGCCCTTGACGCACACGACGCTCAACGTGATGTCGCTGATGGGTGTGCTGATGCTGGTAGGAATCGCGGATTCCAACAGCATTTTAATCGTGGATTTCGCGCACAGGCTGGAAGAGCAGGGACTGTCGGTGACCGATGCCATAGTTACGGCGTGCCGCGTGCGGCTGCGGCCCATCCTGATGACGTCGTTAGCAACTATCATCGGCATGATTCCGATGGCTTTGAAGTTAGGGACTGGCGCGGAGCAATATACACCTATGGCGCGAGCTATTATCGGCGGTTTAACTTCTTCGGTGCTATTAACTGTGTTCATTGTCCCGGCCGCTTACTTATTGGTATATGGCAGGAAACAACGCGGCGCTGCGACTAGGGAGGTAGCATGATAGAAAAGGCTCGATGCAGCGGGGCTGAAGCCCCACGCCGGCTAAAGCCCGCCCTCCACAAGATTTGGGACGCTTGTTGTGCGGTGGCTCTGTGCACGACGCTGGTATGCGGCGCGGCGGCGCAGACAATGCCAACTACCCCGGGACCTCGCCTTACCCTGCACGATGCCGAGGCACTGGCCCTCAAGAACCATCCACAAGTGCAGGCCGCGCAACTGAATTACCAGGCATCGCAACAAGCGGTGGCCGAGGCGCGCGCGGCATATTATCCAAGCCTCCAGGGAGACATCACGGGGTCGCAGGCGAATCCACAGTCTCGGATTGGCGCCGGCTATCTGTCGGCCTCGCGTCTCTGGGATCGTTTCAGCCAGGGCATAATTCTCAGCCAACTCGTCACCGATTCGGGACGCACGCGGAACCTGGTGGCCAGTTCCAGGTTACAATCGCAGGCCAGCGCGCAGAGCTCTCAAGCCACCCAATACGACGTACTTTTGCGCGTCAATCAGGCGTACTTCCAGGCGCTGCAGGCGCGAGCACTCATCAAAGTAGCCGATGAGACGGTGGCCTCCCGACAGCTTGTGGTGGATCAGGTCACCGCTCTGGCGCAGAACAAATTGCGCTCACAGCTGGATGTGAGCTTCGCGTCGGTCAACCTGGCACAGGCGAAACTGCTGCAGATCCGCGCGCAGGATGAGGTGGAGCAGGCGTTCGCGGAATTGACGCGCACGTTAGGGCTTGAACAGCACCAAACGTACACCCTGAACGAGGAACCGCTGCCGCCCAGTCCGCCTCCGGATTCCGCGCCGGCGGTAGAAGCAGCATTTCGGCAACGTCCGGAACTGGCTGGCGCGCGGTTGGAGCGAGAATCAGCCTACCGGTTCGAACGCGCCGAGCATGACCTGTCATATCCCACGGTGAGTTTGCTGGGCGTGGGCGGCTTCATCCCTTTTATCCACCAATTGACCACCGTCCCGACTCCGCCGGAGTACGAGAGCGCGGCCGTGAACGTGGAGATCCCCATATTCAATGGTGGATTATTTACCGCCCGCCGGGAGGCGGCACGTTTGAACGCGCAGGCGGCGGATCAGAGAGTGCGGGACCTGGAAGAGGGCATTGCGCGGGATGTGCGGGTGGCCTGGAGCGATTCCCTAACGGCGTATCATCAACTGGACGTGACTGCCGAGTTACTGCGCGAAGCCACCATGGCGCTCGATCTCGCGCAAGGGCGCTATAACTTGGGACTTAGTTCTATCGTAGAATTGACGCAGGCGCAATTGAACCTGACTCAAGCCGAAGTGCAGAACCTGGGCGCTAAGTATGACTATCAGAAGTCATACGCCGTGCTCGAATACTCCCAGGGACTGCTTCGCTAGCTTGATTGGGCGGGACGTGGACGTCCCGCGCAGGCGTGGACGCCTGCCCCACGGCTTTAGAAGAGTACCTTCAAAGCTAACTGGACATTGCGGGGCGCTCCAGGACCGATGCCAGGCGCGCCAAACGCTACATCGTATGTCGAGCCGACTTGTCCTAAATTGCTGCCCTGAAGGTTGTTGGCCGGTCCGGAATAGTTTGTAAAATTAAAGATATTGAAGATCTCAACCCGGAACTGAACTCTGACGTGCTCGCCGACATCGAAGTTCTTAAACACCGAATAGTCGATCTGGTGAGTGGGGGGGCCATAGAATTCGTTACGTCCCTCATTTGAATAGGTTCCTTGTGTGGGAGGACCGAAAGCCGCCGGATTGAACCAATAATAGGTACTGGTAGCCCGATTAGAGGCAGGCACATTCGCGAATGGATCGCCTACCACTTCCGCCCGGTTGGCGTACTCGAGCGTTCCGCTCGAATCATAGCCGGAATAGACGGTAAACGGGGAACCGGTGAAGAAAGAGAACAAGGTATTCATCTGCCAGCCGCCTAAGAGTGCCCGGTACTTACTTGGCTGAGGGAGCGAATAAGCCAGGAACATGGAAAAGGAATTACGAATGTCGAAATCCGAACTGGCGTACTCGCAGCGCAAGCAATAGCTGTTCTGCGGAATGATGTGGCGGGCGTAGGACAGATCGTCCAGGGAGTGCCCGAGCGTATAGGCGAGCTTGGTGGTGAAGCCGTGGAAATTAGTGGTCCGCACGGAGCCCAGCAGGCCGTTGAAATTGCCATTGGCGACGGACTCCACTTGATTGATGGCGGCGAGGTCGGGGAACTGGCTGGCGTAGGGCCGCGAGCTGTTCACCTCCGGCGCCCCCTGCGGGATCTGATTGATATCCAACATATCCGGCAAGTGGCGGCTCAAGCTGCCCGAATAGCCCACCTCGACCACCGCGTCCCTGGCGACCTGATACTGCACGTTGAGGTTTGTATTCATGCTATAACCCGTGACGAATTGCTGGCTGACGGAGAACCCGCCGTAAGGGCCGGTCGATGAAAATCCCCCGAAAATGGGAACACCGGACGCCAGGGTAATCGGCGATTGGTTCACGATCGTCAAAACCGGCGCCGGTCCGCCGATGTTGGCATTAATTGCATTCCCGGCGCTGTTGGACGCGCCGCTGTCGCCGAAATAGGCGATGTTGGGGACCTGATAGTACATGCCCCAGCCACCCCGGATGACCAGTTTGCCGTCAACTTTCGGTTGGTAAGCAAATCCGAAGCGCGGCGCAAAATCGTGCAAATCGCGGGGCCACAGAGTGCTCAGGCCGTGCGTACCAACATAGGTGATGCCGCCGTCGGCGGGGATGAAGGTCGAAATGAGGTTCTTTGGGTTAGAGATAGGACTTTGATACACCCAGTTCAAGCCATAGTTCAGCGTCAGCTTCGGCGTTACCTTCCAGGTATCCTGACCAAAAACGGAACCTCCCTGCAGGTTATAAATGCGCTGCTGATTGCCATAGGCGATGCTGGCGTGCCCGGTAGCCACGCGGCCGGAGAGAAAATCCGCGAGCGCGTCGAGCGATCCGGCGACAGGAGAGTTGCCGACCCCCCAGGTATCGTTTGGATCTGAGGCGGCCAGCGGTCCTTGCGTGCCATCGAACGTAAACGTGCCGGGCGCATTCGCGTCATAAAACACGTCGAGGCGTGAATAACGGTAATCCCCGCCGAAACGGATCTGGTGGGAACCCACCGTGTAAGTGAAAGTCTGATCGATGTGGCCGGTCGTGTCGATGCGTCCCAGCGGCGGCGTCAAGCCGGTTGAATCGAATCCGGAAATGTTGATGGTCGGCGAGCCAAAGTCCGTCGGATCCGTGACACCGGTTTCAAATCCGACGGAGGCCATATTGAAGCCGTGGTTGGCGTCGTCGAACACCTGTTTGAAGTAGTTCACTCCGACGAGCGTTTGCGCCACCAGGCGGGGCGTAATCACGGCGTTGTACACCAGGGAGAAGTTGTGCATGCGGCTGGGGCAGGCCTGGAAGTAGTAAGGGAGTGCCGAGCCGATGTATTCCGTCTGATTCCCGGTGCCACCGAAGTAGCGGATGGCCAGGTTGTTTCTCGAATTAAACTGATGATCCAGCTTGATCACGCCGTTGTAACTGTTGGAAAGGTTGATGCCGGCGCCGGCGTAGTTGTATTCGGCGGCAGGCCCGCTCAGGCTATTGGCCGGCCAGAGGTAGTTGATCACGTTCAGCATCAGCGGGTTCACGGCGACGCCGTCCTTGGTCATCACCGCCTCGGCTGCCGAAACCCAGGCGGCCGAGGGAGTGGTTCCCGGGGCAGTCAAAGCCTGCCTATAGTTTTGCTGCTCATAGTTTATGAAGAAGAAGGTGTTGTTCTTTACGATGGGACCGCCCAGCGAGAAGCCTTCCTGGTTATTGCGGAGTTCCGAAGTTGGCGAACCAGGGGGCGTGAACCAGTCGCTCGAGGCCAGGGCCTCGTTCCGGTTGAAGTAGTACACCGAGCCATGGAAGCTGTTGGTTCCCGATTTGATCACCACATTCAGCACACCGCCGGAGTTGCGGTTCTCTTCGGCGCTGCTGCTGCTCTGCAGCGAAAATTCGTCGATGGCGTCAATGGGCAGCACGACGCCGGCGATGCCCGATACGCCGCCTTGATTGACGGAGTTGATGTTGTGCCAAAGGTCGTTGTTGTCGGCGCCGTCGATCTTCCAGTCAATGCCGTTAAACCGCGAGCCGTTGAGCGAGCCGTTGGCGTTGGCGCCGGGATTGAACTTCAGCAATTGCGTAAAATCGCGGCCATTTAGAGGAATGTCCAGGAGTTCCTTCGTGTCGATCAGGCTGGTTTCCGCCGATGAAGCGGTCTCAATCGCCACGGCCTCGCCGGCGACCTCCACGGTGGTGGCTTGTTTAGCCACCTCCAGCTTCACTGGGATGGTGGCAATCTTGCCGGCATCCACTACGATGCCGGTGACGTGCACCGTGTCAAAGCCGGGCTGGGTGACGGTGATGTCAAACTTGCCGAGCGGCAGGTCCTGGAAAACGAATTCGCCGCTGGAGGACGTGATGCCATCACGCGTCAGACCGGTATCCGGGCTCAATAGCCGGACGGCCGCGCCGGAGACGGGTGCGCCCGTGGCATCGTTTACGGTGCCGGTTATGCCCCCGCGGAAAGTCTGCGCGGTAAGCGATGCCGCGGCCAGAAAGCCCAACAGCAATATAGCGGAAATCATTCGTCGAGACATTGGCAACTCCTTTGCTCCGTACTTGTCGCAGCCCTGGTTGACCGTTAAATAAAGGCCAAATAGAGAGCTGCCGAGCGGTCGTGGCTCAGCTGTACTAGTCAGAAACCGAGGCTACCGGGGCCGATCCCAATGGGAACAGAATGTGGACGAACTAACAAACCCTTAGGCGTATTCCTGAGAGGGTATCAAATTGAAACCCGATCGTCAAGAAACAGAAACGGCCGACAAAGCAGGTTCGGAGTATAATGTTGCTGGGCATTGTCTTCCACGTTCGAGGCAATATGCGCCATGTGATCCGCGCATTAGGCACAGTGTTGTGCGTTTTTCCGGTGTTGTCGGCAGCCGATCTGACGGTGGTTCTGGATTTCGAGACGGCACACTCGGCGCAATCGGTCGCTGAGATGGAGCTCGAAACCGGGAAACTCCTCGCGGCATCGGGTGTGAGTGTCGGCTGGCGTACGGTCGATACCTTCCGGCAAGGTGAATCCTTCCCCAAAATTGCGGTGGTTAAATTCAAAGGCAAGTGTGAGCTCACTCCGTTTATGCCGGCGGCTCCCCAAGACGGCGCTCCTCTCGGATTCACCTACCGGGTGGACGGCCGCATGACTCCTTTTGGTGAAGTGGAATGCGACCAGATTCGCGAAACCCTGGGAGCAGCCCGCCTGGCGGCAGCCGGCGATCAGCGCGACGTGTTATTCGGGCGCGCGCTGGGACGTGTGCTGGCACACGAACTCTTCCACATTCTGAGCGGCAGTGAAGCGCATGCCAAGCAGGGCGTCATGCAGAAGTACCTGTCCGCCGCAAAGCTGGTGGGGGACCGCATCTAGCGGGCTCCATGGCGGACTCCACGCTGCGCACGAGATCGGAGAACCCGGCGCTGTGCTTGAAACCGCGGCCGTCCGCAGGCGGCAGTTCAATATCGAGCACCACCCGCGATCCGGCGTGATCCTGGTCGCTACCGTCATACTCGCGCGATAATGCGATCACCCGGCTGCCCAGATATACGGCTTCCGAAATGTTGTGCGTGACGAACAATATAGTCGTGCCCGTGGCGCGCCAGAGGTCCAGCAGGAGATCCTGCATGCCGGCCCGCGTGTTTGGATCGAGCGCGCTGAAAGCCTCATCCATCAGTAGAATGCGCGGGCGGGCGATGAGGGCCTGCGCGATGGCCACGCGCTGCTGCATGCCGCCGGACAGTTCTTCCGGATACTTCGCGGCATCCGCCTGACGGAGACCCATGCCCGCTAACTGCTCGATAGCTTGCTGCCGGAAGCGACGCCGGGCACGAAAGAAGGCGGGAGTGACACGGCCGAGCAGCGAGAACTGCTGCACTTCCAGGCCGAAGGTCACATTGTCTAAAACCGTTTTATCCGGGAAGAGCGAGTATTTCTGGGGCACATAACCGCGATGGCGGTCCGGCTCGCGGATCTGCACGCCGTCCATGGTGACCCGTCCGCTGGTGGGTAATTCGTGTCCCAGCGCCAGGCGCAGCATGGTAGTCTTCCCGGAACCGGTCTGCCCGATCAGCGTGACGAATTCGCCCGGTCCGATATCCAGGTTGATATCGTCCAGGATTTTCCGGAACGATTTCCCGGCGGGATAACTTACCGCGACATGTTCGAAACGCAGCATACGTCAGAACTCTTTCCGGCGTGGGCGCGGTTATGCTTCCCGAAACCATGGATGCAGCCAACGGTTCACCAGGCGCATAGCTTGATCGACGAGGAATAACAGCAGCGCCACCCAGAGTACATACGGAATGATCGTGTCCATACCCATGTGACGGCGCAGCAGCGCGATGCGGTAGGCCAAGCCGTCGTCGGAGGCGATCATCTCGCCCGCGAACAGGAACAGGGCCACCGATTTGAGATTGATCCGGATGCTGTTCAGGACCCTGGGGAACACCTGTTTAAGCACCACCAGATAGGCGATATCGAAGTTACCGGCCCCCAGCGTAAACCCTTTGACGATCTGTTCTTTGGGTACGCCGCGGCTGAGATTGAACGAGTCCAGAATAATGGTAGGAGTTACACCGATCACCATCAACATGATTTTTGATAACTCATCGATGCCGAATGCAATAAAGAGAATGGGCAAGACGGACAGGGCAATGATCTTGTCGAAGAACAGTATGAACCGGAGAAAGAACGCGCCTATATATGGGAAAACGCCGATGTGCAGTCCCAGCACGGCCGCCGGAAACAAAAGCGCCAGGCTGATGAGAAAGCGCCGCGAACTGGCTGCCGTATCGTGCCACAACATACTGTGGCGGATACGCTGCCACAAGCCGGGACTGGCGTCCGCGCCGGCGTCGTCTTCCTCCGCCGGCTTCAGCGCGGCATTCAGAAAACCCTGAGTAAGTTGTGTGATGGTGGGTACGACTTTGTCGTCCGGGTTTTCCATGTGGCGCTTGTGCGCAGTGAAGATATACAGACTAATGCCTGAAGCGAATAGAAACCAGGAGAGCACCAGCGTCGAGGTCCGCCCAGGCAGTGTGTTAATTTTCCAGACACTCGGTATCATAACTTCCCCTGCGCGGCCAGTTGCGTAAAAGCCGGGTCGAAGCGAAACCTCACGCGATCCTTCTTGCCTTGTATGGCGCCATCCGGATAGAGGATAGCTACGTCGTCGGCCGCTCCGGTTCCCTCGCCCAGCAGCCCGTGATTGAAACAAAACTGCCGCACCAGGTCCATCTTCTGTTTCAACTCGGCGGATGCCAGGAACTGGGCCGCGGATTGAGGCGTGAAGAACAGGTGCGTGGTGCTGAGTTGTTCCTTCAATGAATCGAGCGTATCCCCGGAAGCCTCCGCCACGACGCGCAGCGCTTTATCGGCAGCCGTTCCCGGCTGAGACATCTGGCTCATGGTTTCGTACCAGGCGCCGGTCATGGCCTTGGCAAAGTTCTGTCCTTCAGGACGCCGCAGAATGTCTGTGCGGACTACCAGCAGGTCCAGAATCTCACCGGGGATCTGTGCCGAAGTAAAGATGGTGGTGATACCCTTCCCCTTGCGTATCTGCGACACCAGCGGCTTCCACGTGACTACGGCTTCTTCGTTCGGATTATTCAGAAATGCGGCGGCGATATCCGAATCGGATGTATTCACTAACTTGACGCGCTTCAGGACATCTTTCGACCCGCTGAGAGTCATGCCGCGCTCGAACAGATACTCAGACACGGTCTTTTGCACGAGCATGACCTTTTTCCCGGCGAGCTTATCGAAAGTCAGGCCATTGCGGACGAGCACGGCGTCGTTGCCGTTGGAGTAATCGCCTAAAATAATAGCCGTGGTATCCACTCCCGCCGCCGCCGGCATGTCGAGCGCCTCCATGTTCGTCATGGTGCAGGCGTCGATGCTTTTGGCCACATAGGCGTCGAGCGACGGGGCGTAGTCGAACCTCTGCACCTTAATAGCGACTCCGTACTTATCGGCCCATTTCTTGAGGATCCCCGACTTATTCATGTAGTAATAGGGATTCCAACCCACGTAAATAGACCACCCCACGGTAAAGGCCGGCTTATCGCCCAAAGCCGTGCCGGCCAGGGTCAGCGCCATACCGATCAGCGCAACGATTCTCATCTTGCTTGTCCCCACATGCTTTCCCGTTGTTTCTCGAGTGTCGCTTTTTCGATAGCTTCCAACTCTTGCCAGCCCTTGGCGTCCACCGGCCAGACAGTGAAATCGCGCAGGGCGACGCGGCGGGGCTGATCCATGGTGCGCAGAACCGCGTCGAGTTCCAGGAGTTCGCCGCGGCCCAGTTCGAGCGAATGCTCATCCGGCTGATACATGGAGCCGATCGGGTAATCCAGGTAGGGCGTGGCCGTCTCTTCGATATGGCAGCCCAGCACATGGGTGACGATCTTGCCGCGGGTGAACTCCACCAGGCGCGCGGTGCTGGCCGCGAAGGCCGGGAAATCGCTGACATACAACCGGCCCGGATAGAGGCTGTCACCCGCGAACAGAATGCCGGTCTGGCGGTCGTAGTAAGCCAGGCTGAGCTTGTCGTGTCCGGGGATGGGAAGCACGTCGATTACGCGTTCGCCCAGATCGATTTGCCCCGCGCCCTCCGGCCAGCGGTCGATTGCGAAAAATTTCTGTGTCCCTGCGATGGTCAGGGGAACGGGGGTGGTGTCCGGCCGGTCGCGAAACTGGCTGTCACCGGCCACATGATCGGAGTGTGAGTGCGAGTGAGCCACAATCAGCGGAATGGATTTACGGCGCTCGCGCGCCAGCCAGTTCGAAATCACGCCGTCCACTTCGTGCGCGACATCGGTTTGGCCGGCACCTGTGTCCAGCAGCATCGCTTTGGCGGCGCCGAAGATCAGATAGAGGAACGGCTTCTCGTAATTGGTGCAGCCGGACTCGCGCAGGATATAGAGATCGCGATTATACTCGTGGACTTGCCAGTTGGGAACTTCCATGCAGTTAGGCCCGCCGGTGAGCCAACGACGCGGCAAAGTTCCAGGTCGCACGCCGCCGCCGTTCGGTTGCGGCGCTTGTGCGAGCGCCGAGCCGGCCATCAACAATCCGAGCCAGCGATGCAAGTACGAATTTTCCCCCAGTGCCAGTGTCTTGCGGACGGAGCAGAGAATTCGACGTGGAAGAGCAAACGACGGCGCACGCGGCCGTTGAAGTTCTTAGGAGTATAACACAGAGGGTGAACCGCCCCGCCGGCTAAAGCCCAATGTCACGTAGTTATCCCAATATTGGGAATGCTGCATAATTTGTGGGGCGGACCTCCAGGTCTGCGCGGCTCCTCCAGGACCCGCCTTCGCGCTTGGAATCAACTGTTCCAAACGCGGGCAGGCCGACGTGGACGTCGGCCGCAGGACTGGAGTCCCGCCCCACAATTTATGCAGGTGTTCGGTTGCGCGAAAACTAAGTGGCATTGGGCTAAAGCCCGCCCTCCAACCAATTGAAAACCTGGAAGTATGCGAGAATGCCTGGAAATGATGTCCGGCGGCGGAGCATCTCCGATAAGGCGCTGTCTGCTAATATGATTGCAAGTGTTTCCGGATCCTACTAGCTTGTCCGAATCGCACATACCGGCATCTGAGCAAGCGCGGGCCGACGCCTGGCGGCGGGTGCAACTGGCGCGGCATCCCAAGCGCCCGCATGCGCTCGACTATATCGAGCGCATATTCACCGACTTTCGCGAGTTCCACGGCGACCGGCTGTTCGGGGACGATCCGGCCATCGTTTGCGGCGCTGCTTTTCTGGGCGGCCACCCGGTAATGGTGGTAGGCGAACAGAAGGGCCGCGATACCAAGCAGAAGCTGTATCGGAATTTTGGAATGCCCAAACCGGAAGGATATCGCAAAGCCTTGCGCGTGATGCAACTGGCTTCCAAGTTCGGCCGGCCAGTGGTGACCCTGCTGGATACGCCTGGAGCTTATCCGGGAATCGACGCCGAAGAGCGCGGCCAGGCGGAGGCCATCGCCCGCAATCTGCGCGAAATGGCCCGACTGGCGGTCCCCGTAATCACGATCTGTATCGGCGAGGGAGGCAGCGGCGGCGCCCTTGCGCTAGGGGTCGGCAACCAGGTGATGATGCTGGAAAACGCCATCTACAGCGTGATTTCGCCGGAAAGCTGTGCGGCCATCATCTGGCGCGATTCCACCAAGGCCGAACTCGCCGCAGCAGCCTTGAGGCTCACAGCCGAGGAGCTACTGAAACTGGGCCTGATCGACGGAGTGGTCAGCGAACCGCCCGGCGGAGCGCACGAAGACGCCGCTGCGGCGGCGGATCTGCTGAGCTGCAGCCTGATCCAGGCGCTCGACAGTCTCACGAAACTGTCGTCCGATCAACTCGTGGAACAGCGCTACAGCAAGTTCCGCCACATGGGCAATTTTTTCGCGTGAAAACAAGCGTTTGGATCGGCATTCTGTTCGTGGCGATCGTGGTCGGATTCGTGATCTATTCGACCATGAACACCGGGCGCATCCGCTGCGAAGTGTGCATCACGTTCCAGGGCCGGCAGGCCTGCCGCACGGCCTCGGCTCCTTCCCGGGAACTGGCGCTGCGAACCGCTACCGAGAACGCGTGTGCGCAGATCGCTTCTGGGGTCACCGACTCCAACCAATGCAATAATACGCAGCCGGATAGCGTCCGCTGGCCATAGGGTGGGCGGGTCTTCCAGACCCGCCGCAGACCTGCCGTAGACAGGAGGTCTGCCCCACGCTTTGCTATCTGGCTGAAAAGAAAAGTCGTATCACTCCTCGCCGGTACGTGCGAGGCCGCCTTGTCCGGCAAGCCAGAGATTCGGTCTAACGGATGATAAGATATGTATTGAACTCTGCCATTAAGAATTGCGTCTAATTATCGTCGGGAAAGTAGGAGTCCGCATTCGTGAAGAGCAAATGGAAGATTGTCATTGTTGTCGTGGTGGTGCTGGCGCTCTGCATCGGTGTCTATGCGAGCACGGTCCTCAGTAAGCGCGGCGTTGTCGCCGTGCAGACAGGAAAGGTCGTACGACAGGACCTCACCAGCCTGGTGACTGCATCCGGCGAGATCAAACCCAAGAACTATATCAATATTGGCGCGAACGCCGTCGGCATCCTCACCAAGATCCTGGTCAAAGAGGGCGACCACGTAAAAAAGGGACAACTGGTGGCGCGCATTGAAAATATCCAGCCGGAGGCGCAGGTGGCCTCCCAACGAGCCCAGGTGAGCTCCGCCGAAGCGGATTCGAACGCGGCCGAAGCCGGGCTCAAGACGTCCGACGAAGCCTTGCGGACCCAACAGGCTTTGATCGACCATTCCCAGGCCGATCTGGAACACGCCAAGCTGGATTACGACCGTGCCAAGGAACTATTCAAGGACCAGCTTCTGGCCAAACAGGATTTCGACGCCAAGAAGGCGACGTATGATGCGGCCGCGGCCTCGCTGAACGAACAGCAGACGCGCATGGCACAGGCCCTGTCGTCGCGCGAGCAGACGGCGGCGCAATTGGCTGCGGCGCAGCGGCGTGTGGCGCAGGCTAACGCCGTGCTGGCTCAGTACGACGACATGCTGCATAAATACGATTCCTATGCCCCGCTCGACGGCGTGGTGACGAACCTGCCTGTGCGCGAAGGCGAGAGTGTGGTTCCCGGCGTGACTAATCTGGCGGGCAGCAACATCATGACCATCGCCGACATGTCTCTGATCACCGCGGAAGTCAAGGTGGACGAAACCGATATCGTGAGCGTGGCGCTCAATCAGAAGGCGGACATCACCATCGACGCGATACCCAACAAGACCTTTAAAGGGCACGTAATCGAGATCGGGGACACCGCCATCCTCCGCTCCACCGGCCAAGCCGCTTCGCAGAGCGCTACTTCCAGCCAGGAGGCCAAGGACTTCAAGGTTGTGGTAGCCATGGACGATCCGCCGGACGAGATCCGCCCGGGCCTGTCTTGCACGGCTAAAATCATTACAGCAACTCGTAAGAGTGCGCTGACTATTCCCATACAGGCGCTCACTATTCGCCAAAAAGGCGACCTGGAGGTGAAGCCCAAAACGGGCGCTGGTGCGGTGACCGCCGTCAAGTTGACTCCCGCCGAGGAGAAGGCCCGTAAAGAAGAAATCCAGGGTGTCTTCGTGATCGCCGGCGGCAAGGCTGAGTTCCGCAAAGTGGACACCGGCATAACTGGCGCCACCGATATCGAAGTTCTCAGCGGCCTGAAAGACGGTGACGAGATCGTTACCGGCAGTTATCAGGTGATTCGCACGCTGCGTAACGAAGCACAAGTGAAGGTGGACAACAAGTCGCCCGTGCCGCAGAAAGCCTAGGCCGCGGATTCCACCAGATAGCGAGCCTTAGCCATGCCACAAGCACTCGAAGAAAAAGAACTGATCGAACGCGGCGAGCAACTGAAGCGCGATGGCATCGTGATCCGCACCTACGATCTCTGGAAGACGTATATCATGGGCGACCAGGAGATTCACGCGGTATCGGGCGTGGATATCACCATCAAGCGCGGCGAGTACGTGGCTATCATGGGCCCGTCCGGCTCTGGTAAATCCACGCTGATGAACCTCATCGGTTGTCTCGACACACCGAGCAAGGGACAGTATTACATCAATGGCAGGCTGGTCAGCGAGATGACGGACGACGAGCTCGCGCGCATCCGCAATAAAGAGATCGGTTTTGTTTTCCAGACATTTAACCTGCTGCCGCGCGCCACTTCGCTGCACAACGTGGAACTGCCGCTGATCTATAGCGGCACACCCTCGGACCAGCGTACCGAGCGCGCCAAAGCCGCCTTGCGTAATGTGGATTTGGAAAGCCGCATGATGCACAAGCCCAACGAGCTTTCCGGCGGACAGCGGCAGCGTGTGGCGGTCGCCCGTGCCCTGGTGAACGATCCCTCCATTCTGCTGGCCGACGAGCCGACGGGCAACCTGGATTCCGTCACCGGCAACGATATCATGGCGCTGTTCGAACGCCTGCACCAGCAGGGAAACACGATCGTGTTAGTCACCCACGAAAACGACATCGCCCTGCACGCGCACCGCGTGATCCACATCCGCGACGGCAAAGTGGAGAAGGACGAGCAGGTCCGCCCCTAAGCGCCACTGGGAATGTGGCGGGCGCCTGCGGCAGCCTCGCAGGCCGCCTAATCGCTAACCACTGCCACCTTAGCGAAACCCTCCCCCACATCTGGAGGCATCAGTTTCGCCGCCATGCGCACCAGCGCCTCATCCGGAACGACACGTGCGCGCCGCAGATTCCGCTCCCGGCAGACCTGCAACGGGACATCAAAGTACAACGCTTCCACATCGCAGCCGTACCATTGCCCGATCTGTATGTAGGGCCGACGCTCGTCCGGAGTCAAGTGCGTCGCGTCCACGTAGGAAACCGGCCGCCCGATCGCTAACCGGTGCCGCAGCAGATATCGCATGGTCAGGAAGACGCGCGCATGGATCGTCTGATCGGTAGCGTCGTCGACCAGCACCTGGCGGATCCAGTCCGATGATATCGCCGTGATCCCCTGGCGCTTGAGCCAGGTCGATTTTCCGGATCCCGGCAGGCCCACCAGCACCACGATGCGTTGTCGCGCTTCTGCCAATCACGACCAATATCGCATGAGGCGCTCCGAAATGCTGTATGGTGAGACGTTAGGGGTTCATTATGCGCAAAGTCCGTTGGGGCGTCCTGGGCGCCGCCCGTATCGCTTTGAAGAAAGTCATACCTGCCATGCAGCGCGGCGAATTTTGCCAGATTGTTGCCATCGCTTCGCGCGAGCTGCCGAAAGCCCGGCAGGCAGCCGAGGAGTTGGGCATCCCGAAAGCCTACGGCTCTTACGAAGAGCTACTGGCCGATCCCGAAGTCGAGGCCATCTACAACCCCCTGCCCAATCACATGCACGTACCGTGGTCGGTGCGCGCGGCTGAGGCCGGCAAGCACGTGCTTTGCGAGAAACCGCTATCGCTCGATGCCGCCGAGGCCCGCCAGTTGCTCGCAATCCAAAAGCGCACCGGCGTCAAGATGGGTGAGGCTTTCATGGTGCGCACGCATCCGCAATGGCTGCGCGCCCGCGAGCTGGTGCGCGGCGGCCGTATCGGCGAGCTGCGCGCCATACTGGGCGCATTCAGTTACTTCAATCGCGACCCGGCCAATATCCGCAATGTGCGCGCGTGGGGCGGCGGAGGGCTGTACGATATCGGGTCCTATCCCGTCAATACCTCGCGGTTCATCTTCGGCGAGGAACCCCGCCAGGTGATGGCCCTGATCGAGCGCGACCCGGAGATGCAAACCGATCGCCTCACCTCGGGTATGCTCGATTATCCTTCCGGCCAGGCGGTGTTCACCTGCTCCACCCAACTGGTCCCTTACCAGCGCATGCACTTATGCGGAACGCGCGGCCGGATCGAAATCGAAATTCCCTTCAACGCGCCGCCGGACCGCGCTTGCCGCATTTTCATCGACGACGGCTCCGACCTGTTTGGCGCGGGGATTGAGACCGAGACCTTCCCGGTCTGCGATCAGTACACAATTCAGGGCGACCTGTTTTCGCGTGCCATACGCGGCGAGGGCGAGGTGCCCGTGCCGATCGAGGATGCTGTCCGCAACATGGCCGTCATCGATGCGCTGTTCCGTTCGGCGGAATCGGGACAGTGGGAAACACCGTAAGGAGGAATCAAATGAAACACACGTCATACATCGCGGCCCTTGTTTTGGCCGTTTTGGCTGCTCCCTTTATCGCCACGACGGCACGCGCGCAGGACGCCCGTCCGCCCGGGCCGCCACCCGCAGCAGCGCAGAGTGTGCCGCTGGCGATGCGGGTCGTTTCGCCGGAGGTCTCGCCGGACCACCGGATCGTATTCCGCATCCTGGCGGCCCAGGCCAAAGCTGTCGGACTGCGCGCCAGCGATATCCAGGGGCTGCCGCGCGAAGGCCCGGCGTTTTCGAAAGATGACGACGGCGTGTGGTCGGCCACGGTCGGGCCGGTCGATCCCGGCGCGTACCGCTACACTTTCATGGTGGACGGCGTGCCCACCATGGACCCGCGCAATCCGGCGGTCAGCGAATCGAATACCAATTCGTGGAGCCTGGTCTATGTGCCCGGCGCCGAATTCATGGACACGGCCAAGGTGCCGCATGGCGCGGTTGCATCCGTGACTTATTATTCGACCGCGCTGGAGCGCTTCCGGCGCATGCACGTCTACACCCCGCCAGGGTATGAGTTGGGAAACGGCAAGTATCCGATCTTTTATCTGCTGCATGGCGCGGGCGACTGTGACGATTCGTGGACGTCGGTAGGCCGTGCGGGATTCATTTTGGATAACCTGATCGCGGCGAAGAAAGCGCAGCCGATGGTGGTGGTGATGCCGGCCGGCCATACGACGGCGAATTTCCCCGGGCCCGGGGGCCCGCGTCCCACACGCGACGAGTTTGCTGAGGATTTTGTCAACGACATCATGCCCTTCGTCGAGTCGCATTATCGCGTGCTAACGGACCGCCCGCACATGGCCATCGCGGGACTCTCCATGGGCGGCGGACAAACCTTGAACATCTCCATGTCGCATCTGGACCGGTTCGCCTACATCGGCGTGTTCAGCGCCGGGGTCTTCTCTTTCGGCCGTGGCGGAGGATCGACTCCCGCGCCTCCACCCGAGTGGGAGCAGCAGCGCGCCGCCATGCTGGATGACGCCGCTTTGAAGCCGGGGTTGAAGCTTCTGTGGTTCGGCACCGGTAGCGAGGACCGCCTGATCCCCACCACCAAGGCCACCATTGAAATGCTCAAGAAGCACGGCTTCGCGCCGGAGTTTCACGAGAGCGCCGGCGGACATACCTGGATCAACTGGCGCAATTACCTGGATGAATTCGCGCCGCAGTTGTTTCACTGACGGGACCGCACATCTGCTTCAATGGTGGTCCAAGGCGGGGCTGGAGACCCGCCGCAGACCTGGAGGTCTGCCCCACCCAAACCCAATCCCACGACGGCCGGCTCCGGATGCTCCTCGAAACTGAGCGTGGGCACGCGGGCGCGGGCCCAGCGTCCGCGCTGTACCGCCGCCAGCCACGCAAGCAGTGTGAGCCCGAGCAGCCAAGCGTACCTCGCCGGGCTGCGCAACCCTGCCAGTTCGGCATCGGTGACGAGTTCCGGCACGATCATGAGCAGCCCCCAATATACGCCAAACATGATCTTCAGATTGGCTTTGCCCGGCAGATACGAGCAAGTGAAGGGCACCTTGACGAATCCGGTGAGGGCCAGTTCGATAAGCAGCAGACCCAACGCCGTCACGAACACGATGTGCCCTAGCGCTCTCGGCCACGGCCACACGTACAGGTAAATCGGCGCTGCGATCGCCAGCACCGGCGCCAGCGCCAGACACAGCATTGCCTTGCGCGTGGCGCTCAAATAGGCGCCGCGGCTGAATGCATCGGTCAGGCGAAAAATCCAGTTTGCCCGCACTTCCACTGGAATCGAGAACGAGACGCGCAGCCCGGCAACCAGGAAGAACAGCATGATGAACGGAATGCCCATGGCCGTCTGGATGCGTCCTTCTATCGCGCCGAAATCGGTTGCGCGTGAACGATACAGCACGTAGGCCACCTGGCTGAACACGTACGCCATTCCCATGCCGGCGTAAATCGCCAATAGCAGGCGATTCTGCCGGCTGCGGGCCACCGCGCGTCCAATGAAGACCAGGATGGCCCGCTCCGGCGCGCGGCGCGCGATCAACCGCGCGATGGCCCTCCACAGCGAGACACCGCGCCAGCGACGAGAGGCGGCGGGTGCGATGCCCGACTGCTCCACTGTGCGGCGCATCTGGCGCGCATAGGCCAGCGCATACGACACCCCGGCCACCAGCACGGCCGATCCGCACGCGATCATGGCCCGGCGTGCCAGCGCATGCATTGCAGCACTAGTGGATCCCGTCATTAACTGAAACAGCCCGAAGAACCAGTACGACGGAATCAGCGTATACCACAGCCGGTTTCGAGGATCGGCCAGCGCCTGTGGATTGGCCAGCGGCGGAGTGAGGAAGTACAACGTGAGCACGTCGAAAAACGCGACCGTCTGAATCCAACTGGACCACCGCAGGAAACGCCCGTGCGGCAGCAGATGCAGCGCCACGCCTTGCAGGCCGAGCAGCAGCAGAAAGACAAAAACCGAAGCCAGCGAAATGACCAGCCAGTAAGCCGCAAAGCTGCGCACCGCGTCCCACATGCCGGCGCCGCGTACGATCAGAAACGGGCAGACCAACCCGGTGAAGGCATTGACGGTGACCACGGTCAGCCCCAGCGCCGTTCCCAGTGCGGCGACCTTAGCGCGAAACACGGTACGAACGCGCACCGGCAGGGTCCCCAGGATCATGCAATCGCGCCGATCCGGAAAGAGCGCATCCCAAAGCAGTAGTGTGAACACGCCGACGATGGCCATCGACGTGGAGATCAGGAATTCCTGATCGGCCCAGGCGGCGGCGCCGAGCTGCGATGCGGTGGGGTGCTGGTATAGCCCCGCGTACTTCGGTCCGGCCGCCATCACCAGCACCAGGCTGAGCGCCGCCAGCAGTGCGGCGAACTGCGAGAGCAGCGACGAGAGATCGCCGCGCACCGAAATAATGTCGGTATCGAAGAACCGGTAAGCAAACAGGCGCACCAGCGCACGGAATTGGCGCCGCTCACCGGTGCGTGGCGCGGTCATCGGCGGACCACTTCCGCGATCTGGCGCGCGGTGGCGTCGGGATCAGTATCGGTCACCAACTGCGCGAAGATATCCTCCAGTGTGGGCAGCGCCATCAGATCGCGCAGCCTGTCGATGGAGTCGTTCGCTACCACGCGCCCTTTGTGCAGGATCACCACGCGGTGGCAGACCTTCTCTACCACTTCGAGCACATGCGAGCTGAAGAGCACCGTCTTCCCGTCAGCCGCCAACGACCGGATCAGGCTGCGCAGGACCATGGCGGCATGCACATCCAGCCCGGAAAAGGGCTCGTCCAAGATGATCACCTCGGGATCGTGGAGAATCGCGGCCGCAATCAGGATCTTCTGGCGCATGCCTTTCGAGTAGGATGAAATCGGCGCGTGCCGGTCGCCAGCCAGCGAGAACAGTTCCAGTAGCGCGTTGATTTTTCCAGACAGCGTGGCGGCGGGCAGATCGCGCAATTCGCCGGTCAGTTCCAGGTACTCCGCGCCGGTCAGGTGCGGGTAGAGGTACGGCTCCTCGGGCACGTAGCCTAGAATGCTCTTGAACTCGACGAGGTGGTCGCGCACTGGCCGGCCGCGATATAAGATTTCGCCCGCGGTGGGATCGAGCAGCCCGGTAATCATTTTAACCGTGGTGGATTTGCCGGAGCCGTTCGGTCCGAGGTAGCCGGTCACTTCACCCGGCAAAGCGGTGAACGAGACATGGTCGACGGCTAGGGTACCGGGGTATCGTTTGGTTAGGGCACGCACTTCCAGCATCGGAGCTTTAGACCGATAGTGGAGGGCGAAAGTTCCTGGTCGCGACATTGCTGTTGTATATTCAAAGTAGATCCAAGATGCGAAGCGAGACACTGAATCTTGAACGTGACGGAACCATCGTGCTGCGCTCCACACGCCGGCGCTACGATTTATCGGAACTGGTCTCGCGGATCACGTCCAGAAACCCGCATCGGGAGACGGACTGGGGACCCCCTTCCGGCGAGGAATCCTGGTGAAGACCGGCGTCAACCCGAGGCGGGTGATTTCGTGTGGCTGACGTTCGATCCTCAGGCGGGGCGCGAGCAGGCCGGCCGGCGTCCGGCCCTGGTGCTGAGTCCCGGGCTGTATAATGCGAAGTCGGGTTTGGCGCTGGTTTGCCCGGTCACGAACCAGCGCAAAGGATATCCCTTTGAAGCGATCGTTCCGAGTGGCTGTGGCGCCACGGGTGTGATCCTCGCCGACATATAAGAAGTGTCGATGGAAGGCCCGCCTGGCGGACAAGCTCGGCCAGTGCCCGTGGATACAGTTGACGAAGTCCGAGCCAGGTTAGCGCCGCTCTCGGGGTATTAGTCAAAACCGTGTGGCTCGCACGGAGGAGGATTTGTCGGATGAAAGCCGACTTCAGCGTCTCCTACTTGATCCTGGCCATCGCGTTCACTGCCGCGTCATCTCGCGCAGGCGAGATTCCCATCGATATCAGCGCCCTGGTGAATGTGCTGTGGACATCTCCCTTTTGCGATAACTCGATCGTCAACGGAAGCACATTTCCATCCGGGAGCCAGAATTACGGAGGCGTCCCCTTCGACATTCCGACCAATCCCAATAATTATTGGAGCGGCTCCGTAGCGGGAAATTGTGGATCGGGCACCGTCAGTCTGACCATTCCCGTTGGTGTGTCGGGCGTCACCTCGGTCTTCACTTTGCTCAACACATTCCGGGGCGAGGCGGGCCCAAATCCCTATCTGTATGTCACTTTCACCGGGAGCGGCGGCGCGACCGCTACGCGGCCGCTGGTGGGTGGCGTGAATGTCCGCAATTACAACAGCGGCGGATATACAAGCACCATCAATAACACCAGCACCATCCAAGTCTGGACAAATGGAGATGGTCAGCGGCTGGACCGCCAGGAGTACATTCTGCCCGCCGCATTTGACAGCCAGGTGCTGACCAGCGTGATTATTACCGATACAGGCAGCTATGACCTCAGCCGCGCGATGCTTTCCGCTCTTACCGTCAGCACGTGTAGCGCTTATGTCGCGGAAGGCATCACTATTTCCAGCAGCAAGATCTTCTACGACCCCACCAATCGCATATATCGGCAGGACGTCGCTCTGGCCAACGCAGGCACAACGGCCGTGAACGGTCCCCTGTTCTTTATTCTGCAGGACCTCCCGTCCGCAGTCACCCTCGTGAACAAATGGGAGGCAACGGCATGCTTCGCGCCTATTGGCAGCCGGTATACCGTCCCGCTTCCCGAAGGATCTGCGTTGGCGCCCAATACCACCGTAGTCGTAAAGCTGGCATTCAGCGACCCCTCCGGAGCGACGATTTCATACACACCGCTGGTGGCCGGAAGCCTCGGTGGCACGCCGTAATCCTGGGCCCAATCACATAGTCGCTTTGCGCACCGCTAGCGCGATCGCAAGCGTCTGTGCGTCTTATCCCTTACACCCACTCCAGCGCGCCCTTTTTGTATGCCCAGATGTAACCCACTACGAGTATCGCCAGGAACACCACAACCTCAGCCACGCCGAACCAGCCCAGCGTCTTATACCGGACCGCCCACGGGAACAGGAAGATGGTCTCCACATCGAAGATCACGAACAGAATCGCGATGATGTAGAAGCGCACGGTGTAGCGTCCGCGCGAGTCCGAGGCGGCCTTGATGCCGCATTCGTAGGCTTCCAGCTTGGTGGTGGAGGGAGAAGAGGGCCGGATGAGTTTGGCGACAATGATGGTCACTACGGGGAATGCAATCGCGATTGCCAGGAAGATAAAAATCGGGATGTAGCCGCTCGGCATGGCCATAAATATATCATGGTTCAAGCGCATGCCCACCGATCCACGCACCGCATATACCGAGAGACTGGAGGCGCGCCGCGCGGCCGTGGCACGCCACGATCAACGGCACCGCACCATCGGCAACTTGCGGCTGCTGGTCTTTTTGAGCGCGGCTGTTTTGGCGTGGCTGGCTTGGGGACGAGAAGCGCTCAGCCCGTTTTGGCTGGGATTGCCGGCCGCGGTATTCGTGTGCCTGATCGTGGCGCATGAGCGGGTGCTGCGCGCGCGCCGCGTGGAAGCGCGGGCCGTTTCGCACTACGAGCGGGCGCTGGCGCGGCTCGATGGGCAGTGGGTGGGTCACGGCGAAACCGGCGAGCGGTTCCTGGATCATGCCCATCCGTACGCGGCGGATCTGGATCTCTTTGGCCGAGGATCGCTATTCGAACTGCTGTCGACCGCCCGCACACGCATGGGCGAGGATACGCTGGCGCAGTGGCTGCTCGCGGGCGGCGAGCCAGCGGTATTGCGGGCGCGGCACGAAGCTATCAACGAATTGCGCCCTATGCTGGATTTGCGCGAAGACCTCGCGGTGGTGGGCGAAGACTTCCGCACCGGCGTGCATCCGGCGGAACTGGCGGCCTGGGGCGAAATGCCGCACCTGCTGGAATCGCGCCGGGCGCGCGTGATCACCTTCGTGATTCCGTGCCTGGTGGCCGCCTCCGCCGTGTTATGGGCCGTGCGGGGATGGCGCGATCCGTTTTTTGCGATGCTTGCCGCGGTGGCCATCTTCATCGCGCGCTACCGGCGCGAGGTGGCGCGCGTGGCGGAGGCGGTGGAACAACCGGCGCACGATCTGGCCCTGTTGGCGAAGGTGCTGGCCCGGTTGGAGCGGGAGCGCTTCACATCCGGGCGGCTGGTGGCGCTGCGCGCCGCGCTGGATATAGCCGGCTTGCCGCCGTCGGTCCGTATGGCGAAGCTGGACCGGCTGATCGAGATGCTGGACTCGCGCGAGAACCCGTTCATGCGCGCCGTGGGGCCGCTCATGCTGTGGACCGAGCAACTGGCCTTCGCCATCGAAGCGTGGCGCCGCGTGTCCGGTCCCGCAATGCGGCGCTGGCTGGACGCGGTGGGCGAGATCGAAGCGCTATGCGCGCTGGCAGCGTATGCTTTCGAGCATCCCGCGGACGTGTTTCCGGAGTTCATATCCGGTGAGTCCGGCTTTGATGGCGAGGAACTGGCGCATCCGCTGATCGATCAGACGCGCGTGGTGCGCAACAGTGTGCGGCTGGGCGGCGAATTGCGCGTGTTGATTGTGAGCGGATCGAATATGTCCGGCAAGAGCACGCTGCTGCGCACGGTGGGCATCAACGCCGTAATGGCGCAGGCTGGCGCGCCCGTCTGTGCGCGGGCGCTGCGGATGTCGCGGCTCGCCCTGGGAGCGTCCATACGCACTTTGGATTCGTTGCAGGACGGCACCTCGCGCTTCTATGCCGAGATCACGCGGCTACACCAGATCATGGAACTGACCGCCGGCCCGCTACCGGTGCTGTTCCTGCTGGATGAACTGCTGCACGGCACTAACTCGCACGACCGGCGTATCGGCGCCGAGGCCATCGTGCGCGGCCTCGTGGAACGCGGAGCCACGGGCCTGGTGACCACGCACGACCTGGCGCTGGCGCAAGTGGTCGGAGCGCTCGGGCAGCGGGCCGCAAACGTGCACTTCGAGGATCAGTTCGCGAATGGGCGCATGACGTTCGATTACCGGCTGCACGCGGGCGTGGTGGAGAAAAGCAATGCGCTGGAGTTGATGCGATCGGTAGGTCTGGATGTGTAGCAAAGTGGCCGCTAAAAATTGCGCGCCACCAAAGCTTTCACCGCCGCGGTGCTGGCGATGCCGGTGGTTCCAGATGTACGATCCTTACGTAACGAAATAGATCGCTATCCGCGGCCTGCTGACGCACCGCAGCGGCATGGGGCTGGGCGAGGGCGATCCGCAAGCTGGCGGTGCCGGCGCGCCCCTCCCAATTACTTGCCCGCGGCGGCGCGTTTTGCACGCCGGACAATCGCCTCGGTCTCCTCCAGCAGTTGCTTGCTTTGATCATGTAGTGCGCGATACTTCCCGGACAACTCGCGCCTCGCATCCTCCGCCAGTTCTCCGCTGCGCTCGTACAGATCCTCGCATTTCTCTACCAGTTCCTTGCCCGCGTCGATCAGATAATCGGCGACTTCTTCTCCTTTGCGGACCAATTTCCGGCGAGTTCGTGCGCCTGACTCTGGTGCCAGCAGCAGTGCTGCCGCCGCGCCGATCGCGGCCCCCACCAGGAAGAATGCCGCTCGGTCTCCTGCACTTGTATCGCTCATAGTCTCTCCTTACCCTAAGAAACGCTCTCCATCTGAGCTTAGCGCGCTCTTGGCGCCCAGCAGGCTTATAATTCAAAACCGGGCGAGCGCGTGTACGGATTTACACTTTCGATCCGTCGCCAGGCAGCCTTGCCTCATCGTTTTTTCCAACGATCCGCCAGGGCGGCCAACCTGTCGTCCATCGTGGGCTGTTGCTTTGGCGCCGCACCTGGCGCCGGCTTCACACCGGGCGTCTTCATCGACAGGGAGATCCGCTTGGTTTTCGCGTCGGCGCTGAGCACATGCACCTTCACGATCTGGCCAACCTTGACCACATCGCTCGGTTCCTTGACGTAACGATCCGCCAGTTCACTGATGTGTACCAGTCCATCCTGATGAACGCCGATATCGACGAAGACTCCGAACTTGGTAACGTTGGTCGCGATGCCTTCGAGCGTCATTCCCACCTGCAAGTCCCCGATGTCCTTCACATTGTCGTTAAAGCTGGGCGCTAGAAAGGTGTCGCGCGGGTCGCGGCCGGGTTTTCGAAGCTCTTCCAGAATGTCGTTCAGGGTGTACACGCCGGCGGCCAGCCTGCCTTTGTCGATCTTCTCCAGCAGCGCAGGCTGTGCGATGAGCTGCTCGATCGTAACGTTCAGGCTCCTGGCGATTTGTTCGACCAAAGGGTAAGACTCCGGGTGCACCGCAGTGATGTCCAGGGGATGATCGCCATGACGGATTCGCAGGAAGCCGGCGGCCTGCTCGAAGGTCTTGGGACCGATGCCGGGTACGGCGGTCAATTGAACGCGGGATCGAAAACGGCCATGTTCGTTGCGGAACTCGACGATTTTCTGAGCGGTGCGTTCATTGACGCCGGCGACATAACGAAGCAGGGCCCAGGAAGCGCTGTTGAGGTCCACGCCGACGCGGTTGACGCAGCTTTCAATTACTGCCTCAAGCGATTTTTGCAGCTGCTTCTGATCGACGTCATGCTGATACTGGCCGATGCCGATGGACTTGGGGTCGAGCTTAACCAGTTCGGCCAGGGGGTCCTGTAAGCGGCGCGCTATGGAGATGGCGCCGCGGACGGTGAGGTCGAGGTCGGGGAACTCCTGGCGCGCGATTTCGGAGGCGGAATAGATGGAGGCGCCAGACTCGTTGACCATCACGCAGAACACCGACGAGAGGCCTTCTTTCTTGAGAAAGTCGCGGACGAACGCATCGGTTTCGCGCGAAGCGGTACCGTTGCCAATCGCGATAGCCCGGACGCCAAATTTATCGATCAGGGCGCGCAAGGTCCGCTCCGCGCCGGCCATGTCGTTCTTGGGCTGGAACGGGTAAATGACATCGTGACCGAGAAATTTGCCGGTGTCGTTGACGATCGCAATCTTGCAGCCGGTGCGGATGCCGGGGTCCAGTCCAAGTACGGTGAGTTGGGCGGCGGGAGCGGCGAGCAGCAGGTTCTGCAGATTCTCACGGAAAACCTGAATGGCATCGGTGTCGGCGCGGTGCTTGAGTTCCAGGCGGACTTCCCCGGTGATGGAACTACTGAGCAGGCGCTTCCACCCGTCTTCCGCCGCGAGGTTCAATTGGGGAGTCCAGTCGCCGGGCTGTTTGTGGATCTTGCTCTTGATGATGTCGAGCGGGCGATGCGGATCGAGTTCGATGAGGAAGTAGAGGACGTTTTCGGTCTCACCCCGGCGGATGGCGAGCATACGGTGCGACGGGATCTGTTTGACCGGCTCGCGGTAGTCGTAATACATCTTGAATTTCTGCTGTTCGTCGACCGCATCCAACGCTTTCTTACTGACAATGACGCCTTCCTGCGGCGTAGGGGGCGTAGAGAATGTTACATTTTCTCGTCATTTATGTCGATCCTCGATTGAAATTAGAGTTCCAAATACCGGACGATTATACTAGCTTGCATACCAGCCGAAAATACTAAGACACTTACTATGACTTATAGAACTGTGACTTATAGGACTCGTGATCCTGGAGCCATATTCAGGAGAACGTATCGGCGTTACGAGAGCCAGCCGCCGCCTTCTCGTCGTTGTGCCGGCACCAAAGGCCGCGCCAACCACCAGCCAGAAAACAGCTTTCTTGCGATAATGCTCAGAGGGACGATGTCCAGGAAGACTTGAGCGATGCCCCAGACCAGGCTTTATGACGCGCTCGTAATCGGTTCCGGCGCCAGTGGCGGCTGGGTCGCCAAAATCCTGACCGAGCAGGGCATGGAAGTGCTGTTGCTGGAAGCTGGACCGCCGCGCAGTCCGGCGCGCGATTTCACTGAGCATGTATGGCCTTACCGCATGCGCTATCGCGGCTTCGGCGATCAGAAGTCGCTCCTTCAGGATCAGCCGGTGCAGCGGCTTTGCTACGCATGCGACGAATATAGTCATCAATTCTTCATCAACGACCTGGAACTCCCTTACACCTTCCCTCCAGACAAGCCATTCATGTGGATACGCGGCCGGCAGGTGGGCGGTAAGACCTTCTGTTGGGCGCGTGTCAGTTATCGTTACAGTGACTTCGAATTTCAGGGAGCCGCGCGGGACGGTTATGGCGAGAACTGGCCTGTCACTTACAAAGACCTGGAACCATACTATGATCGAGTGGAGCAATATATCGGCGTCAGCGGGTCGGTGGAAGGGCTTCCGCAGTTTCCGGATGGGAGATTCCTGCCCGCCATGCGTCTATCCTGCGGCGAGGCGCATGCCGGCAAAATCGTGGAGCGCCGCTTCGGCTGGCGGGTTATACCGGATCGCACCGCCAATCTGACGGTGCCGCACAATGGCCGGCCCGCCTGCCACTACTGCGATCAGTGCCAGCGCGGCTGCTATACCGCCTCATACTTCAACAGTCCGTCGACGACCCTTCCGGACGCCGCGCGCACTAGACGACTCACGCTGGTGAACGGCGCGATCGTGAGTCATTTAGTCATGAACGACGGCGGCAAAGCTGACGGCGTAATCTTCCTCGATCGCCAGACGCGGGCCGAGCGGGAAGCGCGTGCACGCGTCGTGGTTCTGGCAGCCGGCGCTCTGGAATCCACACGCATCCTGCTCAACTCGCGGTCGCCGCGCTACCCGGATGGCGTGGGAGCTTCGTCGGGAGTGCTGGGGCATTACCTGATGGACCATTTCACGTTGGAAGACGGCGGCGGCATTCTGCCCGCGCTGAAATCGTCGCACCGGGAGCCGGTGGGGCGTCCGGCGGGTTACATCATCCCGAAGTATGTCAATGCCGATCCGCGCTTCACTAACAAAGATTTCCTGCGGGGCTACTATCTCGCCGGCGATAGCCAGCAGGAGCTCTACGGACATGCATTCGGTATTCGGGGATTCGGCCGCGAGTTTCGGCGCAAAGTGAGCCAGGAGATTCCCTATCACTTCGGCATTTATGCGCAGGGCGAGTGTCTGCCGCGCTTCGACAACTACGTGAAGCTGGATGCGTCGCAAACGGACGCATGGGGAATTCCGGTGCTGCACATCAACGCGAGTTACGGCGAGAACGAGCATGCTATGGCGCGCGCCATGCACGCACGCTTGAACGAGATTCTGGACGAACTGCATGTGGCCGAGCGCCAGCGCCCTTCGGAAAGGCTGAGCGTTTTCGGCAAGAACATCCACGAGTGTGGGACCGCGCGCATGGGCAACGATCCGAACAAGAGCGTAGTAAACCGGTTCAACCAGGTGCACGATGCCCGTAACGTATTCGTCACTGACGGCGCTTGCTTCGTCACTCAGGGTTGCTACGAGCCCACCTTGACTATCATGGCGATCTCCGTGCGCGCCGCAGATTACATCGCTTCCGAATCGAGGAAAGGGAACTTATGACGGATCCGGACGAACTTACCCGGCGTGATTGGCTGCTGCAGGTATCTAGCGGTATGGCACTCAGCGGGTTGACTTCTCAGGACCTGTCTGCTGATGCCGAGGCGCCGTTGCCCCCGGGCCTTTTTCAGCCATCAGCCGATCATCTGGCGCATGTTTTGAAACCGGTGGCCGCCGGCGAGTCCTGGCCCTCGCCATTGTTTTTTGCCGTTAAGGAATACCAACAACTTGCCGGTCTCGTCGCCATGATTCTTGGTGAAGATCCGGGAACACCGCCGGTACCGGAAATCACGGCGTGGATCGACCTGCTGGTGCACGACGGGGCGGCCGTCCGGGAGGCGGCGCGGTTGCTCTCTCCGGCGCACCGTACGCTGGCGATCGCTTATTACGGTGAAGAGGCCGTATATGAGTTGGAGACGTTCGATGCTCAACAAGTCTGCCGGGCAGGGCTCGCACGCCCCGGTGAGCAAGCCGAAGATGATCCGTTTATTGCGTGGCTCAAGCGCAAGGTCATCGAAGGCTTCTATACATCTCAGCAAGGCCTGAAAGAACTGGATTACAAGGGCAATTCCTTTTACAGTATCTCGCCCGGCTGCGACCGTTAGCGCACGGCGGCGGAGACCGCTGCTCACGCGCGCGGCTCGGAAATCTCGCTCGTCAGGCGGGCCATTTCGCGTGCCATATGATTCGGAGCGAAATGCACCCGCTCGCCATGTCCTGGCAGAATCCACTCGAACACATAGCTCTCCAGCAGGCGAACCGAGGCAATCTGCTCGCGCCAGGAGTACCAGCAGTAATCGCGCGAAGCGGTGATGCGCCGGCGATGCCGGCTCCACCAGATGTGATCTCCGGTAAACAAGAATCGCTCCTGCGCCAGCAGTACGCAGTGTCCGCGGGTGTGGCCAGGCGTGGGAATCGCGAGAAAGCCGGGGGCAAGTTCGACGGGCTCGAAACCATCGAGGACGCGCTCCGCATCCGGCTGCGCCGGAAGCTCCAGACGATGGATGATTCGCTGGGCTCCGAAGCGCGCCGCATACCGCGCGGCATCGGCGACATCGTCGCGGTGTGTCAGGAAAATGTAGCGGAGGCCGCCCCTCTCCTCGAACCGGCGGACCAGGTGTTCGACAAAGCGAGGCGCATCGATGAGCCAGTTGCCCGCGCGATGCTCAAAAAAGTAGCTGTTACCGCCGAACGATTTGCGCGAATTGAAGCCGCAATAAAACAATCCCGGCGCCAGTGGAAATGGGAACTCGCTGACGGCGGCGGCGACACCTGATTTGTCGGCCGCGCCGATCGACGCTGTGGGGCAAGCCACCAATGCCCGATAAGCCGCCCGCTGTTCCTCTGCTGACTGCGGCTGGAGTTTGACGAAAGCGTAATCACCGGTCTCACCGAATGTGGCGGGTGCAATCTGCCGGCAGGTGTCGCAGTCGATGCAGGTGGAATCGACGAAAAATGGGCCCGCGGCATTCTCCGGCAGGCGACGCGACGGATCGGCCATACTTTTAGTATGGTACGCCCGCATGCGTCACGACGCTAACAGCCGACCGATTCGCAATCGCCGGCTAGCAGGCTTTCGATTTGGCGCGCGATCGCTCCAGGTGTGCCGGTGGCATCCACACGCTGGCATCCGCCATTCCGGTAATAGGCGATCACCGGACCGGTCGCATCGTGGTAAGCCTTCAGCCGCGCCAGAATAACTTCCTCGGTATCGTCCTCGCGGCGGATCAGCGGCGTTCCATCGTCGTCGCAGATCTCCCCCACTTTAGGCGGCTGCGAGAGCATATTGTAAATGCGCCCGCAATGGCCGCACTGGCGGCGCGCGGTGATGCGCGAGACCAGCACCTCGGCAGGCACGTCCAACAGAATGGCCATGGGTCTGGGCAGGCCCAACTTGCGCACCAGGCCATCCAGGAACGTGGCCTGTTCCAGCGTGCGCGGGTAGCCATCCAGCAGAAAGCCGGCGGCGCAATCCGGCTGGCGGATCCTGGCGGCCACGATCTGGTCCACGATCTCATCGCCGACCAGGCCTCCGGATTTCAGAATCGAGCACGCCCGCCGGCCCAGTTCGGTGCCTGCCTTGCACTCGGCGCGGAACATTTCGCCGGTCGAAATCGCGGGTATCTGGAAACGGTGGGCTATCGACGTAGCCTGCGTGCCTTTGCCGCAGCCGGGCGGTCCGAACAATAGAACGATCACGCTGACCTCCACGACCCGTTAATAATAACTAAAGGTCTGATAGTATTATACCGTCCCGCGAGAGCCGCATGCGCGTGCCTCGCCACTCGACGGTATTGCCGGATAGCGCGCTCACCCAAACGGCGAATCCCCAGAGGTCGCGAAAGGGGATCCAAAGCGCGCGGCGTAGCGCGGAAACGTCGCGCAGCACGCCCCAGCCCACCCAGATTCCGCCCACCAGACGGATGGCCAGCGCCGCCACGCCGATCGGCCACGCCCCCGCGGCGATGGCGACCAGCGACCAGAACGTGGCGTGCGTGACCAGGTAGCCGAAGTAGCCCCCCGGCCGCGAAACGCGGATGGCGCGCGACCAGCGCAGTTGGTGCCGCCAGACTTCACCCCAACTCGCGCCTCCCAGGTGCGTTTCCACAATGGTTGGAGCGAACGCCACGCGCAGGCCCAACCGGCGGACGTGGCGCCCGAGTTGATAATCGTCGGCCAGATACTGGCCGATCGCCGCGAAGCCGCCGATCCGCCGTAGATCTTCCGCGCGCAGGAGCATAGTGGATCCCAGCGCGAATTCCACCGAGCCGAGCATCCGGGCCACCAGCACGCTCGGCGCGAATTCGGTCGCCACACCGAGAGCTTCCCCACGCCCGGGCCAGCTATCGGACTGCGCGCGATAGAGACAGGTGACCAAGCCGGTACGGGGCTGGTCCAGGAGCGCCGTCACCTGCTGGAGATAGTCTGGCGCCACCGTTATATCGCTATCGTTGATCAGCAGGAGCGGGTAACGGGCTGCGGCAGCCAGATCGGCGAGTACTCCCACTTTGGCGTTCGGCATCTTCGTGGATGTGACGATCAGCCGGATCTGGCGCGCGGGAAATTCGGCGATGAGTCGGCGGACATCGCCGGCCGCGGGATCATCGGCGCGACTCATGCCGAACAGGATTTCGTATTGCGGGTAATCCTGCACCGCGTGCGACCGTATGGCCTCGTAGAAGTGCGGGTCACGGCCGTGTACCGGCTTCAGGATCGAGACAGCGGTGGTGGGGCTGGTTGCACGTGCCGCCGATCTGCGCCACTGAATGGCCGCTATGATCGCCAGCAGCCAATACACCGCCGAGGCGAGCGCGGGAACCGCCAGCCACCTCACCGTGCCAGAAGCGCTACGCCGCAGGCCACCAGCGATGCGCCCGCCCAGCGCCCCCAGCTTACCGGCTCCTTCAGCAGATATTTGGCGAAGATGGTTTCGAGCACGTAGCTGACAGCGGTAGCGGGCACCGCGAAACTGAAATCGGCCACCGAGAGCAGGGCGATGAACGCGAAGAAGGAAATGGTCATGGCCACCACCGAGATCACGATCAGCTTATTGCGCGCCAGTATGGCCAGCAAGCGGCGCAACGCTCCGGGGCGGAAGTCGCGGATTTCGCCCTGACGCTTCATCGCCGCGGCCTGCAGCACATCCGAGAGAGTTGTGGCCGAGGCGATCACAGCCACCAGCAGCCACTTCATGACGGCGCTCCGGAACGATGCGGGGCGGTGCGCGCCACCAGGGCTACGCCGGCCACGATCAAAAGAATGCCCATCCAGCGCCAGACAGTAATGGCTTCGTGCAGAAACAGCCTGCCTGCCAGGGCCGATAGGACGTAGCCAATGGAGGTCACCGGCAGCACATAGCTCAGATCCGCCCAACTCAACAAAGTCATATGTGAGAAGAGCCAGAGCACCAACAGCGAGATACCCAAAGCCACCCAGGGATTGAAAACCGCCCGCAGGTACGCCAGCGGCGAGAATGTGAGCAGACGTCCGACCTGGCGCATTCCCCAACTCAGCGAGAAATTCCCGCACACGCTGCTGAGCACTACCAGCAGCGTGAAGAAGCGGGTCTTGAGGCGCAGATGCGTCGCGTATAAGTCCATGGCTATTGTGGGGCAGACCTCCAGGTCTGCGGCGGGTCTCCAGACCCGCCTGCTCGCGCACAGTCAGTCACCGGAATTAGCCGTAGCCAGAGCCTTCCGCTCGGAGGCTACAAATTTCTTTCGCTTGGAGCGCAACGCCAGGTACTCCCGCGCTTCCTTCGCCAGACGCTTACGCTCACTCGTGTCGAAGATAGCCTTGCGCACCACGCGCCATATTACGCGCGGACGGAAGTAATATTCCCCGTAGAACTGCTCCACCAATTCCACCAGCTCGCCGCGATCCAACCCCGGATAAATGACGTTCGGAAGCTGATGTCCGCCCTCGTCGGTCATGGTTTCGATGGTCACCAGGCCGTTCTGCTTGGCGTGCTCGTAAAACTCGGTGCCAGGATACGCATGAGCAAGCGAAACCTGGATCGTTTCGGTATCCAGGCGCTTGGCGAAATCGATAGTCTTGCGGATGGTGTCGCGAGTTTCCCCCGGCAGGCCGATGATAAAATCGCCGTGCACGATCAAACCCAACTTCTTGCAATTATCGGTGAACCGCAGCGCCATGTCGATTGTGGCGCCCTTCTTGATGTTTTTCAGGATCTGCTGGTCGCCCGATTCGTAGCCCACAATCAGCAGCCGGCAGCCGGAATCCTTCATGGCCTTCAACGTGTCGTAATCCGTCGTCACGCGCGAGGTGCACGACCACGTGAAATTCAACGGTTTCAGTTTACGGCACAGTTCCAGGGTGCGCGCTTTCTGATAATTGAAGGTGTCGTCGTCAAAGAATATTTCCTTCACATAAGGAAACGCATCTTTCGCGAACGCTACTTCGCGGGCGATATCATCGGTCGAGCGCAAACGCCAGCGGTGCCCGGAATGCGTCTGGGGCCAGAGGCAGAAGGTACACATTGCCGGACACCCGCGCGAGGTATACAGAGAGATGAACGGGTTCAGCAGAAACGGGACGTTGTAGCGTCTGACATCCAGATCGCGCTGATACACCTTAGTGACCCATGGCAGATCGTCAAGATTCTCGATCGGCGGCCGCTCCGGATTGTTGACGATGTGGCCGTTCTTGCGGAAACTGACGCCCGGAAGGTCCTCCACCGGTGTGCCCTTGGCGTAGTCCGCAATCTGGTAATCAAATTCGCGGCGCACCACAAAATCGATGGCCGGCGAGGTACGCAGGGATTTCTCGGGTTCGACGGTGACGGGCGGTCCGACGAAAGCAACCTTCAGCTTAGGATTCGCATCCTTCATCATCTCGGCCATCTTCACGTCCACGTGAAATCCCGGAGTGGACGTAAAGAGCACCAGCAGCTCAAAGTCGTTGGCCATCGCCACTGTCTCGCCGATGGAAATCTTGTGCGGCGGGGCATCCACGACTTTGCTGTCGGGCAGCATGCCGGCGGGATAGCACAACCACACGGGATACCAATAGGATTCAATCTCGCGCGTGGCCGGCCAACGCGAACTGGCGCCGCCATCGAAGCCTTCGAAGGAAGGAGGATTCAGAAACAGTGTTCGCATTAGGTCACTCGCCGCAACATATTATTCACAGCACGTCTTATTCACAGCACGTCTTATTCACAGCACGTCTCAATCAGACTCGCCCGTTTGGGATTTTCGGCCAGCGATATATTCCGGAAATCAACGGTCAGCACCGCGGGGCCCACCAGGCGGGTCTCGACGGTGCTGTGAATCTGGCGCGGCACCGACACGCCGCCTTGAATCTCAAACTCTTTTACAAATTCTACCTTTTTTAAGAATAGCGAAGGAACCTTCACCAGGCGGCCGGACTCGCGAACACAGAGGAATGTGGCGGCGTCGATCCAGATTTCGCCCTTAAACATACCCACCATTTTGCGGCGCGGCGTCACTTGAAATACCTCTACTATCTGGTCGCCGGCGTGCAGGGGTCCCTTGTATTTGAATTTGTAATTCGCCGGCGTGACCGCCAGCGACGGTGCGCCATCTGCCTGCGCTTCGGCTTCGGCGGCAAGGTATCTGGCGATCACGTGTTTCTTGACGGAATTGTCGCCCTCAAACCGCAGCGCTTCATACGTGACGCGGCCCAGACGCGAAATACGCCGCAATGCTTGCAAATGGCCCTGCTTCTTCAGTTTGGGCAAGGAAGCTTGAATATCCACTTCCATGGACGCGCCGTGCAAAGCACGTTCCTGCCCGGCCGAAGCGGCCCAGTAGTTCTGCACCACGGCGTCCGGCCCGTCTGCACCAGCGGCGTGCAGCGTACCAAGACACACAATTAGCAGACTCGGAAAATACCGATTCAGATAGGATCTCAATGTATGAATCCAGAATAGCAAAATGTAACACTCTGTAGATGTTCACTACAAGCTGGGGGTTGCGGATTAATCCCCGCAGACAGCGGGGCGCCTTCGCGGCTCGCACCCGCCAATGCGGTAGCCCTGGGTCCTTTGGTAGTATGATGGTGAACCAGAACACGACGCAAGGCTGCGGGCCCGGTACGCCTGGGTTTGCATTGCCACGCGCCATTGTTGCAACGCGCCACTTATGCTAGCCGCTGCTTCCCGCTTCGACAATCGCTATGACGTCAGAGAGCTGCTCGGCGATGGCGGCGTCGGAGTTGTCTATAAGGCATGGGACTCCCAGACTAACGTATATGTCGCGCTCAAAATTATGAAGGGCGCGGCTGACCCGCCCACCTTAAGCTTTTTTGAGCAGCAGTGGAGAACCCTCGCCAGCCTTAGCCATCCGAACATTGCCGCTGTAATCGGCTCCGGTGCATGCGAACAAGAGGGACGCCGCACCACATATGTCGTCATGCCGCTGCTGCCTGGCACGTCACTGGACCGGCTGATTCGGGAATCCAGTCACCGGCTCACGACTGAGCGTGTGGTGGATATCCTCGTCCAGGCCTGCCGCGGATTGCAGGCAGCCCATGCGCAAAATCTCATTCATCGCGATCTGAGGCCCAGCAACCTTTTTGTGCTGCCCGACGATTCCGTGAAAATCGTGGACTTTGGTATGATCCACCCGATCGAGTCCGGAAAAACCGGCGCCGCCGGGCGAGGCGCGCTGCCGTACATGGCACCCGAGCAGATCGAGATGAAGGATGTCACTCCGGCCACCGACATCTTCGCGCTGGGCGTGGTGGCCTATGAAGCCTTTACCGGTGTTCAGCCGTTCGAACGCGGAACGGCGGCTGCAACCGTACAAGCGATTCGGGACGAGTTCCCGGCGCCCGTCTCGGAGATCAACCCCGCCGTAAACATTGCGCTGGGGCAGGTGGTGGCCAAAGCCATGGCCAAGGGTCCCCGAAATCGCTTTAGCAGCGCCCGGGAATTCGCAGAGTATCTGCAGAAAGCGCTGCAGAATCACACCGCGCCGCTGTTCGGCAATGTCAGGATCCAGCCCAGACTGGAACGTGCGCGTCGCGCTCTGCGCGATGGAGATCTCGAATTTGCCCACGAAATACTAAGTGATCTGCAGACGGAAACCCCGACAGACTCCGAGATCGGACGCCTGTTGGGCGAAGTGAAACACGCGGCCGGCCGCAAAGCCGTGCGGGAGTTACTCTCGAGCGCCCGCATGCGGCTGGAAGAGTCGGAATTCGCGCTGGCCTGGCAGAAAGCGCAGGAGGTGATCCAAAAGGACCCTGGAGATATGGAAGCGCAGGCCCTGCTCGCGGAGATTGAGACCCGCCGCAGCGAGCAGCAGAGTGAGAGACTGCGCGGCCTGGTGCGCGATTATCTTTACGAACACGCGTTCACTGAGGCGCGGCAGACCATTGAAGAGATTCGAAAGGTCCAGCGCGACGAGCTCGAAGTGGCGGACCTGACAGCCGAGGCTGACCGATTGGAGGATGAGTTTCGCCGGATTTGCGAGGAAGAGGAGAAAGGCTATCAGTCGGCCATGCGCGCCTACGACAATGGCGACATCGGTACGTCACTCAGTAAGTTGGTGAAACTTCTCGGGATCGACAGCCGCACTCCCGTCTTCATCTTGCCCGGGCGCGATGAAGTTTATCGCGAGACTTACCACCGTATTCGCACCGAACTGGAAGCTGCCCAGCGGGCCATCACGGAAATTGAACAGGTAATGGCTGCCGGAAATCTTGCGCGCGCTGCCGAAATGGCAAGGGAACAATCCGAAAAATATCCCTATGACTTCGGGCTGCAGGCGTTCAAGCTGAAGATTGAGGATCAGCTGCGCCAGGAGAAGTGGGCCTACATCGCCGAGGCCGGACGGCGGGTGGAGGCCGAGCCGGATCTCAACCAAAAATTAGCCTTGCTGGACGAAGCGCTGGAGAGATATCCGAAAGAGCCGCACTTGCGGGAGTTGGCGAATAGTCTGCGCATGCGATTGGACATGGTGGGGTCGATGGCCGTCCGGGCGCGCCAATACGAGGAGGAAAATCTCCTCGACGAGGCGTTAGGACAATGGAATTCATTGCGCAGCATCTACTCCCACTATCCTGAACTCGACGCTGAGATTCAGCGGGTCGAATTGCGGCTGGAGCAACAGAGACGCGAAGAGAGGAGACGGAACTGGCGGGATCAGATCGATGGCTGTCTCAAAACAGGCGACTACGAGCGCGCAGAGACGACGGCTGCGCGCGCTTTGGCGGAGTTCTCCGCCGACGAGGAACTGCTGGGCCTCCAGCGCCAGGCAGTCGAGGCGCAACAACGCAGCCGCGAAGGTCAAGAGCTAACGCAACAGGCACGAGCTCTATGCGCAGAAGGCAGCTTTGCGCATGGAATCGAGTTGCTCCGCCGGGCGGCCGGGCTCGATCCGAACAATTCGAGCATCCGCGATGAACTCGCCAGCGTCTTGGCCGGGCAGGCTCAGGCACTCCTGACCGACGACTGGCGGGCAGCCGACCAGCTGATTCAGGAAGCATTGCATGCCGCGCCGGCAAACGCCCTGGCCAAGAGTTTACGCCCATCTGTTCTGCTCGCCAAACGATTGGATTTTGTGGATCGCGCGATGGCGCAGGCACGCGATCTGCAAACGGCGGGGGACCTGAGCGGGGCTCTGGCCGCTGTGCAGGAAGCACTGGCCGCTTACCCGCATGACGGCCGGCTCATCCAGCTCCAAAACACGCTGCGCAGCACGCTGGCCAAGGAAGCATCGTTGCGCCGGCGCCGCAAGCTGGAAGAACGGAGACAGCTCACGCCGCAGCCCGAGCGCGGCCGCGCGGAAACCCAGGTGACCAGCATAATAGACAATAAGCCGGTCGCTGCAGCTGCCCCCCGTGTCGCGGAGTCCGAACTCCCCACGGTGATCGCCGATACGCATCGTGAAGTACATCGAGAGCCGCTACAATCCACAAGGGAGTTTCCGCTGCGGCCGGGATTGTATCGTTCATCCAAAAACGGGTTCGCCAAGCTGGAGTTGGCGACGCTTTTGGAGGCACACGAGGGCGCCGGGCTGGGAAAGATCCTCGTAAAGCGATCGAGAAACATCGGCTACCTGGTGGGACTGGCGTCGAGGGTGAGGATGCCGGATCCCCAACCGGTTTTCTACCTGCGCCTGGCGGATGGCGAAAGCATGCCGGAATTTGCTCTGGCGGCCTTCGAGACGAAGGGCGATCGCCGGAGGATCGAGTTGGGATCCGGCCCGCGGCCGTTATTCAAGCCCGCCACGATCAGGCCATTCGCGTCGCACGAAATAAGCCCGCATTTATTCGCACTCAGCGTTAGTAAACTAGTACCAGGTGAATACGTGCTTTTTCTCACGGGCTCGGCCGACCTGCCCAATGGAAATTACGGCAAAGGGTACGACTTTGGAGTTGACGAACCGCACACATAGCCGCCCCGACCCACATCCTTGCACCGGGCGCGTTACGTAATTCTTTTGTGCTATAAGAGATTCCAATGCCGCCGGTCCCTCAACCCGGAGTCGATCCCAAGTCCATCGGCCGCTACCTTCTGAAGGAGGTTATCGGGCGTGGCGGCATGGGATTAGTGTATAGGGCGCACGATCCGGTGGTTCGCCGCGACGTAGCGCTGAAAACCATACGCGGCATGCCGGACAAAACGGCGCTCGAGCTTTTTCGAAAGGAATGCAGCGTTCTGGCATCCCTCAGTCACCCCAATATCGTGGAAATATTCGATATCGGCGAATTTGAGGAGGAAGGCGAGAGTAAACCGTACTTCGTCATGCCGCTCCTGCCCGGAACGACTCTGGCCGACCTGATCCGCAATGCCGGCCAACGGCTGACAGTCGAGCGCGCCGTGGAAATAGCCTTGCAAACGTGCCGCGGGCTGCATATTGCACACGAAAACGGGGTCGTGCATCGCGACCTCAAGCCCAGCAACATCTTCGTCATGCAGGATGATTCGGTCAAGATCATCGATTTCGGCATGGTCCACATGGTGGATACCCAAACCAGCATGACGATCATGGGCGGCACGCTTCCGTATATGGCGCCGGAGCAGGTTCAGATGCAGCCGGCGTCGGCACTTTCTGACATCTTTTCCATGGGTGTGGTGCTGTATGAAACCTTGACACGGCGCCGCCCCTTTGAAGGAAGCAACGAAACCGAGGTGGTGCAGGCGATTCTGAAGCGCATTCCACCGCCGGCTTCCGAATTGAACCCGGCAGTCAGCCAGCCGGTGAGCCGGGTAATCCATAAAGCCATGGCCAAGCAGCCGTGGTACCGTTTCTCGAGCGCCAGGGAGTTGGCGGACACGCTGCAAAGGGCCATCCGCAACGAGCACATAGAGATCTTCGACGCCATCCGGATTCAGCCCCGCATTCAGCGCGCGACCAAGGCCACCGAACAGGGCGACTACCAGTTTGCCGACGAGATCCTCACCGAACTGGAAGCGGAGGGGCACCTGGACCCCGCGCTGCCGTTTCTGCGAAGCCAGATCGAAAAGGGCAAGCGGCAGAAGACTATCGTGCAATTGCTCGAGAGCGCGCGCACCCGGATCGAAGAGGAAGAGTACCTGTTGGCGCTGCAGAAGGTGCAGGAGGTTCTGCAGTTGGATCCGGCGAATCCCTCGGCGTTGTCGTTGCGCAACACGATCGAGAGCCGGCGTAGCGAGCAGAAGATCAACGAGTGGTTCCGGCTGGCGCGGCAGCATCTGGATAACTTCGCTTTTACTCACGCCCGCAGCGCCGTGCAGAATGTTCTGCAGATCACGCCCAAGGATACCCGCGCCCAGCAAATGATGACGGAGGTCGATCGCCGGGAACAAGAATACCTGCGGATGCGTTCCGAGAAGGAGCAGCTTTATCAATCCGCGGTTAGAGCCTGGCAGGGCGGCGACGTGAGCGTCGCCATGACCAAGCTGGAACGCCTGGTGGACCTCGATCGACAGGCGCCGGACACCTCCACTCCCGAGCGCGGTGTCTCGATGCAGGCGTTTTACAATCAGGTTCGCTCCGAGTACGACGCCGTGCGAGGCGCTTATGAGGAAGCCCGCAAGCACTTGGCGGATAGCAATTTTGACCAGGCGCTGGCATTGTGCGATCAGTACCTGAATAAGCATCCGGGTCATGCGCTGTTTCAGGCGCTCCGTTTCGACATCGAAGAACGTCAGCGGCAAGACTGGTCTGCCCGGATCGCCGGCATCGACCGGAGCGTGGAAGCCGAACCAGACTTAGAGCGCCGCGTGAATATCTTGAAAGAAGCCCTGGGTCTGCATCCAGGTGAGAGTCATTTCGAGCGGTCGCTGCGGCTGATCGAGGAGAAGCGCGATCTGGTCGAATCCATCGTGGGCAAAGCCCGCAGCGCCGAGGCAGCCAATCAGTTTTATGACGCGCTGGGGCAGTGGGAGATTCTGCGCAGCGTCTACCCTCAGTATCCGGGTCTGGAGTTCGAGGTTGAAAGAGTCAAGAAGCGGCGCGACCAGCAGTCTCGCACCGAGGCCAGGTCCCGCTGGGTAGAACAGATCGACCGGTTACTGGGCGAGGGCGAGCATGCCCGTGCGCTGGAACTCTTGCGCGATGCGCTGGCCGAATTTCCCGACGACGCCGAATTATCGGATTTAAAAAAGTTTGCGCAGCAGGAGAGTGAGCGGCTTCAGCAGGCGCAGGCATTGCTTGAGGAAGGCCGCAGCTTATGCGAAAAGCACAGTTTCGAGGAAGGCGTCGCGAAGCTGCGCGCCGCGTGCCAGTTGGATGAACGAAATCCTACTTTTCGCGCCAAAGCCATCGAGAGCATGCTGGAGTTCGCCCGTATGGGCCTGGACTCGGACTGGAATTCCGCAGAGTACCTGATTCAGCAGATCCTGTCGCTCGACCCCGGCAATGCACAGGCCAACAGCCTCCGCATGCTGGCCCTGGATCGCCAGCGGGAGGAGATTGTTACCAAATTCGTGCGGCAGGCTCGCCAGATGCAAGCCGCCGGCAATATTGAGAGTGCGCTGCAGCAGGTGGCGCAGGGCCTTTCCGCGTATCCGGACGAACCCCGGCTCATGCAACTGTCCGCCACTTTGCAAAAGGTTCAGCAGGAAGTCCGGCGCAAGCGCGATGAGTTTGTGAATAACTGCCTCTCTCGCGTCGAGGAGCTTCAGACTGCCAATGATCCAGGCAGTGCCATCAAGCTGCTGCGCCAAGGCTTAACTTCCTATCCGGACGAAGCCCGGCTGGCGCAAGCGCTGGCGGGTTTGGAAACCGCCATCCAGGAGGCGCAACGCCGGCAACGGGAAAATGTCAGTCAATGCCTCTCCGAGTCTGACAAGTTAAAAGATGCCGGAGACCTCGCCGCCGCGTTGGCTGAAATTGAGAAAGGACTGGCGGCCTATCCGCAAGAACCTCTGCTGAAAGATGCACAAGCCGCTTTGCAGCAGGACCTGGCAAAATCTCGGCAGGAGTTCGTCAACGCCCTGATGGCGGAGGCGCAGCAACTCGAATCGGCGGGTAACTTCCCAGCCGCGCTCACCAGAGTGAAGCAGGCTCTGGCAAAATACCCGGCCGAAGCGGAGCTTAAGAAGCTGGCCACCCGCTTGCAAGCGGGCGTAGAGAAATTACAGCGGGAACTGGAACAATCCATAGCGCGCTACCTGGCTGCGGCCCGGAAGAAGCAGCAGGCCGGCGAGTTGCAGGATGCTTTGGCCGAGATGGACCGTGGTTTGGCCGCGCATCCTGACGAGCCAAGGCTTCTGCAGTTTGCCGCGGCTGTGCGGAAAGCCATTGAGGACCTCGCGCGCCAACGGGACGAATTGATTGCGGCATGTCTTGTCCAGGCGGAACAGCTCAAAAACGCCGGTAATCTGGATGCGGCTCTGGCGCAGATCGAACAGGGGCTTTCCTCTTATCCTGAATCCGGCAAGCTGCGCGAAATGGAAGCGCACTTGCGAGAGGCTTTGGCCGCCTCGCTCCGCAAAAAGGCGGAAGACGTTCGGGAATGCCTGGCGCAGGCACGCGAATTGGAGAACGCCAGGAAATATGATGCAGCAGGCAAACGGGTAGCGCGAACATTGTTGCTGTATCCGGCTGACCGGGATCTGGTGCAGCTGCAAAAAAGATTGCAGCAGCTCGCGCAAGACGCCCGGCGTAAAAGTGGCGAATCGGTGGCCCAAGTGCGAGAACTGCAGACAGCGGGCGACCTGGAAGGCGCTCTGCGCTACGCGCAGCAGGCCACGGATGCGTATCCGGAAGAGCCCCGGCTGGTCCAATTGTCCACAGAAGCCAGGAACGCATTTCAGCAGCGAGAGCGCGCCCGGAAAGAGGCCATCGAATGGTGCATAAAGCAAGCCACCAGACTGCGCGAAAACGGAGATCTGCAGGGCGCATTGGACCAGATCGCACAGGGCCTCGAATCCTATCCGCAAGAAGCCGGTCTGAAGGAATTCGAGGCGCAACTCCTCAAGGACATCGAAGCCGCGCGCCGCAAGAGAGACGAACTGGTTTCGATCTGCACGGCGGAAGTCCGGAAATTGCAGGATGCGGGGGACCTTCCGGCTGCGTTGGTTAGGGTCCAGGAAGGTCTCGCGGTTTATCCGAACGAGGCGCGTTTACTTCCTATTGCCGCCACTTTGCGGAAAGCCTTGCATGAATTGCAGCGCAAACAGGAGGAATTCATCACCCGCTGCGCCGCGCGGGCGCGCGAGTTGCAGGAAAGCGGCAATCTTCAGGATGCGCTAACCGAAGTCGAGCGCGGGCTCAAATCTTTTCCGGACGACAGCCGGCTCGTTCAGTTACGCGGTGCGCTGACTAAGGCGCTCGCGGAAGCTCTGCGCCGGAGGGAGGAGATCGTTGCCGACGTCCTGAAACAAGCCCAGGCGTTGCAGCAGACCGGCAATATAAAAGGGGCCTTAGCGCAAATCGGGCAGGGCCTGGCCGCGTATCCGCACGAGCCCAGGCTGCGCGAAATGGAATCGGCCTTAAACGAAGCGCTCGCGGAATTCCGCCGTAAGCGCGACGAAGTAGTGCTTGCCTGTCTCACGCAAGTGCGCGAGCTCGAGGCCGCCGGTGATCTGACCAATGCCCTGGCGCGAGTCCGCGATGGATTGTCGGCTTATGCCGGTGAACCCAGGCTCGTGGAGGCCGCCGCGCGCTTGCAATGGCTGATCGGCGATGAATCGCGTAAGCGCGAGGAACTGATTGCCGCATGCCTCGCCGAAGCCCGGAAATTGCAAGCCTCCGGCAACCTTACGGGCGCGATAGAACTCGTCCAGCAAGGGCTCGGTTCCTGCCCTGATGACGAACGGCTGCGCACACTGCGCGATGCGTTGCAAGCTGCGATTCAAAACTCGCGCGAACGCCAGGAAGAATTTGTCTCGCGATGCATCGGCGAAATCCGCCAGTTGGAATCCTCCGGCGACCTCAAGGGCGCGTTGGGTCAAATCGACCAGGCGCTCTCGTTTTATCCTGGCGATCCAAGGCTGGTAGAACTGCACGCCGAATTGGTACGGGCCTATGAAGCTTACCGGCACAATCAGGACAACCTGATCCTCCAGTCGTTAATGCGTGCCCGCCAAATGGAATCCAGAGCCGACTGGAAGGGCGCGCTGGCCGAGATCGAACAGTCGCTTTCGGCTCATCCGGAAGATCCCAGGTTAGTGGAAGCGCGCGCCGCCTTGCAGGGCCGAATCCAAAAGAGCTGGTATCTGCGGCCGATCGCCTATACTCCTGCCGCCGTGATGCTAGTCGCCGCCATTGCCGCACTGATATTCCACCCCGGGAGGCCCATAGAAGTTACGCATTCCCCCGCGGAGCTGGCCTTCCCCCCTTATCAAACGGGATCGCCGCCTCCGGCTCCGCTGGATATTCATTGGAACGTTCGCAACCGATTCACGGCCACCGCCAGCGACTCATGGATTATCGTAGCGCCGGAAAAAGGAGAGCACCTGAACCAGCAGCAGGTGCGAATTAATCCTGACGGGCTGAAGCCCGGCCACCAGGCCGGGACGATTACCATCAAGCTGGAAGCCGGCTCCAAAGTGTCCGGCAATCTGGTCGTCCCCGTCAGCATCGACATCCTGGCGGCGTCCACGGTTGCCCCAAAGCCGCCAGAGCCCCAGCAAAGTGACCCGCCACTTCGGATTGATCGATCGAATCTCACCTTTCAGGCGCAGGCCAACGGCCCGCCCACCGATCATCAGCAGTTACGAGCGCTGCAGGGCCGGATTATTCGCTGCCCACCTTCGGCCGACTGGCTCAAGATCCTGCAGAGCCGCGAAGGATGCGAGGTCTGGGCCGACCCCGGCAACCTGCCGCCGGGGCAATATGCAAAAGCCTTCTCATTGCCCGGCTCGGCCGGGAACGAGGCGCCTGTCTCCGTCAGCTTGAGTATCGCTGCTCCACCGCCCAACCCCCCCCCACCGCCGCCCTGTCCGCAGCGCATTTTGGCGAACGCCTTCTACGGGATCCCAGAGGGCTACACTACGTGGGACGGAACTTTGGCTCCCGGCGAAGAATTGTGGTTGAACGCGACTGGTTCTCGAGTCGTCAAACCTCCGGCCGCGGGCCCGGGCGTACCCGGCGAAAGATCCGTTCCTTTGGTTGACTTGGCATCCATGAGTATCGTGTCTGTTACTCCCGGCATCGCGGTTGACGCGCGCGAGTGCGAAATTGTAATTAGAAATACCGGCGCGGCGCCAGTGAATTCCGTCCGCATCCACTGGACCGTAAAGCAATAAAATTGCGCCCTTTGCCCGTATGGTAGAATTCATGTCGCATGCCCCGCGTTCGGGTCCGATCCGTCAAACTGCTGATTTCCAGCTTGACGGTATCGGCTCTATTTGCACAGCCGGAATCGGCGCCGCGCAGAGAAGGGTTAGTGATTGGAAACGCGCAGTATGCCTCTCTGGCATCCATACCCGTTGCCCGCGATGGGGCAGATGCCATGGCCAAAGCACTGCGGGAAAGAAACTTCACAGTCACCGAAGCGCACGATCTTACCCTCACTGCGCTGAAGAATGTGATCGAAGAAAGGTTCGTCGCCGGATTGAAGCCCGGCGATGACTGCCTGGTCTATTATTCCGGCTACGGCCTGCAGCTCGGGGGGCTGAATTACTTCGTGCCCGTAGACTTCGACCCGAACACCACCACTGACGTCGAGGGGGTAGCCTACGAGATGGACCGGCTGCAGTATAAGCTGAAGGTCAAACAGGTACACCTCCAGATACTGCTGATCGAAGCGAGTTGGCAAAGTGCGAAGCTTGCGAAGTGGGCGCGTACAACCGGCTTAAACAGTCGCGACGGCAATGTGGATACAGTTTGGTTCTTCAGTGACGCCCGGAATGCATCGACCGCGGTTCCCGCGAGCGGCCCCGGTTTGTTTACCGCCGCCCTCCTCCATGCCATTCCCCGTCCGGGTCTAACGTTGACCGAGGTGATTGCAGCGGTGCAAAAGGACGTCGCCGCTAGCTCGCAGCAGCAGCAGAATCCTTATTCGGTGGGCGCAAGCGATTTTTATTTCACCGCGCCTCCCCCGCCTCCCCCGCCTCCCCCGCCAGTCACCAAGATAGTTCCGATGGAGTGGCCGGTGCAGGGCTCGGTAGCCTGGAATAAAGATCATCTGAATTACGTGTACATCCCCAAAGGCAACTTCAAAATGGGATGCGTGCCGTCCGCTGCAAGCCAGTGCCAGGAAGACGAAAATCCCCAGCATCCCGTGGAAATTTCGCAGTCTTTCTGGCTGGGGGAGACCGAGGCGCAAGTTGCGGCTTACAGATACTTCATCACTCAAGTAAAACGTCGCAAAATGCCGGAATCACCGGATTGGGACAGAGGCTGGAAGTCGGCCGAGTTTCCGATCACCTATGTAACGTGGCAGGACGCCCAGGACTACTGTACCTGGACTGGTGGCCGGCTACCTACGGAAGCGGAATGGGAATATGCCGCCAGAGCCGGTACCGAAAATCAGGTCCTGCCTTTTTCCGACATGAAGAAGAGCCGGGATACGGCCAATTTTTTCGGCAAGGCCGGTTATGACCAGTATGTCGGCGCCGCTCCATCCAAACAGTTCGAGCCGAATGGGTTTGGTCTCTACGATATGGCAGGCAATGTGTGGGAATGGGTCAAAGACTTTTATGATCCCCTGTACTACCAGCACTCACCCAAAACCGATCCCCAGGGCCCTGCCTCAGGCAAAGTTCACGTGGCGCGCGGCGGATCGTACGATAGCGCGCCGGAAAAACACCTGCGGCTGTCTTTTCGGGGACACTTCGAAGGCAAGGAAAATCACGTAGGTTTCCGCTGTCTGCTGCCGGATACGCCTGAAACTAAAGCGCAGCTCAAACGAGGCGGAAGATAATGCGCGATTACCCGCCGATATTCCGGCCGCCTATCCCACAAATCTGCATTTTTTCCTTTCCATTCGATGCTCCAATGAATTAGTATTGTTTGATACGCTGCGGATTCGCGGGTAAAGAGCATGCGGTATGCTCGTCGCGCCCGACAATGCAATTTCCCCCCCGCGCTCCGCGTTGGTGAATCCGTGCAATTCAATGCTTTAGCCGTTTATGGGCGCGGCGGGCAACTTGCGGGCTGAGGGCAACCAGACAAAGGGGTGCTGTTACGGCCGGGCGTGTCCCTGTTTTGGTTGTAGTTGCGATTTACAATCTGAAGGCATCTTTCATATTTGGCGGGAGCGGCCAGTTCATTAGTAGAAGGGAAATATGTCTAACCAGGATACACAAGCCGCGACCCGGGTACAGCATGCGGTCACAGGCTTCCGTGGCGCAAGCAGAAAACATCTCTGGGCGATTCTGGTGGCGGCCAGTGCCGTCGTGCTCACACCGTCAGCCAACGCGCAGACTGTTCAAGTTTCGGCAACCACGCTTTGGACCGACACGGGGATAGCGTTGGTGGCCGGCCAGACGGTCCAGGTGACCGCATCCGGCACTGTCACTACCGGTGGCATGATTCCCGCCTGGGCAACCAATACGCCAGATGGACAGCCTCTATCGTCACAATGTGAGGTAGGAAAAACGGGTACATTCCCCGCGCCCGGGCTGCCGTGCTTTTCGTTGATGGGCGAGATTACCCAAACGGGCACACCATTCGAAGTGGGCAGCAGTGTCACATTCGCCGTCGAGACCTCCGGCGAATTCTACCTGGGTATAAATGACAATTATCTGCCGGACAACGCCGGCGCTTGGACGGCGGTGCTTACCGTGTACCCGTCAACGCAACTGGTGCTGGGCTGCCAGCCGTCCCAAGCTCTTACTACCCTGACTGCGGGTCTGTCTTTTTCAGCCACCTGCAATGCGTACGGTGGAACTGCACCCTACACCTGGACCACCCCTATTACAAATCTACCCCCCGGCTTGACCCCTACCCCCAATGGCTCCACGCTGACAATTACCGGGACGCCCACGACGGGTGGGCCATATAATTACACGATCGGAATCGGCGACAGCAGCAGTCCCGTGCAAAACCAATCGTTAACCTACCAGGGCACCATCGGCACTCTCATCATAAGTTGCGATAACGCTGCGGGCCCCGCGCAGGTCGGCGGTCCATATACGGCCACATGCACAGCATCCGGCGGGACGCAACCGTATACCTGGTCTTTCGGTGGCACGCCGCCGGCTGGCACCGCGTTGAGTGCCGCCACCGGCTCCTCCGTTATGGTCACCGACACTCCTACCGCAACCGGGGGGTACAGCTACACGGTGCAGGTAACCGACAGCAGCACGCCGGCGCAGACGAATTCCGTAAGCTACAACGGCCTTGTCGGCGATATGTCGCTCAGTTGCACTCCGACCACGGGTCCGACGCAGGCCGGCGTTCCCTATTCGGACACATGCACGGCGGCCAATGGCACTTCGCCGTACAACTGGTCAATCGTGAACGGGACCCTGCCGAGTGGCCTCGTCCTGACTCCAAACGGTACTTCGGCGACCATCGCCGGGACGCCTGCCGCCGGCGCTTATAACTACACGGTCCAGCTTACCGACAGCAACAATCCGACTGAGACACAGATACTACCCTTCAGTGGAACTGCCCAGGGACCGGCCCTATCCGTATCGCCGACTTCCTTGAGCTTCACCTACGAGATTGGTACAGCCCAGCCCGCGTCTCAAATGCTGGCTATCTCCAGTTCTCCCGTCCCAGTAACTTTTACCGCCGCTGCCAGCACCAACGAAGGCAATAATTGGCTTTCCGTCACACCCACCTCCACTGGCACGACCCCGGCCAGTCTGACGGTCTCGGTAAACGCCGCAGGCTTGGCAGCCGGCCCCTACACGGGCACGGTCACCGTGACGGCCGCCGCGGGGACCACCAATAGTCCTTACCAGGTGACGGTCACGCTCACCGTAATTCCTGGTGCTACCACTACTGCTGTTAGCGTTCCAGCAAAAAACCTTTGGACCCAAACAGGTATCATCCTGACAGCAGGCGAGACTGTCAGTGTTACTGCGACGGGAACAGTCGCTACGGGTGGTATGATTCCGGGTTGGGGCCAAAATTCGCCCGATGGCCAGCCACTGCCGCAATGCGCCATAGGACGAACCGGTCCATTCCCTGCTCCCCAACTAAGGTGTTACTCGTTGATGGGAGAGATTACTTCCAGCGGCACACCATTCGAAGTGGGCAGCAGCCTCGTATTCCCCGTACTCACCTCCGGCGAACTCTACCTGGGCATGAACGATAATGTGCTCGGCGATAATTCAGGTTCTTGGACGGCGATGGTTACCGTGTACCCGCCACAGCAATTGGTGCTGGGCTGCCAGCCGCCCCAGGCTCTCATCACCCTGACCGAGAGCCTGCCGTTCACCAGTACCTGCAATGCATATGGCGGCACGCAGCCGTATACCTGGTCGCCTGTGACTCTGCCCAGCGGCTTGAATGCGACTCCCAATGGCTCCACTGAGACGATTACCGGAACACCCACCACCGGCGGACCATATAGTTACACGATTGCGGTCAGTGACAGTAGCAGTCCCGCGCAAAGCTATCCGTTGACCTACCAGGGCACCATCGGCACGCTGCTGATATCCTGTAATACGACCACCGGCACCCCCATCCCCGGTTATCCCAACATTGGCCCCGCACAGGTAGGCGATCCGTATTCCGCCACGTGCACCGCGTCGGGCGGGACACAGCCCTACACCTGGTCTTTCGGCGGCACTCCACCGGGCGGCACCGCGTTAAGCGCCACCACCGGCTCCTCCGTTACCGTCACCGATACTCCCGCCACGAGTGGAGGATACAGTTATTCGGTGCAAGTAACGGACACCAGCACTCCGCCGCAAACAAACTCCGTGAGTTATGACGGCATCGTGGGCAACCTCTCGATCACCTGCACTAACACCGCAGGTCCGATGCTAGTCAACTCTAATTATCAATCGACCTGCACTGCCTCCGCGGGCACGACACCTTATAACTGGACCGTGAACGGCAGCCTGCCTCTCGGCCTTTCTCTGAGTATAAGCGAAGATACGACCATGGCGACCATCAGCGGAAACCCCTCGGTCGCAGGTCCATACAGTTACACGCTCCAGCTCACCGACAGCAACAATCCCACAGAGATCCAGGTGCAGCCTTTCAGCGGAAACATACTGCCGCAGCAGGTTATGCTGTCTGCATCGCCCTTGTCGCTGAGCTTCAGCTACCAGATCAACGGCCCGGCTACGCCATCCCAAACGCTGACTATCTCCAGTTCTCCCGCCTCCGCAACGAGCTTTACCGCAGCAACCAGCGGCGGCAGTTGGCTTTCGGTTACCCCGGCCAGCGGCTCGACGCCGGCTAGCCTGATGGTCTCGGTAAGCACCGCAGGACTGGCAGCGGATACTTACAGCGGCACAGTGACGATAACCGCTTCAGGGGCTAGTAATAGTCCCTATTCAGTGCAGGTGAATCTGACAGTCACCAATCCTGGCGCACAGGTTTCAACCGTGCAGGTGCCGGCGGCCCAGCCCTGGACTGACACGGGAATCGCGGTGACGGTAGGTGAGACCGTTTACATCACTGCATCGGGGGCGGTCCAAACCGGTGGCCAGATTCCGGCATGGGCGAGTAACACGCCCGATGGACAGCCCTTGTCGTCGCAGTGTGCGACGGGAAGATCGACTCCGTTCCCATTCCCCAGCCTCGCGTGTTTTTCGTTAATAGGCGCAATCACACAGAGTGGCCCACCGCCGACAACCGGGGGCTCACCATTCGAAGTCGGCAGCAATGCCACATTCCCTGTATCCGCTTCGGGCGAACTTTACCTGGGAATAAACGATAATGTACTCACCGGCAATATTGGCTCGTGGACGGCGCAGATCACAGTCTACCCGCAACAGCAGCTGGTGCTGGGCTGCCAGCCGCCCCCCAGCCTCACTACCCTGACAGCCGGCGTGTCCTATACGGCCACTTGCAACGCCTATGGTGGAACCCTACCCTATACGTGGGCCCCTGTGACGGCTCTTCCGGGCGGCTTGATCCCGACTCCAAATGGCTCCACTGAGACGATTACCGGGGCGCCGTCAGCAGGCGGGCCGTATAACTTCTCGATCGGCGTAAGCGACAGTAGCACCACCGTGCAAACCCAGATGTTGACCTATCAAGGTACCATCGGCACCCTGACCATATCTTGCAATCCCACCACGGGTCCGGCGCAAGTCAACGGCCCATACTCGTCCACATGCACGGCTGCCGGCGGAACCGCCCCGTATACCTGGTCTTTCGGTGGCACCCCGCCGGCCGGCAGCGCTCTGAGCGGCACTACGGGATCGTCCGTGACCGCCACCGACACTCCCACGGCAACCGGGGGGTACAGTTACACGGTGCAGGTGACGGACAGCAGCACCCCGGCTCAGACTAACTCCGTAAGCTTCAACGGCATTGTGGGGGATCTGGCGCTGACTTGCAGCCCCACGACGGGCCCGGTGCAATCGGGCCTCTACTATTCTGCTACCTGCACAGCGGCCGGAGGCATGCTGCCCTATAACTGGGCCATCGTGAGCGGGACCCTGCCTTCGGGCCTTACTCAGAATGTCGACGGCGCCACCTTTACCATCAGCGGAACGCCCACCGTCGGCACGTATATGTACACAGTCCAACTTACCGACAGCAACGATCCCACCGAGACGCAGACCTATCCTTACACTTTGGCTGTGCAATCGCCGGTCACCCTGACGTCATCGCTGTCGCTGCTGACCTACACTTATCAAATGGGAAGCGCCGCTCCATCCAGTCAAACACTGACTATCTCCACTTCGCCTTCAGCCAGCCTCGCATTTACCGCTACTCCCAGCACCAGCAACGGCGGAAATTGGCTTTCCGTCAGCCCCGCCAGCGGCACCACTCAAACGAACTTGACGGTTTCGGTCGCCAACGGACTGGCCGCCGGGACCTATAGCGGCGCCATTACGATCTCCAGTTCCGGCGCCGGCAACAGCCCGCTGATCGTGCCGGTGAACGTTACAGTCACTCCCGCGGCGACCATCACAGTCAGCCCGGCAACGCTTATTTTCGGCCCCTACCAGATCGGAGGGTCTGCTCCGCCAATGCAGACCGTCGCTGTTGCCAGCAATCCATCAAGCACCATCCTGAATTTTAGTGTAGCTTCGGGATCCGGCTGTTCCTGGCTCACGTTGACACCCAGCGGCACCGTCACGCCCGCCACCATAACGGCGCTGGTGAATACCGCCAGCCTGACCGCCACCACTTACAATTGCACCTTCACGGTAGCCGGCGGCAGCGGTTCCCCAGTGCCTGTGAACGCCACTTTGACCGTCACTCCTGCCGTATTCTCCGTGAATCCGCTGTCTCTGTCTTTCAACTATCAGGCCACTTCCACCATGGCAGTAGGTCTGTCCCAGACGATCTCCCTGACTACCACCCAGTCCTTCACGGCCACGGCATCCACCAACACCACAGCCGGCCAATGGCTGGCGGTAAGCCCGGCTTCAGGAACCGGTACCACTACGCTCACGGTCTCCCTCAGCCCAACATTGCTCGCGAGCCTCGCGGTGGGCACCTACAACGGCATGATCAACATAGCTTCGGGCGGCAGCACCCAAAGCGTGTTCGTCGCCCTCACCGTGACCGGACCCACCCTGACGACATGTGACGTAACCATACAAACCGCGAGTAACCCATGCCCCGCACTGCCGAGTTTCACGTTCGTGGCGCCAAACTCCACGTCGGCGGCCCAGACCCTCGCGGTCACTGCTTCCAATTCGCAGGCGGTTTCGTTTACCGCTTCCTCCGCATGCCCCTGGCTCAGCTCTTTACCGGCGGGCACTTTGCAGACCGGCACATCAACCGTTACACTGACGCCGAATACTGCCGTGCTTACAGCGCCAGGCAGCTATCCGCCTGGTACATATAACTGCACACTGACGATCAACTCTCCGCAGGCCTCCAACAGCCCGCTTTCCGTGCCACTTACCTTGCTCGTAAGCCCCGATACTCTAACTGCAATACCTGGTACCGTAGCTTTCAACGCCCAGCAAGGCAGCAGCACTCCTTTGCTCAGCACGGTGGCAGTAAACGCACAGGCGCCCGTAGGTTTCACCGCGGCGGTGTCCGGCTGCCCATCGGCGAATTGGCTTAGTGTCAATCCTACTGCGGGAACCACCCCGGCAAATCTGAATTTGCAGGCCAATCCAACCGGGCTGAACGCATCTCCGCCGTCGTGCCAGCTCACCGTGAGTTCGTCTCAGGGACAGTCCCAGACTATTAATGTATCGTTGAGTATCAGCGCGCTGCCCACGCTAATCATAGCCCCGAACCAACTGTCCTTCACGTATACTCAGAACGCCACAGCGCAGCCGCTAACACAGGTGTTCTCCGTGTTGGCCAGCGGCAATGCGCCGATCACTTTCCAGGATTCCGTCACTACCGGCAACGGCGGATCCTGGCTGCATGTCTCGACCAGCCCCGGAACTCAAAACGTCACTGTCTCCGTCGATTCCACCCTCGTCGCGGGATTCTACTCTGGAACCATCACCATCAATTCGACCGCGACCAATCCCAACAAGCAGACACTGCCGGTCTCTGTTTTGGTGAACCCGCCGCCGCCAGCCGCGTCGATTCTCACGGCGGTGCCGAGAAGCTTAACATTCTCTTTCAGTGCCTCTGCCAGCGGCGGCGGGGCATCTCAACTGTTAAGCGTAGTCAATCAGGGCGGCGGCGCCCCGATCATTAGCGCCTCGGCAAGCACCGACAACGGTGGGCCGTGGCTGACCGTGCCATCCGTGACGGCTGCGGGCACTACGGTTACCTCGCCGGCGTCGGTCACCGTCAACGCCAATCCGGCGGCCGTCATCCCCGGTATGTCCGGGCAAATAGCCGGAACCTACACCGGCACGGTCGTGCTGACTTCGCCTAATTTATCGCCGATCATCGTCCCGGTTACCATGACGGTCACAGCCCTGCCTATCGTACAGCTGTCGCGAACCGCTTTGAGCTACACGGCGGTGCTCGGCGGAAACCAAGTGCCGTCGCAGGATGTCGACATTTTGAATCCTGGTTCCGGTACTCTGCAGTGGTCGGCCCAGGCAGGCCAGAGCGGCTGCGGCGACTGGCTCACATTCCCAGGAGGCGCCCAAGGCACCGTCACTGCCGGGACTCCATCAAAATTATACGTAGCGCTCAATGACGCCGCCATTCAGTCCCAGGCTGCTAATACCTATTACTGCACTTTACAAGTGACTGCGCAGGATGCCACCAGCGGCCAGGCAGCGGCGAATTCTCCGCAAACCGTCGTCGTGGTGCTGAACCTGCTGCCAGCCGGGTCGTATGTCAGCCCGTTTGTGCAGCCGGGCGGTTACGTGTTCACCGGAGCGGCCGGAAGCACCGTGCCTGCCGCGCAGATCACGATTTTCAGCCCAGCCCTGCAACCGGTAAGCTACAGTTCTGCTGCGGTCACCAATACCGGGGGCACTTGGTGTACGGTGTCGCCGGACCATGCTACCGTGACTAACGGTGCCGAGGTGCTCATTACCGCTGATTACACAAAACTGACGGCCAACACCCAGTATGTTTGTACTGTGCAGCTATCGTTCTCCGATGGTAGTTTACAGACGATTACTTTGCCGGCCATAGTGTCGGCTTCTGGCGTTACCGCAGCCAACGCCTCAACCCCCCGGAGTAGTGGCGGACAAGTTCGGCCTAGAACTTCAGGCCAGAGTTGTTCGCCTGAGCCGCCCTCCTTCATCAATCCGAGCGCGGGCTTCAATGCCGTCGCATTTCAGGCGATGGAGGTCGATATCCAGATCCAGGATAGTTGTGGAAATGCTATCGATACGCAGAACCAGTTCTTGTACTCGACTTATAGCGGCGGTAACACCGATCCCGCGGGAGATTTCATAGGTCCTACTCAGATTGGCCCTGGCCTGTACAAGTACCAGTGGACGCCGACCAGCATACCCCAAAACGTCAGCCAGACCGCTGCCATGCTTTCCGCTTTGTATTTCCCGAGCGCCACGAGTCTTACGCCGCCAACAACTGTCCTTCCCGGCATGGTCTCGCTAACTTCGAATCCGGCGCGTGTCAGCCCCGGAGGGATTTCCAACGCGGCAAGTTATACCGGTCAGATGTCGGTTGGCGCGATCATCGCTATCTTTGGCGAGAACCTGGCGGATGGAACAGCGGGCGCCATCCAGATACCTCTGCCAGTGGAACTCCAGGGAACCACGGTATACGTTGACGATCAGGAACTGCCGCTGTTCTACACCTCCAGCGGGCAAATCAACGCGCAAATTCCATATAATCTCAACACGAATTCACCTCACCAGTTGACCGTAGAGCGGGACGGCGCCCGCACCATACCGCAAACGTTCACCCTGGCTGACGAGCAGCCGGCCATCTTCACCACTAATGCGGGGGGCTACGGGCAAGGTGTCATTTTCGGCCCCGGCCCGGACGGCAAGTACGATACCAACACCCTGGCGGATTCCAACAATCCGGTAAGCATCGGCGATTACCTGGTCATCTACTGCAGCGGACTTGGTGCAGTCATGCCCGGAGTAACAGCGGGGCAGATACCGCTGCCCTATCCCACTGATACAAAGGTAACGGGTCAACTGACAGTAACTATAGGAAATGTTCCAGCCACGAACATTACATACGAAGGATTAAACGCGCAGTACGTAGGATTGTACCAAGTGAACGTACAGGTACCGGAGGGCGTTCAGGCAGGTAACGAAGTGCCTGTAGTAATTGCGGTGGGAAATCTGCAGAGCCAGCCAGGCGTGACCGTGGCCGTGAAAGGGCAGTAAGGAGGAGAAGCATGGCTTTGAATGTGTCGAAGAACATAGTGCGGCACCGTTGTTGTGGCCTCTTTATGGCCCTCACGCTCCTGGCGTCGTGGGTCATTCCGCGGCCCGCCGCAGGACAGAGTGTTCCTAGCGTGGCCACAGGGAACGTAGAAGTCGGACTCTTTGGCGGGGAAAGTTACGGACTGGATCGGTTTCGGCCCATGGCCGGCGCGAATGTCGCTTATGGTTTGTCGCCCAGGTTTTTTCCTTTTTTGGAGGGAAGCTATCTGCCCGGCATCCTGCGCCAGGCCGTCTCATCCACCGGCGAAGTTACCGCGTCCGAGCAAGGCAAGTTCAACATGACCGATTTCAACGGTGGTGTGCACTTTCGGTTACTCAGGCCGGAATCGCGCGTGGTTCCATACCTGGTTGCGGGCGTTGGACTGATTCACGAATCCGCGGGCACGCTGCCTCTTTGCGTGACGGTAGGTAGCTATAGCAGATGCACGCCGGGATTTACGGTCCCGGCCAGCAACCTTTTCGCGGTTAACTTCGGCGGCGGCCTGCGGTTTTTCTTCACTGAGCATCTGGCTTTACGTCTGGAATTCAAAGCCTACCAGCCCACCGGTGAGACCGCCGCCGTTTCCACTCTGAACCAGGCGAGCGGTGAATCGGTAAGTGCGCACCTCTTTTATAGATTCGCGATCGGACCCGTATTTCAGTTTCGTTGATCAGCTATACTGAGCCGATGGAGTATGCACCATGCTACGTCGGCTTTTTGGACTGCTAATCGCCTTTGCCGCACTCCCCGGGGCTCGCAGCCAGGTCAGTGTGACGACCGGACAGTATAACCAGGAGCGCACCAGTGCCAACCTGCATGAAACCATCCTGTCCCCTTCCAACGTCAATACCAGCCAGTTTGGTTTGCTGTTTACGCGCGCAGTAGACGATTACCTCTACGCGCAGCCGCTCTATCTCCCGCATGTAACCATCGGCGGAACCACCCATAACGTCGTCTACGCCGCCACCACTAATAACAGCGTATATGCCTTCGATGCCGACACTCCATCCTTGTCCGCGCCTCTCTGGCAGGTCAATCTCGGACCGGCGGCGGTGCTCATGCCACAGAACAATTTGCCCCACTGCGGTATCCTTTCCACCCCAGTGATTGATACAACTACCGGAACGATGTATATCGTCGCCCTGACAGAGACGGAGAGTGTGATGTCTTTCAGCCTCCATGCGCTCGATGTCTCGAGCGGCAGCGAGAAATTCGGCGGACCGGTAACTATCCAGGCCAGCGTGAGTGGCACGGGCTCAGGATCCTCCGGAGGCCGGATTGCGTTCAATAGCTCGCTCGAGCTACAGCGGCCGGCCCTGCTCTTGCTGAATGGAATCTTGTACATGGGGTTTGCTCGTCAGAAAACGGAAGGCGTCGTGCCATTCCACGGATGGGAGTTGGGATACAACGCGACGACGCTAAAACGGACCTTCGTCCTGAACACCACGCCGAACGGGAACGAAGGAGGCATCTGGATGTCTGGCAGAGGCCCCGTGGCCGATAGCAGCGGTTTCATTTTCATGACGGCAAACGGCGACGTCGGCAACGGCGACATTGGCGAGAGCTTCGTTCGGTATGCCCTCAACTACAGCCAGACTGGTCTCTACACTGCACCGAATTGGGCGGGGCTGAATACCAATGATTTCGACTTGGGAGCCGGCGGGCCCTTGCTGATTCCAGGCACTAAACTGGTGTTGGGCGGAGGCAAAACCGGCCTTATTTACATGCTCGATGTCTCGAGCGCCGGCGCGCTGCAGTTAGTCCAAAGACTGCAAGCTACACCCGGCTGTCCGTCCAGTGACGATTCCACTTGTGCCCAAATTCACAGTCCCGCGTTTTGGAGTCTGGCAGGTAGCAGTCCCCCATCGCCTTCTCTGCTATATCTCTGGGCATCCAACGATAAGTTGAAGGCCTACAGCTTCAGCAGCGGAAGGCTGAGCACGGCTCCTGTTTACCAGAACGCACAGATTGCCGGAAAGCCGGGCGGCGGCGCCCTGGCGGTTTCGGCCGACGGAGTCAACGCCAGCACCGGCATTCTATGGGCCACTATGTCCACACAGAATGCTTCAATCGCGGCCGTGCCCGGAGTCCTGCACGCTTTCAATGCTTCGAACGTGGGCACCGAGTTATGGAACAGCGCCATGAACCCCGCCGATCAATTCGGCAATCTGGCTAAATTCGTGGTTCCCGTGATAGCCAACGGCAAAGTGTACGTGGCCACTTTCTCAAATCAACTGGCAGTCTACGGGTTGAAGTAGTTCCGGACGAGAGAATTGCCGGCAGTCGGCGGCACCATACAGGAGAACCGCGTCGACAGCGCGCTATGGTTGAAACGCCGTAAGGAATGATCTATGATTCAAAAGGTCGGATCCTACCGGATTCTGGGAACTCTCCGGGCAGGCGCGCGGCCGTTATATAGGGCCCAGACCCCTGACGGGCGAATGGTGGCCCTCAAAACCATCCCCGCCGATTATGTCACACCCGAGGAGCGCGAGCGTTTCCTGCGTGAGGCGCAGATCTGCGCGGGCCTCGACCATCCGAATCTCTTGCGAGTCCATGATTCGGGCGAAGCCGACGGCATCCTGTACCAGGCCATGGATCTACTGGAAGGTTCCGACCTGGCCAGAATCTTCGCCGAGGGCCAGCAGTTCTCATGGGACGAAAAGCTCTCCATCATGGAACAGGTCTGTGCCGGCCTGGATTATGCGCATAAGCTCAGCCTCGTACATCGGGATATCAAGCCCGCTAATATCTTCCTGGAAACCTCCGGCCATATCCGCGTCCTGGATTTCGGAATGGTCAAAACCAGTTCATCGCATCTTACCCGCGTGGGTGCGGCGCTGGGGACCGTGAACTTCATGGCTCCCGAACAAATCCGCGGCGAAGTCTGTACTGCCGCTGCCGATGTCTTCTCCTGCGGGATCGTTTTCTATCAATTGTCGAGCGGCCGCCATCCCTTCTCCAAACCAGGAGTCGGTTTGCCGCAAATCGTCAGTGCGATCCTGTTCGATGCGCCGCCCCCGCTCAGCCAAATTGCGGCGCAAGCACCCGAAGGGCTCGAATTCATTCTCAATAAGTCTCTCCACAAAGATGCCGCCAGGCGGTGGAAGGATGGCGGCGATTTCAAACAGGCGCTGGCTCTATGCCGCGTGACTTTGAAGATGTTGCCCGCATATTCCGCGGCGGCCAGCGCCGCATCGGGCGCAACCGCCGAAGACCGGGGCCAAGATGAAAACGCGATCAGCCGCAGAGTGGGCACTCCACCGCCGCTCGATCGCGCGTCCCCGCCGATACCGGCGCCCAATCCTACGCCGGCACGGCCCGACACTCCCGAGAGCCAGCAGATCTACTGCGCCACTTGCACCGCCGCCAATCGATTCGGGGCTCTGACCTGTTCCGGATGTGGAGCGCCGTTGACGTCCGCTCCGGCCGGAGCTCCGCGCGCCGTAGCCACTCCCTGGCGTACCGTCGCCGTCGTTGCTACCGCGCTGGTCCTGTTCCTGATGGTCGCGATCATCCTGCTCTTGCGGCACTGAACAGCCGCCATGCTAGCGTAGAAAAAGGCTAACGAAATGTACGCCAGGATGCTCCTGCTCGCTGTTCTTTTCGTCTGCGCATTAGGCGCGGCTGACACCGAAATCAAGATTGGCAACATCATGCCTTATACCGGCGCTTTCTCGGAATACGGCGTCACCGGACAGGCAGAGGCGGCCTATTTCCAGATGATCAATGACCAGGGAGGAATCCACGGCCGCAGAATTAAATTCATCAGCCTCGATTCCGGCTCCGATTCCGATAAAGCAGTCGCGCTGGCGCGTCAGCTTGTGGAACAGGACCAGGTGCTGCTGACCGCCGGCATCTGGGGCAGTGCCGTCAACCTGGCGATTCGTCCGTACATGAACGATCACCAGGTGCCGCAGCTCTTTGTGGCTGCCACGGAGTCGGCCTTCGACGATCCAACTCATTTCAAGTGGACGATGGGATTTCAAGCCAGTAAGCGGACCGAAGGTTCCGTCTACGCAGAGTACATCCTGCGCAACAAGCCGGGCGCCAAAGTTGCCATCCTCTACGCGCGTGATCCGTCCGGCGAGGAGTGGCTGCAGGGCATACGCGACGGGTTTGGCGATAAGGCGCCCCTCATGATCGTGAAGGAGGCGGCCTTTGATTACTCCGATCCTGCAGCACTCGACGCGCAGATCCTGGCGCTGAAAAACTCCGGCGCGGACCTTTTCATGAACCTGGCAGTAGGCCGGCTGGCGACGCGCGCCATCCGGAAGGCTTACGATATCGACTGGCATCCTCTGCAGTTCATTCCTAACGCATCTATTTCCATCGCCGCATTCCTCGATCCGGCGGGTCTGAACAAGGCAGCCGGCATCATCACGAATGCGCGATCCAAATCCTGGTCGACGCCGGAGTCGAGACAGGACCCTGGGGTGCACGCCTTTCTTGAATTCATGCGGAACTACAATTCCGCGGCGAGCCTCCGCGACGCCAATAACGTGTATGGATACGAGGTGGCGCAGACGGTAGTAGAAGTGCTGAAAAGATGCGGCTCCGATCTCACTCGCGTAAATGTGATGAAGCAGGCCGCCAGCCTCGATCTGGAGCTGGGGATGCTGCGCCCTGGAATCCGCGTAACGACGAGCCCCACCGATTATCAGCCCATCAAGCAGTTGTTTCTTGTCCAGTTCGACGGTCATACGTGGGTACCGATCCGGTAAGAACCGGTGATGTTCAAGTAAGATCTTGATCGTCACATCTTGACAATCATGATGAATCGGCCGTATTCTGAAGTAGGCAACCCGCCACGACATCTATGGGCGAACTAAATACCGACGTCATCCAGGGCACGCTGGACATGCTGATCCTCAAGACACTCAGCCTTGAACCCATGCACGGTTTCGGGATTGCGCGCCGCATCGAGCAAATATCGCGTGGAGTCTTCAAGGTGAACCCCGGTTCGCTGCTCACCGCGTTGCAGCGCCTGGAGCGCGGCGGATGGCTGGATGCCGAGTGGTGTCTGACGGAGAACTCTCGCCGCGCCAAAGTCTATAAACTCACCCGTGCGGGGAAGAAGCAGCTGGAGAATGAAACTGCGGATTGGTCCCGCCGGACATCGGCCATCGCCCGGCTCTTGAAGGCGGAGGCTTAAGCCGCATGTCTGTCTGGCGCCGAGTCGCCCGCGGGCTGCGCGCGCTCGCGCACCGCAGAACCGCCGACCAGGATATTGCCGACGAAGTGGAGAGCTACCTGGAGCAAGCCACGGCCGCGTTGGAGGCGAGCGGACTTTCGCGCGAGGAGGCGCGGCAAGCCGCGCGGTTGAACTTCGGCAACGCTACCGCGGTCCGGGAACAAGTGCGTTCCTACGGGTGGGAGAATGCGGTCGCGGCGCCGCTTTCGGATCTGCGCCGGGCTGCTCGCCGGTTGGGCGGCAACCCGGGCTTTACGGCGGTCAGCGTGCTTACACTGGCGCTGGGCATTGGCGCCGGCACGGCGATCTTCAGCGTGATCGATGGCGTGCTGCTGAAACCTCTGCCGTATCCACAATCCGGGCAGATCGTGGCTTTGCGGCACACCGCGCCGGGAGTCAATATCGACGACCTCAATTTGGCCGCCTCGCTATATTTCACCTACAGCGAGGAAAACCGCGTGTTTCAGGACGTTGGCATGTGGTTTCCCGACACTGCGAACCTAACGGGCGTGGGCGCGCCCGAGGAGGTGCCGGCGCTATCTGTTACGAATCGCTTTCTCCCGGTCCTGGGTGTTCAGCCGGCGATAGGACGCCCGTTCACCGCTGCCGATGACGACCCGGAAAGTGCACGCGTGGTCATTCTTTCGGACGGCTATTGGAACTCGCGCTTCGGAGGCGACCGCTCCATTCTTGGCCGGCGCATCGTGCTGGACGGCCACGCGTACGAGGTGGTGGGCGTGATGCCGCCGGCGTTCCAATTCATGGATCGCAAAGTCTCCCTGCTGATTCCCCTGCGGCTCAATCGCGCGGACATTCGCCTGATCAGCTTCTGCTGCCAGGGCGTCGCCAGGCTCAAACCGGGCGTGACGCTCACCCAGGCCAACGCGGATGTGGCGCGCATGCTGCGGATGGCGCCTGCGAAGTTTCCGTTGAATCCCAATTTCAGCGCGGGGTTTTGGGCGGCATCGCGCATCGCTCCGCGTTTGCGTTTGCTGAAGGACGTACTGGTTGGCGACATCGGAAAAACGCTGTGGGTGCTGATGGGCACGGTGGGTATGGTCCTATTGATCGCCTGCGCCAACGTGGCGAATCTGCTCCTGGTGCGCGTGGATGGACGCCAACATGAGCTCGCGATTCGCGCCGCCCTCGGTGCCAGCTGGGCGCGCATCGCGCGCGAGTTGCTGCTCGAAAGCCTGCTGCTTGGGGCCGGCGGATGCGTACTCGGGCTGGCGCTCGCGTACGTCGGTTTGCGGGCGCTGGCGGCTTCCGACCTTCGAAACCTGCCGCGCATCCACGACATTTCGATCGATTCCACGGTGGTGGTGTTCGCCGCGAGTATTTCGCTGGCCTCGGCTTTGCTCTTCGGTCTGCTCCCGATTTTGAAGTACGCGCGGCCGCATCTGGCTAGCTCGTTGCGCGGCGGGGGCCGCTCGCTAAGCCAGAGCCATGAGCGGCTTAGCGCGCGCAGCCTCCTGGTCGCCGCGCAGGTTGCGCTGGCGTTTATCCTGCTGGCAGGTTCCGGCCTGATGATCCGCACTTTCCAGTCCCTGCGCCACGTCGACCCTGGCTTTTCCGGCGCGCCGGAAGTGGAGACTCTGCGCCTTTCGATTCCGGAGTCGCAGGTGAAGGAGCCGGAGCGCGCGATTCGGATGGAAGAGGAAATCCTACGCAAGATGGAGGCGCTAGCGGGTGTTTCGCTGGCTGCGATCACCAGCGACATCCCCATGGAAGGCGGCACGAACGATCCTGTTTATGCGCAGGATCGGCCAGAACCGGCGGGCACGGTGTCGGCGGTACGGCGCTACAAGTTCGTGTCGCCAGGCTATTTTCGCGCGACCGGCGCCCGTCTGGCCGCCGGGCGCGACTTAAGCTGGGCCGAGACATATAACCAAACTCCCGTGGCGCTCGTTTCGGAGAATCTGGCTCGCGAGTTTTGGCGCGATCCGCGTGCTGCGGTGGGCAAGCGCATCCGCCCAGGGCTAAAGGACGACTGGCGGGAGGTGATCGGAGTGGTGGCCGACCTGCACGACGACGGCGTGGATCAGAAGGCGCCTGGTATCGTCTACTGGCCCCTGCTGCAAAAGAATTTCGAAGCTTCCGCGACCTACGTATACCGAAGCGTGGCGTATGTCATCCGCACGCCGCGAGCCGGTTCGGCGGCATTGCTGCAAGACCTCCAAAAAGCCGTCGCCAGCGTGAATCCTAATTTGCCGGTAGCGGACGTCAAGACTTTGGAATCCGTATACGACCGTTCCATGGCGCGAACGTCGCTTACGCTGGTTCTGCTGGCGATCGCCGGCGGCATGGCTCTGTTTCTGGGTGTGATCGGAATCTACGGCGTGGTCTCTTACTCGGTTTCGCAACGGACTCGCGAGATCGGAATACGAATCGCGCTGGGGGCGCCTCTCCGAGGCGTCACCGGGATGTTTGTGCGCCACGGGCTGGTTCTCTCAGGCATCGGCGCAGCGTGCGGGTTGACGGCCGCGTCGGCGCTGACACGGCTGATGAAGTCGCTGATCTACGATGTGAGTCCGGCCGATCCCCTCACTTATGGCGCGGTGTCGGCGGGCCTGATTCTTGGGGCGACGCTCGCCAGTTACCTGCCGGCGCGGAGGGCCACCAGGGTCGATCCGGTGGAGGCGTTACGCGCTGAGTAACGCTCAGAGTAGCGCTCCGCATGGGGAGTCCACTTTACCGGGATCCGGGTTCCGCATCACATTCCCGCCAACATCTTTTTAATTCTGCTCATGGCTTTCTCATCCCGCTTGTAGAATGTCCACTGCTTTATCTTTTTCCCGCGAATCAGGCCGGCATCTGCCAGCATATTCAAGTGCTCGCTCGCGCTGGGCTGCGTGATCCTGAGCTTGCGGGCGATAAAACAACTGCACACTCCGTCCTTCACCAGGTCGCCATCCCTTTGCGGCGGAAAGTGTTTGCGTGGATCCTTCAACCAGTCGAGCACCCGCAAGCGCCGCTGATTCGCCAGCGCGCGCAGAACGACGTCAATTTTCATATAGACAATTAGCCAACCCCCAAAGTATACTATAATTTCCGCGGGAGCCTGAAGATGCCTATGCGAATTGTCACTGTCGACGCCTTCACTAATGTTCCGTTCACCGGAAACCCGGCCGCCGTCTGCGTGCTCGAGCAGCCGCGGCCGGAGGAGTGGCTCCGCAACGTGGCGCGGGAACTGAACCTGTCCGAAACAGCGTTCCTGATTCCCCGCGACGGCGAGTTTGAACTGCGCTGGCTGACACCCGCCGTAGAAGTGGATCTCTGCGGCCATGCGACGGTCGCTAGCGCACACGTACTTTGGCAGGACGGCCATCTGCCCGCTGGCAAGCAGGCTCGATTCCGCACGCGCAGCGGTCTGCTTACGGCCGACCGGCGCGGCGACTGGATCGAGCTCGACTTTCCGGTGAAGATCGCGATGGCAGCCGAACCGCCTTCTGAATTGCTCCCCGCTTTGGGCGTCAGAGCTCCGCTCGGCGTGCTCAAAAACGCTTTCGACTACCTCGTCGAGGTCGAGTCGGAAGAGGAACTACGCGCGCTCGCGCCCGATCACTCTACACTACGAAAGATTCCCGTGCGCGGCGTGATTGTAACGGCGCGGTCTTCCAGTCCGGATTACGATTTCATCTCGCGCTTCTTCGCGCCCGGATCGGGCATCGACGAGGACCCCGTCACCGGTTCCGCGCACACCGCCCTGGGGCCGTACTGGGGTGCGAAGTTCGGTAAAACGGCGATGACCGGATATCAAGCCTCGGCGCGCGGCGGCGTCGTGCGGGTGCGGCTGAATGGCGACAGAATTATTCTCGGCGGTCAGGCCGTGACGGTGATGCAGGCGACGCTTCTCGTGTGATAGGCTGCGCAGTTCTCAGGTTGTAGCTAATCGGCGACCCCGCCTTACTTCACTTCGTAGCCCACGAACTCCGGCAGCATCACGTTACCCTTGTACTCCATTTCCTGGTGAATGCCAATTTTGGAGGTGTAGTACGCTTGTGCCGTGGCGTACTTCAACTCGTGGAAGAAAACCTCTTCCCGAGTCTTGGGATTCAGCTCGTTCTTCGCCATGCGCGTGAGCACGGCGACACGTTCGCCCTGGCTGGCTTCCATGAACGCGTGGTCGTGCATTTTCCGGGATAGCTCGTCGACCAGTTTCAGTCCGTCGCGCCAGTCGTCGCGGACCTTGGGCTCGAAGGCTTCGGCGACGCTGGTATCGATGTAGGCGGCCACCTGCGCGGCGCGCGCGCCCGGCGAATGGTCGTCGGCGGGGATGATAAGCTCCGTCAATTCGTCGAGCATGGCAAATTCGGAGGGCGTGAAAAACTTAGGCGCACCGGTTACGGCGAAGGCGGCGGGAGCCGCGATTACGGCAGCCGCGCCGATGCGGATCAAATCGCGGCGATTGATTGAATAAGACATCAGACGTTCCCCTTTTTCAGTTCGTCGGCCAAATGGTCGCAGGAGCGCCAGCACAGCGCCATGATCGTCCATGTGGGATTCTGGCAAGACGCGCTCACGTGCGTGCTGCCATCCACCACCAGCAGATTCGGCACATCGTGCGACTGCTGGAACTGATTGACTACAGATTTCTTGGGATCCGTACCCATACGGGCGGTTCCCAATTCGTGGATCGAATAGCCTTCGGTCAGGATCTCGCGGTTCACGCCGAGCACCTCGAAGCCCGCGGCATCAAACATCTCGCGCGCCGCATCGGACATATCCTGCGCCATCTTCTTTTCGTTGTCGCCGAACTTGATATGGAAGCGCAGCGCCGGCACGCCCCACCGGTCTTTGACTTCGGGATCGAGATCCACATAGTTCTCGTAGCGCGCCAGCACCTCGCCGAAGCCGCCCATGCCGATGAACGCGCCGGCATAATCCCGCACGGTCTTTTTGTACGCGGAGCCGAAGCCAGGCGTGCTGTAGGCGTTATCGGGAAACATGGTAGTGCCGCTGCTGCCTTCGAATCCGTAGCCGCGCAGGAACTTCGGCTGGCGGTCCGCGAGATTGCGGAAGCGCGGCACATAAAATGAGCCGGGACGGCCGTCATCGAGCGTGCGGGGTTTGCCGGCCAACTCCTTGTCCAAACCGAAGACGCCCGGCCCCATCAGGTGTTCGCAGAAATTATGGCCGACGTGTCCGCTGGAATTACCGATGCCGTTCGGATAGAGAGTCGATTTCGAAAGCAGCATCAGGCGCGCGGACTCCAGCGTAGATGCGGCCAGCAGTACCGCGCGGCCCTTCACCACGTAGTTCTGGCCGGTCTCGGTATCGATGAAAGAGACGCCGCTGGCCTTGCCGGTGTTCTTATCGACAGTCACCTCATTGACGGTGGCGTTGGTGCGCAGTGTCAGATGGCCGGTTTCCATCGCGGGATAAATCAAGCCCGTAGGCGAATCGAAGGCGGCGTGGATATCGCAGCCGCCCACGCGCCGGTCGCACGCGCCGCGGCCGTAGCATCGGCTGCGGTACTTGTTGTGCTTGAGGCCGTCGGTGGTGACACCCGCCCGATAGGGAGTGAGTACGCGTCCCATCTTAGCCAGGCTCTCGCGCAATGTGACTTCCGCGGGATTCAGGCGCACGGCTCGCTGGAACAGGCTGTCGGGGAGGTAAGGCAGATTCTCTTTGTGGCCGGAGATGCCCAGGTAGAGATCGACCTTGTCATAATAGGGCGAGATATCCGCGTAGGATATGGGCCAGTCTTCACCGTAGCCGTCGCGCGTGGCCGCTTTGAAATCGTAATCCGAGAGACGCAGCGCCAGGCGGCCCCAGATGTTCGTCTTACCGCCCAGGCATCGCGCGCGCACCCAGGCATACTGGGTACCGGTGTATGGATGATCCTTTTCGTCGACCACGATGTTCTTGGCGTAATCGGAACCGTTGCCGTCCTCGACGTAAGAATAGACGTGCTTGTAAGGCGACCCCTGCGCGTAGGGGGGCTGGCGGATGGTGTATTCATTGCGGGAGAGGGCGTGCGAATCGGGAGGCATGCTGCCGCGGCGGGGGTGGTCGTAGGGCCACTCCATGGATTTGAGTTCGCGGTTGATGTCGAGTTTCTTGCCGGCTTCGAGCAGCAGGACATCCACGCCGTGCGAGGTGAGCACATGCGCGGCCATGCCGCCGCCCGCCCCGGAACCCACTACGATGGCGTCATAGGTTTTCTTGGGATCGAACTCAGTGGACATATAGAGCCTTCAGAGTGCGCATGTCTTCATGGTAGAACATCGGCGCCCAGGCGCAGGGTCCAGGGTGCGATGCGCGTGATGCGCAACAGGTCGGCGGCGCTCCACGGATCGGTCTCCAGCCGCGCGGCGATCTCATCGGCATCGCGCGCGCGGACAATCAGCAACACATCGCGCGTGCCTTCCAAAGGTCCGCCGATTAACACGAAACCATCGGCATGCAGGGCATTCATGAAATCGGCATGCGCGCGCCACCCGATTTGTCGATCGAGCGGCAGCGCATCGTTCCAAGCCGCGCCCAGCGAGCGGATGACGGCGAAGAGTTGCTGCATGCGGGTATCCTCTTAATTTTACGTATAATGGTCTACGCGATGCGTCGGGAGGGGATCAGGTGGGCCTGTCGGCTCGCGTTGTGCGCTTGCGCCTTGCCTGCCTGCCGCGCCGCTACCTTCGCAGAACTTGCCCGCCAGGCCGCCGCCGCGCGGGATGCCGACCAGGTGCCGCAAGCCATCGATCTCTACCGACAAGCCCTGCAGCTCGATCCTAAGTGGTCCCAAGGCTGGTTCTATCTGGGTACGCTCTACTACGATTCCGACCGCTACGCGGATGCGCAACCCGCTTTCGTCCAGTTCGTGAAGCTGTCGGACAAGGCCGCCGGCTGGGCGTTTCTGGGTCTTTGCGAATTCGAAACGGGCAGCTATACGCCGGCGCGCGAACATCTGGAAAAAGCGCTCCGCGGCGGTGTTTCACCGGAAATTGAACCCGCGGTCCGCTTTCACCAAGCGCTCCTCCTGACGCGTCTCGGACTTTTTGCGCAGGCCGCCCACGGGTACCAGACCTTGGTGCGCCGTGGTATCCACGACCCAACCTTCATCACCGGTCTGGGACTCAACTCGCTCAATAAGGCCATGTTGCCTAACCAGATTCCGCCCGATCAGCGCGACTTCATAACCGCCGTCGGTGATACCGCGCGTGTCTGGATGTCGGAGGCCGACAGTGCCGCGGGAGAGCACACCCGGACCGCGGCAGCTTTCCACGCTCTTTTGGCGGCTTATCCGGCAGCACCCGGTGTGCACTGCTTTTACGCCACATATCTGTTGACTGCGCAACCGGATGCCGCGCAGCAGGAACTGCGGCGCGAATTAGAAGTGGATCCGCACGCGATCGAAGCGCGCGCCATGCTCGCGGTTCTGTTATTGCAGGCCGGCCAGACGGCCGAGGCATTCGCCGACGCGAAGCTGGCCGCCGAGGACGGGCCCGCCTCTCCGCTGGCCCAATATGCCTACGGACTGACCCTGGCCGATCCCGCCGACGCCGCCGCGCATCTGGAAATCGCGGAAGGAATCGACCCTTTCAATTTTGAGTATCACGTGGCGCTGGCGCATGTATATGCAAGGTCGGGCCGCAACGAGGAGGCGCGCCGCGAGCGGAAAATCTCCATCCAATTGGCGCGGCAGAGCGATCTACACGGGCCGAATTAGAATACATTCCGCCCGGTCATGCCGCGGCCGGCCCCGACTCCAAAAGCTCCCAAGACGGTGACCGTGACATCTTTCAGCGATGGCCGCTCCGCACGTAGCGTGTGATTGCTCAACAAGACTCCCGGCACATCCGCCGCGTTGATGCAATGGTCGCCGATCCATGCGTCCGTGTTGTCTTCGAGAATCGCCGGTGGTGCCCCGCCCAGCGCGGTTTGCCACGACGCCCGATAGCCCCGCCCGTAGCCGACGATGATGTCCGGACCCATCTGTACACCCGTCGCGGGCGCCACTTCGATTACCTGATGTCCATTCACCGGATCGCGAAAGCCGGTCAACTCGCGCGCCAGTTTCCCGATCACTGCATCTGTCTGGGCGCCCGTTTGCAGAATGCCCTGCCTCTCCCGCCCGGCGATGTTCAGATAGAGGCCATTCAGCCCCATGGCATAAGCCTGCGTCTTCGACCAATCCACATCCGAAAAACCCTCGTCACCGCCGCGCGGAGGTCCGGTGAGCGCCAGAAATCCTTTCTCCCAGAGCCAGGTGTTCAGGTTGACGGCACGGTCGAATGAAGTGAACCCGTGGTCGGACATCACCATGATTTCTGCGTGCGGAAAGCGCCGCGCCACTTCGCCGATGGCGCCATCTACCGCGCGATAAACCTCGAGCAGTTCCGCCTCATGCTTCCCCCACAGCATGTGCGAAGCCTGGTCAATCGACGAGAAGTAGAAGAAGAGCAGCCCTTCCCGAAAATGATCGAGCGAGTAGCCCAGCAGCTTCATTTCATCGTTGCGCACCAGGCCGGCCTGCTGCAGAAACTCTTCCAGGTTGAGCACGCCTTGACGGTACGCCGACGTATCTTCCGCGATGCCTTGCGTATAGAACGGACCGATGGCGCCCGCCACTGCGCGGCTGTAGGATGCGGGCGCGGAGATGGGCAGTTCGGGTGCACGCGGATCCATGTTGACAGGCGTCACGTACAGCGCCAGCCGCGGGTGAAATTCCTTGGCGTAAACGCGCACCATGCCGCGCGCGCCGGCCAGCCAGCCTAGCAGGGGGAAATCGGCGCGCAGCCACTCGGACCATTCGCCCTGCTGCACGATGACCGCCGTGCTGCCGAGCGTCACGCGCGCCACGTCGCGCTCCGGATCGGCTTCCACGATCAGGTTCTCGGCGGCAAAGCGGCGGTCGCGGCGCAAAGAATTGGGAGGCCCTTCGAGGGGCAGTTCATAACGGCCGTTCACGGCGCGTACATTGACGATCCTCCCGCCAGGCACCTCGCGCGCGGCCTCCTCCGGATCGTCCGTGTAGAAGGTGAAGGTTCCCTCGGTGCCGCGCAGGTCGGGCACGCCCATGCCCGCGATAGCCTCTCCGGCCTGCTCCGGCGGGAAATTGGTGGGCATGTGCATGATGGTCACCGGAATGTGGCGGTCCCACAGCATGCGCCAGAACGGCTCGCCGCGGCGCAGGGTCTCGACACGCGCTGAAGACAGCGGCAGCACGAAGGGTCCCAGCGGAATCTGAAAACGCGGGTCCACCACTCGGGCCATGGAGGAGAATGGCTGCATCGTGCGCGGATCGCGGTGCACGAAATCGAAGATGCCGTGCTGGGCGGGGTCCCATCCGGTGATGAACGTCGACCACGCGACCGGGCTCTGCGGCGGCATCGTCGTCGCAAGGCGGCGGAATCCGCCCTGTGCCCGCAAGTGGGCGACGTTGGGCAACTCGCTCCAATGGCGCTCCAGGAAATTTGGATCCATGGCATCGACGCCCAGCACGATTACCTGCCGGCCATGCGCTTGCGAGCCATGGCACCCGGCCAGAGACGCCGCCGCGGCGAGCAACACCACCCATAGCCGGTCCCGCATCAACTGGAAGCCATACCTATCCTCTATTGAAGCGCGAACGGGGCCGGAAGTGCGGGACGTGGACGTCCCGCGCAGACCTAGGAGTCTGTCCGAGAAATAACCTTGCCCGCGATTTTTCTCTGGCGCTCTGAAACGGAATCGGTCCATAATGTTTTATGGGAAAAGTCTACCGTCCCTACTATCCGGATGAAGAGTTGCTGCTGCCGCCCAGCTTGCGCGACTGGCTCCCGGAGAAGCATCTGGCGTATTTCGTCAGCGATGTCGTGGATAACCTGGATCTCTCGGCGATGGACGCGGTCTACGGAAACGAAAAGCGCGGTCAGCCGCCGTACGACCCCCTGATGATGACCAAGGTGCTGGTATATGCCTACTGCGTGGGTGTGTTCAGTTCACGGCGGATCGAACGGCGGCTGATAGAGGACATCGCGTTCCGGGTGCTGGCGGCCGGCAATCAGCCGAACTTCCGCACGATTTCGGATTTCCGCAAGATCCATTTGAAGACGTTGGAAGGCTTGTTCGAACAGGTTTTGCAGATCGCGCTGGAGGCCGGAGCCATGAAGGTGGGCCGCGTGGCATTGGACGGGACGAAGATCAAAGCCAATGCCAGCAAGCACAAAGCCATGAGCTACGACCGCATGGGAGAGAAGCAAAAGCAGCTGAGAGCGGAAGTGAAACAGTTGCTGGAGCAGGCCGAGGCGGCGGATGCGGAAGAAGACGCCCGCTACGGCCGGGACCGGAGCGGGGACGAGTTGCCGGCAGAGTTGGAACGGCGCGAGACGCGGCTGAAGAAGATCCGGGAAGCTAAACGCGCCTTGGAAGAAAGAGCGCGCCAGAAGGCCACGGCCGAGGGCGCTGAGGCGAAGCCAGCGAAGCCCAAGGACAAAGACCAGTACCACTTCACGGATCCGGAATCGCGCATCATGAAAGGCGCGGATGGCTTCGTGCAGGGCTACAACGCGCAAGCCGCCGTGGAACCGGACTTACAGTTGATCGTGGGCCAAACGGTGACGCAGGCAACCAACGACAAAGAACAGTTGACGCCGATGATGGAAGTGATTGAACGGCAAAGCGGACAAAGACCGGAAGAGATTTTGGCGGACAGCGGTTATTGCTCAGAGAAGAACCTGGAGGCGCTGGAGTCGGCGGAAAATCCGGAGAAGCGCATCGCCGGCTATATCGCCACGGAGCGGCAGAAACATGACGAGTACAAGGAGCCCTGCCCACACGGTCCGCTGCCCAAAGGAGCCACGCGGGTGGATCGGATGCGACGCAAGCTGAAGACCAAGGCGGGCAAAGCGGTGTACGCGGCGCGCAAGGCCATCGTGGAACCCGTCTTCGGTCAGATCAAGCACGCGCGCGGGTTCCGACAGTTTCTATTGCGAGGCCTCGACAAGGTGCGCGGCGAATGGTCACTGGTGTGTCTCACGCACAACATTCTGAAGTGCTACCGGCTCTGTTATGAGTAAGCAGCTGTCGTCAGAGGCCATCTACTGTACTTATAAGTACAGATCGACTGATCCGGGGCCTCCGCGGCTTCATCGCAGCATTATTCAAGAGTCAACTCACTGCGGGCCAGATCGGCCAGACGGTTTCACTTCGCAGTGAACAAGATTTCTCGGACGGACTCCTAGAGGTCTGCCCCACGGCACAAATCGACAAACTCAACTACCCATGGCCGCCGGCCCAAATCCAGTCGCGCCACGGTCACGGGCAGTTTAAACCGCCGCCGGCCCGCGCTCCCCGGATTCACAAACAGCACGCCTCCGCGCTCCACGCTGTCCGGCTTATGCGAGTGCCCTGAAACCACTACCCCGAAGCCGGCGGCCGCCGGATCCAGATCCAACTCGTGCAAGTCATGGAGCACGTATATCAGCGTGCCGCCGGCCTCGGCCACGGCAGTCGCGGGCAGTGCTGTTGCCCAAACGCCGGTGTCCACATTCCCCCGCACGGCCACCACCGGCGCCACCGCCCGCAGCGAGTCCAAAATGTCCGGTGCGCCTACATCCCCCGCATGGATAATCAATTTCGACCCCGCCAGTGCGCGCAGCGCTTCCGGTCTGAGCAATCCGTGCGTGTCTGAAATCAGCCCGACTGGAAACTGCACCGTCCTATTGATAAACCGGCCAGCCGCGCTGGCGGGCGGATTGTTCCAGCCTTTGGAAACCGGTGGACTCATCATCGGGGCGCGCCACCACTACTAACCCCCCGCCCGGATTAATGCTGCTCGAGCAGATCTTCTGCGGGGTCACCGGCTGAGGCTGCGGCAGACCCGGCGCCGCCTTGGCCGGGTTATTGAAGTCGATCACCGAAAGCAGGTTGCCTACGTCGGTAGATGTTTCCCGGGCCGCCAGCGGCTGCACATGGAAGACGGATTCGATCATCTTCAGCACGGAAGTATGATCGAAAACCGTGTGGTTCACCATCGGATTCGAGGGTGTGCCCACCGTCCAGGGCGAAGCCACGATGCAAGGACAACGGATACCCAGCAGGGCCTTACCGTCAACCAGATCAGGGTCCGTGTTGTTGGGGGCCAGCGCGCGCGGCGGCGGTACGTGGTCGAAGAAGCCGCCCCACTCATCGTAGTTCAAGACCAGGACGGTGTTCTTCCAGGCCGGGCTGGTGGTGACTGCTTTATACACCTGGGCGGCGAAGGCATCGCCATTGCGTATGTCAGACTCCGGATGATTGTCGTTCGCGGTGTTGAGCAGCAGCGTGAAGCTGGGGTCGACAAAAGACACGGCCGGCAGAGTGCCGTTGGCACAGTCGGATAGAAAGTCCGACATAGAATTCGCGTAGATGATGGCGTCGAGAGGGAACAGAGTCAGAAAAGGCACGTTGCCATAGTAATACTTACTGCTGACTCCGGCCTCCGTGCAGTGATTGAAGATAGTGGGGTAAGAGCAGAGCGAGACACTGTCGTCCAGCCGGTCGGTCTGGCCACAAAGCTGGAAGATCCGGTTGGGAAAGGTCGGCGCCAGGATCGACGGGAAGTAACTGTCGCAGGTAGTGAAATTGCGGGCGAACTGCGGAAGAAAATGATTGGCGGATTCCTCGTAATATCCGATGGCGTAGACGTCGGCGGTGGAGGTCTTCATGAAACCGTCCATCGCGCCATTATCGACCTCGATGCGGCCACCGTCATAGCTATGGTCCGGATCGTTGAAGCCGCATCCTGTCCAGTCCGGCGCGAGGTTATGCGTGGCGTGGCTGACGCCGCTGTTGTCCACGTACGACAGCCCGGCTTGCTCGCCATTTGAGTTAGGCAGCCAGCCGAGGAAATGATCGAAGCTGCGATTCTCCATCATGGCCACTACAATGTGTTTGATCTGGGAAGAAGCCGCCAGCAGCAATTCCGGGCTTAGGGCCGCGCCGGCGGCCAACCCTCCTGTAGCTTTTAGAAAAGTCCTGCGATCCATTGGTTACCCTCCTGTTTCTGCAGTATACGACGAGAATATGAATCGAGGGTTACAAGCAGGCGTGGGGCAGGACTCCAGTCCTGCGGCGGGCGTCCACGCCGGCCTCTTCGCGCTGGATGGCCGGCCTGTTACTTAATCTAACCACTTACAACTTCAAGAGCTCTCGCAGCCTCTTAGTCTGCACCCGGCTGACCGGCACCTCAGTGTGCTTCTTGTCGTCCATACGAAGCTGGTAGCTCGATTTGAACCAGGGCACCACTTCCTTGATTTTGTGAATGTTCACCAGAAAGGACCGGTGCACCCGCCAGAAAGTGTCTTTGTCCAGGTTGGCCTGCAGATCCTCAATCGTGCGGTAATTCGAATGGCCTTCGACGTTGGTAGCCACCAGCGTGATCATACCGTTATCGATGGTGGCATAAATCACGTCCTGCGCGTCTACGATGAAGTTGCGGTTCCCGTTCCGGATAAGCAGCTTGGTGCGATGCGGGGTCTGCGGGAGCGCCGGCAGCACAGCAGGTTCCGGCGTTTTCTTTTCCTGTGCCGAGCGCTTCGCACGGTCGATAGTCTCCTCTAAGCGCGACCTGTCCACAGGTTTCAACAGGTAGTCCATGGCCTCCAGGCGAAAGGCCTCCACGGCATACTGATCGTAGGCTGTAACAAAAATGAAATGCGGCAGCTCCATGCCGGAGTCGCGCAGTTCGCGCACTACTGCCATGCCGTCCTGACCGGGCATGTGGACGTCCAGGAAAACCAAATCAGGCTCGGCTTTGCGGATCAACTGGACGGCCTCCAAGCCATTGCAGGCGGTAGCAACCACCTCCACTTCGGGGAAATCCCTGAGCAGGTAGGTCAGTTCATCGCAAGCCAATTGTTCGTCGTCAACTATGACGGTAGTTAAAATGGCCGTCGCGCGCTCTCGCATCGACTTGGTATTATAACATTTCGCTCCGCACAGGCAGATTAGCCAGATGTGCGGTCAGGCACCCCCTCAGCGACTTGGGGAACCCTTCGGGTCCGCCTCTTACGGGCGCGCCCAAAGAGTGCCTAAATTGGGAGGAATAAAGAACTTGGCCGATAAAGAACGGGTCTCAATCGCGCCGGCCGAAGGAAAGCTCGGGGTCTTGGTCCCCGGTATGGGTGCCGTCACCACCACCTTCATTGCGGGCGTCGAGGCTATTAAGCGCAATCTCGCCAAGCCCATCGGTTCGGTCAGCCAGATGGCTACCATCCGGCTGGGTAAGAGGACCGAAGGACGAAGCCCCCGCATACACGATTTCGTCCCACTGGCCGGCCTGGACGACTTGGTTTTCGGGACCTGGGACATCTACCCGGATACCTGCTATGAGGCAGCCGAGAAGGCCGGCGTGCTGGAAATGCCTCTGCTCGAGAAACTGCGGGAGCCGCTATCCGCGATTCGGCCCATGCCGGCGGTTTTCGACCACGAGTTTGTGCGCCGGATCAACGGGCCGAACAAGAAACCCAAGGGCTCGAAAATGGATCACGCGGAGATGCTGATGGACGACATTCGCAGCTTCCGCGAGTCGAGCGGGGCCGCGCGCCTGGCCATGATCTGGTGCGGGTCGACCGAGGTTTTCCACAAACCTGCCGCCGTACACGGGACGCTGGCCGATTTCGAGTGCGGTCTGCAGAAAAACGATTCCGAGATATCGCCCAGCCAGATCTATGCCTATGCGGCGCTGAAGTCTGGTGTTCCGTACGCCAATGGCGCGCCGCATCTGACCACGGATACGCCGGCCCTGCTGCAATTGGCGCGCGAGCGGCAGGTGCCCATTTGCGGCAAGGATTTCAAGACCGGCCAAACCTTCATGAAGACGCTGATTGCGCCCGGATTGAAGTCGCGCATGCTGGGCCTGAACGGCTGGTTCTCGACCAACATCCTGGGAAACCGCGACGGCGAAGTGCTGGACGATCCGGGGTCCTTCAAATCGAAAGAGGAGTCGAAGCTCGAAGCGCTCGAACAAATTCTGCAGGCGGACTTGTATCCGGATCTGTACAAGAACTTCTATCACAAGGTCCGCATCAACTATTACCCGCCGCGGGGCGACGCCAAGGAAGGCTGGGACAACATCGATATCTTCGGCTGGCTGGGCTACCCGATGCAGATCAAGATCGACTTCCTGTGCCGCGATTCGATCCTGGCGGCGCCGCTGGTGCTCGACCTGGTGCTGTTCATGGACCTGGCCCAGCGCGCCGGCATGCGGGGCATTCAGGAGTGGCTGTCATTCTACTTCAAGGCGCCCATGCATGCGCCCGAGCTGTATCCCGAGCACGACATCTTCATCCAATTGATGAAGCTGAAGAATACACTACGCTGGATGCAAGGTGAAGATCTCATCACGCACCTTGGACTGGAATATTACGATTGAGTGACCACCAGAACCCAGCACCCAGGACCTAGCACCCATTTATGAAGGTTCTTGTCATCGGCGGTACCCTGTTCATCGGCCGGCAGCTCGTGAAAGAGTTGTGCGACGCCGGTCATGATGTAGCCGTTATGCACCGCAAGCCGGCGCACGGCCTGCCCCGGCGCGTCGAGAACCTCATGGCGGACCGCAACGACGCGGCGTCCGTCCAGCAAGCGTTGGACGAGCGGCGCTTCGACGTGGTTTACGACAACGTCTATGATTGGGAGCGCGGCACTACGGCGGCGCAGGTGCAGGCCACGGTGCGGGCCTGTGGCGATCGCGTTTCGCGCTACATCTTCATGTCCAGCGTGGCGGCGTATGGCGACGGTCTGAATCATTATGAAGGCGACGCCCTGGCGCCGGACAATCATCCGGAACCGTATGTCCGCAACAAGGCCATGACCGAGCGCATGCTGTTCCGCTTACATCAGCGGCATGGACTGCCGGTAGTGACTTTCCGGCCGCCGTTTATCTATGGGCCGGGCAACCCGTTTTACCGGGAAGCTTTCTTTTGGGATCGCTTGCGGGTGGGGCGCCCGATCATTATTCCAGGCGACGGCCACCGCCTGATGCAGTTCGTGTATGTGAAAGACCTGGTGCGCGCGTTGGTGCGGGCCATGGAAGTGCCTAACGCCGCCGGAGAGGCGTTCAACATCGGCGACTCCCGCGCATTGACTCAGGTGGAGGTGGTGCAGGCCCTGGCGGCGGCGGCCGGAAAGCCGTCGCATCCGGCACGCATCCCGCGCGAAGCGATTGCCCACTTGGGCGGAAATCCCATGGGCGATCCCGCGTACTTCGGCGTGTACTTGGACGTGCCGCCCATCACTGAGAAGATGGGTAAGTCCGCACGCGTTTTGGGGGTGCGCCCCACGCCATTCGAAGAGGGATTAAAAGAGACATGGCGCTGGTACTTGCGGAACCGTAACGGCCGCTTTCCGCACCCGGATTTCACATTTGAGAACCGGCTGCTGGCGCTGGTGCAGCAGAAGACCGCCAGCCACGCGTAGGTCTCGAGCGTTAAAGCGATGGGCATGCAACTGGATGAAGCAGAGGTACGGGTGCTGGGCGCGCTGATGGAAAAAGAGGTCGCCACACCCGAGTATTATCCGCTCTCGCTCAACGCACTGGTGAATGCGTGCAATCAGAAATCCAACCGCGAACCGGTAGTGTCGTACGACGAAGACATCGTGGAGACGGCCCTGGCCGGGTTGCGGGACAAGGGATTGGCGGCGCGCATCAGCGGCCACGATATGCGCGTGCCGAAGCATGCGCACCGCTTGTCGGAAGTGATCAACCTGGGGCGGCGGGAGGCCGCGGTGCTGTGCATGCTGATGCTGCGCGGTCCGCAGACCGCGGGTGAACTGCGCGGGCGCACGGAGCGGCTTTACCAGTTCGACGACCTGGAAGCCGTGGATGCCTGCCTGACGCGCCTGATGGAGTGGCAGCCGGAGCCGTTGGTCACCAGGCTGCCGCGGCAGGTAGGATACAAGGAGGTGCGCTTCGCGCATTTGCTGTCGGGCGAGCCGCCGGCCGCGCAGGCCGCAGCAATACCCACCCCCATCGCCCGCGAGTCTCGCGACGAGACGGTCGCGCGCCTGCAGGCTACCGTGGATAGTCTGGAAGCGAATGTGGCCGAATTAAGGCGGCAGTTCGCGGAGTTCAAGAAGCAGTTCGAGTAAGTCTGCGCCCGGCAACGCCGCTATAATTGCTATCTGTCGCGTGCCGCGCTTGAGGCTATCGCCATCGAAGCTTATCACGAACGCAAGGTGACCACCGCCCAGTTGCGCCGGCTGCTCGGATTGGAATCGCTCGATCGACTGGACGGCTTCCTGAGGCAGGACGAAGTCTGGCTCGAATACGACTGGCGGGACTTGGAGCGCGACCGCGAAACGCACCGCCGGCTCGGCCTCTGAGCCATGCTGCGCGTGGTCATCTCCGAGTACCTCTCGGCTTCACTATCTAATTCTGATCGGCCAAGCGGATCTGTTGCCCGCGCATTAGACCGAGGTGATCATTTGCCAAGCGGTTTTGCCGACGAACTCAGCCGTCCTGGGACGCCCGGGACCGTACACCGTTGGGTAGCGCAACGGCCAAGATGGCTTCAGGTGATGAGACTGTCAGTGCCGGCGACGCGCCGTCGATCGATTGGAGTCTAGATGCGAGTGAAGGTGATGCGATTCTGCCAGCGCTGCAGCTCAATGCGGATCTTGTGCTGATGGATCACCGCGACGGCGTAGAGGCAGCGCACCGACTGGGCTTGACCGTAACTGGCACGATCGGTATTTTGGATCGTGCCGCGGAATGACATCTGATCGAACTGGCACCAGTCATCCACCGCTTGCGTGAGACTAGTTTCCGCGTCTCTCCCACCCTGATCGTGCATCTGCTCGCCGCCGATGCTGTCAGGAGAGGGAAGTCGGCGTATCGAGGCAGGCCGGACCGCGTAGGCAGACCGCAGAGTCGGGCGGAGAATTCTGTTCTCGGTGTGTTTGGAAGTCCTGTTAATTCAGCATGATGCCGGTCATTCTGACTCCTGGCTCCTGACTTCTGTCTTCCATATCCCGCAGGGATATCAAGGGCGCACCCCTTGGCTGGTTACTTCGAGACTTTGGCTTCGGATCCTGCCAGTTATGGGTACTTTACGGCGAGGCGGATGACGTTCACCAGGTTCAACGGTCCCACGCCGGGAAGTCTTTCCGGTGAAGTTTCAATTGCCATGCGGATGGTTTCGAAGTCTTGCGGGTTGAAATGAACTAATGTCAGGCCCGCTGCCAGCGATGTGGCGGCAATCAGAATGTCATAGCGCCAGCGGACTAGCCTTTCCTGGCGCGTCTCCGCCGCGCGGTGAGCGCGTTTTGGCGCCGTAGGAGGCTGCGGCAGCATGGCGGCCAGTTCCCCAGCGACGAACGCCACTTCCCGGCCCACCGGCACAACCTGTCTGCGGGCAGACAAGTAAGCATCCCGGATGAACGAAATACCGGCGCGCTCTCGGGGCGCGGCTCTCTCGAGAAGCATGGCGTAGCCCCGAATCCTCTCCGTCACCGTGATAGCGGACACCCGCATCGTATGCAGGCGCAGGTAATCGGCGTGCCAACGCCGGACCGCTGCATCGGTTGAGCGTTCCAACCAACTCTCGGCGCTGGTGTCGAACAGAAATGGACCGAAAACCGATTCCAGCAAGTTTACTCTTCCACTACCTCATCCATGAAAACGCCACTCACAGCCTCTTGTTGTTCCGGGGTCAAGCGCGAGAAGGCCTTCCGATATGCCTCCCACGACTGCACGCGCCGCTCGCCCTCGCGCTTGGCCTCGGCTTCTGCCGCCAGACTCTTCTCGAGTGCCTCCGCGACGACGACACTTAGATGCACTTTGCGTTTGCGGGCGATGCGATCGGCTTCGGCCAGGGCCTTCACCGGCAGCGTGAGAGTGGTACGCCGGGTTCCGTTCTTCATTGATGCATTATAGCATCACAGGCGCATCACCTTGCATCAATTCAGGAATTGAACCATGCCGTGCGTCCTGAATCACGCCGGCAGAACTCTTCCTTCCTGATAAATCACCACCCCGCGCTTCACCGTGCGGTTCACCAGATTGACACCGAAGTAAAAAGGAATTTCGCGGTAGTCGGATGCATTCAGCACGATCAGGTCGGCGGGCTTGCCGACCTCCAGCGATCCGGCTACGCGCTCCGATCCGATGGCGCAGGCCGCGTTGAATGTGGCCGCGCAGATGGCTTCCGCCGGTGTCATGCCCAGGTGCGCGCAAGCCAGCGCGATGATAGCCGGCATGCTGCACGTCGAACTGGCGCCGGGATGGAAGCTGCTGCCGAGCGCGACGGCCCCGCCACTGTCAATGAATTGCCGCACGGATGCCCGATCCCCACCGCCCGGGCGAAAGCACGTACCCGGCAGCAGTACGCCCGTAGCGGTCGACCTCGCCACCAGGTCCATCTCCGCCGGACCGGTTTCTTCCAGATGATCGACGCTGGTAACGCCCACTTCTACCGCGAGGCGCACGGCGTCATAAGCGCGCTGTTTGCCCGCTTGAATTTTGAGCCGGTATCCGAGCGCGCGGGCCGCCTCCAGGTAGCGGCGGCTCTGCTCTATGTCGAACATCGCCGCGCCGCAATCCAGACCGGCGAAACGCACATTGCCTTTGCGGTGAATCATGGGGAGCAGTTCGGCGCACAGCCAGAAAAGGTAGTCGCCGGGGCGGCCCGCATAGGCGGTGGAAGGAGGCGGCGTGACGAAGGTGGACACGATCTCCAGCGGCGCACTATGCAGCATGGCGTGCACGCGCAGAGTTTTGAGCTCGTTCCGGACGTCCAGGCCCCCACCCGCCTTGGCTTCGAGCGCCGTGGTCCCATGCCGCGCCATGGTGCTGACAAACTGGCGTGCCCGCGCTTCCAGGCGTTTGGCGGAAGCGTTGCGCAGTTCATTTACGGGGATTGCCGGTGCTGGGGCAGGCTCTGGCACGGCATCCCGCAGGATCGCCTCGTACTCTTCCAGCCGCGGAGGGCCCCACACCAGGTGCGTATGGCAGTCCACAAAACCGGGCATCACCACACGTCCAGTGGCATCGATCTCCTGCGACCTGTGCGCCAGCGCCAGGTTCTCCACGCGCCGGCTCAGCCCCACTTCCACGATTCGCCCGTCTTCGATGAGCAGCGCGCCATCGTGAATGATGCCGAGTTCCTTCAGCGCGGCGCCTCGTCTGGACTCCGCCGGGCCGCGCAACGTAAGCAGTTGGCGTGCCCCCCGTACAAGTAGAGATCCGGACATTCGGAGGACCTTGTTTTAATATAGCAAGATGCCCCCGCACCGACCCTTGAAGACTCTGGAGCGAGTGCTCTCCAAAGCCGGGCTAGGTTCCCGCACCGAAGCGCGGAGTTGGATTGGAGCCGGCCGCGTGCGCGTGAACGGCAAGGTGGTCGCGTCGCCCGATCATTGGGTGGACCTGGAACGCGACCGCGTCACCCTGGATGGACAGGCCGTGCGCGCCGCCCGGAAGATCTACCTGCTGCTCTATAAGCCGAAAGGCTATCTGACAACGAATACCGATCCGGAGGGCAGGCCTACCGTTTACGATCTGATCAAAGATGCGGACGCCTGGGTGGTTCCCGTCGGCCGCCTGGACCTCGACACTACGGGGCTGCTGATCATGACCAATGACACTGGGTTCGCCGAACGTCTGACCAATCCTGAGTACAAGGTTCCCAAGACCTACCAGGCGAAATGCGCGGACCGCTTGCTGGACGAACAGATCGCGCTGCTCCGCGAAGGCGTTCAATTGAGCGACGGCCCCACGCGCCCGGCCCTGGTGGAACGATTGCGCGATTCCGGCAAGTACACGCACATCGAGCTGACCATCACCGAAGGCCGTAACCGGCAGGTGCGGCGCATGGTGGAAGCCATCGGCAGCAAAGTGCTGAAGTTGACGCGGGTGGCCATTGGCCCGCTGCGGATTGGCGATCTGCAGATCGGGCATTGGCGGCACCTGACCGAAGCCGAGATGCGGGCCTTGGGGGGCAAGCGCGCATAGCTTAACCGGCCTATAGCAACACCACGCCTATGGCCAGCGTAACCAGAGTGACCGGAACACCCAGCTTGGCGTACTCCCAAAAAGAGATGCTTACCTCCTTCCGGGCGCGCTCCACCACGATCAGGTTGGCCACCGATCCCAGCACCGTCAGATTGCCGGCCAGCGTGGAAGACATCGCCAGCACCAGCCAGGCATGCCGCGGATCGGCCAGATGCCCCACCACTGGTTTGAAAATCAGGACCGCGGGCACATTGCTGACGACGTTGGAAAGAACGGCGGTGGCGGCGCTCAGTACGGCGGTGTTCCCCAGTTGGAAGCGGGCGGCGGATCGCAGCAGTTCCTTCGAGAGCGACGTCTGGTCCACACCGGCGACCACGATAAAAAGGCCGATAAACATTACCAGCAGCGGCCAGTCGATTTCTCGATAGATGGTCTCCGGCTCGACGCGCCGCGAGATCAGCAACAGCGCGCCCGCGATGAATGCGACTTCGGCCACCGGCGATCCCGCGAAAAAGAATGCAATCATGGCAACCGAAATCAGCAGCGATTTCCAAAGCTGCACGCGGTCTATGGTCACCGGGTGATGCTCGATCGCCATCACCGTTTCCTGCCGGAACTCGCCGCGATAGATCAGGGCCGCCAGCGCGATTAGCACCACCAACCCCACCGCGGCGATCGGTGCCAGGGCCGCCGCAAATGCGCGATAGCTAATGCCGGAAAAGCTCCCGATCATCATGTTCTGGGGGTTGCCCGTTATGGTGGCCACGCTGCCGATGTTTGCCGCCATGGCTAACGCAAGTAGGTAGGGAACCGGATTGCGGCGCAAGCGGCGGGTGATGTCGATGACCAGCGGCGTCAGCACCAGACACATGGTGTCATTTACAAAGAAAGCGGAGAACAAACCGGAGACGAATACAATCGCCGACAAAAGCACGATAGGACGGCGCGTGCGCTCCACCACCCATGCGCTGACCAGTGTGAAGAATCCCGATATGCGCAGGTTGGCGACCACGATCATCATGCCGAACAGCAGCATGATGGTGCGGTAATCGACGGCTGTCTGCGCCTGCTGCATGGTTAGCGCGCCGGTGGCGATCATCAGGGCCGCGCCAATGATGGCGGCGCCGGAGCGATCCAGCCGAAAGCCCGGCAGACGCCCGATCGCCAGCACCAGGTAAGTGAGCAGGAAGATAATGAGAGCGGTCAGCAAAGCCTGGAGCCATCTTACCAGCGGCTCCCGATCAGCGGCTTGCCGGGGAGTAAAATGAATGAGGCCAGAGCATGAAGTATCGTACGTTATGCAGCCGTCTCCTCCTGCCGGCAGCGCTCGCCGTGACGGCACCGGCAGTTCCGCAAAGCCAGCCGCAGGCCGAAATGGAAACCAAGGAAGCGCCTGCGAAATTCACGTCCCGCGTGAACCTGGTGCCGCTCTCCGTGGTGGTGCGCAGCCACGACGGCCACGCCGTAGGCAACCTCACCAAGGAAGACTTCCGGCTGCTGGACAATGGCAAGCCGCAAGTCATTTCTCGGTTTTCCGTCGAAAAGCCCGGCGCTCCGGCCGTGATCGAAAAGGAGCCCGCCAGCCTGGAGCCGCAGCCGGACACTAAGCCTCCGGAAGCGGGCGCGGCTGCAACGGCGGCGCCGGTCATCGCCGACCATTTCGTCGCCTACCTGTTCGACGATGTGTTCGCGAACTTCGAAGATCTCGCCCGCGCGCGGGACGCCGCCGGGCATGTGATCGCGGCCTCCATGCAGCCGCGGGACCGGGCCGCCATCTATACCACTTCCGGCCAGATTGTGCAGGAATTCACGAACGACGAAGAGAAATTGCAGGCCACGCTGGCGCGGCTGCGGCCTGCCCCGGTCGCCGGTGGCATCGGCCACGGGCTCGATTGCCCGGATATCAGTTACTTCATGGCGGACCGCATCGTGAACATGAACGATCCGCAAGCCATCCAGGTGGCACTGATCAATTATCAGGCGTGTAGCGGCAATCCGCACGTCACCGCGAGCGAAGTCATCGGTTTCGCCGAACGGGCGCTGCACAATGGGGAGCATGAGACCAAACTGGCATCCAGTGTCCTGGTGCAGGTGATCCGCCGTTTGGCGGCGATGCCCGGACAGCGCCGCATCGTGCTGGCCTCTCCGGGATTCCTGGTGCCTTTCGCGGACCAGCCGGACATTACCGATGCCATCAACCGCGCCATCCGCGCCAATGTGATCATCAGCAGTTTGGATGTGCGCGGGCTTTGGACGCTTCCGGGATTCGACGCCACTTCCTCGGCGCCGGCTGGGAATCCGCAGGTGCTCACCATGATCAATCAATACCTCGAACAGGAAGCACTGGCCGGGGAACTTGTCCTGGAAGACCTGGCGCACGCCACGGGCGGCGACTGGTTCCACGCCAATAACGATCTGGGCGAGGGTTTCCGGCGCCTCGCGGCCACGCCGGAATTCATCTACGTGCTGGCCTTCACGCCGGAGAACCTGAAATCGGACGGCAAGTTTCATAAGCTGCAAGTCACGCTGCGGGAGCCCAAAGGCCTTACCGTGCAGACGCGCAAGGGCTACTACGCGCCCCGGCACGACGCCGCACTGGTGGATCAGGAGAAACAGGATATCGAAGATGCGGTGTTCTCGCGCGAGGTGATCAAAGATATTCCGCTGGCCGTGCGCACGCGATTTTTCACCTCCGACAGCGGGAAGGCGAATCTTTCCGTGGTGGCGCAGGTGGATATCCGGGGGCTGCACTACAAGAAAGTGGAAGGCCGCAATGGCGACACTTTGACAGTGGTTTCGGTTCTTTTCGATCCTAACGGCAACTATGTAGCCGGCGACCAAAAGGTGTTCACTTTCCGGCTGAAAGACGAAACGCTGGAGAAGAGACTGGAATCCGGAATCAATGTCAAGAGCAGCTTCGACGTCAAGACGGGCAGCTATGTGGTGCGCGTGGTGGTTAGAGACGGCGAAGGGCAGATGATGGCTTCCGAGAATACGGCCGTGGACGTTCAGTAAGCGGACTCGCCACTTACTACACTTACTCCGCGATGAAGCCGTTTTCCCGGGCCTCCATGAATTGCGCCGGCCGGCGTTTCAGGTAGTTCCGGCGGTTGCCGCGCACCGCGGCGACGGCCTCCAGAAAATACTCCTCGACCGGGCGCGGGGCTTCCCCGTGAGCTTTACCGTGCGCGAACAGGAGCTTGCCGTCTTCCACCACGGCCCGCAGATCCGCGCCGGTCAGCCCATGGCTGGCGTCTGCAATCGCCCCGAAATCGGCGGTGCCCAAAGGAGGCGGGGCCTGGCGCAACCGTTCGCGCAGGATCTCGGCGCGGGCGCCGGCATCCGGAGGCCTGGTCTCCAGCCATACCTCGATGCGGCCGGAACGCAGAATCGCGGGCGGCAGGCTGTGTGGCTCCATGGCCGTGATAATCACGCACACACGCTCCGCTTTGGCGCTCTCCAAGCCATCGAGCATGGTCAGAAGGTAACGGTAGAATCCGTTGCCTCCCCAATTCTCGAAGAGCAGATCGGCATCGTCGATGAAAACCACGGCAGGCGCGTTGCGCTTGGCGGCGTCGAATATTCTTTGTACCTTGCTATAGAACGAGTAAGTGCCCGCTATGACCGTGCCGTCGATGAGGAAGAACTTACCTTTCAGACGAGAGGCCAGCGCCCGCCCGATGGTCGTCTTACCCGTGCCCGGCGGGCCGGACAGCAACACGCCGCGCTTGGGTTTCAGTTGTAGCTCCGCGGCCAGGGCGCGATTTTCAAACGGAAGTGCGACTTTGGCGTCGACGTGTATGACGTCGTCAAAACCCTTCAGGTCTCTCCAATCCACTTGCTCGACCTGCTGCGGTTCGACGTTGCTGGTCATGTTCTGCCCAGCCAGGTATTCGGTGAAGCGTCGCGTGTCTAACTCGGGTTGGTCCCTCAGCCACACGCAAGCATTCCTGATCTGGTGCGCATTCAATTCGGGCGCAAAACGGTGAATCTCGGCATAGTCCAGCCGGCGCGCCGTCGTGGCGGTCAGGTAGGCGCGGCAGATGGATTCATAATCCTCCGGCGTGAAGGCGTCGATTTCGGCAACGAGGGCGCGGCTTTCGATGGGGCGCGGGAGGTCACCGTCATCCATAGCAAAGAAACAGGTACGAGCGGTTATAGTCGCAGGCGTCACCACCGCGGCGATCAGATGAAAATCATCCAGGATCACTAAGCTATGGCGGGCGAGGGCTGCGGCCAGTAGTGAGACGAAGGCCTCCTCTATAGCGGTGGCCGGTGTCCGGCCAGAACACTCATGCACTCCCGCGCGCCGATGAGCGCGCCTCCGCTGGCGGCGGCCACCGCGCGCAAGACCGTAGTCCTGCCCGCGCCGTGGCTTGCTTTGAGCGCCACGATATGGCCGGCACGGAGGGCGGCGAGCAAACGTTCAGCCGCCGCCCGTTGCGCGGGCGTCAGTTCGTTCGAGGCCTGCTCGGCGAGTAAAGTGAGATAATTCCGTAAGGATGAAGGGCAGATACAGTTATAAATACGTGTTATGGAGCGGGACTCGGAAAGCGCCCGGGTAAGACCGTTTGCGCCAAACTTAGGAGTGACTGGTGGGAACCGGACGAGGGCTCTCCGCCAGAATGTCAGTGTGGTTATATTGCATGAGCGCCTCCTTCCAGTAAGATGGATACTACCTCAAGCAGGCTATCATAAGTGCCGCTTTTGAGCAAGAGTTTTGCCGATTAAATTGTTTTAAGCCGCGCGCTAGAATAGAAGCGTCCGATGTTCGATCTGTTCCGGTCATTTCTGCCCCTGCACAATCCGATTGGTTTCGGTGCGAGCGATTTCATCGAACTGGAATTAGCAGCGCTGCTGATTTTGCTGATCGTGGCGCACGCGCGCCTGGCCGCTGGGGGCCGCAGGCTGGCGGCGCGCCCGGCATGGTGCATGCTGGCATTGGCGATCTTGCCCGTTGCACTGCGCCTCGCGATGCTGGCCGCCAGTCCCGCGCCAACACCCGGCGGCTCCGATGACTTCGCGCACCTGCTGGTAGCGGACACACTCGGTCACTTCCGCCTGGCCAATCCGCCGCATCCGCTCCATCAGTTTTTCGAAACGATCTTCGTGCTGCAGGAACCGGCGTACGCCTCCATCTTTCCCATCGGGCAGGGGCTGGTCCTGTCACTCGGACGCATGCTCTTCGGCAGCCCCTGGGCCGGTGTGCTGCTTTCGGTGGCGGCGCTTTGCGCGTTGTGCTACTGGATGCTGCTCGCCTGGACTACGCCGGGTTGGGCTCTGGTGGGCGGATTACTGGCTGTGATCCAGTTCGGCCCGCTGAGATACTGGATGAACACTTACTGGGGCGGCGCGGTGTCCGCGGCAGCGGGTTGCCTGGTGTGCGGATCGCTGCCCAGGCTGCGCGCGCGCTGGCGGATACGCGACGGACTTTTGCTCGGCCTGGGGATCGGCATCCAGTTACTCACGCGTCCGTTCGAGTGCGTTCTCTTAGTCCTGGCTGTTATCTTATATTTCGCGCCGGCCCTCGCAAAGCCGGCGGCATGGCGCCAACTGGCCCGCATCGCGGCCGCGGCAGTCCTTCTGATTTTGCCGGCGGCCGGCCTGAGTTTGCTCCAAAACAAACAAGTCACCGGCAGTTGGACGACGCTGCCGTATATGCTGAGCCAGTATCAGTATGGCGTACCAGCGGCGTTCACGTTCCAGCCTAACCCGGTCCCGCACCGGCCACTCACTCCCAATCAACAACTGGATTATGCGGAGCAGGCCGCTACGCATGGCGCAGGTGCCGACAGTCTAACAGCATATCTGCAGCGGCTCGCGGGCCGCGCGCGCTTTTATCGCTTCTTCTTCCTGCCGCCGCTTTATCTGGCGCTGCCGTTTTTTTTGCCGGCGCTGCGGGAGTGGCGGTTTGCGTGGGCCGCACTGGTGCTCGCCATATTCAGTCTGGGCACGAACTTCTATCCGTACTTCTACCCGCATTACATCGCGGCGGTCACGTGCCTGTTCGTGCTGGTCAGCGTGACCGGTCTGGAACGCTTGAGCCGCGTGTTCATTCGCGGTGCTGCGGCGGGCGCCGAGGCAGCCCAACTGATCGTGTTCCTGTGCGCCGCGCAGTTTCTGTTCTGGTACGGCTTTCACCTGTTCGCGAATACCAATGTCTCGATGGCAATGCTGCCATACGACGACTGGGACTTCGTGAATCATGGCGATCCCGCGGGCCGCATCGCAGTGCGCGCGCGCCTCGAGCAGGCTTCCGGGAAGCAACTGGTGCTGGTGCGCTACTGGACGCGGCACCGCTTCGAGGAATGGATTCAAAACGCCGCCGATATCGACCGCTCCCGGGTGGTTTGGGCGCTCGATCTCGGACCGGCGGAAAATGAAAAGCTACGGCGCTATTATCCCGATCGCACGGTTTGGTTATTGGAACCGGATGCCCGTCCGCCGAAGCTGTCTCGATTCCAGCAAGAGGAGCAACCGGCGCCGGAACCGCCCAAGGAGCCGCGGGAGAAACCCAGTCCGGAACAGAACGGCATCCAACTGCTGCCGGTTCAGTAACATTTCTCAGGGCGGTGATCCGCCGTCTTAATCCGCAAGCCTAATTGGCCACGTGTGGGGACGGATCTTGCCCTGTTGAGGCGGGCGTTCGGCGGCAGCTTGTTTGATAAAGTCGTCCGCGGCCTTTAAGAACAGGTCCGGCGAAGCAAAGTCGCTTGGGGGAAATACAGTCCACGTCAGAGACGTATCCAGCAGTACGGAACGATCGGCGACATCGAAATACTGGCTGCGGCCGAGGGAGGCCACGCTGCGCAATTCGGCGGAGACATCCTCGCAGGAGCCGTGCGGCTGCAAGAGCACCACGAAAGCCGCGGCATTCCAACGGATAAAGGGGTCCTTTGGCATGAGCATTTTCTTGAAGTGCTGGCGGACGAACGCTACCACTTCGTTGCGCACGCTTTCGCCGTAGCGGCGCGCGATCAGGTCGGCTTAGCCACATCACCTCCGAACCGGCCTTCGTTTGAGCCGCAGGTGGGTCCGCAAAGGATAATCACTGGCGTGCAACCTGCATATTGTGCCCGGCAACCGCGCCCAGCATGGCCGCAGCCGCCAGATTCGCAGATGCCAACCAAGGGGTGTACTCGGGAGTCCGGCGCAAGATATAGTGCTGCGCAGTCAGACCGCCGCCTACCGCGACCACCTTGATCGCCACTGAACCGTAACTGAAGCGCTGCCCTGCGCGCACCATCGGGTTCGCTTCATTTTTTCCCCAGGAAGAAGCCGCATCGGCGGCGTTAGACCCTGCCACCAGTGCCTGGCTCACGCGCCATACGGCCCGCCAGCGAGACGCCCGGTCAGCGGCCGAAGCAACCGGCAGAAGAACAAAGGTAAATAAAAGGAAACACGCAACGGCTCGTTTCACAATAGCCCCCGCAGTAATATTCGGCGCTTTCGAAGCGGGGCATTAGGGCGGACTTCCGTCTTCTGAGATCGCCCGCGCCTTCCTCACCCCCGAACCCACCATCGCTCAGCGCATCGTCCGCGCCAAACGTACCCTCGCCGAAAAACACATCCCCTTCGAAGTCCCTCGCGGCCCCGAGCTCGCCGCCCGCCTCTCCTCCGGTCCTCGAAGTCATCTACCTCATCTTCAACGAGGGCTACTCCGCCACCGCCGGAGACGACCTCATCCGCCCCACCCGCTGCGAAGACACCTTCCGCCTCGGCCGCTTCCTCGCCGAACTCACCCCGCAGGAACCCGAAGTCCACGGCCTGGTCGCACTCATGGAGATCCAGGCCTCGCGCACCCGAGCCCGCATCGGCCCTACCGGCGAACCGATCCTCCTCCTCATCCGCAGAGCCCTTGCCGCAATCGACCGAGCCACAAACATCCTCAACACAAACAGCACCACAAACAGAAGTCCCACAGACATAAGCCCCGCCCCAAAAAACACCCCAACCCGCGGCCCCTACCTCCTTCAGGCCGAAATCGCCGCCTGCCACGCCCGAGCCCACACCCCCGAAGCAACAAACTGGCCCCGCATCGTATCCCTCTATACCGAACTAGCTCACCTAACCCCATCCCCAGTCATCGAGCTCAATCGCGCCATAGCCGTCTCCATGGCCAACTGCCTCCAGGCCGCCCTCGACCTCGTAGAAGCTCTCGCCAGCGACCCCTCCCTCGACCGCTACCAGCTCCTCCCCAGCGTCCGCGCCGACCTCCTCTACAAACTAGGCCGTCATCACGAAGCCCGAACTCAATTCGAACTCGCCGCCTCCTGCCAAACTCCACCAAGATAGTCACTCTTCAACCAACCTCAACCGCCCGGGTGCCCCATCCTTCGCAGCTTTATCGCGAACGGTGAAATGTACAACCTCAACCCAACCACCCTTGCCGTTGCTGTTCTCTCCCAACTAATCACAAACGCCGGGTGCCCATATCTCGATTCTGAGATGTGGGAAAGCAACACCGCGCGCACCACAGCTTTTGCATTTTGTCGTTCATCATCAGCCCGCGCACTTGTCCATACAATCAGACCGGAATCTCAGGCAAATTCGACTTCCAATTCACCTTTCCGCCTGACGAATCCACGTTCCACGGCCATCCCCCACCAAACTCCCGCCAGCGACAACCCCGCACCATCCCTCTTCACCACAGTCCAGGAATAGCTAGGCCTGAAACTCGACAACACCAAAGGCGTCAATCAATCCCGTTCCTTCAATCCCGTTCCTTCCATCGACCGCCTCGGCTGCGACCAGAATCCTTATCTGCGGCGCGATCTGAATCATCCTACCGCTTCCCGCCAAGCGCGCAACAAACTCACCCAATCACGGCGTGGATGCCTTCCACTGGACCCGCATTTTGTCTCCATTTGGCACCTCGAACCCGATCATACGCTCCTCCGACAGCACGATCAGTTCGACGAATCCCGGCTTGGTTGCTTTGCGCCGGGGGAGAGGAACTCTCCACCCAGTCGCTTCTTCAAGCCCATATATTCGAGTCGCAGCGAGTGCGCGACGGAATACACGCCATACTCCCGGGCCAGTTCGACAGCTAGGTCCGCTGCGGCTGGGTGCTGCGAAACTGATCTAATTGCTGTTGCAGTTGGGCGATCGCCTCAGGGATCGGTGCTGTACTTTTCCGGTTCACAAATCAGATGCTCCTCGGCACCTGACTGAACTTAACACCCCGGGTTACCGGCAGTCACGCACGCTTGCCGAAATCTCACGGCATTCGTTTTGACCGTCATCCTAGCTACCCACCCCGCCCTCTCGTCTCAGCTACAATCAAAGTAGTGTCCCCAGAGGTCTCCAGCGTCACTGCCACGCCGCCCGTCTCTCCGCCCCCTGACCGCATCGAGCAGTTGTTTCAGGAACTCGCCGACAAAATCCGCGAATACCGGCCGCGCGACGATCTGGCCCCCGTCGAAAAGGCCTTCCGCGCAGCCGCCGAGCTGCACAAAGGGCAATTGCGCCAGTCCGGCGAGCCGTACATGGTCCATCCTCTCATGGTCGCCCACATCCTGGCCGGCATGCGCATGGACCTGGTCACCATCGAAACCGGCCTGCTCCACGATCTGGTCGAAGACACGCGCGTCACCCCCGACGAAATCCGCAAGAGTTTCGGCGATGAAGTGGCCCGCTGCGTCGACGGCGTCACCAAGCTCAGCAAGCTGGACATCTATAACGCCGAGGAGCGCCAAGCCGAAAGCTTTCGCAAAATGCTGCTGGCCATGGTGGACGATATCCGCGTCATCATCGTCAAGCTGGCCGACCGCCTCCACAACATGCGCACCCTCGGCTATCTCAACCCCGAGCGCCGCGCTCACGTAGCCACCGAAACCATCGAAATCTATGCCCCCATCGCGCATCGCCTCGGCATGGGCAAAGTCCGCGGCGAACTGGAAGACCTGGCCTTCCGCCACCTGGATCCGGAAGCGTTCGCAGAGATCGCACAGACCATCGAATCGAAGCGCCACTCGAACGAAGAGTTCCTGAACGAGATTCGCACCACCGTCGAAAGTGAATTGCGCCGCGAAGGCATTCCGGCGCGCGTGGAAGGCCGCCTGAAACGGCCATATTCGGTCTATCAGAAGATCAAGCGCCAGAAAATCGCCATCGACCAGGTCTACGACCTGATGGCCCTGCGCATCATCACCGACTCGGTGAAGAACTGCTACGCCGCGCTCGGCGTCATCCACAACGAGTGGCGGCCCATACCCGGCCGCATCAAAGACTTCATCGCCATCCCGCGCCCCAATCTCTACCAGTCTCTGCATACTTCGGTGGTCGGCCCGCACGGCCAGCACTTCGAAGTGCAGATCCGCACCGAGGAGATGCACCGCATTGCCGAAGAGGGCATCGCGGCGCATTGGAAATACAAGGAAGGCAAGAAAGGCCCCGCGCCCGACGACCAGCGCATCGCCTGGCTACGCCATCTGGTGGAATGGCAGCGCGACATGCAGGACCCCGGCGAGTTCATGTCCACGCTCAAGGTGGATCTTTACCCCGAGGAAGTCTACACCTTCACGCCGCGCGGTAAAGTCATCGTGCTGCCGCGGGATGCCACACCCATCGACTTCGCCTACGCCATCCACTCCGATGTCGGCCAGACGTGTGTGGGTGCCAAGGTGAACGGCCGCATCGTACCGCTGCGCTATGCGCTGCGTAATGGCGACATCGTCGAGATCATGACGCAGACCGGCCACCTGCCCAGCAAAGACTGGCTGACGCTGGTGAAGACCGCGCGCGCGCGCAACAAGATCAAGCACGTCATCAATGCCAGCGAGCGGTTGAAGGCCATCGAGATCGGCGAAAAGTACCTTGAAAAGGAAGCCCGCCGCCTGGGCGTGCAACTGAGCAAGATCTCGAAAGGCAGTCTGGAGAGCGTCGCGGGCTATTACGGTTACGGCAAGATCGAAGACCTCTACGCCGCGCTGGGATACGGCAAGTATTCCGCGCGGCAGGTGCTGCAAAAGCTGGCGCCGGGACAGGTGCTGCCGGAACCCGCCGAAGCCGTTAAGGCACCGGCTCCGCAGCCGGAAACCGTGTCCGCTCCGCCGGGCGCCCCCCGCGGGCCGGATGGCGACGCCGTCATTCGCGTAAAGGGCATGGACGATCTGCTGGTGTATCGCGCCAAGTGCTGCAACCCGATTCGCGGCGAAACCATCGTGGGTTATGTCACGCGCGGCAAGGGCGTGGCCGTGCATTCAAAGATGTGCAGCAACGTGCAAAACCTGATGTACGACGTGGAGCGCAAGATTGAAGTGGAATGGGCCCGCAGCGCGTCGGACGCGTTCCCGGTGAAGATCGTGGTCCACACCGACGACCGTCCGGGCATGCTGAACCAGCTCACCGGGGTGCTGAACGACGAGAACACCAACATACGCAGCCTGGAAGCCAAGACCGAGAGCGAGATGATGGACGGCGCGCTGGTGGAGATGACCGTGGACGTGCGCGACAAGAAACATCTGGAGAAGCTGGTGGGGGCCATGCGACGCATTTCGGGCGTGCGCGACGTGGAGCGGCTGCTGAACTGATATGACCTCCGTCGCCGATCCCGAGCACATTGCCATTTCGAAATCGAAGGGCATCAAGATCGACTGGAAGGACCGCCACGCGAGCGATTATGGCATCACCTACCTGCGCGATAAGTGCCCCTGCGCTACCTGTACGGGCGCGCATGGCACCCCGCCCCGCCAGCCGGAAACCACCGCGCCGGCTTCGCCCTTCCAGATGTACAAGCCCGCGCTGAAGATCCTGAACGTCGAGCCGGTAGGCAACTACGCCATCCGCATCCACTGGAGCGACGGGCACTCTACCGGTATTTACTCCTGGGAACACTTACGTAACATCTGCCCTTGCGCGGAATGCAACAGCAGTCATCCCGCCTGAGTTTGGAGGGCGGGCTTTAGCCGGCTCGGGGCTTCAGCCCCGCCACACTCTTTCGCCGTTTGCGGCGTGCGCGACGCATGTGCCTGCGCGTCACACTGTGGCAGCACTGCCTCGTTGTAGGCGTCCGCGGCAATTGGCTAGAATAAAATCTGCCCTATGCGACCTGGCATCCCCTTGGGTATCCTCTCTGCTGCCGCGGCGCTCACCGCTTGGGCGCAGAACCCGCCCTCGTCGCTACGGCCTTCAGCCGAGTTCAATGGACGGGTGATCGCCGCCGTGGAGTTTCGCGGCGCGTGGCGGGTGCCGGCGGACACGCTGTGCGCCCTCATTCATGCCAGAAAAGGCGACGTCTATGATGTCCATAATCTATATCTCGACCTGATCGCGCACTGGAACACAGGCCGGTTTGAAGATGTAGGTATCGAGACCCAGATGAGTGAGCACCGCATAGTGCGCTCCGTCAGATACGAAGGCCTCCACTCGGTTACCATGGAAGAAGTCCTGCATCGCTTCAAAGACCGGCACGTTGGCCTGGCGCAGCGCGGCCATCCGCTGGCCACCGTCGCCACCGGCGTGCGCGAGATCCCGCCTCAGCCCGTGGAAGTGGTTTTTCATGTCGATGAAGATCCCCGGTTGAACCGCTCGCTATTCCCAATTCCGGCGCCCTTCCGCGATGCGTCCGCATGCCTGCGGCGAACCGTCGCAATGTGTTAGTATCGAAACAATCCAAAGGAGTCTAGCTTGACAAAGAACTGTGTTTTCCTGGCTGCCATCGCTCTGGGGGCCGCTATGCTGGCCCAGGCGCAAACCGCGGCGGCGCCCCCCACCAAAGTCGGAATCATCCATATTCAAAACGCGATCGTCAGCACCAAGGATGGCCAGAAGGCCGCGGCCGACCTGACCGCCAAATTTGCGCCTAAGAAGTCCGATCTGGAGAAGAAGCAGAGCACCATCGCCCAACTGCAGGATCAGCTGCGTAAGGGCGGCAACACCATGAGTGACGAGGCCAAGGAAAAGCTGATGCGCGAGATCGATCAAACCACCAAGTCGTTGAACCGCGAGAGCGAAGATGCCAACGCGGAGCTCGATCAGGCGCAGAACAAAATCATGCAGGAACTGGGGCAGCGCCTCATGGCCGTCATTATCAAATACGCCAGGGATAACGGCTACGCCGTGATCCTGGATGTCAGCTCGCAGCAAACGCCGGTTTTGTACGCCGCCGACGGCATCGATATTACGCAAGATATCATCGCCCTGTACGACAAGAATGCGCCTTCGTCCACTCCGTCCGCCAGCACGGGCACACCGGCGCCGCCCGCAGCCGCCAAGCCCGCCGCCGCGCCGCCTAAACCGTAGGGAGGGCGGGTTTTAGCCAGCGCGCCGCTTCAGCGCCGCCTGCCCCGAAGCATTATTCCGCCTCCTCGTGCGATACTGAAATTAGCGCATGCCCGCGATCAGCCAGGTTCCCGACGAAACCGCTATCGTTTTACAGGCCCGCGGCGGCGACGCCAAAGCGTTTTCCGAACTGGCGCGCCGTTACGAAAACAAAATATTCCGCCTGGCTATGCATATTACGCAAAACCGGGAAGACGCCGAAGACGTGCTTCAGGAAACTTTTCTCAAAGCCTACGAACACCTCGATCAGTTCCAGGGCAATTCGAAGTTCTATACCTGGATCGTGCGCATCGCCGTTAACCAGGCGCTGATGAAATTGCGCAAGCGGAAGACGGATAAGACCGTATCGATTGACGAAACCATCGACACGGGCGAAGATACCGTGGCCCGCGAGATCGCGGCCTGGGATGAAAATCCCGAACAGCGCTATTCCCGTGAGGAGGTCAACCAGATCCTGTCCACCGCGGTCGATAGCCTGGCGCCGCCGTACCGCGCGGTGTTCGTGCTGCGGGATATTGAAGAGCTTTCCACGGAGGAGACCGCCGAAGCGCTGAACTTGTCGGTCCCGGCGGTCAAGAGCAGGTTGCTGCGCGCGCGCCTGCAGCTCCGCGATAAGCTTACCCGCTTCTTCAAGCATAAGGAGGACGACGCCTTTGCTTACATGTAAGGAGTTTTTGCAGGAATTAAGCGATTACCTGGACGAGAACGTCGACGCGGAGATTCGGGCCAAGTTGGAGCAACACATCACTGAGTGCCCCAACTGCTGGGTGGTCTGCGACACCACCAAGAAGACCATTCGCATCTACAAAGGCATGGAAGCGCATCCGATTTCGCCGGAAATCGAATCGCGCCTGCTGTCCGCGCTCGAAAGAAAGATGGCGGCTCACCCCAAGTAGGCCGGGGTGCCCGCCGCCTGCCACGCGACTAATTCTTCGCTCAATGTTGCAAGCCCGGCGTGCTGCGCCTGGCAGGGACATTTGCCGGGCTCATCCTGGCGACCGCTCTGTTTCACGTGCTGCCGGCCGCGCTCTTCATACACATAGCCGCGATGGCCGCGCTGATGTTCGTTGTGCGCTGCTGGGGGCCTGCTAATTACGGCATCTTCCTCGAGTGAAGAGCGCCTGCCATCCGCCGCGTGCCGCCACGCCGTCCGACTGGCGATCTGTGTGGCCATGGCCGATACCGCAAGCTCACATTCGCGCGCAGGGTGGCCAGCGTGCCAGCTAACCGCAGAGGCACGGGCCGGCGCAGTTCCTGCCGCACGTAATCAGTCAGGCCAGCCACGCTGGCTGAGGCTGCCAGGTCCATGGCGGTGCGTAGTTGGCCGGTAATCGCGCCCATCTGCCGGCCGGCGTCCTTCAACATTCGGGCCATGGCCTGGGCTGGCTGTAGAGGCACGCGCGCAGCAACTTCGAGGTAGCTCTTCAGCAACGCGGCTTCGGCGCTTTGGGGCGCTTCCCGCGCAATGCGCACACGCAGCCTGCCGAGCGCAAACACACCCAAGCGCGTACGTTCCGCCTGGCTCAGCAGCATGCGGTAGCGCTCGCCGTCGATGTGTGATCCACCAGCGATGCCACTGCCGTCTGCGCCTGTCTGCTCTGCGCGCCCGCCGGAGGAGCCTCGTACACTTCCACGGGCGCCGCCGCCCCGCGCGCCAGTTCGGTATCCAGACTGGCCAGGGGATCGGCCAGCGCCAAGCCGGTTTGGAGCGAAGCTCCGCCCAATGCCAGCGATCCGGAAAGCGGCGCGGCTTCCGGTGGCAGCGGCTTGGCGGCGAACACTACCAGTGTGACTAAGCTGGTCGTTCCCAGATCCGCGGCCGTGGTGCTCAGCGCCACGAGCATTCCCGCCGCGAAAGCCCAGGCTCCAGCCGCCGGAATCGTGAGCAAGCGGTGATCGCCGCAGATCGATCCAAAGAATACCCCAAGGCCACTATGCCAGAAGCTCACTTCGGCGGCTGCGGTTGCGGCGGTTGTTCCTTAGTTTTATCGTCGGGCAAAGGCGGCAGGTCCTTATCGTCGAACTTGATCACCGCGTCGGCCGAGAACTTGCGATATAGCCGGAATTCCTTAACGTTCTTGTTCCAGATCCTGCCCGCGTGCATACGCATATCGGCCTGCAGCGGCAGGAAGAACTCGTTGTCGCCGATTTTGGTGAAGTCGTAATCCAGCGTTTCTTTGGCATCGCGCACCGGAAATGTGGGCGGCAGGTTCTCGGCCTCCTGCGTGATGCGCACGATGGTGTGCAGCTCTTTATCCACGAAAACTTCGCCATGGTAGCCGGCCAATATCCTGACTACGTCGTCCTTGGCATCTCCTCCGTACTCGATGGACCATTGCGAGAACTCCAGCGGCACGCGGTACTGGAAAACATGCGCGATGCGTCCGCGCAGCTTGCCCCAGCGTTCCCATTCCAAATGCGTATGGCTGGAGGGCTGGAAAATCTCGCGCATGGTGGTACCGAAATCGCCCATCGACAACGCTCCGCCGGCTTGGGCATAAGTCTTGCCGGTAATCACTTGGTCATTCAACGACACCAGCTTGTAATCTTCTTTCTGATTGAAGTAAGTGAGGCGGGCCGAGAGAATGTCCTGCAGCCGCCACGCGTCGCGGCCGGTGGTGTCGATGTAACGGCGGGTCTGCTCCAGGCAGATGAAATCGGGCAGCGTGTGCGTATAATTGACCGCGTAGTCCTTCACCTCCGCCAGCAGCGCCGCCTGCTCCTCGGAGGAGGGCGGCGGCGGGGGCACATAGACAGTCTTAGGCGGCGGCGGCCCGGCCGAGGGAAGGCTCTCCGATTCGGTGGCCAGTTGCTTCAGGACCGCCACGGTTTTGGGACCGGCGCCCGCGCCTTGCAGGGCATCTACCGTGTCCAGATCCAGACGTTCCCCCAGTTTCATCCGGCGCAGCGTTTCGGCCACTTCTTTGTCCGGATTCTTGAGCTGAATAGCCGACTGGATGAATTGCTTGATCTGTTCAACCGTGTAGCCCGCGGCAGCCCAAACGCTCAAGCACATCACATAACAAGCAGCGATGCGGCAAAACCTCATAGATTCTATTTTCCTATATATGTGGGGCAGGACTCCAGTCCTGCGGCGGGCCTCCAGACCCGCCAATTGGCGGGACGTAGACGTCCCGCGCAGGCGTTGACGCCTGCCCCACAACATCGGCCAGCACCGCGATCGAGCTTCTGGGAAACGCGAATTTGTGTCCGAGCTGGTCGATGATATTCACCTGGCAGACATATTGACCGGCCGGCAACGCTTTTAAGAGGGTCTGCAGCCGTAATGGCACGACGCCCGGCCGCTTCGAGTTGATCCGGTTCACCCGCACGGCCGGTGTTTCCATCACCTTCTTATCGCCCTGATAGAACGCCACGCTGGCCGTTACGCTGGCGAAATTCGCGCCTTGCCCCTGGCTCTGCAGCACGCCGGGATCGTACAGCTCCAGATACACCGACATCTTCTGTCCCGGCCGGAAGACCTTGGTCACATTCGGCATGATCTTCTGGCCGGCTTCGTCGATTAAAGGATCGTCCGCTATCAGCTTCTTATTGTTCTTGGCGCCCGCGATCTGTTCCTTGACGGCCTGCACCTGGTTGCTGAAGATGACCGAACTCAGGCGCAAAGCGTTCCCTGAACCGAGGTCCGGGATCACGAATGGCGACTCGAACGTACCGGTCTTTCCTTCGCCGTTTTCCCGGGCCACGAACTTCAGGCTGTATTTGCCGGGCACGAGGGTGAATCCGGTATCGTATTGGATCTGTTTGCGCGTAACTTCTCCCGCCGTGGTCGCGGCCACCTTGACTGGGATAGTATCGCGCACCGCCGACGCCTGCCCTCCACGCGCGTCCCGTATCTCGCCGATGAAATCCAGCTCGGTAGCCGCCTTAGCGCCTTTATTAGTGAATGCCAATGCCGAACCGGGAATGCGTACGGTTATGGGCACAAAGTATTTGCCTCTTCCCAGGCGGAAGTAATCCACTTCCGCGGCCATGGGCAGGTCCGTCACGGGGTTATCACTCTGCAGCGCTTCCTGCAGTTGGGCTTCCTTGTTGGTGCCGGTCATTTTTGCGAAAGTGGTGGGCGCAAAATAACCCTGGCGGTAATCCAATTTGACGTGCAGGTCCCCCACCTTGGGAGCCAGCTTCACCTGTATGCGGCGGTACTTGCCGTCCTCGGCGGAGTTAGTGCTGGCGTAAGTCAGCATATAATAGCTGCTCATATCCTTCTGCACCTGAGTCATACCGAGAGTAAGATCGTTGGAGTCGAGCAGCGCTTTGCCGCCTGTGTCCGCCGCCAGGCTATCCAGGGTCTCCTGCGTATTATGAAAGTTGTCCATCAGCGACTGCTGGGCCGAGCCGCTGTAGAGGTTCGATCCCACCGAAGCCGCCTGGCTGGCGTCTCCTCCCGGCGGTGTGGCCATCAAGCCGCGTGCGTCGATGGGATAGAACGCCACGTTGGCCCGCACGGCGGCGTTGACGGTAGCCTGCAATTGCGATTGATTCTCCACGCCGGTCTTCTGGATGCCGCTCGAAATATAGACCAGCGCCTTCTTCTCGGGATAATGCGCCAGGCGGCGGGCGGCATCTTCGAGCGCCGCCAGTTTACGGTCGGAATTGAAAATGTTGAATTCGGTCTCGTCGGCTACAAACGAGCCGCTGATATCCTGCGCGTCAGCGCCGGTATCGGCCATGGTGGACAGCTCGCTCGATTCGCCTACGTGGAACCCATGCACCGTGGAGATCAACTGATCCCGATCGGCTGTAAAATCCAGAACGGTTTTCAGCTCGGAGCCAAACGTCATGATCGAAACCAGATCGCTGGTCGTCATCTGCGTGCCCAGGAATTTGATCGCGGCGTCCACAGACCGGACCTGCTCCTGCGGCTGCATGGTCGACATATCGAACAGCATCACGATCAACCGGTGATCGCGTAGATCCGCCTTGGGCGGGGGAACTTCGGGCGCGGACGCAGCGGCAGGGGCCGGAGTCGGAGCCGCGCGCGTTTGCAGTGTCTTTACCGGCGGAACCGGTTCGATCGGCTTGGTTTCCAGCTTCTGTAACTCGCAGCTCTGCAAGTTCTGCAACTTACCGTCCTCATAGATCAGAAAGTCGCTCTGAGTCAGATTCGCCATGGGCTTGCCGTCGCGGCTCATCACGGTCACGTCCACCACCACCACGTTGGCCGTGCTGGAGAACGTGGGCACTTGCTGTGAGCTCAACTGGGCGGCCAGCAGACCGGCAGTCACTAGAATGGCTAGGTATTTCAAAACCGGAACCTCATCACTATATCTAAAGTGCGCATGCCCGAGGCGGCCGTGGGAAGGCCATAATTCGTGGCATTCACGACCGTCGCGACATTTGTAATGCTGACCTGGTTCAACACATTATTGGCTTCCGCGCGGAACTCCAATCGTCGGCGCGTATCGCCAAATTGGAAAGACCGTCCGAACGCCAGGTTTACCGATACCAGGTCGGGACCCGGAATCGTATTGCGTCCGGCATTGCCGAACTGGCCCGCGGGCGGCAAAGTAAAAGCGGCCAGATTGAAGAACCCGCTACCGGCTTCGACGGGTAAGCCTGTGGCGTCGGCGCGCTCGCTGCCCACGCCGTTGGTTTGCGCCAACTGCACTCCATTGCCCAGCACGCGAGCCGTCAGCGGTGTTCCGCTCTCCGCCGTGACGCCGCCGCTCAGCGTCCAGTTCCGCAGCGCGCGCCCGGTCCATCCGTTCGAAGCATAGCGCGAATTCGGGTTGCCGAATGGCGACGTGTAGACCCAGCTCAGCGTAAATACACTGGTGCGATTGAAACTGGATAAGCCGCGCTCCGCCGCCAGATCCAGCCAGTTCTGCGCGACGGTGGCGCCGACACCGCCGAAGCTGGATGCATCGTCAATCGATTTCGAGAAATTGTAGCGCGCATTCATGGAAATGCCGCCGCGCAGGCGCCGCATCAGGTGGGTCTGCAGGACGTTGAAGCTGGAGTTGCCCACGGGCACATCGTAAGTGAACCCAGTCGCATTGCCCAACTGCGTCCCTGTGTTGAACTTCGTTCCGGGAGGGCCCTCGTTGGGCAGCAGCAGAACATCCAGATCGGTTCCCTTGGTGCCCAGGTAGCCGACTTCCATAAAGAAACCCGATCCGAGATCGTGCTGGATTGTGAAATTCCACGTCTGCGCGTACGGCGTATGATAATAGCGGTCGACGGCGAACGAGTTAGTGATGGTAGATGGATATTGGTCCGGCTGCGGTAAACTCGCCAGCGACACCGGCGTTTGGGGACTGGTGTTCACGCTGGCGGAAACCGCGAATTGCGGGAGCCCCGGCGGCTGCGGCTGCTGCGCCAGCTTCAGCCCGAAGGGAATGTAAGACTGACCGTTGTAATAAATCCCATAACCGGCCCGGATGATGGTCGAACGCTTGATGAAAGGCACCTTATAAGCGAGACCGATGCGCGGCGAAAAATTCCTGTAATCCGGGTTGATCAGACCGGCTGGAAATGAACCGCTGTACGGTCCGGGGACGGTGGGCGCCACGACAGCCACATTACCGAAACCGGGGGCGATATCCAGGTTGGCCATTTCGTTGTACTTCTCCTCGACGGGCTGGAAAAACTCCCAGCGCAAGCCAAGATTCAGTGTCAGATTGGCACTGACTTTCCAATCGTCAAGCAGGAAGCTGTTCCAGTTATTCTGCGTGAAGTACATCGCCGGGCTATATTGCACCGAGGCCGATTGCGGCATGCCGAGCAGAAAATCGGCGAAATCCAAGCCGGTTCCGGAAACCGGCAAGCCGTTGGAGCCGATCAGGCTGGTGGCCTGGCCAGTGAAGTTGAAGGTGCCGCGCCCGTTCTGCTGCGTGCTGGTGCTGGTATCGGCGCGGGTGTATCCCGCCCCGATGGTGATGGTATGCTTGCCGCGCGACAGGATGGCGCCCTCGGTATCTCCCTGACTCTGGTTGCGCGTCAGTATCGGCTGCCCGTCAGTCAGTGAGCCGAAGTTAGTGAAATTCAAGTTAGGCGGACCGTAATCGACCGGGTTGGTGGAAGCGCCGGCGATGCCTAATTCCGCGGCTACATCCGGTCCGTATGCGAAGAACGGAGTCGTTTGACTGCGATTGCGATTGAACGACACCATCGAACTTAAGATCGTGGTAGGAGTGAAGTTATGTGTCCAGGTAAGATCGGTCTGGATGCCGTAGCCACTGACGGTGTCGAAGAAGGCGAATGGCTGCGCGTTATCGGCATCGCGCCGCTGAAAGGATATATGGTAGGCGAGGCGATCTTTCTGATTCAGGTTGCGCATCACACGCCCGTTGAAGTTATCGCTGTTATTCGGCGGCGAAGCGAAATACTGGTAGTTACTCACCAGTCCGGGCTGATTCTGAAACGGAATGTACTGGAGTAACTTGACCGCAATCGGATTCAGCATACCCGAGATCTGATTGCCCACGATCGGCGTGCTCGTGCCGGGATAATACAGGACCGTGGGTTGCGTACCCTGCAGCAATTGGGAAAAGTCGCCCATGCGCTCCTGCGCGGTTGGTACTGTCTCGACCGCCTCATAGGGCTGCCGGGAGCGCGTGCCCGTGTAGTTCAGGTAAAAAAAGGTAGACGGGTCTTTGACGATCTTGGGGATGATCAGCGGTCCGCCGACCAGGAAGCCGAAGCGGGCGCTGGCGTAGGGCGGTTGCGGCACCTCCTGTCCGGTGAAGGAATAAGGCTTGGCGTTTACCACCGAGTTGGCCAGCGTCATGAAGACCATACCGTGGATCTGGCTGGGCCCCCGGCGATTGCCGAACTGCGCGCCCGGCCGATTCTGACCCTGCCCGCGGGCGCGTCCGCCCTGGGCGCCGCCGCCCAGACCTCCGCCGCCCCGCCCGCCAAATCCTCCCGGTCCTCCCCCCGGGCCGCCGAATCCTCCGCCCGGACCGCCGCCGCCAGGGCCGCCGGGTCCGCCCATGCCCCCAGGCCCGCCGAACTGTCCTCCTGGGGCTCCAAACATCCCTCCCGGACCGCCGAACAGCATGCCGTAATCGGGCTGCGCATTCTGCGCCAAGCCTTGACTCAAGCTGCCGGAGACCTGGAAGGCCTCATTGCTGTTCTGGCCATCCACCTGCGGCGCACCTGGCGTCGCCGCCTCGGGCGCATTCATCTCGCCTTGCAACTGCGATTCGAACTGATTGCCGGCGCCTTGGGCACTGCCCATGCGAGCCATGCGTTGCGCGACCGGCGATTCCTGCAACTGCAGCGCGAAATCGAGCTTGGTGTTCTCCGCGCAATCCGACTTCTTACTGGCCGGTTCGAAGCCGAACATACGCACTTCGATGGAGCATGCGCCCGCCGGCGCTCCGGCGAACGCATAATGTCCGCTCTGGTCGGTAGTGGTTTCCAGTTTTTTGCCGGCAATGGTGGCCGTAACGGTGGCGCCCGGAATCGGCTGGTTCGCCGACTTGACCACACCGCTTTGAGCAAACAGCCCTCCGCCGGCCAAAAGAATAAGGAGTGCGCGATGAATCCGCAAGATTTTCGAATTGCCTCAGAGAGAGACGACGACCGCGAACAGCCCGCAGTTACCTATTAAGACATTGTAAACTATTGGCTGCACGTAACATTTAGGGCCGCAGAAGCGCCCTTTTGGCATGCGTAAACTCATGACCATAGGCTTTCTGTCCGCCTTGCTTTCCGTAGCGGCTCTGGCTGCGGATATTACCGGCAAATGGACCGCGCAGGTGCCCGGCCGCAACGGACAAACCCGCGAGGCGACCTTCACCTTCAAAGTCGACGGTAATACCTTGACCGGTACAGTGACCGGATTCCGAGGCGAGGCGCCGATTGCCGAAGGCAAGATCGACGGCGACCAGGTCTCCTTCTCACAGACCATGGAGTTCAACGGCAACTCGGTCAAGCTGATTTATAAGGGAACCGTTTCGGGCGACGAGATCAAGTTCACCCGGATGCGGGATGGCGGCGAAGGGCAGCCGCAGGAGTTCACGGCGAAGCGGGGGTCGTAGCGTCTTCATTGAGGAAGATCACCACGGCGTCGCCGTGGCAGACCAGGCGCGCGGGCGACGATTCTCCGTACCCGAAGCCGTTCCTGTGTGCGCCGCCGGGAGTGCTCAACACCAGGTCTTTGCGCGTTTCGATGCGGCCGTAGACCAGCGCCCAGTTGTCGTAATCCGAGCTGCCGAAGGGTAGCTTCGTCAGCGCAGTGCCCAACTTCACCTCGCGCACCTTTTGCGCCAGCAGGACGGAGTTGACCACCAACACTTCGGGCGGTTTGGGCGCTGCCGCCGGATCGTACACCACCCAGAAAGCATTAGGCCATTCCAAGCCGTCGGTAACGAACTTGTGCGCGCATTTCTGCTCGCCGAGCCATCGGCCGGCCTGGCGCGAGGAGAATCTTCCGACAACCGCGACCGTCTTGCCGTCGTAAGCGGAGAGATCTTCCAACACCTCGCATACGGTGACCGGCTTAAGCGGCGGCTCCGCACCCGTGAGGAGCGGACACCACAGCATTAAAATGGCGATTGCGAGTCGCACGGGACCTGAAGCGATAATCCATTATAGGCGCGCGGTCCGTGCGGTATGTTACGGCTTGACCATGGTGCAGGCTACCCGCAGTGCAGCTTGATCCCCGCATCCACCCGCGTGGCGCGCCACACGGGGATGGCCGCGGCAATCAGGGCGATCCCGACGACCGTTACCACTGCGGCTGCCAGCGTGCTGAAGTTATGCGGCGCGGCGCCGAACACCAGGCTGCCTAACCAGCGCGATGCCGCCCAGCACCCCAGCGCGCCGATAACCACGCCGGCAAACGACAACCGCAATGCCTGTCCGCCCGCCCATCGCATAATCACTAGCCGGGGTGCGCCCAACGCCACGCGGATGGCGATCTCATCCTCCCGCACGCGTACCCAGTAGCTCAGCAAGCCGTAGATGCCGACCGCGGCCAGCAGGATCGCCAGGCCCGCGAACAGGGTCAGCAGCAGCGTGCTGAAGCGGCGCTGGTCGAGTGAGGCTGCCACGGCCTGCGCGAAAGGCCGCAAGCTTTGGATAGGCAGGTTGGGGTCGATGGCCGCCACGCCGCGGCGCACGGCTGGCCCCAGCAGTTGCGGATCGCCGCCCGTGCGAATCATCAGGGTCATAACCTCCGATGGGGACTGCGCGAAAGGCAGATATAGCTCCGGATAGGGTACTGTACCCGGGCCCATCTGCCCCACATCACCCACTACTCCCACAATCTGGTAAATGGGCCCTGGGCGGTATGGTCCACCCCATTTGACGCGGCCGCCGATCGCCGAAGCATGCGGCCACCATTTGCGCGCGAAGGTCTCATTCACCATGGCCACGTTCGGCGGGTCGTGACTGGTGAACGCGCGGCCTTCCCGCACGGGGATGCGCAGCGCGCCGAAGTAATCCGGATCGGCGGTATTGAACAGCGTCAAGGGCACCTCGCCGGGTGGGGGCGCGGGCCGGTCCAGGACGGAATAGAACCAGTCGCCGCAATCGCCGGCGGACGGCGCGCAATTCACCATTCCGGCGGCCTCAACGCCGGGCAGCGCACGCAGGTTCTGCTGCAGCCGGTCGAAGAAGCCCTGGATGGCTCGCGGGCTACGGTAGCTGGTGGAAGGCAGCACCAGTTCGAGCGCCAGCACGTGTTCGGGATCGTAGCCCGGATTGCTGCGCTGGGCCGCGATCAGATTGCGCAACAGCAGTCCGGCGGCAAAGGCCAGCACCAGCGTGAGGGCGATCTCCGCCACCACCAGGGCGCTGCGCGAGCGCTGGCCGCTACGGCCGGTAGCCGAGCGGGAACTGTCCTTCAGCGCGGAGACCAGATCCACGCGGCTCGCCGTGAAAACCGGCGCGATGCCGGTGAGCAGTCCGGTGAAGATGGTGATGGCCGCCGCGAACAGCAGCACGCGCCAATCGAAAGTGGCTTCGGCGAGGCGCGGTATATCGCGCGGTCCCAGCGCGATGAGCGCGCGCGATCCCCATTGCGCCAGCAGGCCGCCGGCCGCGCCTCCCACAGCGGAAAGCAGCAGCGTCTCGGTGAGCAGTTGGCGAACCAGGCGATGACGTCCGGCGCCGATCGCGGAGCGGATGGCGATCTCACGCGCACGGGTTGTAGATCGCGCCAGCACCAGGCTGGAGACGTTGGCGCACGCAATGATCAGCACTACTCCGACGGCCACCAGCAGGATCAGCAACGTGGGCCGCACGTCGCCGGTCATCACGTCGGTCAGATAGTCGCCATGCGCGCGATGTTGGCTTTCGGGTCCCGGATCGGCTTCGGCCAGGCGCCGCATGATGAAATCCAGATCCGCTAAGGCGGCAGTCAATGTCACGCCGGGCTTGAGCCGGGCCAGCAGCCGTGTCGATGCGTGATGGGCGCGGTCTACCGACGGACGGTCGAACTGATCGAGCGGCAGATAGAAGTCGATGGGCGATTCGAAAAGGCGAAATCCGGCGGCCATCACACCGATGACTTCGTACGGTTTGCCATTGAGCGTCAGAGTCGCGCCCACAATGGCGGGATCGGCCGCCAATCTGCCCGTCCAGAACTTGTAGTCGAGCACGACCGTGGGAGCCGCGCCCGGCCGGTCGTCAGCGGCGGTGAACACGCGGCCGAGCACCGGGCGCGCACCGAGCAGCCCAAAGAAGCCGTACGAGACCACGCCGGCGCGCGTCAGCAGAGGCTCGCCGCGGCCGGTCAGCGTGAGCGGCGCGGTGTGATAACCGGCCATGTCTTCGAAGCTGTGGTTTTCATCGTGCCAATGCTCGAAATTCACCCGGGTCACGCTGATGCCTTCGACTTTGGGGTCGGATTCTCCCAGCCAGACCAGGCGCGCGGCAGCAGGATACGGCAGCGGACGCAGCAGCACCGCATTCACCACGCTGAAAATCGCGGTATTCGCGCCGATACCCAACGCCAGGGTCAATACCACCACCAGCGCAAAGCCTGGAGAACGCCGCATGCCGCGCAGGCCGAAGCGCAAGTCCTGGGCGAGGGTTTCGATGCGCGCGAACGTCCAGGCACGGGCGGCGCGTTCCTCGATTTGAGTAAGATTTCCGATGTGCCGCCGGGCCGCCGCGCGAGCTTCTGCGGGCGCCATACCGCGCGCCAGGTTTTCTTCAATGGCGAGTTCCAGGTGGGCATCGATTTCAGCGTGGAGATTGTCCGCCAGCGCTTGCCGGTGGAGCAGGCGGCGCAGTTTGGACCAGAGTTCCCTGAGCACGTTAGTTCTCCGGGGCCAGCACGCGGCCCATCGCTTCGACGAAACGCTGCCAGCGGGAAGTGGCGGCTAGAAGTTGTTTGCGCCCGGCTGGAGTGAGCCGGTAATACCTGGCGCGGCGGCCGTTGGGCGACGTTTTCCATTGCGCCGCGATCCAGCTCCGTTGCAAGAGGCGCTGCAGGGCCGGATAGAGGGAGCCGTTATCCACCTGGAATGCCTCGCCGGATTGCTGCTCGAGGAATTGGGTGATGCCGTACGCATGGTTGGGCGCGAGCTGCAGGCTGCGCAGGATCAGGACTTCGAGGGTACCCTGCAGGAATTCGAGCCGCTCCCGTGGATTGTCTACCGTAGACGTACTACTTATATACGACAGTTCGCTGCCGGTTGTCAACTACGGCCCGCTGAGGGCGGGTCTGGAGACCCGCCGCAGGACTGGAGTCCTGCCCCACAGAGCGGCGGGGTTGGAATGCATCTTACTGTACGGTGAGGCTCACGGCTGCGCTGGCGGTCTGTCCGTCGCTGGTGGCGTTGATGGTGATCGTCTGGACGCCCAGAGTCGCGGACGAGGCGGCCGTCAGCGTCAGCGTGCTCGCGCCGGTGGACGAATTGCTCACACTCGCCGGAGAGAGCGCGGCCGTCACGCCTTTTGGCAATCCTGTGACCGACAGGGTGGTCGCGGCGTTGTAGTTTCCCGTGACACGCGTGTTTATGGAAAAGTTCGCGCTGCTGCCGTGCCTGACGCTGAAGGCGGTGGCCTGCGGAGTCACGATGAGCCGGCCGATGTTAAGCGCAAGGGGCGTCGTGGACGTAACACCTCCGCCAGCGGCGCTTACCTGTAGAGTGTAGGCGCCGGGCACGGCCGCGTTAGTGGTCTGGATAGTCATGGTGCTTTCCCCGTTGCTTCCAGGAATACTCGCGGGCGCGAAGGTGACCAGGACCCAGGCTGGCAATGTGCCGCCCGAAAGCGTTACGGTCGAGGCGAAACCGTTGACGGCCGCGGTAGTAAGTTGCGTGCTGGCGGCGCCGCCCACTAGCACGTTCAGGCTGGTGGTGGCGGCGTGCAGCATGAAACTCGGCGGCGGTGTGACGACCAGCGACAGCTGGGCCGTGCGGGTCACACCCGCGCCGCTCGCGATGATATTCAGCGAGTAAGTGCCCGGCGTCGCGGTGCCGTTGGGGGCGAATGCGAGAATAGTGCCGCCGGTGCCGGGAGCCGTGGTGGCGGCGGACGTAAAGCCAACATTGAGTCCGGCGGGAAGACTGGCGCCGGAGGCCTGTGCCAGGGTAAATGCCACCGGCGCGTTAAATCCACCCACCAGCGAGGATATGGTGACATTGAGGGCGGCGGTAGCACCCTGGCCCACGGTGACGGCCTTCTGCGCCGCGCTCAAGGTGAAGCTGGGCGGAGGCGCGACGGTCACCGGCAGTGTCAAGATCTGGGTGATCCCGCCGCCCATGGCTTTGATGGTGAAATTGAACGTTCCCGCCGCTGCGGATGGACCGGCTTGAACCGTCAGGGCGCTGCTCCCACTGCCGGGCGCAGCCAGCACGGACGGCGCAAAAGAAGCGTTGACGCCCGCGGGTTGACCTGTCACTGAAAACGCGACGCTCGAGCTGAAAGGAACCCACCTGCGCCGTCGTCACCACGGTATGGCCGGAGGCGCCTTGCAGAACTGTAATGCCGGAAGGCGCCAGGGTTAAAGTGAAGATGGGCGCCGGGCCGATCGTCAGCGGAAGCGATTTGGAAATGGATAACCCGCCGCCAGAGGCCGTTATGTTCAGCGTGTAACTGCCCGCCTGTGCGCCACTGGACGCCGCCACGAACAACTGCGATGGGGTAGCGCCGGGTGTAAGAGTGGCCGGCGAAAACGACGCCGTCACACCCAACGGCAATCCGCCAGCTGTCAGTTGCAGCGATGATGAGAAGCCGCTGGCAGGCGATCCACAACTGACTGCGGTGGATGTCGAAGCGCCGGCAGTTACCGTGATACCGGCGGCTGACGCGGCCAATGTGCAGCCCGCCGGCGCGGTTATGGTCAGTGACACGGTGAATGTCTGGGTCACCGAACCGCCCTTCGCGGCGACCTGCACGACATAAACCCCGGCGGCGGCGGTAGCTGGGGCGCTAATCGCGATACTGCTGCTGCCAGAGCCGGGTGCGGACAAGTTGGGCGATGCGAATGCGGCCGTCACACCCGAAGGCAGACCCGTCACCGAAAACGTCACCGGGGCATTGAACCCGCCGGTCAAAGTGACTTGCGCCACCACCGCGCCGGCCGCACCAGCCGTGATGCTAAGCGAAGCTGGTGTAACATTCAGCGTTAAACCTGGCGCACCGATGCCGGCGGCATCGCTCCAATGATTCACCAATACGGCCGCATCGACCGAGCCTAGTCCGCTGGCCTGATCGTAACCCGCCGCGGCCGGGAAACCGGTCAGGCCGGGCACGCTATTGCTGCCGGTCACGATATCGTGAAAATAAGAGCGGCCGCCGGCTCCCTGCAGGGTGGCCAGGGCATACAGAACGGAATTGGCGTTTCCCTGGCGGGTGCCCGTCTGTTGATTCACGAGCGCCATGAGCCCCGCAAACGACGGAGACGCCGCCGAAGTCCCGCCGACCACATACATACCGCCTTCGTAAATGAAAATGTATCCGTCATGGGAACCGGAGGCCGTTAGCGATACATCCGGAACATCGCGCTGGCCGTCGGCCGGCACGCCGGGCGCGCTTTGCCAGGCGGGCTTGGAATAGTAGGCGCTGGCGCCGCCGCCGCCGGCCCAGAGCCCAGACCCATTATAACTCCCACTATCGTTCCAGACCGTCTCCGGAATGTAGCCGAGCGCGGACGACCAGTTCGCGGCGTTGGTCGCTGACCAGAACTGGCCCGGATTCGAACCCTCATTGAACTCCGTGCCGCCCACGCACACGCTGTAAGGCGTGGAGCAAAGACCGTTCACCGCGCGTCCGCCAGTGGCCGTGGTTTCCGAGCCGCCGTCGCAACCCGCCGCACCGCTATCGCCTCCGGCAATCAGGGTAGTGATGCCCTGGGCCGCCGCCTGCTGCCAGAGACTGTTATAAAAACTGCGTTCCGCCGCGCCCATGTCTGCTTCGCACGATCCGAAGCTGGTGCTCATGACCGGCGCCAGGTTGTGGCTGACAATATATTGCGCCGAGAGATCCACACCATCCGTGACACTGGTGGAGGCGGAGACCACGAAGTCGACGGTGGCCTGGGGAGCGACTGCGCCCGGCCACTCCGAATCCAGATCCGCCTCGGTTAACTCATCCGCCGAAGTAATGCCCGGATCCTGCCCGTTCACAATGACGACCGGGTTGTTTGCAGGCAATTGGAAATCCTGGCGAAACGTCTGCGCGTCGGATATCGGGATGTTGCAGCGCGCCACGATGGCGATGGTCTGGCCCGCGCCATTGATGCCGTTGGCGTAGAGCGAGGCGACGTCATAAATGGCGGCGAAGTCTGCCGGGGCCAGATAATACGTGGAGCCGCCCCCACTGTACTGCGGCACGGCGGCCGGCCGCGAATGCATGGTATGGCGGGGGAAATCGTGCATGGTGGCTACACCCGCCACCACGCCGGACAGAGCCTCCGGTATGCGCGGGTCGGTGGCGTTGGCCACGTGTATTTTATTGTTGACGAGATACCGATGCATCGACGTGTGGAAGGCGGCTTCCACCTGGGCAGCCGAGCCGCTGAAGACGATGGTCCGGCCGCCGGCGGGTATCTCGTCGATGACGAAGCCCTGCGCGCTCAACCACTCGGTGAGCTGGTCCATATCGTGGGCTGAGGCGCCGAAGCGCTCACCGAACTCTTCCGGCGTGAGCCACTGGCGATAGATCGCCCGATGCGCGTCCTGCTGCGCGGTGAGCAGTTCGTCGAGCGCCTGCTGCTGCGCGGCGTCCGATGCGAGCACCAGGATCATGCGCTCCATGCGGGTTTCCGGCGCCGCGGGACCCAAATCATTCTCCAGGCGCGCCAAGGGATGGCGGTTGCAGGCCAACGGTACGGTGCGGGTGTTATCGATCCCGGCGATGTCGCCTGCGATGCGATCGGTGGGCTGCGCGCTCGCGTGAGAAGCAACGAATAACAACGCGAAAATAAAAAGTGCAAACTCGAGGGCAGTAGAACGTCGCGGCATGCCCGGTCTCCTGAGTGGAAGCAGACGCGTCTGCTTACGATCTACTCATCGGCCGGAATGGGCACGAAATGTAGTGCGCGAGTGCGCGCCTCGCCGTGGGGGGCCGCGGCATGCTAAAGCAATCTCATGGAATTCGTTGGCGGCAATGTGGGCTGGATTGAAGTAATCTGCGGCCCCATGTTTTCGGGCAAGAGCGAAGAGCTGATCCGGCGCCTGCGCCGCGCCATGATTGCGCGCAAGCGGGTGCAGGTGTTCAAGCCCGCGATCGACACGCGTTACGCGATCGATGAGATCGTGTCGCACGGCGATCTGCGGATGAAATCCGAAGTGGTCAATAGCGGCAGCGAAATCCTGGAACGCGTGGATTGGCGCTCGGAAGTGATCGGCGTAGACGAAGCTAATTTCATGGGCGCGAGCCTGGTGGATGTGGTCGAACGGCTGGCCGACAGCGGCAAGCAGGTGATCGTGGCCGGGCTGGATACGGACTATCTGGGCCGTCCGTTTATTCCCATACCGGATCTGCTGGCGCTGGCTGAGTCCATCACTAAGACGCTGGCAATTTGCGTGCGTTGCGGCAATCCGGGCAAGCACACGCAACGGCTGCGCGGCGCCGACGACCTGATTGTAGTAGGCGCCGCCGACATGTACGAAGCCCGCTGCCGCCGCTGTTTTGAGCCGGGCATTCCCAAGCAGGCCGAGTTGGATTTTCTGAAGGGCCGCAAAGCCCCATCCTGAGAAATGGTGCGCAGGCGCTAGGTTTTGCCGGATCGCTGCATCTCGGGGAACTTCGCGGCGGCTTTCTGGACATCCGCGGGAAAATCGGCGAACTCCTGGACCTGGCGAATTTCGACCACTTCATTGTCGGAAGCCGGGCAGCGGGATGCCCAGCGAATAGCTTCTTCCTTTGAGGTCACCTGAATCATCCAGTAGCCGCCGACAGCTTCCTTTGTTTCGATGAACGGTCCATCGATAACCGTAGGTTGGCCTTTCGAGAATGATACTCGTGCGCCGGCCGATAGGGTGTGCAAGCCGTCGAGCGTCAGCAGCACGCCCGCTTCTTGCAGGGACTCGTTGTACTTCATCATGGCGGCGACCGCTTCGGCGCCGGGCATGGTTCCCGGCGCCGCTTTTTCGTATCCTTTGGGGATCATCAGCATCATGAATCGCATGGTTGGGCTCCTGGCTCCATGATCTGGTGCACCTCGGTCTCACCGTCTCCGGCGATTTCGAGGAAGTTCCGCACCATTTCGATGAGTTCTCCTTTGGAGTTGGCCTGCAGGATGGCGAAGCCGCCTACCAGTTCCTTGGTTTCGGCGAAGGGGCCGTCGATGACGGCGATATCATCTCCCGAGCGGCGCACGTGCGCGCCGCCCTGCGCGATCGGCATGAGTCCGCCGGTCATGAGCAGGACGCCCGACTTCATCGATTCCTCGATCAGCTTCCCCATCCGGTCCATGTGCTCTTTGGTGGGCGGCGGTGCGTTGCGGGAAGGGGTGAATAGCGACAGATATTTCATTGGGTCTCTCCACAGGTACGTCGAACTCGGGCCGGTTGGATCGACAGCGCGGCGGAAGTTTTTTGGCGGGCTGGGAGCCCAATGTCACTTAGCTATCCAATATTTGGGAATGCGCCATAATTTGCGACCCGCTCTGCAGGCCGACGTGGACGTCGGCCGCAGGACTGGAGTCCTGCCCCACAATTAGAAGCCGCCGCGGGGGCGGTAGCCGGGCCGGGAACGCACGCGATACTTTTTACCTACGTCAGTTACTATCTCGACCGCGATTTTGCGGAAGCCTTCGTTGGGATTCGGCTGGGGATAGTAAGTCACGGTGTAAGAGTTGCCTAAGTCCTCGCGGATGGATTCGAAAGCTTCGACCTGTTTCTGCCAGGTCTTGGCCCAATAAGCTTTGCCTCCGGTGCGGGCGGCGATGCGGCGGAAGACGCCGCTCGAAATGGGGTCCTTATTCACCTCGTTAGTGGAGATGACGTAGATGGGAATGCCTTCATCCTCGGCCACGGCGCGGACATCGTCCGGGGCGACCATACTGGCGTTGTCCGGGCCGTTGGAGAAGACAATGACTACTTTGCGCCCGGGAACTTTGGCGGCGTCGCGCAAGGTCAGAAGCAGGGCGTTATAGAGAGCCGTATCGTCTCCGGCGACGGATTTGCGCAGGCCGCCGATGGCGTCGCCGCGATCGCGGGTGAGCGAGGCGGCGCGGGACAAATTGCGGCTGAAGGTGTAGACGGCGACGGAGTCGGCGCGGTCCAGACCGCGCACGAAATCGGCGATGGCGTCCTCGGCGTAGACAAAGCCGCGATACATGAAGTTGCTGGTATCGAAGAGGACGAAGACGTTGGTGCCGACGAAGGCGTCGCTATGCAGGTCGATACCGGGGTTGCCGGGCGCCTCCGCAGGTTCACCCGCGACGAGGGGACGCGTGGCGCCATCCGGCAACACCTGCATGGGCGCCTTGGTGCCCTCGGCGAAGGTCGCCATCTTTTGGATGATGCCGTCTTCGTAGATTTTGAAGTCGGTGTTTTTCAGGCCGTTGATATAGCGGTTGTGGCTGTCGGTGACGGTAAAGCTGAGCACCACCATATCCACTTTCACGTGGAAGACGGGGCTTTGGGCATCCTGCGTTTTTAGTGCTTCCTGCGCTTTGAGGACAGCGCCTCCGGCTGCCGCTGCTATGAAATGACGTCGTGATAGGGTGGTCATTCGTTCACCTGGGAGTTAGTTAATTAGTCAGTTAGTTAGTTAGTTTCCCTGCTCGCTTCGCTTGCCGGGGCGGCCTGCGAGGCCGCCGCAGGCTGAGAGCCTGCCAAACGGGTTTTGCGGACGTCGTCGCCCACCGCGCGCAACGAGCGGAGCAGGGCGGGCCAGTCTTCCAGGTGAGAGGCGAAGATGCGCTCCACCAATTTCTCGGTCCACTCGGGTATGCGCACGTTGAGCTGCGAAGGCCGCACATTAGTCTCGTCGGCGAGCTCCGCCCAATAGAGGGTGTTGGACTCCCAGCTTTCGGCGAGGATGCGGCTGGAGTATCCCATTAAAGTCGGGAAGGTGCGCAGGTTGAGCAACTCCGTCCGGTAAGAGTTGGCCAGGGTGGGCTTGGGTGTGCCGAAGGCCGCCGAGATAGCGGCGGCGCTGACCTGCTGCGGGGCTTCCGCAGTCAGGCGGCGGATATCCGCCAGCAGCGGGGAAGGCTCGCGCTTGAAGTTGATCTCCATACGCGACGCCAGAACGAACAACTCGGAGGGAGTCACCTTGTTCAGGGCGGCCTGGACCTGGCCGTTTTCGAGCAACGTGGAAACCTGTGCCACGCGTGCGGGCGCGGCCTGCGCACTGAGAATGGCCATGGCTTCCTGGCGGAGGGCCGGATCGAGCGCGGATTCGGCCAGCAACGCCTCGGCGTAGCGCATATGTAGAGCCACCCAATGCAACTGCGCGGGCGTCACATTCCACCAGCGCGGGATTACGGCGCTGACGATGATCTGCGGCACCAGGTCGCCCCAGATGAGCGCCTGGGTCTGCTCAGGCACCAGGAAATTTTGTTCCGCCTCGGCCAGGGCGTAGGGCAATCCGGCGAGAGAGCCGACCAGGCGGCCGCCGCCGTTGGAGGGCCAGCCCGACCCGAACACTTCGGTGGAGCGCCACATATGGTTGCTACCCTGAACTCCCAAAAAGTCATGGCTGCGCACGAACAAAGGATTGGTGTAAAGGACCTGGGCGCCGGGGGGCGCGTAATGGGCGTAATTGTAGGCCACCAGCGTATCGCGCAGGGCCGGCGCGAGCAGGCCGCGAGCGTCGCGGGCTTTGTCGCCAGAGGCCCTCTCCAGGGCGGCGCGCAGATTCAGTTTGCGCTCCGCGTCGACGTGTTTATCGGTCCAGTAGCCGAAGGAAAGGGCGTTCTTCTCGATCGGGCTCAAAGAGGAGCGGGACTGCGGGAGTTCGGCCATGCGTGTGGACAGGCGGTTGAGCAGGGCGGTGTTCAATTTCCCGCCTTGGGCGAGCGCCTCCATGTGATTGGCCAAATCGAAGAGGTCGTCGAGGGGGACAATATGCTGGGCTTCGAGGATACGCATCATCTCCTCGACCATCTGGGTGTGCGATTCCACGTCGCTGGGATCGGCGGCGCCGGCCAGCAGGTCAAGAATGCGCGCCTGCGGTTTGCCGCCAGGTTTCCAGCCGGTGGCGGTCAGCAGCAGAGTCACGCCACCGCGGCCGGCGTCGAACAAGCCACGATCGTCGTGCACGGCAGGGAAGGGGCTGAGCAGCGCGGCGAAAGTCTCGTCGGCTTTGGCGGCGGGCAGGCTGCCGGAACGGGAAAGGATCTGCCAAAGGCCCAACAGGGACTGCATGGTGCCGAGCGTGTCGGCGCGCAGCACAGGATCCTTGAAGCGGGTGAGGGCATCGGCCGTATCCATGAATTGCGTAATGGACTTGTCACTTACGGCGGCCGCCTCATTGAAGATGGCGTACTGGCTGCCGTATATGCGATAGTTGCGCGCCAGCAGGTCCACCGTCTCGGGCGCCAGCGGTTTGGGGCGGTACCGATCCAGATCGCTGAGCGCCATGAAGATTTTAAGCGGCTCGTTCTCGACGGATTTGCGGGTGAGGCCGAACAGGGCTTCGAGCACGTCGTCCGGTTCCTTCCATGACGGGGCGGCGCGCGTCAGCTTCGCATCATATTTGCCGGGCGGGTGACTGGAGAACAGGTCCTTCCAGACCTGCAGGCTGCCGGGGACGTGCGGGCGGCCGCTGGGCTCGATCCACAAGCGGGTAGTGAGCAGCATCATGTCGGCATTGGATCGGAAGACGGGGCGGGCGGGGCCGGGGCTGGTGACTTTGCCGCGGATGGCCAGGTAGAAGCGCTGCATGCGCGCGGGCTCGGTGAGATAGTCGCGCACAGCACCGTTGATGCGGGCCAGTGCGTCGAAATAGCTGGCCATCCAGCCATCGTCTTTAGCCAGGAGCTTTTCGAAAAACGCGGAGCCCTGATCGGGCGGCGCGCCGACTAATTCGGTCCAGGCTGCCACGGTGCGCGGCGCTCCGGGAACGATGGCTTTGCCATTGCGGATTTCGAACATACCGCCGAAGAAATCGAGCACGTGGGCGTAGGCCTTGAGATGGGCCAAGGCGATGTTCTTGCGGAACTCACCGGCGGTTTCGTGGTCCAGTTTGGACATGCCCAGATACAGGCGGCACAGGGAGGGGTCGGAAAGGAGCAGGTCGAGGAAGCCGCTGGTTTCCTTTTCCTTGGCGGAGAGCCAGAAATCGGAGCCGAACAGCACGGGAACCCGGGCCGGATGATAGTCGTAAACGAACGGACGATTGGTGCGGAGGGCCTGCTCGAGGGCGGGAAGGGGGAATCCGGAATCGGTGGTGAGGAAGGCGCGCGTGGCATTGACGGTCTCGAGGACCAGTTCGCTGCCACAGCCGCCGCGGATACGGAAGCCCAGAATGCGCAGCAATTCGCCGGCGTTGGGAGAATCGCAAGTCTCTATGTGGACGATTTTATCGGCGCCGGTCAGCTTCTCGATCTCGCGCGCCTGGGAGAGATAGCGATGCACCAGTTTGAGATACTCGGTTTGCTCCAGCGCTTCGTTGCTGTGGGCCGCCTGGAAACCATTCGTGACCACATTGCGCGCCAGCGCGGGCAGGACATCGTCGGCCTGGGAATCGTTGGAGATAGCCGCCATGCGGCCGAACGAATGCAGGGGTCCGGGTATTTCGACGAACTGGTCAGCCGGGTTGCCGGGCGGGTCGGCGGGAAGCGCGGCGGAACCGGAGGGCAGGCCGGCGCCGGTGCGATAGATCTCCAGATAACGCGTGGCGCCGGCCCGGTCGCCGCTTAAAAGGGACAACTCAACCAGGCGTTGCGCAACAGCCGCGCGGCGCTTGGGATTAGCCGGCTGATCCAGGGCATCCAGAAGCTTGGCATAGGCTTCGGCAGTGGCGGGGTCGGCATGGATATCGAGGAACTCCGCATATTCCGCCAAGGCAGTGATGTTGCCAGGAGAGGCTTGGGCGGCACGCTGCAAGAGAGCGCGCGCGCCGGGGCCATCGCCGGACTCCTCTAGTTGCCGGGCACGATCCAGGTTTTGACTGGCCTGGAGGTGCACGAGGAAGATGGATAGAAAAACACTGGATAGGACCTTCATGGATAATCCCGTATCTGTGGTGCTACTTTACCACAGCCGGGAGCGGGTGGCGCGCTTGGGCGCGCTTCGCGCTGGTGGTGGGTGGTGGGTTGTGGGTTGTGGGTGATAGGTTTCGGGTTTCCTGAATACCCTGATTTGTTGGGTTCGAATGGTAATTTGATTCGGTTGGCGCAGTGGGGTTTGCGCTTGGGGTGTCGGGTGCGGGTCCGGCGGGGGCGGCTTGGCGGTCGGCCTGGAGGGTCTTGAGGCGGCGGATGCATCGGTCCAGGGTACGCTCGATGCTGGTTTCATAGCGGGTCAGGCTGGTGATGGAGCGGGGGCCATTGCAATCGAGGCTGAAGGCGCGGGCCCGGAGGTCTGCGGGATCGGGTACGTGAGGCGGGGGCGGGGCGGGTTTGCCGCGATCAGCAGCATCCTGCCGATCCTCGGCGTAGACGCGCTGGCGGTAGGCATCCTGTTCGGCGATGGTCTGGAGGCGTTCGCGGTAGAGTGCGGCTTCCATGGTGAAGACGGAGTCGAGGCGCCATTGACAGGCGGCGATGCGCAGGACGAGTTTCTCTTCGACTTCGCCGACGGGCTGGAAGCGATCGATGAAGTCTTGGAGAAGGAGCAGGAAGTCGGCGGGGTCGTCATCAAGGATGAGGTGTTTGTTGGCGCGCAGTCCGTGGACGAGGCGATTGCGGCTGGATTTGGCTTTGCCTTCGGGCGTGCGGGGGCCGGTTGATTTTTGTGCATTGCGGCGATTGGCTTCGATTCTGGCTTGGCTGGTTTGGTGCGTGGTTTCTCCCATTGCGTGGTTCCTTTCGCTTCCATGGTATGGAGGCGGGATGGGGGTGATTGGGCGGACTCAGGGTAAGCTTTTGAAAGGACTGGGGCCGGATTTTTTGGCGGAATGTGACTGCGGCGGCTTAAGAGGCCGCCGCGGGCAGAGTGCCTGGCTGAGAGCCTGCCTCACGCAGGAAGGCGGCGGCGGCGGCCAGGGATTGGCGGCCTTCGGGCACGAAGGGATGGAACATCTGCCAGACGTGCGGGACCACGGGCCAAAGGGTCAGCTCGACACGCACGCCTGCGGCGCGGGCGCGGGCCGCGAGTTCGGTGGAATCATCGCGCAGGGTTTCGTCGGCGCCCACGTGGATCAGCAGCGGCGGAAGGCCGTGCAGGTCGGCGTATAGCGGGGAGGCGAGCGGGTCCGACGGATCGGTGCCGGTATCCGACATGTAAAATTCTGTGGCACGGAGCAGACCCGCGCCGGAGAACATGGCGCAACGGCGGTTGTTGGCGCGGCGGGATTCGCCGATACCGATGAGGTCGGTGAGGGGCGAGAAGAGGGCCGCGGCAGCGGGCAGCGGGGCGCCCTGGTCGCGCAACTTGAGCATGGTGGCGAGGGCCAATCCGCCGCCGGCGGAATCGCCGCCGATGACCATAGGGGTGGAGGCACCGACCTCGGCGCGCACGGCAAGCCACGCGGCCACGGCATCGTCGAGGCCGGCGGGGAATGGATATTCCGGCGCGAGCCGGTAATCGGGTGCGTAGACGCGCAGTCCCCGTTGCGCGAAGGCGGTGGTGAAAGGGCGATGAGTGCGCGCGGAACAGGCGAAATAACCGCCGCCGTGCAGATAGACGAGAACCACCGCGGCTGGCTGGGATGTGGATTCGACCCATTCGCCGGGGACGCCGCCGAGCGTGGCGGGCGTGATCTTGACGCCGGCGGGATTCTTGAAGATGCCGCCGTTCATGATGGCGCGGGCGTGTTGCGCGCTGGCCGCACGGGCGAGGCGGGGCTTGAAGGTGTGGCGGAGGAAGAAGCTCATCGTATGCGCTTGCCAGGTGGCCATGGATGGTGATTTTAGCGCACTGGCGCCGCTGCGGGCGGGTCTTCGATGACGAGGCCGTTTAGGGCGGCGGTTTCCTCGATGGCGCGGGTGGCGGCGGCCAGCCGCTCCGTGTTACCGAAGGCGGTCAGATGGAAAACGGTGCCTCTCGGGAATTGGGCCAACTTCGCTTGCAGGGGCGCGAGACCGGTGGTTCCGAACTCGCCGATGGAGGATCGGAGTTGTCCGTCGAAGAGCAGATTCAAATTGAGCTCGATGGGGGAATGCCAATGCCAGTGGCCGAGGTTCTGGCGCTCGCTGCCGAGGGCCAGGCTTTCGAGTTCGGTCACCTGGTCGTTGTCGAGCAGCCAGGCTTGGGCGTTGGCCAGCGATGCCAACAGGCCGCTCTGCACGGCGACTGCATCGTTCAACTCGCGGGGGGTAGTCGGGGTAATCGTCAGATCGGCATCGCGATCTTTCCACTGTTCATGGAAAGAACGCAGGCGCTGCCATAGGGCTTTTTGAGCCTTGGGGCCGCCGTATTTCGCCAATGTCTCGGCGGCATCGCGCGCGGCCCAGGCGTCGGCAACGTTCAGGCGGGCGATGATGGACGGCTCGACGGAGGCCCAGCGGTGCGCGGCGACCATCGCTTTCAGCGACTCGGCCAGGCAACCGGTGGGTTTGGCGCGCAGGCGATCGAGGCCGTAGTCCGGATCGACGCGGAGAAAGTAGCTGACCAGGCCGTCTTCGATATCGCAGGACCATTGGCCGGCGGACTTCTGGTAAACCGCTTTCACGCACGGCAGGATGGCGGCGGTGGAGTAGCGGCCGATGAGGCGCGCGTCAAGGGACATGGTGGGGCCGTTGGCATGGAGGCGGGCGGCGAGAGCTTCGTCAAGCTCGGGCAGGGTTTCGTCCGTAAGGATGACCAACGCGGAGGACAGCCAGTGGCCATTATCGGCGTGGGGCTGGCGGATTTCAGCGAGGATATAAGGCCGCGCGGCGCGGGGATCGAGTTCGTACAACCGCTGGAACGCGGTGGCGCGCAGCATTTCGTCAACGCGATTGGGCTGCTCCAGAACAGTTTCGATGGCGCGCGCCATGGCGGGCGTTCGCAGCCGCTCCCAGAAGACTTGCAGCAATGTGAGTTGCTGCCGGGGCGGCAACGCCACGAATGCGGAGGCGATTTCGGATTCCGGCAAGCCGCCGAATGGCTGTATGTCTGAGGAATCGCGGGCGGAGCAGGAGGGTGGCCACGGTTTCCGCGCGCGCAGCTCCGGTTTTGGAGGCGGCGAGATGGGCGGCCTGCGCGTACAGGTCGTCCTGCAGCCGAGTGAACTTTTTCGAGAGGGCCTCGGGATCTTCGGGGTGGGCTGCCAGAGGCGGGTGATCCAGAGAGAACTTCGTTTCGCTGAGTGTGGAAAGGACCTCTGCGGTGATGGCCGCGCCGGGAGCGGTGAGTTGCGCTTCAAGCGCGGTGACGGCTTCCTGGAGGTGGACGGAGCCGAGGACGCCGGCTTGGAGGTCCCAGAGGGCTTGTTCTCCAGGGATGGAGAGTTGGCGGGCGATCTCGTGGACCGAATCCGGGGTATCGAGGAAGCGCAGGGTGCGGGCGGCGGCGCGCTTTTCATCGGGCGTGGCGGCGGGATCGGCTAGGGTGGCGGCGGCGGCGCCGAGGGTTTGCGCCTGCCAGGCGGGGCTGGCATCTACGATATCGAAATCCAGGGTGTTGGAGCGCAGCGTGACAGCTTCAACTTTCGCGCCATCGTGGCGGCTGACGCGGGCGCTGGTTACATAGAGCGTGTAATGGCCGGGCTTATCGAGTGCCACCCATTCATTCAAGTCGGCGTGGATGGTTTGGGGATCGGCGGAGAGGGGCTTGTCGCCGCCGCTCAATCCGCCGCCGATAAAGCCCCCATAGATGCCGCTTTCGAAGTGGTAATGCAGCGGGTCGCGGCCGGGCGGGCTGACGTGGAATTGTTCAATATCCAGGCGGCCGCTGCGGTCGTAGCCGCGGGTGGACATCTGCCAGGTTCCGTCCGGCGCGGAGAACTGCAGATCGAGCGAGATGTTTTCTCCGGTTTGGAAGACGCTGCCGGCGGATGAGAACTGGATGCGCAGGCCGGCGGATTGGTCATCTTGGGCTCGAGTGATGGTTGGGAGCAGGATCAGAACGGGGACCAGTATTTGGATTCGCATCTGGTTATTGAGACACCGCGTCGTTGGCGGCGGTTTCGTGTGCGCGCCGCGAGATTCTGAGAAATAGTAAGGCGTCAGGCGCGCGCTAAGACGGCGGGGCCGGCTTCCAGCACTTCCGGGCTGACGTCCGGGAACTTTTCGAAGTTCTTGCCGAAGCGGGCGCTCAGGTCGAGCGCAGCGCGGTCGTAGGCGGCTTTATCGCCCCACAGGCCGCGGGGATCGAGGAAATCGGGCGGAACGTGCGGGCAGGCTTTGGGCACCATGGTTTTGAAGAAGGGATGCGGTTCCATGGGCACACGATCGAGCTGACCTTCGAGGGCGGCGGTGAGCATGGCGCGCGTGTAAGGCAGCCGCATGCGTTCGCCGACGCCGTATGGACCGCCCACCCAGCCGGTGTTCAGCAGCCAGCAACTGACTTGATGGCGGCGCATCTTATCACCTAACATGGCGGCGTATGCGGCGGCCGGACGCGGCAGGAAGGGCGCGCCGAAGCAGGCGCTGAAGGTGGCGGCGGGTTCCGCGCCGAGCCCGCGTTCGGTACCCGCGACTTTGGCGGTGTAGCCGCTCAGGAAATGATACATGGTCTGCTCGGGGGTCAGGCGCGAGATGGGCGGCAACACGCCGAAGGCGTCGGCGGTGAGCAGGATGATGTTGTTGGGATGTCCGGCGACGCTGGGCAACACGGCGCGATCGATGTAGCTGAGCGGATAGGCCGCGCGAGTGTTTTCGGTGAGGGCAGTGGAATCGAAATCGAGCAGGCGCGTTTCGGCGTCCATGTCCACGTTCTCCAGCACGGTGCCGAAGCGAATGGCGTTCCAGATCTGCGGCTCATTCTCGCGCGAGAGGTGGATGCACTTGGCGTAACAGCCGCCTTCGAAGTTAAAGATGCCGTGGTCGCTCCAGCCGTGCTCGTCGTCACCGATCAGGCGGCGCTGCGGATCGGCGGAGAGGGTGGTCTTGCCGGTGCCCGAGAGGCCGAAGAAGAGGGCCACTTCGCCGCCGTGTCCCACGTTGCAGGAGCAGTGCATAGGCAGGATGCCGCGCGCGGGCAGCAGGTAATTCAGAACCGAGAAGACGGATTTTTTCATTTCGCCCGCGTAGCTGGTGCCGCAGATGAGCACGATCCGGCGCGTGAAATTGACGACGATGCAGGTTTCCGAATTGGTGCCGTCTTCGACGGGCGTGGCTTCCAGGCGGGGCGCGAAGCAGATGGTGAATTCAGGGACGTGATCCTGAGTGCGCAGCGGATCGGGGCGCACGAACAACTGGCGGGCGAACAGGGCGTGCCACGCGTATTGCGCGATGACGCGGATGGGGAGGGTGTAGCGGGGGTCGGCGCCGGCGAAGCAATCCTGGACGAACAGGTCGTGGCCCTGCCAATAGGCCAGCATCTTGGAATACAGGCGGTCGAAGCTGTCGGGACGCATGGGCTGATTGACGGGTCCCCATTGAACGGAGCCTTCGGTAGAGTCGTCACGTACGATGAACTTGTCTTTGGGGGAGCGTCCGGTAAATTGGCCGGTGCGGACGACGTAAGCGCCGCCGGTGGCGAACAGGCCCTCGTGGCGGCGGACGGCATGCTCTAACAGCTGCGCGGTTCCGAGATTCCAATAGGCGATATTGATATTGCGAATCCCGTGCCCGGCGAGGCCATAACGGCTGGGCCGGATGCCCGCGGCGGGGGTGGCGGACGATTGTTCGATTTCCATATACGCAACCTTATCGTAATATAGTGTCATGAAGCCGGTTCTGTCTCGCGCCGCGGGCTTGCTGTTGGGAATATGCCTGGGCGTACCCGGCCAGGTGATTCAGTTTGAATCGAACGGGCTCAAATATCAGACGATTACCAAGCGCGGCGTGACGCTGATGGTGGCGCATCTGCCCGGACATGTGCGGGAATTCAGCATCCTGCAGGTGGCGATTTCCAATGGATCGCCGGGCCCTTACATTATCCGGCCGGAAAATTTTTCGTATCGGAAAGACGATGGCGCGGAGTTGCATGCGTGGGCGGCGGGCGATGTGGTGAAGCTGCTGAAGGAGAAGGGCGGGCGCGGCGACGTGATCAAGCTGGTGTTGGCGTATGAGACGGCGCTCTACGGAATTCCGCACATGAAGGTGGCCAATTCATACGAGGCGCGGCGGCAGGCGGCGCTGGCGGAAGTGGGTTCTACCAAGCTGAAGGCGGCGGCGGCGGCTTCGGCGATCGCGCTGGTGCAGACGAAACTTTTGCCGGGGGAGTCGACGGACGGGGCGGTGTTTTTTGACGCGGATGGGAAGGCGTTAGGGCTGGGGCGGCTGGTGGTGCGGACGAATACGGATGTGTTTGAGTTTGGGGAGGAGTAGGGCGGGCGGGGCAGACCTCCAGATCTGCGGTGGGTCTCCAGAGCCGCCCGGACGGCGAACTGAAGTTCGCCGCGGCACGCTGAAGCGCGCGCCACACCACATCTAGGGGAGTACGACTTTCGCCAACCCGGCGTTATTGGCGCTATCCAGCACGCGGATGACGATTAAGTGCTCGCCGGGAGTTAGTTTGTCGAGCGACAGTACAAACTTCTCCTGCTGGGAATCGATCACGCCGTTGGCGGCTTCAAGCGGCACCCAGCCGGTGGCATCGAGCGAATACTCGCAGCGGCGTAACGGGGAAGCGGCGTCGCGCGCGTCGAATTGCAGCTCGGCCGTAGCGCCATTGCGGCGCACGGGACCAATGGTCACCACCGGCGGCGTATTGTCGATCATGACCGGAGCGCTGGTCAGGTCGGCCTCGCGGGCGGTGGCGGGCGGATTCACTTCGCGGTCGGACGCGACCACGCGAAAGTAATACTTGCCATCGGCCAGTACGTCGCTATCGAAGGTGAAAGCGTTGTCGTGCAGGTCGCCTTTTAGTAACATCCAGCGGTGCTCGTCGTCACTGCGGAAGTAGAGGTTATAAACCAGGCGGTCGCCGTCCGGATCTTCGGCCTGCCAACTAATAGTGATCTGTTGAGCGGCGGCTCGCGAAAGAGTCTGGGTGGGCGTGCCCGCGGCGGTGGACGTGCTGGTATCGCCGGTGTCGCTTACCGTCACCGTGTAAGGCGAAATGGAGGGCGGCTGGGCTGCGGTACCCAGGGCGCGCGCCATTTGCAAGGTCACGTTAATGCTGTGTACGATGGGCGGCGAGTTCTGCGGCAGGAAGGCCAGCGTCACGTTATCGAGGATGGGCGTCGCCCCGCCTGCGCCTGAGAATTCGGCCTTCCACTGAATGTAGCGGGCATTGGGACTGGAGATAGCGGAAGCAGACGCGTCGCGCAGCGGCTCGGACCAATCGCTCCAGGTTTTATCCGGTTTGGCGGAATTACCGGAACGCGTGCGGAAAACCAGTGTGCTGGACGGCGCAGTCTCGCCGCGCCAGCTCAGGCTGCCCCAACGGGCGGCTGTGCCGGCATCGTGCACGGGCGACTCGTAGGAACCGGAAGCGCCGGGCACTTCGCCCAGGCGGTAGATGCGGCCCATATCGCCGGTAGCCACCAGCACCGAACCGGGCGCGGGCAGCAGGCGGGTGGCTTCGCCTTCATTGGTCTGCATGACGAGGGTGATCTTGCGGTCGTGCGAAAGGCCGTAGATGCGCCCGTTGCTGTCGGTCGAAAACAGGAGCTGGTTGGGCAGCGCCAGCAGATCGTATACGTTCTCTTCCTTGGAACTCCACAGCGTCTCGACGGTGTTGTCGGGATTGATGCGGTAAATCGCGGAACGCTCCACGCCCGCAAGATCCGGTGTAGGCGTGAACTGCGTGGTCACCTGTGGCGTAGATGAGGACTGGGTCTGCTTGGAGGGGTCCGACTGCATTTTGATTTCGGCCCCCGGCTCGGTGTTCTGCGCTTCGACGGTGACCGATTGCGCCGCGCCCTGCACGGTCACGGAACTCGAGGTGGATGGCGTAGCTTGCGCGGCGGCTAGCGCGCGCTTCACCAGCGAGCCACCCAGCGCGGCCGCGTACACGGTGCCATCCGGCTGCGGAACGATGGCGCGGATTTCAGGGAGGCTGGCATCGTATAACACGAAAGCCTTGTCCTTGGCCGAGACACGATAAAGGATGCCGTTCGGCTCGGTGCCCGCCAGCAGGCGGCCTTGCGCATCCACTGCCAGACCGGTGACGTGTGTTTGGCCGGTATCGTAATACAGCTCGCCCGTACCGGCGGACGTAACGCGGAAGATTCTGCCCTGATCGCCGGTACCGACATACAGCGCGTTATCGGGGCCCACGGCCAGAGACCAGATGTAGCGCGTCTTGGGCGCGAAGTACTCGGTGGCTTTACCTTTCTCGATGCGATAGACCTTGCCGTCGGGCGAGGTGCCGGCGTAGAGCACGCCGCTGCGATCGGTCGCAATAGCGAAGATTTCGGGCTGTTCGGCGGTCCAGAGCAGCGAACTGGCGCCCGAGGGATCCACCTGATAAATGCGGCCGCGATGGCCGGTGGCTACGTAGAGGACTCCGTTAGCACCTTCGGCCACGCTCCAAACCACGGCCTGGCCGGAGGAGAATAACGTATCCACCTTCGGTGCGAGCGTCAGCCGGCCATCGCGGCTGAGCGAAACGCCTTTGAACTGGCCGCGGATGAAATCCTGGTAGCTGGTCATCTCCCAGGCGGTGGTGGCGGAAGCGAAGGCGCCGGCGCTAAGAAGCAGCGTGGCGGCGAAGGCGCGGGGGAGCGGGCGAAGCGGTCTCATTCTTTCACTTCCACTTCAATGGTTTTCGATCCGCTGATCACGCTTTCCCCGGCGCCGAATTGCAATTCGGCCACCTTGGAATTGCGCGTCTGGCTGATGCCGCCCTGGGCGCCGAGCGAGGCGGCCATGATCATCGCCACCGACGGCGGCGGATCTGGAAGATCGGATCCCTCCAACTGAAAGGCCGGTTCCGGACGCCACACGCGCACGTAGGCCGCATTATTGCCGCGCAAACTGTTCACGGTGGAGATCAGTTGCGAAATCGATTTCGGCTGCGCGATGAGCTGGCGAAATTCGGCAAGATTGGTGGTCATGCCATCGGCGACGGTGAAATACAGCGGCCCGGGCGCGAGGCCCTGAGGCACCTGATAGACGATGGTGCGGGGCACTTCCACGCCGTTCTCGCCCACCAGCAGGGTGGTCAGCTCCACCTTTCCGCCGGGCCGGACTTCGCGCCGCCCCACGGAAACGCTGTCGATTTGAAACTGCTTCTTGACGTCGAACGACTCGATATCCAGCGCGACCTTCTTCACTTCCAGCGCGTCGAATCCGCTTTGCAATATATACGCCAGGGGGATGGCGGTGGAAAGCGAGGCGATGATGGCGGAGCCGGTATCGGCGGCGTACATATTATTCACTTTGAGCGGGGCGGCCGATCCGTTTAACTCGATCTCGCCGGTCACGCGGAAGCTGGACGCTCCCACGGTGCGCTCGGTGGCGTCGATGGTGTTGAACACCGCCATCTGCACCAGCAGCGGCGACAGGAAGCGGTCGTTCACCATTTCCATCTGGTAGTTGTCGAGCCGCTTGCCGCCGCGCGAGACGGATATCTGCACTGGCGCCATGGCGGCCACGCGCCCCAATTCGCCGGCCACCGCGGTGTTGCGGTCCTGCAGGATGGCGCCCATGGTTTCCTTGGGGGCGGAGATCTTGAACGAGGCGGACATCACTGGAAGCAGCGCGAGCACCTCGGAGCGGGTGAAGGGCAGGGCCGTCGACCCGACCGCCAGGAAGCGATGCCCGAAGGCGTAGATCTTATTGCCATCGATGTAGGTGACGGTGCCGTCAGCGCCGATGCTGAGGTCGCCGGTCATGAGCTGCACGCTGATCATCGAGCCGGGCTTCAAAGCCGAGGGATCGCCCATGTGCGGGTTGGAAGGACCGCCCGCGGAGATGCCTTGGGCCGGTTCGAGGCCCAAAGAGCGAAGCTGAGGCGCGAAGGAATCGAGCGTGGCGCTGGTGAACCCGCTGAAGGTGACCGGCGTGGCTATGTCCATCAATTTGGAATCGTGCGTAGCGGGGTCCAGGCGGCCGGGCAGCAGGAGGGTCAGATCCTTGGCGGCAAATAGCGACGCGAGCGAAACCTGGCTGCGGGCGACCTGTACGGGCGCGGAAGTCCGGCCGGCTTCGGTGACGCGCACCATTTCCTCAATCGGACGGATGCCGGTGACGGCTTCTTTGGCGAAAGGAAACGCCAGAGCCACGGCTCCAGCCAGCTTGCCATCAATGTAAACCGGGCTGCCGCTCATACCCTGCAGCACGCCGGTTTCGGCGAGCGGGCCGCCGGACAACCGGGCCAGAATCAGATTCTGCTTAGGACCGATATTCTCCAGCACGCCCAGCACTTCCACCTGAAACTCGTCGATCCGGTTGCCGGAAAAGATGGTCTTGCCGATACCGCGCATTCCGGGCTTGATATCCTTCAGCGGAAAGAACGCAGTCTGGGCATTTAGGGCGGCGGCGAGGGCGAACACCGCTGCGAGAGAGAAACGCTGCACGAATATCATTCTACCGTGGATAGACATGGCGCCACAGTGGACACGTGTACTCAGATCGGGACCTAACCAAGTGACGCTTGGGATCAGCAGATGGTTCCCCGGCTGGGGCGTCTCATGGCCGGATGGCGCGGCTTAGTTCGGCAGCACCAGAAGGACATCCATTAGTACTAGTACTACCATACCCACATAAGAGTCCCGCAGATCCCCCTAAAAGAGGGGTTTCAGTCAGGCAGCCGCTTAGGTTAATGGTAAGGTTATTACTGGGAATAAGGAATTTTGCTTATATCGCACCGGTAATCGACTGAGATGACAATGTTGCCCCAACGCTCGTTTCTTCCCCCAAACGAAGCACTTCTGATGCTCCATCATCGGCGCACAGAACTCGATAATGCGATTCGGTTACTTGAGGAGATCCGACAGATCCGGCTCAAGCGACCGCCCGAACTGACCGCCATCATCTCCAAAGCGGGGCGCCGCGTCGCATAGCCGTCGCATAGCCAATGTTGGCTACCACCGGCGAATTCAGTAATTGCCCTAGCTGGTAGCGATCATCCGTGCGGATGTGACTACGACCAGGTTCGGAGGATAATATTCCTGTTCCCTGGGGCAGGGCGGTCACGGGGTAGGCGGGCGGGGGATTGTTGTGCGGCCCAGCACGGGGTGGGGTCAGGCTCCAGCACGGCCACCAGGTTGCCGAAAGCGTCGTTAAAATACTGCTTCCATTTGCCCGCGGGATCCGATTCGACCACTTCCGCGATCACGGCCCGCTGGAGCGACAGAGCGTGCCAGTGACTTCACAGAAGCAATACATCGTCCTGCTGTGTTCGTACTGCTCCCTGCTGGGTGGGGCGGGCTTCCGGTCAAATCGGTACAGGACGGGGAATCCTCCATCCGTGATGAAATAGCTATCTGTCCTAATGTGCACGACAACGCGCTTCTGCCCAAAGCGTTGCTGCAATGCGTGGCTGAATTCCCTTGCCCGGTCGACGCTAGGGAACGCGGAGGCGCGCGCGTAGACCGAGACCATCGCCTCATCACCAGGAACGGGCCGCGCATCCGGCGGCAGCGGGTGGTAGTAGATTTTCAAAATGTCAAACATCGTGTCATCCAGCCGCATCGAAAGAAAGTCCTGGCCTGCGAGGGTAACCTGGGAGCACACTCCCGCGCTGTCGCGGACACGCATAACAGCATTATCCTCATAGCCATACAATTCGGCCATTGGGAGCACGCTGCGACCGAACTTAACGTACAACGCCTCCCAACTTTGGTATGTTCCCTCTGTCGCGAGCTTTCCGAAGAGCTCGCGGGTTAGGTCACTTCGATCGACAAACACCTCGACGTCCCATCCGCGATACCCCTTCAACTGTGGCACCAAGTCGGCATAGAAGGATCGAAGACCCGACGTGGTCAGATCCGCTGCCTTCCAGAGCACAGCACGGGATAAGAACGGGCCGTCCCGGCGCTCCCAGACCGTTGGATTATCGGCCAGAGCGGGCATCCCAATAAGGGCGCTCCCGAGTGCCGCTACGGAAAACAGATGTGTCTTCGAATGCACAGTACGGATTCCCCTAGTTCTTGCAGCTATGTTGCAACCACCCCGATATCGCCGAACTGCTCGACTCGCCCGCGGCTGCATCTATGCCGTACTGCTGGACGAAGTCATCGTCATCCAGTTGGCTGACGGTGCAGTAGTTCGTGGACCAGAACGATCCCCTGGCCCAAAGAGTAACTGGCGTTGTTCCCGGTCACCGGGTCCATGAAGAACTGTTGGCCGAGGAGAACCGTGTTACTTATTGAGCCGTTGGCACCGAACAGCATCACGGCGCTGGCGCCACCTACAAATTTGCTGTAATGTGCCCGTAGGGTTGTATGACGCCAACTGCGGAGCGATCTGAGCGACGGTTTGGTTGCCGCTACCGCTGGACCGGGCATCGAAGTATGATTCGTTCTTGGCGTCTGCAAGGAGGGTTTGCTGAGTAAAGCCGAGCGCCGTGAAGCAGTTATTACTCAAAGCCTTTATGGCGTTATTCAGCGCGTTTCGCACTCCGGCGAGATTCGTAACTTGGCCTGAGCCGCCGTAGCCGCTACCGTTCCCTCCGCCGCACCCGGCCCCCATCGGAACGGGCCCGGGCCAGAGACCGACGACTGCACACGCAATCGGGTTCGTGCCTCCACCTCCGCCGCCCCCGCCTCCCCAGACCGGGGTTGGATCTGGCAAGGGCGGTGACCAGATCCAAATCTGTTCGAGACCCGTAGGGTCGATGCTGTTAATAGGGTCGGCATTCACGTACGCGTACCGATTCCAACTCTGCGGGCTTCCTAAGCCAGCATTGTTGACAGAAGGGTCCGGCGACAAAAACCTGCCCCACTGGCTGGCGTAATATCGGTTCATCGCGTAATCCAGCCCCGTCGCGCTGTCCCGCGTGTAAGTGGCGTACTTCTCCCGGTCGTTTGCCGTCAGTGTATATTCTACTCCGTACGGGTATTGCGCCTGGTAGCCCAGCCCGCTTGGGCCACCCGAGCGCACCGAACCTAGCCGGTCCGTCTGTACCGAGTTCCCTTCCGCATAGATCAGCTTGCCCAGGAAGTACACGTTGTAGGTCTGCATCGATAACTGTACTTCCGGGAAGCCCCCGTAGGTAATAATGCCCGGCGTGTACGCGGCCAGCTTCTTCCCATCCACTCCATAAAAGCAGATGGTCTCCGCGCCGCTCGCACTCCGGCTGTAAATCCGCCGGTTGTCCGAATCGTACCCGTAGGCGGCCGTTCCGGTCCCGCTCACCGCCGTGACCCGGTTCGCCACGTCGTAGGTGAACGTGTATCCTGCGAATCCCTGCGTCTGGTTGCCATTGGCGTCGTACCCTACCCCAGTCGCGTTGATCCGATTGGTGGGCACGTTGTTGGCGTCCAGCGCCACCGTCAGGTTCAATGACGGCGCGCCGGCCGTGCCCGTGGGTAACATGTTGGTCAGGTTGCCGTACCCATCATAAAAGTAGGTCTCCCCCCAGTTCTTCCCCGATGCCGACGCCAGCCGCTTCAGCGCATCATATTGGTAAGTCACCGTCTCCCCGGTGACTCCATCCACGCTGGAGGTGATCTGTCCGTTATTCTGCGTGGCCGAGTAATTGTAGGTCATGCTCATTCCCCGTACCTACAATACTCGTCATCTGCGACATGCTGTTGTAAGTGCGTGTGGCGGTGCCGTCGAACAGCGGCTGGTTCGCCGCGTTGTAGGTCGCGCCGGAGGCAAAGGCGTTTCCACCGCAGGACGAGCCGCAGGAGAAAACCAGGGCTGTCGGCCGCTCCATCGCATCCAACGTATTGGTGAAGGTCCAGGCGGGGACTGTCTCCCAGGTGCCCACTGCTGGGTAGACCATCGAACTGAGCGCGCCCTGGTTGTCATAGCTGTAACTCGCCAACCTGGAAATTTGAACTGAAAAAGGCTCCATTCGAATTGACCGTGATTGTCGCGCCTGCGCGGTAATCGGGGTCTGGCCGGGGCCCGTCGGCGCGGCGCTGCGCGTGCAGCACGGCGACGGTGAGTAATAGAGCAATAGTCAAGCGGCGCATGGGGACATCCTCATTCTGTCGCGGATCGTGCGGAATCTTACCCTTAAATCCGATAGTGAATTTCCACAGGCGGAGCGTTTCAACTTCCTTTAAGAAAATATTTGCGCCGGTCCAACGGAAGTGCTCTGTTGTGGTTTGCAGCAGTACTCGTGCGTCTACCCGCGCTAAAATTAGAATCCGCATGAAGAAAATCTGCCTGTGGTTCTGCATCCTTGCCCTGGCGTCGCTGGCGCGTGCTGGGCAGGTCACCATCTTACGCGACGAATACGGCGTGCCGCACATCTTCGCCGAGAATGCCGCCGGCGCGGCGTTTGGTTCGGGATATGCGCAGGCCGAGGACCGCCTGGAGGAGATGCTGAAGAATTACCGCCGCGCGGAAGGCACGATGGCGGAAGCGTTCGGCGCCGAATTCTTCCGCGACGATTGGCGGCAGCGCGTGTGGCGGCATCGCCTGGTGGCCGAGCGGCATTACCGAGAGCTCAGCCCGCGCAGCCGCGAGATTATCGAGGCGTTTCAAGCCGGCGTGCGGCAATACATGAAGGAGCATCCCGATCAGGTGCCGGCGTGGGCGCCCAAGCTGGAGCCCTGGCAATTGGTGGCGCTGGGCCGCTACATCATCTGGGGGTGGCCCGAAGGCGAAGCCGGCGGCAAGCTGCTGCACGCGGGCATTCAGCCCGATCCCATCGAATATCACGGATCGAACGAATGGCTGCTGGCGCCGTCGCGCACGGCGATGCACGTGCCCATCGCGGTGGTGGACCCGCACCTGAGCTGGTACGGCGCATTCCGCTTCTATGAAATGCGGATTTACGGCGGCGACCTGGCCTTCTCCGGCGCATGTATATTGGGTCTGCCGTTTCCGGTGCTGGGACACAGCCGCTATGCGTCCATCGCCATGACCACGGGCGGTCCGGATACATCCGACGTTTACGAAGAGGAAGTCGAGGACGGTAAGTACAAGTTTCGCGGCGAGTGGCGGCCGCTCGAAATCCGGCACGAGAAGATCGGCGTGAAGGTGGGGGACAAGATCGACTGGAAGGACGTCAGCATCGAATCGACCGTGCACGGACCGATTGTGGCGCACAAGGACGGCAAGTCGTATTCCGTCGCGATTCCATATGCCGACGAGGTTCGCCTGATGGACGAGAGTTGGGGTATGGTGACCGCGCACAATCTGGCCGAGATGAAGAAGGCACTGGGACTGCTGCAACTGATGGCGCAGAACATCATGGTGGGCACGGTGGATGGCGACATTTACTATGTGCGCAACGGGCGTGTGCCGGTGCGGCCGGGCGGGTGCGACCCTTCGAAACCTATGCCCGGGTCGAGCGGCGCGTGTGAATGGCAGGGGCTGCATCCGTTTGAAGACCTGGTGCAGATTACGAATCCGCCGCAGGGATATATGCAGAATTGCAATGCTTCGCCGTTCGCCATGATGAAGAATTCGCCGCTGGTGCCGGAAGAGTACGCGGCGCATCCTTACATTTACAACGAACGGCGCACGCCGCCGCATCAGCGCGCCGCCATGGTGCTGGATTTGCTGGATGCCGCGCACGATGTGACCGCGGAACAAGCCATCGGCATCGCATTTTCACCGCAGGTGTGGCACGCGGAGCTGTGGCAGGAGCGCATCCGGAAAGCTGCCGCGGAGAGCGAGTTTGCAAAGGAACTGACCGGATGGGACCGCCGCAGCGATGCGGAATCGGCGGGCGCGCTGGGGTTCTATTATTTCAAAATGGCGCTGGACGGCGGAGCGCGGCGCGCCGTGGATCCGCCGGCGGATCTTACCGACGAACAGATCCGCGCGGCGCTGGAGAAGGCGGAAGCGCGGTTGAAGGCGGAGCGCACGGCGCCGGTATTCGGGGCGATGTTCCGTGTGGGGCGGCAAGGCGCGGCGCATACATGGCCGGTAGGCGGCGGCTCGTTGACCGAAGCGGGCATGGCTACACCGCGCGCCATCAGCTTCGAGAAACACGACGGGGAGATGGTGGGACATGGCGGCCAGACTTCTACGCAGATTGTGATTCTGAGCAAGCCGCCGCAATCGTATATGGTCATCCCATTGGGGGAAAGCGACCATCCGGAATCGGGGCACTTTGACGATCAGGCGGAGAAGCTATTCAGTAAGAGCCGGGTGAAACCGACTTACTTTATGAATCGCGCGGAATTGGAGAAGCATGTCAGCCGGCGGGAGACGGTGGAGTTCAGGAACTGAAGGGCGGGCTTAGAGCCCAGCGCGACTTAGTTTTCGCGCGACCGAATTACCTCACAAATTGTGGGGCAGGTCGCCAAACGCGAAGGGCGGGTCCTGGAGGACCCGCGCAGGACAGGAGTCCTGCCCCACAAAATTTATGCAACACTCCCAATATCGGGATAACTAAGTGACATTGGGCTACGAGCCCGCTTCACCGATCGCGAACAGGTGCTTGCCGCCGCGCATATACAGCACTCCACTGGCTATGGCCGGCGTGGCCATTACGGTCTCGTCGAGATCGTTTTCGCCGATCAGCTTGTACTCAGTGCCCAGCGCCAGCACGTAGCTGTGACCTTCCTCGCTGGTGATATAGAGGTGTCCGCCCGCGGCCACCGGTGAGCTGGTAAAACCGGAAGTACCGCCTCCCAGGCGCTGCTGGTATTGCCGCTCGCCAGTGGCCAACTTATACACACTCAGTACGCCGGTGTCGAAACAGAAGTAACCCAGACCGGCATCGAGCAGGGGCGTCTGCATATAGTTGCCGCCGCGCGGCTCGTTCCAGGCGATAGCGGATTTGCTATCGGTAATGTCGCCGGCGGCATCGGTATGGATGGCGTATATCGGCCGCCCCTTGCCGTGGGCGTTGGTGACGAACACCAGGCCGTCCGCAAAGACCGGCGTAGGCACCGGGATATCGCCGCCACCTTTGAGGCTCCATAGCTCCTTGCCGGTTTTCAGATCGTAACCGCCGATGTGCTTCCAGCCGTTGACCACCACCTGCCAGCTCTGCGCTCCGCCCGCGGTATAAGGCACCACCGCCGGCGAGCCGAACGTAGGCACATCGTTACGCGGTGTGCGCCACAGCTCTTTCCCGGTTTTGATATCGAGCGCCGCGAGGAAGGAATCCTTCTGCACGTCCGCCTGGATGATGACCATGTTGTCGTGAATGATGGGGGAACTGGCGAAACCCCATTGCGCGCCGGGAACCATGTAGAAGCCCGAGTCGAGCACGCCGAAATCTTTCTTCCATAGCAGCTTGCCATCCAGGTCGTAAGTGAACAGCCCTTCGGAGCCGAAGAAGACCACCAGGTGCTCGCCGTCGGTGGCCGGAGTCGGATTGGCGTGCGTGGATTTCGGATGGCGCATGATCTTCGGCGGACCGCTGACTGCCACGCGCTCCCATAAAATCTTGCCGGACTTGCGATCGAGGCAATAGACGTTGAAGCTCTGCGCGGGTTCGCCCTTCACCGGCGCGATATCGCCATACAAGCCGACCTTCAGCGCCGATTCGCCGCTGGCGGGGACCGCGCTGGTGATGAAGATGCGATTGCCCCACACCACTGGGCTGGAGTGGCCCAGTCCCGGGATAGCGGTCTTCCAGCGGATGTTCTTGCCGGATTCGACGTTCCACTCGACCGGCGGCGCGCCATCGCCGAGGCCGTTGGCGGCCGGGCCTCGGAATTGCGGCCAGTTGGGCTCCGCCGCCGATGCGGTGAATACCAGAAGACAGATCGCGCAGAGCTTCATGCCGTGAGTATAGCGAATAGGCGGCGGCGAGGCGGCAACCAAAAAGTCTGCTGCAGCGGGGCTGAAGCCCCACTTTGGCTAAAGCCTGGCTAGAGCCCACCCTCCTAACGCATGCGGCGATTCTGACAGGTTGTTACGATGCGCTTAAAGTTAACCGCCGGTTTTGGGTTGGTGGGCGGATGCCACGACGGCCGCGAAGCGCGGATCTGCACGCAGCGACTTCAGATCCGCGTCCTGTTCCAGGGCCGCGCGGGTGTCGGCGGGGAGTGCGTGATCGAGGGCGAATCGCAGGTTGGCGAAGGACTCATCCGGTTTGCCTTCGAGCGCGAGAACGCAAGCCAGGCCGTACGCCGCCGCGGCGGTGTCCGGATGGCCGGGTCCCAAGGCGCGGCGCCGGCCCTCCAATGTATCGCGATATTCCTTTTCAGCTTCGGGGTAGCGCTTCTCCTTCTTTAAGATGTCACTCAACCCAGCCATAGTGGCCAACGTATCGGAGTGCCCCAGTCCCAGCGTGCGGCGTTCTATTTCGAGCGTCTCGCGCATGAGTTGCTCGGCTTCGGGGTAGCGGCTTTGGGCGGCGAGCGTGTCCGCCAGATTTCCCATAGTGACGAGCGTGGAGCGATGTTCCGGACCCAGCTTCCTGCGTTTGATTTCAAGCGTCTCGCGATACAGTTTTTCCGCCTCCGGATAGCGCTTCTCACCGGACAGGACCAGCGCCAGGCTTCCCATGGACATGAGCGTGTTGGGATGCTCCGGTCCCAGCACACGGCGTTTGACCTGAATTGCGTCGGAGTACAGTTTTTCCGCCTCCGCGTAGCGGTGCTGTTGCAGGAGACAGGCGGCCAGATTATTCAAATCGCCCAACACCGTCGGATGGTCCGAACCAAGCGCCTGCTGGTCGAGTTCCAGCACCTCTCGAAAGTATTTCTCGGCATCTGCGAATTTGCCTTCATAGGCAAGATCGATTGCCAGGTTCTTCACCACGGACCGCGACGATTGATCCTGGGGCCCGAACACGCGCCGCGCCACGTCCAGCGCCTCGCGATGCAACTTCTCCGCTTCGGGGTATCGCCCTTCGTCGTTCAAGATCAGGGCCAACAGGTTCAGCGAACTCAAGGTGGACCGATTGTTGGCGCCCAATTCGCGGCGGCGCCTATCCAGCGCCTCACGGCACCACTTCTCCGCCTCCTGCGGGCGGCTTTCCAGGCGCAGTACTTCGGCGAGTTCGTGCATCGATCGCAGCGTGTCCGGGTTCCCGGCGCCCAGCTTGCTGCGCCGGGTTTCCACGGCGCGACGGAGCAGCGCGTCGGCCCTGGCGTATAGCCCGAGGCTCTCATAAACGGTGCCCATGACGTGCATCATCTGGGCCTGCAGTTCCGGGTCCTTCGCCAGACCCGTGTCGATGTCTTTCGACGCTTTATCCAGAATCTCGCGTGCGCGGATGTCGTTGCCGCGCGCCTCGCTGGGGTTCGAGACCGTGAACATACCGGTCATGAACTGGGTGACGCGGTCGGCACGGTCGCGCTCGCGCCGGATGCGCCGCAGCTCGACCGCCTGGGCCACCGCTACCGAAACCAGCAGCAAGGCGGCGATGGCGGCCACGGCCACGCCCACGCGGTGCCGGCGGACATACTTGCGCGCCCGGTATGCAGTGCTCGCGGGACGCGCCAGGACCGGCTGATTGCGCAAATATCTGCCGATGTCGGCCGCCAGTTCGGAGGGCGTGGCATAGCGCCGGGCGCGGTCCTTTTCCAGCGCCTTGAGGGTAATGGCATCCAGATCGCCGCGCAATTGCCGCGCCAGGGTGGGACCATCCGCGCCGCGGTTCTTTGCGGTAGTGCCGGTCTGCGCGCCCAGCGTGCGCATCTTGGTGCTGGGCCGGGGCGCATCCTCGTCGCGCAATCTGCGCAGAAATTGATCGGGAGGCGTGCTTCTGAAATCCAACGGCACCACGCCCACGAGCAGCTCATACAGCACTACGCCCAGGGAGTAGACGTCCGTGCGGGTGTCCACGTCGGCGCCGGCTGAGTCGGCTTGCTCCGGGCTCATGTAACCCGGTGTTCCCACGATGGCTCCCACGCGCGTGAACATGGTGTCGGGGGTGAGCCGCTGCGCGGTGGCTTTGGCCACGCCGAAATCGATGATGCGCGGCGCGGGCTTCCCGTCCACCTCGCCCACCAGGATGTTGGAAGGCTTCAGATCGCGATGCAGGATGGCTTTCTGGTGGGCATGCTGCACGCCATCGCAGACGAGCATGAACAGCTCCAGGCGCTGGCGCGTGGTGAGTTTATGCTTGTCGCAATAATCGGTGATGGGCATGCCGGTCACGTACTCCATGACGAAGTACGGCCGGCCCTGCGGCGTGGAGCCGGCGGCGAAGACTTTGGCGATGGCCGGGTGATCCATCAGCGCCAGAGCCTGCCGCTCGGATTCGAAGCGCGCCACCACCTCGCGCGTGTCCATGCCCGCCTTGATCAGCTTGAGGGCGACGCGGCGGCGAACCGGCTGCTTCTGCTCGGCCAACCAGACCTCACCCATACCGCCATGGCCGACCGGCTGGAGCAAATGATAGGAATCGATGACCGTGCCGACGCCCACCTCACTCGGTTCGATTGTGCGGGTGGCGAACTGTGTTTCGGCGTCCTCGGGGGTTGCGGGATCCTCTCCTTGCGCCATCTGTTCAGTCTAGCTCACGCGAACACTACAACGCGGAGGATTTCGCTTCATAGATCGCGTGGAACACGCGAGTTATCCCGCTTTGGCCGGCCAGACTCGGCCAGAGATTTCCGATCCCTTCGCGTCTCTCGGAGAGATTCCGCGGCTCGGTAAAGTTCATGGCGGAGCGCGATTCCATACCGCTTTACCAATTCAATCACAAGGAACGAAAAGACGACATCGCCAATGAGTTCCGTCGCGAACGGCCAGTCCGAGACGGAATCGTATGCATCGGCGCGGCCCAGGAAAAGGCGCAGGCGTTCAATGGGAGGAAGGGGTCTCCGTTTAGTGTTTTATTGGGAACATCCGCCCTGAGCCTCTCCCGGCGTCGATACAAGCCGCTCGACCTGTCGAGACCATGGCTGCCTCCGACACGTCATAGTCGCGACGCTTCAGGGCTGGACCTGGTAGACGGTGCCGCCCTGTCCTGGGTCTCCGCCGGTGCGAGTGGTGCCATAGATGAAGCCGTCCGGGCCCTGGACCAATCCGCTAGCAGGCTGACAACCGTCGGTGCCACAAGTGAACGCGTGAATCAGCGATTCCGTCCACGACCCCCCGGGCGCCGCTGGAGGGCGCAGTTCGAACACTGTGCCGCAACCTGGTTTATAACAGAAGCCGGGAACGCCCTGGCCGCCTTTTTCAGTCGCGCCGTAAATCACTCTGCCTGAGCCTATGACCAGTCCCGGCGCCGGAATGCGCCCACTGGGAGGGCTTCCAAAGGTATGAATCACCGACGCCCGCCAGGGATTCCCGGACACGGCTGGCGGCTCCAGGCCGAACACCAGTCCGCCCAGGCTGGTCCCGCCGTCGGCCGTGCCATAGAGTGTTCCATCCTGGTCGAGCGCCAGAGGTCCATACGGCGCCGTTCCATACTTACCGCCCTGAAAAGAATGCAGGAGCTCTCCGGTCCACGCGCCACCGGACGCGGCCGGCGGATGAAGAGCGAATACTGCTCCCTCACCCCGTCGTCCACCGTGCTCAGTTGGGACGTAGAGCGTCCCGTCCGGGCCCATAGTTAACCCGGACGGACGCTCTCCATCCGGGCCTCCGGCAAAGCTGAAGATCATACTCTCGGCCCAGATTCCGCCGGGACTGGACGGCGGTGTCAAGGTGAAGATCATGCCGCAACCATGCGTGCAGCGTGACGACGTGCCACCATTCGCACTCGCTCCATAGACAGTGCCGTCCGGCCCGACGGCCAATCCAACCGGGTTCCCAGGATTTGTACATCCTTGACCCTCCTCGCAGTTGAAGGTGTAGAGCACAGTCTCTGTCCATGCTCCACCCGGCTCGGCCGGCGGCGCCAACTGGAAGATCTTGAAGTATCCGACGGGCTGCTCGACGCTATAAAGGGATCCATCCGGTCCCATCGCGAGAGGCGGACCATATATGAATGCATTGTTGGAGATGGTCGTCTCCGTCCAGGTATCGCCCGGCGAGGCCGGGGGCTGCAATTCGAAGAACCCAGAGTCACCGGTCCCGTAGACAGCGCCATTCTGGGCGACGACTATAGGGCCTTCAGGTCCGGCCGGCATGAACCCCGCCTGCAGGACAAAGATCGTGGTAAATTCCGCGGCGCAAGCTACGTGCGCGCAGACGTAAAATGCGGCTGTGACCGTGATCGCCTGACCAAACTTCATGGATTCTATCTAACACGAGAATGGCAGCGAAGCAAGGCTTAGTAATACCGGCTCAGGAACTTCGCATGAGCAGGGTTCATGGCGCCGCGAATGCCGGTTGAGGACAAGTTGGCCTCGTTTGCGTTGTTGAGGCGCCGGATGGTGCGGACATTCACGACCGACTGAGCCAGAGTGGTGATCCACAGCCACTCATGATCGGTGGCGTGTGGCGTCCGCTCTCCCTGCCGGTAACGCTGGCGCTCCTATCCCCAGCTTTGTCGTAGATTGAGCCAATTCCAGATCGTAGTTCGACTGGAGGTTCATCCAGAACTGGGGCTTCGTTCCGAAGTAGCGGGCCAGGCGTAGGGCAGTGTCTGCCGTGATGGACCGCCGGCCGCGGCCGGCGTTTGACCTCGCGGAAGGGCAAGGGCTTAAGCCGCGTCAACCTCGACCTCGACGATGCGAACCATAGGCGGGCGCGTGGCTTGCGGAGGTTCGAAATGAAGTTCCAGCGCCTCCTTCAGATTTGCCAAGGCATCCCGTTCGGTCTCGCCCTGGCTGGCGACGTCGACTTCAAGACACTGCGATACGTACCACTTGCCTTCGCGCCATACGGTAGCTGCGAACGGTCGCTTCATAGCCTGATTGTTGCATATAAACGGAGTCGGGAAGCACGAGTTTCATGCCAGCATTGCTGGCCGCACGCATCGCCGGGTCACTGGATGGACGTCACCAGGTTATGGCTCGGTCGCGACTTTACCCAGGAGTTCATTTCGCCTTCGCTGCGAAGCAAGTCTTGCAGCGTCGTCTTACTTAAGACGTCGTCCACAGCGGATTGGACAGCGTGCCAGAGGGATCGGACGGAGCAATCGACCGAACGGGTGCAGACCTGCGTTTGGCCGGCGTGCTCGTGGCAAAAGTCTTTGGATTCGAAGAGCCGGCCGCCGAGGACGCCGATAACATCGCCGATTACTATATCGCCGGCGGGCCGCGCGAGCGCATAGCCGCCTACCTTGCCGCGCGCGCTGGTGATGAATCCGCCGCGGCGTAAGATGCGCAGCAGTTTGGCGGCGTAGGCGGGCGAGAGCGCTTCAGCCTGGCTGATTTCGGGAATGGTGGGGCTCTCGTCCTTGGGGGCCAGACCTATGCGCAGCAGGCAGCGCAATCCGTATTCTTCGTGGGCGCTGAGTTTCATGGGCGTGTGCGGGAGAGTTTGTCCACCGCGATGATATCGTCGAGACCCAGCAGCATGCGCGCGTCGGGAGACATGCGGCTCTTATCCCAGGGCGGATCGAAGACCAGTTCCAGCTTGACGTCCTTCACTCCAGGCACGGCGCGCGCCTTGCGTTCGACTTCGGCGGGAAGGGAGCCGGCCACCGGACAGTTGGGCGCGGTGAGCGTCATCTTAATGTACGCTACGCCCTCGGCATCGACCTTCACTTCGTAGATCAAGCCGAGATTGTAGATGTCCATGGGGATTTCGGGATCGAAGACCGTGGAGAGTGCGGCGATGATTTTTTCTCTCATTCGGTGGACACCACTTCGCTCGCGCCGGTGAGCGCGGATTTGAGCGTGTGCCAGGCGAGCGTGGCGCACTTGACGCGCACGGGGAATTCACGCACGCCGGAGAAGACCGCCAGTTTGCCCAAGTTAGCGGCGGGCGGCTTGTCGGTGGTCAGCAGATCGTGGAATCGTTCCATGAGCTGGACGGCTTCCTGGCGGGATTTGCCTTTGACGGTTTCGGTCATCAGGGATGCGGAGGCGGTGGAGATGGCGCAGCCTGCTCCCACGAAGCTGATGTCCTGGACGGTCTCGCCGTCGAGTTTGACGAAGAGCTTCAGCTTGTCGCCGCAGAGCGGGTTGTAGCCTTCCACGTCGCGGGTGGCGTCGGGCATCTGGTGGAAGTTGCGCGGCCGCTTGCTGTGGTCGAGGATGACTTCCTGGTACAAGTCTTCGAGCATTAGGAGGGGTCCTGGGTGCTAGGTGCTGGGTGCTGGCCGGGGAGCTGGTCGTGGGTGGTGGGTGGTGGGTTTTGGTTAGGGAGCATCAGGCGAAGATCTCCTTTACTTTGGCTATGCCGATAACCAGGGCATCGATATCTTCTTTGGTATTGTAGAAGGCCAGCGAGGCGCGGGTGGTGGCGGGAACCCCGAACCACTCGAGGACGGGCTGCGCGCAGTGGTGGCCGGTGCGCACGGCGACTCCCTCGCGGTCGAGGATGGTGCCGACATCGTGCGGGTGCACGCCTTCCAGAACGAACGACAGCACGCTGGCTTTCTCGCGCGCGGTGCCGATCAGGCGCAGGCCTGGAATGCGCTCGAGCTGGGCGGTGCCATAGGCTAGTAAGTCGTGCTCATAAGCCTGGATGTGGTCGATTCCGATTCCATTGATGTAATCGACGGCCGCGCCCAGACCTATAGTCCCGGCTATGTTGGGCGTGCCGGCTTCGAATTTATAGGGTAAGTCGTTGTAAGTGGTCTTAGCGAAGCTTACGGAGCGAATCATGTCGCCGCCGCCCTGGTAAGGCGGCATCTTATCCAGTAACTCTCTTTTACCGTACAGCACGCCGATGCCGGTGGGGCCGAACATTTTGTGGCCGGAGAGCGAGTAGAAGTCGCAATCGAGCGCTTGTACATCCACCTGCATGTGCGCTACGGCTTGCGCGCCGTCGATGAAGATGGGCACGCCGTGCTGGTGCGCGATGCGGGTGATTTCGGCCACGGGATTGACAGTGCCGAGCGCGTTCGAGACATGCACCATGGAAACCAGCTTGGTACGCGGATTCAGCAGCTTTTCGTACTCATCGAGCAGCAGCTCGCCGCGCTGATTGATGGGCGCGATGCGCAGGATGGCCTGTTTTTCTTCGCACAGAATCTGCCAGGGCACGATGTTGGAGTGGTGCTCCATGGCGGAGATGACGATTTCGTCGCCGGCCTGGATATGTTTGCGGCCATAGGTGTAGGCGACCAGGTTGATGCCCTCCGTGACGCCGCGCACGAAGACAATCTCGCGCCAGTCACCGGCATTGATGAAGTGCTGAATCTTGACGCGGGCCTCTTCGTAATGGCGGGTGGAGCGCTCGCTCAGCTCATGCACGCCGCGATGGATGTTGGAATTATCCGCCTGGTAGAACTGGTTCATGGCGTCGAGAACGCACTGCGGCTTTTGGGTGGTGGCGGCGTTATCGAGATAGACGAGCGGTTTGCCGTGCACGCGCTGGTTCAGTACGGGGAACTGCAAGCCCGGCTCGCCCGAGTGGACGCAGGGTTTGGTGCTAGTTGCGGTGGGCGCCATGGAGTTTCTCCAGCAACAGCTTTTCAAGCTGGTCGCGCAGCGAGGCGACCTTAATGCGGTCCACAATATCGCGGGCGAAAGCGTAGACGAGCAGGTTGCGGGCGTCCGCCAGACCTATGCCGCGCGATTGAAGATAGAAGATACCCTCCGGGTCGAGTTGGCCGATAGTGGCGCCGTGGGTGCAGCGCACGTCGTCGGCCAGGATTTGCAGTTCGGGCTTGGTGTTGATGACGGCGTCTTCGGAGAGGACCAGGTTCTTGTTAGTCTGCTTGGCGTCGGTTTTCTGGGCGTCTTTGCGGACCAGGATTTTGCCGTTGAAGACCGCGCTGGAGTGTCCTTCGAGGATACCCTTGTATAGCTCGTGACTGGCGGCATGGGGCTTGGCGTGATCGATGGAGGTGTGATTATCGATGTGCTGCTCGCCGTTGACCAGGTAGAGGCCGTTGAGGGTGCATTCGGCGCCTTCTGAGAGGACGGCGTTCACGTCGTTGCGGACCAGGGCTCCGCCGAAGGAGAGCGAATGGGAACGGAAGTTGGTGTCGCGGCCCAGTTGGATTTGGAGGGTTGAGACGTGATAGGCGTGGTTACTTTGGGTTTGAAGTTTGTAATGATCGATTACGGTGTGGTCTCCCGCTATTAGTTCAGTTACCGGGTTGGTGAAGCTCGGTGCTGGGTGCTGGGTGCTGGGTGCTGGCAACCCCGCATAGCGTTCGATTATGGTCGCTTGGCTATCCGGTTCCGCTACGATCAGGATGCGCGGGTGGTTGATGGTCGGGTGACCGTTGGCGGCGGATTGGATCGTGATTTCGATGGGTTCTTCGATTACGGCTCCTTTGGGTATGTGGATGAAGAGGCCGTCTTCGAAATTGGCTGTGTTTAGGGCTACGAAGGGATTGTTTTGGTAGCTGGCATAGCGGGCCAGGTAGGGTTCGGCGGACGCATCGGTGAGCTTGGTGATCTGGATTGCGCGGCCTGAAGGCCGCGCCGGCACGCTGAAGCGTGCGCCACTTGGGACGAAGTCCAGGCGGGATATGGGGGCCATGTTGGTGAACCGCCAGTCTTCGTCGTGGGTGGTGGGGAAGCCTAGCTCGGCGAAACGGCGGCGGGCTGCTTCTCGGATTTGATCGATCATGCGGATACCACTCCCTCACGGTCGTGGCTCGGTTCCATGCCGACGTAGCCGGATTCTTCCAGTTCGAGCGCGAGTTCTTTGCCTCCCGATTTCACGATGCGGCCTTCGGCCAGCACGTGCACGAAATCGGGCACGATGTAGTTGAGCAGGCGCTGGTAGTGCGTCACCACGATCATGGCGCGCTCGGGGCTGCGCAGTGCGTTCACGCCGTTGGCCACGATCTTCAACGCGTCGATATCCAGGCCGGAATCGGTTTCATCAAGGATGGCGAGCTTCGGTTGCAAGACGGCCATCTGGAAAATTTCGTTGCGCTTCTTTTCGCCGCCGGAAAAGCCTGTATTGACGGCGCGATTCAGCAGGCTCTCGTCCATCTCCATCAGGGCCATACGCTCCTTGACGAGGGCCAGGAAATCCATGGCATCCAGGTCGGACTGGCCCTGGTGCTTACGGATGGCGTTCAGCGCAGCCTTCAGAAAATAAAGATTGCTGACTCCCGGAATTTCCACCGGGTATTGAAACGCCATGAAGATACCTTCGCGGGCGCGATCTTCGGGGGCCATGGCGAGCAGATCTTTACCGTCGTAAGTCACCTCGCCCGCGGTGACCTGGTAGAGATCACGGCCGGAGAGGACTTGCGCGAGCGTGCTCTTGCCCGATCCGTTGGGTCCCATGATAGCGTGCACTTCGCCGGCATCGATGGACAGATCGATGCCATTCAGAATTTCGCGTCCGGCGACAGTGGCGTGCAGGTTTTTGATTTCGAGTAAAGGCATTGTGAATTTTTCCAGCGAACTTATCCTACGCTTCCTTCGAGACTGACTCCCAGCAGCTTTTGGGCTTCGACGGCGAATTCCATGGGCAGCTCCCGGAAGACCTCTTTGCAGAAGCCGTGCACGATCATGGAAACCGCGTCTTCGGTGGAGATGCCGCGCTGCCGGCAATAGAAAATCTGGTCTTCACCGATCTTGGAAGTAGATGCCTCGTGCTCCACCTGCGAAGATGTGTTCTTCACTTCCAGATAGGGAAAGGTGTGGGCGCCGCACTTATCGCCCAGCAGCATGGAATCGCATTGGGAATAGTTGCGCGCGTGAGAAGCACTCTTCAGAATCTTGACCGAGCCGCGGTAAGTATTCTGGCCGTGGCCCGCGGAGATGCCTTTCGACACGATGGTGCTGGTGGTGTTCTTGCCGATGTGGATCATCTTGGTGCCGGTATCGGCCTGCTGGTAATGATTGGTGAGCGCCACCGAGTAGAATTCACCGACCGAGTTGTCGCCGATCAGGAGACAGCTTGGGTATTTCCAGGTGATGGCGGAGCCGGTTTCCACCTGGGTCCAGGAGATTTTGGAGTTTACGCCACGGCAGGCGCCGCGCTTGGTGACGAAGTTGTAGATTCCGCCGCGCCCTTCCTTGTCGCCCGGATACCAGTTCTGCACGGTGGAGTACTTGATGCGGGCGTTATCCAGCGCGACGAGTTCAACGACGGCCGCGTGCAACTGGTTGGTGTCGCGCATGGGCGCGGTGCAGCCTTCCAGATACGAAACAGACGCGCCTTCATCGGCGACGATGAGGGTGCGCTCAAACTGGCCCGTGTTCTTGGCGTTGATGCGGAAGTAGGTGGACAGCTCCATGGGGCAGCGCACGCCTTTGGGGACGTAGCAGAAGGAACCATCGCTGAATACGGCCGAGTTGAGGGCGGCGAAAAAATTATCGGAGGAGGGGACGACGGTGCCGAGGTATTTCCTGACCAGGTCGGGGTGCTCCTGGACGGCTTCGGAGAACGAGCCGAAGATGATACCCAAGTCGCCCAGCTTTTCCTTAAAGGTGGTAGCCACCGAGACGCTGTCGAATACGGCATCGACGGCCACGCCGGCCAGAAGTTCGCGTTCCTGGAGGGGGATGCCCAACTTTTCGTAGGTGCGTAGCAGTTCGGGGTCAACGTCATCGAGGCTTTTGGGGCGGTTGACGTTGTTTTTGGGGGCGGCGTAATAGCTGATGGCCTGGTAATCGATAGGCGGATAATGGATATTGGCCCAGGTGGGTTCCTGCATGGTGAGCCAGTGCCGGTAGGCTTTCAGGCGCCACTCCAGCATGAACTCCGGCTCGTTTTTCTTCTTTGAAATCAGGCGGATGACGTCCTCGTTGAGGCCCGGCGGGACGGTATCGGCGTCGATTTCGGTAACGAACCCCCACTTATATTCCTGATTGGCGAAGGTTTCGATGGTGTTGGTGGACGTGCTCACGCGTTTCTCCTCGGGAAAGCTAGGCTCATCTATAGGATGCTAAATCTGTACTAAAGTGTCAAGATTCGGTCGGCGGGCGGTGGGGGAGGCGGGTTGTATGGCGTTTTTGTGCGGACCAAAGTGGCGTACCTGCCGCGGGAGAGGCACATGCAGCCGGCGGATTTGGAAAACTCTCTTCCCAGGATCAGAGTATCGGAGTTCCTCAGCGGGAAGCGTGCTATCAAGGCGCAGGCCAAAGGGGCTCGCCGAGTTGTTCCGCGTTCCACTAGCTGCGGGCTTGGAGGAGCGCATATGCGGCGCCCGCGCTTTCGTCCAACGTAATGCTGTGCTCCACCCAGTCGGAGAGGGGCAGGTTACGGAAGAGGATGCGCTCGCTCAGGACCAGCGTTTGCCGGGTCATGAAGAACAGGCGGCTTTTGCGTACATACTGGCGTTGCTCTACCTGAAAATCGTTGAGGAACTCGTCGAACGCCGCGCGTTTGGCCGCGGCTTTGGCATCGTGGATGGCGCTTTCGAGAGTCAGCCGCTGCACTACCAGCGCGCTTTGCAATTCCGCCAGGGCGCCTCTTTCGCGGGCGACCGCTTCTTCTATGCGGCAGCGCATCATGTAGCAGACCAGCAGCGCCGCGCCGCCTCCCGTCAGTGCAGGCGCGAGAATCCAGAGTAGAATCGCCATGAAGTCCGGCTCTATCCGGATTCTAGTGGCCCCCGGGCGGGCAAGCAATGCTCTCCGAAGATAATGCGATGGGGACAAAGACTGCACCAGGATCCGTGCGCGGAATTTCCATCCGAAGTCGAATCTCCCCTTTGGTTGTGCACGGTGGGAATAACGTAGACGCCTGTTCGCAGGCTGAAGCCCAATGCCACTTAGTTTTCGCGCGACCGAACACCTGCATAAATTGTGGGGCAGGACTCCAGTCCTGCGGCCGACGTCCACGTCGGGCTCGGCGGGTCCTGGAGGACCCGCGCAGACCTGGAGGTCTGCCCCACAAATTATGCCGCATTCCCAATATTGGGATAACTAAGTGACATTGGGCTGAAGCCTGCCCCACTAAAACCGGCGAACCGAAACCACATACCACGTGGTGACCGGCGCACCGATCGGCAACTCCCATCCCTCGGCGGTTCTCTTAGCCTCTATGGCTTCACCGATCGGCTTCCCCGCGCCATCCAGAGCCGCCGCACTGACGGCGCCGGCCTTTTCGATGTTTCGCAGCACCACCACACCGGTAACTGGTTCGATCAATGTGGGCGAGCCGCCCTGATTCACCAGCCTGGTGTGGGCATCGTTCCACTTCATCCCGGTATTAGCCACGCGCGAGCCGGCCGTGAGCAGCATTTTCCCGGCTCGCGCCAGGGGCTGGCCATCTAAGGAGGAGAGTACGACCGTAGCAAAGTTGTTCGTAATCTCCGCGCCGAGGTTTTGCAGAGTCTTGTGATTCGCCTTGATGAATCCGATCAATGCCTGGGTGCGGGCGGTTTCTACGGTGACCAGTCCCGTCTTCTCCGGGGATGTGTGCCACGCCAGTTCCCCGGTGTCGGAGAGTATCGGATTCTCAGCGGTAGCTGCGAACTTCTCCGTGGCGGGGCCGGCGAGCGATTGGATGCGAACCGCATGCTCCAGCGGCAGCGCCAGGGGAAAGCCGGGGGTAAAGTACGGCTGCTCGGAGCGCGGCAGCAAACGGCTGGCCATCACCTCGTCTTTAGAATATGATCGATTCACGGTTTCCCGCGCGCAACGCACGTCGCCGCGCCGGAATATTAAAGCACCTGCGGCCATTTCGGTCATGCGGACCGGGTCGTGCGATATGTCGAACGCATCGCCCACATACGGCTTCCAGTCCGGCTCCCGCTTGGGCTCGAAGGTGTACATGACGATGGCGTCCCAGTCCTGGAAGGCGCCGTATGCCGCGAGGATTGGAATTCCTTCGCTTGCCCACTCGTTCGGGAAGGGGTGGTTGGTCTCGCTGACTGTGTAGGGTTTGCCCGCAAATGCCGTGCGCGAAAGTTGCACCACGGTGGAATGGAGCGGATCGTTCACCATGGGGGTATCGAATGGCGGAGGCGCGCCGGGGTGCTCCCAATAGATGTGGCCATCCAATGCGTCCAGCTTCGAGAGAGAAACCAGCATGGGGTACGGGCTGCTGCTGTGGCTGTGGTCGGCGGTGCCAATGATGGGACATCTTACGCCGAGTTCATCTTTCAGATAGCCGCGCATCTCTTCATAAAACCTGCTTTCCGTGTCGGTGTAGAAAGCTGCCTCGGCCGCATACCGTTCCTTGGGCGCCGTGGCCTCCTCTTGAGGCTTCAATCGGGGCACGGGAGCGCCCTCCGGAACGGATGCCAGAGCCCGCAGGTTTTTCAATTCATCGGGAGCGCACTTCGCTTCGAGCCAGGTGTTATAGAGCGCGGTCAGTTCGTCGTCATAATAGGGCGTGGGTGCGTGGAAGCCCATGTACAGGCCGTTTTCATTCAGAATCTCTACAATCGCAATGGCCGGTTCATTCCGATAGGCGGCCCCCGTATATGGATTGACGTGCGTTAACAGGCGACTGGCATACTCTTTTTCCAACTCGATGAGGCGCGCGTCATATAGTGTGAGCCCTTTGGCCCAACCAATCCTGGCGAAATCCGGCACGGCGTCGCCGGCCTTGTAAGAACGGCCGACGTTCAGGTTGAGATCGACGTAGATGCCGCGTTTTTTGAATTCCGCGATCTCGAAATCCAGCCGGTCGAGTTGCTGCGGATCGAAAGAACGGCTGTCGGCGGCCTTTGCATCGATGATGCCGCGCGGAGAGTCCAGGTCGAGGAAATGCAAACGGACGAGGTTGACGCCGAAACGGGCCAGCGTGGCGGCCCACATCGGCGCATCTTGTTTGGGCGGTATCTCCACCGAGCCCGGGCTCCAGTCGGTGAAGTGTACCCCCCAAAAACGGATGCGCCGGCCATTGGCGTCAGCGAAGTGGCCGTTTTGGATGCGGATGAAGCCGTCCTTGCCGGCTGGTCCGTCGAGTAAGAAGGATAGGTCGGCCGGCGAGGATCCGCCCGACCGGTGATCCATTACGTAAGGCTTGAGGAGGCTGTCGTTCCACTGTGCCAGTATGCTGGAGCAAAACAGGAAGAACGCGGCGAGAGACTGGAGTCTCCTGGTCAACGTGGGCTCCGGTGGCGGCCGTGTGGGCCGCCGATAGTTTGAAACTGAAAATCGATTCTATCGCCCGAAAGATTAGATGAAATCCACCTAAAGTAGGACCGCATCCGGTCCAGGCGGGTCTGGAGACCCGCCGCAGACCTGGAGGTCTGCCCCACGGATTCATGTTAGAGTAGCGAAAAGTGTCTCGTTTTGCGTACCTGGCGCTAGCCCCATTCGTGTGTCAAGCTTGGGGCGCGCAGCCGTCCACGCCCGTAATTCTGATTTCGGTGGACACACTCCGGGCGGATCATCTGGGCTGCTATCAAGCGGGCAGGCGGCAGACGCCGCACATCGACGCGTTGGCCGAGGGCGGCACGTTATTCTCCGAGGTTAGCAGCCCGTTTCCACTCACTTTACCGGCGCACGCCGCGCTGTTCACTTCCACTTACCCGTTCGCCAACGGTGTGCGGGATAATGGCATTCCGCTGCAACCCCCGGCTACCACTCTGGCCACTGTCTTGAAAAGCGCCGGGTACCACACATCCGCGTTCGTGGGCAGCTTCGTCCTGGACCGCCGCTTTGGGTTGAGCCGCGGCTTCGATGTGTACGAAGGCCCAGTCGATCTCCACAACAAAACCAATGCGCCGGTGGAGCGCAAGCGGCCGGGCGCCCAGGTGGCGGAAGCCGCGATGCGCTGGCTGGAGCGTAACTCGAACGCGCCTTTCTTCCTCTTTCTTCACCTTTACGACTTGCACCGGCCCTACGATCTTCCGGGTTACGACGCGGAACTCGCATACATCGATAAAGTGCTGGGCGATTTCCTGGCATTTCTGGAACGGCGCGAGCTCCTGAGAAAGACGTTAATCGTGTTCACGTCGGATCACGGCGAGGGACTGGGAGACCATGGCGAAAGCACCCACGGTTATTTCATTTATCAGAGCACCCTGCATGTGCCGCTGATCGTGCATTGGCCCGCGGGCGGCAAGGGTCTGGCGCAGGAGCGCGTAGATGAAGCCGTGGGCTTGCTGGATGTGGCGCCCACCATCCTGGATGCAATCGGGCTGGCGCGTCCCGGTGAGATGAAAGGACGCAGCCTGATGCGGCCCGGCGGCGAAGAGGTGTATGCGGAGAGCACCTATGCCCGCAACCATTTCGGATGCGCGTCGCTGCGCAGCCTGCGGGTGGGCAATTACAAATATATCGATGCACCGAAACCGGAGTTGTACGATCTGGGCAACGATCCGGGTGAACGGCGCAACCTTTATGACCAGCAGCGGTCCAAGGCGACGGCCATGGGCGAGCGGATCGCCGCGCTACGTGCCGCTACTCCGGCGCGATCCACAAAGCCTCCCGCGCCCACGCCCGAAACCATCGCCGCTTTGCGCTCGCTCGGGTACTTGAGCGGATCGTCGAATGCCAGCCAGATCGAGCCGCATGTGGATCCCAAGGATCGCAGCGCGCTGTTCGAACAATACATCGCAGCGCTGGATCTGGTGTCCGCCGGCAGGCTGGCGGAATCCCGCGGCTTGCTCGAAAAGCTGCGCGACCAGTTACCGGATCTGGCGGATATTCGGATCAGCCTGGGATTGAATGAACAGCGGCTGGGCGAGTACCCGCGCGCGGCGCAGGAATTCAAGCAGGCTATCAGGCAGGCACCGGCGAATGCGCAGGCGCATTTCGAGCTGGGATTCTGTGCTTTCCAGATGCACCAGGTGGACGATGCGATCCGGGAACTGCGCGCGGCCCTGTCGATCGAGCCCTGGTACACGCGCGCCGACGAGGCGCTGGCCGAGCTCTACATTCAGCAAAAGGATTTCGCGCACGCGCGCGCGCATTTGCAGCATATTCTATCCGTCGATCCCCACAGCTACACGGCGCATTTCAACCTGGGCGTGTTTGCGGCAATGGAGAAGAACTGGAGCGAGGCGCAGCAGCAGATGCTGGCCGCGGTGGATGCCAACCCCAGTTCGGCTGAGGGTCACAACACTTTGGGCAGCATTTACCTGCAGCGCGGCGATCTGGAACGTGCGCAGCGGCAATTCGAGGCGGCGATCCACTGCGACACCAGACTGGCGTCTCCGCACTACAATCTGGGGATGCTTCTGCAGAAGCAGGGAAAAGATGCGGAGGCTGCCCAGGAGTTCCGCGCGGCCCAGGAAGCGGAGCGTTAGGATGTGTCCAGCATCGGGACGGTGAATCCCAACTTCGCACAATACCCGCCGCCGCGCGCTCTCGATTCTGGGCAGTTACGACGGAATACGGATTGCTGATGCCCGCGCCGGAGGTGGTGCGTCATGTCCAAGCTGCAGAGGGTGCGGGAAGTCCCGTCCGGTCCCATATCGCCGGAATACGTGAGCCAGAAAGCCAAAGACGGCTGGAAGTTGACTGCGGTCGAGTGGGAGCGCGAGGTTGAGGATACCGGGCAACCGGGTCCGCTAGCCGAAGAGGTCCCGTACGGCTTACGGATCGCCCCGGATTGCAGCCGCCTGGAAGAGCACACCGCCGAAAAACAGGCGTTGATCCAGATGATGGACCTGATCGTTCAGGACGCACCACTATCGCTGGTAGCCGAGGAGCTGAACCGCAAGGGATTCCGGACGCGTAGCGGCGCCAACTGGACCCCTGGATCGGTATTCGATATGCTGCCGCGGTTGATTCAGGTGGGTCCGCGAATTTTTTCGAGCACGGAGTGGAGTGCGCGGACGAGGCATCTGTTTCGGATGGCGTGAGGCGGAAGCCGGCCCAGCGTATCCAGCGCCCAAGTCCGCTTGGCGCTGACCAGGTTAAGCCAGACGAGGATCGGTGGACGGGTGCACTACGATGCGGAAGTTGTAAATAACGAGCGTGGGGCGATGTCGCGATATCGGTCCCGATCGGCGAGACGCCGACTCTCCTTTGGCCCCGACGCAGCATGACCGCATGAGCCTGGCGTTCAGCGATGGCTATGCCAAGAGCGGGAAGGCGCTGGCTCAGGGCGCGGCGACTGCGGCATCGAATCAGGAACATCCCGAATCGGCGGTGTTGCTCGAGCGAGGCGACGCGGTCGTTTTCCTGGTGCCCATCGGAAACTGGCCGGCGGAAAAGGTGCCGTCTGAGGAGATCAGCGTCTCTATTCAGCAAGAGCTCGAAATTGTGGGTCAGGGTACAGACTACACCGAGGTGGTAGGCTTGACAGTAAGTTCGGAGAACACACTGTCACTCCCAGCGCCACCGGCCCGCGCAGACGTTCACTAGCTTGGTCTGCTTCGCGGCAGCCTGCGAAGCCGCCGCAGGCAGAGTGCCTGCCCCCCCGGCTACAGCGCGGTTTTCACCGCGCTTTCCAGTGCGTCCGCGGGCGTGTAGCCTTCGAAGCGCTGCAGCGTTTTGCCCTGGCGATCGAAGACGACCGTGGTGGGCAATTGGTTCACGTGGAATAGGTCCGTCATCTTCTCGGAGCCCAGCGCCACGCGATACTGCATCGGGTGTTTCTTCAGGAATGATTCGACTAGCGGGGCGCCGCCATCCGTATCCATCGACACTCCCAGCACCACTACGCCGCGATCGGCGAACTGCTGATGGAGATGATCGAAGGTCGGAATCTCTTTCAGACATGGCACGCAGTAAGTGGCCCAGAAGTCCACTACTACGACTTTCCCCTCCAGCTTGGCTGGATCTACCGGGGCTCCATCGAGCGAGGTGGCCTGCAGGGCGGAGAGCTCACTCAAGAGCGGGGATGAATCCCCGCGCGGGCTCAAGCCCGCCTTCCCTTTTTCCAGAAACGCTAAGTAGGCTCCGGCGTCGCGGGTGGCTCCCGGGTAAGTGGCGATGGGGTTGCCATCGGCGTCCAGAATTGCGTAATAGGGGATGGCAATCGTCTGGAATCTGCTCTGCTCCAGTTCCTGGTTGGTTTGGGAAGCGGCGTCGGTACCGTCAGTGTAGAGTTCCACCAGCACGAAGTTACCCATGGCACCGGCGATCTCCGGGCGGGTAAACATATTCGCTTTCATCCAATGGCAATTGGTGCAGGCATAACCGGTGAAAGTGACTAATACGAGTTTGTTTTCGCGGCGGGCCTTGGCGAGCGCCTCGTGATAATCATTCTTCGACCATACCAGCGCGCCTTCGCCGGCCCCGCCCGCTGGGCCGGCGCTGGCTCCGGCGGCCGGGGGGACATAGGCGTCGAGCTCTCCCAGCTTGCCTCCGAACATACCCGGCACCAGGGTGATGGCGAAGATCAGGAAAGCCATCCCGGCCAGCAGGCGGCCCAGGCCCATGGGCGCGTCGCTCGAGATGCCTTCCAGGCGCAGGAAGCCGAGCAGATACAGGCCGGCCATGGCGAACAGCACTATCCACGCGGCCAGGAACCGCTCGCGCGTGATAACGTTCCATTGCAGCACCTGGTCGACGCTGGCCAGATATTTCACCATGGCGGCCAGCACGATGAATCCCATGACGACTTTCACGCGCGCCAGCCAACCACCGCTCTTGGGCAGCCGCTTCAGGTACGAAGGAAAGAGCGCCAGCAGGAAGAACGGCAGCGCCAGGCCGGAGGCGAACGTCAGCATGCCCAGCAGCGGCCGCGCTCCTCCGCTTCCCACCGAAGCCGCCAGCAGCGTGCCCATGAACGGGCCCACGCAGGCGAAGGAGGAAAGCGCGAAGGTCAGGCCCATCAGCAGGGTACCGGCGATGCCGCCTTTCTGGGTTCCGCGATCGAGGCGGGTGAGCAGCGCCGATGGGATGGTGATCTCGAACGCTCCCAACAAACTGAGCCCAAATAACAGAAAAACAAGGGCGATGAAGCCGTTCACCCAGGGATTCGAGCCCAGCTGCACTACACCGAACGGACCCAAAATGGCAGTGGTGAGCAGGCCCAGACCGGAGAACAGCACGACGATGCCCAGGCAGAACAGCGCCGCGTGGAACAGGCCTTCCCGCCGCGTCCCCTGCCGGTTCAGGAAAAACGACATTGTGATGGGAATCATCGGGAAAACGCACGGTGTGAAGATGGCCGCCAGTCCGAAGCCGAATGCCACCAGCAGGAACGCTCCCAGGCTTTGAGTATCCTGGGCCGCGGGTGCGGGCGGGGCGGCAGGTTTGCGCGCGCTGGCTTCGATGAACCCTGCGGGAATGCCCGGGGAGGCGGCATGCGCCGACGGATCGATGGTGAAGGTAGCACTGGCGGTGCGGCGCCGCGGTGGGATGCATACTTTGTCGTTGCAGGTCTGGTAGCGCACCTCCGCGGAAATCTGCGTGGCGCCCGCCGGCGCGTCCGTCTTCAGTTGCAGTTCCAGCAGGAAAACGGCCACGTCTTCGTAAGTTTCCGTATCCAGGTTGAAATTCGGATCGAAGGCTTTTTTGGGTGGGGCCTCTAAAATCCGCACTTTCTCCACGACGGAATTCGGATTTACCTTAATCGTGGTGGGGATGGCGCCGGCGCTGGTCATGGAATAGACATGCCAGCCCGGTTCGATGCGGCCTTCCAGGCGCGCCACGATTTTCGATCCCGGCGCGGCGGCGGAGGGCTCCACAGAAAGCGACCAACTTACGTTGTTGGGGCCTTGCGCCAGCGCGGGAAAAGCCGCCAGCAGTAAAAGCAGATTACATCGCTTGCCGGCCATTGGACAACTCGTCTTCGATCCGCTGATTCACATTGCCGTTCGAAAATTCGGCTGCCACGCGGATCGCATTTTTGATGGCATTCGCGTTAGAACGGCCATGGCAAATGATGGTGATGCCGCGCACTCCCAGCAGCGGTGCACCGCCATATTCGGAATAGTCCACGCGCTTCTTGAAATCTTTGAACGCCGCCCGCGCCAGCAACGATCCGATCTTCCGTGCGATGGTAGCCTGCAGCGATTCCTGTAACATCTGCTTCACCATATCAACCAGGCCTTCGCTGACTTTGAGCGCCACATTTCCAATAAAGCCATCACATACTATTACGTCACTTTTACCGGTGTAGATGTCTCGCCCCTCCACATTGCCGACGAAATGGAGCGGCAGGCTCTTGAGCAGCGGCGTGGCGCTACGGGTTGTGTCATTACCTTTATGTTCTTCTTCGCCGATGGAGAGCAGGCCTACCTGGGGACGCGGCTGGTGCAAAACCAAGCGCGAATAAGTCTCGCCCATGACCGCGAACTGGGCCAGCATGCGCGGGGAACAGTCCACGTTGGCGCCGACGTCGATCACGACTACGGGCTTGCCGATGAGGGTGGGGAAAATGCCTGCCAGCGCCGGACGATCGACGCCCGGCAGGACGCCCTGCACCATTTTGGCGGTGGCCATGACGGCGCCGGTATTGCCGGCGGAAACGAATCCCTGCGCGATGCTGTCGCGCACCAGCCGGGAGGCGACCCGTAGGGAACTGTCGCGCTTGGATCGCACGGCGCGGGCCGCCGAATCCTCCATGGTGACCTGCTGGGTGGCATTGACCACTTCCACCGGCAAGGCGCGGTGGTCGTCGTATTGTTGCAATTCCCGCCGCAGAACATCCTGCCGTCCAACCAGGATGACCCGGACTCCCAGGGTCCTGGCCGCCTCGACGGCCCCCTGCACTTCGGCTTTCGGGGCGTTGTCACCGCCCATTGCGTCGACAGCAATGGTGACCATGTAGGCGGCTGGCTACTCCTGCTCGACTTCCACTACCTCGCGGCCTTTGTATTGTCCGCAGTGCGGGCAGACGCGATGGGGCGGCTTAGGTTCGTGACAGTTCGGGCATTCGGACATTCCCGGAGTTTTCAGGGAATCGTGCGCACGGCGATTTTGAGTGCGGCGCGCGGAGTGGCGTCGTTTCGGATTCGGCATTTCAGTTTCCTCAAAGAGTGTACCCCGGAACTGCGGGGCTTTCAAAGTGCTTTCAGGTCCTTGAGACCTTGGAGAGCGCCCCACCGGTTACCAGCGGGATCTTCCTTGCAGTCGCAGGGCGTTTCATTGCGGTCTCTGCCGCACTGCGGACAGATCCCTAGGCAATCCTCGCGGCAGATGCGCTGCATGGGCATGACCAGCAGGATCTGCTCGCGTAAAATATCTTCCAACTCCATCCCGCCGCCCTGGTAGAAGCCCATTTGAGCTTCACCTTCGTCAATCTCTACCTCTTCTTCCCGCGTGATGGATGACGCCGGCCGGTAGAAGAGATCGAAGGTGGTGTCCAACGGGAATCGCGCACGGCCCAGACAGCGGTCGCATTCCGCCTCCATCTGCACTTCGAAGCTGCCCTTCACGCGGACTTCGCCCTCGGTATTGGCCAGTAATTCGGCCGTACCCTCTGTGTGCAGCGGACCCGCCTGCCAGATCTCGTCCTGTTGAAGATCCAGATCTCCGGGGGCGAAAGTTTCGTCGAAACGAATCTTCCGCAATTCCATCTCTTTGATGCTAAGGAACATAGGAATACCCAGGAGCGCGGAAATGCAAATGTCATTATAGCGCAGTGGCGCTTTGTGGAAAGTGTGCGAAACTGGGAACAAGCGCCGGCTCAGATGACCCAGGAAGATCTCGATCAGATTCGCACCTTGATGCGCGAGGAAATCGCGGCGAACAACGCAACGCTTACCGCAACCATGCGGGCTGAATTTGATGACCGTCTGACAGCCGCTGTGGTTGCAATCCGTCAGGAGTTTACGGAACGTCTGGGAGCCGCGGCCGTCTCGTTCAGCACCGATTTTACAGAACTTCGCAAGGAGTTGGGCCAGCGCCTGGATGCCCTGGAACGGCGCATGGACGCCCTGGAACGGCGTATGGACCGCATCGCCGAAACTACGGGCAGCATCGCGACGGAGCTTGCCGCGTTGACTCGCTGGGCCAACCGGGTAGACCGGGAAAACCTGGAACTCCGCAGTACCCAGGTGGCTCAACAGCGCGCCATTGACGAACTGGCGAAACGCACGCGCCCGCCGGAACAGCCCTCCATCTGAGTTGGCAGGCCGTCTGGCGTGCACCTTCATTCGGGATGCCGGAGGAACCACACGAAAGCCGGCAGCGGATAAGGGCGTGGAGATGGGATTGGGTCCCTTTAGCTTTTGCCACGCTTGGCCGCACGATTGGTATTTGACCCCATTGCCCGAAAGGCGGCGCTCGCAGGCAGCCATGCTACAATGGCACCACTTACTTCCAGAGCGAAAGGCGATAGAGAGCCGTGGCCGAGAGTAATGTGTTTCTCAAGCTGTTTCGTCAAAAGGAGGGAACGCCGTACGCGGCGGGCCAGACGGTGATCGCGGCGGGGACCAAGGGAGACACGATGTACATCGTGCTCGCTGGTGAGGTGGAAATCCGCGCGGGCGATGCGGCGCTGGCTATCAGCGGCCCGGGTTCGATTTTCGGAGAGATGGCACTGATCGACGACGAGCCCCGCAGCGCAACGGTTATCGCCAGGACGGATTGCCGGCTGCTCGAAGTGGATCGGCGGCGTTTCGAGTTTATGGTGTCGGAGACTCCGTACTTCGCGTTGGCGGTGATGCGGGTGATGGCGGACCGCTTGCGCAAGGCTAACGCGCGAATCGCTTCGGTTTAGGCGCGGTTTAGGCGCTCCAGGGTTGTGGGGTAGGCACCCTGCAGCACCCTGCCTGCGGGGCCTCGTAGGCCGCCTGCGGACCCAAAGAGGTTCCCACCCGGACCGTCCGTCGCGGCCCCGTTCGGCCGCAACTTCCCATAACACTATATCCCTGGAGTCTACGGCCACGGCGCCATGCAAGGAGTCGACGCCTACTACTCCTGACGCTTGCATCAAAAGCGGTCGGATGCTAAGCTGTTGTCGGATATCGATAAGACGATGAAGCCGAACGACCTCATTCAAGGTACGCTGAGTCTGCTCATTCTGAGAATCCTAGCATTGGAGCCCGCGCACGGATGGGCTCTGTCGCAACGTCTCAAGCAAATGTCAAAGGACGTCTTGCAGGTCGGTCCTGGTTCGTTGTACCCGGCGCTACACAAGCTGGAACAGGAGGGCTGGATAGCGGCAGAATGGTTAGTCAGCGACACCAAACGCCGCGTCAAGTTCTACTCCCTGACCAAAGCGGGCCGAAAGCAGTTAGAATCCCAGACCGCCGATTGGAAGCGCTTGTCCGGAGCTATCTCCGAGATCGTCATTCCGGCGCAAGGTTAACTCGTATGCGATGGTTCACGAAATGGCATCTTCGCTTTCAATCTCTATTCGCTCGTTCCCGTATCGAAAACGATCTTGAAGACGAACTGCGCGACTACATCGACCGTGAAATTGAGCGCGAAGTCGCGGCCGGAGCGACACCCGAAGAGGCGAAGAGGCGTGCGCTCGAAAGCTTGGGCGGCACGGAACGTCTCAAGGAAAAGTGTCGCGACGCACGGGGCATCCGGTGGCTGGAAGACACGCTCAGCGATGTGCGATTTGCAGTTCGTACACTCCGCAAGGCGCCGATATTTGCAGTGACCGTTATTGCCGCTCTGGCTTTTTGCATTGGCGTCAACACGGCCATCTTTTCCGTAGTGGACACCGTACTGTTTCGGCCGCTGCCTTTTCCCGATCAGGATCGTTTGGTGGCGGTCACTGAGGGCGTTCCAGGGTTAGGCTTCCCGGTTATGCCTTTTTCCTGCCCCGACTATCTGTTTGTCGCCGCTAACAACCAGTCCTTTGCGGCCACGGGAACTTATCGCACTCAATCTTACGAGAGCTCGGGGGCGGGCCTCCCGCGGCGTCTGACCGGCGCGCGCGTAACCGCCTCACTGTTTGCGGTTCTGGGAGTCTCACCGGTTTATGGCCGGGTGTTCACACAGGAAGAAGATGAGCACTCGACGCGAGTGGCGGTTCTCACCTACGGATTCGCCGAGAGTGCGTTTGGCGGAACGGGGCAGGCGCTCGGGCGCACGATATTTCTCGACCGGATTCCATACACTGTCATCGGCATCATGCCGCGGTCATTTTCGTTTCCTATAAGCGGATCGCGATTCAATGATCATCCGGCAGACGTGTTTGTGCCCGTTTCCTGGAGCAATGAGGACCGGCAACAGAATGTAAGCGGCTTTGACTACAGTATGGTCGCCCGTTTGCGAGCCAACGTGACGATTCCGCAGGCTGGCGCGGATGTGCATCGTTTACTCAAGCGCGTGGTTGAGAATTATCCGCCGAAGATGAGAGAGGCTCTCAGCCACATGCCGAATTTTTCGCTGGAATCGCAGACCGTTCCGTTTCGGGAAGAGTTTGCTGGTGATGTAGAGCGCCCGTTGCTGCTGCTGTTGGCGGCAGTAGGTATTGTGCTGCTGATTGGATGCGCCGATGTGGCAAATCTCATGTTTAGCCGCATGGTGGGGCGCCAGCGAGAGTTCGCACTCCGAACTGCGCTGGGCGCGGGGCGCTGGCGTCTCACCCGCCAGACGCTAAATGAAGGTCTGGTTCTTTCGGTAACGGGCGGCGTCCTGGGATTCTGTCTCGCGTTGTGGACCTTGCCGGTGCTCGTTCGCTTCGCTCCCGACAATCTTCCCCGTTTAAGCGAAATCGGTTTGAACTGGCGGATGATGGCATTCGCGGCGGCCGTCACGCTGGCAACGCCTTTCGTGTTCTGCCTGGGACCGCTGGCAAACACCTTTCGCTCCGGCCTCGTAAACCAGCTTCGCGGTGAGGGACGAACGACGACGCAAGGCAAGCATCAACGCGTGATGATGTCGGCAGCCGTGATTACCCAATTCGCTCTAGCATTTCTCCTGCTCACAGCGGCGGGACTGCTGACGCGGAGCTTATTGAAAGCGGCAGAAGCCGATCCGGGATTCCGTCCGGAGCACTTGATCAGCGCTCAGATTACGTTGCCGACCGCCGTTTACAAGGCGCCCGCGCAGATTGCCGGTTTCTTTGACCGCCTGCTTTCCGGGCTTAGTACTCTGCCTGGCGTTCGCCAGACCGGCGCAATGTCAGATCTGCCGATGGGATCCACTTCCAACGTAATTATCTCGATTGAAGGCCAGGGCAGGAATACCGAGAGAGTGGACACCGTCTTCTGCCGCGGCAATGCACTGGAATTACTCCGCGTCACACTATTGCGCGGCCGTCTGTTGCAGCCGGAGGACCAGATCGGGAAGCTACAGGCTGTGGTGATCTCCGAGGCGCTGGCTAAGCGTGTTTGGCCGCACGGCGATCCCATTGGGAGACGTATTCGATTCGGTGTGGAAATTCCGAATAACGGCGAGCCATGGTTGACCGTAGTTGGCGTGGTGGCGGATGTGAAGGCACGGCTCAACAGCGATTCTCCCCGGTCGCTGCTGTTTATGACCTGGCCGGAATGGGTCAACCAGATGAATGTGGTTGTGCGAACTTCGGGCGATCCGCTTTTACTCGCAAGCGCAATCCGGCGCGAGATCAATCGGCTCGATCCCAGTCTTGCCGTGGGAAGGATTGAGACGGTCAACCAGGTACTCGAGAAATCATTGTCCGCCGAGCGTTTTCGGACTGGGCTGCTGATTTGTTTCGCGGTTGCCGCGCTGCTGTTGGCCATGCTGGGGATCGCTGGATTGCTCGCTTACAACACCGCACAACGAACACACGAGTTTGGGGTCCGCATTGCTTTAGGTGCGGACCGCCGCGCTCTCTTGCGCCTGGTCTTAATGCGTTGTTTGCGATTATCCGGGACAGGTATCGCAGTTGGCCTGCTGGTATCCATTTTCGCGACCCGCGCGTTTGCGTCTCTGCTTTACGAAACGAGTCCACATGATCTTGGAACCTTCAGCGCCGTTGCTTCGATCTTGGCATTGGTTGCCTTAGGGGCCAGTATGTTTCCTGCCTGGCGCGCCGTCCATACGGACCCGATCATCGCTTTGCGGGCCGAATAACGTGTGGCGATTCAGCAGCGTTCGTCTGTATTGTGATTGGCTCGCCCTCCAGCCAACGCAGTTGTTGGAAACGGAAGCGGCCGTAATGGATCGTGAACGAACGACTTTCCACACCGAGTCGGGTTCGGGCGGCCAACTTGACGAGAAACGCCCGACTCGAAGCCTCAACCAGAATAGCCAGGCAAGTCCTCCCCGATAACGTAATTTGTCGCTGGATATCATTCCTCCGTCGTGTCGCGGCGCCCGAGTGTGCGGGGAACGCCATTCCCCTTTTTGGGGACGTCACGCATGGCGCTCCGCGATCACTGGCCAGATGGCGACTACACGCTCATATGGAAAGGGGTAGACTCGGATCATGATACCAGCACAACGCCTAACCGCGATTATCGAGCGTGAGGACGACGTTTTTGTGGCGTTGTGCCCTGAGTTCGACATCGCGAGTCAGGGTGCCTCCATTGAAGAAGCGCGAACTAACCTGATCGAGGTGCTTACGCTGTTCTTCGAAACTGCCGCCCCGTCCGAAGTCGCCCGACGCTCTCGCAACGAGATTTTCGTGACTCAGGTTGAGGTCCCGGTTGGGTAGACTTCGAGTTCTTTCGGGATCGGAGATCTGTCGGATTCTCGAACAAAACGGATTCGTCGCAGTCCGCCAGCGAGGCAGCCATCGCGTCATGCAAAACCGCTTGGAGACGAGCACGATAACCATTTCCAGTTCCGCTTCACGATCACACGCCACGCGGCACCCTGCTGAGCATCGTTGGCAATCGGAACTCCGGAGATCGTTGTTTGAGACTGGGTAGCTGGCGACGCGACCCCTGGTGTGTGACGAGTACTGCCTTTTGGCCGGCAGCCCCTCCTGAAAAATACGGTGAGCGGCGTTTGGCGAGACGCATTCCATAGTTGGCTGGTCGACGGCTCAATTCCTAACGCGAACCTCTGGGTCGCACGATGCGAGATCATCTGGAGTTTGCCTCCGCTTGGCTATAATCAAATCGGGCAAAGGACCTACCGCCCGCCCGCCAGGAATCGATTTTCCCGGCTTGCCCCAATGATCAGGCGACCCTCGATGACGCCCTCGGCTTCACTCAGTATGTCAAGGCCCTGGCCTCGTTTCTGGCCGATCCGGCTACGAAAGCGCCTCTGGCGATATCGATTGAGGGTGAGTGGGGCAGCGGCAAATCCTCGTTCATCAGGCAGCTGGAAAAGCACATTACGGAAAGGGAAAAGGCCCGGAAGTCACAAACGAGGAACCGCCGCCCACTCATAGTGAGATTCAACCCATGGCGGCATGACAGGGAGGAGGCCGTGTCGGCTGGAACGCCTTATTTTTAACGCCCATGTGCGGCCAATAGGCCTGCCCCACAATCCGAACGGATTACTCCGGCAAGAACCGGCGGACGCCCCAATCGTAGGCCGCCGCGCCGATGACTCCTCCTAGGATCGGGCCAACGATCGGTACCCAGAAAACCAGGCTGCCGTCGGTCAGGCCGTTGTTCTTGAACCCGGCCACCACCGTGAACAGGCGCGGACCGAAATCGCGTGCCGGGTTGATCGCGTATCCATGCATCCCGCCGAAGGACATGCCGATGGCAACCACCACCGCACCCACCAACACGGGCGTCAGATTGGCTCCCGGTGGTTGATTGCGGGCATCGGTCAATGCCATCACCATGAACAGTAGAATGGCGGTGCCGATAGTTTGATCGAGCAGGCCCGCGCTGGGGACGTCCGGAAACGCAGGGAACGTGGTAAAAACGCCGGCCGTATGATCCAGGTGGGGATCGGCCGCGCGGAAGGCGGGCAGGTAGTTCCAAAACACCAAAGCGGCGGCTACGAATGCGCCCGCAACCTGCGCCAGGATGTACGGCGTGACCTTACGCCAGGCGAAGCCGCGGAAGAGCGCGAACGCAATCGTGACGGCCGGATTCAGATGCGCGCCGGAGATGCGTCCCGCGGTGTAACAGCCCATGGTCACCGCCAGTCCCCAGGCGATGGTGATGTTGGTGAATCCGCCATGCACAATCTCGCCGGGTGTACCTTTGCCGAACAGCACCACCATGGCGACCACGCCATTGCCCAGCAGAATCAGGATCAGAGTACCCAGGAATTCGGCGGCCAGTTCCGCACGGAGAGAGTGTTTTTGCACGCGATGGGCATTCTATCACCCTGCTGTCGCGGCTGTCGCTCAGGCGGACCTAACGAGCGCGCGCCAGGCATCCACGCCGCCATAGAGCGGCCGCACGCGCACGATTCCGCACCGTTTCAACAGCAGCGCCGCACGGGCGCTGGAGGCTTCGTTTGGTCAACTGCAGAACAGAATAATATCCCGATCGCGTGGGATTTCCGCATAGCGCGTCTCCAACTCTTCGAGCGGAATGCGCAACGCTCCCGGCACAGAATCCGCTTCGCTTTCGAGCGGGCTCCGGACATCCACTACCACGATGGCTTCACCGGCGTCGAGCTTGCTCTTCAGTTCCTCGGGAGTGATGCGCGCCACCGCCAGCTTCTCGAGGAAGCGGCGGCGCTGCCGGAATTTCCAGCCGATCCAGGCCGCCAGCAGTCCCACGGCCAGGAGCGCCGCGCCGGAACCCATGCGCGCGATATAATCCCCGATCTTGTCGAGCTCGTGGCTGAAGGCGTAACCTAACCCGGCGAAGCAACAGATCCAAAGCAGTGCCCCGCAGGTGTCGAATAGCACAAAACGGACATAGCGCAGTCCGGATATGCCGGCCAGCGGCGCGGAAACGGCATTGAATCCGGGCACGAACTTCGCCACGAAAAGGGACCGGCTGCCGTAGCGGAGATAGGCAGTCTCGGTTTGGCGTACACAGGAATCCGGTTCGAGCGTGACGCGGCAGATGAAGCGCAGGATCCTGGCGCCGCGGCGGCGTCCCAGCATGAACCAGAAACTGTCCGCACAGAGGCAAGCCGCCAAGCTGGTGATGACGATCCAATGAGGGGACAGCCGGCCGTCTCTGGCGAGAGCCCCACATGCCAGCAACAGGGGAGCGGAGGGCAGCGGCAGGGCACCCTGCTCGGCGAGTATCCAAAAGAACAGCAGCGCGTAGCCGTGCCGCACCACAAAGTTCAAAGTGTGGGTCACCACCGGAGGAGCCCCGCGCTACGCATACGGATATGCTAGCAGGGAAGAAGACAGGAGACGGGAGACAGGAGACAGGAGACTCGGTGGAGAGGATGGGTGACAGGAGATGAAGACGAGGCGGAGGAGGTCGTCTCCGATAGGGCCGTCGAGGGTGGAGTTGAGGTCAGGCACGGTTTGTTCGAGTGTGGCGAGGTCGCGTGCCAGGTCTTCGTGTTTACGCTCGGCGACGGCGTTGCGGCGGAAGAGGTCGATGGCGCGGCGTTTGGCGGTGGCCGTGAGCCATGCCCCGGGTTTTCGGGGACTCCGGTTCGCGGCACTGTTCCAGGGCGGCGAGGAGGGCTTCCTGCGCGAGGTCTTCGGCGAGGCCGACGTCGCGGGCGGACTCGATGCGCCAGAAGGCTTCGATGGTGCGGTGTAGATCGGCAGCGAAAACTGCTACCGATCACACCAGCTTTGGATGCGTCAGTGCAAGTGGGGCTATTTCTTTGCTGCCTGATCTGCCAGTTGAGCGCGGATTGTTTTTTCCTGCTGAATATCTTCTTCGGAGAAGGCGTATGCAAAGTCTTCCGGCTCGAAGACCTGGCGGATCTCGACCTCGGATTCGCCTGCGTGGCAGTTGGGGCTGCGCTTGACCCACTCGATGGCCTCTTCGAGGGACTTGACCTGCCAGAGGGAGAAGCCGGCGACGAGTTCCTTGGTTTCGGCGAAGGGACCGTCGGTGACGGTGCGGTCCTTGCCCGAGAAGTGGACGCGAGCGCCTTTGGAAGAGGGGTGGAGGCCTTCGTAGGTTAGCAGGACTCCGGCTTCTACGAGCTCATCGGTGAATTTGTTCATATCCGCCATGAGCTGGGGATCGGGGAGTGCGCCTTCTTGTTCGGAGTCTTCGGTGGCTTTGACGATAACCATGAATCGCATTTTTTTGTCCTTTTCGGGTTGGAGATGGATGTGGGATACGCGTTTACTTTGCGGGCTGCTGGTAGAGCTGGCGGATCTCGGTTTCGCCGTCGCCGGCTACTTTGCCCTCCTTTGCGGCGGGCTTGTAGATGCATAGAAATCGCATTGCTTCTCCTTGTTTCCTTCGATTTAGAGCATAACTGGCTCGCGAGTGCTTATGCGTCCCAGCTTGATCTCTGCCAATACGTCGAATGAGGGTGACCGGAATCGACAGGTGGGTGGAATTTTTTGCTTAGGGAGGTTGAGCGACGAGCCAGTTGGCCTCGGAAGGACGGCCCGTTTCCCGAACTCCGGAAGCTCATCGGACCAGCGGCCCTGGAACCGCACGGCTCTCTTGAATTGTTACCGGCAGGCCGTTTCGATAAACCTTGAGGAAAAGCGGCTTGTCATCCAGTTCACCCCGTTCGTCGAACTTGTAGCGGCCGTTGGCGCCCTCCCAGGGATCCATGAACCGGATGGCATAGGACAGATCGAGGGGGTTGGCGGAACCCGTGGCTTGGACCGCTTTCGCCAGGATGCGCAGCGCATCGTAGCCTTGCGCGGCCCAGGTATCGGGGTTCCGCGCATACCGGGACCGAAAGTTGCGGACAAACGCCTGGTTTTCCGGGCTCGGCGAGTCCGCGTTGTAATAGTCGAAGTACATCGCGCCCTCCAGCGCCCGCCCGGCTGCGGCACGCATTTCGGCAGTATCGCTGAAGGCCCCCACGATTTCCGTTTTGACGCCAACTCCGCGCGCCATCCGCAGGAAGTCTCCCGCCAACGGTTCCAGTCCAGCGAAGAAGATCAGGTCGTCGTCAACCCCCTTCAATTCGTTCACCGGCAACCGGAAATCGGCGCGCTCGCGGGCGTAAGACCATCGGTAGGCCAAATGCGCGTCCAGCGCATCCAGCGCGACGCGATACTGGTAGGCCAAGTCTTCCCCATAGCCGCCTTCTTCCCAGATCACGGCGATCTTATCGCCGGCGAGGATGGTGCGCACGATGTATTTGAGTCCGTGGGCAGTCATGGCTGTGTTATTGGCGCCGACGATGAGATGCAACAGCCGGCTGGACTCGTACATCATGGATGCCTTGATGGCTATGCTGCTGTCGTAGTAGCCGACTACCGCGCTCATGTTCGGGGTGCCGGAAAATTCGATGGCGATGCGCTTCGACTTTTCCCAGTCGAAATCGTTGTCTCGCAGAACCAGGCGCAGCTGGATGCCCCCCGCCAGTCTGCCAGAATTGATTTCTTCCAGCGCCAGTTGCAGACCGTCGGCCATGCCGTCCTGGTTCACCGCAAAGGGCCAGCAAACCCCCACCAGAATTTCCGTTGGCCGGCGGCTGAGAGCCCGGAACCTCCGTTCTCCCATCCCGTCGAAAGATCGCCATTGGGGCGACAGGACGTACGCCAGCAGCCCGGCCGTCAACGCCAGGATAAGCGGTTTTCGCATGCTTATGGCTGTCCCAAATATGAGCGGCAGGCCGCTCTTGCCCGAACCGATCACCACAACTTTGGCGTTCGGCGACTTGGCCAGTTCCTGGGTGGCTTGAATCCCGTGCCAGGCAAGCACCGAGGGGGTGAGACTGTGGTTGATCGTGTCGTTGTAAACCTGGGTGCCCGCGGATTCGATGCGCTTGCGTTCGGCTTCCTTGGTCGCTATCGACAGCCGAAAGACGTACTCTTCCTCAAGCTGTTGCTGCGCCAGTTTGGTTTCGATGGCCTCGGAGATCCGGGCGGGCAGTGTAATGGTTTCGATCGGCACATCGTCCAGAGCCACGAACCGCGCCTCCAGGTGGGTCTTCGAGAGCGTGCTGACGCGCTCCTGGATGGCCTTCTGCGTGGTGTAGATCTCCTTCGGGTCGTACTGTCCGAACACCATGCGCATCACCGACCGTATTTCCGGACGCACCACCACGTTGACGTAATCCGGTCCCACGCGTTGGTGCAGCAAGGGAAGGGTATCTTTGTCGAGGTAATAGCGCACCGAATAGCGCACCCCAACCGTGAGACCGTCCACGGTCAGCACGTTAATCGTATCGGTAAACTGCTACTTGCGGACATTGTAGATGTACATCTTGTTAAACGGCAGGATCACGTGGACGCCTTCGCGGTACACGGTGTCGATCTGCGTGCCGCCGCCCAGGTACCGCCAGAGCACGCCGAGTTCGCCGGGTTGGATGGCGATGACGATCCTGCCGAAGAAGAAGATCACAAAGAAGAGCAGCAGGAACGCGATGAGGATCAGGTATGGCGCCTCCCCTCGGGCGAAGGTTTTCCATCTCCCGTATCGATTGGCGGCCCATTCACGAATCGATCTCATTTCGCGGCGTCCTTCAAGCGGCGTTTCCCGATGCGGCCGAACGCAATGCGGACAGCATGTCTTCGGCGCGGCGCATCAGACTTTTCTCGGGGCCGCGAAGTACAGAAACAGGAGGCTGATGATAGGGGTGAAGAGCACGGAGCAGAACAGAAAGCCCCAAAACCCGATGCGCCGGTTCCGTCCCAGGATTCCCGCCACCAGGCACAGAGCCAAGTATGCGAATACAAGTAGCGCCACGTCCATTGGGTTTAGGCTGGGACCTCCGCTTTCTCTGGCCTCTTCATCGCCCCCGACATCCTTCGGCCCTCCTCGAACTGCGTCTCGAAATACTCCCTGGCTTCCTCGGGGTTGAAGTCCAGAAATGTGCCGCCGGACTCGAAATGCTGGATGAATATTTGCCCAGGGCCCATTCCGCCGCTCCGCAGAAGGCCACCATCGCGGGCGCCGGCCCCTTCTGCACGTGCACGACGTGCCGTTTCGAATCCGATGCCAGCGCTACCGCCGATCACAACAACGGTCTGCCCAAGCAGCTCCGGTTCACGGTGGATAGGAGAAGTTACGGTGCTCATGGTTCCTCCGATTCGACTGGTAGTTATGAAAACAGAGGTTCAAAGTTGGTAAATGGCCCGACGGGTATCAGATCGAAGCGGATAAATCCATGGCGATAGAAGGGAAGTTGGGATAGAGCCGTTTCCGCCGCTTCCCCAGTTGATGCCTCCAGCACGACAACGCCCCCCGGTTTGTCTTTCCTTAGGTAGGCCTCTCGCAGAACGCGGGTCTTCAAAAGCTCCCAGGCGTTTCTGGCTTCCTCGCCCGCGAGCTCGTCCATCTTCTTTGGGTCTGGTGTCGGGCCGGGTACCCATAAAGCGATGATCTTCATGGCGATCCTCTTCTGCGCGTCGTTCATTATACCCAGAGATAGCCGGAATTCTCCTGGGTCACATCACTTAACGCGTGGTCGTTCTAAATCAGCCGCACTTGTTCCGGCTGCCGCCAATTGGGCGGAAGCGCGCGTTCAATTTGCCCGCGCCATGGTCAGGACGACCCACTATTGGCTAGACTCGACCGGATTGCAGCAACGGGACGATGGTGCTCCACGCTTCTTCCCGCCGCTGGCGGCTGAGCCAATTTGCCTTTTGCATCCCTTCTAAATTCCAAGCAGGTTGGCACGCAGCTTCAAGTAGTCATGCTGCTGGGCCCAGAGGTTGAGCGGGATAGTGGCTAGCTCATCCACAATCGGCACGGCACGACCGTTCTTTGTGAGATCGATGGTTTTGATATAGTGGCGGCAAGTGTCGCACGCTTCGACGCGCACATGCGGGAAGCGATCGGCAGTGTAGACGGCCAACTTCTCTACCGTCTCTTCGCCACATGCGGGGCACATGATACGCCCGATGCTCCACTCCGTCGCGCAGAGGGAACAGATCAGCGATCGCTTGGCGCCGTCTCCTTCCGGCCGCAGGACTCCGGCAACCGGCTGTGCGGAGCAAAAGGGACAAGTGCCAAGAGGGTCGCGAGGAGGTATCGGTTCACTGCGGCTAGCCGCGTACTCTGCGTACGGTTGCAGGAAGATGCATACCAGCAGTTCCACTTCCCGGCCCGGCCCCGGCTGGAAGCGCGGCGCGGCGGGCCAGAAGGAGCGGAGCGAATCCAGCCAATCGAGCGGCTCGCGCTTCTTCAGATCCCGCGCGTACTGCGCCATCGGCTCGGGCGCGACCGCGGCGATATGGCCGAGAAAGTCGGGGAACTTCGGCAGCAGCAGGCTCAAATCGGCACTCAAATCGGTGCCCACATCCGCCATATGAGTATAGAGATCCTTCTGAAAACGGGCGACCTGGCTGTAAAACCGTAGCACGTCGGCCGCAAACGGATACGCAGACGCCAATTCGTCTGCGCGCCGTATGCGTTGGTCCCACTTGGATCGAATCATTCGCGCCGGGACGCGTCTCCGGTGACTCGCTCGTACCAGAGCCGATGATGTGTCTTCGCCCATTCCGGTGAGACTTCTCCGCGGATGATGGAGGTAAATCCGCCGCGGACCATGGCGGTGCCCATGTAGACGTGGATGATGAACCCACCAATGGTGATCAGCGCGGCGCCTACGTGTACCGCGACTGCCAGGTACCGTAACCAGCGCAGACTCCAGGGAATGGACTCCACGAACCACAATCCGATTCCCGAGACCAGCAGCAGGATGGCACCGTAGAAAATCAGCCAGAAATACAGTTTCTGTCCGTAATTGAAACGATCGATTGGTGGAAGATTTTGGTCTTCGTTGCGGATATAGAACTGGATGGCTTTCGACCAAGTGCGGTCGGCGTTGGTGACGAACATATCGCCCCGCCAGATTTTGTACATCCAGAGAACGGACAGAGCGAACACCAAGCCGAACCAGGGATGCCAGAAGCGCGAGACCGCTCCGCCGCCCAATATCACTGCCAGCCAAAACAGGTAAGGTGACCAGAACGCAAGGCCCGTCATCAGGCAATAAACGTAAGTAAGACCCGCGATCCAGTGATTCACGCGCTCGCTGAGCGTATAGCGCAAAATCGCGCGCCGGCGGTGCCCGCTGGGCGCCTGCGGGAGTACTTGCGATGCGTTCATGGCCGATCGTCTCCGTTTTTCTCCGGCTCCACTTGCTTTGGGCCGAAGCGCAAGTAATGTAGCGTCACCCCAATCACGCCCCCAATCATGGCGAGATTGCCAATCCACTTCAACGGGCCCTTCCAGAACTTGACCACCCACGGGATGCGCGGATTGCTGGGCAGGCCGCCATAAGCTTCCGGATTAGTCACGTCGTGGAGCACATAGATAACTCCCGTGCCGCCGACGCCCGCCGGATCGTAAACGCCCGCCTTCTCAAAGTTGGAATGCTCGCGAAGCTGCCGCGCGCGGGTCTCCGCCAGTTGCTTCATATCTTCCTTGGTGCCGAAGTGCAGACAGCCGGTGGGGCACGACTTAATACAGGCCGGTTCCAGACCCTCGTTCACGCGATCAGAGCACAGCGTACACTTGAACATCTTCTTCGTCTGCCGGTTGAACTTGGGAATGTTGAACGGGCATCCGCTGACGCAGTATCCGCAGCCAATGCAATTAGCCTGCTGGAAGTCGACGATGCCGTTTATATATTGGACAATCGCGCCGTCGGCCGGGCAGGCAGCCAGGCAGCCCGGCTCGGCGCAATGCATACACTGGTCTTTGCGCATCAGCAGCATCATGCTGCCGTCTTCGCGCTCGTGCTCGTTGAACTTGATCAGGTTCCAATAGTTCCAGGCGGTCTCCGGCATGGTCTGATAGCTATTCTGAAAGACCGTGTCGCGGAAGCTATAGCCGTTCCATTCGAGGCAGGCCACCTCGCAGGCTTTGCAGCCGATGCAGGTAGTCGTATCTACGAGCTTGCAGACCTGTTCCTCGCGCTCGACTCCCGTGCCGGGAGCGGTTCCGGCATGCCCGGAGATCCTGCGAATTGCCAGCGTGGCCTGGCTCATGCCTTTTCCACCTTTACGAGGAAGCCCTTGAATTCGGGAGTATATGCATTTGGGTCCACCACTGTAGGCGAGAGGCGGTTGGCCAGCGTGCGCGCGTTCTTCCCGGCGTCTTCCTGGATACCGCGGAAGCCCTGGTGGATCGGCAGGCCGATCTGATAGATCTTCTTGCCGTCGATAGTCATGGGCTTGATGCGCTTGGTGACGAAGGCCTTGGCAATGTAGTAACTGCGCGCGCTCGTAATCTTCACCAGTTCACCGCCCCGTATACCTAACTCGTTCGCCAACTCCACCGGCATCTCAATGAAAGGCTCCGGGATGAGCTGCACGTTGACAGGATTGTTCTTCGTCCAGTAATGGTAGTGCTCCGTCAGACGGTAAGTAGTGCAGATGACATTGTAGCCCTCGCTCGAGGTTCCGAACTTATCCGCCGGCGTACTCAACTTCTTCACCACCGGATTATTCGATTGCGCCGGGTGCAGAGCATTTTGTACAGGACTCTCAAATGGTTCGTAATGCTCGGGGAATGGTCCATCGGCGAACGCTGCCAGGGGTCCGAAGATGCGGCCGACACCTTCCGGAGTCATAATGAACGGCCCCATGTGATCTTTTGGTGGCGAATCGGGCTTGAAATCGGGCACGTCGACGCCGGTCCATAGCTGGGTCTTCTCGTTCCACCAGATCTGCCTGCGGGTGGGATCCCAAGGCTGGCCCGCCGGATCACAGGACGCGCGGTTATATAGAACGCGGCGATTCGCCGGCCACGACCATGCCCAGTTCGGATAGACCCCCAAGCCAGAGGGATCTTCGGTGCCGCGGCGGGCAAGTTGCGCGCCAGCCTCGGTCCACGATCCGGAATAGATCCAGTTGCCGCACGACGTGGTGCCGTCGTCCCGCAACCACGCGAAGCCCGGCAATTGCTGGCCCGCCTTGATCACTTGCTGCGTCTTGGGATCGGTCACATCAGTGATCGCCTTGCCGTTGATCTCTTTCGCAACTTCGCCCAGCGACGGATGCTGCGGATCACTGTATGCCCACGTCAAGTGCATGAGGGGGTCGGGAAACTTGCCGCCTTCGGCCTTATAAAGCTCGCGCACTTTTAAGAAAATCTGCGCGACGATGTCCTGGTCGAGACGGGCCTGGCCCGGCGTCGGTACGGCGATGTCCTTCCACTGCAGCCAGCGCGCGGAGTTAGTCATCGATCCATCTTTTTCGGCAAATCCAGCGCAGGCCAGACGGTAAACGGTGGTCTTGATTTCCTTCTTCTCCGCCTCCGTGATCCCCGGCGAGTTCCAGAATTCGCTGGTCTCGTCCGGATAGATCTCGCCCACTACCAGAAAGTCGGCCTTTTTCAGAGCCGCGATATTCTTCTGCGAATCGGGACCGATAGCCACGCCGTTCATACCGAACGCAAACAATCCTTTCACGAAGCCGCGGTACATCTGGTCCCAAAGCTCGGTCCAGGAGTAATTGCGATCCACCTTCGGCATGTAATGGAATGCGAAGTCGTTCTCCTTGGTAGCCGCGTCTCCATACATGGCTTTCAGGTAAGAGACGGCGAAGCGCGGAGTGTTCGACCAATAGTTGAACGAGTCCCATGCGGCCGGCTTGGAAACCGTGGGCGTGGTGCGATCCAAATAGCCTTTCAGGGTGGTATCGGCCGGCGTGGGCACTTTTAGGTAGCCGGGCCAGATGTCGAACACGCCGCCCATATCGGTGGCGCCCTGGATATTGGAGTGACCCCGCAGGGCGTTCACGCCGCCGCCCGCACGTCCCACGTTGCCGAGCAGTAATTGCAGCATGGCCGCGGTCCGGATAATCTGCGTTCCAAAGGTATGCTGCGTCCAACCAACCGCGTACATGATAGTGGCGACCTTCTTCATGTCGCCGTCTTTGCGGACGGAAGTGAATAGCTCCGCGGCCTTCAGGAACTCGTCTTTCGGTATACCGGTGATGCGCTCGACCATCTCTGGCGTATAACGCGAATATTGGGTCTTGAGTAACTGGAAGACGCAGCGCGGATGCTGCAAGCTCAGGTCGGCATTGACGGTAGGCGGCAGACCCGGCTGGGTTCCCGCGGCAGCCCCGGCAGCCTCGTAATTCCAGGTCGATTTGTCGTAGGTTTGGGTGCCCGCATCGAAGCCTGAGTACAATCCGTCGTCCGGCAGCTTAAAGCCGTCCTTCACGATAAACGCGGCGTTGGTGTAGTTGACGAGGTAGTCCTTCGCGATGCGATTGTTCTCGATGGCGTAACGGATCACGCCGCCGAGGAACGCAATATCCGCCCCGGCGCGAATCTGCAGGAACAGATCCGAAGTAGCCGCCGTGCGCGTGAAGCGCGGATCGACCACAATCATTTTCGCGTTGCGGTTCCGCTTGGCTTCGATGGCCCACTTGAAACCGCAAGGATGATTCTCGGCGGGGTTGCCACCCATGATCAACATCATGTCGGTATTCTTAATATCGACATAACCATTGGTCATCGCACCGCGTCCGAACGTGGGCCCCAAACTGGAGACCGTAGGGCCGTGTCAAACACGGGCCTGGGTTTCGATGTAGCAGACCCCCAGGCTGCGCATCGCCTTGCCGGCGAGATAGTTGAATTCGTTTGTATCCGTGCAGCCGCCGATCCAACCGATGCTTTCACAGCGGTTCACGATGCGCCCCTGTGCGTCCTGCTCGATGAAAGTTGCGTCGCGGGTCTTCTTCACCCAGCGGCCGATTTCGTCGATGGCCTGGTCCCAGGCGATGTCTTCCCAATGATCGGAGCCGGGCCGCCGGACCTGCGGTTTTAAGAGCCGCCGCGGGTTCAGGATGTCCTGCTGAAGAGACGCACCCTTGGGGCAAAGCGTGCCGCGATTGATGGGGTGGTCCGGGTCGCCTTCCACGTGAATCACTTGCGGTGTCACGTTCTTGGCTTTATCGCCGATTGTGTAAATGATGACGCCGCAACTCACCGAGCAATAAGGGCAAGTGGAACGCGTTTCCGATGCACGTGCGATCTTGAGCTGGCTGAGCTGGGCATACGCAGGTTGCAGGTCGAATCCCAGCCACGACCCAGCGGCGCCGCCCAGTGCCGCTACCTTCAGAAAGTCCCTACGGCTGCCATCCATAGTGCCTCCTGTCTGTGCGCCGGCCACGCTGCTTGAGTCGCCGACAGTTCGCTATTATAGCCCAAACATCGAAGTTAATGCTGTTGAGAGTCCACTTGGTCGAACCAGGCTAGGTGTTAATCGGAAGCGGTCCGGCGGAAATCGGCGGACGTGCTGGGCGGGCATCTGCCGCGAGCGCGCACGTCGCTCGAACGGAAGACCACGCCCGAGCGCTTGGCGATGGAAGCATGCACGCCGTATGCCGCGCGCGCCACGCCGTCCGTTGCCGCGACCGTCAGGGATCGATTGGCGCTCTATTCCGAAAGGTTGCAGTAATACTGCTAAGGCTTATCCTGCTCCACGATTGCTACACCCCACGGCTCCAGCGTAAGACCAGCGCCACTGGACACCGTCCTATTGGAAATCAGGTTTTGCCCCACGGCGTAGGTGTAAGTGAATCGCTGCGGCGACGGTGAAAAGTTGAAGTAATAATGCATCGGCCGTCCGGCGCGGCTGGTGCCGTGCTTCACCCTGACTGCGGGCGGCAGTTTCTGGTCCGGTCCGGTCAATTGCGCCTGCTCCAGGACCCGCGCCAGAATTTTCTGTTGCAATCCGTCGCTGAGCACTGACCCCTCGTACGTCAGCATGCCCTTGCCGAAAGGGTTCTCCGTAATGGCCGGGTACTTTCCAAAAAACGGGTGATCGTAATAGGCCAGGACCTTGGCCTGATCGAGCAGCAGCATGTCTGCCCAGTCGCTCACCCGGTTTTCAGCGCCGGCCTGAAACGGATCGCCCTTGAGCGCCAGCGGCTTCGCCAGATTGGAGAATTCCTGATAGTGAAAGCCGGCGGCCTCGCGCAGCGGACCGGGAGCCATGGCGTGGCGCACGGTTGAGTACTCGTCGCAGAAACCGCTTTTCAACGTCAGCACCAGGTGTCCGCCCGAACGCACGTAATCCACCAGGCGCGCGAGCAGTGCGTCGCTGGCGATGTACAGCGGTGGAACCACGACAATTTTGTACGCATTCAAGTCCGCGGTCTCGGGGAAGACGAAATCCACGCCCACGTTCAAGCGGTAGAGTGCGCGGTAAAGCCGGCGCATTTCGAGTTCGTAGCCGCCGGGATGGTGCCAAGGCATATCGCCGGCCGGCTGCGAAACGAGAAAGGGCATGTAATCGGTAGCGCGCCGCGAGTCGTTGCTGTAAAGCAGCGCCACGGCGTGAGCCGGTTTGAAATCCACAATGCGCGGGCCGATGCGCTCTAATTCATGCGCCGTGCGCGACACTTCGGCATAGATGCGGCCCGGCTCCAGATCGTGCGACAGCACTCCCTTCCAGTAGGTCTCCTGGCCATAATGCAGCGAGTGCCAATGCCAGTACTCGACCATGTTGGCGCCGGTCGAGGCCATCAGGTAGACGTCCTGGCGCAGTTGGCCGTCGTAGGGCGGGAACTGGCTGCGGGAATCCCAGCCAATGGTCTGCGCGTTGATCTCGGTCACCAGATAATTGGTGCCCTTCAGCGATCGGGCAAAGTCTCCGCCGTAGCTGGAGCCTTCGCCGTTGTACAAATCCTGCGTTGGATGGTAAGGATTCATGCCGGCGATGTCCAGCGTTTGCGCGACTTCGTACTCGTTAACATCCGCGCGCGTGGCGCCGCCGAAGTCCTGCATGACGAACTGGTCGGGACGCAGATATTCGCGCACCAGCGCGGCCTGCCAGGCGAGGTAATGCGTGGCGAGCGAATCCTGATAACGGTCCCACTCAAGCTTCCACCCGGGATTCAGAATTCCGGCGCGCGGCGGCACTTCGGACCAGTCGTACAGGCTCTGGCCCCAGTAGACCAGTCCCCAGATTTTATTCAGGCGGTCGACAGTCGAAAACTTGTCCTGCAGGTAGCGCACGAAACCGGCCTGCACATTGGGGCCGGCCGTATCGTACGACGTAGTTTCGTTGTCGATCTGGTAGCCGATGATGGCGGGGTTATCGCGATAATGTTCGGCAATCTTGCGGATCACACGCTCGGCATAGCGTAGAAAATCCGGGTTGGTGATGTCCATGTTCTGGCGAATGCCGTAAGTGGCTTTCTCGCCGTTGCGGTGGGTAACCAGAATTTCGGGATGCTCTTTGAACATCCACGGAGGAATCGAGTAAGTGGGCGTGCCCATGACGACGCGAATGTGCGCACGCGCCAGGCGCTCGACGATGCGGTCCATCCAGGCGAATTCGAACTGGCCGTCCTGGGGTTCCCATAGGCTCCAGGTAGATTCTCCCACGCGGACGACGTTCAGGCCGGCCTGTTGCATCAACTGGACGTCTTTGTCCAGGCGGTCCTCCGGCATGTATTCCTCGTAGAAGGCGGCGCCGTATAAGAAGGTGTCCATCCGGCTGGGAGAGAAGCGCGCGGGAGACTGGGCCGTCGCCTGAATTACAGCAAGAGCCAGCCATGCCAGGAGCACGCCATGGCGGAAAGCGACGCGGCCGGGCGACGACGGTTTCATAGAAGCGTATCGTATCAAATCGGGACCGTTTCGCCGGGGGTGTTCCTGCCGGGCTCGGCCGGATTGGTAGCCGCCTAGGCGCTGCCAGTCGTTTCCGGAGTACAGCAGAGCTTCGAACCGGTCTACCAGGTGAATGCTTCGGGGCTGGCGACGCTGCCCATCGACTTGTCGACTGCGGATACCCATTATGATCTGGGAGTGCTGCCTAATTTGTGGGGCAGACCTCCAGGTCTGCGCGGGTCCTCCAGGACCCGCCCTTCGCGCGTGCAATCAGCCATTCCAAACGCGAGCAGGCCGGCGTAGACGTCGGCCGCAGGACTGGAGTCCTGCCACAATTTATGGCAGGTGCTCGGTCGCGCGAAAACTAAGTGACATTCGGCTAGAGCCCGCCTTCCGGCGCTAGTTTGACGGTATCGATCCAGAAACTGCCGCTGATCTTGTTGTCGAACTTCCAGGATGGCTGGCGGACTACCACGATACGGATCAGCTTGGTTTGGGGGCTCACGACGAAGACCTGTTCGAGTTTTGTCCAGTCATGCGTGCCAGTCAGACGTTCGGTCATCACATTCAGTCCGGAAGATCCGGCGGCATCCACAATCCGGAATCCGACCCCCTCATCGGTAGTGATTCGATCGGTTCGCACGAAGGCTTGAAAGCGATATCTTCCGGGCTTCACGAAAGCTGTCTGCGAAACGGAACCGTAGTTCACGTTCTCCCGGCCTGCAAACGTAATACGCAAGGAATGCGCACCTGTGTGCGCCATGCCGTCATCGCGTGAGACCTCCACATCCTCCCGCGGATCTATGCGCCAGTCGAGCGGCGACCCAGACAATTCGCGTTCGAAGTCGCCGTTGAAAACCCAGTTGGATTCGAGGTATCCATCGCGGCGCGAACCCAGGTATCGCGCCCAGGCTTGGGCGGCGGCTTCGTACTCTTCCCGCCGCATCAGAAAGTCAGTGTAATCCTCCGCCAGCCGCTCGTCGACATAGCCGTGCGTCACATTCCAATTCCAGGCTGCGGTGGCATCGCGCGACTGATCGAGAGTCATCAGGTGGCGTAGATAGGTTCGCCCGGCGCGGGGGGTATCCGGCAAGCCTTGCGCCAGGACCACACTGGCGGGCAGTTTCTTACTCCCATACCAGTCGAATATAAGTTCGTCGTAGGTATCGGTTTCTCGTAAGGCGCGCGCGCGTAACTCCAGAGCTCGCTCGGTCTGATTTAGCTTGTAATAGGAATCAGAGACACGCATCAGAAGCGGCGGGATGTGGGGACCCAAAGCCAGAGCTCGGGCGAAGCAGTACGCGGCCAGGTTCCGATGGCCGTCTCGCAGGATGCTTTCACCCGTATCGCACCAGCGGTCCGGCGAATTGGGATCTCTCCGCAGCGCCCGCAGTAGCTCCGCTTCCGGAATTGCCGCCAGATTGCCGGCATGACCGAGCGTCTCGGCCGCAATGACCGCATCCGTGTCACAAATACCGAACCGGCAGAAGATCGCTTCGGCCCCCGCGTCGCTACGGAAGAGCGTCCGGAAGATGATCCAAGCTGGAGCATAGACAGCCAGTAACCCCGCCAAGAGTAGCGCGAGGTGCCGGCCGAATCGCCGGTCGTACCGTGCGGCCGCCGGCGCCGACTGTGCGGGCAGTCCCGCGCAGATTCCGCCGATCCAAGCGAGCAGCAACGCGTTCGCGGGGATGTAGGTATTGAAATCGGCAAAGCTATGCATAGCGATCGCCGCGAAAGATCCAGCGCAGCCCAGCGCGAGCCAGCGTGTGTCCGGATCGTGGCCGCGCGTTGCGCAGCGAATCGCATGCGCGGCTACTGGCAGCACCAATGCTGCCAGCAGCAGGAAACCGGCGCCGCCGAGTTCGGAGATCAGTTGTAAGTAATCGTTGTGCGCGAAGTCGAAGAGACGGTCGACGATGCTGGTCTGATATTTGAGAAAAGCCACGCCGTAAGTGCCTAATCCGGAGCCGAAGACAGGATAAGCGGCGATCAGGTGCAGCGTGTCGCGCCAGATGGGCCAGCGTCCCTCCGCGGGCTCTCCTGGCGCGGTTAGGCCGCCAAACCTGGCCACTAACTCGTCAGAGGGCAAGAAGACAAACAGGAACAGAACCAGGGCGGCAATGCCGGCTATGGCCAGACCGCGTTTCCATCCGTCTACCCTGGTTGCAACCGCCAACGCAGCCATGGTGAACAGTCCGACCAGGCCGGCGACGAAGCCCATTTTCGAAAGCGAGCCCAGCAGGCCGGCCAAAATCACGCCGGACGAAATTAGCAGCGCACCTGCGGCGAAAGTGCGCGCACCAGGCAAGCGACGGTTGGCCCGCTGCCGCTGCAGGAGTGCAATGCCGAATGCCAACGTAAGCGGTAGAGCCATTTCGAGCATCCCGGCGAAATGGTTCCGGTTGACATAGGTTCCTTCAACCTCCTGATTCACGGAACTCTGCCAAAAACCTAAGCCCGCCTCAAATACCGCCAAACCGGCCACGGGAATAACTGCCAGCCATCTGCGTGCGGCAGGCCACCGGCGGGTCACATCGCGGAGTGCCAGGAACACCAGCGCGTACCCGATAAAACGGAAGAGATATAGAAAAGTGGTGGCCGGGGTAACTGCGAGCGACGCGAACCGCACAGCCGTAAGGGGGGCCAGACTATCGAGGATCCGGGCCCGTTCCGGTGAGAGAATCCGCAATATACCCACCGGCAGCGGCAGCCATTGAAAGGCGATGTAACCCAGGAACAGAGGCCCTAACGACGGACCTTTACTGGCTTCGACACTGCCGGGGACGCTGCCAGTCCAGTAGACAAAGGCGGCCATGCTGAGGAGTAACAGACTGATGTTCCAGTCGGTCAGCAGAAGGCCGCCATCCTGGAAGACGGCATATCCGAGCGCAAGCGCAAACAGCGTCAGCGCCAGCAGCGAGCGGCGGGGCACGCGGTCAGTCGAGGAAGTAGTCTCGAATGCCTTTAAGGTTGTGCGCATTGCTGGATTTGGCGACAAAGATGGTCGGCTTGAGATCGACGTAGAAAAGGCGCTCCTGCTCCGCGTGGTAGACAAAGTTCTGGATATTCCAGTCCACGTGGTCGAGCAAGCCCGAGTCCAGAAAGTTGGACAACTGGGCGGAAATGACCGGCAGGTGGGGCCGCCACGCAGGCTGGATGCGCAGAGAGTCAAAGTCGAAGATATCCCAGAGGGTGGTTCCCGAGACCCGCTCCTGGAATAGCGCCGGCTCGATTCGCTGCCGGAACCCGCGGCGTGCCGAGCGCATTGCGCCAAAGCGCGCATGTGGAATGCCTACGGCGGTCTGATTGCGGATCCTCTCGTACTGCAGCTTGTGGACGGCCAGATAATGCGCGGTCTCCGCATCATGCAGTACGTCGAGAGCGGGAAATCGAACCAGCGTGGCGGGCAGGTTCTCGAATCGCTCATAGGATTCCAGTGCGCGGATATCTTCGGGGTGCGGCTGCGGGAACCTGAAGAAACTGCGGTAATCGGCCCAGCCCCGCGCGGAGGGCAGCTTGAAGAACAGGTCGTCGATTGAGCCGACGCGGAGGAAGAGGTTGGTCTGGGTCAGCGGAGCCGGGTCCAGCACATAAGCGCCGCCGTCGCGAACGCTTTCGATCGACAGCGGGCGTCGGAGTTTATCTAACTGCAATTTCCCATAGCCAGCATACAGAAAGGGCGCCAGGGTGTCAATCGAGCGCTGTCCTAATCTTCGGCGCTGGACTTGGAGGCGGTGCAGCGCCCATTCGAGCAGACCTGGCCTTTGGCGCAGCAGACTCCATTGCAGCATACGTCCCCGGAGCTACACGCTGTTTTCACGCAGCAGGTCTTCCCCTTGGTGGCACAGAAAGGCGAAGAACAGGTTTCGCAGCACATCTGGGTGGATGCGCAGGCCGTATTGCCGCAGCACGTCTTGCCTTTGGTGACGCAGAAGGGTGTGCCGCCCGTGGTACAGCAGGTCTGGTTCGGCCCGCACGACGTTGTGCCGCAGCACGTGTTTGCTGCCGGCGCACAGAAGGCCGTGGCTCCAGTGCCGCAGCATTTCTGGGTTGGACCGCAGGCCGCGCTGCCGCAGCAGGTCTTGCCTTTGGTGGCGCAGAAGGGCTGGCTACACGTGCTGCAACAGGCTTGTCCGGAGGTGCAACAGTTTGCGCCGCAGACCGTGGTTCCCTTGGGGCAGACCTTGATCACCTGCGACTGGCCCGCGGCCGAGCGGATTCCGAAGGCTCCCAAAATTGCGCCGGACAGGGTTCCTCCGAGGAGTTTGAGCGCCTGCCGGCGCGGCACCGGGCTCGCCACTATCTTAGCGACATCATCAAGCAGAAAACGCACTTTCGTAGTCCTTTCTTGCCTTCAGGCCTTCTCGCGCCAAGGCCGTAATCGCTTCCGCACCCACAGCCACGTCTTGCATCAGGAGACCGTCTTCGTCTACCAGAAAGGCCACTGGCGTGGCGAAGATCCCGTATTTCTTCGACAGCTTCCATTTCTCCTGCAGCACCACCGGAAAGCGAATCCCAAACTGCTCGGCCTTGCGGCGATTCTCCGCCGGCTCGCCGCGCCCCACCAGGATGAACTGCAGTCCGTTATTGCAGTGCTCCCGGTCGAACTGCGCCAACTCCGGCGCCAATGCGTCGCAGGGCCCGCAGTGTGGATCGGTGAAGACCAGAAGCACCCGCCGGCCACGGTAGTCGGCGAGCGAAACCACGCCGCCACCCAGATCCGGAAGCTGAAATAAGGGAGCCGGAGTGCCTGCTTTCAGGCCGTCCCGTACCAGGCGGCTGTCGGTCAGGGGCTGGGCGCCGGGCAATGCTTGCGGACGCCGCGGATCTGCGCCTGGTGGGGCAGCGTCTGCGACGAGGGCAGCACGCGCCAGGTTGACTACTTCTTCGAAACCCACTGCCAGAGGCCGGGCGATCCGACGTTCTTTGTCGAGCAGATAAGCGACTGGAGTGCCCATACTGGCGAAGGGCTCACAGGGCGGATTCCCATCCAGCAGCAGGATGGGACAAGAGAGACCGTGCGTTTCGGCTAACTCACGGTTCCTGGCCGCATTACCGTGGGCCAGCAGGAGCAACTGGATATCCTGCTTACCTAAGTCCGGGTGCAGACCGGCCAGTTGCGCGGCGATCATCTCGCAGAAACTGCAGTCCGGATTCCAGTGCACCAACAAGATCTGCTGGTGCCGGGATGGTTCTAGCTCGATCATTTTGCCGGAAAGATCGGGTAAGCGAAAGCCGGGAAATGCTGTTCCCACCGGCAGACCTGAAGGGGCGGCGGCGGAGTCTTCGGAGACGCGTGGCTCCTCGAGTTTTTCGAGCCGCAACAGAAGGCGGCCCTGCTGCTTCACAATCTGATATAGACCCACCCACACGCTAACCAGAATGAGCACCAGCATTACATTAACAAACACTTGTCTATTCCCTTATCCGCTATATTGATGTTACTGCGCGAAGAATATGAAATCAATAATATTACTCACAAACCTGTCTGACAGCTGTCTTACGTACTATCGTTTCGGAACGCCATCTTAGTACTTGCAAACCGACCGCCCCGCAACATGTCCCCACCGCCGTCAATAACCGAGCGGAGAAAGCGGGGAAAACGTATCAAAAAGGAACTTGCGAAACACCCGCGAACTAAAGTAGAGCCGGAGCGCTCCTATCAGGAGCAAAATTGCCGTGATTCCCGTTATGCCGGCTGACTGATCGCGGTTTATGGAAGTAGTAGCCGGGCGAACGCCGTACAGAGGTGTGGCGTTCAAGGCGACCAGATCCTTGGAATATGACGCGCTCTCATCCGCCACGAAGTTGCCGGCGCTGTCTGCGGGAGGGCCGCTATACAACTCGGACCATCCGCTGGTGGTGGAGGCTACCGGGGTGTAATCGCTGCCAGAGTTATCCTGTGGTGCGTCACTAAAACTGGATGACTGAAAACCGAACGTTACAAGCGGAAACGCCAGGCACAACCAAAGAGCGAAAATGAAAAGCCGCATGCTGAAGCCTCACACTGAATCAGCCGCTCTGCGCCGGTGGCCATCGATCTCGTATAAGGACGTAACCGGCGCGAGAGTTGGCACAAACTCAGAAAACACGAGACACTTTTCGGCCATGACTTTGCCGACCATGTCTACCAAGGGCGCGACACCCATGGGGAGTACTTCCGAATCCGGGGGCCGGGTGAAGTTGATGTAATCGCCGCCGGGCAGCGATATACGCACGTTCCAGCCCTGCTTCGAGCGCCGGTTTCCGAACTGTTTGTGCAGCATTCGATCGGCGCATCGTATCCGGGCTTCGGTAAAGCCGAACAGCCGGCAGGCCTCGCAGAGCGCCGTCCAGCACTCCGGCAGGGATTCGGCGGCCCGCAATGAATTCTCGACGGTGCGCAGATTCAGCTGGGCGTCGATGGATCTTCGGAATGCGCCGGACAGCATCAGCCGGCCAGCCAGCCCGAACTCCACGTAGCCGAGGGTCTGAATTCCCAGCCAGACTACGGCACAGAACAGGACGATGAGCCACACTCCGCCCGACGGCCGACTTTCTGCCAGGGAAAAAGCACCAGCCAATAAGCAAGCGCCATATAGTAAGACGGCTGCCTGGCGAGGAGAAAATCCAAGATCCAGCAGACGATGATGAATGTGGCCGCGATCGGCCGCGAAGATCGGCCGGCCCCGCAGAAAGCGGCGCGTGACAGACAGGATGGCGTCCAGCAGCGGAATGGCAAGGGCCATGAGTGGCGCGGTCATGTCCAGCACGGTGACAGACTTATGGCTCCACAGCACGCCCGCGCACCCTAGCAGGAAACCGATCATAAGGCTTCCCGAGTCGCCCAGGAAAATAGAGGCAGGGTTGAAGTTATAGGGCAGAAATCCCAGCAGTGCACCAGCCATAGGAACCAGCGCCAAGACTAGCAGGTAATTGCTATCGGGCCCCGCCAGACTGGCCGCAACTAACATACAGGTCGCGGCGATCAATGCCACGCCAGTCGCCAATCCATCTAGTCCGTCAATCAGATTGAAAGCGGTCGCACAGGCAGCCAGCCATAGGATGGTGACAGGCACTGCCAGCCAGGTGGGTAAGTGCAACGGCCCTAAGGAATGGATCTGAATACCGCTGACGCAGACCAAGCCAGCGGCTATGGCCAGACCCAGGAGCTTTTGCCGCGGGGTTAAGCCGGCGATGTCGTCCACGAATCCTGTGGCGAACACGACGGCCAGCGCAACCAGAAAAGGCCAATGCGAGGCGAGCGCCGCGGTAATCGCCTGAGCTCGAGTGAACGGCAGGAATGTCAGACAAATGTAAGCCGCCGCCATGGATAATATGATCGCGATACCGCCGACCCTGGGGATTGGCCGTCGGTGCAGTTTGCGGGTGCCGTCCGGACGATCCACCAGATTCAGCCATAATGCTACGTTCCGTGAGATCGGCGTCACCATCGCGGAAAGCACCAGAGCGCCGAGGAAGACTATAGCAAGAGAAGAGTACATGATAGTTACTCGTTCATAGAACCAGGTTCGTTCGCCTGACTGTGTCTCTAGTCACTGCCTGAGTCTCCCGAATGCTTATTATCCGGCAGGAGTGTACCCGATACCTAGTCATGTCGGTACTGTCGGGTTGTACCAGGGGTTTCGGCTGAACTTATGTTTTTTGTCTTACACTTTGTACGGATGTATTACATCCAGCCGCGCAGCCGGTAGATGCCGATACCTAACCACTCATGCAAGGCGGTGTCGGATTTCACCAGGTTGTTGGCCGTGGGCAGCCATTTTTCGATTGTGGTTCCTTCGCCCCAGCCGCTGTGGAAGTCCGCCGGTGCTGGGGTGACGTCGAAACCTGCTTTGCGAAAGGCGCCCGACGCTCGTGGCATATGGATGGCCGAGGTTACCAGGAGAATTCGCCGGATGCCGCGGGCCGAGAGGATCTGGTAACTGCCCATGGCATTTTCGTGCGTATTGATCGAGCCGGTTTCTACCTGTATGGCAGAAGGCGGGATGTCCCACTCTTCGAGTAAGCGGGCCATCCAGGTGGCTTCGGGAGTTTCGTTGGCATGTCCTGCTATTGGATTGTTGCCGCCGGTGCAGAAGACGAGCGGGGCTTTGCCAGCTCGATAGAGACGGAAGGCGGTCAACAGACGATCGCTTGGTTCGGTAAGATGCGTCAAGTGGTGCATTGGGGAGGGCATTTGAATGGTGCCGCCCAACACTACTATAGCCTGGGCTTGGGAGACGTCTAGACCGTGGTCCGGGTACTGATCTTCGAGAGAGCGTATCAGCCGTTTCGATGCAAAGGTAGAGGTGAAGATTAAGAGCAGGCTGAGAGAGGCGAACAGGAGCCAGAAGGCCGGACGGCGACGTTTCCAGAGCAGTAATGCGCAGAGGGCCAGTAAGATGATCAGGATGAGTGGGTCGCCTAAGTTGCCTAATAGCTTGCTGGTCTGGTTGTACATGGGTAGCACTTATATAGTAACTCAGACAGGTTGATCCGCAGTATGAGTTGGGGCGGCTTTTTGGGTCGAGGCAGTGCCGGTGGGAGCGAAACCTTTAAAAACTTTCTCCCCCACACCCCCTGTTCCAACGCTTCGCCGCAGTGGCTGTCCCGCCGCGGGTGACCGCAGATGAACCGGATCCAAGCACCTTTGTCGTTCTGTCATAAAGTACGTCCTTGTATGAATACTTTATATATCCAGGAGCGTAGCATCGTCAGACGAATGCCGGCGTCCACCCTGCTGGAAGCTGCCCGGCAAGCCTGTGTGCGCGAAAAGACGCTGCGCCGCTGGCGAGAGAACCAAGGTTTTCAGACTGCCTGCCGGGAGACACCGTGAACGACCCCAAGGCGCCGAGAGGCATCCGGCTCCGGGCCGCAGAAAACCTTTGGAAAATGGCCAACAGCACGTCTAAGACAGAAGACTTGGATGCCCGCGTGAGCAGCCTGGCGCGGTTAGGCGGGTTCCAGCGCGGGGCCAAAAGAAAAGCGGTTAGAACGGCTGGAATTGGGGATCAAACAAGCAGAATTCTTTGATATCACTGCAGAGGAAATGGAAGTATTATTCGGGCATGTCAGGCTGCTGGAGAACCTAAGGATCCAGCGGTCGGACCTGCCCAGCGACCAGAAATTCGAAGATCGCCGGAAGGGAGCGGCCCTTCGTGTCCATCGGATAATGTTTTGTGCAGGGGCGCACTTGCCGGTCACCGCGGGCTGAAGGGTCCCGGCCTCTTTCGCCGCTTTCCATCAGCATTCCGGCGCGCAAGGACTGGTATGTTTATGGAGGCGGCTGCCCGAGGCAAGCTGCTTACTGCTTGCCCGTTCTTGTGATTTCCGATCCGCGCTACCGGCAATGGTGGACCTGGCCGATTCCGCGAGGTTCAGCGAACGCCGAATCTCGACCATCGATTGCCCGTATGACGGAAGATCCGAAACATATTCTCGCTGGCATATTGCGGTAAACAATCTAACCTAATAACTAGTGGTAGCGAATCTCTCTGAATTAGAATCGGCCGATGCGCGGTTCCTTGCAGTTTTTCGGCCGATCTGGCCACGGAATTGCATCGAAAGGTCGGGTGCGATTTAGAATATGGAGCGTGATACGTTATGCGTTCTTGCTTACTGACGGCCGGCGGCATTTTGGCTTCTTGTGTTTGCTTCGGGCAGTCGATTTGGATCGGCGGCATCGGCGGAGGTATGGTCACCGACGAATTCAGCAGTCAATTTGTGTCGACTGTGTCAAAGCGCTACGTCGTAGGGCCGGAACTGGATATCGGCCTACCGTTGGGTTTGGGGTTCGAGGCCGATGCGCTGTATCGGCGCGAAGGATTTCAATCGTCTGATTTGGCGACCGCCGAGCGCGGAAATTCATGGGAGTTTCCGTTGCTGCTCAGATACAGGCTCCCGTTTCCGCTGGTCAAGCCTTTTCTGGAAGGCGGCTATGCGCCGCGCGTGATCAACGGACCCATCAGCGACTATGCTTCGCCCGTAAGCCACGGAATCGTGATCGGCGGCGGAGTGCAATTCGGAATCGGCCGGCTGCGTTTGTCGCCGGTAGTACGCTACACGCATTGGAACAACGTCGGCGTTGTGGTGGTCTTCCCCAATGGACCAACGATTCAATCATCGCAAAACCAGGTGGACCTTCTGGTTGGGGTCGGTTGGAAGGTTCGATAGGGGAGGCCGCTCTCTTGCTATCATTTGCCGGACGGCATCAACAGTTAACGAACGCATGCCCGCGACCGAACCAAAGCATTCGTCGGTGTCTTACTCGTCCGCCGTCAGGATTATCGTCCGGCCAAAACCTGGTGGACAAACTGAACTGCCATTGATCCTTCGCCAACGGCCGATGCCACTCGCTTAATACTGTTCGCCCGTATATCTCCGACCGCGAAGATCCCTGGGAGGCTCGTTTCGAGCAGAAATGGAGCTCGACTCAGCGGCCATTCGGTTGCGACATCCGGTCCCGTCTTAATGAAACGTTTGGAATCCAGTGAAAGACACTTTCCAAGCCAGCCGGTATTGGCATCAGCGCCGGTCATCACGAACAAATGGGGGATTTCGTGGCTGCTGCTCAGCCCCGTCTTTGCGTTTCGCCAGAGGATTCGCTCCAGGTGCGTAATGCCCTCAAGCGCCTCGACGGTCGTTAAGGTCTCCACCGTTATCGCCTGCGTAGCCTCAATCCGAGCTATCAAATACCTCGACATCGTTTGCGCGAGCCCCGGCCCGCGAACTAAAACATGGACACGTTTGGCGAAGCCTGCCAGGAACAGAGCCGCCTGACCCGCCGAGTTTCCCCCTCCCACGACGGCGACCTCCACGTTCTGGCACATCGGGGCCTCTACCTGGGTTGCGCCGTAATAGATGCCGACGCCCTCGAACTGATCGATGTTGGGGATGGCCAGTTTTCTATACCGCGAGCCCGCCGCGATTATGATCGTGCGCCCCTGCACGAGCCCTCCATCATCTAACTCCACCGTGTATGGAGGTTTAACACTTTTGAGCCCCGAAGCGGTCCGGGCAATGGAGATCTGCGCCCCGAACTTTTCTGCCTGGACGAATGCGCGGTCCGCCAGTTCCTGTCCGGAAATCCCCATAGGGAAACCGAGGTAATTTTCTATTCGCGAGCTAGATCCTGCCTGGCCGCCCGGCGCATTGCTTTCTAACACCAGGACGCGGAGCCCTTCCGAGGCGCCGTAAACCGCAGCCGCTAGTCCGGCAGGTCCCGCGCCAACCACAATCAGGTCGAAGATGCCAACCTCATCGATTCCCACGTTCAATCCGAAGCATGCCGCCGTTTCGGAATTGCTGGGATTCCGCAGCACGAGCTGGCCTCGGCAAATCAGGACTGGTATGTCGGTGATCTGAACCGAGAACTGATCCAATACGACCTGAATATCGGCATCCACGTCCACGTCCAGATAAGTATAGGGATGGCCGTTGCGTCCGAGGAATGTTCTCAGGCGCAAGGTGTCGCTGGAAAGTCCTGAGCCGATCAAGACAGCGTCGCCGATTGAGTTCGCGACGAGAAAAATGCGGCGAAGCAGAAAAGCTCGCAAGAACACGTCCCCGAGTGAGGCATCGGTCTGCATGATATGGCGCAGATTCGCCCTGTCAATCTCAAGCAACTCGCTCATTTCGCTCGCCCGACACAAAACGAGGCTGCGCCGGCCAGAAAGCTGGGTGACCTCGCCGGTGAACTCTGCGGGCCCGAGAACGCTCAGAATCGATTCCACTCCGTTCGACACACCGACGATTTCGACGCTGCCTGTCAGGACGACAAAGATGCCGGGGGCTGCCGTTTCCTGATTGAACAGGATCTCGCTCGGGTTTGCAAGCCGGGCCTTACTTGAGCTCCTGAGATGTTCGATTTGCGCATCGGTGAGCTTTGGGAACCGCAAGGCGTGTTGTTCAAGGGTTTCTAATGGAAAGTTTGACATGCTTCGACCTCTCCATCACAGCACATCAAGTGGCCATTGTCGCTTCACAAACGCCTGCCGTTAATCGAGTTCGGCATTACGCCGTACGCTCGGTGTGGAACCCTGCAATTCGGGATTACGCCGAACATTCGATGCACGCGCTTTCGCCTGTCGGTTCCAACATCCCAATCGACGTTGCGGAACGAGCGGGCGCGGCGAATTCGGCATTACGCCGACGCTTTGGGCTTTATCCCTTCGAGGTGGCCATCGGCCAAGAATCTATGGCTGAGCTGGTCCGAAGTGCTGGCGCGCACGACCAGCCGCGTCGATTGCGTGGCCGGCACCGCATGGACGACGGGGCACGGCCGGCGTACCGCACGCGCCAGGCTTATCGCCGTAGACGTCCCATCCAGTCGCCCAGCGACAGACCGGCCCTGGCGCTCAGCATCGCGATGGTCAAAGCCATTCCCATCCGCGACCAGAACTCTAAGGCGCCACTCTCGACCTGGCTGAAGACATTCCGCACCCACTCATCCGTGAGCGGAACGAAGAAGGGGAAGTACTGCGTTCCGAATACCCAGTTGCGCGAAGCCGGCGACTGCAGAAAATCTGCGAACGGCCATTGCACGGCCAGGAATACTCCCAGGAACACGGCGCCGAATGCCAGAGAGCGACGCCCGCGGCTCCACTCTTGGATCTTCGGGCGCAGCAGATCCAGCGCGATGGCCGGCGCTATGATCAGCAGTGGAAAGGGAGGCGGAACGAAGTGGGTCACATGGTTATACACCGGTCCTAGCTTCGGCTCCGCGGGAAACAATGGCAGCAACCAAAGGAACATCAGGTTCAGGGTCGTAAAAATACCGGTCACTGCGGTCGCCGCCCAGCGAAAATCGGAAACCTCCGTGATGGCGGCCAGGAACAGGGGAACCAGGATCGAGAGCAGCAGGTAAAACAGCGCGCTATGCATGCCGTCGGTAAATGTGTACTCCTGGAAAATGCCGATCGCGATACCCAAAAGGAACGTGAATGTGTATAGCAGCATCGCCTGCAGCTTTCGCCGCAAGACCCGTTCCGCGCGGCTCATCTCCCCCAAGATCAGGACTACCACGCCAAAGCGGATCGCCAGCAGCCCGAGGATCAGCAGCACATGCGGCGGACTCAGGATCTTCACATCCAGCCCATAGGCCTGGTGCCACCAGTTGTCAAACGGTGCCGATGTTACCATGGCCGCGCCTCCCCAGCAGCATACGAAGGCGCCCAGCGGCCCGTAAAACCCCCAGATGCGCACCGCGCGGAACCTTCGTTCCGGTCTACGGCCGAAGGTACTGGTGAAGATCAAATACGCCGCGGCCGCGCCGGCTAGGATACCGCCAAAATGGATGAACAAGTGAGGAGCCGTCCAGAAGGTGTCCCGGCCGATGCTTTCGTGCCAGGAAATGTCCCAGACGCCCCCGAACGAGGCTGAAGTCACCGCCAGCGTGCAAGCCCAGATGTACCAGGGAACGGCCGACTGCACCGCGGTCTGATCCGGCCAAGGAATCGCAACGCTTTGCGCCATGGACCCACCTCTGAATCGCCGGTGCCACTCTACCACGAGAGCACCGGACATCGCCAGGTACTGCCAGCGATTCAGGATGTTTGCCCTCCGCGTTTGCCACCTGGAATCAAATCGGAATCAAGGATTGCAATTAGCATCAATTGGATTATCGCGGTTCGAGTGGCTCCCGGGCGACAATAGCATCCGTCTAATCGGTGGCCGAAACCCCGCTCGGAATCGAATGCGCAAACTGCGGGCGCCCCGTGTCTCGATTTTGAGCAGACGGTGGTTACACAGCGTTCCGAGCCGCCCGTACCTGAGCATCTTACTTCCCCAGCGGGTAGAATACAGCCATAGTGAATATTGCCCCTTGTGGATCCTGGAAATCGCCCATCACTTCAGACCTGATCGTAGCGCAGTCGATTGTCCTTTCGGAGATTCGGCTCGACGGCGGAGAGCCATATTGGCTGGAAAGACGGCCGCACGAGGCGGGCCGCAGTGTGGTCGTTTCCGACCGCGATCTGCTACCACCACCGTTTGACGTGCGGACGCGCGCACATGAATATGGCGGCGGCGCGTGGACGGTTGCGGAGGGGGCGCTTTACTTCGCCAACGACAAAGACCAGCGTCTATACACGCTCCCGCGCGGCGCGGCCGAACCCGAGCCACTAACGCCCGAAGGTCCTTTTCGATATGCGGATGGGGTCATCGATGCGCGCCGCCGGCGGTGGATCGGCGTGTGTGAGGACCATTCGGCCTCCGGTCACGAGCCGGCCAATATGCTTGTCGCGGTCGACTTAAGCCAGCCGTATAACGTCCGGGTTCTGGCGGAAGGCCACGACTTCTACTCATCCCCGAAGCTCTCACCCGACGGCACTTGGCTGGCTTACCTCGCCTGGGACCACCCACGAATGCCCTGGGTTGGAACAGCCCTTTACGTAATGCCGCTCGATGCGGCCGGAGCACCCGCTGGCGGCGCGATCACGATCGCTGGCGGTGCCCATGAGTCGATCTTTCAACCCGAGTGGAGTCCGGACGGCACGGCGCTCTTTTTCGTCTCGGACCGGACTGGCTGGTGGAACCTGTATCGTGCGGCTTGGCCATCGCGAAATATCGAGGCCGTGCTGCCCATGGACGCCGAGTTCGCGCAGCCTCAATGGCTCTTTGGCATGTCGACCTACGCCTTCGCCGGTCGAGGACGGCTGATCTGTTCGTATGCTTCGAAGGGCCTCAGCCGGCTGGGTGTGATCGACCTGGCTGTGGGCAAGTTGACTTTTATCGATCTTCCCTATTCGGAGTTTTCCTCTGTGCGCGCAGAAGGGGATCGCGTCGTGTTTCGCGCTGGATCGCCATCTATTCCGACAAGTTTCGTCCATCTAAACCTCACTACCGGCAAAACTGAGGTCCTGAAGAAATCGACTGCGCTGGCGGACGATCCCAACCTCGCTCGCTACTTTACGGGAGTGGAGTCCGTGGAGTTTCCCACAGAAGGAAACCGTACTGCATTTGGTCTCTTTTATCCCGCCTTCAATCCGGACTACCGGCCGCCGGAGGGAGACCGGCCGCCGCTAGTCGTGATGTGCCACGGCGGTCCCACAGCGGCGGCCTCGAGTACGCTCGACCTGCGCATCCAGTATTGGACCAGCCGCGGCATCTCCGTTTTGGACGTGAATTACGGCGGCAGTACCGGCTTCGGCCGCGCCTACCGGCTGCGCCTGGACGGCAACTGGGGAATCGTGGATGTCGACGACTGTGTCAACGGTGCGCGCCATGCGGCCAACCAGGGCCGGGTTGACGGATCTCGCAGCGTTATCACTGGCGGCAGTGCGGGCGGCTATACGACCCTTGCTGCCCTGACCTTCCGCGATTATTTCCGCGGGGGCGCCAGCCATTACGGAGTAAGTGATCTCGCAGCGCTGGCTCGCGACACGCATAAGTTCGAATCGCGCTATCTGGACTCTCTGGTGGGCCCGTATCCCGAGCAGGAGGATTTGTATCGCGCACGGTCGCCGATCTTTCAAGCCGGGCGGCTCTCGGTCCCAGTGATCTTCTTCCAGGGCGAAGAGGACCGGGTAGTGCCGCCACGCCAAGCCGAGGCCATGGTGGAGAAACTGCGTTTAAAGGGTCTGCCAGTTGGATATTTCCTTTTTTCAGGCGAGCAGCACGGTTTCCGCAAGGCCGAGAACATCAAGCGTGCTCTCGACGCCGAGCTCTATTTCTTCGCCGTAAACGTATTCCGGACCGCTCTGAGCTTCTGAGACACCCTTCCGCTGGCCCTACTCAAATCGATGGAACGCTGGGGCCCGCGGAGCTAGCCATGCGGCGGGCGGCGACGGTCTAAGGCCGCGGCGATCACGTTGGGCAACGTCGAGCGGCAGGCTGGCCGTAGGTCCATCGTGAAAGCGTACGGCTGCCGCCGCGGGCGGCGTGTCACGCGCCATACCGCTCGCCCGCCGGCAGCGCCAGTCGCTCCTTAGGGTCACCGCTTCAAGAATGGGAAGAATGCGGCGCCAGCGCCGCGGCACATCCCGATACGCGCACTCGCGGTCGCGGCGACGGACAACGGGCTGGTGGAACGATGCCGCCGGCGTCTCCCGGCCCGCGCGCTTCCCCCAACCGGACTTCACTAGCCTTTGCTGGTGGAAGAGGATTTCGCAACAGGAATACGATTTCTAAACACTTCGGCGTGAGGGAGGATCCATCTCCACTTGCTTCGGCGCAGGGATCTCGACGCAACTATCGGCTTTACCGAGCCCGTCAATCCTGGGCCAATCCCGTCCTCGTACTGCGGACAGCCTTGGTCTTCGTCTGTGGTAGCTGGGTGAGAAAGTGCTTCGTCTTTCGCCGCAGTTCGCTCAACCACCGAAGCTGGATCTCCGAGCCAGTCCTGAGGAGCTCGAGCAACTGTTCCGGATGCTTTGAGAAGTCGATCTTACTGGCGCCCCAGTCCGGCCGCCGTCCATCGGTGTCCCTGAATCGGTATGCACGCCCGAGTTCCCAAGAGCTGAAAAGCTGTCCCGAATGCTCTAAGATCGCCGGGTCTCCGGCCAATGCTACAACAGCGCGACCCACGAACAACGGTGACTCTGATTCCAGGAAGTTCCGGTCTTTCTTCCCGCCTTCGCGCCAGTCTCCTCTGTGACGCCGAATCGCTCCAGCATCGTCTCCGACCTGAGAAAACCGGGGGTAACTGCAACTGCAGCTACGCCATGCGGACGTAGTTCTGCCGCCATGTTGAGAGCCAACCCTTTGAGCGCGAGCTTCACCGTCTGGGTCACCGGATTGCCTCCGGCGCTGAGCACGTCGTTTTCCGTCACCTCCACAATAAGCCCGCGGCGGTTGCGAATCATATAGGGAGCCGCATGCTTGGCTGTGATGATGTGGGACAGGAGCGACTGCCGCAGGGCTGCCTCTGCATTCTTGAGATCCGTCATCCAAAAAGAGCACCACTGTGCCATCAATGGGTCTTCGCCGGCGATGCTGTTCACGAGTACATCGAGGCGGCCACGTTCGCGTTCCACTTGTTGGAAGAGGGCCTCCACCTCTTCCTCCACTGTGTGATCGACGCGCAGTGCGACGGCGGAGCCGCCCGCCGCGCTGATCATTTCGGCTGTCTCTTCAATCGTTTCAGGACGATTGTACGGGGAGCGGTTGGCACGCACGCTTCGTCCCGTGCAATAGACCGTCGCACCAGCTTCTCCGAACGCTCGAGCGATGCCGCGACCTGCGCCGCGTGTCGCGCCGGCAACCACAGTGACGGCGCCGGCAAGTGATTTTTCTCTCGTGACCGGAGGCCTGCACGAGGTAGACATGTGCATGGACCGTCGAGGCCGTCCTGCCATCCGCGAACCTCCAGATGCAGATGATAGCTCAGTCAGGCAATCCACATCAACATGGAATAGTCGCTTGTAGTCACCCAGCGTTTACCGATAGCTGTCGACAGCCCTTTCCACCACCAATCTGCGCGGGTTTTGAGGTGACCGGCTCTCCAGTAAAGTCACCGCTGCAGTCCGGCCAGCGCCGGCCCGCCGTTCAGAAGATCGGCTTCAAGACCATGCGGCCGTACGCAATGAATGTCATGAGGATGCCCAGCACGCTGTAGGTAGTTGCTATCGACCAATGCCACCTTAAACGGGTGCTTGCTGAAGTGGTTTCCAGCGACGAAAAGCCATGAAATGATTAATGATTCTTCTAAAAGGCCTTTCCCATTTCTTGTCACCAGCACATTTAGACGAGCGCCCTTCATACAGCATATCGGCTGATTCAGAACTTTAACATTAGCGCCACGCACAGCCGTCACAACTACCGCCCGATCCGGGGGTTCGATTCCTACTCCCGGTGACCAGCAGGCAAACCGAGTACAGGGCCGTCGTGCTCGAAATGTGTCAGCTCCCTCCCAATTCCTGAAGGTATGTGGACCACGATTTCGACGCGCAGAAGGGGTTATAGCCCTGCTAGTAGCTAGTAAGAGAGCCGAGGTTTTCTCGCCGCGCCGGACACTCTGGTTGAAATTTGGGCATTGACACCGAATCTATTTACGGTTAGTTTATCATATGTATAGGTCTGAATTCCCGATGAGCAGTCGTTAATGCACCCCTTGGAGAACGATCTTTGGCCTGGACCCAACCAATAAATCGACTACTGAGTTCCACGGGAGACGTGTATGCCTACTCTTCGATCCCTACGACGTATTCTTGCGATTATTGCGCCAGTAACGTTGTCGATTCTGGTCGCTTGCCCTGTGTCAGCAGCCACGTTAATAGTTACAAACGCCAATGATAACGGTCCAGGGTCACTGCGGCGGCTGATACAAGCGGCTAATGCCGGTGACACCATCGTATTTGCTGTTACCGGGACCATCACCCTGAGTAGCCCCCTTACCATTGACAAGAACCTGACGATTTACGGTCCCGGTGCCCCTAAGGTCGCGATCAGCGGAGGCGGAAACGTTCCCGATCTTCCAGGAACCGACGTTTTCTCGGTCAGCCCTGGAGTAACCGCTGCCATGTCTGGTGTAACCATCGAGAATGGGGGCGATGTGAACAGTTGTGGCGGCGCAATTTACAATGCGGGAATGCTGACAGTTAGCCAGACAACTCTGTCTCACAACTTGAACAACAATGGCGGCGCCATCTGCAACCTCGGAACGATGACGGTCAACAACGGCATCGTCGAAGACAACTTCAGCATCGGCAATGACGTTGACACCCTGGGGCAAGGAGGGGCCATCTGGAACGGAGGAATGCTGACGCTCAACCAAAGCACAGTTTCAAATAACGAAGCCGACGACATCAACGGTTTTGGCGGCGGCATCTATAACGCTGCGGGGGGGACAGTCATCATGAGTAACAGTACCGTCTCAGGTAACTATGCCAACTCCGATGGCGGCGGTATTTGCAATTGGGGGACAATGATCGCGAGCAATATCACAGTTTCTGGCAATGCTGCTTTCGTTCAAGGGGGCGGAATCTTAAACGAAGGAACCTTCACGATCAGCAGCAGCCTGATTTCCGGAAATGAGGTCGAGTATTACGCTGGCGGTGGCATCTTAAACGGAGGAACGCTCACGCTCACCAACAGCACAGTCTCCGGGAATGAGAGCGGCCTTTATGCGGGCGGCATCTACACCCCAGGAGGAGCGCTAATATTAAACAATGACACCATTTACGGAAACGGTGACAGTGGGATTGTCGGCGGGCTCTTTGGCAGCCCGCCATCAACGGTGACAGTAACAAACACCCTTATGGCGAATAACTCGGGAGGAAACTGTTATGGGGTTACTTTCAATTCGTACGGACACAATCTCTCGGATGATACTTCGTGCGGTTTCTTCGGACCCGGTGACCAGATCAATACTCCACCCGGACTAGATCCAAACGGTCTTCAAAACAACGGCGGCCCAACCGAGACAATAGCCTTGCTCCCGACCAGCCCCGCCGTGAACGCAGTCCCGCTGAGTTCGTGCACGGCGGTAGATGGGACTCCGATCTCCACCGATCAGCGCGGTATTCCTCGACCGCAAGGTTCAGCTTGCGACATCGGCGCTTACGAGTATCTGGCGATTACGGCACTTGCTCCCAGTTCGGGCACGACCTGCAATGGAGCCTACGACGGCACGTTCAACGGTAACATCCGCGTCTCGGCAGGCCAAAGCTGCATTTTCTTCAACGGCCTAGTCAAGGGCAATGTCCAACAAAACGGCGGCAGCTTGGTCCTCTTTCAATCCCATGTGAACGGCCACGTGCAAATCCAGGGGGGTGGCGCGTTCAGCGTTGGCCCAGGTTCGACCATTAACGGCGACCTTCAAATCCAGCGCCTTCCGACCGGCTCCGGCCAGAATCAGATTTGCGAAACTAATGTACGCGGCGATTTACTGGTCCAGAACAACGGAACCGCCATTTTAGTCGGTGCCTACCCTCCCATTCCGTGCATCGGGAATACTGTCAGCGGAGATTTGCGGGTACAGAGCAATTCGGCAGCAACAAGCATCGTAGGCAACACTGTCGTCGGCAACCTACAGGATCAAACGAACATTGCACCGACTCAGGTGTTCAATAACACGGTCTCCGGCAACCTCCAATGCCAAGGCGATCAGTCGATCCAAGGCGGCGGGAACAGAGTTGGCGGCCATAAGCAAGGGCAGTGCACAGGATTCTGATAGGCTAACGGCATCGCCACCTCGTTGGCTCTATTAAGCGGACGCCCGGCATGCCAAGGGTGCCAATGGCAGAGCGGCGGCGGGACCACTCATCCGCCGCGTGATCCCGCGCAATGGTCTCTTTCCAGTGCGACCGAACACGAAATTCCTTGTGAAAGCCTGATTCGGACGTGTTCAAAAAATTGGCTGCTTACGCACGGTGCTCTTCGCCGTGAGAGTAAGTGACTTGCAGCAGAATGACTGGAGGCTGAAAAGCCGTTCCATTTCCTTGAAGTTTTGGAACAGGGGTTTCGTTTCCGGTTTGAAATCATTCCTCTCGTGAAACGCCGCTCTGGGATGTAAGCACGAGGTCAGCGATTCCCCCCGTCGGGTGAGACGCCTGATTTTTAACGCCTGTGGGGCCTCGGACTCTCAGGCCGCCTCTTTCCTCGCCTGTTGTAGAAATCACAAAACCGAAATCGCGTGGCCGTTGTGCTACGCTTACCGCGGGTAGAGCCGTTGTCGCCCAGGCGCCTTCAAACCTGAACGCGGGATTACCATTCGAACCCAACAAGTCCTTTATTTTCACTAAGCACTCCGGGAAGAAGCCAACTCCCACCGCTGCCCCAACACTCGCCTCTCAAGCAACGTCCGCGGCGCTACTCCGCAGCCGCGTTGAGTGCCCGCGCCACTAGGCTACAATAGCGGATAATGCCTCGATTGCTGCTCTGTTTCACTCTGCTGGCCGTTGGCCTCTTTTCCGCACCGCCCGATAAAACTCCGGACAAACCCACGGATAAGGTTTCCGCCTTCGACAAGTCCACCTTTGAAGCTTACGTACGCCACCTGCGCGTCTGGGGACCTCAAATCAAGGTCGAGGTCAACGATCCGAAGCCGTCGGATATGCCCGGATTCATGCTGGTGAACGTGCATGCGTCCGCGGGCGGCGCCAGCGCGGATGTGCCGTTCTACGTTTCAAAAGACGGGCAGAAAATCGTCGAAGGAAGCGTTTACGACATCACCCAGAACCCCTACAAGCGCGAGCTGGACAAATTGAAGACCGACCTGCAGCCCAGCTTCGGGACGCCTGGCGCGCCAGTGGTGCTGGTGGAGTTCAGCGATTTCGAATGTCCCATCTGCAAGGAAGAAGCCAAGACGCTGCGCGACAACCTGTTGAGCACGTACCCCAAACAGGTGCGCTTTTATTTCATGGAATACCCGCTTGACCAGATTCACCCGTGGGCCCGCGCGGCCGCGATTGCCGGGCGCTGCGTTTTCCGGCAGAATTCCAACGCCTTCTGGGATTTCCACGATTGGATTTTCGCGCATCAGGATGAGATCAACGCGGGCAACCTGAAAGATAAGGTGCTCGACTTCGCCAAGGGTAAGCAACTCGACATTCTGCAACTGACCCGCTGCATGGATAACAAGGAAACCGAGGCGGAAGTGAACAAAGCCCAGGCGATCGGCAAAGACGTTGGCGTGGGCGCCACCCCCACCGTGTACGTCAATGGCCGGCCGCTGGTGGGTCGTATGGATTGGCCCACCCTACGCAACGTCATCGACTACGAAATCGACTACCAGAAGACCGCGCACAATGCCGGCGAGGACTGCGGTTGTGAAGTGACCTTGCCTGCCCCAAAGTTGAATTAGTTGAATTAACTGAATGCGGAAAAAATTCGATAACCGCCTGCTCACGCGCGCGGCTCAGAAACTCGTCTTGTTCTCGTTCGCCGTTGCGGTGGCCGCGTACGGTGCGACCGCTACCATCGATCCCGACCGGTTCATGGATGACGTGAAGTTCCTGGCATCCAAGAACCTGAAAGGGCGCGGCACCGGCACGCCTGAACTGGAGAAGGCCGCCGCTTTCATCGCCGCCCAGTTTCGCGCGTTTGGCCTTCAGCCGATTGACGGGAAGAGCTACTACCAGGCCTTCAGCGTGACCACTAGCGCCCGGTTGGGCGAGAACAACCACTTCGCATACGCGGCCGATGGCATGCGCGTGAAGCTGCAATTTCCCGAGGATTTCACCCCGTTCAATTTTTCCGCGCGCGGCCCGATGCGCGGTGGAGTGGTGTTTGCCGGCTACGGCATCACGGCGCCCGAGTACAACTACGACGATTACAAGGATATCGATGCGCACGGCAGGATCGTGCTCATCCTGCGCCACGAACCACAGGAGTTCGACGAGAAAAGCATATTCGACGGCAAGGTTTACACGCAGCATTCCCAGTTCTGGAGTAAGGCGTCGAATGCCAAGATGCACGGCGCCATCGGCGTGGTGTTGATGAACGATGCCGCGGCGCATCCCGGCGAGGGCGACGAAATGGAGAAATTCGTTGAGGCGGCCGGACCCGGGGATGCCGGCATACCGTTCGTCCAGATCCGTTATGAGATCGCTCAGCGATGGTTTGCCGTGGCCGGCAAAGACCCGGACGAAATTCAGAAATCGATCGACCGCGATTTACAGCCGCGATCATTCGCCTTCCCGGGCGGATTGCAGGTGGACGCCACTCTGGACGTGGAACGTGTGGTGAAGACCACGCACAATGTGGCGGGCTATCTGCCGGGCACGACCGATGAGTACATCGTGATCGGCGCGCACTACGATCATCTGGGCCTCGGCGAGCAGTTTTCTCTCGCACCGTCGCTGGCCGGCACGATCCATCCCGGTGCGGACGACAACGCATCGGGCACGGCGGGGGTGATCGAGTTGGCGCGCTGGTTCTCTACGCAGCCGAAACAGAAACGGGGTATCCTGTTTTTAACCTTCGCCGGCGAGGAGTTGGGATTATTGGGGTCGAGTTACTTCGTCAATCACCCGCTGCTTCCGCTCGATAAAGACGTGACCATGATCAACATGGACATGATCGGCCGGGTGCGAGACGGCAAGGTGTTCATCGGCGGCGTGGGCACCGGATCGACATTGAGAAAGTTACTTGAAGAAGCGACGCCTAAATACGGCCTCCACATAGATTACTCCGAAGCCGGCTACGGGTCGAGCGATCATACTTCCTTCACTACCAAGCAGGTGCCAGTGCTGTTTTTCTTCTCCGGGCTGCATGCGGATTATCACAAGCCGAGCGACACCTGGGACAAGATCGATGCGCCGGACGCCGCCAAGGTGCTGCAGCTGGTGGCGGAGGTGGGAGAGGATCTGCGCGAGGTGCCCGACCGGCCGCTGTTCGTGCGCGTGAAGGAACCGGAGCATGCCGGAGACGTCGCCGGATCGGGTTCCGGGCACTCAGGCTACGGTCCTGACTTTGGCAGCATTCCGGATTTCGGCGAAGGCGTCAAGGGCGTGAAGTTTGCCGATATTCGGGAAGGTTCGCCCGCCGCCAAAGCCGGGCTGAAAGCCGGAGACGTGCTGGTGGAGTTCGATGGCAAGCCGATCGGGAATCTCTACGACTTCACCTATGCACTACGGGCGAAGAAGCCAGGTGACGAGGTAGTGGTAAAAGTGATACGCGGCACCGAGCCGGTAGAAGCAAAGGTGCTGCTGACTAAGCGCAAATAGTATTACCAGCCGTCAAATTTCCGCCCTTTGCTATGAATTCGCGCCTTAACCTGATCGTGGTGATCATCGCCGCGCTGGCGCCCGTTGCGGCGCAGGCGCAATCCGTAGTGCTCGATCGGGACGGCAGCACCATCGTCTTCGAACCGTACGCACCGAACATCATCCGCGTAACGCTCAGCATGATCAAGACCGCGGCCACTTCCCCGCCCGGTTACGGGTTCGTGGCGCAGCCTTCCGCGCAGGGGTGGTCCCGCCAGGGTGACGTGTACCGGTCGTCGCGGTTGGTCGTGAAGCTGGAACCTGACCATGCGGGCACCCCGCTGCCCACGCAATTGGATATCGCGAAGTTCTTCAACGGATCCACGCCGCCCGCCCACATCACGGTAGCCACACCGGCGGGCAAGACACTCGTCGATCTGCAGGACTGGTCCATGTCCGTGCCGAATTATAAAGACGGCAATGCCGGCGTGCTGCACGACCGGCGCGCCTTCGATATGGAGTTCTATCAGGTGGGAGCCACTTTCGCTTCGCCCGATGACGAACACTACTACGGCCTGGGCCAGAATCAGGAGGGCTTCCTCGATCACCGCGGCCACACCGTCGAATGCTGGCACAACTACACGGCCACCGGCGGTCCAACAGTCTGCGTGCCGTTCGTGGTGACGAATCGTGGCTATGGCCTGATCTGGGACAATCCTTCGCGGACCACCATCGAGCCGGGCTTCAACGAGCAGACTAAGTGGACTTCAGAGGTGGGCGATCGCGTATCCTTCTTTGTGATTGCGGGCAACACCACTGACGAGATCTACGGCGGATATCGCCTGCTGACAGGCGCGACGCCGATGCTGCCAAAAGCGGCTTATGGATACATCCAATGCAAGCAGCGCTACAGCTCGCAGGAGGAATTGCTGGCCGTGGCCAAGGGTTACCGCGGACGTCACCTGCCGGCAGACGTAATGGTGGTCGACTGGTTTTACTGGACCAAGATGGGGCAGATCGATATGGACCCCGTGAAATGGCCGGATCCGGTGGCGATGAACCGCCAGCTTCACGATATGGGTTTCCAGACCATGATCAGCGTGTGGCCGCGCTTCCTGCCCGGCTCGCGCTACTACGACATGCTGCTGCAGCAGGGCTGGTTCGAGCAGCTCGCCAATGGCACGCCCACCAACGGCCTGCCCTACGACCGCGCCGGCTCCGATATCGATACGACTAATCCCGACGCGGCGCGCTGGTATTGGGAGACCATACGCGACAACATACTCGGCAAAGGTTTCGATGCTTTGTGGATGGACGAAACCGAGCCGGACTTGCCGCCCAACGGCAGTTACTTCCACATAGGGCCGGGCACGCGTTACTTCAATATCTATCCGCTGTTTCACACGGCGGCAATCTATGATGGCTTCCGGCGGGACATACCGCATCGCGCGCTGATTCTTTCCCGCGACGCCTATCTGGGCGCACAGCGCAACGGGACCATGTTCTGGTCATCGGATATTTATCCGACTTGGGATACACTACGCCGGCAGATTCCCACTGGCCTGGATTTTGCGGCGTCCGGCTTCGCTTATTGGACTAACGACATCGGCGGATGGCAGTATTTACCCGCTGAGCATCATCCGGCGCATCGTCCCTTGCTCGATCCGAGCGACGCGCGCGATAACGTGGGTGGCTATGACGATTATCCCGAGTTATATACGCGCTGGTTTGAGTACGCTGCTTTCCTGCCTGTATTCCGGACGCATGGCAGCCGTAAGTACAACGAAGTCTGGTCGTATGGCCGGGCGGCCGAACCGATTCTGGAGAAGTATCTGAAGCTGCGCTACCAGCTTATGCCGTACATATATTCGCTTGGGCACATGACCCACGAGACCGGGGCGCCTTACATGCGCGCGCTCTTCATGGATTTTTCGGACGACCCGCACGTGGCCGACTTACGCGATGAGTACATGTTTGGTCCGGCTTTCCTTGTAGCTCCAGTTACCGGGCAAGGCGCCACCAGCCGGCAAGTTTATTTGCCTGCAGGTACGGATTGGTACAACTACTGGACGAAAGAGCGGCTGCACGGCGGACAGACTATTCAGGCCGATGCTCCCATCGACACTCTGCCGCTCTTTGTGCGGGCCGGCGCCATCGTGCCGCTGGGGGAGCAGGTCAGCAGTACGAACGAGATACAGAAGCTGGCGCGTATTCGCGTGTATCCTGGCGCGGACGGTGACTTCACGTTATATAACGATGATGGCAAGACCTATGCGTATGAGCACGGCGACGCCACTGTCACGCGGCTGCACTGGGACGATTCCGCGCGCCGGTTTACTGGCGCAGATCAAAATATTGTGGAGGTCATCCAGTAACAAGTGGGGCAGACGTCTACGTCTGCGCGGGACGTCCACGTCCCGCCCGATGGCAGGTCTGGAGACCCGCCGCAGGGTTGGAGTCCTGCCCAACATAGGCGCTAACTTAGTACAGCGTTCGATTGGGGTAAGTTTCGCTCAGCGCTGCAGCAGCCGTGCAAGCCAGTTCTTCAGTGGCTGCTTGAACCCCTCCAGCATCCAGATCTGAGACGGAGACTTGACGATGGATGCGAGAACGCGCTTTCCGTCCGGATGGATGCTGAATCCCTGGAAGACGCCGCCAAACGACGGCGGAAAATCCACCGCGGTGACAACCTTCTCCGCCCCGGTCTTCACGTTCACTGCATAAAGTTGCCGTCCTTGAGAAGTCATAGACATAAAACAAACGCGAGGTTAGCATCCGTTTGGATTTGCCGTCGGGCGAGATCAGATCAAGGCCACCCGCTGCCCTGGCGCAGAGAATCCAGTCTCCCGCAGGCGACCATTCAGGAAAGCCCGCGCACTCCTTATCCCCAAACATCACCGCCTCGGTGCCCGCGCTGGCGCGGATCTTCGCCAGCTTCAGCGCACCTTGCGCCGAGCGGAGATAGCAGACCCACTGCCCGTCGGGCGACCATGCGGGCCCATAAAGACGGGTGGCCTGGTCCAGCAGAATGGTTTGGCTGCCGGAAGAGTTCGCCAACATCAGTTTGTCTGCCGCGCCGTGATCAGGTAGACGAATCGTGTCCCATCTGTCGACCAGCGCGCCTGCGCGGGGTTGCCAGTGGCGATCAGGCGCCGCGAAAATCCTGCGCCAGACACGCCCCGATCCTCGACGGCGCGTCCCGGGGCGCCTATCGCGGAGAACAGGAAATGCGTGCCGGATGGTGCCCAGTCCGGATAAACACTGAATCCCCCGCCTCCTACTAATGTGTGCACGGCCCCGTCGGAAAAGGAGTTCGACCACATCGCTTTCGAGGTCTGCCGAGATATAGGCGATCCGTTTCCCATCGGGCGATACCGCGGGCTGGTCCAGGTAAGTGCCAGCCGAGTAGATAATGCGGCGGCTGCCATCGGTGATACCAATCTGGATCAGCGCCGATGTGCGGTTGATCCTGGACTCAGCGATCAGCAGACTGCGGCTATCCGGAAACCAGCCCACACTGCGGATGTCGATTTTTCCGGTGTAGAGCTTTCGAGGTTTGCCGGAGGGATACGGTAACACCCAAAGATCGGTTCCATTTGTATCCGCAAACCCTAACTTGGAACCGTCGGGCGAGAAGCTGAAGCTCGCGTTGGTTGCCGTTGCCGGCTGCCAGAATTCCTTACGCGGCCCGCCGGTGAGCGGGGCGACCCACAACTTTCCGTCGCGCAAAACCATCGCCGTCCTGCCGTCCGGATGGAGGGCGGCGTTATCGAACCCTTCGAGCACCAACTGTGCAGTTCCGCCTGCGGCGGGAACGGACCACAGCTTGCCGCGAGTCATATAGTAGACAGTCTGGCCGTCGCGGGACCAGGACGCAACCAAACCACCCTCGCCTGCCGACGTGAGTGGCGCTGCATCCGGCGCATCGATGTCGCGCGTGAAAACCTGCCAGCCGCCATGGACTGGGGCAGTGTAAGCGATGCTCTTGCTATCCGGCGACCAGGCCGGGCTGTTCAGGTAAGATTCTGCCCTGGTGAGCAGCGTGATCTTGTAGTTCGATAAGTCGGGACCGGGCGGCGGGGCCAGCCCAACTGCCCCAACGAATCCGGCAAGCGCCGCGGCCGCAACTGCAGCGGCCATGAGCCCGCGCCTCCGCTTCCTCGCGGGCGGCGCAGTCACCTGGACAGCGCTGGTCGCCTGCGAAAGGCGGTCGCGGATTTGTTTCAGCTCGCGATAGAGATCGCGGGTGGAGTCGTAGCGCTCCGCGGGGTCTTTGGCCATCAGCCGCTCGATCACCCAGCGCAGCGGCGCGGGGACGGTGGCCGGCAGCGGCTCGGCGTCCTCGCGGATGATCGCCGCCATCGTCTCCGGCGCGCTCGCACGATGGAATGCGCGCTTGCCGGATGCCAGCTCATACAGGACCAAACCGAAAGAGAACTGATCCGACTGCGGAGTGAGATTCGGATCGCCGCGCGCCTGCTCGGGCGACATGTAATCGACCGTGCCGACGGTCGTGCCTGGGTCGGTGACCACCGTTTCGGTGGCATCGCTGGCCACGGCGCGCGCCGACGTAGCCGTCTTCGCCAGCCCGAAATCGAGAATCTTCACGCGCCCCTCACGGGTGAGCAGGATGTTACCAGGCTTGAGGTCGCGATGGACGATTCCGGCTGCGTGCGCGGCGGTCAAACCGTCGGCGATCTGCACGGCTATATCCAGCAGCTTGCGCGCATTGTCAACCGGCGCGATGGGCGCGCCTTCGACGAACTCCATCACCAGGTAATTCGGACCGACGTCGTAGAGTTGGCAAATATTGGGATGGTTCAGCGCCGCGATGGCGTGCGCCTCGCGCTGGAAGCGTTCCGTGAACTGATTGTGCGAAACCTTGACCGCGACCGTCCGATCGAGGCGCGTATCGCGCGCACGATACACCTCGCCCATGCCGCCCGCCCCCACCGGCGTGATGATCTCGTAAGGGCCCAACCGGGTTCCGGGGGCTAACATCATAGCCGCCCCACCAGCCGCGCAAACCAGTTCTTCGGCGCCGGCTCAAAGCCCTCCAGCATCCAGATCTGAGACTGAGGCTTGAAAATCGATGTGAGCGCGCGTTTGCCGTCCGGATGGATGCTGAACCCGGCCAAACCGGTCGTCGAAGGCGGAAAATCCACCGCCGTGAGAAACCTCTCTGCCCCGGTCTGCACGTTCACCGAATAGAGTTGCCACTCGGCGCCCACGCCCGTGGTGTTCTGGAAAATGCCGTAAACTTGGCTGCCATCCTTCGAGAAGTTGTAAACCGAGAATCGGCGCGCGGTCAGATTGCGAATGGATTTGCCGTCGGGCGAGATCAGGTAGACGCCGTCGACAGCCGGGCAGAGAATCCAGTCTCCCGCGGGCGACCATTGAGGCGAATCCCGCCAAAACTCGTTATCCCCAAGTATCGTGGGCTTAGCACCCGTTGTGGCACGGATTTTCGCCAGCCTCAGGGCACCTCGCTCTCCGCGGAGGTAGCCGATCCACTGCCCATCCGGCGACCATGCGCCCCCCCACACCTGCACGGCCTGGTCCAACAGAACGGCTTGGCCGCCGGAAGCGTTGGCCAGCATCAGTTTGTTTGGAAAGCCGTAATCCGCGTAGATGAATCGCAGCCCGTCCGGCGACCAGCGCGGCGCCCACGGGAAGCCAGCATCGACCAGGCGCCGCGAAAATCCTGAGCCGGACGCGTCCCGGTCTATGATCGCCAGCCTGGCGGAATTTTGAGCCGCGAACAAAAAGTGTGTGCCGGACGGCGCCCAGTCCGGCCGATTATTGATTCCTCCACCCCCTACCAAGGTGTGCACGGCGCCACCGGACAAAGAGACTTCGACCACATCCCAGGCGATCTCTCCCGAACAATAGGCAATCCCATGCCCGCCCGGCGATACCGAGGGGTCTCTTAGCCTGTTGGTGGCGGAGTAGAGCGTGTGGCGGCTGCCATTGGCGACATCGATCCTGGTAAGCGCCGATGCTCCAGCAACCAGTAGACTGCGGCCATCCGGAAACCAGGCCGCACCGAAGATGTCCTCTCCGGTGTAGAGCTTTCGAGGTCTGCCAGAGGGATACGGCAACACCCAAAGATCGTTTCCATTGGCGAACCCTAGCTTGGAACCGTCCGGCGAGAAGCTCAAGCTGATGTTCACGAACATTGCTCCCTGCCAGATTTCCTTCGGCGGCCCACCGTTGAGCGAGGCAATCCACAACTTCCCGCCGCGCAATACCGTCACGTTTTTGCCGTCCGGATGTAAGGCGGCGGCATCCACGTTTTTGAGGACCAGTTGCGCGATTCCGCCGGAGGCGGGAACGGACCAGAGGCTGCCGCAGCCGCTAACCTGTTGGTTGCATCCGGATATACAGTAGATGGACTGGCCGTCGGGAGACCAGAGCGGCCGATAGCAATATTCCTTGTCTGGCGTGAGTTGTGAGGCATCTGGCGACCCGATGCCTTGCGTGAAAATGCGCGAGATGCCGTGGATGGTGGCGGAGTAGGCGATGCTCTTGCCATCCGGAGACCAGACCGGGCCGCGCACCGAGTTTTCTGTCTGGGTGAGAGGGGTGAACTTGTATCTCGATAAGTCAGGCCCGGGCGGCGGAGTCAGCGCGACTGCCGCAACGAATCCGGCAATTGCCGCGGCCGCAACTGCAGCGGCCATGAGCCCGCGCCTCCGCTTCCTCGCGGGCGGCGCGGTCACCTGGACAGCGCTGGTCGCCTGCGAAAGGCGGTCGCGGATTTGTTTCAGTTCGCGATAGAGGTCGCGGGTGGAGTCGTAGCGCTCGGCCGGGTCTTTGGCGAGCAGCCGCTCGATCACCCAGCGCAGCGGTGCGGGGACGGTGGCCGGCAGCGGCTCGGGTTCTTCGCGGATGATGGCGGCCATCGTCTCCGGCGCGCTCGCACGATGGAATGCGCGCTTGCCGGATGCCAGCTCATACAGGACCAAACCGAAAGAGAACTGATCCGATTGCGGAGTGAGATTCGGATCCCCGCGCGCCTGCTCGGGCGACATGTAATCGACGGTCCCGACCGTCGTGCCCGGGTCGGTGACCACCGTCTCGGTGGCATCCGCCGCCGCGCGCGCGGAGGTGGCCGCCTTTGCCAGCCCGAAATCGAGAATTTTCACGCGCCCGTCGCGCGTCACCAGGATGTTGCCCGGCTTCAGGTCGCGGTGCACGATCCCCGCCACGTGGGCCGCAGTCAAACCATCCGCGATCTGAACTGCCACATCCAGCAGCTTGCGAACGTTGTCGACCGGTGCAACCGGCGACCCCTCCACAAACTCCATCACCAGGTAGTTCGGGCCGACGTCGTAAAGCTGGCAGATATTGGGATGGTTCAGCGCGGCTATGGCATGCGCCTCGCGCTGGAAGCGTTCGCTGAACGGATCGTTTGAAACCTTGACCGCGACAGTCCGATCCAGGCGCGTGTCGCGCGCCTTATACACCTCGCCCATGCCGCCCGCGCCCACCGGCGCGGCGATCTCATAGGGCCCCAACCGGGTTCCAGACGTTAACGTCATAGCCGCCCCACCAGCCGCGCAAACCAGTTCTTCGGCGGCTGCTCGAACCCTTCCAGCATCCAGATCTGAAATGGCCACTTGGCAATGGAAGTGAGGAAGCGCTTGCCATCCGGATGGATGCTGAAACCGGCTAGCCCGGACGTCGCTGGCGGAAACTCGACGGGTGTGAGAAGCTTCTCCGCCGCGGTCTTCACGTTTAGCGCATAAAGCTGCCACTCGGGTCCCTCGCCCGTCGTGTTATGGAAAATGCCGTATACCTGGCTACCATCCTTCGAGAAGTTGCAGGCCGGGAACCGGCGCTTGGTAAGTGTCCGCTTCGATTTTCCGTCCGGCGAAATCAAGTCGAGCCCTCCGGCGGCCGGGTGGAGAATCCAATCGCCCGCCGGCGACCATTGAGACACTACGCGTCCGAAGAGTTCCGCGTCGGCCAGGATCACCGGATTCGCGCCGGGTGTGGCCCGAATCTTCGCCAACTGGAACGCTCCTCGCTCTTCTTGGATGTAGCAGATCCACTGCCCGTCGGGTGACCATGCGCGCGCCCGCAACTCGCCGGCTCGTTCCAGCAAAACGGCACGGCCGCCGGAAGCGGTCGCCAACATCAGCCTACTTTGCGGACCGGCCCGGTCCTCGTAGAGAAAGTGCGCCCCGTCCGGCGACCAGCGGGCCACCGCACCGGCGCCAGTTTCGACCAGTCGTCGCGAAAATCCGGCGTCGGACGCGTCCCGGTCGATGATCGCCAGCCCGTTGCCATCCCCCGCCGTGAACAAAAAGTGTGTGCCGGACGGCGCCCAGTCCGGAAACCAGTTGGTTCCCACCCCCCCCCCGACCAAGGTGTGTACAGCTCCGCCGGAAAAAGCGACTTCGACCACATCCCATTCGGTGTCGCCCGAAGAAAAGGCGATCCGCCTCCCGTCCGGCGACACCGAGGGCTGGAACAGATCGGACGTGGCGGAGTAGATGGTACGGCGGCTGCCATCGGTGACGGCGATCCGGACCAGCACGCCGGTCTCGAACGCCCCGGGCTGGGCAATGAGGAGACTCCGGCTATCCGGAAACCAGGCCACGCCATAAATTGGTGTCCCGCCGGTTTGAAGCCTTCGAGGCCTGCCGGAGGGATATGGCAACACCCAAAGGCCCCGGTTCGCGTGAACAGCCAAGTTCGAACCGTCGGGCGAGAATCGCGAAATGGTAACATCCCCAATCGCGCCAATCGGCCCCGGCCAAAATTCCTTGGGCGGCCCGCCGTTGAGCGAGGTGATCCACATCTTCCCGTCCCGCACAAATGCCAGCGTTTTGCCGTCTGGATGGATAGAAGCCGGATCGGCCTTTTCGAGGACCAGCCGCGCGGTCCCGCCCGCGGCCGGAACCGACCACAGATCGCCGCCTGACGAGTAGTAGATGAGTTGGCCGTCGGGCGACCAGAACAGGTGCCAGCAACTTTCGCTCGCGCTGGTGACCTGCGCGTCATCCGGCGAGCCGATGCTCCGCGTGAAGATCTGCCGTTTGCCGTGGATCATGGCGGTGTATGCGATGCTTTTGCTATCGGGAGACCATGCCGACTCGCGTTCGTCGATTCGCCCCGGCGCGAGCGGGGTGAACTTGTACGTGGAGAAATCGCGGGCGGGCGTTCGAGCAAGGTACGCGGTGGCGATCGATGCGAGGATGGCCACAGACACGGCCAGCGCCACAAGCAGCCCGAGCTTGCGATTCCTTGCCGGCGGCGCAGCCACCTGGACATCGCTGGTCGCCTGCGAAAGCCGGTCGCGGATCTGTTTCAGCTCGCGATACAGATCGCGGGTCGAATCGTAGCGCTCTGCGGGATCTTTGGCGAGCAGGCGTTCGATCAGCCAGCGCAATGGCGCAGGCACGCTCGCCGGCAGCGGTTCGGCATCTTCGCGGATAATGGCAACCATGGTCTCCGGCGCGCTCGCGCGATGGAATGCGCGCTTGCCCGATGCGAGTTCGTATAGCACCAGTCCGAAAGAGAACTGATCCGATTGCGGAGTGAGGTTCGGATCGCCGCGCGCTTGCTCGGGCGACATGTAATCGATCGTCCCGACCGTCGTGCCCGGGTCGGTGACCACCGTCTCGGTGGCATCCGCCGCCGCGCGCGCGCGGAGGTGGCCGCCTTTGCCAGCCCGAAATCGAGAATTTTCACGCGCCCGTCGCGCGTCACCAGGATGTTGCCCGGCTTCAGGTCGCGGTGCACGATTCCAGCAGCGTGCGCGGCGGTCAGTCCGTCGGCGATCTGCACGGCCATATCCAGCAACTTGCGCGCGTTGTCGACCGGCGCGACGGGTGCGCCCTCGACGAACTCCATCACCAGGTAGTTCGGCCCGACGTCGTAGAGCTGGCAGATATTGGGATGATTCAGCGCCGCGATGGCGCGCGCTTCCCGCTCGAAGCGCTCGCTGAAATTCTCGTGCGAAACCTTGATGGCGACGGTGCGATCGAGGCGCATATCGCGCGCACGATATACCTCGCCCATGCCGCCCGCGCCGACGGGCGCGACGATCTCGTACCGCCCCAATCGGGTTCCAGGAGCCAAAGGCATGGATACTAAGCGATTTTAACCTATGCAAGCTGGCGGAACGCGGATTTGTTGCCCGGTCGCGTGCATCCCGGTAGCCGGCCGGATTTTGTGATCTGCCCCGACGCCGACTGCTTACGAGGCTCTGGGACTACGGTGCAGCACGTAGAAGCAGCGCGCCGATTCAAACTCCCGGGATAAGCCGCTCTGGGAAGTTGACATCTGGCGAGTTCCTCGCGCCTCGGCTAGCTTAGCTAAGCTAAGCAAGCGCTTATGGAGTCCGGCCCACGCGACCCGAGATCATGAGTGAGGCGCGGCCTGGGCATGACGCCACGTCCAGTATTCTTTCTGGCGGTCGGCCGGTAAGCGGCGGAAATCCTGGTAATCGTAGTGGCGTTCGCCGAGCCACCGGTGGTAGTACGCATCCTCGTCCGGTCCCCACACGTGGTAATCGCTGTAGTAGGGGTCGTAGACGCGGTAGCCCACATGCGCCGAGCAACCGGCAAATACTGCTGTCGAGAGCAGCGCGGCAGGTAAGAGAATTGTCCGAATCTGCAGTTTTTTGAGCATCAGCATCACCTCGCCGATGCGATTGCAATTCAGGTGCCGCGCACGGGGCGGGTCTGGAGACCCGCCGCAGACCTGGAGGTCTGCCCCACCTTAATACTTCGGGACAGAAGGATCGACTTTATCACTCCAGGCCAGGATGCCGCCCTTCATGTTTCGGGCGTGGAAGCCGTTCTTCGTCAGCAGATCGACGGCTTTCGCGCTGCGCACGCCGCTCTTACAATGCGCCACGATTTCGACGCCGGGATCCAGCTCTCCCAAGTGCTGTGGTAGCTGGCCCAGCGGAATCAGCTTCGCGAACGGTATGTTGCAGATCTGGTATTCGTGCGGCTCGCGCACGTCGATGAGCACGAAGTTATCGCCGCGATCGATTTTCGCTTTCACTTCGGTGGGATCGATATCGCCTTCCATGGGAACCTCCGGTTGCGGTTTAGGAATGCCGCAGAACTGCTGGTAATCGATAAGTTTCGTGACTGTGGGATGATCGCCGCAAACGGGGCATTCCGGATTCCGGCGCAGCTTCAACTCGCGGAAGCGCATGGCCAGCGCGTCATATAACAGCAAACGGCCGACCAGCGGCTCACCGATGCCCAGGATCAGCTTCACGGTTTCGGTGGCCTGAATCAATCCGATGGTGCCCGGCAGAATTCCAAGCACACCGCCTTCGGCGCAGCTCGGAACCAATCCCGGCGGTGGCGGTTCAGGATAGAGGCAGCGGTAACACGGCCCTCCCTGGTAAGCGAACACGGTGGCCTGCCCTTCGAAGCGGAAGATCGAGCCGTATACGTTTGGCTTATGCAACAGGACGCAGGCATCATTCACCAGGTAGCGGGTGGGGAAGTTGTCGGTGCCGTCGACGACGATGTCGTAATCGCGCAGGATATCGAGCGCGTTATCGCTGGCTAGGGCGACCTCGTGCTTATCGATGCGCACGAAAGGATTGATCTCGCGCATGCGGTCGGCGGCGGAATCGAGTTTCTTGCGGCCCACATCGCTGGTGCCGTGGATGACCTGGCGTTGGAGATTCGTGAAATCCACTACATCGAAATCCACCAGGCCGATGCGCCCGACACCGGCGGCCGCGAGATAGAGGCCCAGGGGCGCGCCCAGCCCGCCGGTCCCGACCAGCAGCACTTTGGCCGCTTTCAATTTGAGCTGGCCTTCGGTGCCGACTTCGGGCATGATCAAGTGACGGCTGTAGCGCAGGATTTCGTCCTTAGAGAGCTCCGCCGTTTCGGGTTCGGGAGGCGCCGCGACAGACCCGCCTGCTATCGAAGGCACGATCGAAACCGTGTCGCCATCCTTTACCGGCGTGCCGTCTTTCTGCAGATAACGGATGTCTTCGTCATTCAAGTAAACGTTGACGAAACTACGTAGTTTGCCCTCATCGTTGTAGAGTTGCCGGCGCAGATCCGGGTGCTGGGTGGTGAGGGCGCCCAGCACTTCGCCCACTGTCGAGCCGCTCAGCTCGACGGAGTCCTGTTTGCCTGCGTATTGCCGCAGAGGTGTGGGAATCAAAACTTTGGCCATTTCAGTAACTCAACTCCTCGCGCTCCGCTTTGGTTTGCTCGGCGTCCGGCAGCCAGCTATTGGCATGATCGAAAGCACCGTCACGGATCGAGAGCACTACAAAAGAATACCAGGGACACGAGTTCTTCAGGTCGGTCTCGGAAAAATAAGCGTCGCAATCGGGATGCGAATGGTAGATGCCGACCAGATCCAGGTTGCGCCCGCGGGCTTCCTTGTCGGCGCGCAGCAGATCCTCGGGCCGCAATTCATAGTGGCTGGCCCGTTCGCCCGAGTAGGCGTTTTCAAGCGGCAGAGCGATGCGAACGGTCTTCCCCGCCCCGTCATCCTGCGCGATCGTGCCTAACATGGCGCCGCAGCATTCGTGCGGGTAGGCACCCTGCGCGTGGGCCACCATCTCGCGCCAGGCGTCCGGTTCTATGCGAATCATTCCTCTTCCCAGAAATGGTCGCTCAGATACTTCTCGGCGCTATCGCAAAGCATGGTGACGATCATGCCTTCGCGGCCTTCGGCAAGCAACTGGCGCGCGATTTGCAGCGCGGCAACCACATTGCATCCGGATGAAATACCCACCAGCAGGCCTTCTTCGCGCGCCAGGCGCCGGACCATCGCGTAGGCCTCTTCGGTGTCCAGCCAGATGTTCCCGTCGGCCAGCGTGGGATCGTAGATGCCCGGCACAATGGCGGTGGGCATGTGCTTCAGTCCTTCGAGGCCATGGAAGCTGCTGGAAGGCTGGCCGGAGTAGCATTTCACGTCCGGCAAATCGCGGTGCAGGCGGCGACTGACGCCCGTGAACGTGCCGCTGGTGCCCATAGCGGCGACGAAGTGCGTCAGCAGGCCGCTGGTCTGTTCGATGATCTCCGGGCCGGTGGTTTCAAAATGCGCCCGCCAGTTGGCCGGGTTGTTGTACTGATCGGGGTAAAAGTAGAGATCGGGATCGGCTTCGTAGATCTCGCGGCACTTGCGGATGGCGCCGTCGGAGCCCTCGGCGGCATCGCTGAAGATCATTTCCGCCCCATAAGCCTTCAGGATGCGCTTACGCTCGATGGAAGCGTTGGCCGGCAGGCACAGCTTCACCTTGTAGCCGCCTGCCGCGCCGATCATGGCATAGGCGATACCGGTATTGCCGCTGGTGGCATCCAGGATGATGTGCTCGGGGCGAAGGCGGCCGGTGCGCTCGCCATCCAGGATCATGTTCAGGCCTGCCCGATCCTTGACAGACCCGCCGGGATTGAAGTATTCGGCTTTGGCGTAGATGGAGATGCCGGGGACCTCCCGGGCGATCTTGTCCAGACGCAGCAGGGGCGTGTTGCCGATGGTGGACAACAGGTTTTGCGCCTGGGTCCGGACTGGATCGGGGACGAGAGCAGCTGCCATAAGTCTTTGGATTAACGGGGATCGCCCCTGGATGCAGGTTTCATTGTAACATCACGGTAAAGTCTGTCAAGATTGGGGGGATAGCCCAAAAACTGTCGCCAGGGGCAGGCTGCGGAGGTCCTCCAGGAGGACGGAGGGCGCATAGGCGGCGAGTTCGTCGCGGGTAGAGATGCCGGTGTAAACGGCAATCGAGACGATTCTATTGCGTTGGGCGGCCAGGATATCGCTGGGCGCGTCGCCGACCAAGGCGATGGGGGTGCGCTTCACGATCCAACCCTCGCCGCGCGCGCGGCGGATGGCGAGACGCGCCAGCCCCGCGCGATCCTTGGCCATTTCTCCGAAAGCTCCGAATCGGAAGAACGGCTTCAGACCGGCGCGCTCGAGTTTCTTCCATCCGATGCGGGTGAGATTGCCGGTAACCAGGCCGAGCAGGGCGCCATGCTGTTCGAGACGGCGCAGGAGACGGCGAACGCCGGGACAGGTTTTGCGCTGCAGATTTGGAACGTCCCGAACGTAAATTTGTTGGGCACGGCGAATAATCTCGGGCATGGCGCGGCGGATGGCGGCGGTAGACGCGCCGGCATCGCGGAGCATGCGGTGGAGAATATCGGGATCCAGCATACCGTGTACCGGGATATGGTCCGTGGTGGTTTCGAGACCGGTGACCCGGCGCACTGCTTCGACCAACGCTTGGCGGTGGTGAGAACCGGCGCGGCGAACGAGGGTGCCATCGATATCGAAGAGGACGAGCGCGGAGGCGGGGTTCATAAAGGCTCTGCTGCACGGCGCGGACCACCAACTGGCTGAGGTACGCGCGGAAGCCGAGACCCGCGGCGCTGGCCACGGCTTGGGCCAGGGTGCTAGCAGACCAGTGTGCCTGCCATAGCCCCTGCTCGGTTTCGAGCAAGGCGCGAACCGCGGAGATGCTGGCGGCGGAAACTGTGCGGATCACGCGAGCAGGGGACTTTGGTGGACGACGGGGGGATCGAACCCCCGACCTCTGCATTGCGAACGCAGCGCTCTCCCAGCTGAGCTAGTCGCCCACACGGATCGGTTCGACAACTACAATATAACATTATGGCGGAAGCTGATCTCGGCGGTCAACTGGAGAAAATGCGACGGGAGTGGGACGCGCGCGCCAGGGAGAACGCGCGTTTCTACGTCGACACCGCGCGGCGCGATTGGACTGACGCAGAGTTCTTCCGGTCCGGCGAGGGCACGGTGTCCGAAGAGATCCTGACGGACATGATCAACATCTGCCAGGGTAAGGATCCCAAGCGGATGCGGGTGCTCGAAATCGGGTGCGGAGCGGGACGCGTGACGCGGGCGCTGGCGCAGGTTTTCGGCGAGGTGTACGGGGTGGACATCAGCGGCGAGATGGTGCGGCAGGCGCAGCAGGCACTAGCCGACCTATCCCATGTTCATATTTTCCACAATAATGGCAAAGATCTGGCAGTACTAGGAAGGCTGAAGTTTGACTTCGCCTTTTCGTCAATCGTATTTCAACATATTCCGAGCCGCGAGGTTATCGAAAGCTACATGCGCGCGGTGCGCGGCCGGCTGCGCCCGGGCCGTTTATTCAAGTTTCAGGTACAAGGCGGCGTAGGGTTGGATAACCCTCCGGATGATACGTGGCTGGGAGTTACGTTCTCCGAACAGGAGACGCGGGACATGGCTTTACGCTGCGACTTCGAAATGCGCTATAGCTATGGCGGCGGTACGCAGTATTTCTGGCTTTGGTTCTTCGTGCCGAAGTTACTTTCACCAGCCTGGCGCCGGCATCGAGAGTATAGGTTGAGAATAGCTTATAGGCGCTGGCGCGGGAGGATCTCCGGGATATTACACAGGCAGTAGCTTCAACCGGAGGCGCCGCCTTTCTTTCCACGGCGGGCGGCCCAGTAACTCTTCATGCGATCAGAAACGACCCGGCGCTCGTCCTCATTCATGGATTTACGGCCGCGGCGCTTGGGCGCAGGGAGAGTACCGGTACTCCCAAACTCTTCCAGAGAGGCAATAACCTGGTTGAGTTTCTCCAACTCCTCGTGTAAGTCGCGAATGGCTTTGTTCAGGTCCATTGCTACGGTGTGGAACTGACATCCGAAATGGCCTATGAATTAACGATGCAAGAAAGGCCAATGCGGCACCGGATGCAATTTATAGTGTAGCGCGGCAAGATAGATAAGCCCAGAGAAAATTACTAATACAATTAAGATAATTGTTAATACCTTACCCCACGGGAATCGGCGGCCTTCTCGTTTTAGTACTAATAGGTAACCCGCGAAAACGCCGACATAAAAGAGCAGGCACATAGGCAAGGCAAACAACAACATGTTGAATGCGTCGGGGGTGGGCGTGACAATGGCGGCGATGATGAAGATGCCCAGGATGGCGTAGCGGCTGTGCTTGACGAGGAAAGCCGGACTGACGACGCGTAACAGGGTGAGGAAGAAAATCAGGATGGGCATCTCGAAAACCAACCCAACGCCCAGGGTCACGTTGACAAAGAGATCGAAATATTCGCTGATGGAAACCATCGGGTCGACGTAATTTCCCATCCCGATGCCCAGCAGAAAAGTAAGAGCGAAACGGAAGGCGATGAAATAGGCGAATGCGCCACCGCCGATGAACAGGCCCGCCGAGCAGAGTATGAAGGGCACGGCGTAGCGGCGTTCGCGCTTATAGAGTCCGGGTGAAATAAAAGCCCACACCTGGTAGACAATCCACGGCGAAGCGATAAACAAGGCGCACAAGAAAGGCAGCTTCACCCAGATGACGTTGAACTGCTCCATGGGGGTGATGGCCTTGAGGGTGGGCGGCTTGATGCCGAGATTAGTCAAAGCCTCGACCGCGGGCTGCGCGATCAGGCGCCAGAGTTGATTGCAGAACGTCAGGCTGAGCAGGACGGCGACGAGCACGCCCATCACCATCTTGATGATGCGCGAGCGCAGTTCGGTAAGATGCTCGAGGAAAGACATGCGGAGCATGCCCTCCTCGTCGTCGCCCGAGGGCGGCGGTTCAGGGGGAGGCGGCCGCCGGCCACCGCCGCCGCGGGAAACAGTGACGGCGGTGACCGAGCCGGCCGGAGGCGTTACTTCCCCGGGTGGAGTCTTCGCTCCATTATCATCTTCGCGTGAAGCCATTTATTGAGAACTACGCGTTATGCTCAGGGTGCGTTGAACCATTGGCCGCATGCTGGGCTTCGAGATCCTGCTCCAAGCTCCAAGGCTGCGGCTCCCCGTTCGCGGGCAGCGCATGCTCGTGCGGAATTACGGCGATTTCGGACGCATATTCCGGCGAATGGGCGATCGCGCCCTCCGGCGTAACGGGTGGCAAAGACTCAGCGCCCTGAATTGCGGATGCACTGATAGTGGAAGTGTTGGTTACGGTGGAGTCCGGCGTCGCGGTAATGGACGAGCCGTACGGCTCGCCATAAGCTCCGGCGTCGCTTGAAGAGTAATCGTAGTTGTTATTGTCGTACTGATAACCGCCGCCGATTTCCTTGTGCGGTTCGACTTCCCGTTCCAGGTTTTGCATTTCACGTTCGAAGGTGGCTTTCAGCTCACTCTGGGCGCGGCGGAATTCGGAGATCGCCTTCCCCAAGGTTCTGCCCAATTCAGGCAGTTTCTTGGGGCCGAAGAGCACCAGCGCGACCAGGAAGATGACGACCATCTCCGGCACACCTACGGGACCCATGTGGCTGCTTCCTCCATTGGAACTTCATCATTATGATATCACGTGCCGCGGGGAGGGCGTAGCCGCAACCGCGACAATGCTGCAGCGGCGCTGAAGCGCCACGCCGGCTAAAGCCCGCCCTCCACGACCTGCGCATGCCGAAGGTTCTGACAGCTGGTAACACATTTCAATAGTACTTGCATTAGTCCCGCCTGGCCGGCTCCAGCAGCCAGATATTGCCGGCGGACTCGGATCGAGTGAATACGACAAGACCCGCGCCCACTGATATCCCGTCATGCGATATGACGGGGGCGCGCAGTTCCGGCGGATATACCGCGACGGGTTTGCCGTCCGGCCGCATGTCCGATCTGAGCTTCTGCGCCCAAAGGCGGCGCGGGCCATCCCGGCCCGTTACGAAGAAGATCAGCTTGCCGTCCACGGAAAATCGCGGCTTGTCATCCCAATCGCCGCGGGTGACCGCGATCCATTCGCTGCGCGGCACGAGTGTCTTGCGGAAAGGCGCGATAAAGATGCGCGACGACTTATTATCCTTTACGGAATTGAACGCCACCCAGCGCCCGTCGTGGGAGAAATGCCCCTCCCACAGGTCGAACTCGGGATCTTCGAGGAACGCCGTCGCCGACATTGAGTCGAGGTCCAGCACGCCGATCGCGCCCCTCCAGCGCTTGCTGGGAGCATCCTGCTTGTAGTACAACACCGTCTTACCATCAGGGGACCAATCGTCCGGCGAGGGGTTGGTCGACTTATCCCAGAGCTTCCTCGAAAGGCCACCGGAGAGGGACACGAACGAAAGACCATTGCGCTCCCCTGGTCCGCTCTGCTCGTACATGATCCCGGTGCCATCCGGATTGAAGGCTGGGCTGAAGTAGTCGTGTCCATCCACCGAGAGGTCTATCTCGCGGCCAGTCGCAAGATCCTTATAGTAGAGCCTGACGCCGTTCGCCCGCCGCGAGAGGAAGGCCAACTTCCGGCCATCTCCCGACAGTACAGGCGCGCCCTCGCCCACGGAACCGCCGGTGAGTTGCGTGGGCGCGCCGGTCGGGTGACCATTCCTGTCAATCGGGAGACCCCAGATATGGGCCGCATTAGCGGCCACGGAAATCGCCATGCGCCCGTTCAAAGCGGCGGACACGCGGGTGACGTTATCGGTTAGAGCGGTGAGCTTATATGGGGGCCCGGCCGCCTTGTTTCCGTCGGCCGAGACCGGCACAGCCGTGATGTAGTTCGCATCAACACCAGCCACAATTGCGACAGCGACTCGCTCCATCCCCCGCGTGAGCAAACGTGGAGGATCGGCGATCCACTGATCGATGGTAGCCCAAGGAATGCCGGAACTGGGTTTCAGGTCCTTGCCATCGAGGGTGGCGACCCAGGCACTGGACGAAATGCCGCGGCATGAACCGCTGAAAAGTATCCGGCTTCCATCCGGCGACCAGACAGGAGTTGAGTCGACCACCCAGCAGCCGGAGCCAATTTGCGTAGCCGCGCCGCCTGGCTTAGCGACGAGTGGCTGAATAAACAGGCGGACGTTATCGTAACGGTCATCGTTTATGTCGTTCGGACCAATCCAGTACATCAACCAGCGGCCGTCCGGCGAAAATCGCGGGCGCCGGCCCTGCGGCACTAATTCGCGGGCCTCGCCGCCGAGAATCGGCGCGGCATAGATGCCACCGCCCGCGCGCGCGGAACGAAAAGCGATCTGCGTCCCGTCAGGGGAAAATTCCGGGTTGGCATCGCCCGCGAGATCGTCCGTGATCCGAATCAAGCCACCGCCATCTACTTGCTGCTCCCAGATATTGCCGTTCCGGACGTATGCCACCAGTTTGCCATCGGGAGAGATGGCGGCGTCCGTGGTGAGATCCGGGTTGTTCGTCAGACGGCGGAGGGTAGTCTGCGGCGGGGCCGGCGGCATGGATGTACGCAACTCCCGTCCAAAGTAAACAGCGCCCACGGCTGCGCATGCCGCGAGTGGTGCTGCCCACTGCCACCACGCTCTCCGCTTGGGACGGCGTGGCCGCGCGGTAGATGGCGAGAGGGATTCGAGTGCGTGCGCGAGGTCGGTGGCGGACTGAAATCTACGGCCCGGCTCCTTCTCCAGGCACCGCCGCACGATGCGATCAAGCACCGGCGGCACCGAACGCGGCAATACCGGCGGTTCGTCCCGCAAGATCGCGTCCATCGTCTCCGCGGATGACGCGCCCCCGAACGCTGGTTTGCCGCCGGCCATTTCATAAAGCACCACACCCAGGCTGAAGATGTCGGAGCGGGGGCCGACATCTTCGCCCCGCACCTGTTCCGGCGACATGTACGCCACCGTCCCAACCGGGCAACTGGCATCTGTCTGCGGCCCGGTCATCGAATCCTCAGCCGCCTCTTCCGCGACTGTTTCGTGAACCGCGCTCAACTGACGGTCAGGCAGGAGCTTGGCGAGTCCAAAATCCAGAATCTTGGCCTGTCCTTGCCGGGTGACATACAGATTGGCCGGTTTGACGTCGCGATGCACGATGCCTCGGCGGTGCGCCGTGTGCAGAGCGCCGGCGATCTGCACCGCTAGCGCACGCACCTCGTCAAGCGGCAAGGGCCGATCGGCCAGGAGGTCTTTGAGAGTCTGGCCCTCCAGAAGTTCCATGGCGATGAACGGCCGGCTTTTATGTTCGCCAATTTCGTAAATCGTGCAGATGTTGGGGTGGTTCAATGCGGCAGCGGCGCGGGCTTCCTGCTGGAATCGCGCCAGAGGCTGTGGGTGCATGCTGTATTCCTGAGGCAGGAACTTCAGCGCTACGTTCCGGTTGAGATTGATGTCCTTAGCGCGGAAAACCACGCCCATGCCACCGCTGCCCAGTTTGTCGAGGACCAGGTAGTGGGAGATAGATGTGCCCTCCAGGTCGTCCGGATCGATTTCCGAGCCGGAGGCAGCGGGCGCTGCGGCGCCGGATAGTTCCGAAGAGGGCACCTCCACCAGTTCGACTTCTGCTACGAACCGGTAGCTGCGGCGCGCCACGGTTTCGATGTAGCGCGGCTGCGCGGCCGAGTCCCCCAGGATATCCCGCAGCCTTCGGATGGCGGTGTTGATGCCATGGTCGAATTCGACCACGGTCTTGTTCGGCCAGAGACGGTCGCGAATTTCCGCACGCTGCACGATCTCGCCGGGGTGTTCCAGCAACAGGAGCAGTAGCTCGAAAGCCTGCTCGCGCAAGTGAAGGCGGATGCCATGCTTGCGCAATTCGACGGCGCGAACATCCAGTTCGAAGGGCCCGAAGCGATAAAAGCGCGTCCTCCGGGGAGAGAAATCAGCCACGGTGCCGGACCAGTCTATCATGCCTGGTATGTGCGCGGATATGTGCCCGCAAACCGCGCGTTCTTAAATAGGTACGTGGTTACCGGGATGTTACCCACGGGTTACCCGGCGCGGATTGATATAGCGACCGCCAAGCCTCATAATCGCACTCAAGCCGCAGCCGGGCGAAGCGCCCGTGCGTCCGGCTCAAGCCAAATACAGGAGAGGAAAATGAAATCGACGACCTTAGCGCGGATTTTCGCACTGATATACTGCGGCACACTAACATGCTTGTTTCAAGCGGCGGCGCAATCCCCGGCTGCCCAAGTTCCAACCACAACAACCTATCGTTACAGGGCTGTGGATCTGGGCACGCTGGGCGGCCCGGAAAGCAGCGGTTGCGTCCCCGACTGCCGATACGTGAACAACCAGGGCGTTGCGATTTTCCGCGCCAGCACTGCAGTCCCCGACCCCTTCCCAGCAGATTGTTTCTATTTCGACTGCGACGCGACACTGGGAGACGAATGGCAGTCCGGCCGTTCCATCATCCTCAACGCGGTGCCAGGCGGCGATAATGCCTTCCCTGCCTGGATTACAGACACGGGTCTCGTGGCGGGATACTCCGAGAACGGACTGCTGGATCCCACGACGGCGGCGCCGGAAGTTACCGCCGTGCTCTGGCGAGGCGGCCGGCCCACCAATCTCGGAACGTTTGGGGGCAATGCCAGCATCGCCTGGGGTGTCAACAACTCGGGCCAAGTGGTCGGAGGCGCCCTGAACATGACGCCGGACGCATTCGCCACTACTTTCTACGATTACAGCCCCACCCCTTTTCCGGTCTCCACTGAAATGCACGCATTTCTGTGGACGCGTGGTGTGTTAAGAGACCTGCGGACTCTGGGCGGCCCGGATAGTATGGCGCTGTATGTTAACGACAGCGGCCAGGTCGCCGGAATGTCGTTCACCAACAGTACCCCAAACTCCACCACGGGCGCTCCCACCTTGGACCCCTTTTTCTGGGAGAACGGCGTCATGAGGGACCTCGGTACGCTCGGCGGCACTCTGGGTTATGCCAACGGCATTAATGATGTAGGCCATGTCATCGGCCAGTCGAACCTCGCGGGAGACGCCACCTATCACCCGTTCATCTGGAAGGGAAGCCACATGATCGATTTGCAAACCCTCGGCGGTGATAACGGGTCGGCAATCTGGACCAACGATGCCGATCAAGTGGTTGGCTGGGCGGACTTGCCGGGAAGCCTGGTGCATCACGCATTCATATGGAAGAACGGAACGATGACGGACCTCGGAACCGCAGACGGCGCTCCTTGCACCCTCGCTTATGGTGTCAACGCCAGCGGCCAGGTGGTCGGCAATTTGGGCGATGGGTCCGGACTAGGGAACTGCGAAGGCAAGGTGGGTGGCTTCCTGTCGGAAAACGGGGGGCCCGTGGTGAATCTGGCCACTCTGTTTGCTCCTTTGGCCTCCGGCTTGACCATGTTCGGCGCGTGCTGCATTGGCGATGACGGGTCGATCCTCGCCACCGGAACGCTCCCTGACGGCGATAACCATGCGATGCTGCTGGTCCCCTGCGACGTGCAGCATGGGATCACCCCGGCGTGTAAAAGCGATCCCGAGGACGTTGCGATTACGCCGGCGATGAGCACGGCTTCGCCGATCGAGCGGCGCACGGCCGGGAGAGCAATCAACGGCGGGAGTAATCCACACAAGCCTTCCTGGTGAGTTTGAAGAGTCGCTGGAGCGGTGCGAGGAGGGCGCTTTCAGGCGCCTTCTTCGGTTTGGATGTCAGGCGCGCGGGGGGGCACGAGGGCGGCGTAACGCCAAGAGCGGGTTCTGGAGAACCCGCGCAGGCCTGGAGTGCCCCACCAGGCCCGCCCTTTAAGATCACGCCGGGTTGTCCAGGATGCAGATGTCGCGCAGGTTGCGGTAGCGCTCTGCGTAATCCAGCCCGTAGCCAACTACGAACTCGTCGGGAATCTGGAAGCCGACATAGGAAACCTGGACGGGCCGCTGGCGGCGATCCGGCTTATCGAGCAGGGCGGCGATGCGAATGGAGCGCGGCTTGCGCTGCTCGAGCAGATGAATCAGGTAGTTCAGAGTGACGCCGCTATCCACGATATCTTCAACGATCAGGAGATCGGTGCCCTCGACGGAGAAATCCAGATCCTTGGTGACTTTGACTTCCCCCGAAGTGGTCTTGCCCTTGCCGTAGCTGGAGATGCCCATGAAATCGACATAAGCGGCGCGCCGCAGGGTCCGCGCGAGATCGGCCATGAAGAAGCACGCGCCTTTCAGGATGCAGATCAGATGGAGATTGCCGTCGGGATAATCGCGCTCGATCTCCGCGCCCATTTCGCGCACGCGGGCCTGGATTTGTTCTTCGGAGAGGAGCACGCGAAGAGAACTCAAATGGGCCTCTAGTCCGCTATGGCGCTGAGACGGGTGCTCTCGGGCCCGATGTGGATGTGGGCGCCGGTGGCCTTGCCGGGCATGGCGTGCCAGAAGGCGAAATACGGGATGCGGCGGGCTTCCAGATATTGCCGCAACCAGGCGCCTTCGGGCTGATCGGGGTTCAATGCCACATCCACGCGGCCGCGATGATCGAAGCCCAGGGCGCGGTGGACGGCCGTTTCGCCCATGGCGCTGACCGGCAATGGTTTCGCAAAGCGGTGCTCGTAGGCGGCCGATACCTGCTCAAATTGGGCGGGAGTGAAGACGCCGGAGCCATCATAGTGGACGGAAGTGCGGGCGTCGCCCGAGGGTCCCGGCGTACCCGGCTGGCGGACCTGTTCGGCGCGGGCCATGGCGGCGAGTTCATTCGTCAGCTTCTCGCGCGACAGTGCCAGATCGACCTGTTTGCGGGCATAATCAACCTGCGCGGCCAACGGCTCCAGATCGTTCTTGGCGGCGATACCGGAATCGATCATGCCGCGCACGCGGTCGAACTGCTTCTGGCGCCGGTCGAGGCGGCGTCGGGCGGCCGCCACCATTTGCGCGGCTTGTTCCTCGGTGATGTCCTGGCTGTAGACGGTCTGGCGCAGCACCGCCATATCCTGCGCGTCGGCCAAAGCGTCTTCGGCCTGTTCAAGTTGCACACGCGGCAGAGCGCCGGCTTCCACCATCACGCGCAGACGTTGGATGCTCAGGCGGGCGCGCAGCACGTCGGGATCTTCGGGTGGCGCGACGGACGGGGACTGCGGAGCCGCGCACAACGGTACTAAAAAGGCCGCTAATAATAGGAACAAACGCATGAGCAGGAACCTCCATTGTAGTACGATACGGTCAGGAGCGTGTTCTGACCAAGGTTGATGTCGCCGCCGGCCGGGAAGAGAGCAGTGCACCGGAATACCCGCCATGGCTGTTGGCTGTGCGCGCCGCCGAATCCAAAAAAGCCACCGATATACGCGTGCTCGACCTGAGCGGCATCACGGCATTCGCAGATTTTTTCGTGATCTGTACGGGCGCGAACGCACGCAACGTGCAAGCCATCGCCGACGAAGTGGGATTGCGGCTGAAACAGGCGGGCGAGCTACCGTTCTGCGTGGAAGGATACAACCAGGCGGAGTGGGTGCTGGCCGACTACGGCAACTTCCTGGTGCACATCTTCTCGCCGAAATCGCGTGCCTATTACGATCTGGAGCGTTTGTGGCGCAACGGCAAGAGCGTTGAGATTCCGGCGGAGTGAAGGTTCACCTATATTACATTGGAAAGCCGCGGGACGCGCACGCTAACGCCATAGCCGCGGATTTCGTCAGCCGCGCGAGCCGCTACGCGCCTTGCGAGATGCGCGAGATTCGCCCGGAGCGCGCGGACCCGTTTGCGAAACACGCCGCGGCGCGCCACATCCTGCTGGACCCCGCAGGCAAGGCCATGGACACGGCGGGGTTTGTGGCGCTGATGGCGCGGGCCGAGATGGAAGGGCGGGACCTGGTCTTCGTGGTGGGCGGCGCGGATGGTCTGCCGGCGGATTGGCGCGGGCGCGCGGATACGCTGCTGTCGCTCTCGCGCATGACATTTCCGCACGAGCTGGCGCGCGCCATGCTGGCCGAGCAGATCTACCGGGCTTTTGCCACGTTGCGGGGCCATCCGTACCCGCACTAGGTACGCGGTTTCCGAAGGAGCCACCACTCCCTTACGGTCGTGGCTCGGTGAGGTCGTGGGTCGGTGAGGTCGTGGGTCGGTGAGGTCGTGGGTCGGTGAGGTCGTGGCTTGTTACCGAACTGCTGATACGGCGAACTAAAGTTCGCCGCGGCAAGCTAAAGCTTGCGCCACGTCGAGCCGCGCGCGTGAGCAAGCGGTGCTCCAGTTAGCGCCCGTGTCGCGATCGACCCAGGCGAATCGTGAAACAGGCGGCGCGCCTCCCATAGCCGCGCCACACACAGGGTACCCCGCCGAGCTTAGGAATTTCTCCACGTCGAAGGGCTGTTCATTACGCGATACACTTCCGTATGCGCCCAGGATCAGACGCCCTCCCGGAGCCACAAAGCGAGCCATCAACCGGCGCACGAATTCGGCCAGATAGTCTTCTGGAACGCAGTCCCATAGTGCGTAGACGTATTGATACCGGCGAGGCGGATGCCAATTCCAGGCGTTCGCCACTTGAAAATGGCCCGCAAAACGGGGCAGGCGCCGCTGCGCGAATTCGATTAGCCGGGCGCCTTGATCGATACCGAACGGCGTGATTTCCACGCCACGAGCCTGGCCCCATTTCATCAGGCTCTCGAGTAGATATCCGTTCGCGCAGCAGGCATCCAGGAGATCGCCACCGGCGCGGAGGCCTTCGAGTATTGGTTCGCGCTCGCGGCGCCAACGTTCGCCGCCTCCGGCGAATCCCGACTGGCGCATAGGATCCTCCGACGTTAAATAAGCTTCTTCAAGCTGGCGCAGGCGGCGCAGAAATTGCGGCGGCAGACTGGCGTCGTCTGTCCGAGCCATAGGTACAGTCTCGCATGAGGCCAGCCATGTTAAGGTAGTCAAATTGATATGTCCTGGTTCAAGAAAGAAAACGCCAAGCCGGAGAAAGTAGCGCCGATCAACGACCCCGCGCGCAAACTGCGCACGGAGGGTTTGTGGTTGAAGTGCGACGGCTGCCGGCAGATCATCTGGAAGAAGGACCTGGAGTCAAATTCGAACGTGTGCCCGAAGTGCGGCGCGCACATGCGCATGGACGCGGCGGCGCGGTTGAAGCTGCTATTCGATGGCGATTACGAGAGGTTCGACGCGGAACTGCGCTCGTCCGATCCACTGGATTTCTTCGACTCCAAGCCGTACCGCGAGCGTCTGGAAGGAATGCGCGCCGCCACTTCACTGTGCGATGCGATGATCTCGGCGGGCGGCGCCGTAGCCGGCCGGCCGGTGCATATCTGCTCCATGGAAGCGCGCTTCATCGGCGGCAGCATGGGGTGTGTGGTGGGCGAGATGATCACGCGGGCGATTGAACGGTCCATCGCGCGGCGGATGCCGCTGGTGATCGTGTCGGCCTCGGGCGGCGCGCGCATGCAGGAAGGCGCGGTGAGCCTCATGCAGATGGCCAAGATCTCGGCCGCACTGATGCGGCTGGATGAAACCGGCGTGCCCTATATTAGCGTGCTGACAGACCCCACCACCGGGGGCGTGACGGCCAGTTTCGCCATGCTGGGGGACTTGAACATCGCTGAACCGGGCGCGCTGATCGGATTCGCCGGACCGCGCGTAATTGAGCAGACCATCCGGCAGAAACTGCCGGATGGATTTCAGCGGTCGGAGTTTCTGTTGAAGCATGGGATGCTGGACGCCGTGGTCCCGCGGCTGGAGTTGAAGAGCTACATCGCTACCGCGCTGCGGTTTTTCGTGGATTAGATCGGGCGGGGCTTAAGCCCCGCGCAGGCTAAAAGCCCAATGCCACTTAGTTTTCGCGCGACCGAACACTGCATAAATTGTGGGGCAGGACTACAGTTTTGCGGCCGACGTTCACGTCGGCCTGCTGAATTTGGGAACGGCTGCTTCCAAAATGCGAAGGGCGGGTCCTGGAGGACCCGCGCAGACCTGGAGGTCTGCCCCACAAATTATGCGGCATTCCCAATATTGGGATAACCAAGTGACATTGGGCTAAAAGCCCGCCCTGCTATGGACTATCCTGACTCGGTCCGTTTCCTTTACGCGCTGGGCAACGAGGTAAAAACCGCCAAGCTGGGCCTCGCGCGGATCGGCGCCGTGCTGGAAGCGCTGGGGAATCCGCAGCAAGCCTGCCGCATTGTGCACGTAGCCGGCACCAATGGCAAAGGTTCCACGTGCGCGATGATCGAATCGGGTTTGCGCGCGGCGGGGTACCGTACGGGGCTCTTCACCTCACCGCACTTGCTCGAGCCTGCCGAGCGTATTCAGATCAACGGCCGGCAGGTCAACGCGAGCGAGTTTGCCGCGGCATTCGACCAGGTGCACGAGTGTGCGGAGGAACTGCTGCGGCAGGAGTCGATCGATCTGCACCCCACGTATTTTGAGACGGTGACGGCCATGGCGCTGGTTTTGTTTCGGCAGCGCGGCGTGGCGTTCGCGGTGCTGGAAGTCGGGCTGGGAGGGCGCCTGGATGCCACCAATGTAGTGATGCCGGATTTGTGCGTGGTGACGCCGGTGGATTTCGACCATGAAGCGTACCTGGGCAAGAGCCTGGAGGCGATTGCCGGGGAGAAGGCGGGGATTTTGAAGCCGGGCGTGCCGGCGATATTCGCGCGCCAGCGGCCCGAGGCGGAGCGTGTCCTGGAAGCGTGCGCCGCTGCTTTGGACGTAGCGGTGACGCACAGCTCCGCAGTGCCGATCTCGGGCGTCGCAATGCACGCGCGGGGCAACGATTTCCTCTGGCGCGGAAAGCCGGTGAGCTGCCCTCTGGCAGGGGAGCATCAAGTGGAGAACGCGCGGACGGCCATCGCAGCGCTCGAGCAGTTGGGCGTCGAGCCCGAAGCGATCCGGTGCGGGATCGCGCAAACGCGCTGGCCGGGCCGTTTGGAGCGGGTGGCGGAGAATCCGGAAATCATCCTGGACGGGGCGCATAATCCGGCGGGCGCGCGGGCGCTGGCGGATTATCTGGAACGTTTCTACGAACCACGGCGGGTCTGGCTGATCTATGGTGCCATGCGCGATAAAGCAGTTGAAGAAATGGCGGCGATCCTGTTTCCGCAGGCGGGACATGTGATTGTGACGTCGCCGGCGCAGGCGCGTGCGCTGCGGCCGGAATCGATCCGGGCTTTGATCGATCGGGCGGATATTCAGCTCGCGCCGAACATTCAGGAGGCGCTGGCGCTGGCAGGCGAAGCGCGGCCCGACGATGCCATCTTCGTAGCGGGGTCGCTGTTCCTGGTGGGCGAGGCACGCGCGCTGTTGTCACCAGTCCACTGATCGCCTTCCAGACTGGTCCTGTGCGGCGGCGTCTCCTCGTCCGGCCCAAGGCCGCTCGTCCCGCGACTGTTGGTTTTACGGGCAATTTAGGTCACAATGCGGATATGCGTTATCTGGTTCTTGCGTTGCTCTTCGCTGCGAGCCTCCCGGCCGCCGATGACGGCTGGTCCGCTTACGGCCGCGACCCCGGCGGTACACGCTATTCGCCTTTGAAAGAAGTCACGCCTGCGAATGTTGCCAGGCTGAAAGCCGCCTGGACGTATCACACCGGCGCACTCGAGCCAGTGACTCGCCTGAATGAAAAGGCGGCGTTCGAAGCTACGCCGATTCTGGTGGACGGCGTGCTGTATCTGAGCACACCGTTCAACCAGGTGATCGCGCTCGACCCCGCCACTGGCGCCGAGAAGTGGAAGTACGACCCGCAGGTGCTGCGCACGCACGATTATTCGGAAGTGACCTCGCGCGGCGTGGCGGCGTGGACCGATCCCACGAGCGCCAAAGACACCACCCCCTGTCATCTGCGGATCTTCGAAGGCACGATTGATGCGCGCCTGCTGGCGATCGATGGGCAAACGGGAAAGCTGTGCGCGGATTTCGGTAACGCCGGCCAGATCGATCTCACCGAGGACGTGGATTATCAGAAGTTATACCGCGGGAATTATGAGGTGACTTCGGCACCAACGGTGGTGGGCGATGTGGTAATCACCGGATCATCCATCGGCGACAATGTGGCCGTGAACCTGGAACGCGGCGTCGTGCGGGGTTACGATACGCGCTCGGGAAAGCTGCTGTGGACTTGGGATCCGATTCCCTGGGCCAGTCAACAGAAGGTGCGGACGGGCGCCGCCAATGCATGGTCCACCATGGCGGCCGATGAAAAGCGCGGGCTGGTCTTTGTTCCCACCGGCAGCGCCAGCCCCGACTATTACGGCGGCGAGCGCCCCGGTGACAACCGCTGGGCGAATTCCGTGGTGGCGCTCAAAGCATCCACAGGCGAATTTGTTTGGGGGTTTCAGGTGGTGCACCACGACCTGTGGGATTTCGATGTGGCATCCCAGCCGACGCTGATCGAATTCCGCGGCAAGGCGGCGGTAGCGGTGACGACAAAAATAGGCAATGTTTTCGTGCTGGATCGCGAGACCGGCAAGCCATTGGTCACCGTGGAGGAGCGCGCCGTACCCAAAAGCGACATACCCGGCGAGGATGCTGCACCGAGCCAGCCGATGCCGGCCTGGAGTGCCATGGTGCCACAGAAATTGACGGCGGCCGACGTCTGGGGCCCGACGCCTGCGATGCGCAAGTGGTGCCAGGAGAAGATCGAATCGTATCGTAACGACGGCCTGTTTACACCGCCCACGTTCCAGGGGACGATTTCGTTCCCGGGGAATCTCGGCGGCGTGAATTGGGGCAGCGCCGCCTGGGACCCGGTACGCAACATCCTGCTGGCCAACACCAACCGGGTAGCCGCGGTGGCTCAACTGATTCCACGCGAGAAAATGGCAGAGGCGCGCGAGAAGACGGTGGAGATGCCGTGGCGCGGCGAGTTCGCGCCACAGCGCGGGACGCCATATGGAATGCATCGCGACTGGCTGGTGTCGCCATCGGGATTACCCTGCAATGCGCCGCCCTGGGGCGCGCTGGTGGCGTTCGATTTGAATACGGGCAAACTGCGCTGGGAGGCGCCCGTGGGCAGTATGGGCGTTGGCGGGCAGGCGGGATCGATCACCCTCGGTGGTCCGATGGCCACGGCGGGCGGACTGGTCTTCACCGCGGCGGCGCTTGATCCGCACCTGCGCGCTTTCGACGCCTCGACCGGAAAGGAATTGTGGACCGTGGAACTGCCAGCCAGCGCGCAATCCACTCCCATGACTTATGAATGGCAAGGGAAGCAGTACATTGTGATCTGCGCGGGCGGGCACGGCAAGATGAAGAGCAAGATGGGGGACGCGGTAGTCGCGTTCCGGCTGGAGTGACTGCCTCGCGGGAGCGTGGCGTTAAGTTAAATAAGATCGACCTCACCGCACGGAGTTCGCCTGCCGCGTGTCAAGCATTCAGCAAGTCCAGAATTCAACCTTGACCATGTGAGGACCGTTCTGCGAGGCGGGAGGGCCAAAGTCGTCAAAGTAATGGTGCTCTCCTTCGAAAAGACCCTGTGATCCATCCCACAGAGTGAAGTGGCCGCGCGCGTCGTGCCAGCCGTCAATCAACCACGCGATGATACCCCTCTTGCCAGCGAATGATGCAGCCCGCATTGCTGAGCCTGTCCTAACAAGATCAGGAATGTGGTAATGGCTATGCAAGTAGTGGATAAATTCCATGACCCGGATCGCGTAGTTCTTGCCGTCTCCGCCTTCTACTGTTAACAAGCCCTTATGCGCTGCGGGGATTTCGTGAGCCTTGCCTGCATAATTGAAGGCCTTCGACATCCGCATAACACAGGAGTTGGGGCCCACCCAGGATTGGATCAGGTCACCACCAATCTGCTGAATTACTTGCGCGCTATCTGGGTCCGTTGGGTAATTGGCCTGAAGTAAAGAGAAGCTCGGGAGTGCGTGTTTGCTCATCGATGCGTTCCTTTGGGAAGTTTAGATTCCAATTTGGGTGTATAGCGAAATTCGGATAAGTCTGTCGCGGTTTCCCAGTCTGGAGGAGCGAAGCGAGGCGCCCGCTTGCGAAGGAACACAATTAGATCTGTTTGAAGGTATTCGCCGCTGTAACGGTCCCCTTCCCGGAAGGATGCGAAAGAGATCTCGTCGCCGGCTTTGAAAGCGCCTCGGTAACAATAGCTGACTCGGAAATGGGCGACGGTGAGTCCAGGATGAGGTGCTTCCCAAGTGTCAATCACTCCCTTCACAATGACCGACGCCTTTTTAATGTTCTCGCGAATGAGGGAGTCTGGTGGAAGATCGGAACCGGCCGCCAGAAGAGCCAGGACGCCTGCTATCGCCACCTTCTGAAGCACGACAGTCATTATACAATTCGGAAGCAGTACATTGTGATCTGCGCGGGCGGGCACGGCAAGATGAAGAGCAAGATGGGGGACGCGGTAGTCACGGTTCCGGCTGGAGTGACTGCCTCGGCGGAGTCGCTGCGACTGCGTCTTACCGGCTACTGACCGACTTCCAAGGGCGGAGCGCTGGGCGAGCGCAGAGTCCGAATATCCCGCATCGGCGGTTGGCCGAAGAAACGGCTGTATTCGCGGTTGAATTGGCTGGCGCTTTCGTATCCGACCTCAAAGGCCGCACTGGCGGCGTCCAGACCATCCATGAGCATGCGTCCCCGCGCTGCCTGCAACCGAAGCTGTTTCTGATACTGCAGAGGACTCATGGCGGTCAGCACCCGGAAATGATGGTGCAGCGTGGACACGCCCATGCCGGCGATTTCCGCGAGATCTTCCACCCGCAGCGGCTTCGCATAGTTCGCCCTGATCCAGGCGATCGCTTTGGCCGTCCGGTGGCTCTGCTCTCCCAGCGTGGCGATCGCTCGCAGGCGTGCTCCCTCCGCGCTCTGCAGGATTCGGTAGATGATCTCGCGTTGAATCAGGCCGCTGAGAAAGGGAATGTCCTGCGGCGTGTCCAGCAGGTCCACCAGCCGGCAGCATGCACTGAGAAATTCCACCGTGGTCTCACCGGTCGCCATGCCAGGACTGTCAGACGGCGCCTCAGCCACCTGAATCTCCTCCCGGCTGAGAAGCTCCCGGACCACTGGCATTTCGAGTTTGAGCGACAACGCCAGGCAGGGCACCTGCTTCACTTGCCTCGATCACCCGGCTGACGACCGGCAAATCGACCGACGTCAGCAGGAATCGCGACGCATCGTAGATGAAAATGTTTCGGCCGAGTTCTACGCGCTTTCGCCCTTGGGCGATCACGGTCACGCCCGGCTCGTAAGTCATCGAGCACGGAGCGGTCGGGGCGGTCCGCCGGTGGAGCGTCAGCCCGGGAATATCCGTTGCCCGGTTCTCTGCGGAGCCAATGAACAAGGCAATCTTGCGAGCCAGCTCAGCGCGCAATTCGCGCGCGCGATCCGGCAACGGAGTGGCGTTTCCCCTGTGGTTCTTCATGGTAACGGTTTCGCTCTCCTCGACTCTAGGATAACCGCTGGCTCTGTGCGTGGATCAACACTGCAAGAGGAATAGGCAATAAATCGGAAGGATCAGGATACCGCTTCCGGAGCGCCCGACTCTAACCTGGAGATGAGAGAAACGGTTCCGAAGGAGAAACAATGCAGAAGCGCAAACTTGGAAAGAGCGGCCTGGAAGTTTCGGCTCTCGGGCTCGGCTGCATGGGAATGAGCTTTTCTTACGGTCCGCCCAAAGACAAGCAGGAGATGACCTCTCTTCTCCGGGCAGCCGTGGAACGCGGCATCACGTTCTTCGACACCGCCGAGGTCTACGGCCCGTTCTTGAACGAAGAACTGGTGGGCGAAGCCCTCGCTCCGTTCCGCAAGCAGGTGGTGATCGCCACCAAATTCGGGTTCGACCTCAGTCCCGATTTCGATCCCGCGCGGGATGAAGGGTTCGCCGGGTCTGAACAGCCGGCCGGAGCACATCAAGCAGGCCGTCGAGGGCTCGCTCAAGCGGCTCAAGATTGATGTCATCGACTTGCTCTATCAGCATCGGGTTGACCCGAACGTGCCCATCGAAGACGTAGCGGGAGCGGTGAAGGACCTGATTCAGGAAGGCAAGGTCAAGCACTTCGGCCTTTCCGAAGCGGGCGTGCAAACCATCCGTCGCGCACACGCAGTCCAGCCGCGTCACTGCTCTCCAGAGCGAATACTCGCTGTGGACGCAGAACTCCCGAGAAGGAAGTGATCCCGACCCTTGAGGAACTCGGAATCGGCCTTGTCCCGTACAGCCCGCTGGGCAAGGGCTTCCTCACGGGCAAGATCGACGAAAATGCGAAGTTCGACAGCTCCGACTTCCGCAGCACCCTGCCTCGCTTCACGCCGGAGGCTCTCAAGGCGAATCAGGCCCTGATTGATCTGCTCGCCAGCATCGCGGCAACGGAAGAAGGCGACACCGGCTCAGATCGCGCTCGCCTGGCTGCTGGCCCAGAAGCCGTGGATGGTTCCGATCCCAGGCACCACGAAGCTGCATCGCCTGGACGAGAACATCGGGGCAGTCTCGGTCGAACTCACGCCCGACGATCTGCGAGACATCGAGGACGCCGCCTCCAAGATCACGGTGCAAGGCGCTCGCTACCCCGAAAAGCTGGAGCAGATGACCGGCCGCTGACCGGCACGAAGGAGTTCAGAAATGGAAATCAAAAGAAGTGGCTCGCAGCCTTCCGCCAAGGGACCGGCAGAGTGGTTCACCGGCACGGTGCGGATCGATCCGCTTTTTCAGGCGCCCGATCCGGCGCTGGTTCAAGGCGCCAGCGTCACCTTCGAGCCGGGCGCGCGAACCGCATGGCACACCCATCCGCTGGGCCAGACCCTGATCGTGACGGCCGGTTGCGGCCGGGCACAGCGTTGGGGCGGACCGGTCGAGGAAATCCGGCCGGGTGACGTGGTCTGGTTCCCGCCCGGCGAGAAGCACTGGCACGGAGCCGCGCCGACCACGGCCATGACGCACATCGCCATTCAGGAAAAGCTCGACGGTAAGGTTGTCGACTGGATGGAACAGGTCAGCGACGAACAATACAAGGGCTGACGAAGGGGCAGGAAAGGAAGGAGCATAGATCCATGTACAAAGCGAAGGCTTACTCCGCCGCCAGTGCGACATCGCCGCTCGCCTCCACGACGGTTGCGCGCCGCGATCCAACCGAACACGACGTACAGATCGAGATCCTGTTCTGCGGCATCTGCCACTCCGATCTGCATCAGGTGCGTAACGAGTGGAAGCGACGTCATGCCGACGGTCTACCCTTGCGTGCCAGGCCATGAGATCGTCGGCCGCGTCACCAGGGTCGGCTCCGCCGTCACGAAGTTCAAGCCCGGCGACCTCGCCGCGGTCGGCTGCATGGTCGATTCCGATCGCACCTGCCCCGAGTGCCAGGCCGGCCTCGAGCAGTTCTGCCCGAACCTGACCCTCACCTACAACTCCCCGGACAAGCACCTCGGAGGCGTCACCTATGGCGGCTATTCCGACAGCATCGTGGTCGATGAGCGCTTTGTTCTGCGGGTCCCCTCCAACCTCGATCTGGCCGGAACCGCGCCGCTGCTCTGCGCCGGAATCACCACCTACTCACCCATGCGCCACTGGGGCGTCACCAAAGGCAAGAAAGTCGGCGTGGTGGGTCTCGGCGGGCTGGGCCACATGGGCGTGAAATTCGCGCATGCGCTCGGAGCCCACGTGGTGGTCTTCACGACCTCACCGGGCAAGAAGGACGACGCGCGCCGCCTGGGGGCCGATGAAGTGGTCATCTCGCGCAATGCCGATGAGATGCAAAAGCACGCTGGCAGCTTCGATTTTATCCTCGACGCCGTAGCCGCCGAGCACGACATCAACGCCTACATTCAACTCCTCCGCCGCGACGGCAACATCACCGTGGTTGGTGCGCCGGATAAGCCTTTCGCCGTCCCTGTATTCGGTCTTATTTTCAAACGCCGCAGCCTCTCCGGCTCACCCATCGGCGGTATTCCCGAAACCCAGGAGATGCTCGAATTTTGCGGCGAACACAACATTACCGCCGATGTCGAAGTCATCCCTATTCAGAAGGTCAACGAAGCGTACGAGAGACTGCTCAAGGCTGATGTGAAGTACCGCTTCTCCATTGATATGGCCTCTCTCAGATCTGCGTAAGACGCAAAGATTCTGACAGGTTGCAATCCTCAGCCGCGGGGCACGATGCGGATCGACGCCGCCTTCACTACGGCGGTCACCTGCTCGCCTTCGTGCAAGCGCATCTCTTCCTCGGATTGCCGCGTCACGATGGCTGTCAGCCGGAAGCCGCAGTCGAGCGTTACGCGGGCCAGTGGCCCTTCGGGAATCACGGAGACAATGCGCGCCGGCAGATGATTGCGTGCGCTGGTGGGATTCCCGGACGCGCTTCGCTCTATGGTGACAGTCTCCGCACGAATGCAGGCAAACACATCCGCATTCGTCCCGGCGGTGTCCACGGCCACCAGGCGCGCGCCCGCGATCTCGACCGTTACCAAGCCGGCGCTACGGGAAATCACGCGCGCCGTGCAGATGGTTTCGACACCTACGGCGGCGGCTACATCCGCATCCGCGGGGGAGTCAAAGACGCTCTCAACAGGACCGGTCTGGCGCAGCCGCCCACCGATCATAATGGCGATGGAATCGCCCAGAGCCAGCGCTTCGGTGCGGTCGTGCGTGACCACGATGGCGGGCAACTGCACGCGGGCCAGCAACTGCCGCAGGTCGGCGCGCATGCGCAGCCGCGTAGGCTCATCCAGCGCCGAGAGTGGTTCATCCAGCAGCAGCAGCCGCGGCCCGGCAGCCAGCGCGCGGGCCAAACCCACCCGTTGCAGTTGACCGCCGGAGAGCTGCCTGGGATAACGATCCCCCAGTTCGGACAGATCGAATTGCGCCAGCAGATTGTCGATCGCGGCGCCGCGCGCACCATAGGCCACGTTGCTGCGCACCGTGAGATGCGGGAAGATGGCGTAGTCCTGCGACAGGTAGCCCACACGGCGTTTCTGCGGCGGCAGGTTGGTTCCGCGCACGGCATCGTTCCAAACTTCCGGGCCGCATCGGATGGAGCCGGCGCTGGGCGCATCCAGTCCGGCGATCAAGCGCAGCAGGGTGGTCTTCCCTGCCCCGGATGGTCCGAACAGGACCAGCACCGAATGGGCATCCAGGGGCAGTCGCAATGCGGCCGCGATCTCCGGGCCGCCAGCGAATCGCTTGCGGACTTCCACCGTCAGTTCATCGGCCATCCGGCCCAGACCTTCCGGCGCAATCCGTAAGTGGCCGCCAGCACCAGGAAAGAGACCCCCAGCAGCAGCAGCGAGGTGTGTAGGGCGGCGCTGTAGTTGAGCGCCTGCACGTCGTCGAAGATCGAGATGGAAACCGTGCGCGTGATGCCCGGCAGATTGCCGCCCACCATCAGCACCACGCCGAATTCGCCCAGCGTGTGGGCGAAGCTGAGGATCATGCCGGCGACGATGCTGGGAATCGCCAGCGGCACGATCACGCGGAAGAACGTGGCCAGCCGCGAAACGCCCAGGCACCAGGAAGTTTCGATCAACTCAGGGTTCACCGCGGCAAATCCGGCGGCAAAAGGCTGCACGGCGAATGGCAGGCTATACAGCACGGACGCCACCAGCAGCCCTTGAAACGAAAACGGCAGCATGCCGCCGGTGAGCGCGGCGTACCAGCGTCCCACCGGACTATGCGGGCCGATGGCTACCAGGATGTAAAATCCCAAGACCGTTGGCGGCAGCACCAGGGGCAGCGCCACCACGGCTTCGGCCAGAAATTTCCAGCGGCGCGGCGAAAACGTCAGCCAATGCGCGGCAGGCAGGCCGACGGCCAGCAGGATCAGGGTAGTCCAGAACGATAGCCGCAGGCTTAGCCAGAGCGCTTCCCACTCCATCTACTCTCCGGAGAATCCATATCGCTTCAGAATAGCGCGGCCGGCGGGCGCCAGCAGGAAGTCGCGGAAGGCCTGCGCACCATCCGGATTTCTGGTCCACTTCAAGATGGCGCCGCCTTGCTGGATGCGCGGATAGGCGTCTTGCGGGACGTTCCAATAGCGGCCTTGGCCCGCTACGTTGGGCGCCAGCGCGAGGGAGAGCGCTACAATGCCCACATCCGCCGCGCCGCTCTGCGCCATTTGGAACGTTTGCGAGATATTTTCGCCCATTACGAGCTTGTCCTTCACCGCATCGTAGATCCCGGTCGAGCGCAGAGCGGCTTCGGCGGCGCGTCCATACGGTGCGTGTTGCGGATTCGCGATGGCGATGTGCCGCACGGCGGGCAAACGCAACGCCTGCAGGCCAAGGCGCTCGACATCGATGCCGGTGGCTGTGCCGGTCCAGAGCACGATGCGCCCGTCGGCGTAGCTGAACTGGCTGCCGGGCAGGATCAATCCCTGTTGCGCCAGCTTGTTCGGATATTGCACGTCCGCGGATAGAAAGAGATCGAACGGAGCGTGATTCACCAGTTGGGCGTAGAACATGCCGGAGGAGCCGTAAGACGGCGAGATCGGCAGATTGCCGTGCTGCTGGCCGAAAGCTTTGATCAGATCTTCGAGCGCAAATTGCAAATCGGCCGCCGCCGCGATGCGTAGCGGAGATGGGGGCTTCGCGCAACCGGCTGTGAGCAACGCGGCGAGCGTGAACGTGATTGTTCGATTAAACGACACTGTCTCTAATAAATAACACACCCGGTGGGGTAGGCCGCGGCCTCCCAGACACCTCCCAGACTGGAACATGACGTGCGATACTTTCAGGTATGAAAACCGTCGTTGGCGTCTTTCGACTGCACGAAAAAGCACACTCCGCCTTAGTCGCGCTGCGGCGCGCCGGATTCCCGCAGGACCAGATCAGTCTGCTGTATCCGGGCTCGACTGAAGAACAAATTCACAATATTCCGACAAACGAAACCGAACAACCCGGCGTCGGCGGCGCCATCGGTGGCATGCTGGGTGGAGCGTTGGGCGTGGCCGGCGGTCTGGAATTAGGCGCGGCTGTGGCGGCACTTCTGCCCGGCGTGGGACCAGTCTTCGCCATTGGCCTGGCGGGCGCGGCTCTACTCGGAGCAGGCGGCGCGGCGGGGGGAGCCGCTTTGGGCAGCGCGGCCGATGCGCGAAGCAACGAGGGTGTGGCTTCCGATGAAATCTTCTTCTATGAGGATGCCTTGCGGCAAGGGCGCTCCGTCATCATCGTGTTTGCCGCTGATCAGGCCGCAGAGCACCGCGCGCACCAGGTACTGGCGGATGCCGGCGCGGAGAGCCTGGATGCCGCGCGCAAGGATTGGTGGGTGGGATTGCGCGATGCCGAACGCGAACACTACGGCGCCATGGGCCACAACTTCGAGCAGGATGAGGAAGTGTATCGTGCCGGCTTCGAGTCCGCCTTGCGACGTGAATGCCGCGGCAAATCGGTAGACGAAGAAGCCGACTGCCTCAAGTGGTGGTATCCGGATTTCTGGGATTCCGAGCCGTTCCAGCGCGGATTTGAACGCGGCCGGGAGTACTGGAAGCGGCAATCCGGCAGCCAGACGCTCACCGGGCAATCTGTCTTCCCGTCGGCATAGCTGCTAAGCTGGCCACGTGCCGCGACCGTTCCTCATCGATACCGATACGGCGTCGGATGACGCTGTCGCGCTGATCATGGCGCTGCGCGCGCCCGACGTGGACGTGCTCGTCATCACGATCGTGGCGGGCAACGTGAACGTCACACAGGCGGCGCAAAACGCACTGTATACGGCGGAACTGTGCGGGTCCGATGTGCCGGTCTGCGCCGGCGCGGCCCATCCACTGCTGCGCGAACATATGCACGCCGAATGGTTCCATGGCAAAGACGGCCTCGGAGATCACGGCTATCCGGCAGCGCGCCGCAGACCCGAGCCCGTGCACGCTGTGGAAGCCATCGTCGAAACCGTGCGTGGCCATCCAGGCATAACGTTGGTTACGCTGGGGCCTTTGACCAACGTGGCCCTGGCGCTTTCGCGCGCGCCGGATATCGCGGCAAACGTTGGCCGCGTGGTGGTGATGGGCGGCGCGCCTTGCTGTGAGGGCAATGTCACACCCGCCGCCGAATACAACATATGGGTGGATCCGGAAGCCGCGCGGATCGTGGCACGTTCCAACCTGCCCATCGAACTGGTCGGCTGGCAGCTTTGCCGCGGCCCGGCGGCCCTCGACTCCGCCGATATCGCGCAGGTGCTGAGCATCGGTTCGCCGCTGGCCCGATTCGCCATCGAATGCAACAGCACCGCGATGGCCGCTTACAAGGTGCAGACCGGCGAAACCGGCATTTCCCTGCCCGACCCGGTGGCCATGTCCATCGCGCTCGATCCATCCATCTGCATCTCGGCGAGCGATCATTTTCTTGAGATCGAAACCGGTAGTGATCTGACGCGCGGCATGACGGTGGTGGACCGTCTGGATATCGCCGGCAACGAGCGCAATCGGTCCATCTGGAAACAGGCGTTGAGCAGCGGCCGCAAGGCACGGATCTGCTGGGCCATCGACGTGCCGCGCTGGAAGCAGGCGCTTTATGCGGCGCTAGGCTAGACTACTTGAGTCTCGCATATTAAAGTGACAGTTTCGGCTTTCGCGTGGGGCAGGACGCCAGTCCTGCAGCGGGTCTCCAGACCCGCCATCTGGCGGGACGTGGACGTCCCGCGCAGGCGTGGACGCCTGCCCCACCGGTCGCACTCCAGATGTCACTATATTTTGCGAAGATCAGTTGGTGGATAGCGCAGCCGCCACGGTGGTCTCGCCGAGTGCGCCGGATGCCTCTTCCAACTCGCGCAGCAATACCGCCTCAATCCCCTGCGGATCGAAATCCACCTCACAGGCAGCTATTTCGGCGTCGCTCGCGCCGTCGAAGCAAAGCTCGCATACGCCCAAGTCGCCCGATTCACAGCGAACCGGTGGACCAAAAGTGCGGCAGGTGATGGGCCGCGCGGCGTATAAATCGCACGTGGCGGTTTCGGGATCGAGCGCGGCACAGGGTTCGTCGTCTACATGATGGGCCGTGAGATATTGCGCGCGCCGGCGTACGCGCGCGGCCCGTTCCGGATCGCGGGCTTCGAGTTCGGACAGCCCCCGCCGCAGACGTGCAGCGTCCAACTGCGTGATGGGAAACTCGCCCAGGCAGCACTGCGCACAACCTGGACGGCACAGCAACCACGGCCCGCTGCGGCGCGTGGCCTCCGCCAGGGCGGCGTCTACGATTTGGATCAGAGTGCTGTCGCTGGACATTTCACCAGCCACCAGCCACCAGTCACACTGCTTTTCCCGGGCGTCCTTTGCCGAAGCGCGCGCGGCTGTAGTCCGGATGCACAGGCGTCTGCGCATCTACCGGGGCGCCCGGTGGCACAGGCGCGACCATCTTCTGCTCCACGTAGAGTTCTGGTGGCAGGCTGGGCGTCACATTCTGTTCCATGCGCACGACCACCCCGAGCTTACCAAAATGCTCCAGCATCCGGTTGAGTTGTGCGATATAAGGATCGCCCAGGTGCAGGCTGCGCAGGAATTTTACGCGCGTATTGAAAGCCGCGATACGCTGCGAATCTTTTTTCGCCTTGACGATGATTTTGTATTGCTCTTCCGCCAGCACATCGTTCGGCACGCGGGCCGGCCAGAATGACGGCAGATTGTTGTCCGGGGCGTCGTATCCAGAGAGGCAACTGGCTGTGTCGGTCTGCCACGGCACCGCCATCCAGCGTGTGATATCGCCGGGTCCACTGCCGGCTAGCGGACCTCCGTCGGCAGTTGCGGCCGCGGCGGTGAGCACATCGCCATAGTCCGGTTCCGAAACATCTTCCGGGCGCATGCGAATGCGAAACATCTTGCGGTACATGGATGCGTGGCGCATCGGCCAAGTCATCTCGCAGCCGGGATGAAACGGGCCACCCATACAGAAATGCAGCGCGGCCCGGTCCAGGGCCGCCGGGCGGTCCAGTTCCTGCAATTTGTCGAAAGGTTTGGGTGGCGCGACGGCTTTTTTGTAATCAGCCGAAAAATTTCCGTTCGCCCAAGCTGTCAGGAAATTGTACCGGGTGAGAGTCAGAGCCAGCGCGATGTGCGGGCCGCTGGGAAAGCTGTAGTAGGCATCGCCATAAATCGGCGGCCATTGCGACGGCTGCTGATCGTGCGCCGACGGATCGCGGAAGAATTTGAAAATCTGCCGGCGCAGGGCAGCGTGGCTGGTGTCCCCACCGTGATCCATGCTGGGATCCAGGCTGGCTAGCCTCTCCATGAAGTCCCCGCTCTGAAAGTTATTGGGAGCGTCCCAGCCGAATAATGCCAGGAAGCCTTCGTTGACCCACTGGCCGGCACAAAGTTGCTCGAAGATCGGCTGGATATGTTCCGTAAACGATGGCTGCGCAGGCAGCGCGGCCAATGTCCCTGCGAGCGCGTCGTACATGACGTCGTACATGGTTTGGACCGTCACAATATCGGGCGCATAATTCGGCGGGGCTACCACCAGCCAAGCCGGGTCTGCGTCCAAAACGCGCCCGTCGGGCAGCTTGACGGTAGCGGTAACCGGTCCATCCGACGTATCGTCGTGCCATCCATCGTTATTTGCGAAGGTCGTGACGGAATTTCCGGGAAACGGCGTGCCTGATTTGCCCTTGCCGCCCAGCACCACCAGCCGGCCGCTGGCATCGGTACGCAACTCACCCAACTCCACCGGATAGTCTTCGCGCACAAACCAGCCGCGCAGGGTTATGGGTCCCTTATCCCGGCCGCTGATAGATTGCGGTCCCGGGTTGATCTCCAAGCCGGCCCGTTGCGCACCCCGGATCTGCGGGTTCCGCCGGGCGGCCTGGGATTTGGCGGCTTGCGGCAGATCCAAGGCATAGTTGAAGCAATACCAAGCCGCCTTCTTATTGGCCAGATGGACCGTCCAGGTAATCCCGGCAGTGACTTCACCAATTACCCGGTCATCCTTGTCGTATCCATAAATTCGGAAGCGCTGCGCCTGGCGATTGATGAATCCGCGCACATCCTTATAACCTTCGGGAGCCGGCGGCATAGGATGCGGAACTTCCGGCGCATAAAAGTAACCGCTGCCGTTCCCTACCCTGGATATACCGATGCCCGGGTGAATTCTCACATACGAAATTGATTTGTAATCGGCAGGTGTCATTTACTCGCTTGCGATTATTCTATACTATTACGCCTGTCAAAGTTTCTTTGAGCTCGTGCACGATTTCGACTGCATCGTCGTAGGAGGAGGGCCGGCCGGTGCTACGGCAGCCCGCCGTCTCGCCCAGGCGCAAGTGCGAGTGGCATTGGTCGAAGCCACGAATCTGGACGCTCCACGTTATGGCGGAACCCTGGCGCCTGAAGTCAACTCACTACTGAAAAGTGAAGGGTTATGGGAAGACTTTCTGGCCATACATCCGCAGCCCTCTCCGGGAATCGTTTCGGCTTGGGGAAGCGCCCAGACTTACGAAGTGGATTTCATCCGTAACGTGCACGGATCTGGATGGCACGTGGACCGCGTGGCTTTCGACCGTATGCTGATTGCAGCCGCCGCGAGAGAAGGCTGCACGATTTTACAAGAGTTACGGGTAGAGTCGTGCAAACGGGCCGATGAACGCACATGGGCCGTACAGGCGCGCGGGAAGGACCGGCGCCTGGAACTGCGGTCGGCTCTGATGATCGACGCCGCCGGACATCACGGTTTCCGGTGTCCGTGGCAAGCCGGGCGGGATATTCAGGATACGTTGATCGCAACGGTGCTGGAACTCCTAGGTACGCCGGCGATCCCGGATATGCGCATGTACATCGAATCCACGCCCATGGGCTGGTGGTATTCCGCTCCCATGCCGGAGGGAATCGTCTGCATGTTGTTTGCAGATAGCGCGACTTACCGCCAAAACCGCCTGGACCCACTAGCGCATTTGCCGGCGGCGCCATTAACCGCCACGCGGACCGCCGGGCTGCGCGTGACCCGATCGCGCGTCCTGACCGTGCAATCCGCGCGGGCACGGTGCGCGGGAGAGGGGTGGCTGGCGGCCGGCGAACGCGCAGCCTCCTACGACCCCATCTCGGGACGCGGTATTTTCAATGCCTTGCGCGACGGCGCCGCCTGCGGCCAGGCGGCCCTGGGCTACCTCGAAGGCCGCCGCGCGGATGCAGACCAGTACGCCGGGCGGCTAGATCGCGAGTTTGCGGCTTACGCCGCGGAACGCCGCCGGTTTTACGCGAGCGAGAGGCGCTGGTACTCCCAGCCGTTTTGGCAGCACAGAATCTGAACTGCCCGGCCGCCCGCGTGTCCCGAAAATCCGTCCACTTACGCTAAATACATATAGGGGAGTGCGTGTTAAGCACGCATGGGGTAAATGATTGACAAAGTCCGTAACTTTGTGTACTATTCGGAAGCTCTGGAATTCTATTATGGAATTCATATCTTCGAATCCAGTTACTAACCGGACGGACGCAAATTCGGAGGAATTGACGCGCTTGCTGATTAACTGGAATGCGAATTCAACGGAGGAAAAATCCAGGGTCATTCAATTGATGTACCCGGAACTAAAGCGCGTAGCGCAGATGCGCATGCGCCGGGAGCGGCCCGATCACACCCTGCAACCTACCGCTTTGGTGAATGAATTTTTTCTTCGGCTGGCGAAAACCCGTAACGTGAGCTGGCAAAGCCGCGCGCATTTTCTGGCGGCCGCTTCCCGCGCCATGCGGCAGCTTTTGGTGGACTACTCCCGTTCGCATAACGCCGGCAAGCGCCGCGGTGACCAGACCAATATGGAATTTGAGGGCGAAGAACCGGCGCAGGCGCCCGGAGTAGTGGACATATTGGAGATCGACGAAGTGTTGACCGCCATGGCCGCCGAGGAGCCGCGCATGGCCGCCGTGGTGGAGATGCGATGCTTCGGCGGTCTCACCCACCCCGAGATCGCCGAAGTGTTGGGCGTGGACGAACGCACCGTCAAGCGCGACTGGCAGGTGGCCCGCGCCTGGATGTTCAGCCGCCTGCGGGGAGGTTCCGCGGATGTCCGCCGAGGAATGGGAACAGGTTAAAAACATCTTCGAAGAGGCGCTTTCGGTTCCGGAGGCGCAGCGCGAGGCTTACCTGGAGGGCGTCTGCGGCGGCAACGCGCCACTAAAGCAGACCGTGGCGGAGCTTCTGGCGAGCGATCATGGCGCCAACGACCGCGACTTCCTGACCAATGCCAGCCTTCCCTGCCTGCGCGCCCTGCATGACGGCGCCGTGGTGGCGGGCCGGTTCCGCATTGTACGCTTTATTGCCCGCGGCGGCATGGGCGAAGTTTACGAGGCTTACGACGAGCGCCTGCACCAGAGGCTCGCTCTCAAGACGCTGCGTCCCGAATTCGTGCGGGACCGAAAATCGCGCGAACGGTTCGAGCGCGAGATTCGGATTACCCGGGAAGTAGCGCATCCCAACCTCTGCCGGATATACGACCAGGTGGAATACCGGGACCCGTCGTCGGCCGAAGAAACCATTCCCTGCCTCACCATGCAGCTCCTGGAGGGCGAGACTCTAAACGAATACCTGCGGCGGTCGCGGCCCCTATCGGCGACGGACGCCATGCCCATCGTGGAGCAGGTAGCCAGCGCCCTCAGCGTGCTGCACGACAATGGCATCATCCATCGGGATCTGAAACCGTCGAACATCATTCTGATTCGCGGGCGAGCCGGAGAGATGCGCGCCGTGGTCACGGATTTCGGTTTGGCGAAGCCATCCGAGAACGACGGCGCATTCTTCGAATCGCGCTCGTTAATCCAGGCCGGAGCGCCGTACTTCATGGCGCCGGAAGTGTTGCGCGGGGACCGCCCGACGGTGGCTTCGGATATCTATTCGTTGGGGCTGATTATCGACGAGATGGTAACCAGGTCGCGCGCTTATTCCGCGCCCTCGTTGCAATCGCTGTACTATCAGAAACTTTGGGACCAGCCGTTGCGGCCGTCACAGCGGGCCGATCACCTTCCGCCCGGCTGGGAGCGGATCATTCTGGAATGTATCGACCAGCAGCCGGAGAACCGCGGCGCACGCGCGGTCGAGATCGCGGAACGGCTGCAGAAGAGTCTGGGGGGGCCGGTCCGGCAGCCGGGTTACAGCCTGTGGCAGCCGCGCTGGCGAGCCAGGTTGCGCAGGCATTTGCCTGCCCGGAAACTGATCGCCGGACTGGCGGCGGCTTTGCTGTTGACCGCAATGGCATCCATGGCGGCGCTGCTGATGCACGCTCCCGCTCCGTCGCTGGTGGTCTTCCCATTCGCCAATGAATCTCACGATAAGAACTACGATTACTTGTGCCGCGGCGCTACCTCCGAGTTGGTGGCACGCCTGGCGCAAGGGGGAGCCGCGCGGGTCATCCGCGCCTACGAACCCCGCACGAAATTGCCGGGTAAAGCCAACGGCCGGTTCGCGTTGGAAGGCATGCTGCGGCAGACCCTGAACCACCCGCAACTGAGCGTGACGTTGACGGATTTATCAGATGGAAAGGTGCTCTGGACCGGTGATTTTCCGGCGATGGATAATCCCCTGCAGATGGAGATGGACATCACACGCGGCGCGATGCAGGCGGTGCGCACGCGGCTGGCCCTCGATGATCTCTTCCGCGACCGGAATTCGGAACGGGTGCAACTGCTCTCCGCGCCGCTGCGCGGGTTGTTCGCCTTCCAAAGCAAGTCGGCCACACCCACCGAGGATATTGTGGCGTATGACCTTTACTTCAAGGGCCGCTATTTGTGGGATGAACGCACGGTGCCGTCCGCCCTCGAGTCCATCCGTTTCTTTCGCGCGGCGACCGAACGAGATCAACATTTCGCGGCCGCATACGCGGCCCTGGCGGATGCGCAATTCGTGCTGATGGACTACAACCAGGCCCCCTTCATCGACCTGGTGGAACGCGCCCGCCACTATGCCGATAAGGCGGTTGCGCTCGATCCCCGCGCCCCGGAAGCCTACGCTACTCTAGCGGCCGTGCAACAGATGAACTGGGATTGGGCGGGATCGAAATCCAGTTACGAAACGGCTCTGCACCTGAACCCGTCCTTCGCGCGCGCCCGGCGCTGGTACGCCGGTCTGGTCTTACAATTCGGGCGCTTCGACGAGGCCATCCAGGAATCCAGCCGTGCGCTCGAAGACGATCCATACGATTACCCCAGCGAGGCCGTACACGGCGTGTACCTGTTCCTGGCCGGAAGATACCAGGAAGCCGTGTTTCACTTGCGCGGCGCGTTGCAGCATAAGAACCTGATGGCGGCGCATATTTCCCTGGGAGACTCCTACGCCATCCTGGGACGCGATGCCTCTGCCGCCGAGGCCGGTACGTATTTCGCGAAAGCGCTTTCCGAGGCGGCGGCGGTAGCGGATATGGAATCGCGAGCGGCCGCCGCTGCCGGGAATGCGCATCTCCGCAGTATTTCCGATCGCATGTATGCGGCGTACTATGCTCTCTCGGGCAGGAAGTCCGACGCGCAGCAGCATGTGGAGCACCTGGAGCGGAATTATCAGGAGGGCGTCGAATCGGCAGAAACGCTTGCCTGGGTTTATACCTGCCTGGGACAACACGAAAAGGCCATCGACTATCTTTGGCGCGCCGCTACCCTGAAAGACCGCAAGCTGTTCTATGTGCGGGTTAATCCTTTCTACCAGCCGTTGAGGTCGAGTCCTGAGTTTCAACGTTTAATCGCGCATATGGGTTTAGAAGAGTTGTAAGAGCCGTAGGTCAATTTAACAGAGATAGAGATAAGGAGAGACTACATGGGTATTCCACATACACAACTGAAGTTAGTTCCGACAGGTGTGATGCACACGTCGATAGGCGTGCCGCATACCTGGACCTTGCCGCACACGGCGAAGATCAAGAAAATAGAACTCAACACCGACAAAGACGGTAATCACCACATCACTCTTCACGAGGAGTAATGGTGGATGTTCGGAGGACAGCCAGCGCGTTGCGGCTGCGGGCGCTCGATGAAGGTTGCCATGGCAAGTACGAAACGGCCATCGGCAACTTACAGCGGGCGCTCGAAATTGATCCGAACCAGCCAGTCTGGCATCGGGATCTGGCCGTGCTCCTGGCTGCTTCCGATCGCTGGATGGAGGCGCGCTATGCGTCGGAAGCGGCGCTGGACTTGGCCCCCGCCGATTGCCAGGCGCAACTGCTGCATGCGCGTGCCTTGCTTGAGTGCGGTGAGTACCAACAGGCCCTGGCCGAGTACCATCGTCTCGAGGCCACCGGCGCGGATTTGACCGAGGTCTTGTTCGGCAAAAGCCGTGCCTTACTGGCGACGGGTTGTGGCCAGGAGGCGGCGGACACTTTGCGGCAGTGCGTGGCGCAAAACCGCGCGTCGGCCAAGTCGCATGAGCTTCTGGCCGGCATATGCCGGCAGTTGGCAGATTACGACGACGATTACCAACACTGCCTGGCAGTAACACGATTGCGGCCCGGCGACGGCGCGGCGCTGGCGCAATTAGGCGTCGCGCAATGGGAAACCGGTCGTGTGGCAGAGTCGGTGGCCTCATTGCGCGAAGCGGTCCGGATTGCGCCGGACGAGCCGTATCTGCATTCTACGCTGCTCAATTCCCTGTTGCACGATCCCCGCGAGTCGGGAGCATCTCTGCATTACGAACATTTGCAGTGGGACGCAAGACACTCGCTGCCGCTCTGCGCCCGCCCGTACGGGAACGCTCCAGACCCGGAACGCCGGCTCCGCATAGGATACCTGACCGGCGAGTTCATGGAGAACCCAAGCTACTTCTTTCTTCTCCCCATCGTGAAGAACTACGATTCGCAGGTTGTGGAAACGTTCGCTTACCACACGCGTCCGCTGGTGGACCATTGCACGGCGGCATACCGTAATGCTTTCCATCATTGGCGTGACGTTAGTGGGTCGGGTGACGAAGAGATAGCCGGCGCCATCCGGCAGGATGAGATCGATATTCTGGTGGATGCGTCGGGCCACTTTCCCTATCACGGGCTGGCCGCATTTTCGCTACGTCCGGCGCCGGTGCAGGTGACTTTAGCAAACTATCCCGCCACTACCGGCCTCTGCGCGTTCGATTACGTCTTCACCGACTGCTGGACCTGCCCGCCCGGAAAGGAGCATTGGTATGTGGAGCGGCCATGGCGGCTGCCTTCCGGATACTTTGCCTGGGAACCCGCGGCCGGTGCTCCGGACGTAACCCTACCGCCGGTCCAACATAACGGCGCGATCACATTCGGCATCTTCCAGCGCCCATCGAAACTGAACGGCCGCGTGTGGGACGCGGTGTCGGCCGTAATGCAGCGCGTATCCGGATCGCGGCTGTTGATTCATCAAGGTACCCGGGATCTCGACCGGCCGGATGGGCACACGCGCACGCAGTACGCCGCCGAACTGGCACGCCGCGGCATTGCCACGGACCGGATTACCTTCCGCGGTACGCTGGTTTGGCGCGAGCATATGGAGTCGCTCTCCGGTGCCGACATCGCGCTCGACACGTTCCCGTACAGCGGCCAGACAACTACCTGCGAATGCCTGTGGATGGGCCTGCCGGTGGTCTCGCTGGCCGGTGACACGCACGCCTCTCGCGTGGGCGCGTCGATTTTGCATCGCGTGGGACACCCGGAGTGGGTCGCGAATTCCGCGGATGAATATGTCCGCGCAGCCGCCGGGCTGGCCGCCGATCCGGCTGCATTGGGTGTGATTCGCGCGGCTTTGCGCGATGAGGTGGAGATGTCGCCGCTCGCCTGCCCTGCGCGCGTCGCGCGGGATATTGAGTCGGCGTACCGGTCGATGTGGCGCAAGTGGTGTCGGGGCTAGCAACTTCAGTTCGCCTTGCGGCGCCATACTGCAAACGCCGCGGCGCCGCTCGCCAGCACTCCCAATCCGCCGAGCACGAACGGCCACCCCGACGTAGCAAATACATAAATCCAGCCGATTAAAGCCAAAACGCTGGGCAGCGGGTAGAGCCACATCCGAAAAGGCCGCTGTATGTCCGGCCGCGACCGGCGCAGTATTTCGACCGCGGCGATCTGTCCAATGAACTGGATCAGCACGCGCGCGGTGAGAGTCGCGGACACCACCCAGTCGAGGCTCAGCATTCCGCCGGCGATGGCCAGCCCTCCGATCACCAGCAGCGACACGTAGGGGAAATCGCCCTTCGGGTGCAGCCGCGCGAACGGTTTCCAGAAGTATCCATCGAGCGCGGCGGCGTAGGGCACGCGGCTGTATGCCAGCAGCAGCGCGAACACGGAAGCCACCGCCGACCAGAGGATCAGCACGGTCACCGCGCGGCCGGCCCATGGTCCGTAGAGGATCTCCATGAAGCGGGCCGCCACGAATTTGGATTGCGCGGCTTCCCGCCATGGCACCACGGCCATGATGGCCAGCGTCATCAGCGCGTACATGCCGGCCACCAGCAGCACCGACAACACGATCGAGCGCGGCATGGTGCGCTCCGGCCGGCGCACTTCGCCGCCCACGAAGCAGATGCCGTAGTAACCGAGATAATTGTACATGGCGATCAGAGTGGCACTGCCCAGCCCGGCCATGAACGCGGGGGAAATAGCGAACGCGTGCGGCGGAAAATCAAAAGCGCGGTGCGGGTCGAAATGTGCGAATCCGGCGGCCACGATCCAGATCACCGTGGCCAACATGCCGATCCACAGCACCACCGTCATGCGCCCCACCGACTGAATACCGCGATAGAGCAGGACTACCACCAGCACGCCGACCACCAGCACGGCCAGGCGCCCCTCCCAAGCGGTCATGCCCCTGCGGAAGTAGCTCACATACTGCGCGAAGCCAATGTATCCGGTCGCGATCTCGAGCGGCGCGCTGACCATGAATTGCCAAATGAACAGGAATGGCAGCAGCGTGCTGAGGCGGGTGAACCGGAAAGCCTCTCGCAGGTACAGAAAACTGCCGCCTTCGCCCGGCATGGCGGCGGCGAGTTCGGACCACACCAGCCCGTCGGAGAGCGATAGCACCGCACCCACGGCCCAGCCCAGCATGCATTGCGGGCCTCCCATGGCGCCGATCAGCAGCGGAATAGTTACGAAGGGGCCCACCCCGACCATGTTGCTCATGTTCAGGGCGGTGGCTTCCAGCAACCCCAACCCGCGCTTCAGTCCATGCTGTTCGGCCATCTTCGATCTTACGACAGAGATCGCGGGACGGATCGCGGACAGTTCGCCGCGTCAATGCAGGCTGCGGTGGACTTCGGCTTCCACGAAATGTGTTTTGGAAAGCTTTGCCCGCAGACGGTCAGCGTCCGTGGCACTGGCCTCGATGGTCACCATTTGCGGATCGGTTTCGGCGACGATGCGGATACCAGGCTCAGTCCGCACGGCGTCCAGTGCGGTGGGGACATCATCGCTGCCGCGCAGGCCGCGGCGGGTCGCCACGAGGTAACGGGCCATGTCTCATTGTCACACGTGGTCACACGTGGGGCAGTCCGCGGCCTTCGTATTTCACCACCAATCCGATGGAACGGCAGTGCTGCGCCAACAGGTTTCTGGCCGCGGTCGACCGGGATTGATCGCGGGGCGTCGCCGGGTAGTGCGCATCTGCAGCCAGGATTGCTGCGAGTACGCCGCAAACCGAGGGGCTGGCCATGGACGTGCCGTCCATTTCCATGTACAGATCGGTGGCATCCCCCCGATTGGGAACCGTGGATATGATTCCAACGCCGGGACCGGCGCATGCCAGAGTGGGACCAAACGAACTGAAGGTCGCCAGAAACAAGTTCTGCTGCGCCATCAAAGCAGGATCCTGGGGGCGATTGCCGGCCGAGAAGGTGCCCGTGGGCGCCCATCCAATCTGGCCGATGGCGGAGACGGCGGCGCATTGCGGGTATGCGCCGGGATAGTCGATCGCGCTGGCGTCATTTCCGGCCGAGCAGATGCACAGGGTGCCACGCTGTACTGCATCCAGAATGCAATCCTCTTCCATCTCGGAAGCGGCGCCGCCGCCCAGGCTCATATTGATCAGATCGCAGCCGTTGTCGCGGGAGAGGGCATCGATGGCGTTGATCAGGTCCGCTTGCGAGGGCCCGTCGTCTTCACTTTTGAACACGCGGGCATGGAACAGGTCGCTGGCCGGTGCCATCCCCGCGAAATCGCCTGCTTTGCTGGGGCGCGCGCCGATCAGACCGGTGGTGTGGGTACCGTGTTGCGCTACGTCCGCGCCTTGGCTCCCAGGCAGGGTCTTGCCGTCCACGAAGGCGCCCACCAGGTTCACCTGCCGTAGATTGGGATGCGGCCCGCAACCCGTATCGATCACTCCGACTTTAATCCCGCCGCCGCGCGCCGCGGCTTTCACGTCGATGCCCATCACAGAATGCCACCAACCGCCGCCACCCGAACCTGCTTTGGCAATCGGCAGGCAATCGATGGTGCTCCCACTGGCGGGCGCATCCGCCAACATGATCCAATACTCCGCAAACGGAACCGGCTCCACCATCGCGAGGACGGATCCGGCCGGCACTGTGATGGCGGCCTGGCCTTGTTTGTTGGTGGACGTCTGGGTAATGTGAGGCTGCCCACTGGCGCCCCGCAGATAGAACATGACCTGAATGCCTGCAAGCGGCTGGCCGCGGCCAGTGATCTTCACCCGAAACGCGCTGCCGCCCGCTGCCACCGCAGCCAAGGGGATGGCATTCCGGAACGCCGGGGGAACGCGCCGCTGGAGCGACCGCCGCACAAGCGGCTCCAGCATGGCGTCAGGCGGGAGTGTGGCCCGCATACGACCGATCTCCGCGGCATCCGCATCCAGGATCACCACCCGCCGGGCGAGATCGTCGGAGGGGTTGTGGTCGCTGATGACCCGCGCACCTCCGTCCACGCGTGCCAGGGTGGTGGCGATAGCGGCACGAGAAGCATGCTTCTCTTCGGACGTGAACTTCCCGGCGCGCCGGTTGGCTAGTACATAACGTGGCATACACTCGTCCCCCTACACTTGACCAAGCGTAAAAATTCCAGGCAAAGGGACACGCCGACGCCGTTCGGTGTTGTACCATAGGCCGGAAGGAGTCAACATGTTCACAGCCGATCAGGCCAAAGGGCTCTCTATGGTCTTCCTGCAGAGCCTTGGCAACGAAGTTCCTACTACCCGGCGCATACTCGCCGCCGTACCCGATGCGCAGCTCGATTTCAAGTTGGGCGATAAAGGGCGCACCACCCGCGAGATCATGTGGCACATCGCCAATAGCGAGAAATGGTTCGGCGAAGGCGTAGTGGCAGGCAGCTTCGGAGACGGGTCTGAGGGACCGGCTCCGGCAACCACGGCGGAGATTCTCGCTTTTTACGACCAGCACGTGGCGCCCATTTCAGGCAAGATCGCGGCGCTCTCCGGTGAGCATCTTTCGACACCCATCAATATGTTCAACGTGTTCAATCTGCCGGCGGTACTGTATATGGATTTCATGATCAAGCATACAGTGCACCATCGCGGCCAGCTCAGCACCTACCTGCGCGCCATGAACGCGCATGTACCAGGCATCTACGGTGGCAGCGCCGACGAGCCGTTTGAGATGCCGGCCACGGCGTAGTTTTGGGATTTGGACGGCAGGAAACCGCTTGCTTTACCCGCGGCCCGGAAACGCGCTCACAGATCTGTCGTAGAATCTAAGTTTGTCCGAACTCCTCGTAACCGTGGTGATACCCACGTTGTCCGCCGATGCGAGGCTTCAGGAATGCATCGCCGCACTGGAGAAGCAGACACAGCGCGATTTTGAGGTGATTATCGTAGATAACAGCGGCTCGAGCGCAGTGCGCCATAACCGGTCTGTGCCCCCGCATGCGCGCATAATCGAGGAGCCGCGCAATGTGGGCTTCGGCGCCGCCGTTAACGAGGCCTTGCGCCAATCGCACTGCCGCTATCTGGCCACACTCAACGACGACGCGGCGCCCGTTCCGGGCTGGCTGGCAGCTCTGATCACGGCCATGGAAGCGCGCCCGGACGCGGGCATGTGCGCCTCGCAAGTCCGCTTTTACGGCGAAGACGCGCTGGATTCCGCAGGCATGCTTATCTGCGGCGACGGCAGCAGCAAGCAGCGCGGCCACGGCCGTCCGCCGCATTTTTTTCCAGTGGCGGAAGAAGTTCTCTTCCCCAGCGGCTCGGCGGCCCTCTACCGCCGCACCATGCTGGAGCAGATCGGCGCGTTCGACGAAGACTTCTTCCTCTACTGTGAAGACACCGATCTCGGTTTGCGCGCGCGATGGGCAGGCTGGCGCTGTCTCTACGTCCCGGATGCCGTGGTGGAGCACCATTACTCGCACTCGGCTGGCCGCGCCTCGCCCCTGAAAGCGTACTACGTGGAGCGCAACCGCCTGTTTGTGCTGGCCAAGAATTTCCCGGGGCGTATGCTGGCCGCCGCGCCGTTTATATCTCTGGCGCGATACGGTTGGCATTTGCGTTTTCTGCTGCGCGGACGCGGCGCCGCCGCCCGTTTTCGCCTGGAAGGCGGCTCCGCCTGGCGCATGCCCTTCTACGTGCTGCGGGCGCATGCAGCGCTGCTGTGGAACGTGCCGGCATTATGGCGGAAGCGCCGCCAGATCCGCCAAACCGCGCGTGTAACACCGCACATCTATCAGCGCCTGCTGCGCGTGCATTCGATTTCCGCGCGGCGCATCGCCGAGCTATGACCATTTCCACCATGCCCACGCTTACGGATTCCGACTCGTTGCTGGTCATCGTGCCGGCCTACAACGAGGAAGGCGCCGTGGGGGGCGTGGTGCGCGCCATACAGGCGGCCATGCCTGGAACCGCCGTGCTGGTAATTGACGACTGTTCCATAGATGCCACGCATGCCATGGCGCGCGCAGCCGGTGCGCAGGTCTTGCCGCTTCCCCACCACCTGGGACTCGGCGGCTGTGTGCAGGCCGGTTACAAGCTGGCGTTCGAGTTGGGCTACCAGTACGTCATCCGGGTGGATGGAGACGGCCAGCACGACCCGCGCGATATACCACGTGTGTTTGAAGCCCTGCGCAGTTCGGGTTACGAGATGGTCATCGGCTCGCGTTTTCTGAACGGCGGCGCCGCCAGTTCCGGCGTAATTCGCGGATTGGGTATTCGCTTCTTCCGTATGGTGCTGCGCCCCATCCTGGGGAAGACCGTACACGATCCCACGTCCGGCTTCGTGGGCGTGAACCGTAACGCGCTGCAGGTCTTCAGTAAGAGCTTTCCACTCGAATACCCTGAGATCGAAGCGCTGGTTGTGCTGCAGCGCAAGCGATTCCGCTTTATGGAAATCCCGTGCGAAATGCATCCGCGTAAGACCGGCCGATCGTCGATCACGGCGATGCGTTCGATTTATTATATTGTCCACGTGCTGCTCGGCGTCTTCGTGAACGTGCTCAAATTCGACCAGCGGGCGCGCCGTTCCGCTACGCCCGAGCAATCCTGAGGGGAAGATCGATGGACCGGCTTCTAAATACATTAACGGTGCTCAGCGGCCTGCTGCTGCTGTTCGTGCTGGTGTCGGTGCGGCGCGCGCACATCCGCGTGGAATATTCGGTAAGCTGGTTACTGGCCGCGGCGGCGCTGTTCGTTCTCTCGCGCTCACGCGGTATGCTGGTAGCCGCGGCGCACACGCTGGGACTTTCCGATCCCCCGTACGCGGTGCTGCTGGTCATCGGCTGTCTGTTTGTAGTCATGTTCTACCGCTTCTCCGTCATCATCTCCAAATTGCGCGACGATAACATCGCCTTGGCGCAACGCCTGGCCATAGTCGAATATCACCTGCGCACCTTGCAGGACGGTCGGCCGCATGCCTGACGCCAAGGTAAAAAGCCCGCGCAAGGCACACGCTCGTGCGAAACCGCGCCGCGCGGAGAAACCGGTGCCTGCGCGGAAGCCCGGCGCGCGCTGGTGGATCTACGCGGTGGCTTGCGCCGTCGCGGTGTATCTGGCGTTTCAAGTGTACGCGCCTGCGTTGGGCGGACCCTTTGTCTTCGACGATACTTACCAGCCCTACCACACGCCGGACTATTCCGACCACCTGGGCGCGTGGATCCACGGCGTGCGGCCATTGCTCATGCTCAGTTACTGGCTTAACTATCAGGTCTCCCAGGCGCCCGGCCCCTTTCATGCGACGAATGTCCTGATCCACTTACTAAATAGCGTCCTGATATTTCTCATCGCGCGCAAATTCATCGCACGGGAAACCTCCGACTGGCTGCTGCCGGCCTTCGCCGCGGCCGTTTTTCTTTTCCATCCCATCCAGACCGAATCGGTATCCTACATCGCCGGGCGATCGGAGTCGCTGAGCGTGTTCTTCCTGCTGGCCGCCTTCACCGTCTTCATATACCGGAGGTCGCCCGAGATTTCCTGGAAGACTTCGATCGCCGTGCTGGTGTTGTTCGCTGCCGCGGCCGTGACGAAGGAGCACACCGTAATCCTGGTGGCCCTGCTGCTGCTGACCGATTATTACTGGAACCCGGGATTCGCATTCACCGGCATCCGGCGAAACTGGCGGCTTTACATCCCGATCTCGCTGGGAGGGCTGGGTGGAGTTGCATTCGCTGCGAGAATTTTGGCCCACTCCGAGACCGTCGGCTTCAATTTGCCGGAGTTCACCTGGTACCAATACTTCTTCACCCAATGCCGCGCGTTCTTCGTCTACCTGCGGCTGCTGGTGTTTCCGGTGGGACAAGATTTGGATTGGGAGTATCCGATTTCGCGCAACATTCTGGATCACGGCGCCATTTTGGGACTGCTCGCGATCCTGGCGCTGGTGGGCCTGGCCCTCTATTTCCGGCGCCGCTATCCGCTGGCTTCGTACGGCTTCCTGGTCTATGTGCTGCTGATGGCGCCGACGTCATCGTTTGTGCCCATCAGGGATCCGATCGCGGAGCGGCGCTTGTATCTGCCGATGATCGGCATGCTGCTGGTAGTCATTGCCGTGTTGGCCCGTGTCCGCGTGGACCGGCGCAAGCTAGCCGCCGCGCTTGGCGGAATCGTGGTGGTGCTGGCTTTGGCCACTTACCAGCGCAACCAGCTGTGGGCCAGCGACATCGCCATCTGGGAAGACGCCGCGCGGAATTCGCCCGCGCAAGCAGCGCGTGCACTTTCAACTGGCGCACACTTATTACGCGAACGGCCGCTGCCGCGATGCCATCGCCCAATATGCGTACGCGGCGCGCCTTGAAAAGCCGGATTATGGTCTGCTGGTCGATTGGGGGCTGGCCTACGATTGCGCGGACCAGCCCGATGCCGCCGTGGCCAAATTCCGCCAGGCCGCGGCGCTCGATCCGAAAGCGCACGTTTACACGCAGATCGCCATGGTCTACGCCAAGCGGTCGCAATGGCCTGAGGCGCTGGATGCATTGGCCCAGGCGGAAAAGTTGAATCCCAACTACGGCGCGATCTACTATTACCGCGGCGGGATTCGCGCGAAGACCGGCGATTTTGCCGGGGCCGTGGCCGACTACCAGCACGCGCTGGCGATCGATCCATTGATGGAGCCCGCCCGCACCGGCCTGGCTTACGCACAGCAGCAGTTGCACACGTCCCGCTGACATGCAGCCGCTGCGTATAGGGGTCAACGCGCTGTACCTGATTCCGGGCGGCGTGGGCGGCACCGAAATCTATCTTTACGAACTGTTGCGCGCGCTGGCGGTGATTGACGCGCGCAACGAGTATTTCGTTTTCACCAATCGGGAGACCGGTCCGGAACTGATCCCGCCGCAACCGAATTTCCGTGCCGTCCCACAACGTGTGCGCGCCGTATCTCGCCCGGCCCGCATCGTGTGGGAGCAGACTGCCCTGCCCTTGTCTGTAAGCCGGCTCCACCTGGATGCGCTATACAATCCGGGCTTCACAGCGCCGGTATACTGCCCGTGCCCGGCCGTGACCGTCTTCCACGATATGCAGCACAAACGCCATCCCGAACACTTCCGCTGGTTCGATCTGCCGTTCTGGCGGGTGCTGTTGTTTGTGTCGGCGCACCTATCCACGACGGTGTTGGTGGGTTCCGAAGCCACGCGCATGGACGTGCTGCGCTACTATCGCCTCCGCCCCGAGCGGGTGCGCGTGGTGCGGCTGGGCGTCGATCGGGTTTTCTTCGGATTGCGGCGCTCGCCGGAGAAGATGCTGCTGACGGTCTCGACTCTGCATCCGCATAAGGGCCTGGATTCGCTGCTCCGCGCATTTGCGGAGTTCCGGAGCAAGCAACCCGATTTCCGCCTGATGATTGCCGGACTGCGCGGGTTCCACGCCGATGCGTTGGAACGGCTGGTCGCGGATCTGGAGTTGCGCGACGCAGTCACACTCACCGGCTGGATTCCCCGCGCGCAGCTCTACGACCTATACCGGCAGGCTTGGGCGTTTTTGTATCCTTCCACATTCGAAGGATTCGGCATGCCCGTATTGGAAGCGCTGGCGGCGGGCATTCCCACCGGCTGCTCCAACATCGAACCGCTCGCGGCCATCGCCGGCGATGCCGCCCTGCTGTTCGAACCGGGCAATGCGGAGGCCATTTGCGCAGCCATGGCGCGGCTGGTCGCGGATGAACCATTGCGCGCGCGCCTTGCACACGAAGGCCCGCGGCACGCAGCGGCCTTTTCGTGGACGGCCACGGCGCGCGCCACGCTCGATGCAATTGAGCATGCATGCGGTGTAAGGAATCCCCCGGTCGACAGACTATCTATTTAGAGAGGACGGATGGTGGCCGAAGATGACGGGCAACAGCGTAAGGCCACTTTCCTCTGGATATATGAGCAGTACGCGCCGGCAATCCAGCGTTTAGCAGGCGCGTATGCCGCGGCGCGCGAAGACCGCGAAGATCTGGTGCAGGAGATCGCCGCGGCGTTGTGGCGGGCGCTCCCTGCTTATCGCGCCGAATCGAGCGAGCGCACCTGGCTGTACCGGATCGCGCACAACGTGGCGATTTCGGCTTCGGTCAACCGGCACAAACGCGAGAAGCGGGAGGCTGCGCCCGGCAGCTTGCCGGACCTGCCGTCGGGCGTCGCCGGCGCAGAACAGAACCTGCTGGTGGAGGAGAAACGCGGCGTACTGTTCGCGGCGATTCGCAGCCTGGCGGCGGGCGACAGGCAGATCACCGTGTTGCACCTGGAAGGCCTCAGCGGCGCCGAGATTGCGGCTGTCACTGGGATCGCCGAGGGCGCTGTGGCCACCCGGCTCACGCGCATCCGGGAAAAGTTGCGTGCGGCCGTGCACGCGCGGGAGACAGGCGATGCCCGATAGAGACGAACTCGATGAACTTTGGTGTGGCCAGACTACTGGTCCGCCCATAAAAGGAGAAGATATGTTAGCGATTGCGATGGAGAGAGCGAACCGGTTTGATCGTATGATTCGGCAGCGCAACTGGCGTGAATCCGCGGCAGGGGTGCTGGTAGCGGCGATCTTTGGCTTTATAGCGTGGAAGTCGCCAAATGCGCTGGCGCTCGCCGGAAACCTGGTGGTGGCGGCCAGCGGCTTGTGGTACGTCTTCTATATGTTGCGCTTCGGGCATGGGACGCCGTTGCCCGCGCAGGATCGCAGCCTGGGAGATTTCCAGCAAGCGTTGCTCGAACAGTACGACCACCAGATCCGGCTCCTGCTCAACGTGAAATATTGGTACCTGCTGCCGCCTTATGTGGGGCTGCTGCTGGCAAGCACGGGTATCATGATGGCGGAGGCGGCCAAAGGCCAGCCAGGCTGGCCGCAGTTGATTGCGGTGGCGGTTTACACCGCGGTATTCGCGGCCGTATGGTGGCTCAACGGGACATATGGCGTGCGGAAGCTGCGGAGCGCCCGGGAGCGGCTGCTGAAAGAGATGAACCCTGGCGCGTGAACAGGCCAGCGAATGCATATTAAATCGTACGCTGAGCAGTACTCAGATAGGCGCCACCCGCTTCCTCCGGTGTTATACTCAGTTCGCCAGAGGAGGTCCTTATGCTGGTGAATCTGCGGTCTCACCTGGGTTGTTACTGCTTAGTAACACTTGCAACGATGTTCGGGATTCAGTTACATGCTTCCGTTGCTTACATCGTCAATTGCTGCAATAACCCTTCCACCGTGACTGTGGTCGATACCGCCAACGGAAGTCCACGGGCGCAGTGGACTGTTGGTGAGGGCGCCGCCGCCGCCGTATTTTCGCCGGACGGCGCAACAGCCTACATCGCCGATACGATTTCGGAGTCAGTGACCGTCGTGCAGGTTGCCACGGGTGCCACCCTGGCGACCATTCCGGTGGGCTACCAGATCTCGTCACTGGCCATCAGCAGCAGCCTGCAAAGGCTGTTTGCGGTCTCTTATGACTACGCGTACGAGAGCCATATTGTTTCGATCGACACAGTCACCAACACCGCCCTCCAGGCTACGGGATTCGCTGCGTTTCTGGGCCCGATGGTGGTTTCACCGGACGGCCGCACGATCTACATCAACTCTTCTTTCTCGGCGAAGCCGGGGCTGCTGGCGATTGACGCCGCGTTCCTCACGGTCACCCAGACTATCTCCATCGGCGCCGCCAATGGCATAGCCATTTCGCCGGACGGGCGGTTCGTTTACGTGCCGAACCTCGGTACGGGCCAACCTTACAATCCGAATGTGGCGGTAATCGACACCGCTACCGGTACGGTCACGGCTACCATACCGCTCGATACCCATGAGACTCCCGGCCCCGCACAGGTCTCGCCGGACGGTTCCATGCTGTGGGTTTCCGAGTTCCCGCTGTATACCACATTCACGGCAGCCGTGGCAGTGATCTCTACCGTCACCAATCAAATCGTTGGCAGCTTGACTCTATTGGCCAAAGAGACTCCCGACCACATCGTGTTCGAGCCCAACGGCAAGATCGCATGGGTGGTGGCCGGCGGCGCCGGTGTAGATGTTGTCGAGGTGGCGCAACTTACTGCCGTCGCGGAGATTACCACGGTGGGTGGAGTGGGCCAGCCGGCGGTCAGCCCGGATGGCGGAACGCTGCTGCTGCCGAACGGAGGTGGTTCGCAGGTCGCGGCTGTCGGCGAATCGACCGGTGCGAGGCTGGCGAGCATTTCGGTGGGGGCCATGGACTGGAGTAACAGTCAGCTCTTCGATGTTTATGGGGCCGCGGCGGCCAGCCCGGACGGCTCGCGCATCTATGTGACCAATTACGCTTCGAGTAATGTCTCGGTAATCGATACAGCATCGAAGAGTGTTATGAAGAGCATCGAAGTCGGGAGGAGTCCGGTGGGAGTCGTGATATCTCCCGATGGCTCGAAAGCCTATGTCGCGAACTCGGGCAGCAACTCGGTGACTGTAATAGACACAAAGACGTTTGCCGTTCAGCGGATCGGCATGCCGCCATCGTACTTCACTTACCCCTCATCGATAGCTATTACTCCCGATGGAAGCCGCTTATATGTTGCCGGCAACAATCCCATGCCCGATTTTGGTAAGTGCGACTGCTTTGTATTCGTGGTAGACACCAGTTCCAACCATGTGGTGGACTCGATCCCGCTCCAGTACCCGATGGCGCTTACAGTGTCACCGGATGGGAAGAGTGTCTATGTTGCGGCGGGGCTGACCAACCTTTATACGATTTCAACGTCCACTAACACGATCACGAACAAGTTGTTTGTGGCCGACAACGGGCCTGAGCAGCCGGTGACCGGCGGCATCGCGGCAACACCGGATGGCACGCGCGTATTCCTGGATGACGGTGCGGACAACCGCATATTCGAAGTCGATGTGACCCAGAACAAAGTCGTAGCCACCATCCGTGCAGGTTCCACACCCGGCATATTGGCGGTCACTCCGGACGGCACCGAGGTCTGGGCAGGAGATTACTACACCACCTACGCATCGGTTATTGATATCGCGAGCGGCGCAGTAACCAGGACGATTCCGCTCGGCAGCCAGTCCTACGGAATCGCCTTCGCTCCCCAATAATGCCGTGTGGGGCAGGACTCCAGTCCTGCGACGGGTCTCCAGACCCGCCAACCGGCCGCCCCCGCCGGATGCTTTTGGTGTGATGGGCGGTTTCATCCGCTCTAGTCCGGCAGAAAGCCCTGATCCAGCGTCTGTTCCACCGTATAGGGCCAGGACCCTGGGAATCGTTCCCTCTCGAGACCCGTATCGAGCGTCGCCAAGTGGACGGCGTGATCGTACTCCTGGTCGATCCATTTCGCCAGCTCCGGACGGAAGCTCGGGTTCTCATCCGCCAGCTTACCAATCCGGAAGCGCTGCTCGGCAATCGTGCTCTGCCAACCCGCGCTCCGCTTCATGGGTTGTACCTGCCATTTCAGGAGGTGCTGAATCAGTCGCGCCAAGCGGCTTTGCATAGCGCGCCGTTCGCGTTTGGCCATATCCTCGATTTCCTCGGCAATGTGGTCCAGATCGGCCTCGGCGACACGGCCGGAACGCAGCAGTTCGGCGTTTCGCACGGCCCACTCCGCGAAGTCCAGGTCGTATAGCTCCGCAGCATTCATGTCTTCAATTATGCTCCAGATGGCAAAGCGTTTGCATTTACCCATCGCCCGCGTTTGCGGATGCCCCGGCAGCGAGACGCGGGCGCCCCGCCTGGACCGGAGCCCGGACCAGGGGTCCCACGCGGTTTGCTTTTGCGCACCCCCCGCGTTAAACTCGGGCTTTCAAATCCGAAACTCGCTCTGAGATTCGAGAGGCTCTAGTGAAACTCGCGCCCGTTGACTACGTCATCCTCGCCCTGTATTTCGCCTTTGTCCTAGGCATCGGCTGGAGGCTCCGCAAACGGATCTCCTCCAGCGGCGATTTCCTCATGTCCGGGCGCTCCGTCCCCGTCTGGATCACCAGCCTGGCATTCATCGCGGCCAATCTGGGCGCGGTGGAACTGATCGGCATGGCCGCTTCCGGCGCCAAGTACGGCATCATGACCGCGCATTTCTATTGGCTCGGCGCCATCCCGGCCATGCTCTTCATGGGCATTTTCATGATGCCGTTCTACTACGGCAGCAAGGCCCGCTCCGTGCCCGAATACCTGAAGATGCGCTTCGACGAGAAGACGCGCGCCTTCAACGCCTTCTCCTTCGCGGTGATGACCATCTTCTCCTCGGGCATCTCCATGTATGCCCTGGGGCTGCTGCTGCACCTGGTGCTGGGCTGGAGTTTCAACGTTTCCGTGCTGGCATCGGCGGCCATCGTGCTGGCGTACACCTTCCTGGGCGGCCTCACCAGCGCCATATACAACGAGGTCCTCCAGTTTTTCCTCATCGTGATGGGGTTCGCGCCGCTGGCCATCCTATCGGTCCAACAAGGCCGGCGGATGGCAGGGCATGGTCGCCCGGCTCCCGCCGAACATGACGCACGCCTGGAGTTATATGGGCAGTCCCACCGAAAACCCCATGGGCGTCGAGATCTTCGGCATGGTGGCCGGCCTCGGCTTCGTGCTCTCGTTCGGTTACTGGTGTACCAATTTTCTGGTGGTGCAGCGCGCCATGGCCGCCGATTCCATGTCCGCCGCGCGGCGCACGCCCGCTGATCGGCACGCTGCCCAAAATGTTTCTGCCGTTCATCGTGATCATGCCCGGCATCGCCGCGCTGGTGCTTTCGAAGATGAACCTCGGTTACGCCTTCCCCCTGAAAGCCACCGGCGGTCCCGACTACGATCAGGTGCTCACCACCCTGATGGCCCAGTTCTATCCCGCCGGCATGTTGGGCGTGGGCATGACCGGCCTGATGGCATCCTTCATGTCCGGCATGGCGGGCAATGTCACGGCGTTCAACACCGTCTTCACCTACGACATCTATCAAAGCTACATCCGCCCCGGCGCGCCCGACCACCATTACCTGACGGTGGGCCGCGTGACCACCGTCGTGGGCGTGCTGCTGTCCATTCGGCGCGGCATACGTGGCCACCCGCTACAACAACATCATGGACCTGCTGCAGCTGGTCTTCGGCTGCGTCAACGCGCCGCTGTTCGCCACCTTCCTGCTGGGCATGTTCTGGAAGCGCACCACGGCCCACGGCGCCTTCGCCGGACTGTCGCTCGGCACCCTCGCCGCCGTCCTGACGCTTTCGACCACGACCGCCGAAGGCAAGGGCGGCTGGATCGCCAATCTCTACACCTTCCCGTCGCAAATGGCGCAGAACTTCTGGATCGCCATCATCGCGTTTACGACCTGTTTCGTCATCTCCGTCGTGGTCAGCATGGTGACCACGCCGCGCCCGGACAAGGAAATGGAAGGGCTGGTCTACGGCCTGACCAAGGTACCGCACGACGCCACCGCCAAGTGGTACGAACGGCCGGCGCCGCTGACTGTTATCGTAATAGTGTTGCTGCTGATCCTGAATATTTGGTTTAGATAATATGGACCTGAGAGTGCCTTCGGGCTGGTTCTTTACTCTGGTCGGCCTCATCCTGGTAGGGATGGGCAGTTTTCGCGCCGGACGCGCGCGCGGCGCTGACCACCGTCAACGTCAACCTCTATAGCGGCATCGCCATGCTGGTCTTCGGTATGTTCCTGCTGCTGCTGGCCTGGCGCGCCACCCATCCGGGAGCCGGGAGCAAGCCGTGATCGATGCCTTCCGGCAGCTCTACGGAACTGCGGATGGCGTGCGCGTCTTCCGTGCTCCGGGCCGCGTCAATCTGATCGGCGAACACACCGATTACAACCTGGGGTTCGTCTTGCCCGTGGCGCTGGATCTGGCGACATACATGGCCACCGCGCCGGCCCGCGATGGACAGCTGCGTATTTACTCGGAAGATCGGGGCGAATCGGCGGCATGGCCCGTCGCCGAAATCGCGGCCCTGGCTCCGCGCCGCCATTGGACCGATTACCCCATCGGCGTGGCCCAGGAATTGATCCGCGCCGGCATGGAGATCGAGCCGGCCAATCTGCTGATCCGCAGTACGGTGCCCGAAGGATCGGGACTCAGTTCCTCGGCCGCCCTGGAAGTCTCCACGGCGTTGGCTCTGCTGGGCGGCCGCCGCCTGCCCCCGCTCGACTTGGCCCGCCTCTGCCAGAATGCCGAGCGCAACTTCGTGGGCATGCCTTGCGGCATCATGGACCAGTACATCTCCGTCTTCGGCGAGGAGCGCGCCGCCATCTGCCTGGATTGCCGCAGCCTGAAGCATCAGGTGGTGCGGCTGCCCGCGGGCGCGGCACTCGTGGCCGTCAACACCATGGTTAAGCACGAGCTGGCCGGATCCGCCTATAGGGAACGGACCGAGCAATGCGCGGCCGCCGTCGAGATTGTGCACCGCCGCCATCCGCGCGTCCAAAGCCTGCGCGACGTTACGCCTGCCATGTTGGAGGAAATGTTGGAGGAAACCGAATCCGCCATGCCGCCGGTGATTGCGCGGCGCGCCCGCCACGTCGTCACCGAAGATGCCCGCGTCGTGCAGTTTGTGTCCGCCTGCCGTGACGAGGCTCTGAAGCGCATGGGGGAACTATTTCAGGCGTCCCACCGCAGCCTGCAGCATGACTACGAAGTCAGTTGCGATGAGCTGGATTTCCTGGTGGATGCCGCCTTGGGCATCGAAGGCGTCTACGGTGCGCGCATGACTGGCGGCGGCTTCGGCGGCTGCACCGTCAACCTGATGCGGCCCGACGCGCTGACCCATTTCGAGCACGAGATAGTCCGGCTCTATCACGAGCGTTTCGGCATCCAGCCGCGCATTTATATCTGCCGTCCTTCTTGGGGCGCGGAAGAAGAAAAAAATTTAGAGAGGATTCCGGCCGCCGCCCTACTACATGGCTAAAGGAACATCCTCTTGGACGGCTCGACCCCGTCCGAAACGTCGTCTCGTGCGCTAGGGGCCGGCTTCGCAACCGGCCCCTTCATTCGTTTACTGGCCGTTCCATCCCCCCTCAAAGCCGTGTGGTATGGTGGCTTCGATCAGCCATGAGATACCTCCTTCCTGCAATATTTGCACTGCTGGCCGCCGCCGGCCTCGCGCAGCAGCGACCCCCGATGGCCGAAACTCCCAATACCGATATCTATTACCGCCTGGCAGTCGACGCAATTCCACAGGATGGCGTGCCGAAAGGCGAGATCAAAGGACCATTCACGCTGCCGAGCCAGGCCTATCCAGGAACGCAGCACACCTACTGGGTCTACGTGCCGGCCCAGTACGATCCGGCCGTTCCCGCCAGCTTGATGATCTACAACGACGGGCAGGCTTTCATGAATCCGGAAGGCGATGTGCGGGCGCAGGTGGTGATGGATAACCTGATCTACCGGCGCGAGATTCCGGTTATGATCGGGATCTTTATCAATCCGGGCCGCCGGCCGGATCAACCGGAGCCGTCCGGCAGCGAGTGGGGCGATCGCACCACCAACCGGCCCACGGAGTACAACACGCTGGACGATAAGTACGCGCGCGTCATTGTGGATGAGTTGTTGCCCGTGCTGTATAAGGAGTACAACATATCGAAGGATCCCGAGCGGCATGGCATTGGCGGATCCAGTTCGGGAGCCATTGCGGCTTTCACGGTGGCCTGGGAGCGGCCGGACGTTTTCCGCAAAGTGCTGAGCAACGTGGGCAGCTTCACCAACATTCGCGGCGGGAATGCGTATCCGGACATTATTCGGAAGAGCGAGAAGAAGCCGATTCGTATTTTCCTGGTGGATGGCCGCAACGATAACCGCAGCCTGCACGCCGATGGGACTTATGACCAGCCGCGCGACTGGTTCTATCAAAACGTGAGGATGCAGCAGGCGCTTACCGAAAAGGGATACGAGGTGAACTACACCTGGGGCATTCAGCGGCACGGCCAGAAGATGCTGGCGACGGTGTTCCCCGAGATGATGCGCTGGCTGTGGCGTGACCAGCCGGTTTCGACAGACGTTCACGACACGGTCGAGCGCTCGTTCAACGCAGCCAGGAAGCAGTAGAGTCGGCTAATGCCGATTCTCGCGCAGTCTCAGCGGCGAAACCCCCAGCAAGCGGCGCACATGATAGGCCAGATGGCTCTGGTGGGAAAAGCCGGTCTCGATGGCAATCTGGCTGATAGAGAGATCCCTTTCGCCGAGCAGAGTCTTGGCCCGCTCCACCCGGCGCTGGATCACGTATTGATGCACCGGCACTCCCACGGCCTTGCGGAACGCGGCGTTGCAATGGGAAACGCTGACACCGGCCACTCCGGCGATCTCCTTGAGCGATAGCTCGCGGGCCAGGTTGTATTCGATATACGATAACACCTGCCGCAGACGGTAGCCGGACATTCCTTGTGAGTACGCGCGGGCGATGCGCGATAGGGAACTGTGACGGTCCAGAAGGCACGTAGCCAGGGCGGTTCCCAGGCTATCGAGGTACAGCCGGCCGCTACGGTAGTCCGACTCCATCTCGGCTTTCCATGCCCAGCCGATGTGCTCCATCTGGGGATCGCGCACCTGGAAACGATTCACGATCTCCACAGTGCTTGGGTCGATGCCTGCCTCTTGCGCCGCCAGGCTCAGGAAACTCATGGGTACGCGCATGATGAAGGATGTGTCCTTCTCCCGCAGTTCCCAGCGGCTCGGTACATCGGGCGGAATGATATCGATATCACCATGCACGCTCAGCCCGCTGTGATACTTTCCGTCCCGGCGGCAGCCGACTTGCACGGACGATCCCATATGGATAGACACGATCGTCTTGTGGGATGGGGGCGCATCGCTGACGCCGGCCGGGTCGGACCAGACCAGGGCGCGCAATACATCGTGTCTGGCTGGTTGGAAGCGAAGCTCCGTCGGTGGGGGTGGAGCGGCTTCCAGCACGGCGGCCATCTTGCATGCTAATTCGGCTGCCGCCGCACGGTGCACGCTAATCAGGCTTGGATGGCCACCCAAACCGATCCTGGCCAAGGCCGGGGCGGCTGCGCCCACCGCGGCCACCGGAACTCCGGCTTCCAAAAACTGTATGGCTTTGCGCGCCGCTGCCTGGTTTCCGCCGCGTTCCCAGCACTCGCCGTCCGGGAGAATCATCAGCCCCCGGTTCACGGGCAGCAATTTGTCCAGGGTGAGATCCGGCGAGATCCGCAGACCACCGGTGGTCAACACCGGAGCGGGCGCCTCAGCCACCGTCAAAACGTCGTTGGCATGCCGCAGGGAGGCGATGGCATAGGATGGCTCCCAATCCGAGAAACGGTCGAATATAAATAGATGGATCGCCGGGTTCCCCATCCAGGCACTCATGCGCGTTGGACGGCCCATTAGCGCCGCGGGTTTCGCCGCTATTTGCCCATTTGTTCCCATGATTCGCTGAGGGCCAGCGCGGCAAAACCAGTAGCCGCGTCTCGCATGAATTGCGCCGGCATGGACCCAGGCTCATGCACCTTGTTCATCGACTGCGCTTCCCAGTAGCCTGCCTGCCGGTCCTGATGAGATGCCAGCCAGGCCAGGGCCCGTGCCAGTCCCGGATCGGCCGGGGGCACCTTTACCGCCTGCAGCACGGATGCCACCAGCCCCGTCGCATAGCTGCTGCTCGCCGTCGACACCGGCGCGCCCGGGTGCGGGTCCCACGGCCCCAGCGATGCGATGGTCCACCCGCCATCGGCCTCCTGCTTCCGCCAGATCTCATCGATCATCGATTGGCGCGCGCTCTCCGGTAGCGCGTCCGGCAGCTTGCCGGACGCCCACAGCAGCATCAGGCGATTGTGCAGCGGCTGCGCTTGCACCTCGCGTGCGAAATACGCAATCAGTTCCGCCAGGTGCTGCCGTACTGCCGGTAACGCGCGGTACTCCGCGGGAGCGCTGCCGGCAGCCAGCGCAGCTAGCGCCGCTCCGTAAAACGGTGAAACCGGCATCTCGTATGGATCAAGCCCGAGGTTGAACCAGGGCCACGCCCCGCGTGATGGACCAGCGGTGTTCTGCAGCGTCCACAACCGGTCGAAGGCTTTCCGGGCGTCGCTATTCAGCGATACTCCGGCGGTGTCTGTCAGCGTCAGGAAGAGAGACGCGTAGACCGCTTCCACGCCCAAAGCCTGCGCAGCCATTGGGTCGGTCGTAAAGCCGCGCTTGATTTCCCTCGCATCTGATATCGCATCTCTGGCGCGCAAGCTCGCGAGGAGCGCTGTCTCACCCGGTGCCGGATCCATTTCGCCTAGCACGCGCCGCAAAGCCGGGCGCGCGAGAAGGTACGGTGCGCCGGTATGGCAGGAGATGCATGTAGCCCCTGTCACCGTCTTCGCGGCAGGCCAGGCCAGCCACTCCTGTTCCCTGTTATCGAGATACCTGGCCGCCAGGCGCGGGTCCCACGCGGCGCCCAGGGAGAGTGCCGCCATTCCTAGAAAGCCGAGAATACCCAGTATCCTCATCGGAACATTGTAGCCGGGCTGCCCAGGTTCCTCGCGCAGATTCGGCCGGCAAACAACAGATTCGGCGCGCGGCTTTCAGACCGGTTACGGCGTCCCGCTCACTTCGCGATAGACTTCCAACACTTCCCGCGCGGTCCGGTTCCAGCTATAGCGGGCCGCCTGCGCTTTCCCTTTGGCGATCAGTTCGCACCGGAGATCTTCATCGAGCAAGGCTTCCTGAATGGCGCGCGCGATCTCAAAAACGTTCTCGGGATTCACCAGCAACGCGGCATCGCCCAGCACTTCCCGCAACGCGCTGACGTTCGATGCGACCACCGGCGTGCCCGCGGCCATGGCTTCGAGCGGTGGCAGTCCGAAGCCTTCGTAGAGGGACGGGAACACGAACAGCGCGGAACTCTCAAAAAAAACGCGCAAGGCTTCGAAGGGCACGAATCCGAGAAAACGAACAGCCTTTTCGACGCGCGTCTGAATGACGGCGCGGCGCACCGAAGGATAGCGCGAAATCTCGTCGCCGATGATGATGAGGTGCAGGTGCCGATAAACCGGATGCCGCGAGAGATGTTCGCGCGCCACTGCAAACGCTTCCACCAGGCGGGGAATATTCTTTTGCGGGCGAATGTTTCCCGCATAGAGCAGGAAAGGATAGGCGATCTGGTATCGTTCCAGAATGCTGCGCGCGCGCTCGGCAGGCGCGGGAAGGAAGAAATCCGGATTCGGGGCATTGTGGGCCAGGCGGATGCGATCCGCGGGAATGCCCAACGCATCGTGCACGTCTCGCCGCGTGGCTTCCGAGACCGCCAGGATGCGGCGCGCACGCAGCAATCCGCGCCGGAGCAGGAAGCGGCGGCCGGCGATGCGCAGGCCCGAGCCGGTCTCGAACAGCAGGCTGGACATATCGTGAATGGTCACCACGTAGGGCTCCTGCATGAACAGCGGGACCCGGTTCAAGGGGATATGCACCAGGCTGGGCGCCAGGCGGCGTACGAAGAACGGAAAGGCGACATGGTCTGAGGAGTACCGGTCGGTGCGCGGATAGGTGACGGTCTGGAAATTCGGCGGCAGGCCCGCAAACGTGGCCTCGTCGGCATGGGCGTCCTGCCTATGGGGCAGCGTTATCAGGACGTAGTCATTGGACTGGTCGATGGCGCCCAGACCGTAAAGCAATCCGCGGATGTAGGTGCCGATGCCGAAGTCCCGCGCGCGACGGACATCGAACACGATGCGCAGGGACATGGCCCGCCGTCAAGCGCGCGCGAAGTCCGCCTGACGTCTCCAGGCATACAGCGGAAAGCGCTCCGCCAGCGCCTCCACCTTGCGGCGCACGGCGGCAATCTGACTGTCGCTGCCGGCGTCGGCGCCGCCATGGGACGCGATGCCCTCGAGGACTTCGGCGATCAGAAACGCGACTTCGCGCATCTCCGGCTGGTGGAAGCCGCGGGTGGTGACGGCCGGACTGCCGAGGCGAATGCCGCTCGGATTGAGCGGCGGATTCACGTCGAACGGAATGGCGTTCTTGTTCACTGTGATGCGCGCGTGGTCGAGGGCGGCCTCGGCCTCTTTGCCGCGTATGCCTTTGGAGAAGACATCCACCAGCATGAGATGCGTGTCGGTACCGCCCGAGACCACGTGGAACCCCGCGTCCATGAGCGTGCCGGCCAGCGCCTGAGCGTTGGCGATCACTTGCTTCTGATATTCCACGTAGCCGGGTTCCATGGCTTCCTTAAGTGCTACGGCTTTGGCGGCCATGATATGCACCAGCGGTCCACCCTGAAAACCCGGGAAGACTGTCTTATCGACGGCCGCGGCGAATTTCTCCTTACAAAGGATGAGCCCGCCGCGCGGGCCGCGCAGGGTCTTGTGCGTAGTGGTGGTGACGATATCGGCATACTGGCAGGGGTTGGGGTGCAGGCCGGCCGCCACCAGGCCCGAGATGTGCGCCATGTCCACCACAAAGAAGGCGCCCACGGAATCGGCGATCTCGCGGAACCGCGCGAAATCGAGTACGCGCGGATAAGCGCTGGCGCCCGCCAGCACCATCTTGGGCTTGTGCTCCTGGGCAAGGCGCGCGAGCTCATCGTAGTCGATGCGCTCGTCTTCTTTGCGCACGCCGTAGGGCACGATGTTGTATGTCTTGCCGGAAAAGTTTAGCTTGTGGCCGTGAGTCAAATGGCCGCCGTGGGCCAGGTTCATGCCCAAGATGGTGTCGCCGGGCTGCAAGACCGCCGCATACGCGGCTTGATTGGCCTGCGAACCGGAGTGTGGCTGCACGTTGGCGTGCTCGGCACCGAATAACTTGCGCGCCCGGTCGCGCGCCAGATTCTCTACTATGTCGGTGAATTCACACCCGCCGTAATAACGTTTGCCGGGATAACCCTCGGCGTACTTATTTGTGAAAACGCTGCCGGCTGCTTCCAGCACGGCTTCGGAGACGAAATTTTCGCTGGCGATCAGTTCCAGTTGGGAGTGCTGGCGTTCGGCCTCATGCATGATCGCCTGGTAAACGTCAGGATCCACCTCGGCCAGCGGCCGCGACATACGTTCCGATTCGGCAGTGGTTTTCATAGCGGGGTAAGTTGATTTTAGCATGTGGGGCAGGCGTCCACGCCTGCGGCGGGTCTGCTCCAGACCCGCTTGCCGGCGCATGGTACGCCCCGGCCATGACGGTGGGGTTTCCTGCGACCAATTTTGTGAAACGGACTTTTTCTAAAAGAATCGCCACCATCATGCAGGGGGCGCGCCGGGCGTTTAAACTGGCCCTATGAAAACGTGGCCTTCAGACGCGTCAGTTTCGACGCCGCCACTGCGATCGATAAGCCAAGGCTGTTCTGCGTGATCGGCCGCGCCGCCACAACCACAACTCAACCAGAAGTTGGGGCGCCAGATACAATGGACGGTTGTCTAAATGAAGTCTGTAGATCGCCTTCTTCGCCATGCTCCCGGGGTATGTCCTCGTCGGAAAGATGAGGGGTCATCCGGTTATGGCTCTCTACCCACGCATCGAATTGCCTGACCCATTCTTCCGGCGTCAGTTCATCCTGCAATGAGTGGGATGGCCCCCCGGGGGGCGCGGGCGCTTCGGCGAGAGTCCTGTCGAGCGCTTCCCAAACAAGGGCGACGGCCGAGCGTCTCTTTTCCTGACGGCGGGAGCTTGACCGGACTTGCGGTATTATAGGGCAATCTTGTCATGAAGGAGTCCGGAATGCCCACCCGCAGCCTTCTCGTTATCCTGATTTCACTGTTTTTCCTAAACGCGCAAGAGCCCCTGCCGACCCCAGCCGAACCGTCCGCCGGCGCAGACACCGGCTCCGCGTTCCGCCTGCCGTCTTCTTCTGGTTCATCGTCGCAGCCGCAGGCCTATGACAAGGTAATCACCAAGGACGCTAAGTCGAAACCAGGGCTATTCACTGTACACGAGGTCAAGGATAAGTATTACTACGAGATTCCGAAGACCGAGTTAGACAAAGAGTTCCTATTCGTCACCCAGATTGCGCGCACCACGATGGGCGTAGGCTATGGCGGCCAGTTCGTGTCCGAACGCGTGGTCCGCTGGGAGCGGCATGCCAACAAAATCAATTTACGCGAAGTGAATTATGAAGTGGTGGCCGATCCAAAAACGCCTATATCCCTAGCCGTGAAAGCCGCCAATAACGACACCATCATCATGAGTTTTCCGATCGCCGCGTTTGGCAAGGAGCCCGGCAAGGAAAAGGAGAAAGCCACGGCCAAAGACAAGGCTAAAGACAAAGACGACGAGGGCGCGGACGCACAAAAAGACGAGAACGAAGACGATCAGTCCGCCGAAAAACCCGCACCAGCGGCAAAGCCTGCCGCGTCCGAAAAGCCTGCCAAAGACGCTGCGCCCAAACCGGCGGCCGGCAAAGAAACTGCCAAGTCCACCCGGCCCGCTGCTCGCGATTACAAAGAGACCGGCCGCGAACCTTCCGTCATTATCGAAGTCACGCGTCTGTTCACCAGCGACGTATTCGAGTTGAGCGCCCGCCAGCGTCTGAACGCCACCACTATGGACGCCAGCCGTTCGTACGTCGAACGCATTTCCCCCTACCCGGAAAACATTGAAGTGGAATCCACGCACACCTACACACGCATGTCTACGCCCGCCGCCCTGCGCACGGAAAACCCGTTCGCGGTAGGTGGCATGCACCCCGGCAGCGCCACGGTCGTGCTGCATCACAGTATGGCAAAACTGCCAGAGCATCCCATGACGCCGCGCCTGTTCGATGAGCGGGTAGGCTTCTTCTCCGTGCGGCAGCTGGATTATGGCCGGGACGAGCACCGCGCACCCCGGCGTATTTATATCACACGCTGGCGCCTGGAGAAGAAAGTTCCGGCCGCCGCGCTTTCCGAACCCGTGAAGCCTATCGTGTATTACATCGATGCCGCGACCCCTTCCAAGTGGGTGCCTTACATGATTCGCGGCGTCGAAAGCTGGCAAAAGGCCTTCGCAGCGGCCGGTTTCAAAAACGCGATTATCGCCAAGCCTGCGCCGACTGCCGAGCAGGATCCGAATTTCAGCCCGGAAGATGTGCGCTACTCGGTCATTCGCTGGCTGCCCTCCACCGTCGAAAACGCTATGGGGCCGCATGTCTCGGACCCGCGCACCGGCGAGATCTTAAACGCGGACATTCAGTTTTATCACAACGTCATGAACCTGCAGCGCGACTGGTACTTTCTGCAAGCCGGGCCACTCGACCCGCGCGCGCAGAAGCTGCCCCTGCCTGACGATCTGATGGGCCGTCTCATCGAGTATGTCTGCGCGCATGAAGTCGGGCACACGCTCGGCTTCCAGCACAATATGAAGGCCAGCTCGCTCTACCCGCAAGAGAAGGTGCGCGACAAGGAATGGGTCAAGAAAATGGGCCATACCCCCTCCATCATGGATTACTCCCGCTTCAATTACGTGGCGCAGCCCGAGGATGGCATCGATGCGGCCGATCTGGTGCCATCAGTCGGACCCTATGATGTCTGGGCGACACATTGGGGTTATCAACCCATTCCCGGTGCCGGCACGGCGGACGACGAGAAGAGCACGCTCGACAAATGGGCGCGCGAACAGGACACCACCCCCTGGTATCGTTTCTCGACGCCGGGAGCTGCAGGATCCGATCCGGGCGAGTTGACGGAAGCGGTAGGTGATGCCGACGCGCTGAAGTCCACCGCGCTGGGCGTCAAGAATCTGCAGCGGGTCGCGCGCATGATGCTTACCGCTACTAGTACCCAAAAGGGCGATCCGTACGAAGACCTCTCCGAATTGTACGGCCGCATGCTGGGTCAATGGACGCTCGAGATGAATCATGTCGTGGCGATAGTAGGCGGATTCGAGTCGCAGCAGAAGAATATCGGGCAGGAGGGCGTCATCTTTGCGCCGGTGCCCAAAGCGCGCCAGACAGCCGCCGTGGCATTCCTTAACGACAATGCCTTTGCCACGCCGCAATGGGCGATCGACCGCGACATCCTGCGCCGTATCGAGCCGCTCGGCGCGATCAGCCGCGTGGCCAACGCGCAACGCTCCGTGCTCGGCAATCTGTTGAACAGCGCGCGCTTCGCCAGGCTGATCGAGCAGGATGCGCTGGATGGAAGTGCGGCTTACCGCCCCGTGGATTTCCTGGCCGCCGTGCGGCATGGCGTCTGGCGCGAGATCGAAAATCCGCAAACCCCGATAGACGCGTACCGCCGGCAACTGCAGCGTAATTATCTGGATTTGGTGAACGCGAAGATCAATGGAGCCGTAGTGTCGCTCCCGGCCGCTTTGCCGTCCGGACTATTGCCCTTCTTCGCCTCCAGTGGTGACGAGAAGCCGTTCTATCGCGCTGAGCTGCGCGCGCTCAATACATCGGTGGCTGCCGCGCTACCTCGCACCACCGACCGCACCACGCGCGTGCATCTGGAAGGCGTCCGCGACCAGATCGCCAGGATCCTCGATCCGAAGTTCAGTCCCATGCAAGGCGCGGGCGCGCCGGAAATCCGGATCTTTGCCGATCAATGGTCCGCGCAGCCCCGGCCCGCCGACGATGGCCTGCAGATCGACGATTGCTGGCCGGACTATGCGATAAAGCCGTGAAGAGAGGAGTCAGGAGTGAGATAGGGCACCTTGACGTTGTAGGTGCCGTAGAGCGTTGGAAGGCTAACCGCGGCGCTATACTGGAAACAAACAATAATAAAACGTGTAGTAATGGCCATGAAGACGTACAACTTTAGAATCGTGGTGGAACCGGACGAAGATTTCGACGGGCATCCTGCGGGATGGCACGCCTATTGCCCCGTCCTGGAAGGGCAGGGCGCCTCAACCTGGGGCGAGACGGAGGACGTAGCGCTCAAGAATATCGACGAACTGGTCCGCATGGTCGTCGAGAGCATGCTCGAACACGGCGAACGCATTCCGGAGGAACCATCCGATCAGGTTGAGGTTACCGTCGAACCTCGCGTGGCAGTGACCGTCTGACCCGTGCCAATCGATTACGGACAGCTTCGGAACACTACCGCTCGCGAAATCATCTCCGCCCTAATTCGGGACGGGTTTGCGTTTGATCGCGGCGGCGGGTCTCATCAGATTTATTACCACGCCAACAAACGGAGAGTCACCGTCGTCTTCCACGGTGGCAACAGCACCTTCAAGCGGAAAACACTGAAGAGCATGATCGAACAGACCCACTGGACACAGGAGGATTTGGTGCGCCTGGGAATTATTAAGAAATAACCTTCCGCCCGATTTTAAGGATGATTTTCGGGCAGGGAGTCCAACCTCGGAATACGCGAGGCCAGGAAGCCTGTTTTTCTGAGGGCGGCGGAATTGTCCTAATCCAGGACGGCATCGACCCAGGCTTGAATTGTGCCTGCGCCGCAGTACCACCGGATCACTCCACACTCCTGATACTCCCCTTCGCACGAACCTCACAATCGTGCTAAGCTGCCCCTAGGCCGTCGCGGCCGCCCGCGCGATGCACATTCCGGATGGCTACCTCAGTCCCTCGACCTGCCTGGCCCTGGGCGCCGCCGCTGCACCGTTTTGGTATGTCGCGCTGGCACGCGTGAAGTCCGCGCTGCATACGCGCCTGATTCCGCTGATCTCGCTATTCGCAGCCTTCTCCTTCGTCATAATGATGTTCAACCTGCCGCTGCCCGGTGGCACCACCGGCCATGCGGTAGGCATGGGGGTCGCCTCCATTGTCCTGGGCCCGTGGGCCTCCATCCTGGCCATCTCGATCGCGCTCACAATTCAGGCGGTGTTCTTCGGCGATGGCGGCATCACCGCCCTGGGCGCGAACTGTTTCAATATGGCGATTGTGGGGTCCTTGGTGGCCTATGCCGTTTACCGCCTGGCCGCCTGGCGCGCCGCGCTCGGTTCCACGCGGCGGATGGTGGCCGCCGGCCTCGCTGGATACACGGCCATCAACGTGGCCGCCTTATGCGCCGCCATCGAATTCGGGATTCAGCCCCTCCTGTTTCGCGATGCGTCCGGAACACCGTTATATGCGCCGTATCCGTTGCGCATTGCGATCCCCGCCATGATGCTCGGACACCTGACTCTGGCGGGTTTCGCGGAGTTGGTCATCTCCTCCGGCATGATCGCGTATCTCCAGCGCACCGATCCTGGTCTGCTGCGCCTGACCGCACCCGACGCTCCCGCTACTCCCGCTGGTCGCGAACCGGCGCCGCGCATCGACCGGCCAGCCCGTCTGCCCGCCACGCGCAAGTTATGGCTGGCGCTCGCCGCATTGCTGGTGCTGACCCCGCTCGGGATTCTGGCCGTCGGCAGCGCTTGGGGTGAGTGGAGCGCGCAGGATTTCGCCGATCCGCAGACGCGCCAACAGATCGCCATCGCCTCGCGCCATCAGGCGCCGCCGACCGCCGCGCCGCGCGGTCTGGAACATCTTTCCGCGGTTTGGACCGCGCCGCTCTCGCGGTACGCTCCATCCTTCATTCGAAGCGCATCGTTCGGGTACCTGCTGTCCGCCATGGTGGGTGTGGGGCTCATCGTCCTACTGGCGTCGCTGTTGAACTGGCTGCTGGCCCTGCGTCCCGCAGGTGCGCCGCGGCGCCGCCGGAAAGGCTTCGTCGAAAGGACCGCCCGCGGACTGTTAGACGCCACCAGCCGGGCTCTTTTCGCCGAAGATATGGCCGCCGCCAACGGCTTTCTGCAGCATCTCGATCCGCGCGTGAAATTGGCCGGCATCGGCGCGCTTATCGTGGCCACCGTGGCCGTGCATCGCTTGTGGGTGCTCGCGGCGATCCTGGCCGCGGGCGGAGTTCTGGCGCTGGCGTCGCACATCCCGGTCAGGCTGCTCGCGGCGCGCGTCTGGCTCGCGGTGCTGGCCTTCACCGGCGCCATCGCGCTCCCGGCAATTTTTCTCACGCCGGGCGCCGCGCTCTGGCGTGTCCCGCTGCTGGGATGGCCTGTGACCGAGCCAGGCTTACGCGGCGCCGCCTTCCTGTTGTTGCGGGCCGAAACAGCCGCCACGCTGTCGATGCTGCTCATCCTGACCACCCTATGGACGCGCCTGCTGCACGCGCTGCGATACTTTCGCGCTCCCGCGGCGCTGGTGGCGATCCTGGGAATGAGCTATCGCTACATGTTTCTGTTTCTGGCCACCGCGCGCGATATGTTCGAATCGCGCGAGAGCCGTCTGGTGGGCGTGCTCGCCCCATCCGATCGCCGCCGCCTGGCCGCTGCCAGCGCGGGCGTACTGCTCGGCAAAACCCTGCAGGTGAGCGGCGAAGTGCACATGGCCATGCAGGCGCGCGGTTTTCGCGGCGAGGTTCGCCTGCTGGACGAATTACAGATGCGAACGTCCGACTGGTTGCGGCTGGCGGCCTTCGTGGGCACCGCGACGTTGGCGCTCTGGCTGGGCCGATGAGCGAACTCGCCTTCGACGCACGCGGCGTCTCCTACCGCTACAATCAGGTGCTGGCTCTGGACGCTCTCTCCCTGTACGTGAAGCGCGGCGAGCGGGTGGCGCTGCTGGGCGCCAACGGATCGGGCAAGTCCACGCTGCTGCGTCTGCTGGCCGGGCTGTGCTTTCCCGAGCAGGGCGAGATCTCCTTCCTCGGCGAGCGTCTGAGTGAACAGCGCCTGGCGGACGAGGAGTTCTTCTTCAGCTTCCGCCGCCGCGTGGGCCTGGTCTTTCAGAATGCGGACGTGCAGCTCTTCAACCCCAGCGTGTTCGATGAACTGGCGTTCGGCCCGTTGCAGCTCCGCTGGCCGGCGGCGCGGATACGGGAGCGCGTAGCGGAAGTGCTGCGCGCCATGGACATCGCCCACTTGCAGGATCGCGCGCCGCATCGTCTCTCAGGCGGCGAAAAGAAACGCGTGGCGCTGGCGTCGGTGCTGGTACTCGATCCAGAGGTGCTGTTGCTGGACGAGCCGAGCGGCGCGCTCGATCCCGGCAGCCAGGCGCGCATTGTCGATTTCCTGATCTCGTGCGGCCGCGGCGCCAAGACCGTGGTCATCGCCACGCACGACCTGGATACGCTCGAAGACATCGCCGACCGCTGCTACATTTTCGCCAACGGCCAGGTGGCCGGCGAAGGCACGCCGCTCGAGATCCTGCACGACGTGGCGCTGCTGGAACACGCCCGGCTCATCCGCCCGCACGCGCACGTGCACGCTCACGGGGAAGCCGCAGTCACGCCGCATCCGCACGTGCACCGGCATGAGGGCGGATAGCCGGCACGGCTGCTGCGGTATGCTGAGGATGGGCCGGTTATGAGCAACGCTGCCATTCCTTCGTACCTGGAGATCATGGATTTCATCGCCGCCGGCGCCACACCGCAAGCCGTTGTCGATTACCGTCCGTCCGCCGCGACCCAACAGCGGGTTGCCGAATTGATCGCGCGGGAAAAGGCGGGCGGTCTGTCGCCCGAAGAGAAAGTGGAACTGGATCGCTTCATGAATCTGGAACATATCCTCCGCATGGCCAAAGCTCGCGCCCGGCAGATCTTAGCCAGTGGCTCGTGATTTAGACGCCACCGTCAGGCCTCGCGTAGTCAGCCGGAAACACGGCGGATCCCCGATAATAGGCAATCTGGCTTACGCCTGCGTCCTCTGCAATCAGTACAAAGGAACGGATATCGCATCGATAGATCATCTCGGCCGGACAACCCGTTTTTTCGATCCCCGGCGAGACTCGTGGGACGAGCATGTCAAGCTGCAAGGCCCCGCCATTCAGCCGCTGACGGGAATCGGCGAGGTGACCGCGCGTATGCTGCGGCTCAACGCCGCTGAGCGAGTCATCGAACGCCGACTGTTGCCAGCTCTTGGGCAATACCCGAAGCGATGATCGGCAAACCGGCATGAGGGTTAGCGGGATGGCGCATCAGTTCGCCGCTGCTTCAGGCGTGAGCTTATAGACGACCCCGTTACCGCCGGTGCCGCCGGAGCGAGTCGTGCCGTAGAGGTTGCCAGTCGGGTCGAGTATCACACCTGACGAAGGAATCCCACCATCTGCGCCGTCACTGAAGCCATAGAGCGCGGTGTAATTACCTGCGGTATCGATCTTGTAGACCACTCCGTAACCCGCCGATCCGGCCGGGTAAGCCGTCCCATAAAGATTGCCGGCCTCGTCGCGAAGCAGGCCGGAGAGTTGGAGTGCCCCTCCGAGCGAATAGAGCATCGTAAAATTGCCGGCGGCATCCAGCTCGTACACGTAGTAGCTGACGGTCCCATAGAGATTGCCTGTCGCATCCCGAACCACGCCCGTATAGGGCTCGGCGTCGCCGGTGAAGCTATACAGTACCGTCTCCTGGCCGCTTGGTTCCAGCTTGAACACGGTGCCGGAATTTTCCGTGCCGCCATTGCCCGTGGTGCCGTACAGGTTCCCGTTCGAGTCGAAAATCAAACCGCCGCGGGGATTGCACCCGTCGGGACCATCAGAACCAGCGAACGCATACAAGACCGTAAACTGGCCCGACGGGTTCAATCTGTACACGGAGCCGCAGTTTGACGGCGCACTGACGGCGTTGGTAGTGCCGTATAGATTCCCGGCGGCGTCAAGGATCACGCCTGAAGAGGGAGCCGCGTTCGCCGAGTTCGTGAAACTGTACAGCACCGTGTAGTCGCCCGCCGCGTTAAGCTTGAACACGACACCACGAGGATGATTGAGAGCCGCAGCCGTCCCATAAAGGTTGCCCGTGGAGTCTCTGACCACACCATAAATCGGGTAGCCGCCCTCGTCTCCGCCCGTGAAGTTGTACAGCACGGTAAAGCGACCTGAGGTGTCGATCTTGAAAATTATCCCCTGTCCAAGGGTGCCTCCGTAAGTGGCAGCGCCGTAAAGATTGCCAGCCGGATCGCGGATCACGCCTGCCGCAGGATTCAGACCGTCGCCGTTCGTGAAAGTACACAACAGAGTTTCCTTACCTGTAGTGTCCACCTTGTACACCACGCCGTTGTACCCGTAAGAACCTGCACCGATACCGGGGCCGCCGATGAAAGTAGTGCCATAGATGTTGCCCTCCGCGTCGAGGATTACGCCCGCCGCTGGGTATATGCCGTTCGGTGCGTTGCCGGGCTCGGACGGGAAGCTGTAAAGCACCGTAAGAGCGCCTGCCGTATCCACCCTGTACACGTTACCCGTGCCCGAGTCGCCGCCATCATAAGTAGTGCCGTAGAGATTGCCCGAACCGTCGAAAACCACGCCGGCCTTCGGGTTACCACCATCGGAGCCCCGGAAACGGTGTATCACAGTCTCCTGGCCGGCAGGACTGATTCGGAACAGAATGCCTTTGTCCTGGGCTCCGCCGCCACTTATCGTGGTCCCGTAAAGATCACCGGCAACTCCGCGGATCACACCGGCGTAAGGGGCGTCACCGTCGTCTCCGCCCGTGAAACTGTACAGCACCGTCTCCTGCCCTGAGGCATCCAGCTTGAAGACGACGCCGCTTTTCCCCTTGCCGCCGCCCACTGTCGTCCCGTACAGATTGCCTGCGGGATCAAGCGTAACGCCGCCATAGGGAGCCGATCCATCGGCGCCGCCGGTAAAGCGGTAAAGGACCGTCTCCTGGCCGGTGGCATCGATCCGGAAGACTACGCCCGCTTGTGCTCCGCCGCCACTCGTGGTGGTCCCGTACAGGTTGCCGCTCGAATCCAAAATCAACCCGGCGTAGGGGTTCGCGCCGTCCGATCCCCCTTTGAAGCTGTACAGCACGGTTTCCTGGCCGCTCGCATCCAACTTATAGACAACCCCCGCATTCGCCGCCCCACCCAGGTAGGTCGTTCCGTAGAGATTGCCTGCCGTGTCGAATGTAACGTTGCTGTAGGGCGTGGCTCCATCCGCGCCTCCGTGAAAATAATGCAGTACGCGCTCCACTCGCGTTGTGTCCAGTTTAAACACTACGCCTAAGTCGACCGTACCGCCCGCGGAAGTAGTGCCGTAGAAGTTACCAGCCGCATCGGCAGTTAGGCCAGCATAGGGATTAGTTCCCTGTAATCCACCAAAGCTGTGCAGTGCCGTTTCGGTGGTGGCCGGTGTCTGCGCCTGGACTGGCGCACCGGCGGTTATTAGCAGGTAGGCGAAACCGGTTGCAAGCGCAGACCATTTTGAATTAGTCATAAGTCGCAGACTATACCACGAGCGGTGGCTTAGTGTGCCCGCCTTGAACAAATGACCGGTACCACGAGGCAGGTTTCCAGTACCGGCAGCAAGCTGTAGCTCAACGCTTATAGCCAATCTTGCGCAGGAAATCGTGACGGGCGCGCGCGTCAGATTCGGTCTCCACGCCCTTGGGCAAAAATCCGTCGATGACTCCCAGGACCCCCCGGCCCTGCTCCGTCTCGGCCACCACCACCTCCACCGGATTGGCGGTCGCGCAGAAAATCGAGCAGACTTCCGGAACCGCGCGGATGCGGCCCAATACGTTGATCGGATACCCGTCCCGCATCGCGATCACGAAGATGTGGCCGGCCGCAATTGCGGTAGCGTTGCGCGCCGCCATCGTTTTCAGTGCGTCGTCATTGCCGTCCACGCGCGTCAGGCAAGGACCGGAAGCTTCGTTAAAGGCGATGCCGAACTTCATCTGCGGCACGGTATTGACCAGCGCTTCGTATAAATCTTCAACGGACTTGATGAAGTGCGTTTGTCCCAGAATCACGTTACCGCCTTCGGGGATCTCCAGGCGAACCGTCGTCAGTTCCATGGCCTCAGCATACCGCCGCTCCTACCATCCTATCGTCGCCAGCCAATATACTCGAAGAATGCACTCGAGAGTGAGTCACGCAGTTCTGCCGCCGGCGTTGGCGCTGGCACTGGTGGCAGCGGGCGGTACGCGCGCCGATACGAAGGTTGATACCAAAACGCGCTGTGACGAACTACTGCGGCAGGCGCTCGAAAACAAGAACCCGGACACGCGCAAGCAGGCCGTAGTGGCGCTCAGCCTGACCGCCACCACTGGCGATGCAGCCCTTGACCGCCTGGAAAAGACGCTGCAGGACAAGGACGTCCAAGTGCGCGAAGCCGCCGTCGCCAGCCTGGCGGAAGTGAAGAGCGACCGTGCACGCGAGGCGATGCGCAAGGCACTGAAGGACGATGTGCCTGAGGTCAGCTTCGCGGCGGCCAAGGCGCTGTGGGCACTCGAAGATCCGGCGGGCGAGCAGGCGCTGCTGGCAGTGCTGGGGCGCGAGAGCAAAGCATCTTCGGGCTACATTTCGAAGGAAAAGCGGGATGCCCTGCGCATGCTGCACACGCCACGCGTCCTGGCCTTCTATGCGTTCCGGCAAGGTATGGGGTTCGTGCCGGTGCCTGGCCTGGGACAGGGCGTCAGTTCCATGCAGGCGCTGCTTACCGATCCGGGCGTCTCCGGACGCGCGACGGCGGCGTTGCTGCTGGGCAAAGACAAATCCCCAGCAGTGTTGGACGCGCTCAAAGACGCCCTGCTCGACAACGATTGGTCGGTGCGGGCGGCCGCCGTGCATTCGCTCGCGTTGCGCAATGACCCACGCCTGAAGAAAGACCTGGAGCGGCTGTTGGACGACGACAAGGAACCGGTCCGGCTGCGCGCCGCGGCGGCTGTGCTCAGGTTAACGGTGATTGAAGAAACGCCGGCTCCGAAGAAGCCGCCGCGCAGGACCGCGCATTGAATCATTCTTCACGCAGAGCGATGGCTGGATCTGTACGCGCGGCCCGCCAGGCTGGCGCCGCCCCGGCTAGCAGCGCGATGGCCAACATCAAAGCGGCCACTCCCGCCAGCACCAGCGGCCGGCCGGGACCCGTGAACAAGAAGCTGCGCAGCAGCCGGATGCCCGCCAGGGTCATCACCGACCCCACGACGATGCCTGCGGCGGTCAGCATGAGACTGCGCCGCACCACCAGTCCGAGCACGTCGCCCGGCGAAGCGCCCAGCGCCATGCGCAGGCCCACGTCGCGCCGGCGCTCGGTTACTTGTTGCGATAACACGCCGTACAAACCGATGGCCGCCATCAACAGCGCCAGCGCGGCAAACATGGCCAACAGCGCCGCGCGGAAAGCAGGTTTCGAAAACGCCTGTTCGTTCAAAAACTGCCGGACGCTGGTGATCTCGGATAACGGCAGCGTGGGATCGATCTGGTTGACTGAGCGGCGCACTGCCGCGGCCAGCGTGTCGCGCGGCCGGTCGGCCTCACCCAGCCACTGTCCGCCCGCGCGCATCATCACCACCAACTGCCGCCCGGCGCTGGGCTCGCCTTGCGGGAATGGCACGTAGACATGCGGCTCAACTTTCCAGTGCATTTCATCGAACGGGTTGGTCTCTTTGATATCGCCCGCCAGGCCGACTACCGATCGCCATGGCGAATTCTCTCCCGTCTCGCCCAGCCGGATGTGCTTGCCTAGAGGCTCCTGGCCGGCGAAATAGCGGCGCGCGAATTCCCGGTCGACGATGGCCACCGGTTCGTTCTGCGCGGTATCCAGCGGTCCGAACTCGCGTCCGGCCGCCAGCGGCAGACCGGCTACCTGGAAGTATTCCGGAAAAACGAGGGTTCGATTCACGAAGGCGGTCTCACGCGCGGCGCGCCCGCCGGCCACCTCCGCGTGCAACAGGATGCCAGAACGTACCGACGCTTGGAGCGCGGGCAAAGCATCCAGCGATTGTGCCAGGCGGCTGGCAAACTGCAGGCGATCGGATAGCGCGGCGTAGGCGGTCTTCGGCAGGGTCAGCCGGGTGACCAGCAGGCCATCCATGCGGTAGCCCAGCGGGTCGGCGCGCAAGCGGTAGAGGCTCTCGATCAGCAGCCCGGCACCCGTAAGCAGGGTCAACGACAACGCCACTTCAACAATCACCAGCACGCTGCGCGAGCGCTGTTCGGCGCGTCCCGTGGAACCGCCGCGCCCGCCTTGCTTCAGCAGCTCGTTTACGCGCGCGCGGGATGCTTGCCAGGCGGGCAGCAAACCCGAGAGGACCGCAGTCAGCACGGCCAAGATTGCGGCGAAGGCGAATATGCGCCAATCGAGCGAGAAGTTCGCCGCGGTCACGCCAATGGGCAATTCGACTGGCTCGACGGCGAGAAAATAACGCAGACCAGTGTCTGCCAGCAGTAAGCCCGCCGCCGCGCCCACTACACAGAGCAAGAGATTCTCGGTCAGGATCTGTCGAATCAGCCGGCCGCGCCCGGCACCCAGAGCTGTACGAATGGCGATTTCGCGGCATCGCTCCAGCGCACGCCCAGCCAGCAGATTCGCGACGTTGGCACAAGCGATGAGAAGCACTACAGCCACTGCCGCGAACAGCAGCAGCAATCCGGAGCGCAAGCCTCGCCCCGCCAGCCACGTGAACTCTTCCTGCAGGCTGCCCACCATGGCGCCGGCATGTAGAATCTCATCCGCATCGGTGCGCTCCAGCGCCGCGCGCAGAGCGGCGATTTCCGCCTCAGCCGCCGCCGGAGAGACGCCTGGGTGCAAACGGCCTACCGCGCCCATTCCATGGAATTTCGCGCTGCCCTGGCGCGCCACATCACTGGGCGTTAGCAGTATCCAGAAGAGCGCTTGCCGGGGATAGAATTCAAACCCGTGCGGCATGATGCCGACTATGGTGTAACCTCTTCCATCAAGCGTCAGCGCCTGTCCGATCGCGCCCGCCGCGCCGCCGAAGAGCGCTTTCCATCCGGCGTCGCTCAGTACCAGGGAGGGCCCCCGGCTTAAGTCCGCCCGACCAAACGTGCGCCCCTGCGCCGCCTGTACGCCGAGGATTCCGAAGAATCGCGGTGTGACGATCTCGCCGACGGTGCGCCGCGGATCGCCGCGTCCCGAGAGCGTATATTCCACCCACTGCCATCCGGCGACGCCATCGAACGAACGGCTCTGCCGATCAAAAACTTCCACGTCACGATATGAGGCGAAAAACTTGGGATCCCAGTCGTGGGTGGTTTCCCAAATCGCCGTCAGCCGCGCCGGATCGCGGAACGGCAGGGGACGCAGCAGGATCCTATCCACCAGGCTGAACACCAATGCGTTCGCCCCGGTTCCCAAGGCCAACAGCAGTATGGCGACGGTCGCGAAACCTGGGCTGCTGCGCAGTGCGCGAACTGCGTACGCCAGATCGGCGATGGACTCCCGCATAGTTCGGTTTGGTCCAACGTATCACAACGGTATCACAGCGGCCGAGGCCGGCCGCCGGGAGTACAATGGTCGGCATGCGTACCATAGTTCTAGCAGTACTCAACCTGTGCGTCTCCGCCGCGGCCTTCGCCCAAGCCGGCACCTGCTCCGGCATGAGCCTGGGACCGCTGGCTTCCCTGAACGGCTTCGTGCCGTTTCCCTCGAACAACCTATGGAACACCGATATCTCGAACGCGCCGGTGGATCCCAACTCCGCGAATTATATAAACTACATCGGCGCCACCGTAACGCTGCATCCCGACTTTGGGGCAGGCCTCTACGCCGGCCAAAGCATCGGCATTCCATATCAGATCGAAGCCGGCACCGAGCCCCTGGTGCCGGTCAAGATCACCGAATATCCGAGCAACAGCGACCCGGGGCCCATGCCCATCCCGTCGAACGCGCTGATTGAAGGCTACCCGCATCCTGAGAACGGCGACCGTCACGTGCTGGTTCTCGATCAGGGAGGCTGTTGGCTGTACGAGTTGTATTATGCGCACCTGGTCGACGGCAATTGGTACGCCGGTTCCACCGCCATCTGGGACATGACCATCAACGAGCAGCGCCCCTATACCTGGACTTCCGCCGATGCGGCGGGCTTGCCGGTCTTTGTCGGGCTGGTGCGTTACGACGAGGTTGCCGCGGGCGCGATTAACCACGCAGTCCGCTTCACTTTGCCAACCACCCAGGAGGCCTTCACACCGCCGGCGTCGCATTGGGCCTCCAGTGTGACCGACCCGAATGCGCCGCCGATGGGGATGCGGATGCGCCTGAAGGCCAGCTTCGATATCTCCGGTTTCTCGCCGGCAAACCAGGTGATTCTTACAGCGCTCCAGCATTACGGCATGATTCTGGCCGATAACGGAAGCGCCATTTACATTACAGGCATGCCGGACAGTAACTGGAATAACAACGATCTGGGGGCGCTGAAGAGCATCACCGCATCGTCTTTTGATGTGGTTCAGGTGAATCCGTTGTATACGCCGTCGAACGTGCCCACGGGACCTTCACCTACAATCGCGAGTTTCCAGGCTAACCCGTCCACGGTAAGTGCCGGCCAGCCAGTTACCTTGACGTGGAATGTAACGAATGCGATTTATAACATCGTCAGCCCGCAAGTGGGGCCGGTAAGAGGGACCAGCGTGATGGTGACCCCCACTGCGACGACCACTTACAGGCTTTATTCGACCAACCAATACGGGAGGAGAACCGCGACAGCGACCGTGACGGTGCAGTAATTTGCCCGCTATGTTCCTTGACCTTCGAACCACAAAAACTAAACCACCACCCACGAACCACCAGCCACCAGCCACCAACTGTGGTAGATTCGTTGAGACCTCCCATGCAAGCGATCATCGAAGCCCGCAAAGTCGAAAAATCCTACGGCTCGGAAGGCGAGGGTTTCATTCAGGTGATCGCGCCCATGGATCTGGCGGTTTATCCGGGCGATATACTCGCCGTGCTGGGTCCGTCGGGCAGCGGTAAATCCACACTATTACGCATTCTGACCGGCCTCGCGCGGCCCTCCGGTGGTGAAGTGATCCATCATGGCCATGCCGTGGGCGGCCCTTGCGAGAATGTTTCAATTGTGTTTCAAAGCTTCGCGCTTTTTCCGTGGCTGACGGTGCTCGAAAATGTCGCGGCGCCCCTGAAAGCGCGCGGTGTGCCCGCCGCCGAACGCACTGCACGCAGCACCAAGATTCTGGACACGGTGGGTCTGGACGGTTTCGAAAACGCCTATCCCAAGGAGCTTTCCGGAGGCATGAAGCAGCGCGTGGGCTTCGCGCGCGCCCTGGTGGTGGAGCCGGAGGTGCTCTTCATGGACGAGCCATTCTCCGCGCTCGACGTGCTGACGGCGGAGAACCTGCGCGGTGAATTGCTGGAGCTGTGGCAGAGCCACAAAATGCCCACGCGCGCGGTGTTCGTGGTCACGCACAATATCGAGGAAGCCGTGCTGCTGGCCGACCGCATCATCGTGTTGGGCAAGAATCCGGCCACCATCCGCACCGACTTTCGGGTGGCGCTGGCACGCCCGCGCGACCGCAAAGATGCCCGCTTCACCAACCTGGTCGACTACATTTATCGCGTCCTTACCCGGCCCGATCTGGCGCCGGCTCTGCAACCGGTGACGCCCGAAGCTCCGCGCGCCAAATCCAGATACCAGATGCTGCCGCATGCGCGGCGCGGCGCGGTGGCCGGGCTGCTCGAGATGCTGGCGGACCACAACGGGCGCGACGATATGTACCGGCTGGCGGCCGCGCTGTCGTTTGAAATCGACGATCTGCTGCCGGTGGTGGAGGCCGCCGTAATGCTGGGGTTCGCCAAGGTGGAAGAAGGCGACGTAGAAATCACCCCGGCGGGGCGCTCCTTCGCCGAGGCTGACATCCTGCGGCGTAAAGAACTCTTCCGCGCGGCGGCGTTGGAGAATATCGCGCTCATCCGCGAGATCACCCGCTCGCTCGAAGCGCGCGCGGACCACACGCTGCCGGATGGCGTTTTCGAAGATCTGCTGGACGAACACTTCAGCGAGGAGGAAGCCAAGGCGCAACTGGAGACGGCCATCAATTGGGGCCGCTACGCGGAGCTGTTCGATCACGATTCCGATACGCGCCGGTTCTTCCTGCCTGAGGAGGCGCCGGCGACTTCCACACCCGAGGCGGCTGGCGATTGACACTCCGGCCCGTACTTTCCCGTGCCGTCATCGGGGAGCGGACGTGGTCCCTGCTGCTCGACCTGGTGGTTTTCGCCGCGCTGCTGGCCGCCATACAGGGCTTGCTGGTGGTCACCCGATACTGGTTCGGCGCCATGACCCCGGTGGCGAAGATCTCCCGCTCGCCGCGCGCGCTGCCGCTCTACGCGTTTTTTTCGGTGGTGCGCATCGCCATCGCCTATGTGCTCAGCCTGCTGTTTGCGCTGGTTTACGGTTACATCGCCGCGTACAACCGGCGGGTGGAAGCTTTGATGGTGGCAGTGCTCGACATTCTGCAGTCGATTCCGGTGCTCAGCTTTCTGCCGGGCGTGATGCTGGCCATGGTGGCGCTGTTTCCGGCGCGGCAGTTGGGTGTGGAGTTCGGCGCCATCCTGCTCATCTTCACCGGGCAGGTGTGGAACATGGCATTCAGCTTCTACGCGTCGCTGAAGTCGATTCCGCGCGAGCTGCGGGAAGCCGCGCGCATTTACGGTTTCGGCGCGTGGCAGCGGTTCGTAGAACTGGAGCTGCCGTATGGCGCGATCGGCCTGGTTTGGAACTCCATGGTGTCGGTGGCGGGCGGCTGGTTCTTCCTCATGGCGTGCGAAATGTTTGTGCTCGGCAAGCGCGATTTCCGCCTGCCCGGCCTGGGATCTTACCTGCAAACCGCGGCCAGCGCCGGCGATACGACGGCCATCTTCTGGGGGCTGGGCACCATGGTGGGAGTGATTCTGTTGATCGATCAACTGGTGTGGCGGCCGGCCATCGCGTGGTCGGACAAGTTCAAATTCGAGCAGGTGGAAAGCAGCTCGCAGCCGCATTCGATGGTGCTGAATCTGTTGCGCCGGTCGAATGTGCTGGAGCGCTTCCGCATGGCCGTGCTGGCGCCGCTGTCGGAAAGGATCAGCCTGCGGGCGGCGCGCCACCCGGAGATGGCCGAAAATCCCGCGCCGCCGGCGCATTGGAAAATCGTCGCGGGTATGGTAGCGGGGGCTTTGGCGGGCGGTGCCATTCTCTTTGCCTTATTCGAAGCGGGCGAAACCCTGAAGACGCTGACTGCTCCGGAGCTGATTTCCACGCTGCGCGGCGCGGCCGCCACCTTCGGGCGCGTAGTCGTATCGTTGCTGATCGCGGCTCTCTGGACCATACCCGCCGGCGTAGCCATCGGCTTTAACCCCAGGCTGGCGCGCGTCGCCCAGCCGTTCGCGCAACTGGCGGCTTCGGTGCCGGCCACAGCGCTGTTCCCCGTCCTGCTGCTGGCGCTGATCCGCATGGGCGGCGGCCTGGGCATCGGTTCGATTCTGCTCATGCTGCTGGGCACGCAATGGTATGTGCTGTTCAACGTGGTGGCGGGCGCTATGGCCATCCCCACGGATCTGCGCGAAGTGGCGGACGTGTTCCGCTTCGGCCGCTGGGCGCGCTGGAGAACGGTGATTCTACCCGGCATTTTCCCGTACCTGGTCACGGGGATGGTGACGGCGTCGGGCGGTGCGTGGAACGCCAGCATCGTGGCGGAATACTTCCATTTCAACGGCCAGACCCTGCAGACGGTGGGGCTCGGGGCGCAGATCAGTTCGGCGACGGATTCCGGTAATTTCGACCTGCTGCTGTTATCGACGATCGTGATGGCCGCGCTGGTGGTTTGTGTGAACCGGTCGGTGTGGCGGCCGTTATACCGGCTGGCGCAGACCCGCTTCAAGCTGGAGGGATGATTAGAGGGCGGGCTACGTGATGGGCGGGCTGTACAGATTCGGCATCTGCCAGGCACGGTAAGACACCGGTCCCGAAATGTTCATGACTTGTATGCCGGTAGCCGTGCCGGCAGTGGGTTGAATCCCAATGTCGTAGGCAGTTTGGCCGCTGGCGTTGACCACTAGCGACGCCAGAAAAAAATAGTTGCCGTCGGCTAGCAACTGGGCGCTCCCCATCGCCTCGGAGTAGACTCCCAGATCTACACTCAGCACCGGCGTGACCTGCAGGGCGGTCTCATCCATGGTCAAAGCCATGCCGCGGCTGTGGCAGTCGTGCGGCCCGCAATCGGCTCCCAGACCGGGCACGCCGCCGGTCGAGCTACCGGGTCCGGTGGGAGGAGAGACGCGGGTGTTGCCGTTATCCAGGGCATCCAGCACACCTCTTCCATTGTTTTCGATCCCGACCTCGTGCTGGTGCGAGAACCAAGGCCAGGGATCGTTGTAGGTGTTGACGAAAAAGAAGTCGCCGCTGGGGCCCATGCGCCACAGAATATTTCCAGTGCCAGCGCCGTCCTGGTAGTCGATCTTCACCACCCAATCCTGGTGCCGGGAGGACCAGATGAGATCGCCCGGCAACGTGCTGGGCGGTGCCGCGCCATCGTGCGGCCAATAGTACAGAGTGTTGCCGTGCACCCAATCGTGCGCCTGCGGGCCCCCCGGGGCGACCAGAAACAGTTGTTGACACAGAGCGCTGTTACCGGCTGGACACTGTTCGTTCAAAACGGCGGTGCGGCTGACCGGCAGTTGCGGATAGCCATTGCCGCCGCCCGCCGGGTCGAAGGAGTCCCAATACCAAACCGCATTCCAGTTCTGATCGAGCACCACAATCAAGTCCCCAACAATGTCCACCGGAAGGCCGCTCGAGTCGCCTTGCGTCCCGGGCGGGAAAATCTTCTCCACATGCAACTGGGCTGCGGTGTAACCATTGGGCAGGGTCTGGATGGCATCGTGGGTAAAAGAGTTGAGACAAGCCGCGCCCACCTGCGCGGGTAAAGCAATCGTATTGCAAGGCCCCGCATCGGGGTCCCCCAGGGCCAGCAGTTGCTGCTGCAGGATGCCGGTATTGGTTTCCCGTAAGATGTTACCCGCCCAATCGAACTGGCGCAGAACCTGCTCGCCCTGCACTCCGGGATCCCAGACAGGCCCACTTTGTAGCGCGAGATAGCCGTTCAGTAAGGGACGCGTCATCAGGGAGGCGTGGTCCAAGTCGTTGGGGTAGTCGTACCAGATGATGTTGCCGGCTAAGTCCGTGGCTACATCCGGGTACACGCTTTTTCCTTCGCTCACGACACCGTGGAGGAGCACCCGGTTCGGCTCGCCGGGCCCGGCCGGAATATTCACGCTGAAGACGGGGAACGGGACGTTGGACGGAAGGGCCCCGGTGGTAAAACTCACGGCCGGCCCGTTCACAATGCTGCCGCCGGTTTTGACCTGCGCATACATGTTGTATGCAGTGCTCGGATACATGCCGGCTATTTCGAATGTCATGGCGGCGGGAGGCTGGCAACTCTCCCAGTTCGTGGTGGTTGCCGGCACGCTCCCGGATTGGGGTTGAAAGGAGACCCGCGCGTGGCTGCCGGCGGGGCAGGTGGGCGCGACAAAGAGAGCCACCAGAGGGTTCGCGGTGGGGCGAACCACGGGGTTGCCGCCGGTTATCGGCGAAGTCACGGTGAAGGAAACTGTCAGCGAGTGCGTCTCCCGAGACGTGAAGTCTTTGGCGACCACCCGCACTTGGTAAACGCCGTCAATCCCGGTCAGGGCCCAGTCAAACGGGAGGGAGGTCCAGGCGCTGCCGTTGAGAGTACCCAGATTGAAATTCCTGACCGTAGCCTGCTTTCCATTGGGCGGCGCGACACTGAACTCAAATGCCAGCGGACCCGGGTTGGTGTCCGTGGCCATGGCGATCCAGGTGACCGTGGCACCGATCTGTTGGGGGGATGGGGGCGCCGGCGTGAGGGAGACAATCTGCACTGTCGCATTAGCGGGCGCGCAGGACACCGCCAGCAGTGCTATTGGGACCCACTCGCTGCGATTGCCAGTCCGCACGATGCCCTCGATATAGATTCATCCTCGTGTGAGGATCTCGGTGGGATTAGTATACACCACGGATTGCGGGCTGAAGCCCTGCGCCGGCTAAAGCCTGGCTAAAGCCCGCCCTCCAGGTTCACTACGCGGTCTCGTACGGCAGCAGAATCTCGACCCGGTACTGCCGGCTGTCATCCACCGCCACCATATCCGCCACCATGTCCGCGCGATCCCCGTAGCGCGCCAACAGGCGCCGCTTGACAATCTGCAGGCCCAGTCCATTGCGGCGCGCGGTGGCGCCCTCCGGATCGAAGGGGTTCTCGACGCGAATATGCAGCGCGTTCTCCACCCGCCAAGCGTCCACGCGGATGGTGCCGCCTTCCACCAGGCTGGCGATGCCATGTTTGACGGCATTCTCTACCAGCGGTTGGAGCAGGAGCGGCGGCACCAGGCCGGCTTCGCATTCCGGTGCGATCTGTTGCTCGACGCGTAGCCGCCCGCCAAAGCGCACCTGCTCGACGGCCAGGTAATCTTGTGCCAGCGACAGTTCCTCGCGCAGGAGCACGCTTTCGCGTTCGCCCACGCGCAAGCTGCTGCGCAGGAAGTCGGAGAGCCGCACACACATGTCCCGCGCACGCGCGGCGTCGATGCCGGCCAGCGCGCTGATCGAATTCAGGCTGTTAAACAGAAAATGCGGATTGATCTGGGCCTTCAGCGCCTTCAACTCGGCATCGCGCGCCGTCACCAGCGCCTGCATCTCGCGCTGCAGCGCTTCCTTGGACTCTTCCACCGAGGCCATCGCATAGTGCATGCCGGCCGAGAGCAGATAGATCAGTACTCCCATGCCGAATAGCAGCGGCGCGTGCGGCCGGAAGCGTTGGTCTACCGAGTGGAAATTGTCGAAGCGCGAAAGCGCCAGCGCCGTGGCGCGCGCGATAGCCAGCAGCAGGATGCTAGCGCCGACCGCCGCGCCGAAGTTGGTGGTCAGAATGCGCGCCATCGCGCTCGACCGCAGCGGCGTCATACGCACCACGTACCAAGGCGACAGGCAGACGAAAGCGTAGACCACGCACGCTGGTATCACGATGGCGGCGCTGGCCGCCCAACCCAGGTCGCCGGAAGCTTCCAGCACATAAATGAGCAGCGCCGCCAACGGCACCCACCCGACAAGGTAGATGGCCAGCGCAGTGCCGGAGACAAGCAGCGGATGCATCCGGGCGCCTCAGTTCTTTACGCCCAGCCCCCCGAAGATGGTCGCTCCCTTGATGATCAGCCGCTTGGGATTCGGCACCAGCCGGAGATCCGGCTGGTGGGTCTTGTCTTCGTGGCCCCCGAAAATCCCGGCCACATGCACTTCCACCTGCCAGGTCTCGGGGGCCCGGATCTCGAAGCCGCCGAATATGGCATTGACGGTGACTACGGCTTCATCCGCCGTCATGCTGGCGTTGCGCAGGTCCAGCCCGCCGCCGCCGAAAACCGCCACCAGATCGGCGCCTTTGAAATCGCCAGTTACTTTTCGATTGCTGCCTCCGAATATCGAAAACATATTGCAGTTGCCGGGCGTCGTCGCCGGACCTCCCAAATTCCACTGTACGCGGGAAGTGCTTACGGCGCCTTTTCCTTCCAACGCTCCCCACAGGAGCATGAAGCCGACGGCGATGATCCCCAGCGGCCACAGATCCCAAAGATTCCGGTTGGCCAGAAACGGCAGATGGACTTTGTCGGCAATCAACACCAAACCAACCAGCATGATGATCGCGCCGCCCGTACGACCGGAGGTTTCCCGCGAATCGACCACCTTGGCCAAGCCGACGGCAATCAGAATCACCGGCCAATAGCCCCAGAGGAATCCCACCGGGACGCCGAAGTTGTCGAGCAGAAAGAGTACTCCAACGGCGACGATGGCAAAGCCGAAGATCAGGCTGGCGTTGATGCTGCCGAGGTCGGGTTCCGGTGGAGGTTGCCAGGTGCTGCGGTCGGGTTGTTCCATATCTGCTCTCTCCCTGATTCGAGGTTAGCCTGGGAGGGCGGGTATGTCGTGTGTTTTTCGGCCAAGAGCCGTGCCTAACCGGTGAGTGGCGAAGCGCTGGCGGCCGCCCTGCAATTGTATTCTAATGAAGTAACCTATGACCGATCTCTGTCGAATTGGCGTAGCCATCAGCGGCGATCTGCTGGCGAAGTTCGATCAGCTGATCGCGCAGCGCGGCTACACTAACCGCTCGGAAGCGTTTCGCGACCTGATCCGCAATGAACTGGTGCAGGAAGCCTGGAAGTCTTCGGATGCCGAAGTGTTCGGAACCGTCACGCTGGTTTACGACCACCACGCGCGCCTGCTGCCGGAAAGGCTCACGGAACTGCAGCATGAATATCACACCGCCGTGCTTTCCGCGCTGCACGTGCATCTGGATCATGATAATTGCCTGGAAGTCGTACTGGTCAGGGGCAAGGCCGGGCTGGTGCAGAAGCTTTCGAACGCGTTGATTGCGATTAAGGGAGTGAAGCACGGACGGTTTACGGTGACCACATCGGGCCACGACCTGCCATGACGAAACGCTACCGGCTGATAGGTCCCGTAGCCCTCCGCCGGGTACTAACAAAATGTAGCGAAAGGTAGCAGGTCGTGAAGATCATAACATGATACAATTCAACTCGGTCAAAGAGGCCGCATGCCTAGTATGAGCACACGCGTCATCGCCTTGTTGTTCACCTCCGCATTAGTGTGCGTCCGGGCTGATATTCAACCGCCTATTGACGTAGCCTGGCTTCCAGTGACGGATGCGGAACGCAATTTGAAGACGCCCCTGGTCGACAAAAACGCCGGCGTCGAGGCGCTGTTCTGGCGGGTGCATGTCCGGGACGAAATGCTCAGCGGACAGGAGTTACAAAGAGTCTTTTACCATTATGTGCGGCTGAAGATCTTCGATGAAAAGGGAAAGGAAAAGGCTTCCATTATTGAGTTGCCCTTCAGTGATAAGGAACATATCATGTACGTGTCCGGCCGGACTATTAAAGCCGACGGATCCGAATTGGACCTGAAGAAAGAAAGCGTATTTGAACGTGACCTGGTGCGGGCCGGCCGCCGTCGCTACAAGATTAAGGCCTTCGCCATGCCCGGCGTGGAGCCCGGAGCTATTGTTGAATACCGATGGAAGGAGATTCTCAGCGATTCCGGAATTATGTACACGCGCCTTCAGTTCCAGCGCGAATACCCCGTACAAAAGGTGAACTTACTTTCTCCAGCCGCTGCCGGGGCAGTACACCACTTACCAGATGTTTACTTTTCCCTTCAACTGCAAGCCGTCGACCCTGACCAGGGGAAACGACGGTTTCTGGTCCACCACGCTCGAAAACGTTCCCGCATTTCGCGAGGAGCCGATGATGCCCGGCGAAGCCATGGTGCGTCCATGGGTATTGCTCTGTTATCGCCAGAATGGGAAGTTTCCGGAACCGGATAAGTATTGGAACAGCGCCGGAAAAGAGATTTACAACGAGGTCCTGCGGGAAGCTACAAAAGCAACTGACGACGTCAGGCGGGCGGCTGCCGGCGCCGCGGAGGGCGCGGCCACCGATGCGCAGAAGGTAGGAAATCTGATTTCGTACATCCGCCGGAACCTGAGGGACCTGTTCGGCTCAAAAGTCACTGAGGCTGAGCGCGCCGCTATTCTGAAAGCGATGCCTAATAATCGCTTGCGCACCTCCGGGGAGGTTCTGAAAAGCGGCATCGGCACGGCGAACGAGTTGAACACGTTGTTCGCTGCGATGGCGTCGTCCTTAGGACTCGACGCGCGCCCGGCCATGGTCGCCGACCGCGGCGACATGCCATTTGTTCCGGATTTGGCGGAGCGTTATTTTCTGCCGAACATCGATATGGCCGTAAACATCGCGGGTAAGTGGCAATTGTACGACGTCAGCGCGCGGACGCTTCCCTCCAACATGGTTTCGTGGCGCGAGGAGGGCATGCAGGCATTACTGGGCGACCCGAAAAAGCCCATCTTCATTGAGTCGCCGGATGCTCCGCCGGAGGCTTCCGCTGCTGTGCGGACCGCCAGGTTGACGCTTTCCGCAGACGGCACGATAGAGGGCGAAATGGATCAGGATTACTCGGGCCACCTGGCCGTCGATCACCGGTTGGAAATGGAAGATGAAGCGGAGGCCCGCCGGTTGGATGGACTCAAGGAAGAGCTGACGAAGATTTTTCCGGACGCAGACGTATCCGCCATGCGCATCGAGAATGCCGACGACGCCGAACACCCTCTCAAGCTGCATTGCCACATCAAGATTCCCGGATATGGGCAACGCACCGGAAAGCGCATATTGATTCAGCCGCTGCTGTTCCAGCGTGGAGTGCCGCCTGTATTCACGTCCGGCGAACGCAAGTACCCAGTCGATTTCCACTATGCCTGGCAGGAGCGGGACTCCGTCTCGATTACGCTGCCTAACGGATTCGTGCTCGATCACGCCGAGAACCCCGGAGCAATCAATTTCGGCGCACCCGGGTCGTATGAGTTGAAAATGTCGGTGAAAGGCGGCCGGGAACTGATCTGCACACGCACTTTGACATTCGGAAAGGGAGGGTCGATCGTTTTTCCCGCGGAGGTCTATCCCAAGGTTAAGAATGTGTTCGATGAGATCCACCGGCGCGACGATGTCACCATCCCGTTAAAGCAGGCCGAGGAAGCCGCGGTGCGATGAAACGGGCGCTGGTTTTTCTGCTGGCGGCCGCCCTGCTGTCCGCGAAGGATATTCCGGATTGGGTGCGGGACGCCGCCGCGCAGGCGGTGAAATCGGCTTACCCGCCCAAGGTCAGCGCGGTGGTCCTACTTGAGGAAGAGCGGCTGGCGGTCGATCCCGATGGCAAGCGGACCATGACGGAACGGCGCGCGACCCGGATTGTGCAATCCGGCCGCCGCGCTCCGGTCGCCTGGCGTGAGTACAACACCAAGGCCGGCCGCATCCGGGACTTTCGCGCCTGGCTACTGCTCCCATCGGGGAAACAAATAGAATATGGCAAGAATCGCGTTCTGGATGTGGCCGTCACCGCGGATAAGACACCATACGATGAAGAGCGCGCCAAAGTGATTGAATGCGACCCGGATACTCCCGTGGGATCCGTATTCGCGTATGAAGTGACCGAAGAAGAGGCCACCGTCTTCACCACGCACTTGTATCTATTCCAGGAATCCGAGCCGGTTTTGCTCTCCCGGTTCGCGCTGTCACTGCCGCCGGCATGGGAGGCGCGGGGGACGCTCTTCAATCATGGCGAGGTGCAGCCCAGAGTGGACGGCAACACTTACATTTGGGAAATTCACGACTTACCTTGGATTGCCGACGAAGAATATAGCCCCAACTATATGGCAATCGTACCCCGCTTGGGAGTAACATACTTCCCGGCGAGCGCCCGTAAACCCGAACTCGTTCCGTTCAAGGATTGGCGCAGCGTATCGAACTGGCAGGCGCCTTTCGCGGATGCGGCCGCCGAAGTGACACCGCCGGTCCGCGCGAAGTCAGACGAACTAACACGTCGGGCGGGAACCGAGACGGACAAGATCCGGGCCATCGCCGCTTTTGTCCAGCAGACGAACTACGTGTCGGTCGATCTGAACCTGATGCATGGGGGCGGCTACATCCCGCGGCCCGCCGGCCAGGTGCTGGCCAACAATTACGGCGACTGCAAGGACAAGGCCGCGCTCATGCGTGCGCTGCTGAAGGCCGCGGGCATTGATTCATACGAGGTGTTGGTGCACGCCGGAGACCGCCGGTTCGTACGGCCCGAGTGGCCTTCTCCCATGCAATTCAATCATGCCATTGTGGCGATCCACATTTCGCCGGAAACAAAGCTGGCCGCCGTGCTGGACCATCCGCGGTTGGGCCGTTTATGCATATTCGACCCGACCGATCCGGTTACGCCGGTGGGCGACTTGCCGGGCCAGGAGCAAGGCAGCTACATGCTGGTCACCGCCGGCGCCCAGGGCGATCTGGTGCAGGCGCCGCAACTGCCGCCGGAAAGCAACCGCATCGACAGGATCGTGCGGGCAGAATGGAACGGCGACGGCGGAATCGTGGCGCACGCAGTGACGCAGTATTTTGGCCAATCCGGCTCGGGGATGCGGTACGCCACACGCGAGGAAGGTATGGATGAGCTGAAGCGCGGCCTGGAGCGCTCGTTCTCGCGGCGCTTGGGCGCGGTCACGCTCGATAAAGTCACGCCCGCCGACCACGCGCAAGAAGGCTGGATGGAGATGGCGGTCGACTTTGGTGTGGGCCAGTTCGGGCAATCTCTGCAAAACCGTATGCTGGTGCTGAGGCCCGGCACGCTGTTAGCCGATCCGGATTACATCTTCGCGAACAAAGACCGTCAATTGCCGGTGCTGCTATCGGCGCACCTGCGGAAGGATACGGTCGCGATTCAGCTTCCGCCGGGCTTTACCGTAGATGAGATGCCGCAGCCGGTTGCGGTGGCGAGTCCTTATGGAACCTATCGCGCGTTTTGGAAGGCCGGCGACGGGAGCATTGTTTTCGAGCAAGTGACGGAGGTGAAAGACACTCTAGCCGCCGCCGGAGAGTACCCGCGCGTCAAGGAGTTTTTCGACAAAGTCTCTGGCGGGCAGAGCGCACCGGTAGTGTTATTGAAGCGGTAGTTTTATTTGAAGGATCCTTTTAGCCGATGACGGCCAGCTGGTGGTCCGAGCAGCCTAGATTGAGGCAGTCGTACAGCTCATCGATAAGCCCGGTTCCATGCCAGGCCAGGAACGGCAGAATGGAGTACAGGCGTTCCTGTAAGTGGCGCTGCGGATAAACCAGGCCCGAAAGATAAGCTGCGTCGCGGGCCACGCGGGCATCGCGGGCCATGGTCTCGCGCCCGATTTTGCGCTCCATTTTGGCGATCTGGTAGAGCATCTTCTGACGGCTTTTCTCGAGGGCGGCGGCGAGGCTGGCATCGAAAGCGGCCAAGTCGCGGGCGAGGCGATCGACAGCCTTCTCGACCGTTGATTTGGTTTGCGCCAAGGTGCCCGAAAGGGCCGGGGGAATCAGGCGCGCGGCGATGCGATCGCGCACGCCGTCTTCGCCATGCGTGCAATCACCGAGCGACAATTCATAGCGCGCCATCAGCTTGCGGCTGCGCTGATCGAGCAGGGTGAAGCCGGCGCGATGCAGCGCGGCGGGCATGCGGCCCAGCACCGCGCTATAGATCACCGCGGACTGCGCCAGATAAGCTAGCTCGGCCGGTCCGCCGATGTACGCCACCGTCGGCAGCATGGAATCCTGCACCACCGGACGCAGCAGCGCGTTGGGCGAAAGCTGGGAGGCGCGATCCATCAATTCCTCGGTCGAGAAGCGGCGGCCGTTTTGCAGATAATCGCGGCCAAAGCGGCGCAGTGTGTAGCGGCGGCCGCTCTCCAGCAAAAACACGAACGATGTCTGATCCTCGACGTGGACCTGCGCATGATATCCGGCGGCTTCGAGCGCACGATTGCGTTCGAGCACGGCGGCGGTCAGGTCCGGCGCGGCGGCCAGTGCGGAACGGATGGCGGGCGCGGCCAATTCGCGCATGGCGGGTGACATGGGATCGACATGCAGCAGCCCGTATTGGGCCAACAGGCGCTTCAGCAAAGCACTGAAGGCCTCGCCCATGGTGCGGCCAGGTTGATATGTTTCTTCGACCAGCGCGGAAATCTCTTCGCCGAACGGGAAGGCGGCCAGCGCGGCGCGCAATCCGGGTACGGGCGGCTCGCTGATGACGAACTGGCCGACGGGCTGGCTGGAGGCCGGGGAATGGGGTTTCTCCAGCTTAATGGGATGGTGCTCCGCATCGAAGACCCAGCAGTGATTCACTTCGGCAAAGTCGTGGTCTTCGGTGGCCAGCCAGAAGACGGGCACGGCCGAAATGCCTTGATCTGCCAGATTGCGCGCCAGTTTGACCGCCGTGAGCGCTTTGTAAATGGTGTAAGCCGGGCCGGAGAACAGCCCGACCTGTTGGCCGGTAACCACGGCTACGGTGCCTTCCTGGGCGAGCTGTGCCAGGGCCGGGCTATCGCCATTCTGTTGCCGCAGGGCTGCGACCAGGGCTGCCCGACGCTCGGGCGGGAAGCGCATTTCCTGGGCGGTGGCAGCGAAGACACCGGGGTCGGAAGCCAGATGGGGATAGAAAGCTCGGACTCGATCGGGATGGTAGGTGAAATCCGCAAACAGCTGGCTCGTGTGCGGCAAATCTGTGTAGCGGATACAGGAGCAGTCCATGGCTCAGTCTTGGCTCAATATCAGGCCCAGTGTTGAGATGAGTTCTAGGCGCTCATAGATGCAAGATGGGCTGCACCTAACCCGCGGGGAGGATTTTGGTGATGTCGTTATAGAGTACGAAAGCCACCAGCATCATAATGAACACGAAGCCGACTTTAAAAACGGCTTCTTTCACCGACATGCTCATATCGCGGCGCATCACCATCTCGATGAGCAGCATCAGGACGCTGCCGCCGTCCAGAATCGGGAGAGGCAGCAGATTGATAACGGCGAGATTCAGGCTGACCATCGACATAAAAGCGATGAATGCCGAGGGGCCTTGCTTGGCGGCCTGGCCGGACATCTGGGCGATGCCTACCGGCCCGCTGAGCAGTTTGGGCGAGATGCGGCGCTCGATGACGCCTTCCAGCACCTGGAAGATCATGCCGGCGCTGCGCACGTTTTCATCCACCGACACGCGCAAGGCTTCGGGCAGCGAGAGACGCGACGTGACAATATTCAGCTTGGGCTCGACAATGGCGCCGATCATCCAGCGCGCCGGTCCATCGGCGGTACTCCATTCCGGCTTCACGGTAACCTGCATGGGTTTGCCGCTGCGCTTGAAGTCAATCGCGACCGGCTTGCCGCCGCTGGCGCGAATGATCTCGTGAAAGCGCGCCGTGGCATGGATGGGATGGCCGGCGGCGTTGAGGATCAGGTCACCCGGTTGCAATCCCACTTTGGCGGCGGGCATGCCGGCCGTCACCGGTCCTAACTGCACCTCACCCTTTTCGGACCAACCTGCCTCACCGGCGCCCGACCGTTCATCGAGGACAGGCGTAACGGTGGTATCGAATCGCGTGCCATTGGGACGCTGAATGGTTAAGCGCATGGGGCGCGAGGCGCTTTCGACTTCTTTAAGGATAATGTCATCCCAGGTCGGATTGCTCTTGTTATCCAGCTTGACGATGCGGTCGCCTTCCTCGATGCCGGCCTTGGCGGCTGGAGTATTGGGGGCCACGTCGCCTATGACGGCGGCGCTTTCGGTATCCACTACCCTTTGATACTTGACCATGTAAAGGCCGTTGAGCAGCGCCACGGCCAGTACCACGTTCATCAGAGGCCCGCCCAGCACGATGATCAGCCGCTGCCAGCGGGGCTTGGCCAGGAAGCCGCGCGGATCGTTGGCGTTCTCATCGCCTGGCAGTTCGCCCGCCATCTTCACGAAGCCGCCCAGGAAAAACACCGCCGACACGCGGTAATCCGTATCTCCGCGGCGGAAGCCGAACAGGCGCGGCCCGAAGCCGAAGCTGAAGGTGTCCACGCGGACATCGAAGAAGCGCGCGGCCCAGAAGTGTCCCAATTCGTGGATGAGGATCATCACACCGATCAGGATGACGAACCAGAAAGCGCTTTGAAAAAATGCCATACGATTTACACCCTTGCCGGAACCGGCTGGGCGGCGGCGATCTCGCGCGCGGCGAGAGTGCGCGCTACCGCACGCGATTCCTTGTCAACTTCGAGAATGTCGGCCACCGTGCGCAGATGCCGCCCGGGCACCCGATTGAGCGTCTCTTCCACCACGGCGGCGATACCCGGGAACGGGAGTTCGCCACTCAAAAAAGCCTCGACGGCGACTTCATCCGCCGCGTTTAAAGTGCACGTGGCGGAGCCGCCGGCTTCCTGGCATTGGTAGGCGAGTTTGAGCAGCGGAAAACGGTCGAAATCCGGCGGCGCGAAATCCCAGTGGCGCGCCGCGGTCCAGTCGATCTTGGGCACCGGCGCCACCGCGCGTTCGGGCCAGGTCAGCGCGTATTGTATGGGCATGCGCATATCGGTCGCGGAAACTTGAGCAAGCACGCTGCCATCGGAGTATTCGATCATGGCGTGCACAGTGGATTGCGGATGAATCACCACATCCACCTGAGAGGGGGCGAAGCCAAACAGCCAGCAGGCTTCTATAACTTCGAAACCCTTGTTCATCAGTGTCGCGCAATCGACAGTAATGCGCTTTCCCATCCTCCACGTTGGATGATTCAAGGCCTGCGCGGGCGTCACCGACTCGAGTGCCTGTTTCGAAGTATTGCGGAAGGGGCCGCCGGATGCGGTCAGGATCAACTTAGTAACCTGGCTGCGGTTGCCCGCGCGCAGACATTGGTGGACACCGTTGTGCTCGCTGTCGATGGGCAGAAGGTCGGCGCCGCTTTGGGCGACGGCGTCTATTACCAGCCTGCCGCCGGAGACGAGCACTTCTTTATTCGCCAATCCAACCCGTTTGCCCAAGCGCACCGCTTCGTAAGTCGCTTCAAGCCCCGCCACACCGACGATCGCTGAAATTATCATATCGACCGTAGTGGCTGTGGCCGCCGCGATTAACGCCGCGGGTCCGTAAGTGAGCTCCGGCCAATTTGGACGCGCCAGTCCGGAATCGGATAGGGCCGTGGCCAGCCGACCGACGCCTTCGGACGTGGCCAGGACGACGACGTCGGGGCGGAACTCGATGATCTGCTGGAGGATAGCATCGACATTGTGACCCGCCGCCAAAGCGTGGATGCGATAGAGATGTGGATTGCGCCGGACTATGTCCAGCGTATTTACGCCAATGGAGCCGGTCGAACCCAATAGGGTGAGGCTTTTCATTTCAAGCAGATGCGCGGCTGTTGTCATCATAACATGGAAGGGCCGCGCGTTACCGTTATGCGGGAAGGCATGGATGCGGCCGGAAGTGACGTCCAATTCGCCAGCGCAGCCGAAACGGCCTGGACCTTCTGGAACTTACTAGATGATCGAATGCCGACGATAGATGTAACGCAGGCGAACCAGGTGGCGCCACAGCATCGCAAGGTGCGACGAACTGGCGAAACCGCCTACCGCGAGTCGGGAAGGAAATGATATGTGTCCAACATCTCGGACGGTGGGGGGCAGTATTGGGCAGCGCCCGCGGTGTTTCAGTCGGTTAACTTCAAGCCGCCAGCGCTAATACGTGATGTAGCCCATCTAAGGGTGAACCTCACGGTGGTTCGGGAACGAGTTCGAATAACGTAGAAATCCTGTTTAGTAACACCGGCGAAACCTTTCAAAATTCGCGCGGCCTTTCCGCCGGGCGTAATCCTATTTTTGCGACGGCGGTTGACTTCAATGGCAACACAAAGCCGGACCTTGCGATTCGGAGCAGCCCGCGAGGAAAAGAGCATAGCGGCATGTGACGGCTGGCGCGACTGTGTGGTTCGTTTTAAGGAGGAAAAGATGCAGAGCGAACGTTTCAATTCCGGCTTGGTACTGCGGTGGTGGTTAGCAGTGGCCTTTCTGACAGTGCCAGGGCTGGCGCAGACATTGGACTTCAATAGTCCTCGCGTATTTCCTGCCGGCGGTGCCACTTGCCTGACTGCGGCGGATTTCAATGGGGACGGGAAGTTGGATTTGGTGGGGCTAGAGGGGGAAGGAAAGCTGGCCGGTGTTCTGCTTGGAAATGGCGATGGTACCTTTCAGCCCCAGAAGACCACCGATCTGGGCCTATTTCAAGGGGCCGTTTGCTTGGCGGTGGGGGATTTCAATGGAGACGGGAAGCCCGACTTTGCGGTGACTTCGGCACACCCGCGGCTGGGGGTGGTGATCCTGCTGGGGAACGGCGACGGAACGTTCCAGCCGCCGAAGGAGTACCCGGCGGGGAGGTCTCCTGGCTTCATAGCTGTGGGCGATTTCAACGGCGACGGCAAGCTGGACCTGGTAGTGACCAACAGCGGTCCCGGCAACATCGCAATTCTGCTGGGCAACGGCGATGGCACCTTTCAGGCGCCTAGCTACTCCCCTGTAGGCGGCGTCCCCGAGGCAGTGGCCGTGAGTGACTTCAACAGCGACGGTAAGGCCGACGTGGCGGTGGTGGGGACCGACGGAATCTCGATCCTTCTGGGTAATGGCGACGGAACTTTCCAGCGAGCCACCGTATACGAGGCGGGAAAGGGATTTACCGCGCTTGCGGTGAGCGACTTTAATACGGATGGGAAACCGGACTTGGCCGTCGCCGATAGCGCGTCCGACAGCGTGTCCGTGCTGTTGGGCAACGGCGACGGCACCTTCCAGACGCCAGTCAATTATCCCACTTTAGGTTTTCCGGCAGTGGCATTGTTGGCGGGGGACTTGAACGGAGATGGCAAGCCGGACTTGATTGCTTCCGTCGGCCAGACCTGCTGCTCGGACGGATTTTCGGTTCTGATCGGCAATGGTGACGGTACTTTCCAGCCAGGTGTGGCTTATACCCCAGGAGGCTTTAGTTTGGCGATGGGTGACTTCAACGGGGATGGATGGCCGGACTTGGCGGTGGGTGGCGTCGGCGGGGCTATAGCCATTCTTCTGGGTCAGGGTGACGGCGCTCTTGAGCAGCCCGTCAACTATCAACTGGGAGCCTCGTCCGAGGCCCTGGCGGCGGGAGACTTCAACGGGGACGGCGAACCCGACTTGGCGGTAGACTACGACGGCCGTCTTTCCATCATGCTGAACAACGGTAGCGGTGGCTTCCTGCCCCCGGTTAGCGCGACGCATCTAGCGCCTAGTCAACTTGCCCTGGGTGATTTCAACGGAGATGGAAAGTTGGACTTGGCGGCGTCGGTGTCCGCCAGTAGCGTGGCGATCCTGTTGGGCAATGGCGACGGGACCTTCCAGCCCCCGGTAAGTTATTTAGCGGGAGAGCATCCTGGATTCGTCGCCGCAGCGGATTTCAATGGGGATGGAAAGCTGGACCTGGCGGTGGCCAATCTACTGGGCATTGCGATTCTACTCGGCAACGGTGACGGCACGTTCCAGCCGCGTATTGAATACAACATGCACCAATTCCCTCACACAATACCTCTCTGGCTTGGAGTAGCGGATTTCACTGGGGATGGCAAGGCGGACCTGGCGGTGGTCTATCTAGACGACGGGGTTCACGTTGCCATCCTGCCCGGCAACGGCGATGGAACCTTCGGGCCGGAGATTCCCTATCCGATGCCACTGGGCTCGGTCCAGAACGCGGCCGTGGCGGACCTCAACGGCGACGGCAAGCCGGATCTGGTGGTTGGAGGTGCTGTGTTCCTGGGTAACGGCGATGGCACGTTCCAAGAGTCCGCGAAATTCACTTGGTTTGGCGGGCCCGTCGCGGTTGCGGACTTCAATGGGGACGGAAAGCCGGATGTCGCCGAGGGACCTCATATTTATCTGGGAAACGGTGACGGCACCTTTCAGCCGCCGATGGGTTTTGTTGCCGGGAATGAACCTTTTTGGGCGGCGGTGGCGGACTTCAACGGGGACGGTAAGCCGGACTTGGCTATACTCAACCTAAATTCGGCCAATGTTACGGTGATGACGAATACGACGCCTTAACATTACGCCTTGCGGAACCTCGATTGGAGGTTTGCATCGTCGTCTGGGCGGAGTCAGTCTGTGGTTTCAGCGGAAACCTAAGTGCGAACGGGAATATTTCGCCCCGCGATAGGAGGAAGAGATGCATGTCCAACGTTTCAGCTTGTGTGCGGCTATATTGTTTCTGGCAGCCTCCGGCTCGGCGCAATCGGTGAGCTTCAACTCGCCGAGAACGTATCCATCGTCTGTGGAAGCTGGACCTGTGGCCCAGGCGGATTTCCACGGGGACGGAAAGGCCGGTTTGTTTATTGCGTTCGGATATTACATCGGCGTTCTGCTTGGCAATGGCGATGGGACTTTTCAGCCCCCATCAATGCTGAGGGCTTTACCCTGGGTATTGCCTCGGCGGTGGCTGGCGACTTCAATGGAGATGGGAAGCCGGACCTGGCTGTTGGCCCAGTTCCCCACCGCGCTGAGGGACCGGCCTTCGGAATCAGGTTCGGCAATGGCGATGGAACGTTTCGAGCCTTGAGAACCTACCTGTTGGGGGGCTCACCCACTTTCCTGGCCGTAGGGGACTTCAATACGGATGGGAACCTGGACTTGGCGATAACTCTACGGACGTCGTCTCAAGCCTGCTGGGCAACGGAGATGGGACGTTTCGGACCGCGGTCTCTCACGCTGTGGACGTGGGACCCGATGCGATAGCCGTGGCGGATTTCAATGGAGATGGCAACTTGGACCTGGCGTTACTCAATCGTTCGTCAAATAGCGTCTCAATCTTGCTTGGGAACGGAGACGGGACTTTCCAGCCGCAGAAAGACTACGCCACGGGGTCGGAGCCCATCGCCGTGACGGCGGCCGATTTCAATGGGGCCTTCAGCCCGCCAGTGGCTTTTTTTGGGGGAATCTCTCCCCATTTTGCGGCTGTGGGGGCCTTCAACGGGGATGGCAAGCCGGACTTGGCGGTGGCCAATGCCTTTGTTGACTTCGATAATGTTGACGAACACATCACCATAGCCGGCAACAATTCGCCCAGCCGCTCGTCATAGGTGTTTACGGGACCAATGTAAATGCCAACGCTCCGTCAGGATGTCACCTGTGCCTTCCGGCGGCTATCCAAATCGCCCGGCTTCGCCGCGGCCGCGGTGATCTCGATCGGGCTGGGAATCGCCGCTAACTCGACCATCTTTTCCATGGTCAGCAGGTTTGTCCTGCGTCCAGCGCCGGTCGGAAACCCCGCCACGTTGATGGCGCTTCACACGACGCATCAGGGCGAGTGCTGCAACTCCTTCACCTGGCCGTTATTCGCCGATCTGCGCGCGCAAACCAAGACGTTCTCCGACCTGCTGGGCTACTTTGAGCTGGTGCCCGCATCCATAGGCGGACAGGGCGAGCCGGAGCGCGCCTGGGGACAGGCTACTACGGCCAACTTCTTCGCTGTGGCACAAATGGGCATGACCCTGGGCCGCGGCTTCCTGAGCAACGAAGAGCACGCGCCCGTTGTGGTGCTGGGCTACGGCCTTTGGCAGCGCCGGTTCGGGGCCGATCGGGCCATTACCGGCAAGACCGTCCTACTATCGGGACATCCTTTCACGGTGGTGGGCGTGGCGCCCCCGGCCTTCCACAGCATGGACACAATTCTCGATTGCCAATTCTGGGTGCCGCTGGGCAATCTGGATCAGTTGCTGCCCAACACCAGCAACTACCAGTCGCGCGACGAGCACTGGATTGCAGTCGCGGGCCGCCTGCGGCCGGGCGTCACCGCAGCGCAGGCCGCCGCGGAGCTGGCCGTGATCGCGCGGCATCTGGCGAAGGCCTATCCGGCATCTGAGAAGGACGGCGGATTCCGCTTCGAACAGGCCGGCTCGCTGCCGCCGCGGGATAGGAATACGGTCATGCTGTTCCTGGGCGCGCTGACGGTGGTGGTGCTGCTGGTGCTGGCGATCGCCTGCGCCAACGTGGCCAACCTAATTTTGGCGCAGGCTTCGGGCCGGCAAAAAGAGATGGCCGTGCGGCTGGCATTAGGCGCTACGCGCGGCCACCTGATGCGCCAGATGCTCACCGAAAGCGTGCTGCTGGCGATCGGCGGTGGCTTGCTGGGCGTGGTGCTGGCGTTGTGGGCTACGGCAGCGCTTTCGTCTTTCCGCCTGCCCGCGCCGGTGCCGCTCGACATGAAGGTGATGGTGGACTGGCGGGTCCTGCTGTATATCTTCGCGCTGAGCGCGGGGACGGGATTGCTGTTTGGAATCGCGCCTGCTTGGGCGGCGGCGCGGCCGATTCTGGCGAGCGCGCTGAAGGGTGAGGATATGCTGGCGCGGCCAGGCCGGCGCTGGACTCTGCGCAATGTGCTGGCCGTGGCGCAGATCGCCATGTCGCTGGTGCTGCTGGCGGCCACCGGCCTGTTCCTGCGCAGCTTGCGCCACGCTTCCGCCATCGACATAGGCTTTCGTCAGCGCGGCGTGCTGATGATGTCGATGGATCCGCGGGTGCATGGCTACAGCGCGGAGCGTACGGTCGCAGTTCTTTGGCGAACTGCAGCGGCGAGTGTCCGCTTTGCCGGGCGTGGCTTCGGCGGCATGTACGGATATCGTGCCGCTTTCCGGAGGAAACCGCAGCGATGGTATTACCGTCGAGGGCGGCCCGCCTGTAAGCGATCAGGATAACGTCGTCGAGTTGTATATGGCCGGTCCCGGGTACTTCGAGACGCTGGGCATCCCGCGGGTTGCGGGGCGCGATTTCGCGAACGAAACAGCTTCCGGTCCGAAGGTTGCCGTGGTGAATCAGGCTTTCGTCGCGCGCTATTTCAAGAACGCGAACCCCGTGGGGCGTCGCATCAGAGACGGCGGCGTGAGTTACGAGATTATCGGCGTGGTGAAAAATATCAAATCGCGCTCGCTGGGCGAGGAGTTACGGCCGGTGCTGTTCCGTTCGCTGGCGCAGAGTGTCGCGGGCGATCCGTCGTTCCTGGGGTATACCGTGATGGTTCGTGCGGCAGGTTCGCCGGGAGCACTGGCCGGTGCGGTGCGGAGGGAGATTCACGCGCTCGATCCGGCTCTGGCCGTTTACAATGCGGAGACGATGGAGGAGCACTTGCGCGCGGCCCTGTTTCTGCCGCGCTTGGCTGGCACGCTGTTCGGTGTCTTCGGCGTCGTGGGCCTGCTGCTGGCCGCCGTGGGATTGTATGGCGTGATGAGCTACGCGGTGAGCCGGCGCACGCGGGAGATCGGGATTCGGCTGGCGCTTGGGGCGCAGACGGGGCAAGTCAGCGGGCTGGTGGTGCGGCAGGGTATGTTACTCACGCTGATCGCGCTGGTGCTGGGACTGGCGGGCGCGTCGGCACTCGCTAAGTTCTCGACCAGCTTCTTATACGGAGTCAGTCCGCACGACTTAGTCACTTTTGTGGGCGTACCGGTGTTTCTGGCCGCGGTGGCGTTTCTGGCGTGTTGGATACCGTCGCGGCGGGCCGCTAGTGTAGATCCACTTACAGCTTTGCGGCACGAGTAAGTGGGAATTCGGACACCTTATGGCAGAAACTGGTAAATAGCACCTTCATTCGCCGTGCCGCCGTGCACGGTAGCGCCGTACAAGACGGTTCCCGCCGCATTGGCCACCATTCCGTTGTACACGAACGCTCCATCCGGCGGGCCCTGGAAGCGATGCGCCACACTATAAACAGGCGCGGCATCGGGGCTCAGCGTCAGTTTGAAAATCACGCCGCAGCCGCACTTTGGCGACCCCCCGGCGCTGGTGGTGCCATATAGATTGCCGGCGGCGTCCGCGGCCAGCGTGCTGATCGGGCTGTTGCCATCCGCGCCGCTCTTTAAGCTGTACAGCCAGGTTTCGACCCAGTCACCATTCCGCAGGCTGAGCCGGTATATGGCGCCCATGCCATACCGACCCGCGTAATAAGCCGTGCCGTAGAGATTACCCTTGGCGTCTGCAACCAACGCGCCATACGGAAATCCCGAGCTGGGTTCGCCTTTGAAAGTGTAAAGTATCGTTTCGGTCCACTCGCCGGGCTTAGTCGGCGTAAGTCCAAATACGACTCCTGCGCCATTGGCGCCGCCGGCTGTGCACACGCCGAATACGTTGCCGGCGGCATCCAGCACCAGCCGGCCCGCGGAGCCGCCGATGCCGTCTGTGCCGCCCGCGAAGGTATGGATCACTTTTTCAGTCCAGTCGCCGCTGGCACCGGGCTGCAATTCAAATACGATGCCGTAGCCATTGGCACCGCCGGTGGGTGTCATGCCAAAAACGTCGCCGTGGCCGTCAACCGTCACGCCCGCGCCCGGGCCATAACCATCGCCATTCGTGCCGGTGAACGAATGAATCACCGTCTGTGTCCAGGCGCCCCCGGATCTCGTCAATTTGAAAATCACGCCGCATCCGGTGTCGATACACGGTCCTGTATAAAGTCCGCCCACGCCCGCGGTGCCGAAAAGATTGCCATCCGGCCCCAGCGTGACGCCCTTATAGGGTTCGCCTCCGTCGGCGCCTCCCGTAAAGCTGTAGAGGACGGTGTGAGTCCAGCCGGCGGCCGACGGCGAGAGCTCGAAAACCGTGCCCGAGCCGAAATCGCCGCCCTGCACGGTCGAGCCGTACAGATTGCCGGAGCTGTCAATCACCAGGTCGGTGTCGGCATATTCGCCATCCTCATCCCCGGCGAAACTGTAGATCACCTGCGTCTGGCCGTGCGCTCGAGCTGGCGCAACCAGCATCGCGGCGGCCGTGAAAAGAAAAGCTACGGCGAATTTCATTCGGCACCCCTCTCGCTCCCTCAGGCTGGCAAATAGCTCTTGAGCACGGGAAACAGTGTCTGGACGAACGCCATGCCGGATTGTGTGGCGGCGTCCGGATTGTTATTTTCAACCGGAATGGTAACGCGCACCAGGGCGGTATCGCTGCGGTGATAGCGGATCGAATCGATCACCAGCCACATCTTGGCGGAGAATTCGCTGGCAATCACCCGCCGCTGGCTTTGATACCAGTAGAGCACCACGCTTTGATCGTCGCCGTGCGAGACCACGTAGCGGTTAATGCGGATGGGCTGCGGCTGACCCGGCACAGCTACATCGAGGAAGCCGGTGGCCTCAGGTTCCCAGCCGGACCCCGGCAGGCAGTTCTTGGGCGAGTGCGGCGATTGGCCGGTGCGCTGCGTTTTGAAATACGCCACGAAGAGACCTGCGGGTGCGGTCGAGCCAGGCGCCGCGTACAGCCGGTTCAACAGATCGTCGGCTTTAAGCTGGTCGCGGATCTCCTGCTCGACGGGATAGTTTTGCACTTCGCGCCACTCCCCCAGTTGGGCGGGAAACAGATCGAGGGGCGCCGAGGTGGGAACCTTTTCGCCGCGCGAGGCGGCATAGAACAGGGTCGCCTGGACGATCAGGGCCGCAGTTAAGGCGGCCACGTATTTATTGTGTAGCCAGGTCATGTTAGCTGCCATGCCGCATCTTGAGCAGGGTAGCGGCGATCAAGGCCATGCAGTGGCGGAGCTGAAGCCCCGCGCCGGCTAAAGCCCGCCCTCCAGAAGTCAGCGGCCATGCAGTCCATGCAGTCCATGAAGTCGATGGTACCCCCAGTTCACAATCTGGTGCAGCGCAATCAGGATGGCCAACGCCACCATGAAGATCACCCAGCCGGATGCGGTGTGAAAGAAACCTTCGGCCAGCTCTGGTTTGTACTCCGTTAACACGCCGGTCAGCGTGACACGGCTGGCATTGGCCAGGATGGCGATGGGAATGGTGGCGGCGAACAGCAACACGCGCATCCAGATTTTGCGCTCGAAAAAATATCCGTAAACGAGCGCCAGGAAGGTGAGCGATAGCAGCGAACGGATGCCACTGCAAGCCTCCACTACGGAGAGCTTCTGTTCGGCCAGCTCCAGTACGTTGCCCTCGCGCAGCACCGGAATCTGCAGGACGTCCAACGCCTCGGTGGAAACGCGGCTGGCCAGCAATTGCAACGGAAAAGTGATGCTGTTGTAAACCACGGACGGGATTGGAATCATGAAGAACAGCAGGAACAGGGGGAAGGCCAGCGCGCGTATCCAGGCTGTTCCGCACAGCAGCAGGACGATACCGGCCAGCGTAATAACGAAGGCCGTGCGCGCCAGGAACAACTCCGCGCCCAGCGTGGCGACGGTCAGTTGCAACCCGCCATAAAGCAGCACCGCCAGGCCCCACCAGTTGGGCGTCATGGGGAGCGCCAGCAGTTCCCGCCGTTTCTGCCAGACGATGAATCCGGCCACTAGCGGGACGAAGAAGCCGTGTCCCATGTCCGGGTCGGAATCCCATTGCCGTATCAGCCTCCACAGCACTGGAGCGTAGGACACCAGCAGGAGCAGCCCGAAGAAGGCCCAGGCAGACCCAGGCAGGCGCTCGAACGCCGCTCCTTTGCGAGGCTGAGAAAGATCTACCGGCACCATCCGTTATGATACACGGGTCAACCCTGGCCATCAGGTTCTTGTGCCGAATCGTACACCCTAACCAAAGCGGACTACCCCGGCGGCGGCGGAAAGGATTTAGTCTGGGGGGATTAGGATGCCCATTCCTCTGCGTGTACTCATCGTCTCGGACCGGGATGGCGACGCGGCGCAGCTCATCGATGCGCTGCGCCAAAGCGACTACGTTCCTTCGTCCGAACGCGTGTGCACTCCGGCCGCCCTCCGCGAGGCGCTGGCGCACCGGTGGGATCTGATCCTGGCCACCGGCGAAGGCAAACGGCTGGGTACGTTGCGCGCGCTGGAGATTTTGCGCGAGACCAGCGCGGATGTCCCACTGGTGGCAATCTCGGAGATGGCGAGCGAGGATTCCGTCCTCGAAGTGCTGAAGGCGGGCGCGGCGGACTGCATCGCACGCAATCAGCTCTCGCGCCTGAGCGTGACGGTCAGCCGCGAGATGACCCAGGCCGAGGGCCGGCGCGAACGGAGCCGGCTGGAGCAGCAATTCCGCCAGTCCCAAAAAATGGAGGCCGTGGGCCGGCTGGCGGGCGGCGTGGCGCATGATTTTAACAACCTGCTGACGGTCATCACCGGCTATGCCGAATTGCTGTTGGCGGGCGACGGCCTGGAGCCGGACGGGCGCGCCGCGCTGGAGGAGATCCAGCGGGCGGCGGAGCGCGGTGGAGCATTGACGCATCAATTGCTGGCGTTCAGCCGGGGCCATCCGTTCACGCCCAGCGTGGTGCAGTTGAACTCGCTGCTCATGCACATGGAGAAAATGCTCTCCCGGCTGATCGGCGAAGACATCGAGTTGATTACCGTGGCCGCCGCCGAGCCGGCGATGGTGTGCAGCGATCCCGGCCAACTGGAGCAGGCCGTCATGAACATGGTGGTGAATGCGCGCGATGCCATGCCGGGCGGCGGCAAGCTGATTCTGGAGACCGCCAACGCCGAGGTGGCGCAGACGTACGCCGGTCCGAATATGGACGTCAAGCCGGGATCGTACGTGGTGCTGGCCATCAGCGACACCGGCATGGGGATGGATTCGGAAACCCTGACCCACTTGTTCGAACCGTTCTACACCACCAAGGCGCCCGGAAAAGGAACGGGGCTGGGCCTGGCAACGGCCTACGGTATCGTGAAGCAAAGCGGCGGCGCCATTTCAGTGTATAGCGAACCCGGGCGGGGTACCACGATGAAGATATACTTGCCGTCGGCGGAGGCCAAAGCGGCGGCCCAAGCGGCGGAGCACGCGCCGGCGGCGGCGCAGCGGGGCAGCGAGACGATCCTGGTGCTGGAAGACGAGGCGCGCGTGCGCAAGCTGGTCTGCGATGTGCTGGCCGGACGCGGATATCACGTACTGGAGGCGGTGCGCGGGGAAGAGGCCGTGCGTATGGCGGCGGAGCACAAGGGGCGCATCCACCTGCTGCTGGCGGACGTGGTGATGCCGGAGATGAGTGGGCCGCAAGCGCTCGAACAGATCCGGGCGCGGCATCCCCACATGAAGGTACTGTTTATGTCCGGCTATACGGATGAGGCCATGGTGCACCACGGCATTCTGGATTCGGGCGCGCCGTTTTTGCAGAAGCCGTTTTTGCCGGAGACGCTGGCGCGCAAGGTGCGGGAGGTGCTGGCGTCGCAGGCTTCGGCGGGGTAAGGGCGCTTGGCGCGCTGCGCGCCTGCACGCCGTGGCTGGTGGTTAGTGGCTTGTGGCTGGTGGGTTTGTATCGCTGTCGCGGTCCTGGTGTTCGCCGGAGTGTGCGCGCACGTAAGTGCGAGGCTGGTCCGCGGGTAGCCGGCATAGATCGCCTCTTTTTTCGGCACTGCCCTGTATCAAGCGGAAGACATGAGCCGAAGCTTGTCGGTCACCGCGAGCTGTATCATGCTCTTTGACCAACGGATGCTGCCCATCGATCGCAATGGATCTCCGAACTGCTGTTTGAGTAGGTTCATCTGCTCGGCGATGTCTCCCTTGACTAATCGCTTGTTGCTCCAGGCAAGCGGCTCCTCAAGGGAGCTCGAGAATACCAACTTAGGAAGATCGCTCATCCTGACGCTAACTTCGTCGTTAGCGGAGGCCGAGAGCTTCGCCAGCGCCTGATAAGTGACTCGCACCATGACGATCACCTGAGGTTGGCGGAGCGCGTAGCTCACCCAGCTTTCGAGGCCGGGACCGAAGTAGCCAAAGTAAGGACCCACATCAACGCCGGAGGCGAACCGTCGAGCGAAATGAACAGGTCCGCGATGAGATCACTCATTGCGTGGCCATTATGCCACAACTCCAGCGTTTTTCGGGCAGTCTGCGCAGAGATGCGGCGCGGTCCTCGGGTTGACGCCACCGGCAGCTGAGTTCACTTTGGCGGCGGTGCTGGTCCGTTGCCGCAGTCGTTGCGCAGCTCGTTGGGGGCGCCCGCCGGCGGCGTGCTCGAGGTGTTGTCGATGCAAGGGATTGCGCTCAGATATTCGTAAATTGCCGTAATGTCACCGTCCGTCATGTTCTGAAAGTCGGGCCAAGGCATGATTTGGAGAACCGCCCCATTAACCGGCGGCGGAATGCAGTTTGCCGGAGTTGGAGGCGGGCCGGGTGATGTGCAGCTCGGATGGATGTGATCCAAGTCGGCGCCGGTCCGCAAGATCTGCATGAATTGAGCCAACGTGTGTCCCCCTTCAGGTAGCCCGTTTTTGTCCGGCGTCAAGTTGCGGGAGACAATGGTTGGACCCAGATAGGTTCCATAAGCTGTGCCTGGTCCAACATTAAAGGGGAGGGCTGTACCGAACGGCGCGCCGCCCGCGAGATACTGGGTAGGGTCGGTTTGTTTCGGCCCTTGGTTAAGGAAGTACGGATTGTGATTCATCAGGAAATTGAAGTTCGGAGGGCCGCCGGAGGTGTGACAAAAGTTGCAATCGTTGGCGGCGTTGACCAAATAGCTGCCCAAGCCTACTTGAAGAACTTGAGCGACGGTCTTTCCCTCCAGATTGAGCGGAACCGGCGCTACCGCGAATCCGATTTGAATTCGCGCCACGTCGTCAGTCGGATCTTGCGCCCTTACAGGTGAAGTCAGGAGCAATTCCGCGATTACTACCAAGGCCATGGCGGTGCCCGCCGCGGCCGCCTTCTTAGGATTCGCTAGCGTCAAAGTCATGTTCGATTTCATAATTGGTTTTCCCTTCCTGTGTGCTGGCTCCGATTTAGACACATGATGGTTCGAAAACCCATGCCTGCCGAGTCATTTGTGACTCAAAATGGCCTCATCGGGCAAATCATTGAAACTACGGTGGTCGTTCGCCGACCTCATCAGTCGGGGGGGCGTGATAGACTATCTGCTACCACTTTCATGCAGCCGCAGTTCGAATCCCCGGCTCGCCTGGCCTTCGGACCCTTTGAGGTAAACGTTCCGGAGCGGCAACTGGTTAAGAGCGGCGTGCGTGTCCGTTTGTCCGGCCAACCGTTTCAGGTTTTGCTTACCCTGCTGGCGCATCCCGGCGATGTGGTCACGAACGAGCAACTGTGCGAGCGGATCTGGAAGGAAGGGACGTTCGTCGATTTCGAGCACGGTCTCCACGCGGCGGTGAATAAGCTGCGACGCGCTTTGGGCGATTCAGCCGGGAGTCCCCGATACATCGAAACCGTGCCTGGCCGAGGATACCGATTCATAGGAGCCATGGGGCGGCACCCGGTGCCGATTTCCGTCGGTTTGGGGAATCCTCATTCGCCGCCGGCTGGCGCTGAACTTTCTCCCGCCCGGTCCAAACTGGGCCGACGCTGGTGGATCGCGGCCGCGGTGACGCTGCCGATCGGCGTCCTGGGTATTTTGGGCAGCATCGCACTTCCGGCAAACGCCCACCGATGAACGCGTCTTGCGTCTCCAGATCAATCCGCCCGCAGGCTCCGAGTTTACATTTGGAACGCAGGCCGCCGGCATTTCTTTGTCGCCGGACGGCAAGACCGCCGCCTATGTCGCGACGGATCACGGGAAGGCCGCGCTCTGGGTTCAGTCCCTGGACGGCGCAACCGCGCGAGTGTTCGCCGGAACGGAAGACGCTGGGTGGCCATTCTGGTCCCCGGACAACAAGTCCATCGCATTCTTCGCGCATGGCAAATTGCAACGAGTCTATTTGGCCGGCGGTCTGCCACAGACGATCTGCGATATCGGCCAAGCCCGCGGCGGCTCCTCGACCGAAGATGGCCGGATTCTGTTTGGAGGTTGGAATTCCGGCCTATTCCAGGTCGCAGCTTCCGGAGGACGGCCCTCCTCTCTCACCACCCTGGACGCTTCTCGCGGGGAGGTCTTCCACTATTGGCCGCAGATGCTTCCGGGCGGCCGCTTTTTGTACTTTGTCCGGAGCACCAACAGTGAGAATAGCGGTGTTTATGCGGCCTCGCTCGCCAAGCCTCGCGAGCCGGTGCAGTTGTTGGCCACGGACACCAACGCATTGTACGCACCCGCGGCCGATGGGGTCCACAATAATCGGAAGGGATATCTGCTGTGGCTGCGCGGCGGAACGCTGGTGGCGCAGGACTTTGACGCAGCCACGTTGAAACTCTCCGGAGTACCCCACCCGGTAGCCGATCCGGTGGCCAGGATTGGGACAACCGGTCAGATGCAAGTCTCGATTTCGGCCACGGGGATCTTGCTGTACAACTCCAGTAGTCCCTTGCGCCAATTCCGGTGGGTCGATCGAACGGGAAAGCCGCGTGGCCCCGTAGGGGAACCAGCGTTCAGCGCTTTCTTCCATCTGTCTCCGGACGGACGGCGGATCGTGGTCGCTCGCGGCAGTCCCGTGGGTACCGATCTCTGGATGCTGGACGTGGGCCGGGGTCTTCCGAGCCGGTTCACTTCGAGGCCGGGCGTTAACATTGGCCCCGTTTGGTCCCCCGACGGCCGAACGGTCGTATTTTCTTCCGATGCCCCGCGCAATTTATTTCTCAAGAGCGCCAGCGGAGCCGGCGAGGAACAACGCCTCACTCGTTCGCCGAACCCCCAATTTCCCTTGGACTGGTCCCGCGACGGACGCTTCATCCTGTACGAGGAAGCTACCGCCCCTGGCGACTTACGGTCCCTGTGGGCACTGCCCGTGGCGCCCGGTGGCGCCGAGCCGAGACCCTACTTGCGGAAGACATTCAACGAAACCATGGGTCAATTCTCTCCGGACGCCCGCTGGGTGGCCTTTCAGTCCGACGAATCCGGGCGGTACGAGGTCTACATCGACACGTTTCCCGGGCCGCGCAGACAGGTGCGGATTTCAACGGGCGGAGGCGTAATGCCGGAATGGGGCGCCCGCGGGCGCGAGTTGTTCTATATATCGCCGGATTCCATGCTGATGTCAGTCAGTCTCAAGCCGGGAACCGGTTCCTTGGAGGCCTCTGCGCCACATGCGTTGTTTCCGTTGCTGGTGATGGACACCGACGTTAGCCCCTACGATGTCGCCCGGGATGGGCAGCGCTTCCTGGTGCTCGAGACCGCGGAACATGCGACCCAGCCACTGACGGTGATCGTCAACTGGCCGGCGCTGGTGAACAGGACAGCCCAGTAGGCCGCGCCAGCACGCCGTCGCTGGTGGTTAGTGGCTGGTGGTTAGTGGCCGGTGCATACGCAGCAGCCGCTGCGAACGTGGTTTGCAGCGCGAGTCAAACGTGCACACTACTTGCGATACTGGGCCAATGCGCCTACACGATTACGCACCCCGGCCCGCGCACATCAAATGGCTCCTCGATTCTGACCCGGCCATCCGTTGGCAGGTCATGCGGGACCTCACCGGTGAAGCCCCCAACGCGATTGCAGCCGAGCGGTCGCGCGTCGCAACCGAAGGCTGGGGAGCCCAACTTCTCGCCCGCCAATCTCCTGCCGGCGACTGGGGTGGCGGGCCGAAGTGGGACCTTATTGCGCTCTGCAGTCTCGTCGTCCTGAAGGACCTCGGTCTCGACCCCGCCAGCAAGGAGGCTCGCAAAATGATCGACCGCGTCGACAAGCGGCTCGTGTTTAAGCGGCTCAACAACCGGCCTTTCCTTCACGGCGAAACGGAGCCCTGCATCAACGGCAGAATTCTCGGCATCGGTTCGTATTTCAAGGAACCGAACGACGCACTGGCCAATCAACTCCTGGGCGAGCAGCTCGAAGATGGCGGCTGGAACTGCGAGGCACCCAAAAGCCGGCGCTCTTCGTTCCATACCACCATCTGCGTGCTCGAAGGACTGCTCGAATACGAACGAGCAGGGCGCAAATCGGCGGCCGTCACGAAGGCCCGCAAGAGGGCCGAAAACTATCTGCTCGAGCGCCGCATGTTCCGCTCGCTCCGAACCGGCGAAGTCATCGACAAACGCTGGCTCCGCTTCTCGTTCCCGACGTTTTGGCACTACGACGTCTTGCGCGGACTCGATTATCTGCGGAATGCAGGAATCAAACCCGACAGCCGCGTCGGTGACGCCATCGAAACCGTGATTGAGCGCCGCCACCAGAACGGGCGCTGGCCGCTCAACCTCCTTCATCCCGAACATATTCCATTGGAGATGGAGACCGGTGTCGGCAGGGCAAGCCGCTGGAACACACTGCGCGCTCTCCGGGTTCTGCGTTGGTACAACAACTCAACGTGCTAGTTGTGACTGGGGCATGCCCGGCTTACGGCTTGGGTCAGAATGTCGCCGCGAATTTGCCATTCGGAGCGGGTCCAGGTTGCCGACCATTCGGACCGAGTCCGATCTCCGCCTCAGAGTCGGTTGCGGCCATCTGTAAATACGCGAGCGAGCGTTCCCGTCAGGTGCCCGGGAATCCGAACATCAACCACGACTGATTCGCTACCCAATGGGGGTAAAGCTCCGTCATCTTGTTGAACAACTCTTCGTCGGACGTCGCGGTTTTCTGCAGCCGATCAAAGTCGAGCAGATAGCGCTTCGTATCCTCGATCGCCGACGGCGAGTCGGGCGCGCCGGGCTTCTTGTGACCGGCAACAACAATCGACGGCTCGAGCGCCGCCAACCGGTCCAACGCCGCGACCCAGTTCTTCCGGCTCTCTGGGGTGGTTTCGCCGAGATACATGTGGCACTGGTTATACACCACGTCGCCTGCGACGACCAGGCCGATCGATGGAACGTACAGAGACGTCGTATCAGCACTATCGGTGTGGCCCTGCTCGATGATGCGCAATTCCTGGCCCTCGAGAGTGAACGTGTTGTGCTCATAGGGCTCAGGCGCAACGAATTTAGCGGCCATTTGTCCAGGAAACAACCGGCGGGCTAACCGCTCTACTGGGGGAGTGAAAGACATCTGCATGGCGTTCACCGTCTTGGGTGTTGCGATCGCCCGAGCGCCCGGGAAACGGTCGAGCAGAATGCTCAAACCGTAGAAGTGGTCGAAATGGGCGTGCGTTATATAGATGGTCTCCAGGTTGCGGTTGTGCAGCGCAATCCAATCCGCGAGCGCCTCTGCTTCAGCCACAGTCGTCATTGCGTCTACCAGCACCGCATCGTACTCGCCGAAGATTAAAGTCGACGTCATCGGGTCAAAGCCGAGCGGTTCGCCGAAAGGCTTTGGCCGCTCGCCTACCATTACCTTTCCCGGGGCGGTAAGTACGTTGACACCGAGCGTGCTCGACGTGATGGCGGCACTCACCCGCGGGGTCTCCTTAGTTTCATCTCGTGCTCCTTTCTATGCCTGAAAGTAGGACGCGTGCCAATTCAGAGCCTTGTGCCGGGCCGAGCGTTAACCGTATTTCAGGTCGGTGCTCTGCCCCACCTCGATAATGTAACCGTCGGGATCGCGGATGTAGCAGCGAATCTCGCCGTACTTGGGTATCGGCTTTGTGATGAACTCCGCTCCGCGACTTGTCCATAATTCATAGCACGCTTGAATATCCGCAACGCGGAAATTCATAAAGCTGTTGATGTGATTCGGGTCGGGGACGCTCAGCGTTACGGTCGGCTTATCCGCGGTTGGGCCGCCTCCAACGTTCAGAATCATCCAGATATTCGCGAGCTGAAGGTACCCAGGCGCGTTGCCATCCCCCAGGCTCAGGATGCGAGCACCGAAGACCTTTTCGTAGTAGCGAGCCGATCGCTCGATGTCGGCGACCGTGAGAAATTGCGCGATGCTGATCCCCTCTCGCGGGGGCATCTCGTAGCTCTTCTGTTCGATTTGTACGCTGCTCGTTGATAACTGCGATTCTTTGCTCATTTCCGATTTTCCTTTCGTGTCCTCTGTTCGCAAAGTAATGTCAAGCGACTAGCAGGATCTTCCCGGCGACACCTTTTTCTGCCGCTGCTTGAGCCTCGGCCGCTTGCCTGAGTGGCAGGGTCTCGCTAATCGGGATCACCAGCTTGCCATCTCGCACGGCTTCGGCCATGAACTCGAGCGTTTTCCTGTCGAATTTCGAGAACACCGGTGCCACCTTCACATCTGGGTACTTCGCGGCGTTCTGCGGCGCACTGAGAACCGTGGCAAACACTCCTCCAGGCTTGACCCTGGCGATCAGCTTCTCGGCGGTTCTTCCGTCGACCGTATCCGCCACCGCGTCGAGCGGCGGAAGATTCGCAATCGCGGTGTCGTCGTCGGTTGCGACTGCCTGGTCCGCGCCGGCAGTCCTCGCCTCATCCACCTGCCTCTTCAGGACCCCCGCGATCACAGTCGCCCCGCGTTCCTTGGCGGTGAATACCGCCGAACGCCCGACATTTCCCACAGCGCCTGCAACCAAAACCGTCTGGCCCGCCTTGATTCCCGTAGCCGAAAGGAGCTGGTTGCCCGTTATCGTCACCAGCGGCAGCGCCGCCGCTTGGATCAAATCGAGCCCCTTGGGGACCTTCGCGAGGATCGCCGCACTGACGACACAAAGTTCAGCGTAAGTATTGTCTGCCATGGAGAAGACCTGATCGCCGACGGAAAACCCTTCCACCTCCGGCCCGATCTTCACGACGGTTCCCGCCATATCGACCCCTATGAGGCCCGGGAAATGGATCGGATAATAATCGTCCGTTAACCCGGCACGCCGCTTGTAGTCGAGCGGGTTCACGCTCGCGGCGGCGACTCGCACGAGCACCTCGCCTGCACCTGGCACCGGATCGGGATAGTCCTCGAACTTCAGAACCTCCGGACCGCCATACTTGTGGACGACGACTGCCTTCATTTCATGCCTCCGCGGTTCACGTCACAGCGCGTCTGGTGGCGCTTTTCTTCTCTTCCGCCGGTGGATACCCAGATCGTGCCACGACCCTTCCGAGAGGTTGACACCATAGTGCTGTGCAGCTTTCTGGATGTTCGCGAACGCCAAATCACGATCTTCATCGGAGACGTCGATGACTTGATCGAACCGGGCGACGGCGTTACGCACGTGCTCTGCGTCGGTCAGCGGTTCTTTGCGCTGTTTGGGAAATGCATAAACGCTAGCTGGCAGGTCACTCTCCGGCGTGAGCCGTCCGTGTTTCTCGTGAGGTTCCCAAGTCGTTTCGGGCATGTCCTAACCGTTCTTCCTCTGACGTTCCACGGGTGCAATTGAATAACCCTCTCTAAATCGCTCGAATTCCAGTCTCAGAAGGCCGGTCGATGCTCGTGTGTCTGCAGTTTGAGTCGATCGGCCGACGCAAACGCCAAGACGGCAGGCCTGGGACTCGACAGGTACAATGTACTTCCGCATCTCATAGTCTCGCGGACGATGTCGCCGCTGCACACTCGGATTACGAACGCGTCACGGCGCGCACAGTCGCCGAGCTGGAAGACGGCATCCGCCTATGGCTCCAGCCTTGGAAGTCTTCGACTGGAGAGCGTACGGATCTTCGGTCGGATTACGCTAGATGCAAATCGGAAACTCCTCGATTTCGGCGCGACGGTGCCAGAGGTCCCCTTGTGCGGAGATGACGGCCCACAAGCTCGCCGAAACGAAGTCCTGGCGATAAAGGCCCTCCGCACCAACCACCCGTTCTCGGTGCCGTGGGACGCCGTCCTGGAAAATTCCCCTCCCTCACGCGTCGCGCAGCAGCCAAAGCAACACGCCCATGAGCACTACCAGCACGGCGTCGGTGATTTCCGGCGTGCGGCCCGGCAGATAGACTTGCGCCCGTTCCAGGGCGAACAGCGCCGCGGCCGTCACCGCAGTAATCCAGGCGAGACTGAGTCCCGATGCCCGCCAAAGCCAGATCACGGAGCCGTACCAGAAGCTTTTGCGGAACAGAATCACGAAGCCGTCTGCCCAGGCGGAACGAAACAATCCGCGGAAGGGCACCCAGGAGAACGTACGCGCGCCTTGGAAATGAAACGGCGCCAGTTCACCCAGGACCAACGCGCCGGTCAGCACGAAGGGCGCGGCGCGGCGCACCCAAGTACGGGGCAGGCAGACCCAGATGGCAAACGCCGCGGCCGCGCCTTCAATATCCGGCCATGTCACTGTCCGGCTCACCACGATCAGGCGGAGCGGCAACAGCAGTAGGAGCAGCGCCAGCAGTCCAGTGGTTCGGGTCTTTCGGATGCTTTCGAGCAGGCAAGCTACCACCAGCCACTCCGCGAAGACTACCAGCGTACTAACCGAGGGCATCGCCGGCTGGGCCTGCAGCGCCGCGAGCCGGCTCATCAGGTGTGTACGTCCCCAGGCCGGGAACAACGGAAAAACCTGGTATCCGATCCAACAGGAGAGCAGCAGCAAGGCGCCGGAGGGCCGCAGCAGCGAAGCCGCGCCATGCTCCGCAAGAAAGCGCTGCAACCGCACCCTATAGAATGCGCCAATGGCAACACCCACCGCCGCGCCGGTGACGTTCGAAGCCACATCGGAAAGGCTGCAAAACCGCGAATCGTCGAAGAGCTGCAGCATTTCGATGGACGCCGAAAGCACCAGTCCGAGCGCCACGGGCGCCAGAACCCGCCAGCCGCGCGGCGCGCGTGGACTTACCGCCAGATACGCAAAGAGGCCCAACGGCAGATAGAGCGTGATATTGACGCCGATGTCCCAAAGCACATAGCGGTCAATCGCGCTCGGCCAGGCGTGCAGCAGCATCCAGAGCGGCGAATGGCCATAATGTCGCGCGTGGAATTCCCAGGGGTAAAGCGATCCGTACAGGATCAGCGCTATGACAAGCGTAAGAATCCGGCGGTGGGGAATAGTGGAGGCATCCGCCGCCGGGCGGCTCAAGCCAGCCCCGATTCGCGCAGGAACGTTGCGGACTCCTCCGGCGGCGTGGGATTAATATAAAACCCGGTGCCCCATTCGAATCCGGCCACCTTGGTCAGCCGGGGGATCAGTTCGATGTGCCAATGATAGTGCGGCAGGTGATTCTCCTGCAGTGGCGCGGTATGCACGATGAAGTTGAAAGGCGGCCGTTCCAGCACCTTGTCGAGCTTGCGCAAGGTGGATCGCAGCACCCAGGCAAGATTTTGTAACGTGGGATCGTCGGCCTGCTCGAAGTGCGATACGTGACTCTTGGGCAGAATCCAGGTTTCGAACGGGAACCGCGGCGCCCATGGCTGGAGCACCAGCAGGCGGTCGGTCTCGGTGACTACGCGCACACCCGCGGCGGTTTCCTGGCGCAGGATGTCGCAGAAGACGCAACGCTCCTTAAAATCGAAGTAGACCTTGGCTCCGTCCAACTCTTCCTTAATGCGCTTGGGAACCACGGGTAGGGCGATCAGTTGCGAATGCGGATGCTCGAGCGTGGCGCCGGCCGCTTCGCCGTGATTCTTGAACAGAACGATGTAGCGGAAGCGCGTATCCTTCCTGAGATCGTTGACCCTGTCGCGAAAAGCGTTCAGGACTTCTTCGATCTGCCGGTCGGACATCTCGGCCATGGTCAGGCTGTGATCGGGAGTTTCGATGACAACCTCGTGCGCCCCGATGCCGTTCATCTTGTCGTACATGCCCTCGCCCTGGCGGTTGAGCTCGCCCTCGATACCCAGGGCGGGAAACTTGTTGGGCACCACGCGCACGCTCCAGCCCGGCTGATTCGCGCCGCCGCCCGGGCGATAGGCCAGGACCTCGGGCGGAGTCTTCTGCTCGTTGCCATAGCAGAACGGGCAGAGGCGCGCGGTGGCCAGCGGCACCGGCAGCCGCACGAAATCGGACGGACGGCGCGCCCGGTCGGTGGCGATGACTACCCAGCGGCCGGTTATGGGATCCTTGCGTAATTCAGGCAAAATCGATGAGCCTCCGCAGAAAGCTGATTTTAAGACGCGGAACGCGGAGAACGTATTATATCGTCCGGCTTACGGGAAACGCATCCTTAATCCATTCGATTTCGGGTGGCTGGGTGAGGACGATATTCACCAGGTCGAAGCGCGCCTGTTCCCTGGGCTTGCCTGAACGGCGGAGATATTCCGCGGCGGCGCGCCGCAGGTCCGACTCCTTCTCTCGACCCACGGCCCGGCCGGGACTGCCGAATTCGGAGCTGGCGCGGGTCTTCACCTCGACAAAGACGAGCGTCTGCCGGTCCCAGGCAACCATATCGAGTTCGCCGCGGCCCGCGCGCTGGTGGAAGTTGCGCCCCACAATGGTGAGACCGTGCCGGCGCAGGAAGCGGTGCGCCAGATCCTCGCCGCGGCGGCCATTGGCCTGTTCGGTGGTGGTGTGGCGAACTCTAAAGCGGTGGCGCGCGGCGTCAGCTAATCGGTAAAGACCCCACCCGCTTCCAATCACCCGCCACCACTTTTTATCTGCGTCCATCGGTATTCAACTGCGGCTTAACGACCTCGAATTCGAAGTTCATCACTTTGCCGCGAACCACAAAGCACAGATAATGCTCCCAGAAACGGCGGTAGCGCGGAAAATGATTGACCAGGAATTCGAATCCCAGCCATTTCCAAAACGACAGTAGCTTTACGTAGACCGAAATCTCGCGGAACTTAACGGGCGTGTAGTACCCGAAGCCGCCGTGGTCCTCGCTGAAATAGCGGAACGAGAAGCTGTTCAGATGGCTACGGTGGGTGGGATCGCAAAACGAGCTATAGTCGGTGTAGTGGGGCGTTTCGATGCGGACGGTGCCGCCGGGCCGCAGCAGGCGATGAAACTCCTGCATGGTGGCCATCACATCGGCGACATGCTCGATTACGTGGATGGCCAGCAGGCGGTCGAAGGAGTTGTCGCGAAAAGGATAGGGCAAGCGATCGAGGTCGCACAGGACATCGGCGCGGCTGGCGGGATTGCGATCGATGCCGATGGCTCCAGGCTGCTTATGAATGCCGCAGCCGACATCGAGGATTCTGTCGGGCACCCTTCCAGGGTATCCAAACGCGAAGATCCGCCGGGCATCCGGAACTTAATTCTTTCCGCGGGCTTCCTCGACCACCTGTCGCACCGCCGTGACCACCGCGTCCGGCGCCTCATCGCCGATACCGTGGTGTGCGTCCACGATGATTTGCCGTCCACGGGTTGACAGTTGTGCCAGGCTGGCCTGTAGCTGGTGGACCCAGACTTCGTGGTACGCCTGTGCCTCTTTCTCCATGCCGTCAGGAGCCCAGTACTTTCCAGCCGTCAGCACGATCAGCGGACGATCGCCCAGGCTGCCGGCGTGGCGCGCCGCATTGTCCAGATCGGGATTGCCGCCGCCGAGCGTGGGGACCACTCTACCGGCATCCGTCGCCGCACAGGCTTGCTCGGCATCGGTCTTGAAAGCGGTGGGCCGGGCCGCCAGTTTCGCCAGTGTGTCGCGCTGCGCGGGGCTGAATTGGGGTGGAGCGTCTCGCCGATCCATTCTGCTTGCCGCAATTCGCAGCAAGCCAAATCGCGAGACGAACGGCACGGCCATGCAGATCAGGTGCCGCACACGAGGCGACAGGCGGTTGGTGGGCGACAGCGCATAGGCCGGCTCGTGTTGGTCGGGGTGGGTGGAATCCAGCAAAACGAGGCCGGCAACGTCAGCGGGGTAGCGGGCCGTGTAAATGCGGGCGTATTCTCCTCCCACGGACGCGCCCACCAGTACATATGGCGGCGGCACGCCGGCGCGGCGCAGCATTTCATGAAGATCGCCGGCGACACTGGCAGCGGTTCTGGGGGACTTGGGCGGATCGCTCCAGCCGACCCCCGCGCGGTCGTACCAGCAGGTGCGCGTGAATTCTGCGATCCTGGGCTGCAGCGGGACCCAGGCGAAGCCGGGCGCATTGCCTCCCGTTTCGAGGATGACTGCGGGGCTGCCTTCGCCCGAACAGTACAGGTTCAGAGTGCGTCCGCCAATATCGATGGCCCGCCCCACTCGGGGAGGCAGGGCTCGGCTCTCGCGCGCCCTCCCAATCTGCTCGTAGGTAAATCCTGCCATCAGCGCCAGGAGCACCAGACCGGCCAACCCGCCCACGATGCGTCGCAGCCGCCTTCCGAAGTTTGCCATACCTGTCCGAGTACCGCCTGTGAACATCCGGTTTAGACACCGTGCCCGGCTGGAGGGTTCCCGTCCGGACGGGGTGTGCGATGATTCATCCATGGACGCGGAAGATTTTCGCCAGATCGCCTTAAGCCTACCCGGTGTCGAAGAGAGCTCCCACATGGGCGCGCCGGATTTCCGCGTAGGTGGCCGCATTTTTGCCACGCTGGCCTCGCAAAAGCAGGGCTACGGGAACCTGAAGCTCACTCTCGAACAGCAAGCTGCGTTTGTGGAAGAACTGCCCGATGTGTTTCTACCTATCCCTGGCGGATGGGGCCGCATGGGAATGACGCATATCCGGCTGGCGGCGACGAATCAGGATATCTTGGAAGGCGCCCTGCGCACAGCGTGGAAACTGCGGGTGGAGCAGAATGCCCAGCCTGCGCGCAAGAAGCCGGCTGCGGGAGGGCGTGGGGGAACAGCGAAGCGGCGGCGCACGTGAGGGCTGGTTTCGATCCGGCGGTAGCGCAAACGCCGCCGCATCGATTTTCCAGTGCTTACGGACGGAACGAGTTCAATTCGGTAAGCGCGCGCTCAAGTCGATTGGTTCGATCCACCAGCTCGGCGCTTCGCACAGCGGCGTCGACGCGTTCCCTTTGGAGATCGGCTTCCCGATCATGCAGCGCCAGCTCTAAGAGTTGGATGTCACTCTTTAGCTGCTTATTGTCCGCCGTCAACCGATCGATGACGTGGCGTGCAGCCTCGTTCAAGTTAATTGAAGCGCAATCTGCCAGCCAAAGGGGCTCCGAATTCAACCAAAATCTCAGTTCAGGAGAGTCCGTCCGGTCTCCGACTGCGCGCAGTCTGCACACCACTCTCCGCAGGAGGCCTTCCGGCGGACTGTGGAGGACCTTTGCCAAGCCTTCCAGGAGTTTATAATTCTGCGGCTCAATGATCTCGTCATACTCTGAACATATTTCGTCGATGGCAAGTCCGCATTGCGAAACCAGGTTAAGCAGGAACATTCTGGACATGATCATCGGGCAGGACCTGGGAAACAAATCGCTGAGGTTGGCAAAGCATAGCCCCGGATCGGGCTCCATTTCCACGATGACACTCCCGATGATGATTTCGCCGCCTTCGTCCAGCATCTGTTTCGCATACAGCAGCGGGACGTGCGGCCAAGGCGTGTGGTTCAGCACATCCCGCATCAGAATCGTCGTCGCCAGCCCACCGCCCAGGCGGGCGAACATTGGCGCCTCTATGAATTGCGCCTTACTACCCAAGCGTGCGGCAGCTGCGCTGGTGGTGGACCGGCGGTACAGGTGTACGCCCCGGCAGGGAACATAGCCAAGCTCCTCTGCCAGGAAAACAAAGAAGCCGTCTCCGCAGCCCAACTCCAGAAAGCCACCTTTTTGTGTCCTGCTGCTCCGCACCAGGGCGTCACAGATAGCCAGTTGCCATCTCCTCTGCTCTGGCCGCCCTTTCCATAGAGTGCCATCCGAAAACAGGAAGGTGCTTTCCGGGGCTGGCTTGCTGTTTTCCTCCGCCGCGCCGCCACGGGAGGGGAGTATCGGAAACCATTTTCTCTGGCACTCCGGATTATCGTCCAGGCATTCCTCCAGAAGCCGGTGGTAGCCAAAACGGCTGCAGTACTCTGCCTCGTTCGCGAGAAATCGTTCCAGGATGGCGCGAGGCGCCTTCGCGCACGCGGACACAATATCGTCTGCCGAGCGGTTAATGAGGCGCCCCTCAGGCAGTTCAGGCACGCTCTCGCCGGCCTCATTCAGTAACCGCCGCAATTCGAATCGTAGACTCTCGCACCTGCCGATCAGGTTGACGTTGTCAATAAAAGGAGCGAAGTACCGCTTTACAGCTCCGCCCGGAAACGCCTCGATCAGGTAGTCCAGATATTCCGCAAAAGTCGCGAACTCATCCGGTGGACGCAGCAGGTCGTTCGTCCACCCAAAGTGGGTTTCGTGAACCCAAAGGGAGCGCACCCAGCTCAGCGGGTGACGCACGAAGGCGATCGACCACGGTCGTGCAGTGAGCTCCGGCCAATGCCGCAAGTCCTCCGGGTTATCGTGTAGCCCCGCAGATTCCCCTCGCACCAGGCCTGCCTGGCGGAGGCGTGCCTTCACCCAGTGCCCCCCGGTTCTTCCAGGATGATAAACGACGGATTTCTCCAAGAGCAGTGCCATCGGTTTACACGACCGCAGCCCGGGTAACGCTGCCAGAACGTGACTCCAGCCAGGAGGCGTGGGGCGAGCCTAAAGCGTTACTTGCGGCGCCGCGAGGGCAGTTTCCGGTTGACCGGAAATTTGGAATCGAAATCAACCTGCGAGCATAGCAGGATGCGACCTTGAAACCGGGTCCGGCCATGCCCGCCACCGCCAAAGGCCTGCCTGAACTTCAGATTTCGCGCATGGCCAGCGCGATGCACTCTTCCAGCGTATCCAGGGCGAAGTTGCACTGATCCCGGGTGATGATCAGCGCGGGGCTAAGGCGAAGCGTGTTATCACCAGCGCCCAGAATCAGCAGGCCGCGCTCGAACGCCAGATCCACTACGCGGTCGCGCAACTCCGGCGCTTTGGTTTTGGAGTGCTGGTCGCGCACCAGCTCGATGCCAAGCATCAGGCCCAGACCGCGCACGTCGCCCACGATAGGAAAGCGTGCCGGCCAGTCGCGCATGCGCGACATCAGGTACGCACCCATGAGTGCGGCGTTATCGAGCAGTTCCTGTTCGAGCAATTCGATGGTCACCAGCGCCGCCGCGCAAGCCACCGGGTTGCCGCCAAATGTGGAGGCGTGCGCGCCGGGGGGCCAGTTCATCAGATCCGCGCGCGCGATAGTGGCTCCCAGCGGCAGCCCGCTGGCAATGCCCTTGGCCACCGTCAGAATATCCGGCGTGAGGTGGAAATGTTCGGACGCCCACATTTTGCCGGTGCGGCCCATGCCGGACTGTACCTCGTCGCAGACCAGCAGAATGCCATGCTTCCCGGCGATGCGCACCAGCTCATCGTAGAATTTCTGCGGCGGGACGATATAGCCGCCCTCGCCCTGCACCGGTTCAATGACGATGGCCGCTACTTCCTCGGCCGGCGCGATGGTCTTCAGCAGGGTGTCCTCGATAAACCTGGCGCACTCCACCGCGCAGTTGGCGGGCGTCTGGCCGAATGGGCAGCGATAGCAGTTGGGATAAGGCGCGTGGACTACACCGGGCACCAGCGGTCCGAAGCCGCGGCGCTGCACGGCCTTGCGCGCGGTGAGCGACAGCGCTCCCATGGTGCGGCCGTGAAACGCGCCCAGGAAAGCGATGAACTTATCGCGGCCGGTAGCGTAGCGCGCCAGCTTCATGGCGCCTTCGACGGCTTCGGCGCCCGAGTTACCGAATGAAACCCGGCGCTCCACCGCGCCCGGCGCGAGCGAACCGATCTTTTCCGCCAGGTCCACCAGGGCTTCGTAATAGAAATCCGTGCCCGACATGTGGATCAGCCGGCCAGCCTGCTCGCGGATGGCTTCCACCACGCGCGGATGGCAGTGGCCAGTCGCCACCACGGCGATGCCCGCATTGAAATCCAGGAAGCGGTTGCCATCCACATCTTCGACCATGGCGCCTTCGCCGCGGCTGGCTACCAACGGATAGCAGCGCGTGTAGGATGGCGAAACGGAACGATGATCGCGCGCGATGACGTCCCGCGCGCGGGGTCCGGGTAGCGGCCCGCTGACGTGCGGCAAATCGAGCCGCGTCGCGTCCACTTCCAGATTGGCGCTCTTGCTCATACGCAAACCTCCTTACAGGAAAATTAAACCAAGCCAACGGGTGCAGGCAGAGGATTGCGGGGTTCTAATCGGAACCGAAGAGGCCGGGCCGGCAGATGGAGGGCAGAGCGAACACGACCCATTATATACCGGAACTGCGGCGTTTACATTTCATTGGGTACTTTAACGTTGCGGAAAATGCTCGCTGAAGATGTAGGCCTCCAGACCCCGCCCGGACCAGCGCATGGGAGGCTGGCGGCTCGTTTGCCGTCTATTGGACCACAGAAGTGCAAGGTTTACTTTTCATCAAGGCGGCTACAGCACCGGTTTCCGCGCGTTTGCGGGCGGCCCTATAGCGGTCGAGCAGGCGGGCGCAACGTTCAAACTCCATGGAGAGCCGGCTCTCATAGCGCGACAGTTTGTTGAGCAGCCGGGGGCCTTCGCAATCGCGTATGAAAGCGCGCGCCAGGGCGTCGCCGGGCGCGTCTTTCGATGTAGCGCACGCAGCCATTCCGCGTTTCAGAATTTCGGTCTCCAGATACCAGCAGCCCCGCAGGCGGCACGAGAGATCGGCCATCAGTTCGACGATCTGCACTTCGCAGCCGACCGGTTTCCACTCTTTACGGAAATCTTTGAGGAGGGCGGCGTACCAACCAGGCTCGGTCCGGTCGAGAATCTCGGTCACCATGCGGTCGATGGTCAAATGGCGCGCGGCGATATGCTGACGGTTGGCCGAGCGGTCTTGGACGCCTTTCGAGGCTTTTTTCAAGTTTCTGCCTCCCGCTTCGATTGTAAGCAGCGGGGACAAAACCGGACTGGATGCGGGCTGCCATTCTTTGATGGGAAGCCGCTGAAACAAAAGATCGCCGTTCTTTTTTCAAAACGTGTGAACGGCCGTACGAAGTTTTGCGTTATCCTCGATGTGATGGCGGATCGCCGGTTCAGCGACGTGGGTGGAACGTCCGGGGGATTGGGGGACTTTTTGTTCGGTTTCGCGCTGTCGTGCGTGGGCGGATACCTTCTGTCAAACCAGGTGGTGGTGGCCGGCTCCTACTGGAGTTTCTGGGGCGCCAATACTTTCGGCATTACGCTGATTCCCATGCTGATCGGCATCGGTTTGCTGTTCCGGGATGGACGGAGCGTAATCGGCTGGTTGCTGACGGTCGCGGGGGCGTTGTTCATCGTGGCGGGCGTGCTGGCCAACATGCAGATTTATTATCGGCCGACGAGCTTGTTCAACACCATCGTGATGCTGGTGATGCTGGTGGGCGGGCTGGGGCTGATCGCCCGATCCATGCGGCCGCACTCGGCGGGTTGAGCGCGCGTCCTAAACGAACTACCCCCTGTGCTATTCCACACCGTATAATAGAAGTATGGCAAGAGGTTGGGAAAGTAAATCGGTCGAGTCGCAGATTGCGTCCGCCGAGACTCACGTCCGTCCTTCTTTCGATGAACAGATTTCGGGCAAAGAATTGGATTTGCTTCGAAAGAAGGAGAGTTTGAACCTTTCTCGCACCCGGGTCCTTCGGGAACTGGAAACGAGCCAAAACCCGCGATATAAGAACTTGATGGAAAAGGCGCTCGCGGATTTAAATACCGAACTCAGGCGTTTGGAACACGGAGCCGTGCGCACAGCGACTGCCTAGCAGCCGCGCGCGGGGATTCGCAACAGCAGGTCAACAGCGGCGGATCGGATGTGTCCGATTCCTCGGAAGGAGACCTTTTACCCTCCGGACACACCGCGTGATTCCGGCGGCACGCCCTACGGAGTCAGCAGGTAGACCACACCAGCGTTCTGTTTACCGCCCGTCGAAGTCGTTCCGCACAGGGTACCCGCGGCGTCGGCCACCAGACCACCGAACGGAATGGCGCCGTCGGACCCGCCGGTGAAAGTGTGCAGTACCGTCTCTGTTCCCGCTGGACTCACACTGTACACCACCCCATAGCCCAGCGTGCCGGAATTCTCACCGCCGCCGGCCGCCGTTCCATAAATATTGCCCGTGGCATCCCGGACGATAGCGGAGTACGGATTCCCGCCATCCGACCAGCCGGTGAAGCTGTAGAGCACCGTCTCGTTACCGGCCGTATCTAACTTGTACACCACGCCGCAGCCCTGATAGCAGTTGCTACTGCCAATGCCGCCGCCGGAAGTGGCGCCGTACAAGTTACCAGCGGTATCGCGGATCACACCTTGAAAGGGGTACCCTCCATCCGCCTTGCCGGTGAAGCTGTAGAGTACCGTCTCCTGGCCGGCCGCATCCAGTTCGAATACCACGCCCGCATTCCCGCTCCCGCCATAAGCGGTGGTTCCGTAGAGGTTGCCGGCTGAGTCGCGTGTGAGACCAGCCCACGGATAACCCCCGTCGGCGCCGCCGGTGAAACTATACAGCACCGTTTCATGTCCCTCCGGAGAGAGCTCAAATACGACGCCCGCGTTCATGGTTCCGCCGAAATAAGCGGTACCGTAGAAATGACCGGCTGCGTCATGTATGAGATTTCCAATAGGTCGACCGCCATCCGCGCCGCCGGTAAAATTGTATAGCACCGTCTGATTGCCCGCGGTATCCAGCTTGTAGACCACGCCCGCGCTGCCGGTGCCGCCGGCGCTGGCCGTCCCGAACAGATTGCCCGCCGCATCGATGAGCACACCCGCATAAGGCATGCTTCCACCAGAACCGCCAAAGGCATAGAGCACGTTCTCGTGCCCGGTATTATCCAACTTATAAACTATGCCTTCGTTCGAAGCGCCGCCATAAGTGGTGGTCCCATAGAAGTTGCCTGCGGCGTCGAGAGCCAGGCTTGACTGGGGGAAAGATCCGTCGGCGTGCGGCGGAAAGCCGAACAACACGGTCTCCTGCCCGGCCGGACTCAGTTGGTAGACCACCCCGTCGTTTCCGGCGCCGCCGTCGGTGGTGGTGCCGTAGAGATTGCCCTTTGCGTCGAGGATCACGCTGGAGCGCGGCGCGCCTCCATCCTTCTGGTCTGTGAAGTTGTATAGTACCGTTTCATCGCCGGCGGCATCGAGTTGGAAAACGACCCCCCATTTGCCCGTCCCGCCTTCGACCGTAGTTCCGTACAGATTTCCGGAGCCATCCAGAGTCACACCGGCATACGGGGTGTTCCCATCCGTGCCGCCCGAGAAGCTGTGCAGCACGGTCTCTTGTAAGGAGCTATTCAGCATGAACACCACACCGCATCCCGATGCGCAGGCACCCGACCCGCCCGCAGTCGTCGTCCCATAAAGGTTGCCTGCCGAATCTTGACTTACGCTCGCCCAAGGGTTGGCGCCGTCGGACTTACCCGTGAAATTGTATAGCACGGTCTCCTTGCCAGAGAGGCTGACGCGGAACACCACGCCCGCGCCTCCGCCGGAACTCTGGCAGTAAGAACTGGATCCGGTGCCGCCGCAAGCCGTGGTCCCGTAAAAGTTGCCGGTCGCATCATAGCTCAGGCCGGCGAGCGGGCTCCCTCCATCGGCTCCGCCCGTGAAGCTGTATATGACGGATTGCTGACCCGATGCCAGCACCCTATATACCGCGCCGGCATTGGAAGCACCCCCGGCCATCGTCGTGCCGTAAAGGTTGCCGGCCTGGTCGCGGATCACACCGGACCACGGGAATGCCCCATCGGCGCCGCCCAGGAAAGTGTATAGCACCGTCTCGCGGCCGGTTGCATCCAACTCGAACACTACGCCGCAGCCGCCCTGATACTTGCCCTGATAGGAAATGCAGTTCACGCCGGTCACGTTGCCGCCGGACTGTGTCGTTCCGTAGAAGTTCCCGGCTGCGTCGCGAATCAAGCCGGCATATGGCTTGGCCCCGTCGGCGCCACCGGTGAAACTGTATAACACCGTCTCCTGCCCCGCTCGATTCAACTCGTAGACCGCTCCGTACCCGTACACGCCGCCGGATACGGTGGTGCCGTACAGATTTCCGCCGGCGTCGCGAATCACACCGCCATATGGCGTAGCGCCCCGTTGTGGGGATGGCGCGAAATTGTGCAGGATCACGTCCTTGTGGGCAGTCCCGGCGTGCGCCGGCGCCATCGTCAGGGCAACTGCTGCATAGAAGAGACAGAGCAGGCTAGAGCGTTCTGTCACTGATAAGTAACCTGGGTGTTGCATCCTCGCCGAACTCGCGGTTTTTAAGCGCGTAGCCTCAGTCTACATCCCGTGGAGACCGGGTTCAAGTAAAATGTTCCTTGGTACGGTCGTAGTAATCATGGGTCTGGGGCTGCGCCCTACAAGGCGGCTCGGCACGTTACCGGTGTGAACGCGGACCAATGTTATGAAATGCCCATCGCGTTTCCGGCTATTGATCTGGACGCCATTACTTTTGCTGGCGGCGGACCCGGCGGAGGAGATCCGCAAAGATATTGTGGCGGCCTATCACCGATCGCTGGACGCCCGATTACGAACGAAATGACGTGCGCGATGCGTGGATAAAACTTCCGCTGGCTGACTCCAGTCCTGCGGCGGGTCTCCAAGATCCGCCATTTTAAACCTCAAGGCTCCTGCGTAACTTGGATCGCCTGGTGGTCGAGCGTCACATTCGCGTTGCGGGAAGCGCCGGTAGTGTTCTGTGTAACGGTATACGGGAACGTTCCCGAGCCGGTGCCCGATCCCGACACCGTGAGCCACGTTTGGCTCGAGGCCGGCGACCAGGAGCATCCCGCCAGGTTCGCCGTCACGGTCATGGTCCCCGACGCCGCGGTATCCGGGAGCGTCTGCGGCGAAAGCTGGTAGGTGCACGCGTCCAGTTGCTGCAACGTGGCGGTCTCGGTGGCGATTTGCACCGTGGGCCCCAGCCACACGACGCTATCGTTCGCCGGCATCGACAGAGTGACCGTGCCAGGACCGCTGCCCGATCCACCCGAGACGACCGAGATTAACGGGCTCTCGGGAACCGCGCTCCAGGGACAGGTAGCCGGCGCGGCCACGCCGATCTGAACCGTCCCGCCCGCTTGCGGCACAGTAATGGTGTTGCCGCCGGGGAGAGAATAAGTGCAGCCGGAAGCCGCTTGGGTTATAGCGAAAGACTGGGCGCCGATATTGATGGCGCCGGCGCGCGTGGCGCCCGTGTGGTTGGCCGCCAGCGTGGCGGATACCACCGCCGAGCCCGTGCCCGAGTTGCCGCTCGGAATTGTGATCCAACTGGCGGAGCGGCTGGCGCTCCAGGCGCATCCGCTCGGCGCTGTCACGGTGAAGCTGACCGTTTGCGTGCCATACGCCAGGACGGACGAGGGACTAAGCGCGAAGGAGCACGCGGCCGTAGCATCCGAGATACGCGCCAGAAATCCGGTCCCGCTATAAGCATTCGAATTGTATGCGTTGCCCGTGAGGGGCAGGCCAGGGGACGACCAGCCGGCGATCCATGCGCTGCTGGAGCCATCCGGGGCCGCCGCGTTCACCGAGGCTCCGCCAGAGCCGGAGTAGAACGTGGACCAGAGCAGCGTCTGGCCGTTGGTGCTGAGCTTGGCGGCGAATCCGTCGTTACTCGAGGGGCCGACCCCTGCGTAGGCGATGGCGGCATCGGATGCGCTAACGCCGATCGTCCACACTGTACCGGGTATAGTTACCGGCGTCGACCAGCTGGTCCCGTTGAAAACCGACACCTGATTGCCGGACGCCGCATAGAGGACGCTGGGATCCGAAGGCGCCGCCACCAGTACCGCGCCAGGAACATCGGATAAGCCGGGCGAGGCAACCTGCGTCCACGTCGCGCCGGCATTCATGCTCTGATATACGTCCAATGTGAGGCCGTAGGCATTGGCCGCATAAACGATTGACGGGTTGGTCGGGTTGACGGCGACGCTGGCGATGCATTCGCCCAGCCAGGAACTGGTCCACGTGAGGCCGAAATCCGTGCTCTTCAGCAGATTGCAAGCGGCCACATAGATGGAGCCATCCGGGCTTCCAGTCACCGCCCCCGTGAATCCCCAAGTGGGAACACTGGGCAGCGTTGCGATTTGCGAGAACGAACCGCCGCCGTTCGTCGATTGATAGACGTTGCCTGAAGTATCTATTTCATCGACCTCGGTCGCCTTCGTCGGGCTGACGACCAGTCCGGCCAATATATCGGTGGAGGAGTTTGGAGGGAGACCCAGGGGTTTCCATGTCACGCCCCCATCGCTTGACCGGAATGCCAGGAACCAGGTGTAGTGGGTTAGGGAGCTGCCGTTGTCCAGGCCAATGCTGTATGGATACGCGGCGTAAATGACCGAGGTATCGGCCGGAGTACCCAGCAGCTGGGCGCCGGCGGCGTGATAGTAGAGGTATAGAGAAGCCGATCCCGAATCCGTCCAGGAAGCTCCGCCGTTGGCCGTCTGGAACCACTGGAAATTATCGCCGGAAGCCGCCAGCATGTTAGCGGTATTAGATGGGTCGGGAACGACGGCGATCACCGAATCAGGCAAGCCGGTGTCGGAGGGCGCCCAGTTAGCTCCCGAATTGGTTGTGGCATAAAGAGTCGTGGCCACCCCCGTAAACACAGGTTGAATCGCATTGGAGACCGGAAAATTCGCGGAAGTCGTGGTGCCGCCCACGAGCAGCCCCGTAGATGTATAGGCGAGGGCGTTAATCGAATCGTTGCGGCCGCCCCCTAAGTAAGTCACAAAGCCGTACGACAATCCATCAGCGGCCACCGAGGCTACGAAGCCCTGCTCCGGGCCGTTCGCCGCGGGCTGGAGGACCCCGGGCGTAGTTGGAAAATTCGGCGAGTAAGTGTGGCCCGCGATGTACAACTCGCCGGTGGAAGCGTTGCGCACCATGGCCGCTGGAAGGTCGTCGCCGGAGCCGCCCAGCAACGTCAGCCACGCCACTTTCGTGCCGGTGGCATTCAGCTTTGCGATAAAAACGTCCAGTTGGCCGGCATTGGTAGTAACGGCTCCCGGCGGGTGCTTCGGGAAAGACGCCGAGCCGGTGTAGCCGGCCACATAGGCGTTGCCGCTCGCATCGGCTACAATCGCATCGGCGATATCTAACCCGGAACCGCCAATCATGGTGGAGTAGGTCAGCGCGCCGTTGATGCTGAGCTTGACTACGAAAGCATCCGAGTAGCCGCCGCCGTAAGCGGTTTGGTAGACGCCGGCGCTGGTGGCAAAGCCGCCATCGGCCTCGCCCGCGATATATGCATTGCCGCTCGAGTCTACGCTGACCGCCCATGCGGTGGCGCCGTCCGGCGGATTACCGCCCAAATAAGTCGAATAAACTAACATGTTGCCGGCGGCATTCAACTTGAATGCAAAAGGCAGGCAGAAGCCCGCGGGAGGTGGCTCCGACTGCACCGGGTTTTGGAGCGGAAAATCGGTTGAGAAGGTCTGTCCGCCGACAATGATCTCGCCGGTCGAATCCACCGCGATGCTGGATTGCGACACAATATTATCCTCTGCCGAACCGCCCACGTAGGTCGAATAGAGCAGCATGGTTCCGGTGGGGTTGAATTTGGCGATCCACACGTCGCTGCCGCCGAGCGACCCGGCCTGCCGCGGATCCATCATAGGCACGCCAGTGCTGGCCGCCCCACCGATGTAGACATTGCCCGACGTGTCGGTAGCGAGAGCCGTAACGCTCAGGGCCGCCCCGAAATATGTTCCATAGGCCAACGTCGGGTCGATGACCAGCGGTTTGGATTTGTCGTACGGCGCCAGGCGGAACGCGATCTCGTTGGCCCCCCGCAACACATACCGGCCGTCCACACGTCTCCGCGCTCCCGCGATCTCCTGGTACACCTCCGGCACGCGCATCGTCATGGAACCAGCCGCGGTCTCGATGCGCAGGTCGCCGCCAGGTTCGAGCGCCAGCGTGCGCGTGCCATCGATGCGCACCCGGATAAGATTCGCATCGGCACCCGGTTTCAGCAGGAAGTCGTACTCAAGCTGCCCCTGGTTGCCATACCAGGCTACGTCGATCCCTTCATAGGCTTCGTGATAGGCGATGCGGCCATATGTCGGTAAGTCCTGGATCCAGCGCTTAGGATCGCGCCCGATCAGATAGCTGCTCCTGCCCGGCCGCGGTTCGAGCGCCTTGTCAGCCGCGTCCGGCCGGGCGCCGAGTAACTGCATGCGGACCGCGTCGGCGCGGCCCGGCGCCACCGGGACGAGGGTCGCTCCGGTAGCACTGAGCGCCACGCGATAACCGTTCGCCTGGCCAATCCAGCCGGCGGATGTGTCGGCGGTTTGGCCCGCGTTCCGTTCAAAGGATAGCGGAATGTGAACCAGAAACTTGGAAGCTGTATCGCGTGCGGGAGTTTCGGCCCCCGCCAGAACACTCGTGCACACTAATGCCGCTGACGCCACAACCGGCTGTCGACGCATCTATCCTCCGTGGGAATGCGCGCCATAGTGTGGCGCTCCTGGAAGTATAATTTGATACGTTCCGCAGGTCAACTCGTGGGCAAGTACTGTAATACCTACTTTTTCTTATCTTTATCTTTATCCACTTCCACTTCAGGAATGCCGAGGTGTCCCCCCAATTCGCTCAAGCTGTCCAGGTCGATTGCGCCGACGATATTGACCAGCGTCAATTCCTTCGGCCCGGTGGAGATAATCGCCAATCCCCCGATGCCTTTGGATTCACTCTTGATGTAGACCTCTACGTTTTCGCCATCCTCAGTGCTGCGCACGCCGACGATGCGCTGCCACTCCGGTGCGCGTAGCGGGGCGCGAAACGATTCCACATCCGCCGCTGAATATTCTCCCGGCGTCTTGAACTCGAAGCTCTTCACGTAGATGCCCTTCAATTGGGCCACCAGCTTCTTTACCTGGGCTTCGTCTTTGTCGTTGTCGGAAAGAAACTTCGTAGCAAAGCGCAGCAAGGAACCATCCAGCGAAACGTCCACTGTCTCGCTGGCGCGCGCCGCCAGTTTGTCGTAATTCCACTTCACTTGCTGGGCCGGGGCGGCGGCCGCCAGCAGCAGTACGCCTATCAGCAATCCCACCGCTTTCATGAAACACTCCGGCGGTTCAGCATCTGGACCTTCTTTTGCGCTTTGGCCAGCTTGCGGCCGGCGATGCGCACGGCCAGCAGAACCTGGTCCTTGGCACGCTCACCCTGGTAATGCCGGTATTCGAGCGCGCCCGCAGTAAGTAACAACGCCGCGGCCACCGCTGCCAGCCAGCGGACCCAAAGCTGATGTGGCGCGCGTCGCACGGGGGTGCCGGAAACGCGCGCCAGTACCCGCCCGGTGAAATCCGGCGAGGGCTCGCGGCGCTGCATTGCCGACCTTAGTTCGTCTTCCAGATTCATATACCAATCTCCCCAAGGCTGCGGGACAACTTGCCGCGCAACAGCGCCAGCGCCCGCTGCAATTGACTCTTGACCGTGCCCACCGGGATGCCCAGGATCCTGGCGATCTCCGTCGGATCCAGATCCTCCTGGTAGCGCAATACTACAATGGCGCGCGCTTTTTCAGGCAGCGCGGCAACCAATTTTCGCAGCGCCGTGCCCAACAGCGGATCGCCGACCGGCGTCAGGGCTACCGGTTCGGGCGCGTTTTCCAGGCTCACCATCGGACGGCGCTGGCGGCGCCTTGCCTCATCCAGGGCGCGATTCGAGGTCACCCGGCGCAGCCAGAACAGCACATGCTCGGGCGATTCCAGTTCGGCCAGGTGCTGGTGCAACGCGAGAAACACATCCTGCGCCAGTTCTTCGGCCACCGCGCGGTCGCGCAGCAAGTGCCAGGCAATGCTGAAAACCATGGCCTGATGCTGCCGCACCAGGCTCGCGAAATCGGGGACGGGCACCGCCGCCGGCGCCGGCACCCTTTTGGGCATTTCTAGTACCGTCACTGCTCACTCATATCGTACGCGATCTTGCTCGATACCTTCGCCCGCGTGAAGCCGCTGTTGACCATCGAAATCGACATGTTGCGCGCATAAAAGAAAACGGCCCGTATGTGAAACTCCCCGCCGTAGCTGACCGGAAACCACAGCCCGTCATCGAACTTCTGATACGTCACCGTGAATCCGAGGCCTTTAATATCGGTGCCCAGCAGGACCTTCACGGCCATCGGGATGCGGGTGGCGAACTCGGACGTAACGATTACAGGCTGGCATTCGGCGGCGTCGATGAGCGCGTCGCCTTTCCAATCCGCCTCTTCGGTGTGCGGCTTGGGGCGGAAACTGACGCGATACACCTGCCGCCCGTGATAATTCTCCTGTCCTTCGAGTGTGAATATGTACTTCGCTTGCTCGGCGGCGGTGAGGGGGAACAGATCGTGGGCAATGCCGTCCTTGGAATCCTTGTCGCCGGTCATATCGTTGATCATGTCCCGCATCAGGTCGCCGTCGATATCCAGGTCCTTGATTTCTTTGTCTGGATCGCTGTAGGAAACCAGCCGGCTGCCGCGCTGGACGCTGCCCTCGAAGTGGGTCAACTTTTTCTCGATGCCCGTAGGAGCTGGCGTGACCAGATATTCGAACTTCTCCTCGCGGGCCAGCTTGCCGTTGGTGCGGTGGAAGCGCGCCAGGATTTTCTGATTGTAAACGTACGCGCGGCGCATCTCCTGCGTGAGGGCCTGATTTTCCGCTACGCGCGCCATGATTTGATCCACGGTGGGACCGTCGGCCAGTGCTGGCACCATTGCGACAAAAAGCATTATGACGGGCAAAAGGCGCATCAGATCTCCGCTCAAATACTATTACGTACGCGAGGGCCAAGAGAACGCATAGATTGTGGGGCGGGCCGGATTGCCGTTCATAACAAACGCCGACCAGCGCAGGGGCCTTGAGCCGCCGCTCCGGCCCGACTGCAGATAGAATTGAAGTTCCATGCAGACCTTCACCATAGCGGTGGTCGCCGGCGACGGCGTAGGCCAGGAGGTCATCCCCCAGGCCAAGCGCGTCCTGGCGAAAACCGCGCAAAAACACAATCTCACGTTCGCGTTTCAGGATTTCGATTGGGGCGCAGCGCACTTCTTCCGCTGGGGCAAGATGATGCCATCCGGCGCAATCGATCTGCTGCAGTCCTGCGACGCCATCCTGCTGGGCGCCGTGGGGCATCCCGAGATACCCGATCACACCACGCTCAACGGACTGCTACTGCCCATCCGTCGCGCGTTCGACCAGTATGCCAACGTCCGTCCGGCATATCTATATCCGGGCGTAAAATCACCGCTCGCAGGGCGCGAGGGCGGGCAAATCGACATGGTCATCGTGCGTGAAAACACGGAAGGCGAATACGCCCAGGTGGGTGGTTTCGTATACCTGGCGCAGCCCGAGGAAGTGGCCGTACAGACCTCGGTCTTCACCCGCCGCGGCGTCGAGCGCGTGGTACGCTACGCGTTCGAACTGGCCGTCAAGCGCGGCAAGAAGAAGCGGGTCACTTCCATCACCAAGTCGAATGCGCAGGGTTACAGCATGGCTCTCTGGGATCGCACCTTCAGCGATGTAGCCGCCGAATTCCCCACGATCGAGACGGAATCGCTGCTGGTGGATGCCGCCGCCATGAACTTCATCCGTCGCCCCGAAAGCTTCGACGTGGTGGTGGCGTCTAACCTGTTCGGCGATATCCTGAGCGACCTCTCGGCCATCATCGTGGGCAGTATGGGATTGGCCGCCAGTGCCAACCTGGACCCGTCGCGGCGCTTCCCTTCCATGTTCGAACCTGTGCATGGCTCCGCGCCGGACATCGCGGGCAAGGGCGTGGTGAACCCGCTGGCCGCCATCCTGAGCGCGGCCATGATGGTGGAGCATCTGGAACAATCCGCGGCGGCGCGCGAAATGGAGCAGGCCGTGGCCGCGGTTCTGGCCGAAGGCAAGGTGCGCACGCCCGATCTGGGCGGCCAAAGCAGCACACAGGAGACCACCGATGCGGTTCTCGGCAAGATTGCTTAGCTTTCTTACGTGCAGTGCGGGCGTTCTGATCACGGTAAACCTTATGGCGCAGACCAAGTGGCATCATCGCTACGCCGAAGTGAACGGCGTGAAGCTGCATTACGTGGAGCAGGGCCGCGGAGAACTCATCCTGTTTTTGCATGGATTCCCCGAGTTCTGGTATGAGTGGAAAGCCCTGCTGCCGGAGTTCGCGAAGGACTATCACGCGGTGGCGCCCGATCTGCGCGGCTACAACCTTTCGGACAAGCCGGAGCCCGCCGAAAGCTATCGAGTGCCGGTGATCGTGGAAGATGTGCGCGCGTTGGCCGTGAAGCGGAAGGCACGCAAATTCGTGCTGGTGGGGCACGATTGGGGCGGCGTCATCGCCTGGGCTTTCGCGGCGGCGCATCCGGAGATGCTGGACAAACTCATCATTGTGAACGCGCCGCATCCCACGGTCTTCGCGCGCGAACTGGCCCATAACCCCGCGCAGCAGAAGGCCAGCGCGTATTTCAATCTGTTCAATTCGGCGCAAGCGGAAACATTTCTGGGACAGAACGATTTCGCTACGCTGCAAGGACTGATGAAGCCGTGGGCGTCGCCCGCCGATCTTCAGGAGTACCTCGCCAGCTGGCGCCGCGGGCTGACCGGCGGACTGAATTACTACCGCGCGGCGCGGCTGCACTCGCCGGTGGACGGCGCCCAGGGCACGCCGGAGAACGCCCTGCCGCAGATGCAGCCGATCGAGACACCCACGCTGGTGATCTGGGGCGAAAAGGATACCGCTCTGCTCACCGGCAACCTCAACGGTCTAGACGAGTGCGTAAACCACCTGACCGTGCGGCGCATCCCCGACGGCACGCACTGGGTGATTCACGAAAAGACGGCGGAAGTGATTCAGGACATGCGCGCCTTCCTGGCTGAAAAGTAATTGCACTGGGCCAGTCCCAACTTTGCAGTGTGCGCGGGTTTTGGAGGCCGGGCTTTAGCCGGCGCGGGGATTCAGCCCCGCTGCCGAATTTGTGGTGGATGGCGGAGTGTCGATCAGCTTTGCGGCGACCACGTATCACGATGTGCCGGCTAAAGGCTGCCGTCCATCCTTTTGCGTAATTCGTTTTTTCTTACCTTGCCGGTGACGGTGCGCGGCAAAGGGCCAAACTCAACCATCTTCGGACATTTGAAATGGGCCAGCCGCGCCCGGCAAAACTCGATCAGATCCTGCGCGGTGGCCGTATGCCCGGGCTTCAATCCGACATAGGCTTTGGGCACCTCACCCCATTTTTCATCCGGCGCCGCGACCACGGCTGCTTCGAGCACTGCCGGATGTTCGGCGAGCACTTTTTCCACCTCGATGGACGAGATATTCTCGCCGCCGGAAATGACAATATCCTTTTTGCGGTCGCGTATCTCGATATAGCCGTTGGCGTGCATGACGGCAATATCGCCCGAGTGGAACCATCCCCCGCGAAACGCTTCCGCGGTAGCGTCCGGATTCTTGAAATATCCCAGCATCACGTTATTGCCGCGCATGATGACTTCGCCCATGGTCTGGCCATCCGCCGGGACATCGCGCATTTCATCGTCGACTACGCGCAAATCCGTGCCGGCGATGGTGTACGCCACGCCCTGGCGCGCCCGCATTTGCACGCGTTCGGCGGCGGGCAGCGCGTTCCACTCCGGATGCCATGCGCAAATGGTATGCGGACCGTAGGTCTCGGTCAGCCCGTAAGCGTGCGCCAGATCGGCGCCCATGGCTTCGGCCGCGCGTATGATAGCGGGAGTGGGCGGCGCGCCTGCGGTCACGATCTTCAGCCCGTTTGCAAACCGGATACGTCTGGCCGCACAGTATTCGGCCAGCGTGCTCACCACCACCGGCGCGCCGCTTAAGTGGGTGACGCCCTCGGCCTCGATCAGCTCTACGATTTTTGGGGGATCTACCTGCCGCAGGCAGATGTGCCGCGCCCCCGCCGCGGTGACGGCCCATGGAAAGCACCAGCCGTTGCAGTGGAACATGGGCAGCGCCCACAGGTAGACGGAAGCGCTCGTGAGGCCGTGTTCCATGACTTCTCCCAGCGCGTTCAGATAGGCACTGCGGTTCGTGTACATGACGCCCTTGGGGAAGCCGGTGGTGCCGCTTGTATAATTGATGGCGATGAAACCGTCTTCCTGCGGCTGCGGCATGTTGGCCGCCGGAAATTCGCCTTGTGCCAGGAAACCTTCGTAATCGGTGATGACATGATCGAGTGGCGGCAAGGCCGGCGCCAGATGCGGATCGGCAATGGCCACGCGCGCCTCACAGTGGTTCACGATCCAGGCCAACTCGGTAGCCTGTAGACGGGTGTTCAGCATCACCAGCACGGCGCCGGCCAGCAGCACCCCGAAGTGTGCCTCTAACGCCGCAGGGCTATTCAGAGCCAGAACGGCTACACGGTCGCCCGGCTGGACGCCCAGCGCGCGCAGGGCGGTCGCTTGCCGGTGGACGCGCTCGTTGAATTCCGCATAGGTGAAGCGCCGGTCGCCATCTACCACCGCGATACGGTTGCGGTAAACCCAGGCGCTACGGGCCAGAAAATCCAGGGGGGTCAAGGGCGATTTCATCTCGTCTGAATTTTACAGCATGCGGCTGAGCATAGCCGTGCTCAAAAAAGGTTCTGTGGCGGGGTTGAAGCCCCGCGCCGGCTAAAGCCCGCCCTCCAATAAATAAAGTATTAGCATAATGTTTTTGGGCTGGGTTGGTCATCCGACTGTGAGCGCCATGTGGCTTTGGGCGGAACATCTATTTTCAACGGGGAGGGGACGTCTGGCTTAGCGCAACCCGCCGGCAACCTGGATAATCTGGCCCGTGATCCACCCCGCCGCAGGTGAGACCAGGAATGATACGACCGTGGCAATATCGCGTGGGCGGCCGAGTCGACCGAGGGGGGTTCGCGCAATAAACGCCGCATTGATCTGGTCAGCGTCCGCCATCGCCCGGTTGCCTTCCGTGTCTACCGGCCCCGGGACTACGGCGTTCACCAGGATGTGCCGCGGTCCCAGTTCGGCTGCGAGGCTCTTGGTGATGACGTCGACCGCGCCCTTACTGGCGCTATAGACCAACGCGCCGGGAGGCGCCTCGGCCGAAGCGACGGAACCAATATTAATGACAGAGCCGCCCTCATCGCCCATGGCGCCGGTGGCTGCCTGCGTCGCGAACAGCAAACCTTTGACGTTCAGCTCGAACATGCGATCGAAATGCGCTTCGGTGATCTGTGGCAACGGAAGAAAATCGTATACGCCAGCGTTATTAACCAAGATGTCGATCCGGCCGAATTCGGAAACCGCCTCGTCCACCAGTTGTCTGGCTTCGGCTGGTTTGCTGACGTCGGCGCGAACGGCCTTGGCCTGGCCCCCGGCGGACTTGATATTCGCGACCAGTTCCTCGGCTTGCCGCGGACTGGATGCATAGTTCACGATGGTGGCTGCTCCATCCTGGGCGAGTTCCTGTGCGATGGCCGCCCCGATTCCTTTTGATGCGCCGGTGACAACAGCCACCTTGCCGGTAAGTTTTGACATTTGCTCATCTCCTTTCAGGCGTTGGAATGGGCCGATCGGGTAGCGGCCGAAGACGCGGGTGAGAACAACGGGATTAGCCCCTCCATCATGGTGCGGTGAGTCAGGACCGCATCCCGCAGCTTGGTATACGGCAGCCCGGCGATCATGGTGATCTGGACGGCGGACATGATTTCGCCGGCATCCGCATTGAAGGCGGTAAACCCCAGGATGCTCTTGCTAAGGCCGATACGGGCCAGTTCCGGGTCGGTGAACAAGCAGAATGGAACCTGTCTGCCGGTGGTCACGTGGTTTCCGCCATTGATGTTGTCACGAATCACGTGGAAATCGTCGAAGCTGATGTGCGTGAACTTGGGGCCGCCGGTGACATCACCGACAGCCCATACTCCGGGGGCCGTGGTTTCGAGCCGCGGATTGACCTTTACATACCCGTCGCTGGTGAGCTCGACACCGGCCAAGTCGAGTCCGATACCTTCCGTGTTCGGAGCGCGGCCCGAGGCGGCCAGCAGATGGGTCCCTTCGAGCGTTCGCTCGACCCCGCCTTGGCCGCCTTCCACGAGAGAAACCTGTACGCGCTGACCCGACTTGGCCGAGATGCGTTGGAGGCAGGCATTCAACACCAGCTCGATGCCCTCGTCTGCGAAGAGCTGGTGAAGAACTTCCGTTACATCGTCATCCTCCCGATGCACCAGCCGGTCGTTGCGGTCGATCACGGTGACGTTGCTGCCGAAGCGGCGCATGGCTTGCGATAGTTCCAATCCGACGTAGCCACCGCCTATTACGATGAGATGCCGGGGTGTCTCATCCAGCTCGAGTGCCCCGACGTGCGTGAGGGGCTGGGACTCGGCGAGACCGGGAATGGGGTCTAAGCGAGCGCGGGTACCTGTGCTGATGACTACGTTCGTCCCACGGAGCCGGCGAGTGCTTCCATTGGGCAGGGTAACTTCGATGGTCCGCGGCGCACTGAAGCGCCCGGAGCCGAGGATGAGTTCGCCTCCGCTCCGTTGGTACTTCTCGCGATGCAGGTCGACAAGGTCCGCCACCATCCGGCGTTTGCGGTCCCGCACGGCAGACATATTCACTGAGAAGCTATCCGCCATGATGCCGAACTCCCGGCTTCTGCGGAAGTACGATGCAATTTTGGCGCTGTGGATAATGTTCTTACTGGGCAGACAGGCTATGTTGGGGCAGGAGCCGCCGAAGTATTTGCGCTCGACCGTTGCCACGCGTTGTCGCTGCTCCGCAAATATCCAGGCAAGGAATTTCGATCCGGTGCCGCTGCCGAGGATCCCAAGGTCGTACTGTTCCGGCTCAGCCGGCGACCGGGCCGACGGGGCGTTTTCGACGTTGTTCACGGGAATTTTCCCCTCATTATGGGATTCAATACGGCTTGCCGAGGGAGCATGTGCGGATAGCCGTTGTTAATGGAAATTGTGAGCTGCGCCACAGAAAATCTCTCCCGGGCTGCCACGGGCATGCCAATGTTCCGGTGCGAGAATGGTTTTATGGCTAGGGTCATTGAACTCACTGTGAATGGAACCCGCCGGCCCGTCGGCGTAGATCCGGATACACCGTTACTCGCGGTGCTACGCGATCACCTGGAGTTGACCGGCGCGAAGTACGGCTGCGGCGAAGGGCAGTGCGGCGCCTGCACCGTGCTGCTGGATGGACAGCCGGTGCGCTCGTGCATCACGCCTGTGCGCGCCGCCGCGGGCAAACAGGTCACCACTATCGAAGGCATCCAGCATCCGCTGCAGGACGCGTTTCTCGACCAGGACGCCATGCAATGCGGCTATTGCACTTCTGGCATGATCGTTTCCGGCGTGGCGCTGCTGAAGAAGAACGCGCACCCCACACGGGAGGAGATCGTGCGGCACATGAATGGGAATATTTGCCGCTGCGGGACCTATTTGCGGATCATAGCGGCGATCCAGAAGGCGGCTGAATCCCATGCCTGAGTACTTGCCTGATGCGCCTTTCCAGATTGAGCCCGAGCGCTACGAACTCGCCGCGGCGCCGGCATACCACTTCGCCGTGGATCGCCGGGACTTCTTGGGGCTGCTGGGCGGCGGCCTGCTGGTGGTCTTTTCCGCGCGCGCGCAGGAGTCCGGCCGCGGAGGACGCGGCGAAGCAGTTCCCGAAGCGCTGGACGCCTGGCTGCACATCGGGGAAGATGGCGTAATCTCGATTTGTACGGGTAAGACCGAAGTGGGCCAGAACATTCGTACGTCTCTCAGCCAGGCTGCGGCGGAAGAACTCAGTTGCCCCGTCGCGAGCATCAAACTGGTGATGGCCGATACGGCGCTGGTGCCCTACGATATGGGAACGTTCGGCAGCCGGACCACGCCCACTATGGCACCGCAGGTCAGGCGCGCCGCCGCCACCGCGCGGGAGGTGTTGCGGGATCTGGCGGCTGAGCGGTGGCAGATCGATCGCGCCAAGGTATCCATCGTGGACGGGAAGGTGAGCGGCCCGGGCATCGCTGCACCCATCAACTTCGGCGAATTGACTAAGGGGCAAAAGCTGACCAAAACCATCGCGCGCGAGGTGACTGTGGCGCGCCCGGTCTCGCGATCGGTTCCCAAGCTCGACGCGCGCGACATGGTCACCGGCCGGCACAAATACACGCCCGACCTCACGCGACCCGGCATGCTTTACGGGCGGGTGCTGCGCCCGCCGGCCTTCGGCGCCACGCTCGACAATCTGGAAGTACCCACGCTGCCGGGAGTGACCGTGGTGCACGAGAAGAACTTCGCCGGAGTGGCCGCACCGGATGCGGAAGCGGCGGCCGGTGCTGTTCGCCAGTTCAAAGCTGAATGGAAGCGCGAGCCGATTCCGGCGGGCGCCGCTTCCGGCCCCGGACTGTCCGATTATTTGAAGCACGCGGCGGAAGCCCGCGAAGGCGAGGGAGCGGGATCCATCGCCGACGGCATGGCTGCCGCGGATATCAAACTGCAAGCCTCGTACACGGTGGCGTATATCGCGCACGCGCCGCTCGAACCGCGGGCCGCGGTGGCGGAGTGGGAGGAAGGCAAGCTCACGGTCTGGACCGGCACGCAGGTGCCCTTCGGCGTGCGTTCGGAACTGGCGTCCGCCTTCGGAATTCCGGAAGATCGCGTGCGCGTGATCGTGCCGGATACGGGCTCGGCTTATGGCGGCAAACACTCCGGCGAGTGCGCCGTGGAAGCCGCGCGGCTCGCCAAGGCGGCGGCCAAACCGGTGAAGCTGGTCTGGACGCGCGAAGAGGAATTCACGTGGTCGTATTTCCGGCCCGCGGGCCTGATCGAGATTTCGAGCGGGGTGCGGCGGGATGGCACGATCGCCGCCTGGGAGTGCCATAACTATAACTCGGGCGGCTCGGGTTTAGTGGGTAAGTACGACATTGCCAACCAGCGGAACGGCTTTCATCCGTCGAATTCTCCGCTGCGCCAAGGTTCCTACCGCGGCCTGGCGGCCACCGCCAATCATTTCGCGCGCGAGGTGCACATGGATGAACTTGCGCACGCCTTGAAAATGGAGCCGCTCGAGTTCCGCCTGAAGAATTTGAAAGACGATCGCCTGCGCGGGGTGCTGCAGGCGGCCGCAGAACGCTTCGGCGGGGGCCGGGGAAAGGGCATGGGCGTCTCCTGTGGATTCGAAAAGAACGGGTACATTGCCACTTGCGCCCAAGTGGCGGTGGAGGACCGGCGCATCCGCATTCTGCGCGTGGTGGAAGCTTTCGACTGCGGCGCGGTGGTGAACCCCAATCACCTGAAGAACCAGATTCAGGGCGCTATTGCGATGGCTATCGGGGGCGCGCTGTTCGAACAGATACGTTTCGGCGATGGACAGATTTTGAATCCGCGTTTCTCCGCGTATCGCGTGCCGCGTTTCAGCGATATGCCGGATATTGAGGTAGTGCTGGTGGATCGGCCCGATTTGCCTTCGGCGGGCGCTGGGGAGACTCCTATCGTGGGACTGGCTCCGGCTGTTGCGAATGCGGTGTTCGATTTGACCGGTACCCGGCTTCGTTCTTTGCCTTTGCAATTGTAGATAGACGGGGATGCGGGGGATAAATCCCCCCGCCGGCTAAAGCCCGCCATCCATGGCGTACTCGTACGAATCGGCCTTGTACCGGTACAACCTTCCCGGCCGCCTACCAGAGTTACAACCTTAGAATTGGCTTACCAGTCAATGAAAAACAGCTTAGCCCGATTCTTACTTCCGGTACTCATGCTCGGTTCCATCGCCACGGCGGCCACCTTCGATGTGACTAACAGTTATGAAGTGAGCGTCACCTCCGGCGCGAGCCTGATCTTCTACATCTCGTCAGACGCCGGATCTTGGGGTCATAATACTTATCCCGGTGAAGTGGAAATGCTGTTGGGTGGGATGCCGTTGGGCGGGCCGGTGGCGTCCATACCCGGAACCTCCGACGTCTACATGCCGGGCTTTCTGTTCACAGGGACGATTGATTCGGTGAACGGGGCCGTCAGCATTCCGCTGACTGATCCGGATGCCTCGCGGCTGGGCCTGCCGGCGGGCGATATCCTGTTGACTCCCGGATGGCGCAGCGGCGGATCGTATTCCGGTTCGGTGGATTTATTTTCGGCGGATGTATCGCTTAGCCCGGCGGAGGCGGCCGCGCTGTTCTCGGGCAGCGAGTTCATAATTGACCTTCACAATATCGGCGCCCCCATTACGCTCGGCTACCCGGGCACCACCATGGCCAATGACTTTAGTGCTTCCCTGACAAGCGCCGACGGTTCGCGCAGTCTGGGTGCGCGCGCGTTGAGCGTGGGATCGTCGAGCGCTCCAGAGCCGGGTACGATTGGCTTCCTGATCATCGGCCTGACCATCGTGGGCACTCGGTTGGGGAAAGCCATGCATGACAAACGGCTGGCGAAGGTTGTGCTCGCCGCGGCGGAGACACCGCATCCCGGTTCACGATGAAAAGAACCCTGCTGATGGTGGCGTTGGCCGCGGTGTTGCATAACGAGAGTTTGCGGCGCTGAAGCGCCCGGCCCAGAGGGCACTCCGCTAAAGCCCGCCCTCCACCGGCACTTCGCACCCGATTATACTGGATGTTTCCAAGAGACATCCACATGAGTGCCATCGCGACCAGCAGTCAACTGAACAGCTCGATAGGATTCTACGAATCCACACTGGGCAAGAAAGTGGTGATGGCCATAACCGGCGTCATCCTGTTCGGCTATGTGCTTGCCCATCTGATCGGCAACCTGCAAATCTACTCGCCCGATGCGCAGCAGATTAACGGCTACGCACACTTCCTGCATGCGCACGCCTTGCTGCTGTGGATAGCGCGCTGCATTTTGCTCGCTTCCGTGATTCTGCACATTACGGCATCGGTGCAACTGTGGCGGGTGAAACAACGCGCCCGGCCCGAAGCCTATGTGAAGAAGGACGACGTACCCACCAGCTACGCGGCCCGTACCATGATCTGGAGCGGCCCCATCATCGCGGCCTTTGTGGTTTTTCACGTGTTGCATCTGACGGTGGGCAGCGTGCTGCCCCTGCATACTTTGCCCGACGGCGATATGGACGTACGCACTAACGTCATCGCCGGCTTCCAGAATCCGGCGGTGTCGATCTTTTACATCATCGCCATGGCCCTGTTGTGCATGCATCTCTATCACGGCCTGTGGAGCATGTTCCAATCGCTGGGCGTGAATCATCCGCGGTACACGCCTATCATCAAGAAATTCGCGGCGGGCTTTGCCTGGTTCGTCGCCATAGGCAACATTTCCATCCCCGTGATGGTGATGCTAGGCGTACTGACGCTGCAATAAAGGAGCGCATATGGAACTCGACGCCAAAATTCCGGCTGGCCCGATTGAACCGCTTTGGGACAAATACAAATTCAATCTGAAGCTGGTAAATCCGGCCAACAAGCGGAAATACAACATTATTGTGGTGGGGTCGGGACTGGCCGGCGGCAGCGCGGCAGCCACGCTCGGGGAACTCGGTTACAACGTCCAGTGCTTCTGCTTTCAGGATTCGCCGCGGCGCGCGCATTCCATCGCCGCGCAGGGCGGCATCAACGCGGCGAAGAACTATCACGGGGATGGCGACAGCATTTACCGCCTGTTTTATGACACGGTGAAGGGCGGCGATTTTCGTTCGCGCGAAGCGAATGTGTACCGGTTGGCGCAGATCAGCGTCGAGATCATCGATCAGTGCGTGGCGCAGGGCGTGCCCTTCGCGCGGGAGTACGGCGGCATGCTGGACAACCGCTCGTTCGGCGGCGCGCAGGTGTCGCGTACGTTCTACGCGCGCGGCCAGACCGGGCAGCAATTGCTACTGGGCGCGTACCAGGCGCTGGAACGTCAGATCGGCACAGGGCAGGTGAAGATGTACCCGCGCCACGAGATGCTCGACCTGGTGGTGATTGACGGCAAGGCACGCGGTATCGTGACGCGCGATCTGATTACCGGCGAGATCGAATCATACGTGGCGGACGCGGTGGTGCTGGGCACCGGCGGCTATGGGAACGCTTATTATCTTTCGACTAACGCCAAGGGATGCAATGCTACCGCGATCTGGCGGGCGTATAAGAAGGGCGCGTTCTTTGGCAATCCATGCTTCACCCAGATCCATCCGACGTGCATTCCGGTCAGCGGCGAATATCAATCGAAGCTCACGCTGATGAGCGAATCGCTGCGCAACGACGGGCGCATCTGGGTGCCGCTGAAGAAAGGCGACAGGCGGCCGCCCAATCAGATCCCCGCGGCCGAGCGCGACTATTACCTGGAACGCCGCTATCCCAGCTTCGGCAACCTGGTGCCGCGCGATGTGGCTTCGCGCAACGCCAAGGCGGTCTGCGACGAAGGGCGGGGCGTGGGCGAGTCCGGCTTGGGTGTGTATCTGGATTTCAGCGAGGCGATTGCGCGGCTAGGGGAGCAGGTGATCAGGGAACGCTACGGAAACCTGTTCGATATGTACGAGCGCATCACGGGCGAGAATCCTTACCAGGTACCCATGCGCATCTATCCGGCGATTCATTACACGATGGGCGGACTGTGGGTGGATTACAACCTGATGAGCACCATTCCGGGTTTGTATGTGATCGGCGAAGCCAACTTTTCCGATCACGGCGCGAATCGCCTGGGGGCCAGCGCGCTGATGCAGGGCCTGGCGGACGGCTATTTCGTACTGCCGTACACCATCGGCGACTACCTGGCCAGCATGAAGCTGCCCAAGGTGGACGCCAGTCACCCGGCCTTTCGCGAGTCGGAAACGCAGGTGGCCTGCCAGACCAGGCGCTTTCTGGAGATCAAGGGCACGCGCTCGGTCGATTCGTTCCACCGCGACTTGGGCAAACTGCTTTGGGAATATTGCGGCATGGCACGCAACGCGGAAGGGCTGCGGCATGCGCTCGAAGAGATTCCGGCGCTGCGCGCGCAATTCTGGCGCGATGTGAAGGTGCTGGGCACTGGTGAGGAGCTGAACCAGTCGCTCGAAAAAGCCGGACGGGTGGGCGACTTCTTCGAATTGGCGGAGCTGATGTGCCTGGATGCGCTGGAGCGCAATGAATCGTGCGGCGGCCATTTTCGCGAGGAGTATCAAACGCCGGATGGCGAGGCGCTGCGGAACGATGCGGAGTATTCCTACGCGGCGGCCTGGCAGTATCGCGGCGAAGGGCAGACACCCGAGCTCCACAAAGAGCCTCTGCATTTCGATTACGTGCATCCCAGTCAACGGAGCTACAAGTAAATGAAACTGACTCTGCATATCTGGCGGCAGCGCCACGGCGGCGAAAAGGGACGCATGGTGCGCTATGCGGTGCCGGACGTCAATCCGGAGATGTCGTTCCTGGAGATGCTCGATGTACTGAACGAGAGCCTGATAGCCAACGGCGAGGAGCCGGTGGCCTTCGATCACGATTGCCGCGAGGGCATCTGCGGCATGTGCGGATTCATGATCAACGGGGTGGCACACGGTCCGCAGCGCGGCACGACGGTGTGCCAGTTGCACATGCGGCACTTCAAAGACGGCGACGAATTGTACCTGGAGCCGTGGCGCGCGCGGGCGTTTCCGATCGTCAAAGACCTGGTGGTGAACCGCAGCGCGTTCGACCGGATCATCGCCGCGGGCGGTTATATTACCGCGCCTACCGGCAGCGCGCCGGACGGCAATGCCATCCTGATTCCTAAGGCAACCGCCGATATCGCGATGGATGCGGCGGCCTGTATCGGCTGCGGTGCGTGCGTGGCGATGTGTCCGAACGCGGCCGCGGCGCTGTTTACGGCGGCTAAGATCACGCATCTGGGCGTGCTGCCACAAGGGCAGCCGGAACGATACGCGCGAGCGGTGGCGATGGTGGCGCAGGCTAACTCGGAGATGTTCGGCTATTGCACGAACATTGGGGAGTGCGAAGCGGTGTGCCCGAAGGCGATTCCGTTGGAGGTGATCGCGCGTATGAACCGGGATTTCTTGAAGGCGGCTCTGACTGGCCGCGGCGCCTAGCGGCAGGCCCCGCGCCGGCTAAAGCCAGGCTAAAGCCAAATGCCACTTAGTTTTCGCGCAACCGAACACCTGCATAACACCTGCATAAATTGTGGGGCAGGACTCCAGTCCTGGGGCCGACGTCCACGTCGGCCTGCGCGAGCTGCGGGTCCTGGAGGACCCGCGCAGACCTGGAGGTCTGCCCCACTATTCGTAGCGCAGCACCTCCGCCGGCGCAATCCGTGTGGCATTGCGCGCCGGATAAATCGTAGCGAGAAAACTGACCAGTACGGCCGCCGCCGCAATCCACACCCCATCCACCCAGCGCGGCTCAAACGGCACGAAGCTCAATGCGTAGACCTGTTCGTCCAGCCGGATCCACCGGTAGCGATCGGCGAAATAGCAGAGCGCGTACCCGATGACCAGGCCGACCGCAGTTCCCACCACCCCGATCAAAATCCCTTGCAGCATAAATATGCCGCGGATCTGCGCCCGCCGCGCGCCCATCGACATCAGCACGGCGATGTCGCGGTACTTCTCCATCACCATCATCACCAACGTGATCAAAATGTTCAAAGCCGCCACCAGTTCAATCAACCCGATGGTAACCACCGTCACGGCCTTCTCCATCTGCAGTGCGTTCAGCAGTTGATGATTGCGCTCCATCCAGGTGGTGGTGGCGTACTTCGATCCGGCGAGCTGCTCAATCTCGCGCGCCACCGCCGGCGCGCGATTCAGGTCGTCGAGCTTCACTTCGATCTCATTCACCACGTCGGGCAGCGAGAGCGCCTGCTGCGCCGCCGCCAGCGACGTATATGCCCAAGTATCGTCGATATCGTAGAAGCCGGATTCGAAGATCCCCACCACGCGAAAGCGGCGGATGGACGGACGCGGTCCGATAGGCGTCAATTCGCCCTGCGGGCTGACCACGCTGACCATGCTGTCGAGCAGCATGCCCACATCTTCGGCCAGCCGCGATCCCAGGATGATGCCGGGCATGCCGGGCGTGCCGGGCGTGGGCGCCGCGCGCAATCGGTCCACCGAGCCGGCTTTCAGATGGCGCAACGTATCGCTGATTTGCAGTTCAATGCCAATATCGACACCTTTCAGAATGCCGCCCTTTTGATTTACCGGGCCGGAAAAGAAAATTGGACTGTAAAGCGCCGGACCCACCGCGACGACGTGGGGCACCCGGCGGATCCTGGCGGCCATCCCTTCCCAGTTCTCAATGCCGTTGCCAGGCGCCTTTTCCTGTACAGTGATGTGCGCCATGGCGCCGAGCAGGTTGCGTTGCAGCGTATCGCGAAAGCCGTTGTTGATGGCCAGCGCCACTACCAGCGCCATCACGCCCGCGGCCACGCCCACCACGGAGATCGCCGTGATAACGGAAATGACGGCTTCCTTGCGGCGGGCCCTCAGATAGCGCCGCGCAACGAATAGTTCGAAGGAGGATGGCACGAGGTCAGGCACCGCTCCCTGACGGTCGCGGCTCGGTAACACCGTCCAATTCGCGCAGCCGCGCCACCAGATCGATGGGGCCTTCCGGACGCAGCAGTGGAAACAGTATTACGTCGCGGATCGATTTCGAGCCGGTCAGAATCATGGTCAGGCGGTCGATGCCGATGCCTTCGCCGCCGGCGGGCGGCATGCCATAGCTGAGAGCGCGCACGTAATCTTCGTCCATCTGGTGCGCTTCTTCGTCGCCGTGTTCCCGCATGGCGAGCTGCATGTCGAAGCGGCGGCGCTGCTCCTGCGGATCGTTCAACTCGGTGTAGCCGTTGGCCACTTCCATACCGGCGATGTAGATTTCAAAGCGATCGACGAACGCGGGATCGCTGGGCTTGTTCTTCGAGAGGGGCGAAGTCTCCACGGGATAGTCGTAGATGATGGTGGGCTGGATCAGTTGATCCTCCACCACGCGTTCGAAGATATCTGCCAGCGCTTCGCCCGCCGTAATTTTGCCGGAATGGTCCAGCAGCCATGCGGGATCGCGCACCTGCTCTGCCGTGGGACGGCCGTCGCCCTGCCAGAACTCCACAATAGCCTCCCGCATGGTGAATCGCTGCAGGCATGCGAAATTCAGCTTATGGCCGTCGTATTCCACTTCCACGCCGCCAGTCGCATCACGCGCCACCTGCGCCAGCAACTCGGCGGAAAGATCGATCATGCCCTGGTAATCCGTGTAGGCCTGGTAAAACTCCAGCATGGTGAATTCCGGGTTGTGATGCGTCGAGAGGCCTTCGTTGCGGAAATTGCGGTTGATCTCATAGACACGCTCGAGCCCGCCTACCAGCAGCCGTTTCAGATACAGCTCCGGCGCGATGCGCATATACAGGTCGATATCCAGCGTATTGTGATGCGTGATGAACGGACGCGCAGTAGCGCCGCCATACAGGGGCTGCATCATGGGCGTTTCCACTTCTATGAATCCGTGGCTCTCCAACTGGCGGCGCAGCGAAGCAATGATGCGGCTGCGCGTGAGAAATACCTGGCGCACCTCCGGGTTGGCGATCAGGTCGAGGTACCGCTGCCGGTAGCGCGTCTCTACGTCCTCCAGGCCGTGCCATTTCTCCGGCATCGACAGCAGCGTCTTGGCCAGGTATTCCAGATGTTCGACGTGCACGCTCAGTTCGCCGGTGCGGGTACGAAACAGGTAACCCTCCACCCCAATGATGTCACCCAGATCGATTAACTGGTAAACGGCAAAATCGCGTTCGGGGATCGCATCTTTCTTAATGTATATTTGCAGGCGCGCGCCATTCTGTGCCAGGTGCGCGAAGCCGGCCTTGCCCATGCGCCGCAGCGTTGCGACGCGTCCGGCGATGCGCACGCGTACGGGCACGGCAAGTTCCTCCGCGGTTTTCGCGCCGTACTCGGCCAGGATGTCGGGGATCGTATGAGTGAAATCGAAACGCTGGCCGTAGGGCCGGAAACCCAGCGCTTCGATTTCCCGAATCCGCTCCAGGCGTTGCTGCAATAACTCGTCTTCCAGGGACAAATCGTTCTCCTCGGGGAATTTGGATATTATAGGTCTTCCTTGACCCGATCCATTTCTATTATCATTCCAGCCTACAACGAAGAGAAGCGATTGCCGGCGGCGCTCGCGCAGGTGATCGCATATTTGAGGCGCGGCGACTGGGCTTTCGCCGAGATTCTGGTGGTGGACGACGGATCCACGGATGGCACCGCGGACGTGGCCGCGCGCATGCAGAACGAGTTCCCGGACTTGCGCGTGCTGCGCAATCCGGGCAATCGCGGCAAAGGCTATGCCGTGCGCCACGGGATGCTCGATTGCCGCGGAGAATGGGCGCTGTTCACCGATGCGGACCTTTCCGCGCCGATCGCGGAGCTGGAAAAGCTATGGCAGGCCGCCGCGCGGGAGGGCGCGCAGGTGGCGGTGGGTTCGCGCGCCCTCGATCGCGCGTTGATCGGCGTGCACCAATCCTGGTTTCGCGAAAATGCCGGCCGGATCTTCAACCTGGTAATGCGCCTCGTAACCGGGTTGCCGTTCCGCGATACGCAATGCGGTTTCAAGCTGTTTGAAGCGCGGGTCGCCCGCGAGATTTTCGGGCGGCAGTTGCTGGACGGCTTCGGTTTCGACGTGGAGGTGCTGTTCATCGGCCGGCAACTGGGCTATCGCGAGATCGAAGTAGCGGTGAAATGGAACGATGTGGCGGGGACCAAGGTCAGTACCTGGCGCGGCGTGGCGGCGTTTCTGGATCCGCTGCTGGTGCGGTGGAACCAGATCAAGGGGCGGTATGTTTGAGCTTGTGGTGCACGCTTTAGCGAGGCTAAAGCCCGCCCTCCAAGCTTCTGCGCATACTGCGAAAGATTTTGACAGGTTGTAATACCTTGCGCCAAGCCGCAGACAGGCACTGAGAGCAGCGGAGCCCGGAAGGTGCCGGCCCAACACGCGGCTTAGTCTTTGAGCAATGCAGCAATCTTATTCATGAGCCTCTGGTAGACCACCGGTTTGGTTTCGTAGGCGTCGACACCAACGTCGATCGCCTTGCGGACATCTTCGGCGAGCGTATGGGCGGTCAGCGCGATGATCGGAATACGGGCCGTTTCGGGATTGGCGCGGATGCGTTGCGCGGCTTCCCAGCCGTCCAGCTCGGGAAGGCCTAAGTCCATAAGGATCAGGTCAGGCTTGCACTCTTGTGCGGTGGCCACACCGGCCAGGCCATCCAGAGCTTGTATTACGGTATAACCTTCCCGCCTCAGAAACCTGGTGACGAGTTCCTGGTTGGCCGCATCGTCTTCGACAACTAGTATTCTTGCCATGCGTTATCCATTACTGAGAACCAGCGCCGCCGGAAACTCGGACGGGGACGCAGCCGCGTCCGTGTGCGGTGCCGTGTGCATCGGCAAGCGCAGGGTGAATGTGGAACCTTGCCCTAAGACGCTTTCGACCGTAATATCGCCGCCCATCATACGGCTTAGCCGGCGGCTGATGGCCAGACCCAGCCCGCTGCCGCCATATTTTCGCGTGCTGGAGGCATCCAGTTGTGTAAAGTCGTTGAAGAGCCGGTGCAGATCTTCTCGCCGCATCCCAATGCCCGTGTCGATAACGCGCACCGTGTACCACGTTCCGTCCGCGCCGCTCTCCGGCTTGGCCTCTACCCGTACCCATCCGCGGCGGGTGAACTTGCATGCATTCCCCACCAGGTTGAACAGGCATTGCCGGATGCGCAGTCTGTCGCCATAGATGATAGCCGGATCGCACGCCACCTGCACTTCGACCTGATTTTTGGCCGCCATGGGTTCTACACTAGCCGCTATCTCGCCCACCAGCGTCGCTATGTCGAAACTCTCCGGCTGCAGTTCGATCTTGCCGGCCTCAATCTTGGAAAGATCCATCACGTCGCTGATCAGCTCCAGTAAGTGTTGACCAGCCTTCCGGACTTGTTGTATGTCCATCTTCCAGTCATCCATTCCGCGGTCCGACATCTCCAACTCCAGAAGCTCGGTGAACCCCAGAATGGCGTTTAGGGGAGTGCGCAGCTCATGGCTCATCGTGGCCAGGAAAACGCTCTTAGCCCGATTGGCGGCTTCGGCCAGCTCGCGCGCACGAATCAACTCGGCTTCATAGGTTTTGCGTTCGGTGATATCCTCTGCTATGCCGGCGCAGCGCACCACGTTCCCGCTTTTGTCGCGTATGGGAAAAGCCCGATCGCGGATCCATTTCTCGCGTCCATCGGGCGTGCGGATGCGGTATTCCAACCCGTCTCCTTCCACCGGCAATCGCCGGGTGAAGAACAGGCGGGCGCGTTCCGCGTCGTCTGGATGGATGGTGGCCAGCCAGGATGCCGGGTCGCGGTAGAGGCTCTCACAGGTTCTTCCCCAAACCTGTTCATAGGCGGGGCTGACGTAGAGGATCCGGCCGGCCTCCGGCGGTGTCATCCAAAAGACTTCCCGAACGTTTTCCGCCAACTGGTGAAACTGCTCTTCGCTTCTTTGCAACAACTGCTCGGCTTGCTTTCGTTTGGTGATGTCACGCATGATTCCCACGGCGTGCCATTCGCCGGCGATACAGAGCGCCGACAGCGATAAATCTACGGTTATTTCGCGGCCATCCTTACGGCGGGCCGGCAACTCCCGCGTCTTGCCAATGACGTTCCCGCAGCCGGTTCGCACGAACTCAGGCATGGCGGCGCCCTGGGCTTCGGAGTAGCGTTCCGGCACCAGCAGGGTGTGCAGATCTTTCCCGATGGCTTCTTCCTCGCCGTAGCCGAGAATCGCCTCGGCGGCCGGGTTCCAATAGCTGATTTCCCCGCGCGGATTCATCATCAGGATGGCATCCTGGGCCGAATCTGTGATGCCGCGCAAGCGTGTTTCGCTCAGGCGCAGCGTCTCCTCCGCTCTCTTACGCTGGGTGATATCCCGGATAACGGACTGGACAATGGGGCCTTCACCGTCTAAATAAGAAGCGGCCGCGATCTCGACGTCCACGGCCGTCCCGCCGCAAACAATCCGCGCCTCGCGGTGCGGTATTTGTATCTCGTTCGTGCACAAGCTCTGGCCGGCCTTAGCCACCTCGGCGCGAGACTCGGGCGCCACAAAGTCGAGAAAGCTGCGGCCGAGGAGTTCCTCCGCGCCACTGACGCGAAACAGCTTCACGGCAGCATTGTTGGCCATCACTATCAGATGGTTCTCGTTCAACAGAATGGCATCGGGCGAGACCTCCAGCAGTTTCCGGTAGCGCGTTTCGCTCCTCTCGGCGGCCCGGCGGGCAAGTTCCAGCTCTTTTACGGTAGCGTTAAGGGCTAAGGTCCGCTCTGCTATCGTTTCGGTCGCCCGCTTGCGATGCCGCGCGAGGCGCACGTGCGCGCCCACGAGTATAACTGTCGCGAGGCCGGCTCCCACGAGCGGCCAATTAATGGGGCCGCCCGCAGCCGTGCTGAGGATCAGATTCAACGGCAGGGCACTGTTCTCCTGATTATTTATCGGCAGGTGGCGCGTGCATCATTAGCGCGTGCCGAGCGTGTGCCGAGCGGGTGCCGCAGGGCCTATTCCTCGCCGGCAACCTCATCGAACCTTTGCAGGTAGTAGTACGTGGTCGCCGCAAAGCTGATCAACATTCCCCCCGCCCACCACAGATTCGGCGGTTGGTGACGCGGATCTTTGAGCGCTGCCTCGATCCGCATATGAATGCCAATCCCCGAAAACGCGTTGCATTCGGCGGCCATCAGCACCGCCATATTCCGCAGCAGCGGCAGGATGCGTTCCCGCTGTGCGAGCGTGTAATCGCTCAACCGGCGCGAGCCGAAGTGAACGGCTGCGGGGAAACCGCGGCCGATCCAGGGCACCAGCAACAGCACGCCGGTCACTAGAATCTCCACAAACAGGGATATCCAGAGGGCGGCCGCCGCGGCGCCCGCTACGCCGGCGTTAGGGGCGCGCGCCGCGATCTCAGGCAGTGCGCCGCGAATCTCGAAGTAGGAAAAGGCGATTATTCCAGCTGGCACGAGCCATCGCATCGATCTATGATGGCAGAAGCGCCGTCCTTTGAGTACTCTGGTGCGCGCATGGCTCCGATCGCTCCGGACGGCTGCCTGTTTCACGGTCGCTTGCCTGGGAAAAACCCGCGTGGATGCGATGGGCCGGCGGCTGGAGGAGACCTTCCGGCGACAAGACGTCGATCCGCATTTGCGCTGCGATCGCGGGAGGTCCACGGAATGCGAGCACCTATCGCGTACCGAAGCTTGAATTGGAATCCGCGGTGGGGTGTCGCGTCCGCTGGCGAAGTGAAGCCCGCGGCAGGCGATCCGCGACGTCCTGCCATGGGTGGACCTGGTGCATGGCAATGTCCGGATCCGCGGGCGGCGCAGCGCGCGTCGTCGAGCCGGCTTGCCCGGCCGCTAGGCAGATCAACAGCACGAGCACGCGGCCATTGTGTGCGGCTTCAGCCCCGTCGGCGCCCGAAGCGCGCCTGGGCGGCGGGTACAATGAAAGGACCAATGCGAGCCTGGAATCGGGCCAAGCTGTTGTGGGGCTATCTGGCGCGGCGTGCGACGTTGGCGGGCCTGCCCGTGGAGTACATTGTCGAGACCACCGCCAAATGCAACCTCTATTGCCCGATGTGTCCCCGCGAGACGCACAAGCAGCCCAAAGCCGACATGTCCGGCGACGTATTCGAACGCGTGGTGCGGGAATCCGGAAACACGGCCGAACATATGATGCTGATCGGACTGGGTGAGCCGTTCATGGATCCGCAAATATTCGAGCGGATCGAGTTCTGCCACCAGCACAGCATCTCCACCTTGCTTTCGACGAATGGAACTTTTCTGGATGAGCGCGTAGCCGCGCGGGTGCTCGCGTCACCGCTCGAACAGATCACCCTCAGCTTCGATGGGTCGACTAAGGAGAGCTTCGAATTCTACCGCAAGGGCGCCAAATTCGAAAAGGTGCGCGATAACTTCGTGCGCTTCGCCCAAATGAAGCACGCCCGCCGGGCCAAGCTGCAAGTGGTCGTGCAGATGGTACGCATGGAGCGCAACGCCGGCGAAGTAGCCGAATTCGTGCGGTTCTGGCGCGGCGTGCCGGGTGTTGATCAGGTACGCATCAAGGAAGACGAAACCAACATGATGCGTCCGGATGCCGGCCACGCGGCGGAGGACTGGAAACATCCCTGCCATTACTTGTGGCGCGGGCCGCTGTATGTGAAGCAGAATGGCGACGTCTATCCGTGCTGCCAGAGCTATATGCTGGATGGCGCGCCGCTGGGTAACATCGTGCGGCAGCCGCTCGCGAGGCTCTGGAACGGCGCGGAGATGGTGCGCATGCGCCGCGCGCACACCCAGGGGCGCGCAGGCGAGATTGATATCTGCGCGCGCTGCTGCACCACCATTCCGCATCCGGCGCTGGTGGCAGGCAGCCTGCTGTTCCACGGCAAGACCGTGCGCCGGCTGTTGCCGGCCATCGAACGGTTGATCTATTTTTCGAAGTGGTCGCGAAACCTGTTGCGTCCGCCCGCGCCGGTGGCCGCGTCCGAAGATCTGGTGCAGATTCAGGCGGCGCCGCCGGCAGTCGCTACTCGTAGCGCAGTGACGTCATCGGGTCCACCGCGGCAGCGCGCCGGGCGGGTCCCCACGCGGCCGCCAGACCCGTGACCGCCAGCACCACCGCCACCGTGACGAAGCTGATGGGATCGTTGGGACGAAGTCCGGGCACCAGGAACATCGCCAGCGGCTTCACCAGGAAGAAAGCGACCACCAGCCCGGCGGCCGATCCAATGAATATGAGTTTGGCGGCGCTGGCCAGGACCATATGGGCGACGTCGCGCCGGTTCGCCCCCAGTGCCAGGCGCACGCCGATTTCGCGCGTGCGGCGGCTGACCGAGTACACCATGACGCCGTACAGCCCTATGATGGCCAGTGTCAGGCCGAGTATGCCGATGCCTCCGAGCAGCGCCGCGCCCATCTGGCTCGGAAGAAATGCCAGGCCGATACTGGAATAGAGCGTAGCCACGTCCACGCCGGCGTTCGGTTCGACGCGCCGCAGCGCCGCGCGTACCGCTGCCAATTGCGTGGCTGGCGGAGTGGCGCTACGGATGACGAATTGGATCCGCGTGCGATCGTTATCGGCGCGCGCCAGATCCTCGTAGAGCTGCGGCTGGTCGTCCTCGCCGAGGGAAAAGTTCTTGGTGCCGTCGGCGATCCCGACCACCACATAGGGCATTTTGTTCCCGCCCCATTGGAACAGGCGGCCCAACGGGTCGCGATCCGCCATGTATCGCGCGACGAATGCCCGGTTCACAATCATCGGCCGCGTGGAGGTGTCGCCGGGCTCCTGGAAGGTTCGTCCACGACTGATAGGGATGCCCATGGCGCGGAAATAATCCGGCGAGACGGCATTCCAATAAAAGAAAGCATGGACGGCCTTGCCATTGTCCAGCGGCTTCAGGTCAACCATAAACCGCGTGCCCGCGGTAAATGGAATGACGCGCGCCGCCGCGGAAGATTCCACGCCCGGCAGCGCCGACAGCTCGCGCAGCGCGCCAGTGACGTAGGCCCTTTTGGGCGCCACGTCTTTGTATGCTCCGGGCGGCAGGTTGACGTCTGCATAGACGGTGTGGCGGATATCGAACCCGGGGCTGATGGAGCTCGACCGCCACAGATTGCGCACGAAGAGCAAAGCCGCCGTAAGCACAATCAGCGAAAGCGCCAACTGCGCCGCCACCAGCGTACGCTGCAGGCGCATGCGGCCTTCCCGGTGAAGGGCGGGCGCCAGCGAATGGCGCACGGAGCGCCAGGCAGGCAACAGTCCGCAAACCAGGGTGGCAAGGGTGGCCAGCAGAATGGCATACAGCGTCACGCGCCAGTCGAGCGTCAGATGCAGATGAATGGGAAGAGGCAAGGGCAACTGTAGGTGTTCGACGCCGGCGGCCATAGCTTCACGCAGGATCAGACCGAAAATGACGCCCATCAAAGAAAGCAAGGCGGTTTCAACCAGCAGTTGCTGCACCAGCCGGCCTCGTCCGGCGCCCAGTGAAAGACGGATGGCGAGTTCCTGCCGGCGGGCTGCACCACGCGCCAGCAGCAGACTGGCGACATTCACGCAAGCGATGGTCAGCACCAGTCCGACCACCGCCAGCAGCACGATGAAAAACAGGCCGACCGTCTGCATTTCGGACTCGTACTTGAGGCGATCGACGCCGGCGATGGGCGTCACCATGGTGCCCTCCTCGTAGCGGTACGGCGCGGGAATAGCTGTGTCCAGCCGTCGCCCGACCGCGGCTAATCCGGCGCGCGCCTGGCCGATGGTCATACCGGGTTTCAGACGCGCATAGATGGCCAGGATGGTGTCCTCCTGGTACCGCGGCACGTAAACATCGGGCGAATAGCCGAAGCCGATCAACGAACGATAATCGGACGGCAGAATGCCGACCACCGTGTACGCACGCCCGTCCAGGCGCAGTGTACGGCCGACTACCGCGGGATCGCCGCGCAGACGGGAGCGCCAGAAATGGTCGCTCAGCACCACCACCTCGTCGGGATCCTGCGGCAGGATGCCCCGGCCGTAAGCGATAGGAACGCCCAGCGCGGTGAAGTAGTTCTTGGTGAGTTCAGCGGAGAAAACTTGCCGCGTTTCGGCGCCATCGTTCCAGTTGATGTAGTTTTCTTCGTTCTCGCCCACCACGTCCTGAAACAGGCCGCTGGCGCGGATGAAATCGACCACGGCCTTCGGTTCATGGCTGTTGCCTGCTATCCGGATGGCGACCAGCGAATGGACATCCGTAACGGAGGGATTGCTGAAAAGGAACTCCACGGCCATGGAGAAAATGCCGGCGTTGATACCGATGCCTAAACCGAGAGAGAGCAAGGCGGTGACCACCAGCGCGGGGCTGCGGCGTAAACTGCGCGCACCGTATACCACATCGCGCCAGAGGTTTTCGAGCCAGGTGAACCGCCACAAATCGCGGGCCTGCTCTTCCAGTACGGTGGCGTTACCCATGGGTATGGGATTGCCGTGGGCGGCGGCCATCTCGCGATGGAAGGCCATCTCGGCCGCCAGGTCGCGCTCCATAGACCGGCGGCGGAATAGTTTGAGAAAGAGGCGTGGCATGCGTTCTCCTGATCGGCGTTGTGTCGGGCTACGGCTGGCGTGCCAGCACCCGCTGGACGCCCAGCGACAGGCGGCTCCAGGTTTCCTGTTCGGCGGCCAGCAGCTTCCTGCCGCGCCGGGTGATCTCGTAGTACTTGGCCTTGCGGTGGTTCTCGGATATGCCCCAATTGGCCTTGATGGCGCCATCCAGTTCCAGGCGGTAGAGCGCCGGATAGAGCGAGCCTTCTTCGACCTTGAGCGCCTGGTCGGAGAGCAGGTGGATGGTCTGCGCGATGGAGTAGCCGTGCAGCGCCCCGTGTTGCAGAGCGTGCAGGATTAACAAGTCGAGGGTGCCCTGCAGAAGCATCGGCGAATCGGATTTGGCCATGGTTTATGCGTTTCCTATGATGATCTATGGGTAGCATACGGCAACTTGCCCTAGATTGTCAAGGGGAAAGTCTGGAGGAGGCCGCCCGTGGAGGGCGGGCTTTAGCCGGCGCGGGGCTTCAGTCCCGCTGCAGCTTCGTTTTGGTTGCGGCGAACCTGCTTGTATGCCTTTCAATGTATCGACCTTGGCGCCAGAACGGTGAGATTTCTCGGAAATGCCGCCGCCTGTAGGGTCGGTTAGCACGCACATTCTCCCGTTCGTAAAAAACTGTCGCGATTCGACGTGCGCTCGGTCTCAAGAGCGTATGCGCACTCTACAAATAGGCCCGATTTGACGCGCGCTGCTGCACGGGATGGGCCACCCGGCTCTAACTCTGCCAGCAAGTAAGTATTAGTCACTCCCGGCTTGCCGGCAGGCATTCGTCCAATGTCATTCCCTGGTCTTTCGTGGGCCAGGCTCCTGGCTGCCCAAGCTCCGGCGGCCTGAGCGCCGGGCGCTGAAGGACACACCGCCCAGGGCGCCTGCCCCGCGGCGGCCGACAAATCCTCACATGGCGGGTTATGATCTAAAGTACAACGGCCATGAACACATTCCCCATAATGCTCGGCGCTCTATGCGTATACGCGATCGCTTACCGGTATTACAGCGCCTTCATAGCCGCCAAGGCACTCGTCCTGAATGACCAGCGAGTCACCCCGGCCCATCAATACCGGGACGGGCACAATTTTATCGCATCGCCCAAGTGGGTACTGTTCGGACACCATTTCGCCGCGATCGCGGGCGCCGGACCGCTGGTGGGTCCCACGCTGGCGGCACAATTCGGATTTGCGCCGGGATTCCTTTGGCTGCTGATAGGCGGCGTCCTCGCCGGTTGCGTACAGGATTTCACTGTGCTGGTGGCATCGGTACGCCACCGCGGCCGCTCGCTGGCCGGTATTGCGCGCACGGAGATCAGCCCGTTCGCCGGCCTGGTCACCATGATTGCCGTACTGTTCATCCTGCTGGTGTCGTTGGCGGGACTGGGTATCGTGGTGATCAACGCGCTGGCCAACAGCCCGTGGGGTGTCTTCACTATCGGCGCCACCATTCCTATCGCGCTGGTCATGGGCGTATGGATGTTTAAGAGACAGAGCGGCCGGATCAGGGTAACCGGGCCGAGTAGCTTCGGCGTGGTGCTGCTGATCGCCGCCGTGATCGGCGGCCACGTGTTTGCGCAATCGAACGCCGCCAGCACGCTGACACTATCGCCGCACCAGATTACTCTGTTAATGGCCGCTTACGGCTTCATCGCATCGGTCCTGCCCGTATGGATGTTACTCGCACCCCGGGACTATCTTTCCACTTACGTCAAACTGGGTACCATTGCCACGCTGGTAATCGGCGTTTTATTAGTGCATCCGGACATTCGCTTTCCGCAGTTCACCCAGTTTGTATCGGGTGGGGGGCCGATCATCAAGGGCAAACTCTTCCCTTTTCTGTTTATCACCATAGCCTGCGGCGCGATCTCCGGCTTCCATTCTCTAGTCTCTTCCGGCACCACGCCCAAGATGCTGGACAAAGAGACCGACGCGCGCTTTATCGGCTACGGCGCCATGATGGCGGAATCGCTGGTGGGCGTGCTGGCGCTGATTGCCGCCACTTCTATGTATCCCGGCGATTATTTCGCCATCAACAGCACCGCCGCGGAGTTCGGGAAGCTCGGTTTGCATACCGTGAATCTGGATCTGTTCTCGCGCGAGGTGGGTGAGAATCTGGCGGGCCGCACCGGCGGGGCCGTGTCACTGGCTATCGGCATGGCCCAGATTTTCCGCGGGCTGCCGGGCATGGACAGACTGCTGGCCTATTGGTATCACTACGCCATCATGTTTGAGGCGCTTTTCATCCTGACGACCATCGATGCCGGGACGCGCGTGGCGCGCTATGTCATGCATGAACTTCTGGGGCGCGTACACCAGAGCTTCGCCAATACCGCATGGCTGCCCGGCAACCTGATGGCTACCTTCGTGGTCGTATTGGGCTGGGGTTACCTTATTTACACCGGTTCTGTGTCGACTATCTGGCCGTTGTTCGGCATTGGTAACCAGTTATTGGCCACCATCGCCCTGGCGGTGTCGACCACCTTCCTGGTGAATATGGGCAAAGCCAAGTACGCGCTGCTGACCGGTCTCCCTATGTTATTCGTCGGAGTTACTACGGTAACCGCGGGCGTTCTATCGGTAAAAAACATTTTCTGGCCCTTGACTTACAAGCCTGGCCAGGAGCTCACCGGTTACCTGGATTCTATCCTGACGACTATCTTCATTGCGGGTGTGCTGTTAGTGGTCTCTGACGCGCTCCGCCGCTGGATAGCAGTTCTCAATGGCGCGCCGGCGCCCGCGGAAGCTTTCGGTCCGCCCCTCACCCCGGAAGGCGAAGTGCGGATCGGCTGCTGCTGAAAAAGGCAGGACCGCTTGCTCACGCGCGCGGCTCAGAAACGCTACTCAGGTTTGGCCTCTTGCGCGGCGGTTGCCATGCCGCGATGCGGCTCCGCTTCGCCGGGGCGCAATTTCGTCGCTTCACCGAAGTAGCGCAGCGCATCGGGATATTGCCGCGCAGCCAGCGCTTTCCGGGCCAGGCCGAGTGTCGTCCCGTAAAGCAGATCCGCGGCGCCGGCATCCTCCGGATTCAGTTCGTGGGCGCGCCGCAGTGCCTGGTATGCGGCCTCGCCTTCACCCAACCGCGCCAGCACCGCGCCATATAAGAAGTTCAATTGGAAGATATCGGGCCACCGTTCGACGGCCTTGGCCACGGGGGCGCGGGCCTCCGCGAAGCGGCCCATGCGAAAGTACGTGTACGCCAGGTTGTACTGCATCTGCGGCCGTTCGGGGGCGAGTTCAGCGGCGCGGCGCAGGGGCTCCAGGGCGTCCTCCAGATCGCCGTGTTGGCCGTAGATGGTGCCTAACGCGGTAAGCCGCTCCGCATTCCCCGGATCATACAGCCGCTGGCAGACCGCACGGGCTTCCGCACGCGGGCCGGCATCCAGCTTTTGCGCGCATTCCGTGCGCAACTCGCTTTCATCGGTATCGCGCTGTCGGAGGGCGGCCGATTCCGCGAAGGCCTTCTTGGCTTCTTCCTCGCGGCCCAGCTTTCGGTACACCATGGCCAGTTGATAGCGCGCCAGACTATCCCGCGGGTTCGCCTGCGCAGCCTGCTGCAGCCACTTTTCCGCCGCCGGAAGATCGCCCTGCTTGAAGCATGCCAGGCCCAGGTAGTAAGTTGTATCGGGGAAGGGCGGCTTGGCAATCGCCTGGTTAAAGTGGCGCACGGCATCATCGAATTTTTCCTCCAGCAGATCCAGCCGGCCCAGGTAATACGAGAGATTGGGGTGATCGCCGACTGCGCGCCGCACGGCTTCGAACTCCCGGCGCGCTTCGCCTTGTTGCTTCATCTCGAACAGCGCCACAGCCAGCGGAAATTGAGCGCGCATTACCAGCGTGGGATCGAGGCGCAGAGCGGCGCGGAATTCATTTACAGCTGCCTCGTAGCGGTCCTGCTTCAATGCATCGTAGCCCTGGCCCAGATGCGCTTCGGCGGTATCCGGCTTTTGCGATACAGCCAGATGCGGCAGCCACAGCAGCGCGAGCGCAATTGCAGAGCGCACTCGGACGCGAGCCGTCAACGGGCGTTCACCCACTTTTCCAGCCACTTCAATTCCTCGCGTACCTTGATCTTTCCATGCCACGGGTTCTTATCCAGCTCATGACCCTCGCCTGGGAAGATCAGTAACTTAACCGGCACGCCTTGCGCGTGCAGCGCGCGTTCCAAAAGATACTGCTCACCTACATAGACGCGTATGTCTTCCGCGCCGGCCACGATGTGCGTCGGGGTTCTTACTTTATTAATTTGCCAGATGGCGGCCTCGTCGTTATAATTCTTCATCATGTCCCATGGCAGGCCGCCCAGGAAGTAGGCGTCATCGTAAGTGGTGTCGTCGTTGCCCCAATTCACCACATGCTCCACGGCGCCGGCGCCGGTAACCGCTGCACGGAACCTCGTATTCTGTGTGATCAGCCAGTTAGTCAGGTAGCCGCCATAACTATAACCGCCGATGGTCAGGTTATCCGGATCGGCGATGCCGTCTTTGACCAATGCGTCCACGCCTTCCAGAATGTCTTTGCCCGGCTTCGAAACGATGTTCGGCACGATCGCCAGCGTGAACTGATCGCCATAGCCCACCGAACCGCGGTAGTTGGGTTCGAACACCAGCCATCCGCGCGAGGCGGCCAGCGATCCCCACTGGTACCAGTCGGCTTCAAAGTGATTGCCGTCGGCGTCCGCCGGGCCGCCATGGATCAGAGTCAGCATGCGTAGATTCTTCGCTCCCAGTTTGCCGGGCGGGTAAATCAGCATGCCTTCCACGGTGACGCCGTCATCCGCGGTCCAGCGGTAAGGCTGGCCTTCGGGCAGGGCCCGCGTGGTGAACAGCCGGTTAAATGACGTGATGCGGCGCGCCTCGGTCAGGCTGTCTCCGAAATAGACCTCCGCCGGCTCGGTCAGGGTGGAGCGGACGAAGGCCACACGCGTAGTATGCGCCGACGCCGAAATATGTTCGTACGTGCCCGGCGGTCCCGGCTCCTGCACGAACACGTGCAGTTCCTCGCGATAGACCTGCACTTCGGTGCCGATGCGGCCGGTGACCAGTAAGCCGCCGTCCTCGGTGACTGTGTAGCCGGTGACCGCTCCCGGAAACTTCGCCCATCGCGTCAGCCGGGCGCCCGAAGATACCGCGTCCGCCCAATACACGCGCGGCTGCGCATCCTGGTAGCTGCCCTCCACCGCACCGTTCAGAAACGAGAAGAAGATGTGCCGGCTATCGGGCGCCCAATGCATGCTGTCGAGCACGGCCGGGCGCTCGACCAGCGCGCGCGGCTTCCCGCCGCCCGCGTCCACCAGATAGATGCCGTATGCCTCCATGGCTTCCTGCCGCTGGGAGACGGAATCCGTGAGAAACGCGAGAGTCTTGCCGTTCGGCGACGCGTCCAGTTGCTTGACGCGCCAGGGTGTGGCGGCGATGGGCTGCAACGCGCCCGCGGCAATGTCCACGAACTCGATGGCGTCGCCGCGCTCCGATTCGCGAAACTCCGTGACATCCTTCCAATCTTTGAGATAGGCCTCCTGCTGCTCTTTGCTCCAGGGCGTGCGCGTGGCGAAGTAGATTTTGCGCGAATCGGCCGACCAGGCAAATGCATGGACCTTCTCCTCGCCATGCGTCACGGCGAAGGCGTCGCCTCCGCTGACGGAGATTACCCAGACCTGGTCCGGCTTCTCACTGCTCCGGGCCTCAATCTCGCTTTCCGCAGGGCCGCCTTGGCGATCGGATAGAAACGCGATCCAATGGCCATCGGGCGACCATTCCGGATCGTGATCGTGCCCCGAACGCGTAAGACCGACGAGAGACCCGGCTCCATCGTCGCGGTATAGCCACAAATCGCCGCGGAAGCGACTGGCATCCCAATCGGCGCGCGCTGTCTCGATGACTACGGCATGCCCGTCCGGCGAAGTTCGTACGCTGCGTATCTCCACCGCGTCGAAGAATTCATCCAGAGTCATCAGCGGCTTGGTGTTCTGAGCCGTGGCTACGGCCGCGCAGAGCATTACAGCAAATCGGAACATTCGACGAGAATATAGCACGACCAGCCCGGCCGGCGAGGCCGTTGGAGGCCGGGTGGGCGCACCCAATTTTATCCCAATAAATAAGATTTATTAGCATTGGGCGGATTTCTGGGTTAACATGTCAAAAAGCCCTGGGACTTGGCCTTCTGGGATCGAAGCTGCGTCCGCTTCGCGGGCTCGACTGTCCGGCTCCTGCGCCCTCCAATTGCGGCCGGGCGCTCGACCTCGACACCTCCGCGTTGGAGCGCGTTGTGGAATGTGCTGGGTGATGGTGTGTTCCCCCAGCGGCGGAATGACAAACAAGCATTTGTCCAGTTGCCTTCCGTTGGAGAAATCCGCGGGCGTCACCGTTGACGCAACTTATGCGTTGCAGTAACTGCCGGAGTTGGAGTTATTTCGCGCATTGACCTGCAGCCGGGCGGGCATCTTTTTTCAGAATTTTTAGGACACTCCCTAAAAGGGAAACTTATGAGACATCGGTTCGTATGTGTTGTAATGCTGCTATTCGCGGCTGTGGCAGTCCATGCACAGACCTTTCGAGGCTCCATCAACGGTACCGTTACCGACCAGACCGGAGCGGCCATCTCGGGTGCCGCGGTGAAAGCGACAGACACCGGGACCGGCGTCGTGCTCACCACGGTCACTACCGCCGAGGGACAGTTCTCGTTCCAGGATCTTCCGGCCGGCACGTATCAAGTGGCGGTCACCTCCGCAGGGTTTACGCCTACCACCGTGGATAAGATACCTGTGACCGCTGGGGCTATCTACACCCTGCCAGTCACGATGAAGGTAGGACAGCAAGCTACCGCCGTGGAAGTCTCGGCGGCGGCCATTACCGTCGATACCAGCAGCTCGACCCAAAGCGACACCATCCCGGACGAAGCGGTGCAGAACCTCCCTATGAACGGGCGCGACTTTTCGCAATTGATCGCGAGCGCGCCGGGTTACGCGGGTTACTCCGTGGGCGGGTTTGGGTCGCTGAATGGAACGCGCGCCAATCAGATGAACTGGCAGATCGACGGCACGGATAACAACGATATGTGGCATAACATTCCGGCGGTAAACCAGGGCGGCGTGTCGGGAATCGCCGGCGTGGTGATGCCGTTGGACGCTATTGACGAGTTTTCGGCGCAGACGCAGTCGAACGCGGAGGGTGGACGCAATGCAGGGGGCACGGTAAACCTGACGATCAAGAGCGGCACCAACGAGCTGCACGGCACTGCCTACTATTACAACCGCAATGAGTTCTACGCCGCGCACTCACCTTTCTTCGTGCCCACGGCCGATTTTCCCAAAGCGCCGCCGCTGCGCAACGAGAATTACGGCTTCAGCGCGGGCGCCCCGATCATAAAAGACAAGTTCTTTTTCTTCGGCGCGTTCGAGAAGCAGCAGTATATTTTCGGTCTCACGGGATTGTCCACGGAACCTTCCACGGCGTGGGTAAACCAGGCCGTCGGTGTACTGAACCAATACGGCGTCGCGGTCAATCCACTGTCGCAGACGCTGTTGTCGACACTGTGGCCCAGCTCCATCCTTAACCTCGCCGCAACTCCTAATAACTACTTCGCAACCGTTCCGGGAACCGGGTACAGTCTTAACGGCGTGGTCAAGCTCGATTACAACCTCAATGCCAAGAACCATTTTTCGGTGCACTGGTTCGCGGGCGAAGGCAGCCAGACACAGCCGCCCGGCGCCAGCCTGGCTCTGGCCACGGCAAGTTCCAACCTGGGATATTACTTCGAGGTGGCGCCGCTTCATGTGCAGAACTATTCCGCTGTTTTAAACTCGGTTTTCACCGAAAGGCTGACCAACCAGCTGCTGTTTGGCATCAGTTACTTCAACCAGGTATTCCACGACTCGAACAACACTTTCGATGAGCACGCTTTGGGCTTGTATACCAGCCCGGATGCCACCATTCACGGGAACCCGATCATGGGCGCTCCCAATATTGAAATCGCCGGCTTCGACCAGGTGGGAATCACGCCTCCGGAGGGCCGCAGCGATCCTACTGGACATCTGACCGATATCCTTTCCCTGGTCGAAGGGAAGCACCAGTTCCGTTTCGGCGGCGAAGTGCGGCAGGGACGTGTGGACGAATTCTACCACCGCCGGTCGTTGGGCAGTTTCTCATTCGATGGCACGCAGGGACCGTGGGCGGGAGACACGGCGGTAAGTTCGAACGTGCTGGCACTGGCCGATTATCTGGCTGGCTATGTGTCCACGTCCGACATTGCGGTGGGAGATCCGGAACGGTTTGTGCGGGTCAACAGCTTCGATTTCTTCGCCCAGGACAACTGGCAGGTGACTCGTAACCTGAATGTGAACCTGGGATTGCGCTATGACTATATGGGACCTTTATATAGTACCAACCAGGACCTGGCAGTCTTTATTCCCGGGGAGGGCTTAAAAATCCAGGGCAACGGCATCAACCGGATCTTCCCGCCGGACTGGAACAACTTCGGGCCGCGCTTGGGCTTTGCCTACCAGCCGACGTCCAAGAACGATCTCGTGGTGCGCGGCGGATTCGGTGTATTCTACGACCAGATCAACATGAATCCGTTCCTGGATTATCGCGGGAATGGCGCCGATGGTCTGCAGGACAACCCGATAGGGCCGAAGCCGGTCGACAACTATAGCCTTTCGAATTACACTTGGCAGGCGAACCAGTATATCTTCCCCGGCAGTACCTCTTGCCCCACGCTGAGCGGCTGCGGCAGCAGCCTCTATAACGTCTACTCGGTCAACCAGAATTTCCGGACGCCTTACTATTTCAATTACAGCTTGAATGTAGAAAGAGCGTTCGGAAATGCCGTGGTGTGGCAGGTCGGCTATGTCGGCAGCTTGGGGCGCAAGAGTTCGGTGATGCTGAATCTTAACCAAAACGGCAGCTACAACGGGGAATATCCGAACGTCGGATCGATCTACCAACTGAACAGCATGGGCAACTCAAATTACAACGCGATGCAGAGCACCCTCAAGATCAGGTCGTGGCATGGAGTCACCGGTCAGTTAGCGTTTACCTGGTCGCACGCGTTAGACGATGTCACGGAGTATCGCGGCGTAATCCCATTGGATAGTTTTAACCTGGCGCAGGAATACGGCAGCAGTGACTTCGACACGCGCCTGAACTTCACCACCTTCCTGACTTACGATATCCCCGGATCCGCGCATGGTCCGAAGTGGCTCTCGCACGGATGGCAATTGAGCAGCTTGTTCTCGTTCCACAGCGGACAGCCGTTTAATTTCGACGCCGGGACGCAGCGCCCCGGCCTGAACATCATTGGCAATCCGTTCGCCGGCGTTAATAACACGTTTATTCCAGGAGTGGGCGAGCCCTACGTGAATCCGGCGGCCTTCTGCGTGCCGGGATCGTCGGGCTGCCCGGGAACCACCAACCCGGATGGCGATCTTTCCCGGAATCTGTTCGTGGGTCCTGGTTTCGCGGATGTGGATCTATCGGTGATCAAGAACATCTCGTTTGGCGAACGCCTGAAGCTGCAGCTTCGTGCTGAGATGTTCAACGTGTTTAACCGGAAGAACCTGGCGAGCGGCGCGGGGTCGGTGGGGGGAAATGGTTATGTAGCCGACACCATCGGCGACTTCAACGGCGCTCCGGGGCTCGGGCCGGGCGAGCCGTTTAATATGCAACTGGTGGGGAAGATCATTTTCTAGAAGACAGAAGTCAGGAGACAGAAGTCCGAAGACAGGAGTCAGACACGGTCCTTTAGCATCTCTCTGGCGGCGTTGTAACCGGGGGCTCCCATGACTCCTCCTCCGGGGTGTGCTCCGGAGCCGCATAAATAAAGGCCGCGCACGGGGGTGCGGTACCGCGCGAATCCTGCTACGGGGCGCATTACGAACATCTGGTCGAGCGCCATTTCACCATGGAAAATATTTCCGCCGGTGATGCCGAAGCGGCGCTCCAGATCGAGCGGCGTGAGCACCTGCTTATCGATAATGATCGAGCGGATGTTGGGGATGTACTCTTCCATAACATCCACCACGCGGTTGTAGAACGGTTCGCGCGCATCGTCCCAACTCGCCGCGCGCAGGGTGTAGGGCGCGTACTGCAGGAAGATCCCCAAAACGTGCCTGCCGGGTGGCGCGAGCGAGGGATCGTACATCGTGGGAATGGTCAGCTCCAGCATGGGGCGGTTCGATGGCCGGCCATATTTGGCATCGTCCCAGGCACGCTCGATGTAATCGATGGATGGGCAGATGTGCATGGTCGCGCGATGTTGCGGCCCTGGTGCACCGGGCATGGCACTGAATTCCGGCAGGCCGGACAGAGCGAAATTGATCTTGCACGAGGTGCCTTCGGTGCGAAAGCGGCGGATGGACGACACGAAATCCGGCGGCAAGTCGCGCTCAGCTAGAAGCCGCAGGAATGTCACATGCGGATCTAGATTGGAAGCTACCACTCCGCTCTCGATCTCTTCCCCGCCCTCCAGCACCACGCCGCGGGCGCGCCCGTCGCGCACCAGGATCTTTTCGACGGCGGCATTAGTGCGAACGACCGCTCCGTGACTGCGTGCGGCGCTCGCGATGGCTTCAGATACGGCGCCCATGCCGCCGCGCACGAAGCCCCATAATCCGCGGTGACCCGCCACGCTGCCCATGACGTGATGCATCAGGATGTAGGCGGTCCCTTGGGAGCGCGGGCCGCCGTTCGCGCCGATGACGCCGTCGGTGGCCAGGGTGACTTTCAACTCCTCGGATTCAAACCATTCATCGAGCAGTTCGGCCGCGCTTTGCGTGAAGATTTTGACGAGCGCCACCATGTCGGCGGGCGCGAGCTTACGCAGGCGTCCGGTCAGCTTCAGATACTCGATCAGGTCGCCCACGCCGCGCGGCGGGAATGGCGGCGGGGTGGTCAGCAGCAGCGATTCGACGACCTGCGAGAGGCGCTCCAGCTGGGCTTCGAAGGCGGGATAGACTTCGGCATCGTGCTTGGAGAATTTGGCGATTTCTTCGAGGGTCCTGCGGCCGTCCTGCCACATGAAGAAGCAGCGGCCATCGGGGAAGGGCGAGAAGAATGCGGGATCTTTGGCGTCTACTTTATATCCGAAACGCGGCAGGTCGAGATCGTGGATGATGCGCTCCTGCAGAAGACTGGTCAGATACGAAGCGGTCGAAACCCGGTAGCCCGGCCAGATTTCCTCGGTGACGGCGCAACCGCCCACCAGCTCGCGGCGCTCGAGGACCAGCGTTTTGCGGCCGGCGCGGGCCAGATATGCGGCGGTGACCAGGCCGTTGTGGCCGCCGCCTATGATGATTGCGTCGTATCGTTGTGGCATGTTTGTTGTCAATAAGCGTCTGCAAAACCGAACAGCGCGGGTGTTTCCACAGTCCGCCAACTGCTGGTTTCAGTGTTCACCGCTCCAACCACCGCGGTTCCCTTGATGGTCAGCACTTCCAGTCTCGACTTCGGCTCAATGGAGAGCCCCGACGCTTCGAGATTGCGGAGAAAATCCGGGCCGTAGGCTCCTTCCGGAACAAACTGTATCCGGCGTAATGCGGTTTCTCCGGCCTTTGGCGCTCGGAAATTGTAGAGCAGCGGCGGTGCTTCCATGACCGTTTGCAGATCCAGCCGGTTGCCGAGAGCGGCCAGCAGTATCCGCACGGTCTCGGCGACCAACGAACTGCCGACCGACGCCACCGCCATGACCGGCTTAGCGCCGCGCATCACAATCACGGGCGCCATATCGTTGGGAACGCGATCGCCCGGCTGGATGGCCGCCAGGCGCGATTGTTGAAATCCCGCCGGATCGGGGATGGGTATGCCGCCCACGACGATGCCAGTGGTGCCCCAGGTCACGGCGTTGATACTGTGGACTAAAGCGGCTATGTTGCCCAGTCGATCCACCACGACTATCGCGTCGCTGTGGCGGGGCGGATCAGGCTGAAGCAGCTGGGCCATGGCGTGCGCGTATGCCTTAGTGACGCGGTCTTCCTGCGAGAATTGGAGCCCGTTCCGGCGCGGGAAATCGGCCACCGCTGGCGGGGTGTAGTACGCGAGTTCGACGAACTGCAACACAGCGGAGAGATCGCGGAATACCGTCCAGTCTTTGAAGTATGGCTCGGCGTGGTGGATCTGCGTTTCGGAGATGAGGTTCAGTGCCTCGAGAATCTGCCGGCCCCCCTCGTTGCTTCCGGCGGGAGCGAAGACGGCATGATCGACGAACGTTGTGCTGCGCGGCTCGTCCCACAGGGGCCGGTAGCGCCGCATATCTTCCAGGGACGCCTGGCCACCCTCCTGCCGCACGGCCTCGACGAACTGGCGGCCCCACTCGCCTGTGTACATATACGCGGCGCCATGCTTCGCCACGGCGCGCAGCGTTTGCGCAAGATCGGTCTGGATGAAACGGTCGCCGGCCTTGGGGACGTGTTCGCCGGCCTGGTGCAGGAAAGTCCGGCCTTCCGGAGTGCGGGCCAGAACCTTCTCCCGGCTGGCGAAGTAATTGCCCAGCAGGGGAGAGATGGTGACGCCGTTTGCGGCGTACCATATGGCGGGTTGAAACAGGCTGGCGAACGGCAATCGCCCGAAGCGTTTGTGCATCGCTTCGATGCCGGCCAGGAAGCCCGGGACCAGGGTCTTGCGCCCTTCCTCTTCGGGCGCTGTGGCGTTTGCCGGGATGGTGTTGGGCGCCGTTTCGTTTAGATACGAATTCCAGCCAGCGTCCAACGAGTAAAGCTTGCGCGTGCGGCTGTCGTAGTAAACAAGCTGCAGGATTCCAGCGTAGGAGACATAGGAACCTAGCGCGGTGGTTACTTGTGTTAAGGCAATGGTTGAGGCGGCATCGGCCGCGGTTCCTCCCTGTTTTAGCGATTCGATGCCGGCGCGGATTGCTATTGGGGAGAGTGTGGCTGCTATTAGCGCGGAGCGACCTTCTATGGCCCGGACTTTTGGTGGAAAGGCGGCTTGTTCGCGGCGCTCGGCGGAGGTTTTCTCATCGCGAGGCCAATTGGCTGGCGACAGGTCCGCTGCGATTGCCATCGTCATGCACGTTATTAGACTGAGTAGCATGGTTTCTAAGTTGCAGCCTTGGGGCGCGGGTCTGGAGACCCGCCGCAGACCTGGAGGTCTGCCCCACTATCTCTTCCGGAAAGCTACTACTGCCAGCGGGGGCAGCGTGACGCTGATACTTTGCGGCCGGTTGTGTTGCGGCACCGGACGCGAGGCGACCCATCCGGCGTTGCCCAGGTTGCTCCCGCCAAACAGGTGCGAATCGGTATTCAGCACTTCCTCGTACACGCCTTCTTCCGGCACGCCGATCAGGTACTTTTCGTGAACCTCGGGCGTGAAGTTGCAGCAGAACAGCACAAAGTCGTGGGGATCCTCCGCACGCCGCAAAAACGCGATCACGGAGTGTTCCACGTCGTGAAAGTCCACCCACTCGAAGCCCGCGTGGTGAAAGTCCACCTGATATAGAGCCGGATTGGTGCGGTAGAAGCGGTTCAACTCCTCCACCAGGAATTGTAGCTTCCGATGATAGTCGAAAGTCAGCAGATCCCAGCGGCGGCCTTCGTTGTGATACCACTCCTCGCGCTGTCCGATCTCCTGTCCCATGAATAGCAGCTTCTTGCCGGGATGCGCATACATGTAAGCCAGGAACGCGCGCGCATTGGCGAACTGCTGCCACTCGTCGCCGGGCATCTTATTAATCAGCGAACGCTTGCCGTGGACCACTTCGTCGTGCGAAATGGGCAGCACGAAGTTCTCCGTGAAGGCGTACAGCATGCTGAAAGTGATGTCGTTGTGATGATACTTCCGGTAGATCGGATCGTAGCTGAAGTAGCTGAGCATGTCGTGCATCCAGCCCATGTTCCACTTCATGGTGAAGCCCAGGCCGTTGAGATAGACCGGCTTCGACACACCCGGAAAGGCAGTGGATTCCTCGGCGACAGTGATGGCGCCCGGCACGGTGTGCGCCAGTTCATTGAAGCGGCGGATGAAATCGATGGCTTCCAGGTTTTCGTTGCCGCCGTACTGGTTGGGCAGCCACTCGCCGGCTTTGCGCGAATAGTCGAGGTAGAGCATGGAGGCGACCGCATCCACGCGCAAGCCGTCGATATGATATTTCTTCAGCCAGAACATGGCGTTCGAGATCAGGAATGAACGCACCTCGTTGCGGCCGTAATTGAAGACCAGCGTGCCCCAATCTTTTTGTTCGCCCTTGCGCGGGTCGGCGTGTTCGTAAAGCGCGGTGCCATCGAAATACACCAGGCCGTGCGCGTCGCGGGGAAAGTGCGCGGGCACCCAATCCACCAGCACGCCGATGCCAGCCTGATGGCAGCGATCGACGAAGTACATGAAGTCTTCGGGCGCGCCAAAGCGGGAGGTGGGCGCGAAGTAACCGATGACCTGGTAGCCCCAGGAGCCGGAAAACGGATACTCCATAATGGGCAACAGCTCGATATGGGTGTAGCCCATCCGCCTGACATATTCGACCAGGTTGAAGGCCAGCTCGCGATAGCTCAGGAACTGCCCCTGCGGGCCGCGCATCCATGATTCGAGGTGTACCTCATAAATGGACACGGGCGCCTTGAGCAGGTCGGCGCGGCCGCGCTCTTCCATCCAGCCGGCGTCCTGCCACTGGTATTTTTCGATATCCCACACGATGGAGGCGGACTTGGGCGGGACCTCTGACTCGAACGCGTAGGGGTCCGCTTTGAGCTGCTGGTAAGCGGCGAAGCGCGAGCGGACGTTGTACTTATACGAAGTGCCCGCGCCGAGCTCCGGGATGAAGAGCTCCCAGACTCCGCCGTTGCGGCGGCGCATAGGATGGCGGCGGGTGTCCCACTGGTTAAACTCGCCGGCCAGCGTGACGCTTTCGGCGTTGGGCGCCCAGACCGCGAAGCGCACGCCTTTGACGCCATCCGCGTCGGCCAAATGCGCGCCCAGCGTACGATACGCTTCGTAGTGCGTGCCTTCGGTGTGCAGGTGCAGTTCGAAATCGGTAATGAGCGGGCCGAAGCGATAGGGGTCCTCAAACTCGATTACGGGACCAGACCACAGCATGGCTTGCATCAGGTATTTGGATGGATTGCCGGCCAGGGAGGCGCAGAAGAAGCCGCCGTCGTGGGTCTTCTCCATAGGGATAAGCTCGTCGCCGACGCGCACCGTGGCGGATTCGGCTTGCGGCAGGAAGGCGCGGACTTCCCAACGGGGCTGTCCGCCGCGTTTCCGGACCGCGTGCGGGCCGAGAATGCGGAAGGGATCACCGTGGTAGCCGCCCACAATAGCTTCAATTTCTTCGGGAGTCATGGCGCGAAGGACTATATTACTGTAGCGCGGGGCAAAGGGCGGGTGCGCGCGCTACGTCAGGGCGAGCCGCGACCGCACTGAGCTGCGACCGTAAGGGAGCGGACAGGCTCCAGGCTCTGGAGCGACGGTACACCATCCCCTTCGCGTCTCGGTAGGGATCATTTTCGCGCCGTGCTGTTTACTCCTCGGTTTCGGAATGATGCTGGCGCTGGCGCTGGCGTTGAGCTATTCTTCGCTGAGTGCTATCGGCAAGCTGGGTGCTTCGCTCGATCTGGCGGTCGACGATACGGCGAAAAGGCTGCAACTGGTAGGCGAGATGCGGACGGGATTTCAGCAGATGCGGGCCGATGCGACGCAGACTGAGATCTCGTTGATCAACACGCTGGTCGGGCAGATCGATAAGCACGGCGGCCCGGCCTGTACGGCATGTCACGCCGCAGACACCGTCGAGACTCAAGCGCACGAGTTCGCTTCAGTCGCCGGCCAGTTAAAAGGAAAGATTGGAGATCTGCGCCCGCTGATATTCACCAGCGAGCGGCCGTCGCTGGACAAAATTGACGCAGGCATCGGGGATTGGCTGGCGCTCTATCAGAAGTACCTGAAACTGGCGGGCGCAGGGGACTTCGTCGCCGCGCATGACATTCTCAACCAGATCTATCCACTGGTGGAGAGCATGGAGAAGGCGGCGAACCAACTCGCCACTCATCAGCGGGATCTGCTGGGAGCCACCAGTCGAGAGGCGCGCGCACGAGTCTCGCTCAACCGCCTGATTGCATTCGTGCTGATTGGCTTGTGCCTGCTGGCAGGAGGAGGCGTGCAGTGGATCGTCGGGGGCGTCAATCGTGTGCTGCGCCAGTTCGCCGGCGAGATGAAATCGGTCAGCGACCAGGTTCTGGGAGCATCCCATGAAATGGCCGCGTCCAGCCAATCGTTGGCCCAGGGCGCTTCCGAACAGGCTGCCTCGCTCGAAGAAACTTCCGCTGCCACCGAGCAACTTCGCGGGGCGACTCACAGCAACACCCGCCGATGCCACGACGCTTCCGGCGTGGCAGCGGAGGTCGACCGGGAGGTGAGTGCGGCGAACCTGATGGTGGACGAGATGGAAGCTTCGATGCACGCGATCCGAACCTCCAGCGATAAGATCTCAAAGATCATTAAAGTGATCGATGAGATTGCCTTTCAAACCAATATCCTGGCCTTGAATGCGGCCGTGGAGGCGGCTCGCGCAGGGCAAGCCGGCGCGGGCTCTGCCGTGGTTGCCGATGAGGTTCGCAATCTGGCCCAGCGCAGTGCGCAGGCAGCCAAAGATACGGCTGAGCTGATCCAGGAATCGATTCTCAGATCGAACGAGGGGAGTACGAAACTGGAACGGGTCGCGGTAGCGATTCGCCAGGTTACAGGCAGCACCGTTCAGGTGAAGACGCTGGTGGACGAGGTGGAGACGGGCGGCCAGGAACAGGTGCGGGGTATCGACCAGATCGCCGATTCGCTGGTCCAGATTGAGCAGGTGACCCAACGGTCGGCTGCGAGTTCGGAAGAGAACGCGGCGGCCGGCGAGGAGTTGAGCGCCCAATCTGAGGGCTGAAGAACGTGGTCGAGCGGTTAGCGGCGCTGGTCTAGCGCGCTGAGCGTGAGGCAGGACTCCAGTCCTGCGGAGGGTCTCCAGACCCGCACATTTGCGGGACGTGGACGTCCCGTGCAGGCGTGGACGCCTGCCCCACAGCCCCTAATTTATGAACCCGATCTTCTTCAGGGTCTCCGCCGGCTCGGGATCTTCGAACTGGGTGAGCGCCATTTTCTCACGACCGTTCACCAGCGCCACTCCGGCAGGGGCGCTCACAAACGGAAAAATCCTCTTCAACTGCGGCAAGTCATTTGAGATCACGGCTTTCAAGTGCGTATCTTCGACAAAACCTTGCGCAAACTGCGGCACGTTGATCGGCACTGCCACGATGCGCGTATCACCCCACTTCAATTGCGACATGCGCTTGGCGGCGTCCAGACAGTGCAGGCATTCCGGGTCGAAATAGAAGATGAGGATCTTACCTTCCTGGAGCGAATATGGTTGGCCGTTCACCGTCACGGTATCCGGTGCTTTGGTGCCGGTCTGGCGCATAGCCGCCACACCGAATGAGCCCGCGGCGAACAGGGCAATCGCGCCCAGAACCGTGATGGCGGCCCGCAGGTTTTGCGCGCGGCGAGCCCAGATACCCGCGACCGCTGCCAGCGCCAGCATAATGCCGTCGCCGATAAAGAAGCCCGGACCCACGGCGCGCTTTACCCACGGAAAACAACTGCACTCCGCGCCGCGCAGCGCGTTGTAGTTGACGCCGATGAAGATCATAAAGGCAACCAACAAAGCGCCGCCCAGCCATGCGCCCCAGCGCCGGAAGCGCGGCACCAACAGCAAAACGGCGGCGAACGTTTCGGCGATCCCGAAGCCGATGGCAGCCGCCAGACTCAGCGACTGGGGAACACGCGCCTGGGCCATGCGCACAGCCGCGCCAGAAGCATCCGTCAGCTTCCAAAGACCCGAGACCAGAAACACCAGCGCCAGTAAAATCGCGCCGATCCAACTAAGCGTACTCTTCCAACCCGTCATGTCCGGCTTGGCCCCCAATGCGTATGTGGCATACTGTGGTCCATGGCCCCCATTTTAACGAAATGACGGTCGCGCTGCTATTTGTAATGGTTGCATTGTCGCACGTGGACTTGATTGACGAGAAATTTGAGATCCCCGCGAGTGACTGGCGCTATGTGGCCCGTCCGTTGACGCGGCAACCCGCCATGGTGGATTGCGTCTTTCAATCCGTACAGCCCGACGCGCGAGTCCGGCTGGTGCTGCTTAGCGAGGCGGATTTGAACGCCTGGCGCGTGAACGGTAACCACGAAGAGATCGCCGCCACGCCCGCCGGCCCGCGCGGCGCGCTGCGCGTCTCGATACACGATCCGGACACTTACATCGCCATTGAGAACCTCGCGCCGCGGCCGGCCCAAGTGCGCCTCCGCGTCCTTCTGGAACAGCCGAACGTACGCTATCTCTCGCGCGGCCGGCGGCTGGCGGTGATCACCATTAGCTTCGGAGTTTTCTTTGCCATCGTAACTTTCTCCGCGCGAAAGCTGTTGCACGCGATGCGCAGATAAGGGTCGTGCGGGCAGCCCCAGCCAGCCAATCCTGCAGCGCGTGGTGCGAAGAAAGATAAACAGCAATAAACCTACATCAAGCGAGGCCAGTACATAAAAAACCGAATCTGACTTTCGGCCAAAGGGAACGTCGGAACCTGGTCGGACAGTTTGTCGCCGAGGGTTTGATTCAGCTGCGACGGAGGCGCCGAGAGTTGCCGGTCGAAGGCCCCGCGCGCCGCAATCCAGTCGCCACGGACGCTGGCGAATAACAACGCCAAAAAGATCATGCGCACTACTCCGAAACCGCTGCCGGTTATATCGCTCGATTACGAAGGCGCTTAGAAGGTACGTGGAGAGCGCATCCATGGCGGCGAACCCCACGAGCCATGGAACAGGCTGGCCACAAGCGTCGCTCCGACGACCGCGAATCGGATAATCCTGGAATCTGCCCTGTCGCTCTTCCAACAGCCACGCCCACTGTTTCTGGAGGAGTTGGTTGCGGCGATACCGGCCCCCTGTTCGTTGATATTCTCAACGTACCGATCGTATTGGATTTGTCACCGACTACCTGTCCGAAAGCCTTGAGCAGACGTGCGGGAACGGTGTAGATGTGTACACCAAATTAACTCCCGCATACGTAGAGTGGATGGCCTCGGTCATACAGGGTCAACCATAGCCGCGCCGAATCCGCAAACGTTGCGCCGCCCCGCTCCGGGCCGATTCTCCAGCCGGCGCAGTCGTCCGGCGATGGCTATTTCCTGAGCTTGGCGCGTGGGTAGGCGGCTCTCTCGTGTCGGTTCGCCGCCCTCGCGCGCGCAAACTGTTTCCGGGTACAACTGGCTGCCCACTATAGGGGGTGCTGAAAACTCACATCTTCGGCCGCGCGTGGCCGCGCCGTGTCACGTCATCAATCCGCAGCCGCAGCGGTCGGTGGCGCGTGCCACGTTCTGGCGCACGGGCCGCAGCCGTCGACCAGCTGGCGGCTGGACGCGGCAGTGCGGAAGCGGAGGCACGTGACGGCGCGGTCGGGGATAATTCCGCGGTTGCGCATTTCTTGCCCAGTTGACGCGGACGGGACTTCATGGGACCAATGCCCAACGACGCATAATGGCGCACTGAATCTCCGAGTAGCTGACAATCCGTCTGAAGGGTTCGAGTCTTGCCCGCCGCCGGACAGCCTAGTCCCAAACGTAGCCGCGAGCCTCCAACTACGCGCCCTATCCCCCTATCCAAGGAAGCCTGTGTGCAGTCCAATCGCCATGCGGCAATTCTGGCAAGACGTCCGTTATTCTGTCCGCGCGCTAGCTAAGAGCCCCGGATTCCTACTCGTCGCCGTCCTCACCCTCGCCCTCGGTATTGGAGCCAATACCGCGATTTTCGCGGTCGTCAACGCCGTGATTCTGCGCACACTGCCCGTCTCTCACCCCGAGTAACTCGCCCTGCTCACCGACCCCGACGAGGCCGCGACGAACGTAGAAACCACCGAGCATGGCGTCCGGAGGATCCTCTCCTACCCTAGTTCGTGGAGCTTCGCAACCACAACTCTGTCTTCTCCGGACTCTTCGCCGCCCAGAGTCAGCCCGTCTCCGTCGACGTCACGGCAAGTGGAACCGGAGGCCCATCCACCAAGGCCCGCGTCCAGCTCGTATCCGTCGAATTCTTCGCTGTCCCGGGCATCCAACCCGCGCTCGGCCGCGCCTTCACCGCCGCGGAGGATAAAGCACCCGGCGCCAATCCAGTCGCTGTACTCTCCGACTCCTTCTGGCGGCGCGCTCTTGGAGCCGATCCTGCCGTAGCCGGTAAGACCCTGCGCATCAGCCGCGGCATCTTCCGCGTCATCGGCGTTGCGCCGCCTGGATTCCACGGCATCCTCGTCGGCAACGACGCCGAAATCTGGCCGCCCATCACGATGCAAGTGCAAGCCCTGCCCGGCCGCGACTACCTCAAGCCGCGCGATACCCTGTGGCTGCAAGTCATGGGACGCCTCACCCCCGGCATGTCACTCCCGCGCGCCGAAGCCGGCATCAACGTCGGATTCCAGCAAATCCTGCGTGACTGGGCCGCTTCCGAGCCGACGCTCAAAGCCGCGCAAAACATGCTCGATCAGCGCATCGGACTACGTGACGGAGCCGCTGGAGCCTCCGTCCTCCGCGGCCAGTTCTCCGACCCGCTCAAGCTTCTCATGGCGATGGTCGGACTCGTCCTGCTGATCGCCTGCGCCAACGTTGCCAACCTCCTGCTCGCCCGGGCCAGCGGACGCACTCGTGAAATCGGTATCCGCCTCGCCCTCGGCGCCAGCCGCGTCCGCATCGTCCGCCAGTTACTCACCGAAAGCCTGCTTATCGCCGCCGCGGGCGGGGCGCTCGGAATGGCCCTTGCATTCTGGACCACCCGCGTCTTGCTCGCGCTAGTCCAGCGCGGCTTTGATGGCGTATCGCTCGACCCCGCGCGTGACATCCGCGTCCTCCTCTTCACCGCCGCCGCTACGCTCGCCACCGCGTTTCTCTTCGGACTTGCCCCCGCGCTCCGCGCCGCCCGCTCCGATCTCAACAGCACCATCGCATCGAACGTCCGCGCCGCGGCCGGAATGCGCGGACGCCTCGAGGCCGGCCGCGTCCTCGTCATCGCACAAGTGACCCTCTCACTGCTGCTCACGATCGGGGCCGCGCTCTTCGTCCGCACGCCGCACAATCTACTCAACGTACACCTCGGAATCGACCGCGAGCACCTGCTCGTCGCGCGAATCGATCCATCCGCCGCCGGCTACACGCAGGCCGGATTGCCCGGACTGTGCGAACGCATGCGCGAGCGCCTGTAAACGATCCCCGGAGTCCGCGCCGCCTCGATCTCCAATGATGGACTCTTCACCGGCGACGAAGGCGATCACGTCGTTGTCGACGGCGCGCTCAAACTCTCCGAAACCGAGATGTCCTCGCTCTGGACCCTCGTCGGCCCCGACTACCTCCGCACCGTGGGAATTCCGATCCTTCGCGGACGCGCCATCGACGCTTCCGACATGGCCGCCGGCCGCCCCGTCTGCGTTGTCAACGAAACCTTCGTGAAGCACTTCTTCGGCGATGGCAACCCCCTCGGACATCATGTCACCGATCTTTATCCCACGGCCGTCACGACATTTGAAATCATCGGAATCGTAGGCGACGTCCAGGAGCATTCTGTACGAGGTAAGATCCGGCCGCGCTTCTATGGAAACTACGCACATCCGATCGGGACGCTGAGCGCGCCTGCGATTGTGCTGAACGCGTCCGGAGACCCCGCTGTTCTCGTCGAGACAGCACGCCGCGCCATCACAAGCGTCGACGCATCCATTCCCGTTCTGAACATCCGGACGCTCAACCAGCAACTCGAACGCGGAACCATCGTCCCGCGCCTCACCGCCGATCTCGCCGTGTGTTTTGGCGCCCTCGCCCTCCTGATGGCGGCCATCGGACTTTACGGCGTCATGTCCTACTCCACCGCGGGTCGCACCTCGGAAATCGGCATCCGGATGGGTCTCGGCGCGTCACAGCAGAGCGTCTTATGGATGGTCATGCGCGAAACGCTGCGCATGCTCGCCATCGGAACTGCCCTAGGTCTTTTCGCCGCGCTCTGGCTCGGCCGCTTAGTCCGGAGTCTGCTCTTCGGAGTGGATGCGAAAGATCCCGTCGCCGCCTCGATCGCAGTAGGCGTCCTCGCCGTCGCGGCCGCCGTCGCCGGATTAATCCCCGCCTTTCGCGCCGCCCGCGTCGATCCGATCGTTGCGCTGCGATGCGAATAGCGGGAAACCAGCGGGCGTTCGGCCTTTTTCCCCGCGCTCGGCGGAACATCCGGCGCGAGGTTCAACAGCGCCGGAGTCGCCTATGCCGAAAGTCCCACTTAACAGCATGCTCAAAAGGAGTCATCGCCAGCTTCCGGCAATCCGAGATAGGGAAGCCCGCGCCAACGCTGCGAAAGAAGGATTACTATTGCCGATAGACGCGCCACTCGTTCGAGGCTCGAGTGGCGCGGAGTTTCCTACGAGTAGCTCACCGTTCGCCAATCTGAGAGGATCTGCCTCAGGCGATGGCCGGATTAACTTGACCCGCCTGTCGGCAACAGTACGGCAAGTCCTGCGATATGCTGGAAGCGAGTGTAAACTTCGCTTTAGGCCGTCCGTGACCGGTTGTATTTCAGGTCGGTCTAAACCAAAATTAGGCCGCAGAGGGGGACCCGTTGAAGCGCACGTGGACGATCATAGGGGTAGACGACGTGACGGGCAGCTTCAAATGGTACCAAGCGCTGTTCGGTCAGCCGCCTACCCTTCCTGCCCATTACGACTTCGGGCAAATCCTCGATTCAGATGGAACTGTCTTGCTCTGCCTCCACGAGTGGGGCGCCCACGAGCATCCCTCATTGATGAGCCCCGATCACGGGACACCCGGCAACGGCCTCCTGTTGTTCTTCCGTGTCGATGATTTCGACCTGGCGCTTCAACGGGCACGCTCTCTCGTCACTCGGCTCGAAGAGGAGCCACACGTGAATCCGAACACTCAAACCAAGGAGTTCTCGCTCCGAGATCCGGACGGATATTACGTTACGATCAGTGCGCTCTCTGCGGCGTAAAAAAGGCGTCGCAGCTGCCGAGCGCTAGCCGGAGCGGCGCGTGTCAAGCTGGGAGCCCGCGGAAGCGGGACCATACCGCAAAGGAACTTGGTCCGATCGGCGGTTGAGAGCACACTGTAGGGAGCACAGGTGTCGGAAGTAGGCCGAAAATTGCAGTGGTGCTGTTAAACCCGATGTCAAGCATGGTCCCAAGTTCCGTGCGCCATACAGTGGTTACAGCCTACGGTAGCGCCGCGGGCTGATTCCGCATCAAAAGAGTACCTTCGATTGCGCGACTTGGCCGTCGCCTGGGCGGAAAGGAAGGCAAACTTGTCCAAGCAGAAGCAGTCCGCGGCGCAGGCCGGTGCGGAGGATGTCCAGGCGAACAAAGCGAAAAAGGGAAGGCCCCGCCAGAGGCGAAAGGGGATGTGTCTGGAGGACCGTCCGGTGTTGGTGGCGAATGCCGCCGGGATCGATATCGGCGCCCGCGAAATCTTTGTAGCCGTGCCACCAGATCGAGACGAGAATCCGGTTCGGGTATTCGCTACCTTCACCGAAGACCTGGAACAGATGGCTCGGTGGCTGACCAACTGTGGCATCACCACGGTGGCGATGGAGTCCACCGGCGTATACTGGATTCCACTCTATGACCTGCTGGAGCAATACGGTGTGAAACCGTGTTTGGTGGACGCTCGAAACATGAAGAACGTGCCGGGGCGGCGTACCGATTGGCACGAATGCCAATGGCTACAGTATCTGCATTCGGTGGGACTGCTGCGGGCCGCATTCCGGCCCGAAAGCGACGTCTGCGCAGTCCGGGCATTGATGCGCCACCGCAGCGATCTGGCGGAAATGTCGCATCAGCATATTCAGCATATGCACAAGGCCCTAACCCAGATGAACGTGCAGATTCATCACGTCATTAACGACATCACGGGCTTGACCGGGCTGTCCATCGTAGATGCCATTCTGAGCGGGCAGCGGGACCCGGTGGAGTTGGCGAAACTGCGCGATCCGCACATCCGAGCCAGTGAGGAAACCATCCGGAAATCGCTGGTAGGCAACTGGCGGCCCGAGCATCTGTTCACCCTGAAGCAGTCACGAGAGATTTACCGACACTACCAGGAGCAGATCGCCGCCTGCGATGAAGAGATTGAAAAGTTAGTGGCACGCTTCCCGCCGCGGGTGGACCCCGAGACCCGGCCATTACCGCCAGACCGAAAGAAATCGAGGAAGCGCAACCGGCGCAACCCCAAACCGGGCCTCCATGCTAAAGCCGTCTTCGATACACGGACGGAGGTCTACAAGTTGTTCGGCGTGGACGTGACGCAGATTCCGGGGCTGCTGCTGATGGTCTTCCGGCTGTTCAGCGAAGTGGGGCGGGACATGTCGCGGTGGCCAACGGCGGCGCACTTTGTGTCCTGGCTGGGATTATGCCCAGACAACGACATCAGTGGGGGACGGGTGCTATGGAGAGGACGGCGAAGGGTGAAGAACCCGGCCGGACAGTTGTTTCGTTTGGCTGCCTACGGTCTGCATCATGACCAAACCCCGATGGGAGACTATCTACGCCGGATGAAGACTAAACTGGGACCGGCCGCAGCCACCACTGCGACGGCTCACAAGATCGCGATCATTTTCTACACGATGGTGAAGAACCAAGTGGAATACGACGCCACGCGGTGGGCCCAACGCGACACCGAGCGCGACAAGCGAATCGAGGCCAAGCTCAAGCGGCAGGCCCAGCAGCGCGGATACAAGCTGGTCCCGATCGAAGAAAAGCCCGCCGCGTAAACAACTGAATCATAAACGGTGGGCAAGGAGTTCCTCAAAAGCAAGGAACCCGCTGCGCGGGGCCATGGAGAGAGGAACTGCGCACGAGCCGGCATTTTGAGGCACACTGGAGGAGCACAGGTAGCGGAAGTAGGCCGACGAAACAGTGGTGCAGTCGAGCCCGTTCAAGAGCATGGTCCCAAGTTTCGTGCGCCATATAGTGGTTACAGCCCAGCTTGCACCCGTGTTGATTCCCTTCGAGAGAGTACTTACTTTTTGCGCGACTTGGCCGTTGCCTGAGCAGAAAGATCCACCATGGCCAAACAGAAGAAGCCATCTCCAAAGCCTGTCAGGAAGCTGAAAGAGCAACCCAAAGCGGGCAGCGGCAAACGGGGCCGCCAAGCAAAAGGGATGTGCCTGGAGGACCGTCCATTACTAGAACCAAATGCCGCGGGAATTGATATCGGTGCCCGGGAAATCTTTGTGGCAGTGCCACCGGACCGGAGCCAGACGCCGGTTCGCATATTCACAACCCTCACCGAGGACTTGGAGTTAATGGCGCAGTGGTTGGTAGTCTGTCGGATTACCACGGTAGCCATGGAATCTACGGGGGTGTACTGGTCGCCCATCGCCGATGTGCTGGAGGGTTACGGGCTGAAAGTATGTGTGGTGGATGCGCGGGGGATGAAGAACGTGCCGGGGCGGAGAAACCGATTGGCATGAATGCCAATGGATTCAGTACCTGCATTCGGTGGGGCTGCTGCGGGCGGCATTTCGGCCGGAGCCGGCGGTGCGCGCGGTGCGCGCGCTGATGCGGCACCGGACCGAGCAAGTGCTGATGGCCAATCAGCACGTCCAACACATGCATAAAGCGCTGACGCAGATGAATGTGCAGTTGCACCACGAAATCCGGGATATTACGGGGGTCACGGGGATGGCGATCGTGGATGCGATTATCGGGGGAGAGCGGGATGCCGCGGTGTTGGCGAAACTGCGCATGCCCAACGTCAAAGCCAGCCCAGAGACGATCCGCAAATCGTTGGAGGCGAACTGGCAGGACGAGCATCTGTTCACGCTGAGACAATCACGAGAAGGCTTGACGCATTACCAGAAGCAGATCGAAGCCTGCGACGAAGAAATCGAAAAACTGCTGTTACAATTCGAACCACGGGTGGATCCGGAGAACCAGCCGTTGCCGCCAGACCGGAAGCGGAAGCAGCGGAGCCGCAAAAAACAAGAGCAAATGAAAAACCCGAAAACCGGCTTCGACATGCGGAAGGAGGCCTATAAGCTGTTCGGAGTGGATCTGACACAGGTTCCAGGACTGATGCTAATGGTGTTGACTTTATTCAGTGAAATCTGGGACATGACGAGATGGCCAACGGCGGGGCAGTTTGTGTCTTGGCTGGGCCTGTGCCCGGACAACGACATCACCGGGGGGAAGGTGAGATGGAGGGGGATGCGGAGAGTAAAGAACCGGGCCGGGACGCTCTTCCGACTGGCAGCCCAATCTCTGCATCGGGAAGAATCGCCATTGGGAGATTATCTGCGGCGGATGAAAGGCAAATTAGGCCCAGCGGGAGCAACGACCGCGACGGCTCACAAGATCGCCATTGTCTTCTACACCATGGTGAAGAACCAAGTCGAATACGATCCCGCGATCTGGGTCAAAAGGGACAGCCAACGAGCAAAACGGATGAAGAGCAAACTCCACCGGCAGGCGCAACAGATGGGGTACAAACTGGTGCCCATAGAAGAAAAACCAGCAGCGTAACCCGTTCAATCCAAGCGGCGGGAATGGGAGTTCCTCGAGAGCACTTTGAGACACCCAGCAAAGATATTTAGCACCGTGAGCTTTCGGTCGCCGTGCGTAAGTCAGAAGCAGTAGCCCTGCGCCACCCAGTAATGCCAGTCGGCAATAGCTTCGGCGGTTGAGTCGTCAGGGTCAATAGCCGCCAGTTTGGACAATGGAACTGCCATCGTCCGGCCCTGCCAGCGGATCAGCACGAGCATATCGGCGGCGCAGGCATCTTCAGGTGACACGCGTTGGACTTCGACGGATTCCCCCTTCTTGAGAGGCGATATTATCTTGGCCGCGATGCACTTGGCCTGAAAAGGGAATCGGATTTTGTCATCGAGATAACAATGCCATCCCATGACCTGTTCTTCCGGCCCATTGGCGTCCGCGATCGCTTCGCTGTGGATACGGTCCTCCCGGACAGGGTCTCTCTTGGGTCTCTTCATGACTGTGCTCCCAGAATTCCCCGAACCGATGTGCGGCCGATCTGCACTCGACGAGCGATCTCGGATTTGCGGACGCCCGCGCGGTGTAGCTTCCGGATCTCAGCGGTATGTAAAGGCTGCGGTTGCCGGCCGACCCGGTCGTTTGCTGTTCTGCCGTACGTGGGCCAGGCCAGCCCGCGTTCGTTCCCGCAGAATCTCCCTTTCGAACGCAGCGAATATAGCCAGCAGGCCGGCCATGGCGCGACCGGCGGGTGTGGTCAGATCCAGCGCCTCAGTCAGCGAGATGAACCCGACGCCAAGATGTTCCACTCCTGGAGTGTCGCCAGCGGACACTACCCAGGACCAGCGCCGCATAGGGGAATTTGCCGTCCGCGCACCCGCTTTGGGAGCAAAAGCTGTTTAGACTCGTGAACGTGCCACCCGGGGTGATTTCGAAGACCGTCCCGGCGTCGTGGGCTCCGCCAGATAGCGTTGTCCCGTAGAGATTCCCGTTGGAGTCCTGGACCAGCGCCGCCACTGGGCCAGCGCCGTCCGTGCCATCGAAGCTGTGCAGCGTAGTCAATTTGCCACTCGGAGTAATTTGGAAGACGGTGCCATAATCGACGTAGGTCCCTCCGACCTGGGTTGTCCCGTAGAAGTCCCCGTTTGTGCCCCGAACCAGCCCTGCCGTGGGGCCAGATCCGTCCGGACACTCGCTTTGGGAGCAGAAGCGGTAAAGCACCGTCAGCGTGCCGCTTGCTGTGATTTTAAAGACCGTCCCCTGGTCGCCGTCCCCGCCGGCACTGGTTGTCCCGTAGAAGTCCCTATTGGTGGCCTGGATCAGCGCCGCCAGAGGGCCAGAGCCATCCGTGCCATCGAACTTGAAGAGAGCGGCGGGGGTCTGCCCCCATAGGGCAATCGCCGTCGTGGCAGCTAGCACAAGGACCGCGAACGCCCTCGTCCCCCACTTAGGTTTGCTCAACGTGTTAGAAATTTGTTTCATTGATGCGCTCCTTATTGTGATTGTGGCGGGTTTCCAGCTTAGCTCCCAGCGGAGAAGTATAACACTCCCATCGAGAAATTCCGTCCGTGACCGCGCGGCCTGAAACGAAGTCTTCTGCAAACCGGCGCGCCAGCCTTGGGGGCGCGCGACCAGACGGCTTGCCCGAGCGATAAAGCCTGACACCAGGCGGCGGTGCACGGCAATTTGATCAGATTCGAAGCCGGCGACGATCGATCCGGTGAGCTGAACTCGTGGAGAATGTTCACGGTCGGCGTCTGCGCGCGCGCCGATGGCAGACGCTGCAGGAAGGGTTGGGCCGGGCGCGGACCAATTGTGGACATCTAGGTGACCTCTTTTCATTTGGAAGGCCTCAATGGCCTCATGCAACTGGTCTTTGGTTTTGAAACTGGCGTGTCTTGCGTTGCAACAGGCTGAACACGATTTCAATCTGGTTGAGCCAACTGGCCGAAGTTGGCGTGAAGTGAAACTGGATGCGGCCCTCGAACTTCGCTAGTCAGTGGTCGTTTCTCTTGTGCGGGGAATAGTTATCAAGGATCACGTGGATGGCTCTGTCGGGCGGCAGGTCGGCCAGCACGCTGTCCAGTGCCGAAACCCTCCCGCTTCTTGCAGTAAAGCTAGAACGCATACACTCTTGTCGTCGGCGCTCTGACCGGCGATGATCGGGAGACGCGCCAACCCGCCCGGTTGCGCCCGCGACCGCAGATATCGCGATGTCAAGGCAAAATAGAAATGTCCTCCTTTGCGCAAAGTAGAAATGTCCACTTTTTCCCAGAGCTCTGCGGGGCGCGTGTTAGGCTCGTGTTGCCGGTGAACCGGAGACGGGCAATGCTGGCGAGCAACCCGATCAAGGAATAGCCGGCCGGAACTCATCGCGGACGATGGGTAGGGCGCGCTCCTTCCGTCGCGTCCTTGTACTGGGGCTGGGGGCCGACCAACGGGGGGCGGTACCCTGCCCCCAGGTTTGTATGTTTTGGTTTTGGCTTGAGAGAACATCGGACCGATAGATTCCGCCATGCCTTGAAAACGCAACGGGGCGGCAGCGTGCTCTATGGCTCCCCTAAAGAGTGGCGCTGAAGGCATCGTCGCAAACCCTCTTGGGACGATTGAAAATCCGGTCCGCGTCGTAACCCGGTCGTTTGGTGAGTTTCCCGGTATCGGGCGAACTTTGCCTTCACGCCACTTCCAATAGGTAGCGGTGGGGCACGGCACGGGCTGCTGAGTCTGCTTAGCTGGTCGCATTGGAAATGGCAATCGCCGGTACGAAGCCGCGGCTCCTCCGCCAGCGTCTATCTATTTAGATGGCGTTGCTTAAATTCCTCAGTCTGGTCCCGATGTTGAGTATGCCCCTGCACGCCGGGGCCGTGTGCGACCCAAATCAGCTTCAGGGGCCGTACGGATTCCAGCTTTCCGGCGCAGCCAACATTTCCGGACAGTCGCAGCCCGCCACCAGCATCGGCCGGATCGTCTTCGACGGGCAAGGTGGGATTAGCGGTTACTCTTCGGTCATGTTTGCCGGCTTCCTGCTGGGCAACCCCGTTACCGGAACGTACGAGTCCCGTTCCGATTGCACGGCATCCTGGAGCCTGCAGGACGATTCTGGCGCCTACCAGCACTTCAGCGGGGAGGTCTCTGCCGGCGGGAAGCGGGTCCAATTCCGGCAGACAGATCCAGGCGCCCCGCAGAGCGGCATCCTGGCCAGAACCTCCGATCAATGCAAGTCCTCGGACCTGCGAAAGCGTTACGAATTTAGGCTGTCCGGCAGTCTAACTCCGATGCTGCCAGGCGAGGCTCCGGCTACCGTAGATGCCAAAGGCTATGTGCAGGCAGATAGCCAAGGGAATTTCATGCTCACTCTGAAGGACAAGCCGCTGGCCGCCACGGAGATCGCCGTCGAAGTCGAATCCGACTGCATCGTTCACCTTCAACTGGCACTTCCCGCGGAAGTTGGCGAAACGTCTGCGCCTATCACTCTGCGCGGCATTCTAGTCGACGAAGCGAAAGAGATTCTGGCCATCCAGACCGACCCCGGATGGATGGCGGCGGCCCACCTGGTAGCCCCTGATTGACCCTGGCGCTGCTCCGCTTTGCCAAATCTGTGAGATCCTGGGAACACCATCGCCGATTTCGGCGTTATGTCGTTAAAAAGGAGACCAGCGCTAATGAAGAAGACCGTTTATCTCGCCGCCAGTCTGTTGATCCTGGCGTCGGCGTTCCAGTTCGCCACGGCACAGGATAAGGCCGCTACCCGCACACTTAAGGTGAAATTGAATTACACCGGTTCCGGCACCGTCGACGACAAACACAAAATCCAGGTGTTTATGTTCGACACGCCGGACTTTACGCAAGGTAACGCCATGCCCACCGGGATGCAGAATACCGCGGCAAAGGACGGGTCTGTTACTTTCTCCGATATCGCCGGTTCGCCGGTTTACGTCGTCGCCGTTTACGACCCTACGGGAGGCTATGATGGCCAATCCGGTCCGCCTCCTTCCGGATCTTCGTTGGGCATGTATACTAAAGAGCCCCCCAAGCCCGCACCGATCAACATTGACGCGGGGAAGACGGCCGAAATCGATCTGGCCTTCGATGACGCGGCAAAAATGCCCTGAGTAGTTGTGCCCTAGCTTATGCCGAGCCGCGCGCCCAACCAGCGCTTTGAGGCACAGCCGTAAGGGGGTAGCGTTGAATGCGGCCGTATTTTATGAAACCGCATACATAGCTGTGTGGCGCACGCTGTAGCCCAATGTTGCAGGCTTTCAGGAACCACATCAGCGTTAATCGTGGGGGGCGCAATGCGGCAGCCGCCCGTGTGGAGGTGTGCCTGCGGCGCCCCGATGCGGGAGCGACTCTCCCGCAACCCAATCACTCCGCGGACCCCGAACTTCCGCTCCCCTCACTGGCCCTCCGGGCGCGCGCGTAGTCACAATGGTCGGCATCGAACTACGATAGGTCTACTCACGCTTGAGGTACCGCCGTCTGCCCGTTGATACCGACTTCGCTGGTGGCGCCCATCCCCTTCGCATAGTAGGGGAAGGGCTTAGGATCATAGGGGCGGGTGCCGGGAATCTGGCCGTAAATCTGCCCCGCCCAAGCGGAATGCGCGAGCCCGACGTCAGTGCAGTCTGATGACGGTCCGCCGCAAGCTTCCGCAACGTTCGAGGTGCTCGGGTTAAATGCCGGGCAGAAGCCATTACCCCCACAATAAATCGTTTCTGGGCCGGGGAAGCCGTTAGTGTCGCAGGAGGGCTGCCCGTAAACGCGCGCCTTCGGGGGTTCGACATAGACAGAGCCGGTATCGAACGAATCGCCCCGGTTCGGATCGGGGCCGATGACAACTCCCAGGCCGGAGTACATCTGATCGCGCATTCGCGCGAAGCGCTACACCTGCCAGGTGTTCGGGCCGGCTGTCGTTCCGTCGGTGAACGCCACGCCGTTAAACTGCATCGCATCGGGCGTGCCGCGCTGGTATTTGCCCAGGAGCGGATAGATGGGTAGCCTGACCGATGCGCCGGGGCCGAGCAATGGCCCAATGGCTTCCCAGTTGATGGCCAGTTAGTGGTAGGCGGCCTTGCCGTTCTCCAGGTAATAGAAGTCGAAGGCGTCGACCGCCGCTGGGGAGGAATTCACGATGGTGATCGCAGAGCCATCGTTTGAAATCGTGATGGGCGGTTGCGAACAGTATCATCGCAATTTTCATACGCGAAAGTGTATCGCGGTTTCACGGTACGGCCGCAAATACAAACGTTGCGTATGTCAAGCGGGGAGAGGACGGCGTGGACGGCGTCCGCAGGACTGGAGTCCCGCCCCACAGGCGGTAGAATGGAGTTACCGCATGCGCAATCGTCTCCGAGGGGTCACCATTCTGGCCCTGCTGCTGTGTTTGTCGTCGCTGGCGTCCGACGACGGCATGGAACCCAGCATCAAGAGCATCACGGAAGCTTACGCCATCGTCGAAGACAATGCCGCCGATCCGGTTTCCGCCGAGCAGGCATTCTTTCAGGGCGCCATTCCGGGCATGCTGCGCCGCCTCGATCCGCATTCCGTATTCTTCGATCCCGGCCAGTTCGAGCAGCTCAAGAAACTACAAACATCGACGGACAAAGGCTTCGGCAGCGTGGTGTCGGTGCTGCCGGGCCGCGTCATCGTGCTGCAAACGCTGCCTGGCACGCCGTCGGCGAAATCGGGCATGGCCCCCGGCGACGAAATCCTGGCCGTGAACGGCTACCAGCTCAGCCGGCTGGATATGGATCAGCTCATCGCCCTGCTGACGCAATCGCGACAACAGCAGGCGCAACTCGTGGTGCGGCGGCCCGGGAATGCGCGCTTCATGAACTTCGTGCTCACACCCGAGGAGATGCAGGAGCCCAGTGTGGAGCGGGCTTTTTTGCTGCAGCCCGCTATCGGCTACCTGCGTGTCGCCAGTTTCGATGAAAAGACCGCTAGGCTGATCCGCGACTCCATCGAGAAGCTCGGCGGTCGCAATCTGAAAGGGCTGGTCCTCGATCTGCGCAAGAATCCGGGCGGCCTGGTGACGTCGGCCATCGAAACAGCGTCCCTGTTTCTCAAGCCGGGCACCAGAATCGTGACGGTGCGCGGCCGCAACGTGGCCGAAAAATCCGAAGCGGTTCCCGCCGGCGCCACGCCCTACGACTTTCCGCTGGCAATACTGATCAATGAAAAAACCGCCAGCGCGTCTGAGATCGTAGCCGGTGCCTTGCAGGATCACGACCGCGCCACAGTGATCGGCGTGCCCAGCTTCGGCAAAGGATTGGTGCAGAGCGTCTACCCGCTTTCCGAAGGCACGGGCTTGGCGTTGACCACCGCGCTCTACTACACGCCCAGTGGACGTTCCATCCAGAGACCGCTGGACTCCGCGCAGTTCGCGCTGGCGGCCGCTACCGCGCACCCGAACGGCCGATCCGAATTTCACACCGACACGGGCCGCAAGGTGACCGGCGGCGGCGGCATTGTGCCGGACTACGTGGTGCAGCCTGCCGCCGTCACGCGCCTGGAAGCGGTGCTGGAGGCCAGCGGATCGTTCACCACGTTCGCCACCGGCTATGTGGCCGATCACAAGATCACCGAAGATTTTCAAGTGACCCCGGCGTTGCTCGACGACTTTCAGGTGTTCCTTTCGGAGCACAAAATTCAGCCGGGAGTAAATGAGTGGTCGAAAGAACGCGAGTTCATCGCCAACCGGCTGAAGAATGAAATCTTCAACCTGACGCTGGGCGTGGCCAAGGGGGACGAGGTGGATGCCCAGCGCGATCCGGAGATTTTGAAGGCGCTGGAGATTTTGCAGGGCCGTTAGAACTGGATACCGGTTGGCCCCAGGAAGGGACCTGTAGACCCACACCCCACGCGCAGTTCGACGGCAGTCTCCGCGGCTAAAACCGTGTTAGACATCAGCATGGCAATGGTCAACGGACCTACTCCGCCCGGCACCGGTGTATAAGCCGCCGCTCTCTCATGCATGGCCACCGGGTCGACATCGCCCACCAGCACACTCCCTTTGCGCTCCAACGTGGCCAAGCGTCCCGGCGAGTTGCGAAAAATGCGCGCGGCTTCAATCGGGTCCGAAATGCGATTCATTCCCACGTCGACGACCACCGCGCCCGTCCGGATGTAATCCGCGGTGAGCATGGCCGGCCGTCCCATGGCGGCGACCAGGATCTCGCCTTCGCGGCAGGCGGCGGGTAAGTCCAACGTGCGCGAGTGGCAGATGGTGACCGTCGCGTGCGCATGCAGCAGCAGCAGCGCCATGGGTTTGCCTACGATGTCGCTGCGGCCCACCACCACCGCGCGCTTGCCGGCCACCCCAATCTGGTATTGCCGCAATAGCTCCATGATCCCGGCAGGCGTGCAGGGACGTGGACCGGGCCGCCCCGCCACCAGGTTGCCGACATTCATCGGATGGAATCCGTCTACGTCCTTGTGCGGCGCGACCGCCAGCAGCACGCGGCGCGAATCCACCTGCGGCGGCAGAGGCAATTGCACCAGGATGCCGTCGATATCAGGCCGCTGGTTCAGGTCCTCTATTAGGGCTAGCAGCTCTTCAGTGGTAATCGAGTCGGGCGGCGTCAGGCTTTCGCTGGCGATGCCCAGGTCCGCGCAGGCCTTGACCTTGTTGCGCACGTAGATCTGAGATCCGGGGTCGTTTCCCACCAGCACCACGGCCAGCCCCGGCGGGCGCGAGGATGCGGCCAGCGCTGCCACGCGCGGCCGCAGATCGTACAGGATCTGATCGCGGACGCGGTTTCCGTCAAGTATGATCGGCATCTATTAACTCATTATTAACTAATGATAGCGAGGTGCACGGCGGGCCACCGCAACGCGCGGTACTCCACGTGCAACTATTAGAGTAGATGCGGCCGCAGTGTGTAATTTTATCCAGTTTATTGATGTGCGCAGTCCTGGGCTTATACGGCCAGGAGGCCACCTTCCGCTCCGATACGCGCCTGGTGGTGCTGAATGTATCGGTCTTCGACCAGAACAGCAAAATTGTGCGGGACCTTCCGCGGAGCGCTTTCACGGTCTACGAGAACGATGAGAAGCAGACGCTCTCCGTTTTCAAGCAGGAAGATGTGCCGATTTCGCTGGGGTTGATTATCGACAACAGCGCCAGCATGACCGATAAGCGCGACCGGGTGGCGTCCGCTGCGCTGGCACTGGTGAAGGCCTCCAACCCGGACGACGAAGTGTTTATCATCAACTTCAACGAGTCCGCGGTGCTGGCTAGGGAGTTCACCAACAATATCAAGGATCTCGAAAACGCGCTGCGCAATCTCGATGCGAAGGGTGAGACGGCCATGCGCGATGCGCTGCTGTTGGGGATAGAACATCTGCGCCACCATGCGCACCGGGACAAGAAGGTGCTGGTGGTGGTGACCGATGGCGAAGACAACAGCAGTGCGGAAACGCAGGCGCACCTGGTGCAGGTGGCCCAGCAGAACGACGTGATTATTTACGCTGTGGGACTGCTGGGCGCCGAAGAGGCGCAGAGCGCCGCGCGCGCCAAGAAGCAGTTGACGGAGCTGACGCAGCAGACCGGCGGGCAAGCGTGGTATCCCACGGATGTCGCGGAGATCGCGAACATCGCGCCCGAAATCGCGCACGAAATCCGAAATCAATATGTGTTGGCCTATACGCCTACGAATTTGGCGGCCGACGGGTCATACCGCAGGATTCGTGTGGAGGTAAATGTGCCGGGCGTGGTGGTGCGTACGCGGGCCGGCTACTACGCGCCGCGGTAACTGTGGAGCGGGCTGCCGAGAGCCTGCCTTACTGTGACGTCGGGCTAATCGCGGGCGGCCGGGCAAAGCGATAGAATCATCCTATATGCAAAAGATTGGCGTTCCCTTCCTGATCTGCCTGGGTGCGATTACGGTCGGGCCGGGCCGCGCGCAGCAAGCCGCTCCCGCCGCACCGGCTGCCCCGTCCGGAGCCACGATTCGGGTCACCACCACGGAAGTGGCGCTCGATCTCACCGTGCGCGAAAAAAGGGGTCGGCAGGTAAAAAATCTCAAGCCGGGCGATGTCGAAATCTACGAAGATGGCGTGCGCCAGCAGATTCTCAGTTTCCGTAGAGTGGCGGGCCATGAGGAGCAGGGCCGCGAACGCGAAAAGGAACCTCAGGCGAAGGCGCCGGCAGGCACAACCCTGCCGCTGCGGGAAGTAAACGCAGTCTGTATCGTGTTCCACAACATCGACCCGGTCACGCGGCCACACGCGGTGGAGGTGGTCAAAGAGTTCATCAAGAGCAACCTGCCGCCGGAAACCTACATCGGCATCTTCAACCTGAACGAAACGCTCATCCCGGTGCACGAGTTTACGAAGAACCGGGATGAGCTGCTGAAATCCGCGCTTGACGGACAACCTCTCGATTTTGGCAGAGCCTCGGAAGCCCTGCTTACGGCCAGCCCGAATATGGTTACGATCACCTCGACAGTCAGTACGACTACGCACTCAGCCACGGTTTCGCTGAACCAGACGGGCGGAGAGGTGAATAATAGCGTCATCATGGGCGCGGACGTTTCGAACAGCACCGGCGCGAATCGCCTGCGCGGGGATCAGGTGCGGGAGCGCAGCGATTTCGCCAATATTTCCGGTATGCACGAGACTGATCGCATCATTGCGCTGATTAACCAACTGAGTGTGCTGCCAGGACGGAAAACGGTTTTGTTGGTGAGTACCGGCTTGACCACCACTGGAGATCCGGACCGTTTCCAGAAGATTCTCAACAATGCCAACAGCCACGGAATTACCTTCTATGCGCTCGACAGCACTGAAATGAGTGCAGACGTGGACACCGCACAGGCCGGCAAACTGGCGGTAGCACAAATGGCGCAAGTCAGCCAACAGCAGAGCAATAAAGCCGCCAGTGCCAGTGTCATGCGGCAGAACAGCAAGCAGGGCGATGACACGCTCTCCGCCGTGCGCACTTCCGATACGGAGTCCAGCCTGCGGGAGTTGTCCGAAGGCACGGGTGGATTTCTGATTGCCAACACCAACGATTTCCGCAAATCGTTTCAGCAACTCGCGGAGAACCTGGAGACTCATTTTGAGGCGGTATATCACCCAACCTCCGCTAAGTATGATGGACGCTTGCGAAAAATCGAGGTGAAACTGGCGCGCAACGATCTGGCCGTCGAGAGCCGCACTGGCTATTTCGCCATGCCGGATCTGAAAGGCTCCGGTCCTTTGACGCCTTTGGAATCGACCGGTATGGCGGTCTTAAGCGCCCAGCCGCGGCCGCATTCTTTCGATTTTCACATTACGGCCTATCATTTCCAAAACGACGGCGCGAATCCGCGCGCCGCTCTGGCTTTCGAATTGCCCAGCGCGAAGCTGGGCGCTACTGCCGACCCTGCCCGCAAGCTGCATAAATTCGAGGTGTCGTTGCTGGCGCTCATCCGCGATGCCAATGGTGAAATCGTCGACAAATACAGTCTGGATCAGCCTTACTTCATCGCGGACGCCAACGTGGCTGCCGTGCGCGCGGACAATTTGACCTACACGCATCCCCTCGAACTTCCGCCGGGGCATTACACGGTGGAAGCCGCGGTGGTGGACCGCGAAGGCAGCCAGGCAACCGCCCAGAATGGGGAGTTTGACATTGCCGCCCCGCCCAAGGGCGTCGGGATCAGCAGCCTGGTGATGGTGGAACACCTCGAGCAGGCCGGGGCTCAGGCGGACGCTGCCGATCCGTTCACCTTTAAGGGGAAACACGTCACTCCGATGGTCGAGGCCAGTGTCAATTCGGCTACCAAACACTGGGTCTACTTCGTGGTGTATCCCGATAAATCGAGCACGGCAAAACCCAAGATCCATATAGCATTCAAGAATGGCGGCTCGGTGTTCGCGGAGCAGACCGCGGATCTGCCGACGCCCGATGCGACCGGAACCATTCCCATGTTTGTGGCGGCGGCCACGCGGCCAGGTGATTGCGAGCTGCAGATTACGGCTTTGCAGGGACAGGAGTCCGCAACGGAACATGTGCAGTACGCGGTGAAGACGCAATAGGAACTATAGCGGGACCCAACCAAACCAAAATTTAGCCGCCGATGCACGCAGATGCACGCCGATAAGAGTCGGAATTGCCGGCTGGTATCGGCGGTGTTCATCTGCGGTTTCGTGTTGGTTTTGGTCTTATCTGTGTTTATCTGTGTCCATCCGTGGTTCCTTATGTTGTGCGCGCCGTTAGCATGTTACGTACGGCGGCGAAGATCCGCTCGATGGCCGGCCGCCGGTACGCCCATCGCTCATCCGGCTCGGGCGGATTCACTACCATGGTGGCGTTGGCCTCGAACAACAGAATGTTGCCGTCCGCGCTCAGTCCGAAATCGATTCCGGCGTAATCCAACCCGAGCGTCGATTGAATCTGTGCCAGCGCCTCCATCGCGCGCGGGCCGAGCACCTCGGGCATATTCGCGAGAAATTCCGCATCCTCCGCGCGATGGTCCGCCCGCTCCGCCATGTCGGCGGTGAAATAGTGGATCTTCCAGTGGCTGGAAATCGCTACGTGCAGCGGATAGAGCGCACCCCCGATCATCATCACGCGATATTTGCGCACCTTTCCGTCCGCGCCGCGGGCATTCAGGAACTCGATGACCGTCAATTCCTTTCCGGGAAGCTCGGCCACCGCGACCGGCAGCGCCGCCGGGCTTTCCACACGTAGGAAGTGGTGTCCGGTGTGAAAGCCGGGAGTCCGCACCAGCAGCGGGTAGCCGAAGCCGTGCCGTGCCATGGTAGCCGCTGCCTCCGGCGCGGAGAGCAACGCGCGCGGAAGCGTAACGGTTTTTGGCATCCGCACGCCCGGCAGCCGCGCCAGCCGCGCGTGATCGGCGCGTCCGGTAGCCAGCACGGCCGCAGGCCGATTGATCACCAGGGCACTCGTCAGAGCGACTACGGATTGCGCGGCCACCAGCGCGGAGGCAGCCAGGTCGGCGTCGCCTATGGCATTGAACACCACTTCGTGCGGGGGCAGCGGCACTTTTGGATCGTAGAACTCGGGCATCAGCACGAACGTCTGAAATACACGGTCGTCGAGCAGGTAGCGGGTCGGTATATTACCGCCCTCCGCCGAAACCAGCAGCAGCAAGCAGACCGGCGGACCTTCCCCGCGATAGGCCAGCGCCCTCAGCGGCCGGTCCGCGAAACCTTCCCGCCGGTGCCGCTGTGCGCCTTCTTCGTCGCCCAGTTCAGCCAGCACATTGGCCAGCCCCTGGTGAGCTTCCGGATGCCCGGGATCCAGGCGCAGGGCCGCTTCATAATGTTCCTGTGCCGCCGGAAATTCCCCGGTTTCGTGCAACAAATTTCCCAGGTTGACGTGGCCCATGGGATCGCCGGGATGACGCGCCACAGCTTCGGTATAGGCTGTGCGTGCGGCGGTGCGATACCCGGTGGCATAGAGCAGCGTACCCAGATTATTCAACGCCAGGCGGTGCCCGGGCTCCCGCCCCAGCACGTCCAGATACGCGTTCCGGGCCTCCAGCGTGCGCCCCATTTCGGAGAGCAGACAGGCGCGTTCGAAGCGCAGAATCACCGCGCCAGGCTCGTGCGCGATGTGGCGCTCGATATCGCGCAGCGCGGACTCCCGTGCGCGATGCGGCGGCCATTCGGCGCCGGACGCATCGCCAGGCGTCGTGCTCAAGGCGGCGCTAGCCCGGGCACTGGCCAGCATGGCGTGGCCCAGAGCGACCGTCTTTTCGATTAACAGATCGATCTCGCGCCTGCCCGTCCGGTGATTGACAATGGCCGCGCGAATCGCCAGCCGGCCGCCGATTACCGTGCTGGACGGCGCCACGAGCCCGGTCTCCTGCAGCTCGATGACAATCCTGGGATTGACGCGCTGCGCGTCCGCTGTGCGATATCCGAAGCAAACCACGTTGAGTTCCACCGGCGCCAGCAGTTCCAACTCCGGTGTCTCCGCGATTCGGCTTTCCAGATAGCGGGCCAGCGCGCAAGTTTGCGAAATGATCGATCCCAGCGCCGCGGCGCCGTGTACTTTGAAAGTGAACCAGGTCTTCAGCGCGCGGAACCCGCGCGACAGATCCGGCCCGTAATCGCAGGGCCAAGGGGCGCCCGCCGCCAGGCCGCGCAGCTCTTTTCGCAAGTACGGAGCAGACATAGCGAAGGTCTGGCGATGCAGCACGCCATCGCGCACCAGAATGAACCCGGCGTCGTAAGGCATTTGGCCCCACTTATGAAAATCGAAGGCCAGCGAGTCCGCGCGTCCGATGCCTTTCAGGCGCGGCGCCAGGTCCGGCGCCAGAATTGCCAGCGCGCCATACGCGCCGTCGATGTGGAACCAAAGCCGCTCGCGGCGGCAGATGCCGGCCAGGGCATCGAGGTCGTCGATGGCCCCGACATCCACCGTACCCGCGGTTCCCACCACCAGGAAGGGCGTGCGGCCCGCGCGGCGATCCGCTCCGATAGCGGCTTGGAGCGCTTGCAAATCGATGCGCTGGCGCGGGTCTACGGGAATCAGGCGGAGGGCATCGCTGCCGATACCGGCGATGTCCATGGCTTTCCCTATGCAACTATGGGCCGCCGCAGAGGTGTACGCGGCCAGTTGTTTGGCGCCGCCGGCGACCCCTGCGCAGCGCACCTCGAAACCCAGCTCCGTGTCGCGTGCCATCAGGACGCCTATCAAGTTAGCCATCGACGTTCCGGTGACAAACAGGCCGGTGGCGCTCTCAGGGAAGCCGAACAACTGCTGCATCCAGCGCACCAGCTGGCGCTCCACCTCGATTGGGATATGATCGCGTCCGCCCAGGTTGGCGTTCAGTCCCGCCGCGAGCATCTCCGCCAACAGGCCTACAGGCGTGCCACCTCCATGCACCCACCCCATAAAGCCGGGATGCACATTACCGGTAGCGTAAGGCAGGATGTACTGCATGAATTCGCGGTGGACGGCGGCCAGATCACATGGAGCTTCCGGCAGACTGCCGCGGAAGCGTCGCCTTGCTTCGTCAGGAATAGGCTGCCAGACCGGGCGATCGCGGATGTTCTCCACGTAATCGAGAATGTCGTCCAGCATCCGGTGCGCCTGAGTACGAAAACCCTGCCAATCGGGAGGGTCGAGCGTGACCATGCCAGGCGGCAGGTCCGCACCCGGAACCTCGGTGCCCATGAATCCAATGCTATCAGCGATTCGTTCAGCCGGCCGGATACCCTGCGTCCACACGTGCAGCCAGACTCACGCCGGCCGCCCGATCGCGGTGTGGAAGTCACCGATGTGACGCCTCCCCGGCACTACCTGGAGGGGCAGTGCGCAGCCCTTGCGAACCTGCTGCCCAAGCACGTGGACGCTATCCCCATCGTGCCACTGCATGCAAGAAGGCGAGTACCAGCTTGTAGAACACGGCGATTAGAGTATTACAATCAGGTTCAGCATTCATGGCCGACCGTATCCTGCCAGAACCAGACGCCTTTGCGACCTGCCCGCAAGACGGCAAGATCCTCGAATACTACGCTGGCACATTCGAGGCCGTCTATATCCAGCTTCATCCGTTCATCAAGGCGGTGTCGATCAACACGGGCCTGTTCTGTCCGACGACCTATCCTGGCCGCTCGACGATAATGAAACATTGCAATCCAGTCTCCTGGTCGGAAGTGGCGTCGAAAGTCGGATTGCCATCTCTTGCTGCGGTCGATGTCGGGCTGCGCACAATGATTTGAGGGCTAAAGGAAGAGTTTTCAAACCAGGAATACTCTGACAGACTCGAATCGCTAATCGACTCTGATAAAATACTGCCGCCACCTGATGGCTGCTTTTCTGACCTGCTTCACGACCGGACATTGACCGCAATTCAGAGCCTCGGCTATAAATGGGTCTGGATTGGCGACGAATCTGTACCGAGAGAAAGCTGCACTGGATCGAAGACCTGAAGGGGCAAGATGCTAAAGCGACTGCGGGTCACTGCAACGTCTTTACCCCTGACAAACAGTTGTTGTGCACTACACATTGGGACAGCAACTTTTCGTTTCTCTGTTCTTCAAAGGCCAATCTCTCCGCTCTTCTGGCGGCAAACGAATTCGAGGGATTTTTCTGCACGGAGCGGACTGAAGGCTATTGGAGTGTTCGCTCATGATCTCAAGTATTCATTGGTTCTCGTAGTTGTTCTCGTGCTCCCGCCACGTCAGAGCATCGCTCCAAAACTGAATCTGTCGTGGCTGTTTAGCCGCCCATTGCAGTAGCAGGATTCCAAATCCTCGATGGAAATAGTCAGCCAGATCGTGCCCGTACACTACGATGTCGGTCTGACGAACCGAGAAAACAGGATTGCCCGCTCGGTACGGCACAGAAGGAATGTAACGATGCCCGTAGATCGGCACAAGACGGGGTGCGCCACCCACTGCCCTACGAACAATTTCAAAGTCGAGCGGGTGGATCGGTCGGCTTTGGACCCCAATCGGGCAACCAAAAGCGGCTGTGCTCAACATCAAACCAGACGCCATCGAGCGGGCCGTCAAATCGCCGTTTCAGATCCTCGGTAATCACAATTTCACAACGACGCCCCTCAAAGCGCGCGCACGTTATTCGTGGGGCCATATGCTTTCCGCTCGGGCATTCTCGCCGGAGAATCACTGAAAAATGCGCGTGCGGTGTCCACGATTTGAAATCCGACGCCTCCGGACCCATGCGCAATCGAGAGCCGGTTGAGGCCATCTACCTGGGTTCGTTCGGGCAGATTCTGGAGATCTGCAGGGCTCTTCAGCGGTTCGGTCTACGTGTTCCCTGCGTCGGCTTCACCAACACCGAGCAGGCGGAACCGTTCGTGAAGAGCGGCGGGCCCACGCCTGGAATCCGCATCCCCTGTTCTGGGGTCCTGACTTCCAATCTGAAAGATGTCGGTGCCGGCCGGTCCTTGCATGAGGCGTACGAGAGCTTGATTTTGCAGCGCACCGCCGATCTCACGTCCCATCAGAAGATGTCGCAGGTAGCCAATGCCAAGCTCGATAATCTGGCGCAATACCGATCCTCTAACCGATCTGTTCAATCGGCGGCGCTTCGAATGAAGCCTTGCGATACGAAGTCGACCGGGCGCGCACGAAGCCCTCAAGGCCGTGGCCCAACTTCCCATACCACGAACGTCTGCGCGCGGCTGGGCGGCGATGAGTTTGCCATCATCCTGCCCCAAACCGGCGGCGACTGTGCGGCTATCCTGCGCCAATCCTTTCTCGACCTGATCGAGCAAACGCGTTTGCCTTGGCAGGGAGAAGAGTTGCGCCTCGCTCTGAGCATCGGCACCGCGACCTTCTCTGCCGAGATCTCCGACGCGGAGGAACTGATGGCGGCCGCCGACGCCAACATGTATCGACACAAGATGGCGCTGAAGGCGAATCGGCCGGCGGCTGTCTGAAACCTCTCTGCCGCGCGAAGCGTCAGGTCAAGACGAACAGGAGAAGGAGATTTTTTCTTTACAATCTCCCTAGCCTGAAACTTTACAGAATCTTTATCACGTGCTATCCTTGCCTAACAAGTTCGCGATGGTCGATGTCGAAGGTTCTTCGTTCTGGTTGCCTGTAGCCGTTCTGGCTGCCAGTCGAATCTCCTGGTCAACCGCCGCACAGGCAGTCACCGGGAAGCTACAGGAATTGGAATGGCAACGATGAACAACTTTCTGGGCGAGGGTCGTGGGCGGCGTGGACATCGTCGTTTTCCCATTCAACAAGAAGTGCGCTACCAATGTGTGAAGGGCAGCCGCATTTTTCTGGTTGGCGTGGGCCGCACGCTCGAGATCAGCAGCCGCGAAGTCCGGTTCACTACCGAACACCCACTCGAGCCAGGCCAGAAAATGCGCTTGACTATGGACTGGCCTGCACTGCTGGACGACACGTGCCGCATGAAACTCGAGATCTTCGGCTGGATAGTCCAGAGTGCGCCGGCCGAAGCCGCCGTGAAAATCGAGCGTTACGAGTTCCGCACCCGCGGTGCCCCCTTAGCCATGGTTCAGTAGGGCAGGCCGCTCAGGCCGCTCGACCTGCAAGCGCGGGAAACGCTGTAAGATCGGTACAGGAATGCCGCGGCTACCGGATGCGCTCAGCCTGTGCATGATTGTCAGGAACGAAGAGCGCCAGCTCCCCCAATGCCTCGAGTCGGTGCGCGATCTGGCCGGCGAATTGATTATTGTGGACACTGGTTCAACGGATGCCACGCCCGGCATCGCGGCGCGCTACGGCGCGCAGGTGATTCCGTTCGACTTCAAGGTGATCGATTTTGCCGCCGCCCGCAATCGCGGCCTTGCCCGGGCACACGCTCCCTGGATCCTGGTGCTCGACGCCGACGAGAACCTGGATCCTGCAAGCGCGTCCATGATCGATGACCTGGTGGCGCGCGGGGAAGACGCCGGCTATTTTCTGGAGCGGCACAATCATTGGACGGAGTCGCCGCAGCCCACCGTCGATTACGTCGTGCGCCTGTTCCCCAATCGGCCGCATTACCGCTATCACGGCCGCGTGCATGAGACCATCGATGCCTCCATCCTGTCCGCGGGCGGGCGGCTGCTTAAAACAGGCATCTGCCTCGATCACAATTTTTCCTGCGACCCGGAGGCGCGCCGCCGCAAGAACCGCCTGTACATCGATATCCTGAAGGAGGAGATCGCAGCCGACCCGGCCGATGACTCGCGCCTCGACTTTCTCGCCGCCGAATATCACCAGCTCGAAATGTTCGATGAAGCCACGGAAGTGGCCGAGCGCATCGTGCGCATGCGTCCACTGGACGCCAGGGCGCATCTGTTCGTGGGCGTGTATCATCTGCTGCATAAGCCCGACTTGCCCCGCGCCCGCGCCGATTTTAGCCAGGCGTTGAAACTGCAGCCGGGTTACGCCGAGGCCGAGTCTTTCCTCGAACTGGTCAATGCGCGCGAGCGCGAATGCGTCAAATGAAAATCCTGGTAACCGGCGCGGCCGGTTTCATCGGCAGTAACCTCGTGGACCGCCTGCTCGCCGATGGAAATGAGGTTGCCGGCTTCGACAATTTCTCCACCGGCCAAATTGAGTTCCTGGAGAACGCCTTGCGCTCGCCGCGCTTTCGCCTGGTGCATGGCGACCTGCTCGATGCCGCGGCGCTCGACCACGCCATGGAAGGCGCCGAGTTCGTGTTTCATATGGCCGCCAATGCCGACGTGCGCTTCGGCACGTCGCACCCGCGCAAGGACTTGGAGCAGAATACCATCGGCACGGCCAACGTGCTGGAGGCCATGCGCGCCTGCGGCGTGCGGCGCATCGCTTTCCCCTCGACGGGATCGGTTTATGGCGAGCCCGCCATCTTCCCTACACCCGAAGACGCGCCTTTCCCCGTGCAGACCTCGTTCTATGCCGCTTCCAAGCTGGCTGCCGAGGGCTTGATCGAAGCTTACTGCGAAGGCTTCGGTATGGAAGGCTACATTTTCCGGTTCGTTTCGATCCTGGGAGAGCGCTACTCGCACGGGCATGTCCTGGATTTTTACAAGCAACTTCGAGGGCATGAAACACATCTGGAAGTATTAGGAGACGGGCGGCAGCGCAAGTCTTACTTATATGTGGGAGACTGCGTGGACGCCATGCTGGTGGCCGTCGCGCGCGGCACGAACGGGCTGAACCTGTATAATCTCGGTACGGATGAATACTGTACGGTGAACGATTCGATCGGCTGGATCGCCGCGCACTTGGGATGCGCGCCGCGGCTGAATTATGCGGGTGGGGAGCGGGGATGGATTGGAGACAGTCCATTCATCTTCCTGGAGTGTTCGCGCATCCGCGCGCTGGGATGGCATCCGAAATTGAGCATCCGCGAGGCAGTGGTGCGGACGGTGGATTACTTGCGAGGAAACACATGGGTTGTCGAACGGCGTTAATCGGATGCCTGATACTCGCGGCGTGGGCGCCCGCCGGGTTCGCACAGGATCACAAGCTGAATGCTATCGAGAACTTCAGCGCGTCGCTCGAATCGCTATCCGACCATGTGAACGCATCGGTAGTGAAGATCGTGACCACCGGCTTCGGTATCAGTGATGACTCCGATTCCGGCAACGCCGCCATGCTCACCCGGCAGCGCGCCACGGGCTCGGGCGTTATCCTTACGCCGGATGGCTACATCGTGACGAACGCGCACGTTATCCAGGGCGCCCGGCGCATTCGCGTGCAATTGCCTGTTTCGGCGCGCGCCGCACGCCTGAGCCATTCCATCACCAAGCCCGCGGGGAGGATTCTGGACGCCAGGGTCGTCGGGCAGGATCGCGAAACCGATATAGCGGTGCTGAAGGTGGATGCCGCGGACCTGCCGTTTCTGAATCTGGGCGATTCGCGCGAGTTGCGCCAGGGCCAATTGGTGATGGCTTTCGGCAGCCCGCTTGGCTTGGAGAATTCGGTCAGCCTGGGCGTGGTGAGCGCCACCGCGCGGCAGCTCAAAGCCGATAGTCCCATGATTTATATCCAGACCGATGCATCCATCAACCCGGGCAATAGCGGCGGCCCGCTGGTGGATATGTCCGGCCGGGTGGTGGGACTCAATACTTTGATCCTGTCGCAATCCGGCGGCAGCGAAGGCATTGGTTTCGCGGTGCCCAGCGACACTTTGCGCAACGCGTATACCCAGATCCGGAAGGAAGGCCATGTACATCGCGGCCAGATCGGCGCGACCGTGGAGACCGTTACGCCGCTGCTGTCCTCGGGTCTGGCATTGCCGCAGGACTGGGGCGTGCTGGTTTCCGATGTCACGCCTGACGGACCCGCCGATCAATGCGGCCTTAAACCGGGAGACATCGTGCTCGCCCTGGATGGCAAACCCATGGAAAACGCGCGCCAACTGGATGTGAACCTGTGGCGTTTTCCGGTAGGCGACAAGGTCAGCCTGGAGGTCTTGCGCGGTGATAACCATCTCTCGATGGATGTGCCCGTTACTGCGCTCGACGACGATCCGCAACGCTTCGCGGACATGGTGGATCCGGCCAAGAACCTGATTCCCAAACTTGGCATTTTAGGTGTAGAGATAGACCGGAAGCTGGCGGCCCTGGTGCCGGACTTGCGCAAACAATTCGGTATCGTGGTAGCGGCCCGCGCGGCGGGCGCAGAGAGTCTGGATGTGGATCTGCGTCCGGGCGACGTGATTTACGCCATTAACACCGAGCCGACTTCCTCCATCGCAGCGCTGACCAAGGCCCTCGACCAGATGAAGAGCGGCGAAGGGGTAGTGCTGCAGATCGAGCGCGACGGCCAGTTAAAGTACGTGGCGTTTGAAATGGAATAATCGTGCGCAGGCACTCTGACTGCGCCGGCCTCTAAATTTAAACCGACCCGCGACATTATTGAACTGAAAGCTAAAGTACCTCCACAGACGGTTCCTGGAAAGCGCACCGAATTCCTAAAAAGTCTGGCGCAGGAATTTCGGACACGCCCAGCGGAAACGGGTCCAGCGCTGCGACTCACCACTACGGAAAATCACCGACGCAATGCCGCTGAACAATTGTACCTCCTGGGCATTGGCAGAGCGGTTGCGGAGCGAAGCGAGGGCCACCCGCAGGCGCGCCGCCATGACTTATCCCGCGCCCGGAAGAGGCTACTAAGGGTAATCGGGGTGCTCCGCCCGCAATTTTTATTTCGACGGCGTGCAATCGGATTTTGGAACTGGCGCGGGGATACCAGACGCGCAAGCAGTGGACGCGGGCCGAAGTGGCCTGTGGGATTGGCGGCAGGCGCGCGGTGACTGCGCACACAACCCGCCGTGGGATATATTGCAACTCATGAACAAAAGCTTACGGTTTGGCGTGTGTAGCATCGCGGCGGCGGGTATGCTGGCCGCGCAAATAGCGGCGCAGGACTTGCCCGTCACGAGCCCGGAGTCCGTGGGGCTTTCCACCGAGCGGTTGGCGCGCATCGGCGCGGCCGTGGAACGCAGCATACAAGAAAAGCGGATCGCCGGCGCGGTGACGCTGGTGGCGCGTCATGGGCACGTGGCCTGGTTCAGGGCGCAAGGCATGCTGGACCGCGAAGCGGCCAAGCCCATGCCGGCCGATGCCATTTTCCGCATCTGTTCAATGAGCAAGCCGATCACCAGCCTGGCGGTGATGATGCTGTACGAGGACGGCCGGTTTTTACTGGATGATCCGGTTTCGAAATACATTCCCGAATTCAAGAATCCTAAGGTGCTGGTGCATCCCTCATCCGCGCCGTCCTACACAATTCCCGCGGCGCGCGAGATCACCATCCGCAACCTGCTGACGCACACTTCCGGGCTGACTTACCAGTGGAACGGCGAGTTGGGGCAGACTTACAAAGACGCCAACGTGGCGCACGGACTGCTTCCCTACGATGGCACCATCGGAGATAGCGTGAAGCGCCTGGCGGGCTTGCCGCTGCTTTTCAATCCGGGCGAGAGGTTTGAATACAGTTTGGGCGTGGACGTTCTCGGTTATCTGGTTGAAGTACTCTCCGGCCAGACGCTCGACGAATTTTTCCGGACACGTATTTTCGAACCCCTGGGCATGCGGGACACATACTTTTATCCGCCGGAAGAGAAGTTGAGCCGGCTGGCGGCCGCGTACACCTGGTATCCGGAGAAGGGCTTGAGCCGTTTTCCGGATCAGCCGATTGTGGAGGGTCCGTTCGTGTATTCGGCCGCTTATCCTTATCGCGGGCCTAAGAAACTATACTCCGGAGGCGCCGGGCTGTGCTCCACCGCGATGGACTATGCGCGCTTCTGCCAGATGATGCTCAATGGCGGCAAGTTCGGCTCCACGCGCCTGATCAGCCGGAAAGCCGTTGAGCTCATGACCTCCGACCGGCTGGGGAAGATCGGGCCGGACCAGGGCTTCGGGCTGGGATTTGGGGTGGATGGCGTCAAGGCGCCGTTGGCGGAACTCGGATCGGCGGGGGAATACAATTGGGGCGGGTTCTTTTACACGGCCTTCGCGGTCGATCCAAAAGAAGACATGATCACGGTCTTCATGGCGCAGTTGCACCCCACGGGCGACTTGACTTTGGACCGTCTCGTGCATGTGCTGGCATACCAGGCGATCGCGGATTAATCGGGGCTGAGGCGAAGACTTGCACGGGCAGCACGCCCCGGACCCGCAGCCCACGGGACATCGAAGTGCATGGAATTACTTAGCGGCTCTAGCCCTTCTGCCGCCACCGCAGTGGGGTCGACTCCATGGTCGAATCGCAGGGCCATTGGATTTCCGTCGTTCGTCAATCCCTTCAATGATTGCGCCGCCCGCAGAATTGCTGGCTGCGAGTCTTGAAAGCTGGGGTTCTCGATTTGCTGTTCATGACCTGCCGGCGGCCACCTGGGCGCACCGTCGAACGAGCAGGCATCCCCGCAATGTGGCGATGGCGATTTCCGGCAATAAGACCGAGTCAATTTGTCGCCCGCTCGACATCGTGACTAGAAAGAATCGCAGGCTCGTTCAGCTGTCGCGCAGTGCACTGCGCATCTCGCGCAATTACAGCAAAATCATCAGAATGCCGCAAGCCAGCGGCGCGCCAATGCCAGGCGCGGGCTGTCGAATCGCGTCGAGATGGCACCCCACAGCCCAGGGGAGCACCGCGCCGCGCATGGCAGCCATAGCGAATACCACGCCTGTCACCCGGGCACCCTGCGCGCCGGCGCGCCCTACGCCGAGAGCTCCAATTTCGATCCTGTGACGGGGCAGCCGACCGACGCGCAGAAGAATCTCCGTTACAACACCATCGCATTCTTCGCACAGGACAGTTGGAAGTTGAAGCCAAACCTGACGCTGACCCTGGGCCTGCGCTGGGAGGACTTCATCCCCTGACCGAAACCGACGGCAACATCAGCAACGTGCTGCTCGGTTCCGGCACCTCGGTTTTGACCGGCCTCTCAGTGCATAAGGGAGGCGATCTGTATAACAACTGCCTGAACGACTGGGGGCCGCAACTTGGTTTGCCTGGGCAGTCCACGGTCCGGCAAAAAGCTGGTTGTACGTGGCGGTTTTGGCATCGGATAAAACCTCGAGCAGTTGGCCATCACGTCAAACGGGCGCTTCAACCCGCCCTTCCTGACCAGCCTGTATCTCACTGGTTCGAACAGTCTGTACGCCGTTCCTTCCAGCGAGACGCAGTTCACCGGCTGGCCTTCCAACCCAGCGGCGATTGAAACATTTAACTCGAGCGGCCTGCCAACCAGTGGCGCGCCCGTGAGTTTGACCGGCTTTCCATTGAACTTCCATCCCGCGATCGCCTCCAATATGATATCGGACACAATTGGATGGCGACCGTCGGTTATTCGGTCAGCCAGACCCGGCATTACACCATTCAGAACAATCCGAACTTCGTGTATTACAACGATGGCTTGAACCCCATGGTGAACAGCCTGGATTGGTATTCCAACGACGCGAATGCGCACTACAATGCGTTGCTCACGGAAGTGCAGCACCGCTTCTCGTCGCTGTTCGAAATCGACTTTCAGTATAAGTTAGGCAGAAACATCGACGACGGCACACAAGATTACTATCAGGATAACTACCCCTGGAACCTGGCCTATGCCCACGGGCCGGCGGATTAAGACGCGACCGACAACTTCAAGATGTAGGGCGTATATACACCGGCGTTCTTCAAGGGTAACCATGGTTGGATGGAGAAGGCGTTTGGTGGCTGGACCATCAGCGGGATCATCAACGCCCATTCGGGTTTCCCCTGGAGGCCGCATACCGCAACACGGGCGGCAACGTGGTGTATCCGAACAGCGGCTTTTCTTGCTTGTACCCGGCCACTTACTCCGGCGGCGCGGGCACCAATTACGCAACGGGACCTTCATGAGTCCCAACGGGAACTTCCCCAATGGCGCATTGGCCTATTTCACAGTGCCGACATTTCCGGCCATGGGCATCCTCGGGCTCCGGAGTCCGATATCCATCGCAACATGTTTCGCGGGCCGGACTACTTCGGGAACGACATACAACCGCCAAAGCTTTTGGTCTGCCGAATATGAAGGTTTTTGGCGAGAACGCCAGGCTCAACCTGCAAGCCAATTTCTACAACCTCGTCAACAAGCTGAATCTCACGAACGTGAACACTACCATCAGCAACGACGGCATAACCAGCAATCCGCAGTTCGGGCAAGCCCAAGGCGCGTTTGCCGGGCGTATCATCGAATTGCAGGCTAGGTTTAGCTTTTAGTGCGAGGGGTGGCATCTTTTGTGGTTCGACCGTGTGCTTCTGCTGACGTGTTGCGCCCTGGCGCTCGCGGCACAAACGGCAGATTTCCCAGCGCTCGCGGCGCAGGCAAACCAGGCGCGCAAATCCGACCGCCTGGATGACGCCATCCTCCTGTACCGGAAGGCACTGGCCCTGCGGCCGGCTTGGGCGGAAGGCTGGTGGTATCTGGACACTCTGTTGTACGACGAGGACGATTACACGGGCGCCGCGGGCGCGCTGCGGAAAGCCATCGAACTAAGCCCTCAAACCGGCAACGCCGCCGCCATGCTGGGACTTTGTGAGGCGAAGCTTGGCCACGATCGCGATGCGCTGCGACATCTCGAGAAGGGCCGCGCGCTGGGCGTGGGCGGCGACCAAAGCCTGCACCGGGTGACGCTCTACACCAAAGGAACGCTGCTGCTTGCGGCGGGCGAATTCAGTAAAGCGCAAAAAACGTTGGATCTGCTGGCGCGCGAGGGCGCGGATCAGGAGTTGATGGACGCGCTTGGCGAGTCGGTGCTGGGTATCCGGCCGGAGGATATGACTTCCGCCGATGCGGCCAAGCGCGAAGTCGTCCGCCGGGCCGGCCAGGCGGAGCACGCTGCCGCCGGTGGCGACGTGCACGCCGCGCTCGCCGCGTACAGCCGGCTGCTGGCCAGCGCTCCCAAGTTTCATAACGTGCAATTCGCCTCCGGGCAAAACCGGGGGAGAAGCAGGAGATGCCGAAGACATTCCGTTTATTCTTCACGTGGTTTCCTATTCTCGCCCAGCTCATTAATTACGACCAGGAGATCTGTCTCATCCATGTTGGCACGGAGGGCAGCCTCCCACAGGTCAGCCGATAGTTGCGTTTTCCGGGACAGCCTGCGAGCCGTGCAAGGGAGCGACACCTTTTTTCCGCTGCCGCTACCGCGGCTCCAGCAGCCGCTCGGCCAGGGCGGCTATGCTCTCCGGGCTTCGGTCTTTCTGCGTGGCTAGCACGATATCGACGTCAAGACCATAGCCGTCAAACGAACGGCCATCACCATAGGCGTCCGATGTGCCGAGTGCGACCCGGAAGCCGCGTGTTCGGCAGAACAAAATATCCTGGTTGGATGAACTGGCCGACGCCAAATTTGTTGACGCCCGCAATCACGCTACCGGGAGCGGCGGCGCGGCGTATTCGCAAATCGCTGACGCAGTAATCATCTATCAGCGCCAGCAGGCGTGTCTTTTCGACAGGGATCGCGGGATACTGATGTTGCACGTACCTCCATGTCGACGCGTGCTCGACAAATTTGGCGGGACAGCCGGGAGTATCGTCCGGAAACAATGCTTCCAAGCCGCTCTGCAGATTCCGGCGGAGGTCTTCGCTAATGGGCGGCTTCAGGCTGGCGGGGGTGACTTGGCCGTAGCCCCAGCGCAGTGACGGATAGAGACACGATGCGCGCGCCCGCATCCTGAACTCGACGGGTGGGATCGCGATCCAGTTATTGAGCGCCTCGATCCGGTTGTCACCGCCGCCGTTTTCGCGCAGGTCGACAATGAGCAGTTGCTCATCGTGCTTGAGGCCCGTCACGTTCTTTTCCAACTTCATGATGCGCTCGACGTTAGCTTTCGAAAACGTCGGGAACCGAATGTAAGCCGATCTGCGGTGGGATGGAGCGGAAGCTGGGAACATCTTTTTCGGTTTGTGCCAGCGCGCGGATGTCTGCCGTGCGTTCGCCGTCAGTGGGCATCCAGGCCGCTTCCGCCGTAATCCATGCGTCGTCGCAGTGCACCGATGCCGCGATCGGGTAGACGGTACCCTTGGCGTTGCGGAATTCGGTGCAGGCGGCGGGCTCGGTGGTCAGGACGCGCTCCAGGATTCGGCGTGGCCCATGATCGCGTCGTCTCCAAACACCGGGCCGGAGTGATTGTCGAGTTGCACCTCCATGAACTTGCGCCAAGCCGCAAACGCTTCCGCCAGCGGGATGGCATCGCTCGCACGCGCGCTTTATATCTTCGCGGAATTGATCGGCGCGCAAGGTCTGTGGCCGCTTCTGGAAGAACTGGCGGACCACGCCGTAGGCACCACCAGCGAGCGGCGCGTGAAGGGCTCCGCGAACGGATCTGCCAGAGGCCAGGCGGAAGCGGGTGGTTTGATCCCGAGCTAGGTCAGCCACTGGATTTTCCTCTTGTTGAAACGGCGCTACAATCCGACTATGCCGTGCGCGCAAGCCGCGCGAGAGCACCGGTCAGCAAGTGTGGCGGCCGAAATGTGGCATGCAATATAAGTTGCGCCCTCGGCGGGCTGCCTCGCACACTCCTGAAAAGGCCGCGACAGAGACCCTAGCGATTGCCTGTTAAAGTCCACGGAGTACCAGGTTGCCCCTGTTGCCCCTAATAGATAAATTTCATCTAAGATGAACAAATGTCCATTCCGCTGGAGCGGGTAAACGAGGCGCGCCTTAACATCGCCTCACTCGCACTCCGCACGCCGCAGGTTCCGTGCAGTTCCGGCGCTCCTGTGGACCTGTACCTGAAGCTGGAAAATCTCCAACCGATCGGTTCCTTCAAAATCCGCGGTGCCGCTAATGTCATCGCGCGCACTCCGCGGGAGCGCCTGGAGCGCGGCCTGCTCACGGCCTCGGCCGGAAACATGGCGCAGGGCGTGGCATATTGCGCCCGCCGTCTGGGCGTGCCCGCTACAGTCGTCGCACCCGAAACCGCGCCGGCCACGAAGATCCGCGCTGCGGAGCGATTAGGTGCTCGCGTGATTCTCGTGCCGTTTGCCGAGTGGTGGCGCACCTTTGAGACTCGTACCTATCCGGATGTGGATGCCACTTTCATCCACGCCTTCGACGACGCGGATGTGATGGCCGGCAATGGAACCATCGCCCTGGAACTACTGGAGGACCTTGCCGAACTCGACGCCGTAGTGGTTCCCTGGGGCGGGGGCGGACTTTCCTGCGGCATCGCATCGGTGCTGCGCCAGAAGGCGCCGCACGTGAAGATCTACGCCGCCGAGGTCGAAACCGGCGCTCCGCTGTCTGCCTCTCTGGCCGCTGGCGAACCGCGCACTGTGGAGCATACACCGTCGTTCGTAGATGGCATCTCGAGCCCGGCTGTCTTTTCCAACATGTTTGCGCAAGCGCGCGACCTGCTGGACGGCTCGATTGTGGTGAGGCTCGACGAAGCGGGGCAGGCCATGAAACTGGTAGCGGAACGGAACCGTGTCATTATGGAAGGCGCATCCGCCTGCGCCGTAGCGGCGGCGCTTTCCGGGCGGGCCGGGAGCGGGAAGGTCGTAGCAATAGTCTCCGGCGGCAACATCGATCTCGACAAATTCGCGCGGATCATCTCTTGAACCGGGACGTTAGCCCGTAGGGAACATAGCACCCGGAACCCATTGCGCCATTCCGCCCGCCCCGAAGTAAGGTATATAGGATTGGGCCAGCTCCAGCCTCTAGCGATATTGCCAGTTAAGAGTGCTCCCATGGAAATGGTAGGAAAGTCAACCTGCGGCAGGGGGGACGTGGCTCTACCGGAGTGAACCCCAAAAGTGAGACAGCGAGGCAAGGGACAAAATACATTGAATGGAGTGAGGCATGGATTTGTCCCGAGCTGTCTACAGTCGCGATCGGCAGATCACCACGATGCGCGCCTTGGACGCCGGCTCTAGCGCCGGCGAAATTGCGGGGAAATATCTGCTGAGCCCGAAACTGCTGGCGCGCTGGCGCGCGGAATGGCGCGTGAAAGGGGAAGGGGCGTTTCCTGGCATTGGAAGACGGGGCGAGCATTTGCCGGCGCTCGAGGAGGCACGCCGCATCGCCGAGCTGCAGCGTAAAATCGGCCAGCTGACCAGGGAGAATGATTTTCTAAAAAACCTTGCCGCCTTTCAAGGATCATCACCCGCCGGCCGTCATCAGTGGCGCGGATGCCTGTTTGAAGAAATTGAGCAAGCCGCGGCGAAAGGCAAAGCCGGGAACGCGCTGGGGCAGATGACTGGCGTGAGCCGGGCTGGTTTCTACCGCGGGCCAGCGCCGTGCCCGGCTACGCCGGTGGAAATGGAACCGGGCGATCGATTGCCAAAGGCCGCTTTGGAATCGCCGGCATACGGATACCGCAGAATCACGGCGGAACTGCAACGTCAGGGTCTTGAGGTCAACCACAAACGTGTGCGGCGGATGATGCGGGAAGACCATTTGCTGTGCGTACGTCGGCGCGCCTTCCTGATCACGACCGACTCGCGACACCATCTGCCGGTTTTACCCAAACCTGGCCGGCGACTTCAGGCCCACGGCCATCAACCAGCTTTGGGTCGCCGACATCACCTACCTTCGCCTGCGTACCGAGTTCGTGTATCTGGCCGTGGGGCTGGACGCTTTTGCGCGCCGCGTGATCGGCTGGGCCCTCGGTCGGACGCTGGAAGCCGAACTCGCCCTGGCGGCCCTGCGGATGGCCTGGCTCGAACGCCGTCCACCGCCTGGTTGCATGCATCATGCCGATCGGGGCGGCGGCAGCAACCCACTCTGGGTGGCCGATATCACTTACATCTGGCTGGAGGCGGAGTTCGTGTATTGGGCGGTGGTCATCGACGCCTTTTCGCGGCGCGTGATTGGCTGGGCGCTGGACCGGAGAGTGGAGCACGACCTCACTCTGGCGGCGCTGCGCATGGCCTTGGAGTTGCGGCATCCGGCGGCGGGGTGCGTGCATCATTCCGATCGAGGCAGCCAGTATGCAGCGGGAGATTACACCGACTTGTTGAAGACCCACGGGTGTGAAATCAGTATGAGTCATGAGTCGAGCCCTGGGGAAAATGCCGGCTGCGAGGCGTGGATGAAAACCCTGAAATACGAAGAGGTGTATCGGCAACAATACCGGGACTTGGCCGCAGCGCGGGCCTCGTTGGCGTGCTGCATCGACAAGGTCTACAACCAGAAGCGACTGCACTCGGCGCGGGGTTACCGGCCCCCGGTGGAGTTCGCACAAGCGTTGCCGGCATCCGGCGGCGCGGGAGGTGGATCCTGATATGGCCGGCACACAGCGCGCCCTGGGGAGGGAAACGCGGCGCGCGCGACGGTGCCTCGCAGGTAGTCATCGGGATTGCCGTGGCGGCGGGGAAAGTGCGGACGGGCGAGGCGCAGGATGGCTTGCATCTGCAGGACGGGCCGGCCCTGCGAGAACAGGTGTCTGGCGACCCACAGGTCTACGATGCTGCAATCCGGCTGGGGAAAGCGTTCCTGAATACGCCATCGCGGCATACAGCTCCGATAGATGGCGACGGCCTCTGCGGTGTTGGCTGGTGCAGGATCTGCGGTGGTCCAGTCGATCGGGAACGGCGCGGCCGACGGTCGTATAGATTGCCTGACGGATGCCAACAACGACTCGCCGCGCGGCGGCAAACCCGCACGAACGTGGACGAGTCTCACCCACGGAGCATAGCGGTCGGGTGCGTGTCGCGCGGGTTTTTGATTAGTGAATCCAGCGAGGCCGCCTCAACTAGACTTATCGGTTCCGCGAGCAGCGCCAGGAGTTGAGAAGGCAGTATGGCGTGCCTTTCCTCCGCTGTACTAGCGGTCGGGATCGGCGGACACATAAATCCGACGACCAAATGATAGGATAAGTTCATTTTACCGCTTGGGCAGCCTTCACCTGGCGATCGGTACGGGCTGAACTTGCAGGCCTTCCCGCACCACATCGCCGGGGTTAGCGATAATGGTCTGGCCTTCGCTGAGCCCTCCGACGACATCAAGGTGATCGCCATAGTCCCGGCCGACTTCGATCTTTTGCAGATGGACGGTGTGTCCGTCGCGAACTACGGCAACTTCGGTGCCTTCGCCTCGTACGATCAGCGCGTCGCTGGGAACCCGTAAGGGAGCGTTGGAGCGTGCGCCGATCAGAGCGACGCGGGCGTACATGCCCGGCAGCAGCGCGCCGCCGGGATTCGGCACACGCACCTCCATCAGCAAGGTGCGGCTGGCGGGATCCAGCGCGCTCGCCGTGCGCGCCACCTCGCCCGCAAACTGGCGCCCCGGCAGGTTGGAAACACTCAACCGGGCGGTTTGGCCTACCCGCACATCACTGGCATTGGCCTGCGGTACGTTCAAATAGGTGCGGAGTGTGTTGATCTGCGCAATCCGGAAAAGCAGCGTATTGCCCGCGTTCACCAGCGCGCCGACATCCACATCGCGCAGCGTGATCACTCCGTCGAACGGCGCTTTCACCAGCCGGTAACTTTGCACCTGATCCAGGCGGGCCAGGTTGGCCTCCGCAGCCGCCACGTTGCTCCGCTGCGCCGCAAGCGCCTTCTCGAGGGCTTTGGCGGCGGCTGTGAGCGATCTGTACTCGGACTGATAGCGGTCGTTTTCCTGACGCGAGACCACGCCCGTCCGCTGGCGAACCAACGGCTCGCCCAGCGTGTTGCCCTCCGTGCCAACATGGATGAGACAGATCTCCTGGTCGTAATTACTGAGCAGGGCGAGAATAGGAATCCATGTGAAGAACAACGGAATATCTTCGGCTTCTCCTGCTTCTCCCCCGGTTTTGCCCGCCTCTGCGCAACGTAGGGAGGCCGAGCGGAGCGAGGCCGACCGGAGTGCAGAGGCGGGCAAAACCGGCGCCTCCGAGCCGCCCGCCCCACCTCGGCCGAACCCGGAGGTGGTCGCCAACGCCAAGCGCCGATCCTTCACCGCCGAATACAAACTGGGCATCCTGGCGGAGGCCGACGCCGCCACCGCTGAAACCGGCGCCATCGGCGCCTTGCTGCGCCGTGAAAATCTTTACTCCTCGCACCTGGCCACCTGGCGTCGCGAGCGGCGGACCGGCATTCTCAAGGGCTTGACCCCGCACAAGCGCGGCCCCAAGTCCAAACGCAATCCGCAGGATGAGGAGATCCAGAAGCTCCGCAAGGACAACCAGCGCTTGACCGAGCAACTGCGTAAAGCCGAGATCGTCATTGATGTTCAAAAAAAAGTGGGCGCTCTGTTGGGGTGGCCCCTGCCGAAGGCGGACCCCGAGGAGACGCACTGATGGATGCCGTCACCCATCTGTCCCCCACCGTAGGGGTAGTGGCGGCCTGCGATTTTCTGGGGGTGGCGCGCGCCTCCTTTTATAGGCAGCGTCCGGTGCTGGGCCCTTCGGCAGCACCACCGTCCGAGCCAGTTCCGCCCACGGCGCGGCCCGCTCCCGCACGGTCCCTCAGTCCCGACGAACGCGCCGGTGTGCTGGCCGTCTTACATGCCGAGCGATTCCAGGACCGCTCTCCGGCGGCCGTGCAGGCCACCTTGCTGGACGAAGGTCAGTACTTCTGCTCGACTCGAACCATGTACCGTATCCTCGAAAAAGAGGGCGAATCCGGCGAACGCCGCGATCAACTCGTGCATCCGTCTTACCAAAAACCCGAGTTGCTGGCCACCGCACCCAACCAACTTTGGAGCTGGGATATCACCAAACTTCTGGGGCCAGCCAAGTGGACCTACTTCTATCTCTATGTCATCCTCGACGTCTTCAGCCGCTACGTCACTGGCTGGATGGTCGCTCATCGGGAAGCCGCCGAACTGGCCAAGCAGTTTATCGAGGAAACCATTCGTAAACACCAAGTCCCCGCCGGCCAGCTCAACATCCACGCCGACCGCGGCCGGGTCATGACTTCCAAGCCGGTCGCCTTTCTGATGGCCGATCTGGGCGTCACCAAGACGCACAGCCGGCCATACGTCTCCGACGACAACCCTTATTCGGAAAGTCACTTCCGCACCATGAAATACCGTCCGGAGTTCCCGGATCGCTTCGGCTGCATCCAAGATAGCCGCGCTTTCTGTCAGCAATTTTTCCAGTGGTATAACGAAGAGCATCGTCATTCCGGCATCGGCTTGCTCGCCCCGGCCGTGGTTCACTTCGGCGAGGCCCAGGCTGTCCTGGCCCACCGCCAACTGGTGCTCGATACCGCTTACCAAGCGCACCCGGACCGCTTCGTTCGGCGGCCTCCACAACCACTGCCTTTACCAACGCAGGTCTGGATCAACAAGCCGGTTCCGCCCGGCCAAAAGACAAAGGAAGATAGTCAGTAAATTTCTATGCTGGGTGTCTCAAAGTGCTTGACACGCGCCGTTGGGCCCCGGCTGAGATCGTACCCAAGAAAACAGCAGCCGGGTACAGCGCTACTTTGGCTTCTGAGCCGCGGCGGCGCGCTCTTTGGCGTGCGCCACGAGAGCGGCGAAGCGGGGGTCGCCATGGAGCGATTGGAGATCGGAGTCCTTTTCGATGTCGAGATCGAAACCGGGGGTCAGCCCGTGGTCAACCGCCTTTCGTACAAGCGAGAGCGCTTGCTCACGGTCGCCCTCACGGGCCAAAGTGCAACCTACGTTATACGTCGAGAGTGCCGTCAAGGGATGCTCCGGCCCGAAGACGCGCCGATCAATATCCATTGTCTCGCGCTGCAACTTCTCTGCCTTGGAGTAGCGGCCCTCCTTGGTGAAGTCGATAGCCAGGTTGCTCATCGACACCAGTGTGCCCCGATGCTCCGGTCCTAATACGCGGCGTTGAATATTCAGTGTCTCGCGGTCCAGCCTCTCTGCCTCGGCGTAGCGGCCCTCATTGCAGAGAGTGAGCGCTAGGTGACTCGCGGACCTCAGGGTTTCCGGATGCTCCGGCCCCAAAACGCGGCGATCAATTTCCATCAGCTCTCGCTCCAACTGCTCCGCGTTGGCGTAGCGACTTTCGTTAAAGAGAGCGACACCCAGGTCATTCATGGATGTCAGCGTGTCCGGATGCTCCGGTCCCAGGACACGACGTCGAATATCCAAGATCTCGCGACACAACTTTTCTGCCTCGGCGTAGCGGACCTGGCCCCCGAGGTCGTTAGCCAGATTACTCATCGACGTCAGTGTGTCCGGATGCTCAGGCCCCAAGACGTGGCGTCGAATGTTCAGTACCTCGCGATGCAACTTCTGCGCCTCGGCCCAGTGGCCCTCGTACTCCAGGACGATACCCAGGTTATACATCGACGCCAGCGTGTCCGGATGCTCCGGTCCCAAGACGCGACGTTGGGCACCGAGCGTATCGCGGTCCAACTTCTCCGCCTCGGGGTAGCGGCTCTGTCTCATAAGATTCCCGCCCAGGCGGCTCATGACGGTTAGAGTATCTGGATTCTTTGGCCCGAGCACTCGGCGCCGGATGTCGACCGCCCGCGTGAGCAATGACTGCGCCTGAGGGTACAGACCGAGGCTTTCATACACATCCCCCATGGTCTGCATCATCTGTGCCTGCATCTCGGGGTCTTTGGACAGCCCAGGGTCGATCTCCTTCGAGGCTTTGTCCAGGAGTTCCCGGGCCGTGATGCTGTTGCCCCGCGCGGCGCTGGGGTCCGAAACCTTGAACATACCAGTCATAAAAGCCGCGATCCGGTCAGCCCGGTCGCGCTCCCGCCTGGTCCGCCGCAGTTGCAAGGTTTGCGCGATGCCGAACGAGAGCAGCACTACCAGCAAGCCGCCGGCTACCGCTCCGGCAACCCAATGGCGGCGGACGTACTTGCGGGCACGATACGCGACGCGTGGTGCACGCGCCAACAAAGGCTCATGGCGTACGTATCTGCCGATATCGGCGGCCAACTCGGAGGGCGTGGCATATCGGCGCGAGCGCTCCTTTTCGAGAGCTTTCAGAGCGATCGCGTCCAGATCGCCGCGCAGTTGCCGGGCCAACGTGGTGGGATCGGAGCCGCGGTTTTGGGCCGTAGTGTCGGAGTGCCCACCCAAAGTGCGCAGTTTCGTGCTGGGACGCGGCGCTTCGTCCTCCCGCAGCCGCCGCAGGATGTCGTCGAAAGCCAGGTTGTGGAAATCCAGCGGCACCGCCCCCACCAGCAGTTCATACAGCACCACCCCCAGCGAGTACACATCCGTGCGGGTGTCCACATCCACCCCGGTCGAGCCGGTCTGCTCCGGGCTCATATACGCCGGCGTCCCCACAATTGCTCCCGCCTGCGTGAACATAGTTTCGGCGGTCAGCGGCTGCGCGGTGGCTTTGGCCAGGCCAAAATCGATGATGCGCGGTACCGGCCTCCCGTCTACTTCGCCCACCAGAATGTTGGTTGGCTTCAGATCGCGATGGATGATGGCTTTCTGGTGCGCATGCTGTACGCCTTCGCAGACGTGGACGAAAAGCTCCAGGCGTTCGCGCAGAGCCATGTGGTGGTTGTCGCAGTACTCCGTGATGGGGATTCCGGTGACATACTCCATGACGAAGTACGGCCGGCCTTGCGGTGTCGCGCCGGCGTCGAAGACTTTGGCGATGTTGGGGTGCTCCATCAGGGCCAAGGCCTGGCGCTCGGACTGGAAACGCGCCACGACTTCGTGCGTATCCATGCCGGCTTTGATCAGCTTGATGGCGACGCGGCGGCGGATGGGCTGCTTCTGCTCCGCCAGCCAAACCTCGCCCATGCCGCCCGCGCCGATGGGCTGGAGCAAATGATACGGCCCCAGCGTTTCGCCCGCCTGCGACTGCTCGCGACCGAGCGCCTTGTCAAGAGTGGCGGTTTCGAGTGGGGGCGCTTCCAGGAAACCGTCCAGCTTCTCTTCGTAGCCCAGCAGTGATTCGACTGCGCGGCGCAATTCGGCGTCGCCGCCGCAGGCCTGGCGCAGGAATTCGTCCCTCTCGCTGGCGTCCAACCTCAGCGCCCCGCTGTGCAACTCCTCCAGCCTGCGCTCGCGTTCGTTAACCGGCATGTGCCCTTTCGCCGCTCATCGCGCGCAGGAGCCAGATCCGGGCCAGCCTCCAGTCGCGCAACACCGTGTCCTCGGAGACGCCGAGGACCCCGCCCGTTTCTTCCGCGCTGAGGCCTCCGAAAAAGCGCAGCTCGATCACCTGCGCCCGGCGCGGGTGCTCCCCTGCCAAGGCGGTGAGCGCGCCATCGAGTTTTACTAAGTCCGGGCTCTGCGGCGCGTGCACATTCACGGCCGCTTCTAACGGCAGGCGCTGCAAACCGGTGCCACGGCGTCGGGACCCGCGCGCGCGGGCATGTTCGACCAGCACGCGCCGCATGGCTTTGGCGGACACTGCCAGGAAGTGGGCGCGGCCCTGCCAGTTGACGCGGCCGGCGTCGACCAGCCGTAAGTAAGCTTCGTTGATCAGTTCCGATGTTTGGAGGGTATGGCCGGGGCGCTCATGCGACATGTACCGACGGGCCAAACGATGAAGCTCCGCATAAACCAGCGGCATGAGCTTGTCGAGGGCAGAAGCGTCCCCGCCGCTCCACGCCAGGAGTAGTTCGGTGACTTCGCCGTGGCCAGATACACCCATGCGGCCTCTCTCGCGCCCGTCCCCACAGGTGCCGTTCTCACCATTGTACTTTAATTGACGAAAATATTTCGATCTTCCCTTTCAGGTTTTGCGCCCCGGTTTTCGCTTATTCAAAGTGAAGGGCCGGCTGCATATGAAAAAGCATGGCGCGGCGGGATGACCACGTATTACGGCAGGGGCGAGCATGGCGCAGCCCACTCGGGGGGACGCTCTTCAAAAAATGACCCCGGGTGGCACGCTGACGACGTTTATATAACCTCTGTTCCCAAATCGGGTGCGCGGACGGCCACTACCCAGTGGCCGGGCTGATGCAAGCCACCGACGGGGGCTTGTACGGGACCACGTCGCAGGGCGGGGGCGCCGCCGGTGGGACGGTTCACAGAAGGACTCCCGCTGGCGCGCTGACGACGGTCTACAGCTTCTGCTCCATGAGGGAGTGCGCGGACTTATACGGGACCACGTTCTTTGGCGGGGCCAAAGGCGCCGCGGGGACGATCTTCGGCCTGTCTGAAGGTCTGGGCCCGTTCGTGAAGACGCGGACAACCTCCGGCAAGGTCGGAGCGGTCGTCAGGATTCTGGGGACCGATCTGAACGGGGCAATCAGCGTCAGCCTTAACGGCACGGCGGCGGGGCCGATCATCGTTGCCGCAACCGAGATCAGCGCGACGGTGCCGGCGGGCGCGACTACCGGCGTCGTACGGTAACCATGCCCACACCACGTTCAAGAGCAACGTGACCTTCCGGGTGCTGCCATAAGGCCCGTTCCCGCCGAACCAGGTGGACTTTACAAACGGGCCGGCACGCCGCTTCCGATGGTATTTGATGCCGAGGACAGAGCGCGCCGGAATATCGGATAAGCGAATCGGAGTTCTGAAAGTAGGTCGGCAAAACGGAGAATAACATGTACACAACGAGTATCAATCGAACATTAACGCTGGCAGGATTCGGTCCTGCCGGCAAACCGGGCTGCACAAACCGCGGACAGAAGCCTTGCTATCTGAGAAATTCCATGGAAGCGGCCGTTGCCGGCAGGTGGCTGCGCATAGCCGGCGGAACGCTTCTAATGGCGCTCACGATCTTCGCGCCTCCTGGGACCGCGCAAACCGATGGCCCGGCTTTCACCACGATCTACAACTTCACAGGCGCACCTTCCGGATGCGGCACAACCGGTCAGGCGGCTTGCGATGGAGCTACCCCTTTAGCCCGTGTGTTAACCGGCGCGAACGGAGCGCTCTACGGCACGACCCAACAAGGCGGAACTGCGATTAATGGCGGGACGGTGTTCGAGTTGAAGCCGCCAGCCTCTCCGGGCGCCGACTGGACGGAAACAGTGATCTACAGCTTTCCGGCAGTCTCGTTTCCCGAAGCTGCTTTGGCCGCCGGACCGAACGGCGAGCTCTACGGCACGACTTACTACGGCGGGGGCGCAGGCGTAGGCGCGGTCTTCGAATTGGCTCCGCCGGCCTCTCCGGGCGGTAGCTGGACGGAGACCACCCTGTACAGTTTTTCGGCCCCGAGCGGCGACCCGCAGAATCCCAGCGCAGGTGTGGCAATCGGCAAGGACGGCGTGCTCTACGGCACGACGCAATATGGCGGGGTCTCCGCGAATTGCTTTTACTACGGCTGTGGTTCGGTGTATTCGTTGACGCCGCCGGCCTCTCCAGGCGGCGCCTGGACGGAAGATACGCTCTACAACTTTATGGGTGGCAGCGATGGAGCAGCGGTCTTGACAGGTGTGGTCATTGGCGAGAAGGGAGCGCTGTACGGCACGACTATCTCCGGCGGCCCGAACTCAAGCTGCCGGGGGTACTTTGTAAGTGGTTGTGGCACGGTGTTCAAATTGACTCCGCCCGCCTCTGCGGGCGGTTCCTGGACCGAAACCGTGCTCTACAGCTTCACGGGTGGTAGCGATGGAGGATTCCCCAGCGCAGTAGTCGACGAGGGCGGGGTGCTCTATGGCATAACTTCCCTTGGTGGGGACTTGGCGGATTGCGGGGGCTTCGGCTGTGGCTCGGTGTTCGAAATGTCTCCGCCCACCTTTTCCGGCGGCGCCTGGACGGAAACTGTGCTCTACGGCTTCACGGGCGTCCCAAATGGATTATATCCTTCCTCATCCACTTCCGGCTCCGGCCTGGTTATCGGCGTGAACGGAGTGCTCTACGGCACGACCGCCAACGGCGGGAGTTCGAGGAATTGCCCGGAAGATCCGGGCTGTGGCACCGTGTTCGAACTGACACCCCCAGCCGCTCCAGGCGAGGCCTGGACGGAAGCGTTGCTCCACAGCTTCACAAGCAGCGATGGATTCAGGCCCTCTACGGGTCCGGTCATAGGCCAGAACGGTGCACTTTACGGCACCACCCCGTACGGTGGGACTTCGACGACTTGCGCCGGCGGCTGTGGCACGGTTTACAAGCTGACGCCATAAATCCGCGGCATTACCTTCGGCCACGAGGTGCAGTTGCGCCAAGCATTGGTGTCAGCCGTATCTGGCCGCGAACCCCTGAGTGTAGATCAATTTTATAGGAGAAGAACATGAACGTAACGAAAGTCTCTCGAACATTAGCGCTGGCAGGACCCCGCCCTGCCGGCAAACTCGGTTGGTCGTATTGCGTCCTCCTGGCGTTGTGCGTCCAGCAAGCAAAGCCCGCGGCTATCCCTGCGCTCGCACAGTATCGGTTCCTTAAAATCCACATCCCGAACTCGACCGCTGCCTATGCAAATGGCGTCAACAACGCCGGGCTGGTCACGGGATGGTACACGGATGCGAGTAACGCCACACACGGCTTTACCTGGCAGAACGGCACTCTACAGACCGTGGACTACTCCGGCGCTCTGAACACGTATCTGAACGGCGTGAACAACCAAGGCGTGGCCACTGGCTACTATTTGGACGTCAACTACAATGCACACGCGGTCACCTATTCCGTCTCGAGCGGCGCCTGGAGTGTGCTTCCCGACATACCGAACTATTCGGCGAATGAGGGGTACGGCATCAACGACGCCGGCGTAGCGGTCGGGCAGGCATCAGGCCGCCCTTTTGGCACCCTTGCCTGGATCTGGCACCCAACTAGCGCCTCGTATTCCTACTTCACGGCACCCGGAGCGGGCGCGGCCAGCACGTATCCCTTCGCCATTAACGATCAGGGGAACGTGGTCGGTTATTTTTACGATGAGGCCAACTTTCAATACAATTTCCTCAAAGAGGGTGACACATATACGATCATTGATGTGCCGGGCGCTCACGACACCTATGCGCTCGGGATCAATAACAGCGGCATGATCGCCGGATGGTTTTACAGTGCGGGCTACTACATTCTGGGATTCCTCCGAACAAGCGGCGGGGTGTTCGCGGCCGTGAACCTTCCGGGCTCGGGTGAAACCCAAATCGGCGGAATCAACGATCAGGGTGACATTTGCGGTTCCTGGCTTAACCCCGCTTTAGTCCAGGAGGCTTTTGTTGCCTACCCACAGTAAGACGTTTTCACTGCCCGCCGGCGCATTCGGCCTGAGACAAGGAACGCGAAGCGCCGGCTGGGGCGAAGCAGAGTCTCGCCATCAGGGGGAGTTGATCTTACCGTTTGGGAAGCCTTCACCTGGCGATCGGCACCGGCTGAACTTGCAGGCCTTCCCGCACCACATCGCCGGGGTTAGCGATAATGGTCTGGCCTTCGCTGAGCCCTCCGACGACATCAAGGTGATCGCCATAGTCCCGGCCGACTTCGATCTTTTGCAGATGGACGGTGTGTCCGTCGCGAACTACGGCAACTTCGGTGCCTTCGCCTCGTACGATCAGCGCGTCGCTGGGAACCCGTAAGGGAGCGTTGGAGCGTGCGCCGATCAGAGCGACGCGGGCGTACATGCCCGGCAGCAGCGCGCCGCCGGGATTCGGCACACGCACTTCCACCAGCAAGGTACGGCTGGCGGGATCCAGCGCGCTCGCCGTGCGCGCCACCTCGCCCGCAAACTGGCGCCCCGGCAGGTTGGAAACACTCAACCGGGCGGTTTGGCCTACCTGCACATCACTGGCATTGGCCTGCGGTACGTTCAAATAGGTGCGGAGTATGTTGATCTGCGCAATCCGGAAAAGCAGCGTATTGCCCGCGTTCACCAGCGCGCCGACATCCACATCGCGCAGCGTGATCACTCCGTCGAACGGCGCTTTCACCAGCCGGTAACTTTGCACCTGATCCAGGCGGGCCAGGTTGGCCTCAGTAGCCGCCACGTTGCTTCGCTGCGCCGCAAGCGCCTTCTCGAGGGCTTTGGCGGCGGCTGTGAGCGATCTGTACTCGGACTGATAGCGGTCGTTTTCCTGACGCGAGACCACGCCCTTGGCTGAAAGGGAAGACCACCGTTGCGCGGTCACCTTGGCAAGATCCTCGTCGGCCTGGCCCCGCTCGTAATTTGCCGCAGCCTGGTCCACCGCCGCTTGTGCCTGCAGGAGGTTGGCCTTAGCCTGCCTTATCTGCTCATCCATCTCGGGGGCATCGATTACAGCCAGAGACTGGCCGGTGCGTACCCGATCGCCGATATCCACCATGCGGCGCTGCAAGTATCCATCGGCACGCGCCAGGATGGGCGCCTCGGTGATCGCCTGTATGCTGCCGGGCAGTTCGATCACGCTCTTGTTGGAGGAATGGCCCACCTCAATCACCTCCACCCGCGGCAGCGCCCGCTCCTGCTCGCGCGCCTCGCTTGCGATGAGGTCACGCCTCTTCCACAGCGGCACGTATCCGGAGAAGAACGCTACCACGACCAGCACAACTGCCGTCAGAAAAATCGCCCAGATGGTAATGGCCGAGGGGCGCCACACTTTCGCCGGCAGGCCACCCGGGGAAGCGCCATTACCGGCAGTCTTCAGTTCCTGGAGTTGCCGTTTGAGATCTTCGTTCTCCCGTAGCAGATCGGACATGCCCGGTTGATCAGGTTCGGTGCGCCTCATCTGGTGTTCATTTCTTCCAGTCTACGCTGATGATCCACCGGCGGATTCGTCCGCAGATACGAATAGATGATGGGGACTACGAATAGCGTGGTCACGGTGGCGAAGGCCAGACCGCCGATAACCGCGCGCCCCAGGGGCGCGTTCTGTTCGCCGCCTTCGCCGAGGCCCAAGGACATGGGAACCATGCCCAGGATCATGGCTGTGGCGGTCATCATAACCGGGCGGACACGTGCATAGCCGGCGGAGAGCATGGCCTCCCGCGCGGAGAGCAGCGTTTCGCGTTCGTCGTTGGCGAAGGTAACGATCAGAATGCTATTGGCTGTCGCCACGCCGATGCACATCATAGCGCCCATCAGCGAGGGCACGCTCAGCGAGGTGCCGGTCAGAAACAGCATCCACAGAATGCCGGCGGTGGCGCCCGGCAGCGCCATGAGGATGATGAAGGGGTCCAGCCACGACTGGAAGTTTATGGTCATCAGCAGATACACCAGAACGACGGCGAACACCAGCCCCAACCCCAGGCGGAAGAACGACGATTGCATGGTAGCCACCTGTCCGCGCAACGAGAATGTCGTGCCGCGCGGCAGGCGGGGCTCCTCTTCCCGCATGATTTTCCTGACCTCCGCGCCAACGCCGCCCAAGTCGCTCCGGTCCACGTTGGCGAAAACATCGAAAACCGGCCAGACATTGTAATGGTTGACGATGACGGGCATGTACGACCGTTGGACGGAGGCCAGATTCGAGAGCAACTGAGTATCGCCGGCAACCGCCCCTGGGTTTCCGTAGGCTTGGGTGGCACCGCCCGGAGATGTGCCCACCGAAGCCGGCCCGGCAGTGGACGCGCCCGCCATTGACCCGGCCGTGGTGCTATTGACGGCATTCGAGTTCGGCGAGATGGGAGTGCGCAACAGAGCGTCCATGGAGTCGATGCGGTATTGCGGCGTCTGCACGCCGACGCTGTAGTTGACGCCGTTAGTCCAGTTCATCCAGAAATTCGGCGCGACGGTGCCGTTGCCGCTGAGAGAGATCAGCATGCTGCTGGTGACGTCGCGTTGCGTCAGCCCCATCTGCGCAGCTTTGGCCCGATCCACATTCACGCGGATCACCGGTTGATCGGCGACCTGGTGAACATGCACGTCCGCCGCGCCGGGAACGCGCGCGATGCGCTCGGCCAATTTCTGGGCAATGGCGTAGTTAGCCGCGGCGTTGCGCCCGACCACTTGCAGATCGATTGGCGCAGGCAGGCCGAAGTTGAGAATCTGGCTGGTGATGTTGGCCGGTTGGAAGAAAAAGGTCATATCCGGGAAGCGCTGATGCAGACGCTTCCGCAGCAGGACCTCGTAATCGCGCGTGGGGGCGTGCTTTTCCTTGTTGAGCGAAATCAGGATTTCCCCATCGGCGCTGGAGATGGTGGGAATGTCGCCCTGGGCAATGGCGGGCCAACTGTTCGGAATTCCGATATTGTCGATCACCATCTCGATCTCATCAGGCGGAATCACGGAGCGGATTTCGTGTTCGAGATCGGAAAACCGGACCTCCGTCTCTTCGATGCGCGTGCCCGCGGGACCGCGCGCATGCAGCCGCATCTGGCCGGAATCGACAGCCGGGAAGAAATCCTCGCCTACCAGCCAGCCCAGGCCTAGAGAGGCAGCAAAAAAAGTCCCGAACGCTAATAATGTGCGTCCGCGGTGGCGCAGGGACCAATCCAGCAGCCCGACGTAGCGGAACCGAAGCGCCTCGAAAGCATGGTTGAAAAGATGATGGCCGCGCGCAAACAGGCCGGTGCGCCGGCTGCCGCCGGTCATCTCGGATTCGAGCAGGTAAGCCATCATGGTAGGCACCAGCGTGCGCGAAAGCAGATAGGAAGCGAGCATGGCGAAAACCACCGCCATGGCGAGCGGCGTAAACAGATATCGCGCGGTGCCGGTGAGCAGCAGCACCGGCACAAACACGATGCAAATCGAGATGGTGGCCACGAAAGTCGGAACCGCGATCTGCGACGCGCCATCCAGCACCGCCGTGATAATCGGCTTTCCCATTGCGAAATTCCGATGGGTATTCTCAATTTCCACCGTGGCATCGTCCACCAGGATGCCGACCGCCAGAGCCAGACCGCCCAATGTCATCACGTTAATGGTCTGTCCCAGCAGACTGAGCAGGCAAAGCGAAGTGAGAATCGAGAGCGGGATGGAAAGACAGACGATGAACATGCTGCGCAAGCTTCCCAGAAACAGCAGGATCATGAGGCCGGTCAGACCAGCGGCAATCAGCGCTTCGCGCAATACTCCCTCAATGGAAGCTCGTACGAAAACCGACTGGTCCGCCAACGCCGTAACCTTCAACTCGGGCGGAACGTTGGCCAGGATGCGGGGCAGGGCGGCTTTCACAGCGTTGACGATGGCCAGCGTGGACGCCTTCCCGTTGCGGGTTATGGTGATCAACACACCGCGCGATCCGTTGGTGCGCACGATGTTGTTCTGCACCGAGAAGCCGTCGTGCACCTGCGCCACGTCTTTGATATAGACCGTAGCGCCGTTCACGGTCTTGATGGGCAGATCGTTCAAATCGTTCAGATCGACGGGGCTGCTATTGACCAGAACCTGGTACTCGGTATGGCCGAGCTTGGCTGTGCCGGCGGGAAGAATCAGGTTCTGCAGGTTCAACGCATTGGATATGTCGATGGGCGAGAGTTGCTTGGCGTACAGATCGTCCAGGTTCAGATCCACCATGACGGCGCGCTGTTTTCCGCCGAGAGGATAAGAGACCGAAGCGCCTTGCACGGTGCCGAGCGGAGTACGAATGAAGTTGTTCCCAATGTCGAAAATCTCCTGTTCGCGCAGGGTTTTGCTGGACAGGCCGAGTTGTAAGATGGGCACACTCGAAGCGTCGTATTTCAGTATATTCGCGGGAAACATCCCAGGCGGCATCTGGCGAAGGGCGGTCTGCATGGTGGCTGTGGTTTGAGCCACCGCCATATCGATCTTCACATTCGGATGGAAATAGATTTTGACGACCGCGTATCCGGAGTACGATTGCGACTCAATGTGCTCCACATCGTTGACATTCGAAGTGAGGCTGCGCTCGAAGCCCGTAACCACGCGCTTCTCCATCTCCTCAGGAGAAAGACCGGAATACACCCACAGGACACTCACCACAGGAATATCGATATAAGGAAAGATATCCACGGGCATGGTGACGATGGCTGCGCCGCCGAGTATGGCGATAAGAATTGCCATCACGACGAAAGTGTACGGGCGGCCAAGGGCGAGGCGGACTATCCACATAAGCTGAGTTCCGCGGTGCGCGGTATTCCTGTACGAGAAGTATATCGTACCCGCCAGCCGAACCGTTCGGCAAAAGCACTGCCATTTCTGCTCATAGAAATACGCCGAAGCAGAGCACCGGTCACGCGAAAGTTATCAGGAATGCTGGCGAAGAAGAACCGGACGCCAGTGCCGGATTGGTATCATTTGGATCGCGCCCGCGAATGGCTTATCTTCTCATTATGATAAGCCAGAACTACAGTATGTACAGGCTCCTCCAGGCTCATCCTGCATGAGACAAGACTTCATCGCCTGTATGGCCGGAAGTGCTACACTACCGAAGTCTGCCTTCGCGAAGGCGCCGCGAGCTTGAAGCATGGTTCCCCAGGAATCCCGAATCTACCGCTTTGGCGCGTTCTCGATCGAGCCGGGCAGGCGCTGCCTGACGCGCGATGAACAGCCGGTTCCCCTGACCCCGAAAGCGTTCGATCTGCTCCTATATATGGCGCGCAATCCGGGACGCCTGCTGACCAAGGAAGAATTGCTAGACGCGGTATGGCCGGACAGCACTGTGGAAGAGGGGAATCTCAGCCAGAACGTTTTTCTATTGAGGAAGGCTCTGGGGGAGACCAGCAAAGAGAATCGCTACATTCTGACGGTGCCGGGGCGGGGTTATCAATTCGCGGCGCCGCTGGAGAGCGAATCGCCTCAGTTGGTGGTGCACGCGACGCATACTCAGACGACGGCGATTGTCGAAGAAGAGTATTTCGACGGTGTTGCCGAAAAGCCGCCCGCCAGGCTGCCCGCGGCGGAGAGCCGGCGCCGACGATGGATTTCGGCCGGTTCGGCGGCATTGGCCGTGCTGGCCGGCGTCAGCGCAGTCCTTTACCGGGCGGCTCAACGGCCGATTCCAAGTGGGCACCGGGAGATCGTGGTCGCGGACTTCGTCAATCACGGGAATGATCCGGCCTTCGATCTGACCTTGCGAAGGGCGCTGGAGATTGAGCTGGGGCAGTCGCCGTATCTGAGTATACTGCCGCAAGCCAAGGTGGCGGAGACGCTGCGCATGATGGGGCGGCAGGCGGGCGAAAACCTAAGCGAGCCAATCGCCCTCGAGATTTGCCGGCGCAACAGCGGACAAGCGGTGATCGCCGGGGAGATCGCCAGCGTTGGCGCGCACTACCTTGTCACGGTGGACGCGCTGGATTGCGCGACAGGGGGCGCCATCTCACGGGAGAAAGCGGAGGCGGTGTCGAAGGAAGACGTTCTGAAGTCGCTCGACCGGGTGGCCGGGCGGGTGCGGCGGCAGCTTGGAGAATCCCCGCGCTCCATTCAGCAGTTCGACGTGCCGATCTATCAAGCGACCACGAAGTCATTCGACGCGCTGGTCGCTTTTTCGAAAGGGAATGCGATGCAGACGTCCGCGAATGCCGCCGACGCGATTCCGCTATTCGATCGCGCCATTGAGCTCGATCCGAAATTCGCGCTGGCCTATGCCGCCCGTGGAAGGTTGCTGTTCAACCTCCAAGAGGGCAAGCGCGCCGCGGAAGACTATGCGAAAGCGTACGCCCTTAGCGACGGGGTGAGTGAGATGGAAAAGCTTTCGATTGCGGCGCGTTTTTACTCCGTGGTAGACGAGGACCTGGAGCGGACCGCGGATACATACAAGGTATGGACGAGGCTGTACCCTAGCGATGCAGCGTCCTGGACGGAACTGGCGGGCACTTATATCCTGATGGGCCGGTATCGGGAGTCGGCCGCGGCCGCGCAGGAAGCCCTCAAGCTGGATCCTAAGGCAGTGCTGGCTTACGCGATGCTCGCGCGGGCGCAGAAGAAGGCCAATCTCTTCGAGGATGCCAAAGCCACCTGCCGGAAGGCTTTCGCGCAGCGCTTGGATAACTGGCATCTGCATAGCATTCTGTTTCAGATTGCATATGCCCAGAAAGACGCTGGCGGGATGGCCGGGGAAGTGGAGTGGGACAAAGGCAAGACCACGGAAAACGAGACGCTGGATGACCAGGGATGGGCCGCGGCGACCGGGGGCCGGATCCGGCGCGCGCATGAGATGTTTCGAGAGGCCATCGAGGCGTCCCGGAGGGAGCGGTTTGAGGATTTCCCTAACGAGGTGCTGGTGGACGAGGCGCAGGTGGACTGGTTCGCGGGGTTCCTGCCAGAGGCGCGGTCGGAGGCCGAGAAGGTGCCGCTGGATCGGGAGGCCGAAGTGTTGACCGAGGCGGGCATCGCGGCAGCGCTCTCCGGGGGAACGGCGTATGCGGAGAACGTAATCGCCCGATTGGAAAGGTATCCTGGACACAGCGTTCTCCGGGACCGGGTGGATCTTCCCCTGCTCCAAGCCTCGGTGGCAATCTACCGGAAGAAGGCCGGCGAGGCGGTGAAGCTGCTGGAGCCGACGCAGGTTTACGAATTGAGGGACTACATCATTCCGTTCCTGCGTGGGCGCGCTTATCTGGATGCGAAGATCCCGGAGCGGGCGGTTACGGAATACCGGGCGATTACGGATAATCCCGGAATCGATCCGGTTTCTCCCATGTATCCGTTGGCGTATCTGGGGCTGGCGCGGGCGTACTGCCTGGAAGGCAAGCGCGCGGAGAGCCGGACCGCCTACGAACGCTTCTTCGACCTCTGGAAAGAAGCCGATGCGAACCTGCCGGTGCTTCAGGAAGCCCGCCGCGAGTATGCCAAGCTGCCCTCCAACTAATTGATTCCCCGGCATTTCAATTCCCCTGAGAACAATTGAGAATTCCTGAGAGCGCCTGAGGACTTCCATCGCGGCGCCCTGCCATACTCGCTTCCGGATGAGGGTCCGGCGGCGCATCGCAGTCACGGTTGAGAAGCGCGAGATCTCGATTTCGAGCCGCACCGCCGGTCGCGAACAGGCGCATTGCGAGCATTGCGGCCGTGAGGTCTCAATGCTGCCGGTGGCTCTGGCGGCGGTCGTTGCCGGGGTACAGGAGCGGTTGGTCTACCAGTGGGTGGAAGCAGGCAAGGTCCACTTCCTGGAACGGCCGAACGGCGCAATCCTGGTTTGCGAGGAATCGTTGCGAGGGTTGAAATGACGAGTCTTCCTTATCCGAACGGGTGGATGGAAGCACCACCGAAAAATTCAGAATAAGACACTTGCGAGAAAAGGAACAATTATGAAAAACGACACTTCGACGATGAGTTACATCTTACGAGCATTCGGGATTTTGCCAGTGCTCGCCATATTGGCCGCGAGTTTTTGCCCGGCGCACGCCGCGCAACTCCAGGTGAATTCCAACATACCATTCACGTGTGCGTCAGTCCAGGGCGGCAATACCGCCAACGGGACGCCCGTGATTTTGTACTCCTGCGGAGACGGGCCCCCGCAACAGTGGAACTATATTGACGGCCAGCTTGAGGGAATTGGCACGGCCAATGGCGTGACCACTTGCCTGGAGGCCAACGGGAGCACCTCCGGGTCCAAGGTGGTGTTATCCGCCTGCAACGGCGGCCAAAATCAGCAGTGGTATTTCCAGGACAACAACGTGGTGGTTGTAGAGGGCAACCTGTGCCTGGACAGCTCGCCGGGCCTTTACAACCAACTGGTGGTGAACGCGTGCACGCCCGCGACGAGCCAGAATTGGATCGTGCGTGGAATGGAAATCCAACTGAATTCGGACGCTCCCTACGTATGCTTTTCCGTGGATGGATCCCTTACTGCCAATGGCACGCAGGTGCTGTCCTACTCTTGTGCCGAAGGACCAGCCGAATCATGGTACTTTGAATCGGGCCAGATTGTCGGTCTTGGCACGAACGGCACCAAGACCAAGTGTCTGGCGGCCAGCGGGACTACTCCCGGAAGCCTCGTGGAGATATCCGCCTGTACAGGCGGGGAGAAGCAGAAGTGGTTAATGGTTCCCGGCACGCGAGTCGGGGCTTCGTCTAGCGCCGCCGTGATCGTGATAACGTTCGGAGACAAAAACCTGTGTGTGGACAGCTCGGGAGGGCAGCCAGTCGGCGACGGAACCCAACTCGTGCTGAACACCTGCACTGCCGTGCCGAGCCAAAATTGGATCGTGCGTTAACTTCGCGAGTCTCCGGCATAGGGCGGTCCGGCACGCCGGCGCCGCCCGACCACGGGTGGCAGGATCAACCTGAGAGCATCCTGGACCGTCAAGACGGGAATCGCGTACGTGCGGTTTGCCCCCGCGAACATTGGATTCTTGCCGCACACCAAGGTACCTTTGCCGCACAGCGGAGGGCCTGGCAAATTATCCGTATGGATCCGGGAAAATTGTCCAGAACCAGGTTTACAAAAACACGGTGAAACGTCAATGATTACAGGGTTCTACGGGTATCTTGGGGGTTTGATGCAGGCCGGGGCCATACTCGTGCTCCGGCCGCATCCCGAAAAACTGGCAAGCCTCGATTCGTTTTCGCAGGGGCCTATTTTAGCCTTCCGGTTTGAAATTCTTAAGCATCCAGAACAGAGATCAGGCAATGGCATCATCCGGGATGCGGCGACGCTTGCTCGGTCGCGGCAATTCTCCCAGCGCTGCATCCATGCCGAACTGGAGGAACTTGCGGATACACAAACGCCACCGTGTGACGATTCACCCCGTTATCAATCACCACCGCGTTGTCGCTCATTCCGTTGGCGCACTCCAAGAGAATGGCTGCGTGAAGCACCTGCCGTTTCGCCGCGGTGCAGGATCGGAGATCCTCCAGTCTCTCCCGATCCGCCGCCGAGAGGATTTAGCTAGGATCGGCAGCCCCAAGCTCCGGTTTGCCGACGGTGCGCCCGGAATCAGATGTCACGTCGTGGATGCCGCCTCTATCAAATTGACCGAGACCGCCGGCTCGGATGTGGTTTCGATCGAGCCACTGCGGTCGGTCACTGCGCGCGCACGTCGGCGCTAACAATACCAAGGGCTTGCCACATTGCCTTCATGGCACGGAACGGCCGGGGGTCGCTCAACGGCCGCCGGTCCATTTTGTTTGCCGCGTAAGCAAACGTGGTGCGGGCGTCCATGTCGATGAAGATCCAGGAAGAGCCACCACCGCCCCAATGGATAGTGTTGGGGTTGGGCAAATCCAGGGCCAGCAAGGGCCCCGGGAGAGCGAAACCCAGACCGAATCGCGCCGGCGGCAGGTGGCTCATGATCAGATCAGGCCCTTCGATCTGCGGTTCCACCGCTCTGCGGCAACCGGCCTCAGACAGGAATCGCTTCCCCCGGGCCACTCCTCCGTTGGCGAGGATGCAATGGATTTCGGCGATTGAGCGCGCATTTCCGTAGCCGTTCACGGCGGGAATCTCAGCGGCGCGCCAAGCCCGGGTGCGGATGGTCGTGGCGACATCGTACGGCATGTTCAGGAACGTAAGCTCCTGGATCTCGCTGAAGACGGGCTTAACAGCGGTCTGTGGCGCAGGCCATGGAATGGTCTCGGCGACGCGGGAATCCTCAGATGCAGGCAGGCCGATGTGGAAGTCGGCGTCCAATGGTTCCACGATTTCCTCGCGGAACACGGCGCCGAGAGACTTTCCGGCAATCCGGCGCACTACTTCGCCAATCAAAAAACCGAAAGTGACCACATGATATCCGGACGCAGTCCCAGGCTCCCACAGTGGCGCCTGCGCGGCGAGTAGGGACGTCATCTTCCCCCAGTTATAGAGGTCTTCCGTTTCGAGCCGCTCCTTCCACCCGGAAAGCCCGGACGAGTGACTCATCAAATGGCTGACCTTGATGCGCTCCTTGCCGTTTGCCGCGAATTCCGGCCAGTACCTGGCGACCGGCGCATTGAAATCAAGTTCCCCGCGGTCGGCCAGGAGCAGCGCGGTGAGCGCGGCCATCGTCTTCGTCGTCGAATGGACGGCGACGATGGTGTTCCTCTCCCAGGGCTTGGTTTTCAACTCGTCCGCGAAACCGCCCCAAAGATCGACTACGGTTTCACCCTCCAAAGTGGCGCAGCACGAAGCGCCCACGTCGGCGCCGTCGGCGAAATTCGCTTCGAAGGCGTCCAGCACTGAACTGAACTTATCCGCCACGAAGCCGTGGACTGTGCTTTCCGGCATGAAATTGTCTCTCCTTTCGTCGTTATCTCAAGCGCCTTAAACCTGCCAGAAGCATGTCCGCAACGCGCTCGTGAGCGTCCAGCTTCTTCTTTGGCGTTTTCTGCGAACCCGAGACCGACCGCGAACGCGGTATCCTTTGAAAAAGCTGCGTCGAAAAGCGGCGAAATCTCCTCAGGTGTATCGCGCGGCGCCGGCATACTTCTCCGCGGCTGATCTGCCGCTGCCAATCGTCCCGGAAGCAAGGATCAGAACTAGTTGAATGATGCTTCGTTCGTCGATACTAGCGCGAGATAGAGCGGAAATCTAGTCTTGTTTTTAATCAGTTAGATTGCTATCCTGAAAGTGTAGGCGCCAGGTAGAGATATTCGTTCCGCCTGCACTCGCCAGACCGAAATCATTCTGCTCACCTTGCATTTCCTCCTGAGCCGCTTTCGAACGCGCGACTCCCAAACCTGATCCTGAGCCGCCCGGAGGGCTCGACTTCATCGACGTCATCATGAATGGGCGGTCCAGGAGGGCCACCACGAATGCGCCGAGTTCCATCGAGGACGTTTGGTGGGCAAAGGAGACAAGCCCTCGAGAACGGGAACCGGGATACGATACCTGCATGGACTGGTTCGCTCGGCTTTTGCAAGATTTTCGGTACGCTTCTCGGTCATTGCGAAAAAGCCCTGGACTGGCAGCGGCGATGATCGCGACTCTGGCGCTCGGTATCGGCGCCAACACCGCGATCTTCAGTGTATTGGAAGGCGTCGTATTGGACCCGCTGCCGTTTTACCAGCCCGATCGGCTGGTGGTGGTGTTGCTGTTTAATCGAACCCTTGGGCACGCGACGTATCTTTCGTATCCTGATTTCCTCGATTGGCAGCGGAATTCTCGCTCCTTCGAGCGAATTGCCGCACTTGCGAACGAAGGATTCGATCTGACGAACCCGGGAGCACCCGAGCATGTCGACGGCAAGGAAGTCTCTGCGAGTTTCTTCAGCACCCTGGGCGTGCGGTTTGCGGTCGGGCGGGGTCTGTCGCAGGAGGAGGACGAATCCGGCGGCGCACCCGCCGTCGTCATCAGCCACCGTCTCTGGCAAGAACGGTTTAGCGGCAGCCCGGCGGCAGTGGGCCGGAACCTCACCTTGAACGGAATCGATCATACGATTGTCGGTGTCCTGCGGCCGGAGTTTCGTTTCGGAGACCAGCAGGCAGATGTGTACACACCTATCGCACGTCGGAATCCGCTGTACATGAGCGATCGTACGGTCCACGATATTCTGTGCGTTGCCCGCCTCCGGCCAGAGATAAGCGTAGGTCAAGCCCTGGCGGAGATGAACACCGTTCAGGAACATATCGATGAGCTGAATCCCACCACGGAACGCGGCCTGGGAGCCTACGTCATCCCCTTGAAGAAATCCCTGGTGGGTGATGTCGGAGGAACGCTCCTATTGTTGTCTGGATCCGTTGGTTTGGTCCTGCTGATCGCCACGGCAAATGTCGCAAATTTGCTGCTGGCGCGGTCAGCGGCACGCGCGCGCGAGTTTGCCATCCGGCTGGCCCTGGGTGCGAGTCGCGCACAAATTATGCGACAACTCATTGCCGAAAGTTTGGAGCTTTCCTTCATCGGCGGGCTTCTGGGCCTGGCGATCGCGGAATGGGGCGTGAAAGCCGTGCTGGCGGCGGCGCCGGGAAGCGTTCCCCGTATCGAGAACATCGGCGTGAACACGCCGGTTCTGTTGTATACGTTTGCGATTTCGGTGATTGTTGGAATTGTCTTTGGCCTGTTCCCCGCCCTGAAGAGCGCGAAAACGGACGTGCAGAGTGGGCTCGCGGAAGGAGGCCGGGGCATGCTGGGCGGCCATCAACGCATGCAAAATGTTCTGGCGGTTTTGCAGGTCGCGTTGGCGCTGGTTCTATTGACCGGCGGCAGCTTACTTTTTCGCACGATCCATAATTTGTGGACGGTGAATCCGGGTTTCAATCCGCAGCACGCCCTGACGTTTCAGGTCGGCTTTTCGCCGACCGCGACGACTACGCCATCGAGAGCAAGAATTGCTTATCAGTCATTGGTCGAGCACATCCGCCAAATTCCGGGTATCGAAGCGGCGGATATTACGGCACTCGTGCCACTCGGCAAGGCGTATAACGAAGGCCCGTTTTGGGTGGGTCCGCATCAACCGGCATCCATGGCCGAGATTCCGCGAGCGATCTATTATCCGACTGGTCCTGATTATGTCAGAACAATGGAAATACCGCTTCTTAGCGGTCGATTGCTAAGCCCGGCCGACAATCTCGATTCCGAGGTGGTGGTTCTGGTCGACACTCTTCTGGCGCGCAGATTTTTTCCTGGGCAGAACCCCATCGGCCATAGCATAACAATCCCTCACTGGGGCAAAACTCAGAATATCGCAGCCCGGATTGTTGGCGTCGTTGGCCATGTCGAGCATTATGGGCTCGACGGTTCTATTGGCGAGAAACCGCAGCTCTACTACGCCTTTTACCAGCTTCCGGATGAGGCAGTACCCGTGTTTCGCAGCGAAGTGACAGTGGCCGTGCGTACACCACTGAACCTCGCGGGCGTTATGCCGGCCATCAGAAGCGCGGTTCGCCAGGCGGGCAGCGATCAACCCGTTTATAACATCCGCACCATGCGGGAACTTGTCTCTGGCTCGATGGCCCGGCAGCGCTTTCCGATGCTCCTGCTAGTCGCGTTCGCGGCCGTGGCGTTGCTGCTCGCATGGGTTGGAATCTACGGCGTCATTTCATACTCGACAGCGCGGCGCGTCAACGAGATTGGAATACGGATAGCGCTGGGCGCGGTGAAATGGGACGTCCTGCGACTGGTTTTTGGTCGCGGCCTGCGGCTCGCGGTTACCGGCGTCGCCATTGGCACGGGGGCATTTTTGGTTCTGGCTAAGACCGTTTCAAGCTTTTCGAACCTGTTATATGGGGTCCGCGCAGCTGATCCAGCGATCTTGGCGGCCGTCTCGATTCTGTTGATTGTGGCTGCCGGCGTGGCCTGCTATATTCCAGCCCGGCGCGCGGCTAGTTTAGATCCAACTGTTGCACTTCGGCAGGAGTGACGGGAAAGGCGGGAGCCACTCGCCGCTCGGCTGTGCGTGGGCGACGGGGTCTGTTGCGCGCCGCCGATTCTGTGGCAGAATGCAGGGGTGCTCCAACGACTAACCGAGCGCAAGGAATGGAAGTTCTTCGGCGTCCTGCCGAAGGCGGATCCCGGCCTCGCCGCGGCTTGGTGGACGGCTCTCGTGCTGAGAGGAACACTGCCCGCGGCGTTCGCGATCGCGATGGGCGTGCTCGTCGGCGCCGTGCAACGTGGGCATCCTCTCGCCGGTCCGCTCGCGTTCGTCGGCACGATCTTCGTGCTGCTTCAAGTGCTCAGCCCGATTCATCAGGCGGTCGGCGCCAACCTCGGCGACCGTACCGCCGCGTGGCTCTACGACCGGCTCACGGAGTCCTGTGTGCGCCCGCCAGGGATGGGACACCTTGAGGATCCGGCTCTCACCGGGGACCTCACCGTCGCGCGCGATTTCGACCTGGGGATGACCGGCCCGCCGCTGTCGATCTCGCTCGATTTCATTGCGAACGGCATGACCGAAATGATCGGCGGTATCGCGTCCGCCCTGATCCTCGCCAGCTACACATGGTGGGCACCGATCGTGCTTGTTGGCGCGTGGTTGGCGACGCATTGGTTGTTGCGCGAGAGTGCCATCTGGCGCGACCGCAACACAGAGGAGGTGCGCGGCGCGCAGCGGGATGCCGATTACGCCTACCGGCTGGCAGTCGACCCGCCCGCGAGCAAGGAACTGCGGATGTTCGGCATCGCCGGCTGGACGCTCGACCGTTTCATCGCGCGGCGCACTCGTTTGCACGAGTTGCAGTATGCCGCCACCCGTCTGCGCGAACGTCCTGTTATCTGGAGCATGCTCCTGGTTGTATCGGCGAACGTCCTGGTGTTCTGGCTTCTGGCGAGTGCCGCCGCCTCTGGCGTGATCAGTCTCGGGCAAGCCGTCGTGTATGTACAGTGTGCCGTGGGAGTCTCGATGATCGCCTTCGGCGGATTCAGTTGGGCGCTCGACGGAGCGGCCGCCCCGGTCGCCGCAGTGCTACGTCTCGAGCCAGCGATGCGGGCCGCCGGCGCCCTGCGCTCCGGCGACCGGCTGGCGGACGGGATGCCTGCACGCGAGATTCGTCTCCGCGATGTCGCGTTCGCTTACCCTGGCGGCGTGCGGGTGCTGGAGCGCTTCGACCTCACCATTCCCGCCGGGTCGTCGCTCGCTATCGTCGGACAGAACGGCGCCGGCAAGACGACCATCGCCAAGCTGCTGTGCCGGTTGTACGATCCGCAGGTGGGCGCCATCGAGATCGACGGTGTCGATATTCGCCAGTTCGATATCGCGTCGTGGCGATCGCGGGTAACGGCGGTGTTCCAGGACTTCATACGTCTCGAGCTGCCGTTGCGCGACAACGTGGCGCCGGCCGGCGCGCCGGACGATGCCGTGCGCGCCGCGCTCGAATCGGCGGGAGCGACGCACCTGGCCGCGCTGGACACGGTGCTGGCCCGCGGGTACACCGGCGGCACCGACCTGTCTGGCGGCCAATGGCAGCGCATCGCGCTCGCCCGAGCCCTGGCGGCCGTTCAGCTCGGCGCCGGCGTCGTGCTGCTCGACGAGCCGACCGCGCAGCTAGATGTGCGCGGCGAGGCGGAGATATTCGATCGCCTGCTCGCCGCGACGCGGCACTGCACGACCATCCTGATCTCGCATCGCTTCTCCACAGTCCGCCATGCCGATCGTATCTGCGTACTGGAGCACGGCCGGGTCATCGAGCTGGGCACGCACGACGAGCTGATGGCGCTCGGCGGGCGCTATCGGACGATGTTCGATCTGCAGGCGCAGCGCTTCAACGTCCCCGACGAGGAGGGCACGACCTATGACGTCCTTTCCTGATCGGAATCGCGCCGATCAGGCGATCGCCCCGCTGCCTCCCGCGCTATCGTCGATGTGGCGGTTGTGCAAGTTGGGGTATCGCCACGAGCCGCGCTTGATGCTGGCGGCGTTCGGGCTGTCGCAACTCGCCGCGTTACCCGATGCGCTCCTGGCGTTGTGGTTGATGCTGCTGGGCAAAGGCGTGCTGGATCACAGCCCCGGCATGGTGAAAGGCGCGGCCATTGGCCTTGGCGTGTCGACCGCCGCGACGTGGTTTTTGCGCACCGTTAGCACGCGCGTGCAGCGCCGCTTCCGCGACAAGGTGACCATCGCGCTTGAGTCGCATGTGGCGCAACTGCAGGCATCCATCGCGACGATCTCGCATCAGGAACGGCCGGACTATCTCGATCGGCTGTCCATGCTGCGCAATCAGGTATTCGTGCTCGACCACATGTACATGTCTCTGTTTTCCACGCTCGGGTGGATTCTGCGGCTGGGGGTGACGATGGCGCTGCTGGCGTCGATTCATCCGGCGCTGATGCTGCTGATGGTCTTCGCGGTCCCGACCGTGTTGACTTCGACATGGCGACCCGACGTCGAGAGATCCGCGCAGGAGCGTGGGGCGCAATCCAACCGGCTGGCGCGTCACCTGTTCACTGTCGCCACGACCGCGCCGCCCGGCAAGGAGGTGCGGGTTACCGGTATCGGAGAGCGCCTCATTGCCCAGCGCCGGGCAGCGTGGGAGCGCTGGTACACACCAGTGGCGGTCACCCGGTGGGCCTCAGCGCTGTGGTACACGCTGGCGTGGGCGATATTCGGGTGCGCGTATGTCGGCGCGGTCATATTCGTTTCGTATGGCCTGGGCGCTCCCGCCAGCCAGGTGCTGCTGGTGCTCGCCGCGGGCGCACGGCTCTCCGCGTACATCGGGGCTACCGTCGGCGAGATCGGATTCCTGCGTGGGTTCTGGATGGACGGCTCGCGGCGGCTGGCGTGGCTCGAAGACTATGCTGTCTCCGTGGCTGCGTCGGGCGATCTGCCGGTACCCGCCGAATTGCACCGCGGCATCCGGCTCGACCACGTGTCATTCGCGTATCCCGGCACATCACGGGTGGTACTGGACGACGTGTCGGTGACATTGCCCGCGGGCGCGGTCGTCGCGATCGTCGGCGAGAACGGCGCCGGCAAGACCACGCTGGTGAAGTTGCTCGCGAAAATGTACGAGCCGGCGTCCGGTTCGATCCTGCTGGACGACACGCCACTGGCGCGCGTGCCGGCCAGCGAGTGGCGGGGGCGTCTCGCGGGTGCGTTCCAGGATTTCTTCCGCTTCGAATTCCGCGCCGGCCACACGGTGGGTTTGGGCGATGTCCCCCGGCTGGACGACGAACCCGCTGTGGTCGCGGCCGTGGATCGCGCCGGCGCCGGCGATGTACTGGCCCGTCTGGCGTCCGGCCTCGACACGCAACTCGGTCCGACGTGGCCGCAGGGTGTGGAACTATCGTTCGGCCAGTGGCAGAAGCTCGCGCTGGCGCGCGGCTTCATGCGTGATCGGCCGCTGCTGCTGGTGCTTGATGAACCAACCGCCGCGCTGGACTCGGAGACCGAACACGCGCTGTTCGAGCGCTACGCCGCGGCGGCCCGCGGCGCCGGCCAGAACGCCGGCGGCCGTATCACGATTTTGGTCTCCCACCGTTTTTCGACGGTCCGCATGGCGGATCTTATCGTCGTGCTGGACGGCGCCAGACTCGTTGAGGTCGGCACCCACGATGAGCTGATGGCCAAGAGGGGGCAGTACTCGGAGCTATACAGCATTCAGGCTGCTGCGTACCGCTGACTATCCGATCTTTGTTGGGGATGCCGCTTGCCGATGGCTTTATCAGTTGCCCATGGTCGATGAAGGCGACTTCCGCCGTCTTTCCACATTGCCGGGCGCCGCGATCATCCGTTAGTTTCGCAGTCCTACGCAGGCTCATGGTGCCTCGCGCGCCGAATGCCTCAGTTTGGGTCGAAGCCTGGAACTGGCGTCCCTGATCGCTGTCAGCTAACATTTTTATTCGAGAGTCAAACATGATTTTTGCCTTGCGCCAGAAAAAAGCAATATCGAGGGTCGCTGGACTGGGCACCCTAGCCCTTCTCACCCTTCTCGCTTCTCAAATGGCTGCTGGACAGCAAACTCACAACCCATCTGCAGGCGCGCCCGCTCCCCAAGCGAACGGCTGCGCCCCGATGAACTGGACAGCGGAGCAGGACCATCAGAACATGATGGATCAGTTGGGCATCAAGGCCGTCCGTCCTGGGCCGAACGGGAATGAGAAAGCCCCTAATCACGCCAACTATGATGAGTCGAAGGCCAATCCGTTTCCGGATTTTCCCGATGCGCTGACCTTGAAAAGCGGACAAAGGGTCACGTCAGCAGCACAGTGGCAGCAGCGACGCCAGGAGATCGTCGAAGACTTCGAGCGCGAGGTGCTTGGCCGCGTCCCCCCCGATGCGCCCAAAGTCACCTGGGCCGTGACCAGTACAACGGATTCGAAGGCAGGGATCTTTCCCGTAGTTAAGAAGGAACTCATAGGACACGCGGACAACTCGTCGTGCGCGTCGATCAACGTCAATATTGAGATGACGCTGGTGACGCCGGCTAATGCGCATGGTCCCGTGCCCGTGATGATGATGTTCGGCAGCGCGGCCTTCCTCAAACGGATGGCGGACATGATGTCCAGCCGTCCCGAATTGAAGGCGATGTTGGGGACCGATCCGCCTTCGACGGAACAGCTGATAGCCGGCGGATGGGGTTACGCGCTCATCGACCCCGGTAGTATTCAACCGGACAACGGCGCGGGGCTTACCAGGGGAATCATCGGTCTTCGAAACAAGGGCCAGCCCCGCAAGCCGGACGACTGGGGTGCGCTGCGGGCGTGGGCATGGGGTGCTTCCCGCGGCCTCGACTATCTGGAGACCGACAAGATGGTCGACGCGCGGCGCGTGGGCATCGAGGGTGTTTCTCGTTTCGGGAAGGCCGCCCTGGTGACCATGGCGTTCGACACTCGCTTTGCGGTCGTGCTGGTGGGCTCCTCCGGGGAGGGCGGCGCCAAACCGCATAGACGCGATTTCGGAGAGGCGGTGGAGAGTCTCACGGGAACCGGAGAATACCACTGGATGGCCGGGAATTTCGTGAAGTACGGTGCGGCCGAGGCTTCTTTCGGAAGCAGGAATGCCGGCGACCTGCCGGTCGATTCGAACGAATTGATCGCCCTTTGCGCACCGCGGCTGACTTTCATCAGCTATGGAATCCCCGAGAAGGGGGACGCAAAATGGCTGGACCAGCAGGGCAGCTTCATGGCAACCGTGGCAGCGAGTCCGGTCTTCCGGCTCTTGGGCGCTAAGGATTTGGGAGTAACGGAAGACTATCACACGGCGAAGATGCCGCCGGTCAATACGGGGCTTCTCGATGGCCAACTCGCGTGGCGCCAGCATGACGGCGGCCACACCGATGCCCCGAACTGGAAGTATTTCATTCCCTGGGCGGACAAATTCCTCAACTATCACGCGGCGCTCTGGGAACTTCCGGCCGACCAGCCGGTTTTCCGAACCGACCCAAACTCGCTGGTCGCGCATTCCCAGTTGCTCGCGAAGGCGAAGCAGGGCGGGATAGAGGTCTACTTCGAAGGTGACTCGATTACGCGGCGGTGGGGCGCCCTCGACTACCCCGATCTGCTCGGCAATTGGAAACAGAACTTCTTCGGCTGGGACGCAGCTGATTTCGGATGGGGCGCCGATCAGACGCAGAACATCCTCTGGCGTTTGGAGAACGGCGAGTTGGATGCCGTCAACCCTAAAGTCGTCGTTCTGCTCGCTGGCACGAACAACGTCGGCAATGCATCGGCTCAAGGGGACGCTGACGCGAGGGCCGCCGATGTCACGCGCGGTCTGCAGGCGATTGTGCGCGTGATCCAGGCGAAGGCTCCCGCGGCGGCGATCATCGTCATGGGGCTCTTCCCGAGAAACGACCATATGGCTCTGATGCCCATCATCGACAGGATCAACGGCAATCTGTCCAGGTTCGCCGATGGCCAGAAGGTTCGGTATCTGAACATCAATGACAAACTCGCCGGCGGTGATGGAAGTTTGTTCGACGGGATGACGAATGCAAAAGACAGGCTCCATCCGACCGTGAAGGCGTATCAAGTCTGGGCGGATGCATTGAAACCCGTCCTCACGGAGTTGCTGGGGCCGCCCGTTGCCGTGGATCACGCCCCGCCCCCCACTGGCGATCCGAGCGCAGAACGCTGACCATCTGACGCTTCTTTTTACTTGCGAAAATTCTCTAAGCTGAGTGCGTTTTAGCGAGTGCGCCGTCTAAGCCACCATGCGCATCTTGAACTTGTGCGTTTTGGCTGGCGTGGGCGTGGCCCTCGGCTGGTCCCAAGGCCCCGAACTCAAAACTACGCAGGCTGTTCTCGAAAAATATCAGCTGGCGCTGGGGGGCGTGGAGGCAATCAAGAAGGTTCAATCCGAAACCCGGCACGGCGAATTCGCAGGCAGCGGCGTTAAGGGCAAGGTTACCTTTGTCGCGTATTCCAAACCATTCAAGTGGCTTTCGAAAGTCACCATGGCGGATGGCGAGCAACGGGTGAACGGCTTCGACGGCGAGGTTTCCTGGTCGATGGGTCCGAAGGGCGCGGAGATCGACAAATCCGTCCCTCTCGAGTCTGTCCGCCGCGATGCCGATCTTCAGTATCCGCTCCATCAGCCTGACTATTTCTCAAAATACGAATTGGCCGGAATCACGGATTTCGAGGGCCATCGCTGCTATTGGCTTCACGGAACGACGCACTGGGGTAAGGACAACAATCAGTTTTATGATGTCACCAGCGGTTTGCTGGTGGGTTACCGTTTCCAGTCAGACGACAAGAATTCCGTCCCGACAATTCTTGTGTTTGACGATTACAAGAACTTCGGCGGTCCACTCGTTGCAACCAGACAAACCGGCCGCCAGGGCGATCAGACTCAGACAACCACGATCACCTCGCTGAGCTACGAGCCGCTCGCCGATTCGATTTTCGAACTGCCGGGGCAGGTTAAGGCTTTGCTGAAATAGCGCAGAACTGATGTAAACTGGAGTTCTGTGTCCTCAATTGCAACACTTGGCCTCGAGCCGGTGGGGCTAAGCCAGACCAAAGGTCCGGCAGTGCCCCTGCTCGAAAAAACCACTACCGAAGTTTTTCAGCAGACGGTCCAACGCTTCCCGGATCGCGAGGCTCTGGTCGTCCGCCAGGACGGGGTGCGGCTGACCTGGGGCGCACTGGCCGCGGAAGTCGAGCGCACCGCGCGCGGACTGGCCGGGCTACAACTGCGGCCGGGCGATCGGGTGGGGGTTTGGGCCAGCAACTGCGCGGAGTGGATCCTGTTGCACCTGGCGTGCACACGGGCCGGTGTTGTTCTGGTCAACGTCAACCCGGCGTACCGTTCTCACGAGCTGCGCTTCGTGCTGGCGAAGTCGCGCATCCGGGCGATTTTCCTGCGCGAACAGGACGCCCGCACAAACTACCGCGCCATCCTGGAAGAGTCGCGCAGCGGTAGCGGCCTGGCGCTGGAAAATGTCGTTTATATCGGCCACCAGGTGGGCAAAGATTCCTGGCAGGACATGTTGGCGCAGGGCGCGGACGTACCTGCACATACCAGCCAGCCGGAAGACGTTGCCAATATCCAATACACGTCCGGCACCACCGGCCAGCCCAAAGGCGTGATGCTGACACACCGCAACCTGGTGAACAACGGGCATGCCATGAGCCTGTGCTTGCGCATGACCTGCGATGACCGCATCTGCGCACCCGTCCCGCTATACCACTGCTTCGGATCCGTGATCGGGACCATGATCTCGCTGGTGACCGGAGCCACCCTGATCCTGCCCGCGCCGCAATTCGATGCGCACGCCACGCTGGAGGCGGTACATGTCGAGCGGGCCACTGCCATTTACGGCGTGCCCACCATGTTCATCGCCGAGTTGGAGCAGCCGGACTTCGCCTCGTTCGATCTGACTTCCCTCCGCAAAGGGGTGATGGCCGGCTCGCCTTGTCCGATCGAAGTGATGCGGCGGGTGGTGAACGAAATGCACTGCGGCGAGATGACCATCATCTACGGGCAGACCGAGAGCTCGCCGGCAATCACCATGTCGCGCGTGGATGACCCGCTGGAGCTGCGCGTCACCACGGTCGGCTGCGCGTTGCCCAATACCGAGGTCAAAATCGCCTCGCCGCAGACCGGCGAAACCATGCCGGTAGGCCAGGCGGGTGAGCTGTGCACGCGCGGATACCTGGTGATGAAGGGCTACGACGAAGATCCAGAGGCCACGGCGGCGGCGGTAGACAGCGACGGCTGGCTGCACACCGGAGACCTGGCGCTGATGCACGAAAACGGCTATTTCAGCTTCCGCGGACGCGCCAAGGATACCATCATCCGCGGCGGTGAGAATATCTATCCGCGCGAGGTAGAGGAGTTCCTGCATACGCACCCGCAGATCGCGGACGTGTACGTCGTGGGGTTGCCGGATGCCCATCTGGGCGAAACCGTGTTGGCCTGGATCCAACTGAAGCCTGGAGAGACGGCCAGCGTGCAAGAGATCCGCGATTTCTGCCGCGGCAAGATCGCCTACTTCAAAATCCCCCAATTCATTCGGTTTGTGGATGCGTTCCCCATGACCGTGACCCGGAAGGTGCAAAAGTTCCTCATCCGCGAGCAGGAGATCCGGGAGCGTGGGTTGGATAAGGTGGCGCGGATCGAGACCGCCTAAGCGCGCCGTGAAACCGCCATCGTGCAAGCCGCGATGCCCACCGCCGCCACCAGCGGAACTAACAGGACCGCCATGTGATTCGATCCGGACGCCCAGCCGCCGATCACCGGACCGGCCGTCCCGCCGATCAGCGCCGCGGTCATGATGGCGCCGAATACCGTTCCAGTTTCATTCGGGAAGAGATCCCCGGCCACTCCCAGGGTCGTCGGAAATACGGCGGCCATTCCCAGGCCGAGCATGGCAAAGCCTGCGATCATACCAGCAAAGCTGCCGGTCAGCCGCGCCACCGCCGCCCCTGTAACCGTCACCACGCAGGAGAGCAGCAGCAAGTTGCGGCTGGCGAGCCGCTTCAGTCCCAGCGCGGCCAGCAGGCGGCCGCCGCCTAACGCCACGCTCAGACTCACCAGCGCCAAGTCCGCGCGACCGCTAGCCAGGTGCAGCGTCTCCTGCATCAGCTTGCCCGCCCAAACGAACAGGCAGTTTTCATTGCCCGATTCGAAGAACAGCAGCGCGCTGATCAGCCAGACGGCGGGATGGTTCAGCACCCGCACCAAGCTGCGGAGCGGCGTGGCGGCATGCGCGGCCCGTGGAAAGCGCAGCGTCAAAATCAGCACCAGTACCGCTGCCGGAGCCGCCGCCAGCACGTAGAGGATCGTAGCAATGGAAAACCGCCCCGTAGCGAAGGACATCAGCAAAGGCGCGGTCACCGCCCCCAGGCTGAACGAGAAGCCCAGGAGGTTGAGCGCTACTCCCCGGCCCGCGGCGCTCAGTTCGGACACCACCGCGTTGGTGGCTGTGTTCAGTATGCCGCCTCCGAAACCATAAAGCAGCGCGGCCGCCGCCAGAGCCGGATAACTGCCCAGCGATGGAATGGAGGCCAAAGCCGCGGCCACCAGCCCCAGGCCCACCGCCAGCGCCGGTTTGGCTCCCAGTTTGTCCAGCACCGGACCGATCACCACTGTCACTGCCAGGATCCCCGCGAGCGGGAATGCGCCCAGGCTTCCGGCACGTGCGCCGCTTACGTGCAGGCTTGGCAGCAGCGATCCCATGAGCAGGAGTACCACACCGAAAACGAACATGCACGCATTCACGGTCAGCAGCAGCGCGCCGCGACGAATGGGAAGATCGATGGGATTCTGGCCATCGGTCATAGCTAATCCTGGAACTGGTCGAAGCACAGGCGCGCGGCGCCCAAAACGCCGGCACGCTCTCCCAACCGGCTACGCGTGATGCGCACCTGCTTCACCGCCAGCGGTTGGGCCCATTGGCGCATCGTGCGGCGCGCCGGATCGAGCAGCAAATTTCCTGCCGCCGCCACGCCGCCGCCGATCACGATCATCTCCACATTCAGAATATCCACCAGGTTCGCCAGCGCCAGGCCTAGATAATGGCCCGCCCCGGCCAGCACACGTTGCGCCCGCCGGTCCCGCGCGCGTGCCAATTTCACGACCTCCCGCGCCGTGAGCGGTTCATGGAAGATGCGCCCGGCGGCGCGCGCGATGCCTGGCCCGGCCGCATGAAATTCCAGACATCCGACGCTTTCGTAACCGCGCCGAAAACGATCGCGCACCGCCATCCAACCGGCGCAACCCGATAGCTCGCCGTGCCCGCGAATGAGGCGGCCGCCGCTGATAATGCCCGCGCCAATGCCGGTGCCGACCATCACGAAAACCACGTCCCGGCAGCCTTGCGCCGATCCTTGCCACGCTTCGCCCGTGACGAATGCGTTGCGGTCGCTATCGACCACCACGGGCAACTGCATACGCTCTGCCAGCATGCCCGCCAACGGCATGCGCTCCCATCCCGGGATGTTCGGCGCCCACACCACGCCGCTCGGATGGGCCAGTCCGGGGACGTCCACACCTACCGCGCACGCGCCTTTGGCCGGCAGTTTCCTGAGCAGTTGCGCGATGGCATCAACAACTGCGATGCCGCCCGCAGGTGGCGTCGGAACGCGTAGCCGGTGCGTGATGCGGCCGGTGTCGTCCACGCGCGCGGCGGCGATCTTGGTGCCTCCCAAATCGGCCACCAGCGCGAGGCGGCGCGTCACTGGCGCTCCAGTTCAACTACCCAGATTTCGCCCGGCGCAAGGCGCCTGCGGAGCGTGTTCTGCACCACGGCTGCAGCATCGCCGGACATCAAATCGCGGGCCGTCCTCAGCTCCCAGGGTAGACGCAGCGCAATCGCGGCATCGGCGGGCGCGCCGGCATGGTTGAACACGAAAACAAATTGATGCCCGTCGCCGATGAGCTTGCGAACTTCCACCTCCTCGTTGGCAGCGGGCCACGTTTCCGATAATGCTTCTTGCGCAATAGCCAGCAACAGCCGGCGCGTCGCGGCATCGTGCGTCCGCTGATACGCAAGGCCCAGAAACGATCCGGCCAGTATCGCTTTGCCGTGTTCATAAGCCTTTTCGACGATAGCAGCATCGCCGGAGCGAAAAGCCGCCAAAACCTGCGCGCCTGGCAACGCCTCCAGATGCTCTTCAAACGCCGCCCCGGGAACTGTTTGCCCCGCGGCCATGCCTGGCAAGTTGGCGCCCTCCGAAATCACCATCTTCGGTTCCGCCTCCGGCCGAATGACCTTCTCGCGCGCGCCGAACAGTTCATCTAAGCCGAAGCCGGGCACGATGGGGCTGGCGTAACCGCGCTCGTCGTTCCAGGCCAGGCGCGCCTCCGCCACCACCGTTCCGCCTTGCTTGACGTATTCCTTCAGCACACTCGCCACGCCTCGCGGCAGCATGACCGGATACGGCAAAAACAGGAGTTTGTATTGCCGCAGGTGACGCGCATCGAGAGCCATCGGGTGCACGAAGTCCACGGGGATCTGCGTTTCGAAGAACGCCCGGTACAAGCCCAGCAAGGAATCGCGCTCGGCATTGCCCAAAGTGGATGGCGAGGGCTGGCTGCCGCCCACCATGTACGAAAGCCGGTCGTAGAGAATCGCCACCTGGGCCAGTGCCGGCTGCGCGCTATTGATGTCCCGCGCGTGGCGCCCGACAATGGCCGCGACGCGGCCCGCCGCCCGCGCACGATCGGTCAGCGTTCCATCCAGGTTGATCAGCCCATATCCGTTCGACTCAAAGCCGGAGCTCATCGGATACCAGGCATAGTTGGCGATCTCGCGCGCGCCGTGCGCCACCGCCTGCCACATCCAGAATTCCTCATCGTGCGCGGTCACCGGCTCCACGATGCGCATGCCCGTGGCGCCCTGGCCGGCCTGTAGCTCACCGATCCAGAATCCTTTGCCGAAGGCATGCCCGGCCGAGCGCGTGAAATCCAGGCCGGCGGCCAGCATCCAGTATGTCCACGGATGCGCGGATTCGGAGTGCTTCGGATACATCGACGTGCCGTAGAAGTCCGTGCTGGCGGACATCTTCCAGTCATCCGGTTCGCCATAACCATCGGTGGGCGACGTGAACAGCCCTGGCGAATCGGCATGGCTGCTGATGGGGTGCGTGCGGTCGGCAGTGCGTATGGCATCCACGCGCGTCTTCAGGTCGCCTGCCAGCTTGTCGTCGATGAACGCGCGCCAGTCCATATAATCGGTGTAGGAAAGGATGGTGGAGAAGCGCGGCGCTTCCACCTGGTCCCAGCTTTCGAACTTGCGGTACCACGCCGCGTTCAGCGCGTCCAGCGTCTGGTATTTCGTTCGCAGCCACTGGCGGAAGCGCGCCTGACTGCCCGCACAGAAGCAGAATTCCGGCTGCGGCAGCCAGGAAAAATCGGCCCAGTTAATGACGTGCGGCTCACTCCAAACGTCCCAGCCATAAAGCGACTCGGAGCGGTTGGCATCCCGCGAGAGCGCTTCGAGAAACGCCATGATCTCTCGCCGAACGCCCGCGTGATCGATGCAATATCCGGGCGCCGATTGCGAATTGATGACCACCCCGCTGCGATCGACGAAACGGCCTTCCGGGTAGCGCTGCCCGACCCAGTCCGGAGCCGAATCGAGATAGATCTGGATAATCACGCGCAGACCGCGCTCGCCGGCCAGCTTCATGAGCAGATCCAGATTCTTGAAATCGAAGTCGCCCGGCTTGGGCTCGGCGGTGGCCCAGTCCACCCAGCACTTGACGGTGTTGAACCCCACGGCTTTGATCTGATCCAGATCTTTGCCCCACTCCGCGGCGCTTACAGAATCGAGCGGGCTCATCATGGGCGCGCGCGCTTTCCCCCCGCCGTACCACACGGCCATGGGAAAGAATTCGGAGGCCGTGGGCTGAGCCGCACGCGCTGCGACAGGCGCCCAGAGCAACAGCGCCGCCAGTATCCGCGGCACGAAATTCACGGCCATCAGGAACGGCCTTGAGTGAAGAGTTCGTAAGCGCGAAATACTTCCTGGTTGTGATCGGCCGGAAGTCCCACGTTGGGCGAAACAAATGTCGGCGGTTTTGTTCCGCTCCGCACCAGGCGCGCGCCCGTCTCCGCCACCAGCGCCATGGCCACCGAGACCGCTGCTACGGTGGACCCGGCGGCGAACTTCTCCGCGATTCCCTCCATGCCGACCAGGGCATCCTCCGGCGGTACGCAATTGTCAATCGCAATATCGGAGGCGTCGGCCAGCGTCTTTCCGCTCGAATGCGTAGCCTTCGCCTGCCGCCGGTTCTGGTGGGAGGAAACCGACACCACCACGAGCCCTTTCTTCTTGCCTGCAAGGGCCATCTCGATAGGCGCGGCGTTCAGCCCGCCGTGCGAGAAAACCAGCATGGAGTCCCGCGCCTCCAGCCGGTAACTCTGCAGCACCACCGCCACGTAGCCTTCCTGCCGCTCCAGCCACAGCAGTTCTCTGGCGCCGCCCGGTCCCACCACGTTCGACCACATCAGGCGTGGATCGTAGATCGGCTGAAACCCCACGAAACTTCCGTAGCGCGGGAAAATGTCGAGCACCGGAATCACGGAGTGCCCGCTTCCAAAAAGATACACCCGGCCGCCGGATTGAATCGACTTGACGAACGCCTGCGCGGCTTCCTCGATCTTGGCTTTCTGTGTTTCGCGGATCGCCGCCACGATCTCCGCAACTTTGTTCAGATATTCCTCTGCGGCTGACTGTGTCATTACGGGATAGAATATCAGAGGTCCCATGCATCCTCACACCCGGCGGCGCTTCCTGGAATACATCGGAGTGGGTGCGGGCGCCCTCTCGGCCGCACAGATGCCGGGACGGCCCGCCGCCGCAGGCAACGAGACGCCCCTGCCTTCCCGCTCAAACATCATGGCGATCGCCGCACATCCGGGCGATGCGTTCTTCGCCATGGGTGCGCCGGTCGCGCTCGAAGCCAGCCTGGGTGGCCAGGGTGTTTTCCTCAGTCTGTCTCTCGGTGAAAGAGGATCGGCCTCAATCCCACCAGCACGCTACGGGGTCATGCAGCGGGAGGCTTCCGAGCGTGCCGCTCGTATGCTGTCTGCGCAAGCCGCCTTTCTTACCTGGCCCGACGGCGAGATCCCGGTCAACGACGAAGTGAAGTTCGCGGTTTGTGACATGATCCGCCAATATAAGCCGGCCATCATCGTCACGCACTGGAAGGGCAGCTGGCACAAGGATCACAAAAATTGCTACGACATTGTGAATGACGCCGTCTTCTACGCGAGCCTGCCGGCCATTGCCCGCAAAGACCCGGCACACGCGGTGCCGAAAACGTTTTACGCCGATAACTGGGAAGATGCCGACGGATTCCGCGCCGATACTTTCCTCGATGTCACGCCCATCTTCGACCGCTGGATGGAGGCCTGCGCCGCGTTTCCCATGTGGCTCGGCGAAAACGGTTTCCGCTATAACGATTACTACCGCAGCGTGGCCGTTGCACGCGGCTGCCTGAGCGGGTCGCGATACGCCGTGGCCTTGATGTCACCGGCGGAGCAGCTCGTGCGCCACGTGCGCTCGTTGTAGGGTGGGGCAGACCTCCAGGTCTGCGCGGGTCCTCCAGGACCCGCACTTCGCGTAACAGAAATCAGCGTAGCCGAGTGCGAACGGGCCGGCGTGGACGCCCGCCGCAGGACTGCAGTCCCGCCCCACGCGCCGCGTTGTGCCATGCTGGAGTTGCTATGCGAGACCCGGAGATCATCGAAACCGAGCTGATGGAAATCGGCGCCATCGCCGACGACACTTTGAAGTTTGAGCGCATCATTGCCTGGTGCGCATCGCATCCCGACGAAGTCCCTTTCGCCCTGCATCAGTTCATAGGCCGGAGCGGCAAGCACCCGTCCCCGCCAGACGAGACTTAACTTCGGGCCAGCTACGCCACTTTCCGCAGTCGGGACACTCGCCCCACTTCCACCCACTCCACCACCAGGATATTTCCAACGTGATCGAAGCAGGCGCCGTGCGGACACACGAACTTGCCCGGCGTAAAGTGGTCGCGGCTCTGTTTGCGGAGATCGCCCCAGGTCTTCGCGGCGCTATCGTCGCCCAGATGCGTGATTACTTTATTCTCGCGATCAATCAGGGTCACGCGCGCGCCCAGGTCCGGGATCACGAACTCGCCGTGCCGCTCGCTGAAATAACACGGCAGATTCACGCCGCCTACAAAGCTCACGTGCTTGCCTTCGAGCGTAAAGTATTGCAGCCGGGCGTTGGCACGGTCGGCGACCAGCAGCAGCGGCTCCGCCCCGCGCAGATCCACGGTGATGCCGTGCGGACAATCCAATTGGCCCGCATCTTTACCCTTGCCGCCAAATGTGCGGATGAACTCGCCCTTGCTGTTGTACTGATTGATGTAACTCGACCCATAACCATCGCCGACATATATGTCGCTATTAGGCGCGATGGCCAGGTTTGTAGGGCTGTACTTAGTCGCCGGCTTGCCGTCTTTGTCAAGCTTGTAGAATTCCGACTCCTTCGGATAGCCCAGCGTAAAGACTTCCTCGCCATCGAGAGTGGTCTTCACCACGATGGCGCGCTTGGTGTCGCACAGGTACAGGAACTCCTGGCTGCCTTCTTTACGAATGTGCAGACCGTGCGCACCGCCCTGGAACTCCTTGCCCCAGGACTTGATGAATTTGCCCTGCTGGTCGAACACCACCATGGAGTCGTGGCTCTCGCTGGCGTCGTTGACTGTATGATGCACGTAGATGCGCGACTGGGAGTCCTCGCACACGCCGTGCGTATTCCCGTACTTGATATCGGCAGGCAACTCGCCCCAATCGTGCGTGCATTCGTATTTGTGATCGCCCTCGCCCAGAATCGGCTTGGCGCTGCCGGATTTGTTTTGCGCGCCCAGAATGATCGGGCCATAGCCCGCCAGCGCGCCACCACCTATGCCGCGCATGAACCCGCGCCGGGATGTGTTTTGCATTGCTACCCTCCTGCTGACTTACAGGGTCAGAACCGCTGCGTTATTTTACCAGAATGTGTTCTCATGGTGATGTGAGTGTGTCCACCTTCAGCTTCCCCACCACCATCCTGTTTGGCGCGGGCGCGGCCGGCCGCCTGCCCGAGGAACTCTGCAAGCGCGGCATGTCCCGTCCCCTGTTGGTCACTGACGCAGGCCTCGCGCGCACTACCGTTTTCGAGCGCATCGCGCGCCTGGCGCCGGACGCCGCAGTTTTCGCCGGCGTGGATCCGAATCCCACCGAGCGGAACGTGCTTGAGGGTCTGGCCGTATACCAACAGAATCGATGTAACGGCATCATCGCGCTGGGCGGAGGGTCACCACTCGATGCCGCCAAAGCCATCCGCCTCAAAGTCACGCATGAACTGCCGCTGGCCGAGTACGACGACCTGCTCGATGGGGCCAATCACATCTCAGCGAATGTGCCGCCCTACATCGCCATTCCCACCACGGCCGGCACGGGCAGTGAAGTCTCGCGCTCCACAGTGATCACCATCACCGCCACCAACCGCAAGACCGTGGTCTTCAGCCCGCACCTGATCCCCACGCTGGCTATCGCCGATCCGGAGCTTACGCTGGCGCTTCCGCCGCATCTGACCGCCGGTACGGGCATGGATGCCTTCACGCATAACGTGGAAGCATACCTCGCGAAAGGCTACAATCCAATCTGCGATGCCATTGCGCTGGCCGGCGCGCGCATGGCTTGGGAGAACCTGCCCCGTGTCATAGCTGATCCGTGCGACCTGGAAGCGCGCACGCAAATGATGATGGCGTCCATGATGGGTGCAATTGCCTTTCAGAAAGGCCTGGGCGCCGTGCACTCGCTGGCGCACCCGCTATCGTCCGATTGCGGCATGCATCACGGTACGTCCAATGCGGTACTGCTGCCCTTTGTGCTGGAATTCAACCGTCCGGCTGCCGCGGCGCGGCTCGCCGATCTGGCTACGCAGTTCGGCGGCGGCGATGTCGCCACCCAAGTGCGCGACCTGAATCGGCGCGTGGGCATCGCTCCCCGGCTGCGCGACTATGGCGTGACCGAAGGCGCGCTTCCTGCCCTGGCCGACAAGGCGATTCAGGATGGGTGCCATCAACTCAATCCACGTCCATGCACCCGCGACGATTTGCTGGCTCTCTATCGCGCCGCCCTGTAGCCACCGCACGCGGTCTTGTGAAACCCGGTACACTAACAGTGTCAGATGCAAGTTTTGCAAGCTGGACAACATAAGCTGATTTTTCTGGAATTGGAGCCGGAACTGGTGGCGAATATCGCCAAACAGGCCGGTTTCGATACCAAGCTGAAGGATTCGCAGCGCAGCATCACGCTGGATCTAACAGCGGCAGGCCGGCAATCGCCTCTTTTGCTCTTCGATGCCGCCGATCCGGCGAATCTTGGCTGGTTTTCACGCTGCCAGTTTTACATCGATGGCCGCAGCGGCGGCGTGATGCAAACACCCATCAGCCTGGCCAACAAGCGCGACCGCGGCGGCAAGGCGCAGCCCAATTCGGTGCGCGTGAATATCGCCAAGGAGCTGCCGGCCAGCTTCCGTTTGCCGGGCAAGCAGCCGCTGACCGAACAGGTGCTCTACGCGCTGCTGTTCAATTTTCTCAGCGCGCTGATGAAAACGGGCGTGGCGGTTTGCGGCGGGAACGCGGTGCAGGCGCTGGCCGGACGCACCGAAGGCATCGGGCCGCGGAACTGAAGCCGGCAGTTCGCCCTGTTCAGGTCGACTGCAACCTGTGCAAGATGTCAGCGGGAACCTGGGAACGCAAGCCGGGGTAAGCCTCCAGAATTCGCTCGATATCCAAAAGGTCCTTGCGCTGCTTGCTGGGCCGCCCGGCTGGATCTTGCGCCGCCCAGATCTTGCCTTGCAAAATGTCTTCCAGCCTTGCCACTGGCAGCGCAAGGCCAAGCACATCGGCTTGTTGCGCGCGGTCAACGAATCCGGAATAACGCGGATCGGTTTGGATTTGCACTCTCAAGTTAGAATCGGTTGCGGTGACGTTGAGACTGTGGGCAAAACGCTCGACCTTAAATCGCGCGCGCAATAGGGTCTCGATCGGTTCCAGTTGCTCCGCCGCCGCCACCAAGCCGAGGTCCAGGCTGACCAAGGGGTCTACATACGCGTTCACGCCCTGGCCGCCGATGACACAATAGCGAATCCCGTTCTCCGCCACTAGAGCGAGGAACGCTTCCAGAAAGTTCGACTCGTCCACGATAACGGCTTTCCAAAAGGCCAGCTCTTGCATGCCCATTTGATTGTAGCCGATGCCTGTCGCTTACGCGGGCGGTTCACGCACGTCGTGGCGGCGCAGCATTTCCACCCCGCTGGCATTGCCATACACCTCGCCTTTCCGGGCGTGCCGCCACGCGGCGCCGTAGTCCTGGCGTACGGCATAGATCTCGCTCAGCGCTACGTGGGCCTCGGCATATCCGTCATCGAGCCGCACGGCCTCAAGCAGCAATGCTAAAGCTTCATCCTGCTTCTGCTCCATACGATAGAGTTGCGCCAGGTTGTACCAGGGCCGCGGATTCTCCGGTTCGCGCGCGATCCATTCCTTTTGCTCGCGAACGTGAGCCGCGGTCTCCCGATCCAGCGAGAAATCGATCACCTCTTTGCGCCAGAAGCTCACCGCTGCTCTCCAACCAGGACCAGGCGCACGTCCATCACATTGGTGTTGGTGGGGCCGGTGACGATTAAGTCGCCCAAGCCTTCGAAATAATGGTACGAATCGTTGCGCGCCAAAAATTCGGGCGCCTGTGGATTGCGGGCCAGTGTGCGCCCGTCGGCGACGGCGCCCGCCGCATCGGTCGGACCGTCACTGCCGTCCGTGCCGCCGCTCAACACCACCACGTTCGGCAGACCGGCAATGTCGATGGCTGCCGAGAGGGCGAATTCCTGGTTGCGTCCACCTAGCCCGTCGCCGCGCAGCGTGACAGTCGTTTCGCCGCCCGTAATCACGCAGGCCGGCGGCTTCAGCGGGCGTCCATTATGCACGATCTCTTTAGCAATGGCGGCGTGCATGCGGGCGATCTCGCGCGTTTCGCCTTCGACAAAGCTCGATAGCATCATCGTGCGATAGCCCCATTTACGCGCGCAAGCGGCCGCGGCATCCACGGCCAAGCGATTGCTGCCGGTCACCACATGGCGGACGCATGCGAACAGGGGATCGTCTTTTTTCGGCGTTTCCGGAATCTGGCCGAGCTCGCCGCTGACAATGCGCTCGCGAACGGACGCGGGCACGCGCGGGAATATCCCGTACTTCTCCAGAATCGCGCGCGCCTGGGCGAATGTGGAGGCATCTGGCGCCGTGGGACCGGAGCCGATCACATCCAGATCGTCGCCGATCACGTCGGATAGCAGCAGCGAAAGCACCTGCGCGGGATAAGCCAGGCGCGCCAGTTGCCCACCCTTGATCTGCGAGATGTGCTTGCGCACGGCATTGATCTCGTGGATGCTGGCGCCGCAGGCCAATAACAATTTAGTTACTTCCTGTTTTTCGTCGAGCGTGACCGGATCGGCGGGCAGCGGCAAAAGCGCGGACGCGCCGCCCGAGATCAAGCACAGCACCAGGTCGTCCGGGCCGGCCCCGGCGGCGATTCGGGCGATGCGCCGCGCGCCATCCACGCCGCGCTGGTCCGGCACCGGGTGGCCGCATTCATGCAACTCGATGCGGCGCAGCCTGGCAGTGTGGCCGTACTTGACGTTCAGCAACCCCTGCGTGATGCGCCGACCTAGTACGCGCTCGGCAGCGCCAGCCATGGCCGCGCCGGCCTTCCCCGCCCCGATCACATAGATGCGCCGGTAACGCTTGCGGTTCTCACGCGTCAGGCAACTGGCGACGCCTTCCCCGGGATTGGCGGCCCGCAATGCAGCCTTGAAGATCGCCCGCGCGTGGCGCCGCAACGTGGCTTCGCCGCGCTTCATTTGAATAACGGCAGCTTAAGCACGGCGTCCAACACCTCATCCGGATCGTCGCCCTCGATCGGGACACGATAGTCGGCGCGCTCGTAGGACTCGCGGCGCGATTCGTAAAGCTCGGCGAAGCTCGCCGGATCGCGCGCCAGCGGCCGGTGCGAAGCCAGACTCACGCGGCGGCGCACCATCTCAAGAGGGCAGTCCAGCCAGATGATGACGCCGTTGTTTTCAAGCAGCGCATAGTTTTCGGCGGGAACCATGGCGCCGCCGCCCAGCGCCATTACCGCCGGCCGCCCCCGTTCGATGCTGCGCACATGCGCGCGTAACTTCTCGCGCTCCAGCCGCCGGAATTCGGCCTCGCCCTGCGTTTCGAAGATTTCGAGAATGCTCATGCGCGCGCCGGCCTCGATCTCGGCATCCAGATCGACGAAGTGCCAACCAATCCGCTCGGCCAGCAAGCTGCCGATGGTGCTCTTGCCGGAACCCATGAATCCGACCAGATAAATGCCGGGCGTGCGTTTCAGCTTCAGGATCATACGTCGTGTAGGATAGCGGCCATCTGCGCGTCCACCAAAGATGGAAAGAGACGCTCGGCCAACACGAACAGCCAGCCCGATCGGGGCGCCATCACGGTACGCGCGCCGCGCTCCACACCGCGCACCATAGCCTCTGCGCATTGTTCCGGCGTGATGGCGAATTGTTTACTTCGCGCGATGCGAGGCGGTGGATCGCCGCCCAGCGCGTGATCCTGGAATCCCGTCTTCACATAGCCGGGACATACCGTGATAGTGTGAATGCCGTCCTTGCGCAGTTCCATGCGCAATCCGTCGGTGAGGGAGCACAGCGCGTACTTGGACGCGGAATAAAGCGTCAGCCAGGGCAGCGTCACCCTACCGGCCACCGAAGCCACATTGACGATAACGCCGCTCCCGCGCTCGCGCATGTGGGGCGCGACCAGTTGCGTCAGGGCCAGCGGAACAAAGAAGTTCAACTCGAACAAGCTGCGTGCATCGGCTAAGGAGGCACTCCACGCGGAGTGGTAGAGGCCCATGCCGGCGTTGTTAATCAGGATATCGATGGCGCCGAACCGATCGATCGTAGCGGCCACGGCGGCTTCACGAACTGCAGGTACCGTGAGATCACCAGCAGTGATTACGGCGGCGGGGCCGGCCATGGCGCGCATCTTCTCTTCGGTTCGCGCTACCAGCGAGAGCCGCGCGCCGCGCTTGCCGAATGCCCGCGCACAAGCGGCGCCGATGCCTTCGGAGGCTCCTGTGAGAAGGACCACTTTCCCGTCGATGCGCATTTTTGGACGCGGCTATTTTAGTGCCCCATCACGCAAGCACCTGTCCCCAACGATTGCCGCAAATCAGTCTGAGACGCAATAATGGTAGCATGTCCTCGCGGCTGCTCCCGTTATTCCCGCTGCATGTCGTTGTCTTCCCGCGTACCCACTTGCCGCTGCACATCTTCGAGGAACGCTACAAGGAAATGGTGGGCAGGGCCATGCAAGACAACTCCGAATTCGGAATCGTGCTGGCCAGGGACGAAGGCATCGTCAACGCCGGCTGCACGGTAATCGTCGAGAAAGTGCTCAAGAGTTATCCGGACGGGAAAATGGACATTCTGACGAGCGGGCGGCGGCGCTTTGAGGTAGTCATGCTCGATGAAGAGAAGGATTATCTACGCGGCGAGGTACAGTTTTTCGACGACGACGAACCGGAATCGCCCCCACCCCTCGAAGCGCAGCATGCTGCGTTGACCCAATATAAGAAGCTGCTGGAATCGGGTGTGCTGCAGCCGCCCACGCCCGAACCGAACCTGGACGACCCGCAGCTCAGCTTTCAACTGGCGCAGGGGCTCCCGGACCTGGACTTTTTGAACGGGTTGCTGCGGTCGCGGTCGGAAGCACAGCGGCTGAAGGAGTTGAGCGAGTTTCTCTCGCAGTTCATCCCCAAGCAGCGGCATATCACCCGCGTGCGGCAGGTAGCTCCCCGGAATGGATTCGGTGGCAAACCGGCCGGCTTGTGAGAATGCATGTACGCGCGACCCAAGGCGGCGGCATTCGCGGTTTCGTTACTCACACACGGAATCATACTCGCGTGGGTGGCCTCCGGACCCGTGTACGAACAACCGAAATCGCTTTACGCGCAAGCGATCGCGCCGCACGCGAGTAAGCTCATATGGTATGACTTTCGCGACAAGCTGCCGGACGTATCTCCGACTGCCGCGCAGGAGCATCCGAAGGTGCCGCGGGCGGATGTGAAGAAAGCAACGCGGACAATCGTGGCGGCTTCGGTGGAGGCGGCGCGCAATCGGCAATTCGTTTGGCAGCCGGCTCCTAAGCTGGAATTGCATACGGACCTGCAGTCGCCGAACGTGCTCGCGGTACATGTGGTGCGTCCGGAGCCGCCGCCAAAGCCGAGATTGTTTGTACCGCCTCCAGAAACGCGGGCCCCGGTGGCGAATGCGCAAATGCTGGCAGCTCCGCCTGAGATTCACTCGACGCGAAATCTGGATGGTGCGGCCCAGGTACCCGGTCCGCAAATTGTGAAAGCTCCAGCGCGCCGCTTCGAGGCGCCGCAGACTGCCCGCGCGCCGGAACAGCCGCCGGCGGCGCTGCCCGAGGCGCCCGCCGTCGCCGCGGACGCGCATCCCGCTATGACGGCGCCGTCTGTCTTACAGAGCGGCGTCACCAAGCCCTCGGCATTTCCACCCGAACCACCTCCTGCGCCGGTGGTGAGTGTAGCTATCGTGGGATTGAATCCTGCGTCACATGCGCCCACGCCGCCGGAGGGTTCGCGTGCCGCCAATTTCGCGACTGCCACCCAACCGGCCGGCGCCACCGGCACGGACACGCCCAACAACGGCGCGATGTTAAGTCTGCCTGGCCTTTCCATCCACAGCGGGAATCCAGATACGCGCCCTGCCCTCCTGGCGCGCATGACATCACCGACTTCCGAGGCGAATCTGCGTGCGGCGCTGCGAGGCAGCTTGCCGGCCACCCCGCTCGCCAGAGGGCAACTCGCGGCCGTGCGCGTTTCGTCGTCGCCCGATCCCCTGTGGATTGGACGGATCATCTACGCCATGTCCATCCAGATGCCGAACGTCACCAGTTATAGCGGAAGCTGGATGATCTGGTATGCGGAGCGCAATGCAAGCGCGGAGGGAGAGTTGACCCTACCGGTTCCCTTGCGCAAAGTGGATCCGAAATACTTTCCCGCCGCGATGGCGGAAGGAGTGGAAGGCACCGTCCGTCTGGCCGCAATTATTCTTAAGAATGGCCGCGTCGCCTCCGTGAGGCTCCTGAAGCACCTGGACGATCGTCTGGATCAAAGCGCGCAAGACGCCATGGACGGTTGGCAGTTTGAGCCGGCGCGGCGCAACGGCCAACCCGTGGATATCGACGTAGTGGTCGAAGTGCCGTTCCGGCTTGCGCCCAGGGCTCGCAAATGACGCGCCAATTTCTCATCATCGACGCCGACGACACGCTTTGGGAGAACAACATCTACTTTGAGCAGGCGTTCGACGAATTCGCCGAGTATCTGAATCATTCCACCCTCAGCGCGACCGAAGTCCGCGATGTGCTGGACGAGATCGAGTTAGTCAATGCGAAGATTCATGGCTACGGCTCGCTGAATTTCGGACGCAACCTGCGCCAATGTTACGAGCACCTTGCCGAGCGTGACGTGCGCGAGGAAGACCTGCGCACTGTAATGTCGTTTGCGGAACGCATTCTCGATTGCCCCATGCAAGTGATTACGGGCGTGCCCGAGACACTCGCATACCTGGCGTCGCGTCACGATCTGACACTCTTCACCAAGGGTCATCCGGATGAACAGAAGCTGAAGATCGACCGCTCCGGCCTGGCGGCTTACTTCAGCCACACGGCCATCGTGAAAGAGAAGGACGTCACCGCTTACAAGTCACTGGTTGAGGCGCGCCACATCGATCCCGCGCTGGCGTGGATGGCGGGTAACAGTGTGAAGTCCGACATCAATCCGGCGCTCGAAGCCGGGTTGAATGCGGCCTTCATTCCGCACGCCCACACCTGGACGCTGGAGAAGCAGGAGATCCGGCCGGGCAACGGGCGGCTATTGATGCTGGAGCGGTTCACGGATTTGCAAACTCACTTTTGAGGAGGATGACATGATTGTACCGGCGGAAGTTCTGCGATTTCAGATTGCCTACAGTGCCTGGGCGAGTGGGCAGTTAGTGGACGCGGCGGCCAAACTAACCCCCACGGAACTGACACGCGATTTTGGAACGGCTACTAAGAGTGTCCTGGGCACACTCGTGCACCTTTTCGGGGCGGATCGCGTATGGCTGGCGCGGATGAAGGGCGACCTTTCGAATCGGTTCCTCGCGGAGGAAGACTATCAACTGACCGTGCTGCAAAATGACTGGCCGGCACTGTATCGGCAGTGGCAGGACTGGGCCGCCGGACTTACCGACGAAGCTTGTGCGGCGGAGTTATCCTATCGCGACATGCGCGGCAATCCGTGGCGAAAACCGCTCGGCCTGCTGGTATTGCACGTGGTGAACCATGGGACACACCATCGCGGCCAAGTCTCCGGATTCCCGCGCGCGATGGGGCATGTGCCGCCAGAACTCGACTTAACCAGGTTCTCCTAATCAGTTCCACAATCGATTGATAACCCGGATCAAAATGCCGGCGCTGATTACAAAAACCGCGAGCAAGGCCACCGCGTATCCCGTCCGCCCATAAAGAAAATTGCCCACCATAAACAAGGCCGACCAGATCATGGCGCATCCCGTAGTCCAGCCCAGCAGCGACAAGGGAATATTTTCGTGCTGCGACCACTCCGCCGCCTGTGCCGGCGATATACCCGCCAACGCGCGCACGCGCCGCCAGCCTGGGCCAAAAGGATGCACTTTCTTGTAAAACGACATCAGCACTTCCGGATCGGTCTGGGGGCCCAGATAGGCGGTGGCGATCCAACAGACGGTGGTGAAGGCGATGGTGATCAGCAGTTGCTGATAAGTGCCGACCTCCACGCCGTTCTTGGTCAGGATCAAGAACAAAATCGATACGCCGAACGAGCTGGACATGGCCACAATCTCACACCACGCGGTAACGCGCCACCAAAACCAGCGCATCAGATACAACAGCCCGGTGCCTGCTCCTATTTGCAAAATGATATTGAAACTCTGCTTGGCCGTATCTAAGGCAAAGACCAGGGCGGAGGAAGCCACAAACAGTAAGACCGTGGCCAGGCGCCCCGCCATAACGTAGTGTTTCTCGCCTTCACCCGGCTTAATGAAACGGCGGTAGAAATCGTGCACTAAGTAAGAGGCTCCCCAATTCAGGTGAGTAAGAATAGTGGAGGAGTTCGCCGCAATCAAGCCCCCCAGCATCAGCCCCATCCAGCCGACCGGGAGAAAGCGCAGCATGGCAGGGAACGCGATATCGTGGCCCATCAGGTTGGGGTTCAGATGCGGAAACGCAGCTTTAATGTCCGCTAGCTGAGGATAGACGATCAGCGATGCCAACCCGACCAGAATCCAGGGCCATGGCCGGCAGACATAGTGCGCCACGTTAAAGAACAGAGTCGCGCCGAGGGCGTCCTTCTCCGACTTAGAGGCCAACATACGCTGTGCAATGTAGCTGCCTCCGCCGGGTTCGGCGCCCGGATACCAGACGGCCCACCACTGCACCGCAATCGGCATGATAAATACAGCCACCGCCAGGTCCCAGTTATTCGTGAAACTGGGCAGCATATTGAGGTAATTGAGGCCGCCGGGGCCGCGCAGATGCGAGAGTTTATCCACCAGGCCGTGCATGCCGCCCACCTGCGGTAATTCCACGGCGAAGTAAGCCGCCGCAATCACGGCCGACATCTTGATAAAGAACTGGATCATGTCGATGACCAGCACGCCCCAAAGACCCGAATGCGCGGCGAATACCACGTTCAACAGTCCGACGGCGAGCAAGGTCTGCCAACGGTCGAAGCCGAACAATACCGCCGCTATCTTGACGGCGGCCAGATCGACCGTCGCCATAATCATGCAGTTGAAAAAGAAACCGAGATACACGGCCCGGAAGCCACGCACGGCGCTCGCGGCTTTGCCCGAGTAGCGCAGTTCATAGAACTCCAGATCGGTCAGAACACCGGATCGCCGCCAAAGCCGGGCATAGAAGAACACCGTGGCGACGCCCGTAAGCGTGAAAGCCCACCACTGCCAGTTACCTGCGACTCCCTCGGTACGGACGAAATTCGCCACCAGGTTCGGCGTGTCGCTGGAAAACGTAGTTGCGACCATCGACAAGCCTGCCAGCCACCAGGGCACCGAGCGGCCGGAAGCGAAGAACTCGGACGTGCTCTTGCCGGAGCGTTTTCCGAAGAACAGGGCGGGAACGAAGCAGATCAGGATGGAAGCGCCGGCGATGATCCAATCAAGCGTGTGGAGGTGCATTCAGCTCCTTGTTCGACTGCAGCGCGCCGGGCCCGGGTTCGGCGCGGATCAGATGCACATGCTCGTCGAATTCTGGCATTCCCGCATAGTAGCGCTGAATCAGTCCGGTGCGCACGGCGAGCAGGTCCGCCCGAGTGCAGAAAACTACGGCGCAGCCGCCAAAACCGGCTCCGGTGAGGCGCGCTCCAAGCGCCCCGGATGCCATGGCCGCTTCAACCAGGCGATCGAGTGCGGCGCTGCTGACATGCAGACGGTCGCGCAGGCTGGCATGCGAGGCGATCAGCAGCGATCCGAAAGCCGTCGCATTGTGCCCTTCCATGGCTGCGACGGCGGCTTCGACGCGCAACGCTTCACTGGTGACATGCAGGAAACTGGCGCGCTCGGCGTCTCTCAGTCGGCGCGCGGCGAGTTCTTCCAGCTCCGCAAGCGAGCGTCCCTGCATGGCGAGGCGGTAAGAGGGGAATCCGAGACGTGCGAGGGCCGCTGTCCCAGCTTCCCGGCAAGCGTTGTACCGCTGCCGCACTGTCCCGGATTTCTCCGCGACGGTTAGGCTATGGGCTACCAGAAAGGCCCAATCCGGCGGAATCGGCACCGCACGCACCGCCAGCGGTTCGAATTCGATCAGCGACGCACAGCCGGCTCGGGACGCCAGCGAGGCTGCATGGTCCATACCGCCGCCACGCGTGCCCACGAATTGCTCCCCTTCCGGCAAAACTTCCATGAGTTCTTCAAAGGATGGCTCGATGGTATTGGCGCGCAGCAAGGTCAAGGTGAAGGCCACGATCAAAGCCGAAGACGACGATAAGCCCGCAGCCGGAGGAAGATCGGAGACGATGGCTGCGTCCACACCGCGTAGAGTGCCCCATTTCCGGGAGACGGCGCTGGCGGCCGCGCGCAGATAGTTTTCCCAATCCCCCGGACCGGTGGGCGTTAGTTCCGCAATCCAGTTGAAGTCCCGCACTCCATAACCGGCGCTGGCAGCGCGGATGAGGTGATCGCCGCGCGCCCGGAACGCCACCATCACCGAACGTCGAATAGCCATCGGCAACACTGCCAGGCCGTGATAGTCGATGTGTTCGCCGATCAGGTTCACGCGTCCGGGCGCGGACAGGTTATCTGTCTCGCCGCCTGGACCGAACGTCTGAACCAGCAGTTTACGAGGTTCCGGAAGTGCTGTCATCGGGGTTCGCGGCTCGGAATCAACACTGTTACTATAGCTGTCACGGCCCACCGTATGAAAGCCAGTGAGCGCGCCTACGCCCTACTGATCCTGCTGTTCATTATCTCGTTCAGTCATTGGCTGGGCCGGCGCAGCCAGTCTGTATGACAGCCTGCGCTTTGGTCAGGAGCGCGCGCGGTTACCGCTCCTGCTCGGTTCCCGCCTGCAAGTCGTCACCTCCGCCCTGCCGGAAGCCAGAGATGCGGGCGCCCACTATGGCGACACGCTGCTCGAGGTCAACGGCCAGCCATTCACCGGCTACGGTGTGTTGCGCGACGCTGTGCTCGACGCGCGTCTCGGCACGCTCATGTACGCCGTCATCCGGCGGCCGGACGGAACCGTAGCGCCCGTGGAGATCAAACTGGCGCCGGAGCGGCTGGGGCCGCCGCCGATCTCCGAATGGCTGCGCGACATCTCGCTGGAATTGGTTTTTCCGCTGTTCTGCCTCGTATTGGGATTCTGGGTAGCGGCGGCGCGCCCGCTGTATCGGAATGCGTGGCTGCTGCTGGCGATCATGATTTCGCTCGAATTCCTGGCGCCCCAAGGAAACTCCTTCGAGGCGTGGCAGATTCTGCGAGTTTCGTGGGACGCGCTGGCGGGCTTTTTCCTGGCCCCCGTGGATGATGTTCTTTGGTATCTACTTCCCGAGCGCTCCGCCCTGGACCGCCGGCTTCCCTGGGCCTCCCGGATTGTCGTTCCCGTCCTAGTGATTTCGACTCCTCCGATTCTACTGTACGAGGTTGGCAGGGAAATCAGCTTTGCGGCGGTGGCGTGGATCCGCCCCGTGCCTTTCCCCGGTAGACCAAGTGCGCCAGGTGTTCGCCACGGCGGCCATTTCGCTATTCTTCGCGAATCTGGGCGCCAAGAGCGGCACAGCCTCCACGAAAGATGTGGCGCGCCGTATCCGCTTCGTCTGGCTGGGAGCCGTCGGCCTGACGCCCATGTTCGTGGTCGGCCTGCACAGCCTGTTGGGAGGCGGCGACATCGGAGCCGGCTTGCCCGTCTGCTTCCTGTATTTGGCCATCGGGTGCCTGGCCATCTTTCCGTTGACCCTGGCCTACGTGATCCTGGTGCAGCGCGCCATGGACGTGCGCGTGGCCATCCGGCAAAGCGTGCGCTACATCCTGTTTCGCGGCGGACTCTGGCTGGTGGGCGCCCTCATGTTCACCGTGGCGATGAAAATTTTCTTGGATGTCAGCCAAGGCATGCGTAGCTTTACTCCCGATCAGATCGCGCTGCTGGCGATTGGCGCTGTGTTGCTGCTTCTGCGCCGCCGTTACAGAGCGCGGGTCGAGCGGTGGGTCGACCCGGCGCTTCTTACGTGAAGCTTACCGCGCCGATCAGTTGTTGAGCGATTTGAGCGACGAGGCGCGCCGGTTCGTGGATGCGCGCCCGCTGCTCGAAACCGTTACGCATCGCATTGCGGAGACACTGCATGTGCCGCGGATTTCGGTGCTGCTCCGCGAGGGCCACGGCTACTGTTTGCAGGGCGCCGGCGATGGCGCGTCGAGCGTGGTGCTGGAACCTGAGGCGCGCAGCATCGCACACTTGCGCGCGGCGCGCGGTCCGGCGGTGGTCTACTTCGACGATCCGGATGCATGGCTGCGCGATGCTCCGGCGCCCGAGCGGCAAGCACTGCGACAACTGGACGCACAGCTTCTGCTCCCGCTCACGGGCCGCGACGATTTAATCGGCGTTATGGCGCTCGGCCCCAAGCGATCGGAGGAACCGTATTCAAAGACCGACTTGCACCTGTTACAATCCGTCGCGGATCAGACGGGCCTGGCGATCGAAAATAGCCGGTTGCTGTCATCCCTGGCCGAAGAAGCCGCCCGCCGCGAACGATTCAATCGCGAATTGGAGATCGCGCGCGAAGTGCAGGAGCGGCTCTTCCCGCAAAGCGATCCGTCGATAGCCGGCCTGGACTGCGCGGGTCACTGCCGTCCGGCGCAGGGCGTGGGTGGCGACTATTACGATTTGAAGGTGGATCCAGGCGGTCACGAAACCGTGCTGCACACCTTTACCGGCGGAATCGACGGCAAGCAACCGGTGGGCGGCGTGGCGCGTGATCCGGCGGGTAATCTTTATGGCACCACCCAGAACGGCGGCTTTCGCGGCGCAGGCGTGCTCTATAAGATCACCCGGCTTTCAACGAATCCCTTCTGCACGTCTACACCGATGGGAATACCGGACTGTTGCCAACCTCCGGCGTGATCGGCGATGAGTCGGGAGGCTTCTACGGAACTGCCGTCATCGGTGGCCGCCACAACGCCGGTGTTGTCTACCATTTATTAGCTCCGAACACGTACAAAGCTTTGTACTCTTTCACGGGCGGCGCGGATGGGTCGAGCCCCGCCGGCAATCTGATCCGCGACGAAGCAGGCTACCTGTATGGAACCGCTCCCTATGGAGGCTTCAAGGACAAAGGTGTGGTTTTCAAACTTGACCCGGCGGGCTCGGAAACGGTGCTGTACAGTTTTCAGGGAAGCGATGGCGCAAACCCGGGTGCGGGCGTCATCCGCGATCCCGCCGGCAACTTCTACGGGACCACTTTCTATGGCGCGATTCCCGGCGGCTCTTGCAATTTCCGCGGCTGTGGAGTCGTGTTCAAGATGAGCCCGGATTTCCGGGAAACCATCCGGCATTCCTTCACCGGCGGGACCGATGGCGGATACCCCAGCGCGGTGATTCGCGATGCGAGCGGCAACCTTCACGGAACTACCCAAGTGGGCGGCGCCTTTAATCAGGGCGTCGTTTACCAGGTCGATACGGACGGCAACTACACCGTGCTTTACAGCTTTACGGGCGGCACTGATGGCGGCCGCCCCAGAGGACCCGTGATCCGCGACTCGGCCGGCAACCTCTATGGCCTTTCGTTCGGCGCCAACTACGCCGGCACATGCGAGTACCAGGGCTGTACCGTCGTCTTTCGGCTGGATCCCACCGGCAAACTGGCCATACTTTACGCCTTCCACGGAGGCGCGGATGGCTACGATTCATATGGCGGCCTGGCCCTCGATTCCGCAGGCAATCTCTACGGAACAACCTTTGGACCTTATCAGTACAGCGTTGGAAACTGCGGCGGCCTGTTCAAACTGGATAACAGCGGCAATTACACGGTTCTCTTCAGCTTTCCACCCACACCAGAGAATGACGGTTGCAATCCGCAATATGCACCCATGCTAGATTCCTTGGGGAACCTGTATGGAACCACCGAATACGGCGGCGTCAGGGGCACCGGTGCCGTCTTTAAGATCACGGCCCATGATCACGACGGCTGGCACGCCTGCGGCCAAGATCATCAAACCCGCGGCCAGCCTCCCCCGCGCCCCACCGCAGCCATGCTAACGTGAAACAGGAAGTGCCCAGTGCCGCCTCCAATCTATCCCGCCGCCAGCTCTTGCGGCGCGGCGGCAAGTTTCCCGCTAACTAGCAGAGCCGCAGCATCCTACACGAATTTGGCTTTGTCCGGCAGAAGAATTGCCACCATCCAATTCCGGAACTTTTCCTCCACCCCCGCCGTTAATCCCTACCGGGCGTGTTAAATACCCGCCCCAGGAGCCGTCTCATGTATGAAGAGCAACGGAGGAAACAGAACGTGGAGGCCACCGCCCAATTGGAACCGGTTTCGGCCGGTCCGCTCCAGTCCGCTCCACCACCGGACTTGGATCTCATTTTCCGGGAGCATCACTCCACCGTGTTCCGTGCGGCTTACCGCGTCACGGGCAACCCGAGCGACGCTGAAGACGTCCTGCAAACCGTCTTCATGCGCCTGCTCCGCCGCCAACCGGACGCCGATGCCGTCGGCAACATGGAAGGTTATCTGCGGCGTGCAGCCGTAAACGCAGCGCTGGACCTGATCCGTTCCCGGCAGTCCGCGCCGCAAGTCCCCCTGGACGACGTGGCCCCCCTGCTTCCTGAAAATGCCTCCCTCGCTCCCGATCGCTTGCACCGCTCCACCGAAATCCGCCACTGGCTGCGACAAGCCGTCTCCCGGCTCAGCCCCCGGGCCGCCGAAATGTTCGCGCTGCGCTTCTTCGAAGGCCGCGACAATCCGGAAATCGCCCAAGCCCTCGGCACTACGCCAGCCAGCGTGGCGGTCACCCTATCCCGCACGCGCGATCGCATTCAACAGGAATTCCGTTCCTACATGGGAGAAATCAGATGACGCCACAAGATCCAAAACTCGATCCGCTCCTCGAACAAGCCCTTGCCGAAATCCAAGACGAGCCCATTGACCCCGCCATAATCGAAGCGGCCGCCAGCCGCGTCCAGGCGCACCTCGTACAGCACGCCACGCTGCACACGTGCGCCGATTTCCAAGCCCTAATACCCGACTACCGGGCCGGCAGCCTGAGCCCGGCCCGAGCCCTCTTATTAAAGGACCACACGCACGAATGCGTAGCCTGCTACCGGGCGTTGCAGACTGATCCACTATCCACCAGCCACCAACCACCAGCCACTAAACGCAGCCGCGCCTGGTCCACTATCCCCGCCATCCGCTACGCCATGGCCGCGACACTGATCACAGCCGCCGGCCTGGCCTTCTGGGCCTTCCGTCCCGCCTACGCCGGCCCTGAAGCCACCATCGAATCCGCCAACGGCCTCATCTATCGCGTCTCCGACACCGGCACCGTGCCCCTCATCCGCGGCGCCCTGGTGCTCGCCGGAACCGACATCCGCACCGCCCGCGACGCGCACGCCGTCCTGCGCCTCCGCGACGGCTCGCACGTCGAGATGCGCGAACGCTCCGGCCTCGCGGTCTCCGAGCGCGGCCGCGATCTCACCATCGGTCTCGATCACGGCAACATTATCGTACAGGCCGCCAAGCGCCGTTCCGGGCACCTTTATGTAGCTACCCGCGATTGCCGCGTGGCCGTCACCGGCACCGTCTTCAGCGTGAGCTCCGGGCTCAAGGGATCGCGTGTTACGGTGGTCGAAGGCACCGTGCTCGTGGCCCAGAACAGCCACCAGGACGTGCTGCACGCCGGCGGTCAAGTCTCCACCAGCTCCGCCATGGGCGCCACGCCGGTTACGCAAGAAATTTCCTGGAGCCAGAACGCTGCTGCTTACATCGCGATGCTGAACGCCGTCACCGCCCTCAACGCGAAGCTCGACCAGGACCAATTCCCTGCCCTGCGCTACTCCAGCAACCTGATGGCCCTGGCGCCCGCGCAAACCGTGGTCTACGCCAGCATCCCCAATCTCAGCCAGGCGCTTACCGAAGTCCAGCAGGTCTTCGTGCCCAAGATCCAACAGAATCCCACGCTCACCCAATGGTGGCAGCAGAATAATCTCGACCAGGTCGTCGCCGACATGGCCGCCATGAGCAGCTACCTGGGTAATGAAATGGTTATCGCCGCGTCGTTGACCCCTGGCGGGCATCCCGGCCAGCCGGTCGTGATGGCTGAATTGACTCAGCCCGGTTTTGCGGCGTTTGCCCAATCCGAAATCAGCAAGCTCTCGAGCGGTACGAACGCGCCGCAGTTGCGCATCGTCACCGATCCATCCGCCATAGGAACGATTTCGCAAGGCCAATGCGTCCTGCTCATCCTGCCTCACCTGGTGGCCCTCTCGCGCGACGCCGCCGCACTCGAGCAGATTGCCGCCGGCACACCCACCACGTTCGCCACCAGCGAATTCGGATCGCAGATCGCGTCTGCCTACAGCTCCGGAGTCGGTCTCCTCTTTGCGGCCGACGTGCAGGTCATGGCCGCCTCCAATAACGGCCACCCGGCCCATATGCCGAATATCCAGTACTTCATGGTGCAGCAGACCGCCAATGCCGGTGCACCCGAAACGCGCGCCTCCCTGATCTTCAACGGAGCGCGCACCGGGGTAGCCTCCTGGCTGGCCGCGCCCGCCTCGCTCGGCGCGCTCGATTTCATCTCCCCGCAAGCTACGCTCGTCTGGGCCGCCGCCGTCAAGCAGCCCACCGCCATCATCGACGAGATCATGTTTATGCAGCAGTCTAACCCGGCCTTCGCCCGGCACCTCGCTGAAGTCCAGACCCTGCTCGGCGTGGATCTGCGCAACGACCTGGCCGCCGCCCTTGGAGGCGAAGTCGCCATGGCGCAGGACGGCCCGCTGCTGCCGCTGCCATCCTGGAAAATCGCGGTCGAGGTCTATAACCCGACCTTGCTGCAATCCACCATTCAGAAGTTAGTGGCTGCCGCCGACGCGCAAGCCACCGCGCAAGGCTCGCCGGCCGTGCAACTCCAGGAGTCCACCGCCAATGGGCGCACTTACTATACGCTCACGAGCCCAAGCAACACGCTGCTGCAGGTCTGGTACACGTACACCGATGGCTACCTGCTGGCCGCCTCCAACCAGTCGCTGCTCGATTCCGCCATCCAGAATCGCGCCAGCGGCTATACCTTGCCGCGTTCGGCAACTTTCACTGCGCTCATCCCGCACGATCAATACGCGAATTTCTCGGCGGCCATCTATTACAACACCGCCAGCCTTTCGCCGCTGCTCGAGCAATTCAGCAGCCAGCCCGCCGCCCAGCAGCTCGCCGCCAACCTGAAACCGAACCTGATCGCGGCCTACGGCGAAAACGACCGCATCACTTTCGCCACCAGCGGCAGTCTCTTCACCACCATAGGTAACATGAGCCTGCTGCAATTATTAGAAAAGCCCGGAGTAACCGGAACAAATGTACACTAGGATGCGTAGGTAAGACAGGTGGTAGGTGGTAGGTGGTGGGTGGTGGCCAGCGCATCTCAAACGGTCGAGCGCGTTTGCCACCACCTACAACCCACCACCTACCGCCCTCCTAATATGCCGCCCGTAATTGAACTCGAGCAGTTAGAAGTCCGCTTCGGAGAGCGAGTAATTCTCAAGAAGTTGAATGGTTCGCTAACCGGCCGAGCCATAGGCCTGCTAGGTCCCAACGGAGCCGGAAAATCCACGCTCATCAATACCCTCCTCGGCTTCCACCAGCCCTTCTCCGGCACCGCCCGCATCTTCGGCAAGGACATCCGCACCGAGGCCATGAGCGTCCGCAGCCTGCTCGGCTACATGCCGGAAAACGATTCCTTCATCGCCAATATGACCGGCGTCCACTTCGTCCGCCTCATGGCCGAACTGGCCGGCCTGCCCGCCGAACAAGCCATGGAGCGCGCCCATGAAGCCTTCTTCTGGGTCGGCCTGGGCGAAGCCCGCTATCGCAACCTGGGCACTTACTCGCTCGGCATGAAACAAATGGCCAAGCTCGCCCAAGCCATTGCGCACGGCCCCAAGCTCCTCTTCCTCGACGAGCCTACCAACGGCCTCGATCCGCCCGCGCGCGCCCGCATGATCCAACTCATCCAGGAAATCCGCGACCGCGGCGACCTGCAACTGATCGTCTCTTCCCACCTCCTGCGCGATGTTGACGAATGCTGCGACGAAGTCCTCATCTTAAAAGACGGCCGCATCGCCGCCTCCTGCAACCTCGAAGAGGAGCGCCGCGCCAATCGCAAGTTCCTAGAGCTCGAAACCCGCGGTGCGAACGGCTCCTTCACTTCCGCCATCGAACAGTTGGGCTGCGAGGCTGCCGCGTTCCCCAACGGCCGCATGAAACTGGTCATGCCCGACGGCGTCGAAATCCGCCAGCTTTATGCCCTCGCCGCCGCACAGAACGTGCAAATCCGCCGCCTCAATCACAAGCGCGATTCGCTCGAAGATATTTTCCTGAAAGCCATGGAGGTGCCCAATGGCGGTGTTTAAGCATGCCTATAAGGGTTACGATGGGCCGCTCACCCCGGCCTGGTCGCGCTTCCTCATCCTGCCGCGCTACGCCTTCGAAGAGATGCGCCGCAAGCGCTTCTACAGCATGTTCTTCCTGGTCTCCATGCTCGGGCCGCTGATCTGCGCCCTCATTATTTACATCGAGCACAATCTCAGCGCGCTCAAAATGCTGCGCGTCGACAGCCTGATCGAAATCAACGCACGCTACTTCCAGAACTTTCTCGGCTGGCAAAGTATGCTGGCGTTCTTCCTCGCGGCCTTTGTCGGCCCCGGCCAAATCTCGCCGGACCTTGCCAACAACGCCCTGCCCCTCTATCTCGCGCGGCCCTTCTCGCGCACCGAGTATGTGCTCGGCAAGCTCTCCGTGCTGCTGATCCTGATGTCCATCATGACCTGGATTCCCGGCCTGCTGCTCTTCATCCTGCAAGCCGCGCTCCAAGGCCAGGGTTGGTTCGGCCAAAACCTGCGCATCGCCAACGCCATCTTCTTCGCCTCCTGGATCTGGATCCTGCTTCTCTCACTGCTGGCGCTGGCGCTTTCCGCCTGGGTCAAATGGAAGCCCATGGCCGGCGGCCTTCTCTTCGGCGTCTTCTTCGTAGCGGCCGGATTCGGCGGCGCCATCAACGGCATCATGCGCACGCAATGGGGCAACCTGCTGAACCTCAGCCACCTGATAGGCGCCGTGTGGACCTCTCTGTTCGAACAGCCCATGCATCGCGGTTCCGGCGCCATGTTTTTCCGCGTGCACGGCAACGAAGTGCCCATCTGGTGCTGCTGGGTCTCGCTGCTGGCCATCTGCGCCTTCTGCCTCTACCTGCTCTCGCGAAAGATCCGCGGAGCGGAGGTAGTCCGATGAAATCGTCTACTGTGGGTCAGGCACCGAGCCCTGTGGGGCAGGCGTCCACGCCTGCAGCGGGTCTCCAGACCCGCTCCCGCATCACCTTCGACAACGTCTCGCGCTTCTACGGCGAAGTCCTCGGCGTCAATCGCGTCAACCTCGCCATCCCCCCCGGAGTCACCAGCCTGGTCGGTCCCAACGGTTCCGGCAAGACCACCCTCATGAACCTCATGACCGGCCTCATCAAGCCCTCCCGCGGTTCCATCCGCGTACTCGGCATCCCGCCCGACCGCCCCGAAGAATTGTTCCGCAAAATGGGCTACTGCACGCAATTCGACGCCTTTCCCAAAGGACTCACCGGCTACGAATTCATCTACTCGTTCCTGCTCGTCCACGGCATGATCGAATCCGAAGCCGAAAAGCTCACTAACGAAGCCCTGGCGCGCGTCTCCATGATCGAAGCCGCCCACCGTCCCGTGGCCGCCTACAGCAAAGGAATGCGCCAGCGCGTCAAGCTGGCCCAGGCTATCGCGCACCGCCCCGCCGTGCTCGTCCTCGACGAACCGCTCAACGGTCTCGACCCCATGGCCCGCGCCGAAACCATCGCGCTCTTCAAACAATGGGGCGACGAAGGCCGGCACGTCATCGTCTCCAGCCACATCCTGCACGAGGTCGATCGCATCTCCGACCAGGTCATCCTGCTCAGCCACGGCTACGTCGTCGCCGAAGGCCAGATCCAGGGCGTGCGCAGCGAAGTCAAAGACCAGCCCATGCAGATCCTGGTGCGCTGCGATAAGCCCGGCCTGCTGGCCTCCCGCCTCTTCGAACAGGACCACGTCGTCGAAGCCAAGGTCAACGACGATGGCCACGGCTTGCTCGTGCGCACCCGCGATGCCGACAATCTCTATCTCCTGCTCAACCGCATCGTGCTCGACAACGGCCTCGAAGTGGAAGCCGTCGCGCCCGCCGACGACGACGTGAATTCCGTCTATCAATACCTGATCGGAGCCGAAGGAGGAACCACATGACCTGGAGCCAAATCGCCACCCAGCCCTGGATGCTCTGGCGGCGCCAGGTGGCCGCCATCCTGCGCCTGGAATTGAAGAAGAGCCTGTTTTCGAAGCGCGCCTGGTGGATCTATATCCTCACGCTCGGTCCCGTCGTCATTACCGGCCTGCACTCCCTGTTCCCCGGCAACGGGGGCCACACCATAGGCGAGGACAATATGATCTTCGCCGGTATCTTCCAGGTCTACTACCTGCGTCTTGGAATCTTCTTCGGCTGCCTGGGCATCTTCTCCAACTTATTCCGCGCAGAAGTACTCGAGCGCACCCTGCACTATTACTTCATGTCGCCCGTGCGCCGTGAGGTCTTGGTATTTAGTAAGTACCTGGCCGGCTTGGTCGCCGCCGTCACTTACTTCACCGGTAGCGTCGTCCTGAGCTTTCTCTTTATATCGGCGCACTGGGGAGCCGTCTTCCAGCAATACCTGTTTCACGGACCCGGCCTCGCCCAATTAGGCTGGTATGCCGTAACCGCCGCACTCGCCTGCGTCGGCTATGGATCGGTATTCCTGCTCAGCGGCATCATCATCCGCAATCCGCTCATCCCCGCGGCCATAGTATTCGTGTGGGAGAACCTGAATCCGTTTCTGCCGTCGCTTCTTAAAAAAATCAGCGTGATCTTCTATCTGAAATCGCTTTGCCCGGCCGGCGATACCGTAGAAGGTCCCCTCGCGATCCTAATCACAACCACCAATCCGACGCCCGCCTGGCTGGCCATCCCCGGCCTGCTGCTGGTCTCGGCCCTGGTGCTGGCTTATGCCGCGACTAAGTCCCGCAATCTGGAAGTAACTTACAGCGACTAACCACTCCTCCCTTACTCCAATAAAGCCTGATAAACCAGCATCCGGGTCTGCCGCCAATAAGGAACGTTAGTAGCCATCGGCACCTGTATCATCAGCACCGCCAACAGCTTCTCCTTAGGATCCACCCAGAAGTAAGTGCCGTGGATCCCCGCCCAGGAAAAGTCACCCACGGATCCCGGCGCGGGATTTCTGCCCGGATCCGTGCGCACCGCGAAACCCAGACCAAAGCTGGTGCCCATCTCCGGCGTCGGTCCGAAGTTATCCAGCATCGCCGCCACAGACGTGTGCCGCTCCGCCAAAGGCGGCAACTGGTCGGAGGTCATCATCGCGACAGTCTGCGGCGCGATGATCCGTACGCCATCCAGTTCCCCGCCGTTCAGCATCATCTGGCAGAAACGCGCATAGTCGCCCGCCGTCGAGTACAGGCCGCCGCCGCCCGATAAGATCGCCGGTTTCTTCGTCGCATCCACCGGAATACCCGCATCCTCGCGCGCCAATCGCGCCGCCTGCGCGGCATCCAGATAGAACGCGCTATCGGTCATCTTCAGCGGCCCGGTAATCCGCCCGGCGATGAACCGGTCCAGGTCCATGCCGCTGACAACTTCCACGATACGCCCCAGCACGTCCGTCGACACGCTATACTCCCAGAACTCCCCGGGCTGGTGCGCCAGTGGTAAGTGCGCGATAGTCGACACCATCTCCGCCAGCGACTTACGCTGCAGGAAGTTACTCTTCTTGTACAGCTCGTCCACCGGTGAGCTGCCGAAGAAGCCATAAGTCAACCCGGATGTGTGGCGCATCAGGTCCTGCACCGTCATCGCCCGCTTGGGCGCGGCGTGCTCCACGCCCACCTGCACGTCCTTGAATTCCGGCAGATACTGCGCCACCGGCGCCCCGATATCCAGCTTGCCCTCCTCGGCCAGAATCATGGCGGCTACCGTGGTAATCGGCTTGGTCATCGAGGCGATGCGAAATATGGAATCGTTGCGCATCGGCGTTTGCGACTTGCGTTCCTGAAATCCAACCGCGTCCAGCCAGGCGATCTTGCCATTCCGCGCAATCAGCAGCACGGCGCCGGGAATGCGCCCGCTTTGGACGTCCGCAGTCATCTGCTGCCGGACGCTTGCCAGGCGCTGCGAAGAGAACCCGACATCCTCCGGCCGATTCGCCACCGGCAAGGACTGGCAAAGCGCCGTGGCCGCCAGCCACACGCCCGCTAATGCGAGCGACAACTTCCGAGTGATTCGCATCGCATCAGCATAACAACAAACCAGCCGCCCGCGACAAACCGATAAGATAGACTCTGTGAACTGGATCTATTGGTCGTTATTATCCGCTCTCTTTGCCGGAGCAACCGCTGTCCTCGCCAAAGTAGGCGTCGCGGGCGTCGACTCCAATCTGGCTACCGCGATCCGCACTACCGTGATTCTGTTCTTCACCTGGGCCGTAGCCGCGATCACCACTGCGCCCTCCAGCATCAGGCACCTGCCTTCGCGCGCGTGGCTTTTCCTGGTCCTCTCCGGCCTGTCTACCGGCCTGTCCTGGCTCTGCTACTTTCGCGCTCTGCAACTCGGAGAAGCCTCGCGCGTGGCGCCCGTAGACAAACTGAGTGTGGCTTTCGTCATACTCTTTGCCGCGCTTTTTCTCGGCGAACGCCTCACTATCGCGCGCGGCGCCGGCGGGCTGCTGATCATGGCGGGAGCAATTATACTGGCTATGGAATAGCGCCCCGCGTGCCGAATACCAAAGACATCCTCGACCGCCTGCGCGCCGCCGGCAGCACCACCCCAGCCATCCGCGCCATCGCCAGAGACCTTCGCGGCCATCCGGAACTCGCGCCGGCGCTCTGGTCCACCAATGTCCTGGAAGCTCGCATTCTCGCCACTATGATCGCCGACCCACTCACAATCCTCGAAGAGGAAGTGGAACGCTGGGTCAGTGAATTCGACTGCTGGTCGGTTTGCGACGCCGCCTGCATCTGTCTGCTATGGCGGACCCCCTTTGCCTGGCGCAAAGTCCGCGAGTGGTCCCGCCGCAAGCCCGAATACGAACGGCGCGCTGCGTTCGCCCTGCTGGCGGGGCTCGCCATCCATGACAAAGCCGCGACTGATAAACAGTTCCGCGCTGCCTTCCGGCTGATCACGCAGGCCGCCACTGACGACCGCCACTATGTGAAGAAATCGGTGAACTGGGCCCTGCGCCAGATCGGCAAGCGCAACCCCGACTTACGCGCGGCAGCTATGGATGTCGCCCAACAACTAATCGCCACTAACTCACGCTCAGCGCGCTGGATCGGCCGCGATGCTTTGCGCGAACTGAGTCGCCGCACCTGACACTTATGGACAGACTAACCATCTTCGGACTCTTCGCCGTTACCGCCATGCTGGTATGTTATGCGCTCGAAAAACGAAGCCCGTGGTTCGTGCTGGCTTTCGCCGGATCCTGTGCGCTGGGATCCGTCTACGGATTCTTGCAGGGCGCCTGGCCCTTCGGCATGGTGGAAGCCATCTGGTCGGTCGTCGCTGCACGCCGCTGGTGGCTCGCCCGATCCAGTACCCCGACCTAAATATTCTCCTTGAACGCGGCTCAAATCGAGTGTAGAGTAACTCTGTCCCCGTAAGCGTGCCTGCTTATGACCAAGCTACCGTTCCTTTGCGCAGCAATCGCCATGACGACGGCTTCCGCACAGACGCAAACCACGTACAGCGAAACCGTGCTGCATAGTTTCGCGTCCCTCATCGCGCCTAATGGAGCAAGTCCCGGGGCCCTCGTCCGCGATCCCGCCGGGAATCTATATGGAATAACCATCGGTGGAGGCGCGTGGGGCCAGGGCGTCGTTTTTAAGATCGACGCTGCCGGCCAGCAGACGGTCCTGTACAGTTTCAGGGGTGGCGCGGATGGGGCGCGACCCATCGGCGGACTGATACGCGACGAGGTCGGTAACCTTTACGGGACAACCCTGAGCGGCGGAAACTCCTGCGACGTCACTCCCGATCCCAGTTGCGGGGTTGTTTTCAAAATCGATGCGGCCGGCCAGGAGACCGTCGTATATGCATTTACGGGAGGGAACACTGGCTTTATTCCCTACAGCGGTGTAGTGCGCGACTCTGCCGGCAACCTCTACGGGACCACTGCCTTTGGAGGAAAGTCGGACTACGGCGTCGTGTTCAAGGTCGATCCAAGCGGCCATGAGATCGTGCTGCACAGTTTCACGGGCGGGGCCGATGGAGGTATACCCAATTCCGGTGTCTTGCTCGATTCAGGCAACCTCTACGGGACCACGACCTGCGGCGGCGCCGGCGGAGGCTGCCCAAAGGACACCGGAGTCGTCTACAGGTTGGATGCTGCTGGTCACGAAACAGTGCTCTACAACTTCACTGGTGGGACCGACGGGGGCTATCCACTTGCAAATCTCGTCGGCGATGCGGACGGCAACCTCTACGGAACCACTGATGGAGGCGGAACGGCAAACCAGGGCGTGGTGTTCAAGTTGAATCCAGCCGGCCAGGAGACCGTACTCTTCAACTTCCCGGGCGGTGCAGACGGGGGTGGTCCGTCAGGCATATTCCGTGATCCAGCCGGAAACCCTCTTCGGGACCACTTCCGGCGGCAAAGGTCATGGCCTGGTATTCAAAGTCAATTCGGCAGGCTAGGAGACGGTGCTGTACAAATTTACCGGCGGTGCCGATGGAGCGGGCCCTGCGGCCGGCGTGATCCTCGACCCGACCGGCAATCTGTATGGGACGACCAGCAATGGGGGCACCGCAAACGAGGGCGTGGTCTTTGCACTGGATGCATCCGGCGAAACCGTGCTGTACAGTTTTCCGGGCAAAGCCGACGGGGCAGAACCGCTGGGCGGTGTGGTCCTCGACCCGGCGGGCAACCTTTACGGCACGACCAGTTATGGCGCAGGAGTTGTGTTTAAGGTAGACCCGGACGGCCAGGAGACGGTGCTGCATGCGCTTGGGATGGTACACGCGAGTCCCGACCCAACCGCGGGCGTCACCCTCGACCCCGCCGGAAAATCTTTACGGAACCACCTACTACGGTGGCACGGCATTCAACGGTTCCGTGTACAAACTGAGTCCGGCTGGCAGCGAGACCGTGCTCCACAACTTCACCGGCGGAGCGGACGGAGCGAACCCTGCAGCCGGCGTGATCCTCGATTCGGCAGGCAACCTCTACGGAACAACCACTCACGGCGGCACTACAAATAAAGGCATCGTATTCAAGCTAGACACAGCCGGCAATGAAACCATCCTGCATACTTTCACGGGTGGAACTGACGGTGCATACCCTGAAGGAGGCGTCGTGTTTGACTCAGCCGGTAACCTTTACGGCACTACTACGTCCGGCGTGGAGTTCAAACTAAATACCACCGGCAATTTCGCGGTGCAGTACACCTTCACGGGCAGCGCCGGCGGCTACGATCTCGAATCCGGCGTGGTCCTCGGCTCCGCAGGTAATATTTGCGGGATCACTTATCAGGCTGGCGGCGGTAACTGCCTCCAGCACGATGGCTGCGGCCTAGTGTACAAGCTGAGCCCGTCCGGTCAGGAAACCACGCTGTACACGTTCACCGGCGGCGGAGATGGAGGCAGCCCCGTCGCGGGCTTGATCCTCGACTCCGCCGGCAATCTCTACGGAACCGCGCAAACCGGCGGCGAAGCGGGTCTCGGCGTAGTATTCAAAGTAGATCCACTCGGCAACGAAACCGTGCTCCATTCCTTCCTGGGCCCACCCGACGGGAACGAACCCTGCGCTGCGGTGACCATGGACTCAGCCGGAAATCTCTACGGTACTACCTACAAGGGCGGCAAAGGGACCGAAGGAATCGTATTCAAGCGCACGCCGCAGTAGGGGACTCCGTGATTGACTGGTCTCGACGACTTGTTGACAATGTATATACGTTGCGATAGTACTTGATAGTGGCCCAAGGCATCGAGTTCGATTGGGACCGCGAGAACATCAACCACCTGAAGACCCACAAAGTAACCGATTGCCAGGAGCGCTATCGCTTAAGTCGGTCTCACAAATGTGGGTCGCTTCATATTAGCGGTGTGGACGGTTCGCGACGGCAAGGTGCGCCGTCACTGCATTCCCGGCCAGCGTTATGAATAAGAAAGCTTTTCTGGAGAAACCCCGATGAACAAGCAAAGCAAACGAATTGTGCCGGCTTTCGCCACTGAGGAGGAGGAAGCGCAATGGTGGTACGCGAGCGAAAAGTTCATGACAAGGAGTTTCTCGCTGCCGTAAAGGCCCGCGAGGCGAGGATTCTCACCAAGGACGAGCTGCGCCGGCGTGTCGAGGCATCTAAAAAGACGCCCGCACCGATAGTGGCCCTGCGGATCCGCGCCGCCGACCTGGCTTTGGCTCGCAAGCAGGCTGAACAGAAGGGCTTGCCTTACCAGACCTACATCAAATCCCTGCTCCACGAAACGCGAGAAGCGAAAGGCTGGCTAGGATCGGAAGAACGTGCCGCGGACACCCGCTTGCTGGCAATCTGGGCGGCCACCTGAGAAAGCTCCTACGCCCGTTGCCGTCGGCTAACCCGCGCTAGAATAGTAGCAGCGGATCTCCACTCTGTAACGAGACCACTCTATGCTCGACGCCGCTCTGGCCAAAATTTTTGGCACCAAAAACAAACGCGAAATCAAGGCCATTCAGCCCCTCGTCGCCGCTATCAACGACCTGGAACCAGCCATCCAGCAGCTTTCCGATATCGACCTCGCCGCCAAAACTATCGAATTCAAGGAAAAACTCGCGCAGGGCGCGCCCCTCGATGACCTGCTCATCGAGGCTTTCGCCGTAGTCCGCGAGGCCGGCCGCCGCTTCCTCGGCATGCGCCATTTCGATGTGCAGTTGATCGGCGGCATCGTCCTGCACCGCGGCAAGATCGCTGAAATGCGCACCGGTGAAGGAAAAACGCTGGTCGCCACGCTGCCCTCTTACCTCAACGCGCTCGAAGGCAAAGGCGTCCACATCGTCACCGTCAACGATTACCTGGCCCACCGCGACGCCGATTGGATGGGCAAGATTCACCGCGCCCTCGGCCTGCGGGTCGGCGTCATCGTGCACGACCTCGACGACCGCGAGCGCCAGGATAGCTACAACGCCGACATTACCTACGGCACCAACAACGAGTTCGGCTTCGACTACCTGCGCGACAACATGAAGTTCCGCCTGGAAGACTGCGCGCACCGGACCATCGAGCCGATCTCCGTGCAATCCCCGGATGGCAAGGGCACCCAACTCAAGCTGTTCAACTACGCCATCGTCGACGAAGTGGACTCCATCCTGATCGACGAAGCCCGTACGCCGCTGATCATCTCCGGTCCCAGCGAAGAGTCCACCGACAAGTATTTCAAGGTGAATCGCATCATTCCGCGGCTCATGCGCGGCGAAGAAATCGAGGGCAAAGAGCCCGGCGAAAAGTACACCACCGGTGATTACACGGTTGACGAAAAGCATCGCACCGCAGCCCTCACTGAGGAGGGTTTCGACAAGGCGGCCAAGCTCCTCGGCCTGCCCAACATCTACGACATCGCCACCATCGAGTGGAAACACCACGTCGAGCAGGCCGTCAAGGCGCACGCGCTCTACCTGAAAGACCGCGACTACGTGGTGAAGCGCAACGACGATACCGGCCAGGACGAAGTCATCATCGTGGACGAATTCACCGGCCGTCTCATGCCCGGCCGCCGTTGGAGCGATGGTCTGCACCAGGCCGTCGAAGCCAAGGAAGGCGTCAAGGTCGAGCGTGAAAATCAGACCCTGGCCACCATCACCTTCCAGAATTATTTCCGCATGTACAAGAAGCTGGCCGGCATGACCGGTACGGCGGAAACCGAAGCAGCCGAATTCGACAAGATCTACAAGCTCGAAGTCACCGTCATCCCCACCAACAAGCCCATGGTGCGCAAGGAATTTTCCGATGTCGTCTACCGTACCGAGGAAGAGAAATTCCGCAACGCCGCCAAGGAGATCAAAGAGCTTCAAGAAAAGGGCCAGCCAGTGCTGGTGGGCACCGTCTCGGTCGAGAAATCCGAGCGCCTTTCCGGCATCCTGAAGCGCATGGGTGTCAGGCACGAGGTCCTGAACGCCAAGAATCATGAACGCGAGGCGCCCATCGTGGCCCAGGCCGGCCGCAAGGGCGTCATCACGGTTTCCACCAACATGGCCGGCCGCGGTACCGATATTCTGCTGGGCGGCAATCCCGAATTCATGGCGCGCGAGGCGGCCCGCAAGCAGGCTGTCGATCCTGATAAGATGCCCAAGGCGGATTGGGAAGCCCTGCTGACCCGCTTCAAGGAACAGACCGATCGCGAGCACGATGAAGTCGTCGCGCTGGGCGGCCTGCACATTCTGGGAACCGAGCGCCATGACTCCCGGCGCATCGACAACCAGTTGCGTGGACGTGCGGGCCGCCAGGGCGACCCCGGCAGTTCCCGCTTTTATCTCTCGCTGCAGGACGATCTGATGCGCATCTTCGGCGGCGAGCGTATGCAGCGCCTCATGCTGCGCCTGGGCATGGAAGAGGATGTGCCCATCGAATCGAAGCTGATCACCAAGCGCATTCAGAAGGCCCAGGAAGCCGTGGAAGCGCAGAACTTCGAATCGCGCAAACACCTGCTCGAATACGACGACGTCAACAACAAGCAGCGCCAGGCCATCTACGGCATGCGCCGCCAGTTGCTCGAAGGCATGGACCAGAAAGAACGGGTCATGGATATGGTCCGCGGCCTGATCGAGCAGTATCTCGATAAGCGCTGTCCCGAGCACAGCCATCCGGATACCTGGGACTTGCCGGGCCTGAAAACCGATGTTTTAAGCCAGTTCGGCAGCAAGATCGAAACCTCCGAATTCGGCAGCATGAATCGCCAGGAGATTGAAGACGCCATCGTCGAACGGCTCGCGCAGAAATACCAGGAGAAGGAAGACCTGGTCGGGCCGGACACCATGCGGCAGACCGAGCGCATCATCATGCTGCAGGTGATTGACGATCAGTGGAAAGACCACCTGCTCTCGATGGACCACCTGAAGGAAGGCATCCATCTGCGTGGCTACGGCCAGAAGGATCCGCTGGTCGAGTACAAGAAGGAATCCTTCATCCTGTTCCAGGACATGATGGACCGCATCGAAGACGAGACGCTGCGCTATCTTTTTTTCTTGCAGGTGGCGCGCGGCGATGAATCGGGATTCGGTCCAGGCCCCGGCGGCCCAGGCCGGGCGGCTCCGGTGCTTCCCTTCCCTGCGGATGAAGATGGCGACGAAGAAGACGAGGAGTCAGATGGGCAACATGCCGCGGCGGTCGCCGAACAGCAACGACGCGCCGCGCAATCCGCCGTCGAGGACATGACCAAAAAGATGCAGCGCGACAAAGATAAGGAGCTGGCCGCGTTGCAATTGGTGGGCGGCGACGGTTCGGCGGTCGCCAAGAAGCAGGTCATCAACAACGACAAAGTCGGCCGCAACGATCCATGCCCCTGCGGCAGCGGAAAGAAATACAAAAAATGTCACGGCGCCTAAGCCCCCTAATCGTAGTGGCGCTGCTCTTCCCCCTCTGCGCCGCTGCCGCGATCTGGCCCGAAACCCTGGGCCCATTCCACCGCACCGCTGACCAGCCCGTAAACCCCACTGCCGACCAGGCCATCTGGGACGAATACGGCTTGCGCGAAGCCGAAACCGCCCAATACCAAAACGACAGCCAGAAATTCACCGCCACCGCGTGGCGCCTGCAAGACCCCACCGGAGCCCTGGGAGCCTTCGAATGGCTTCGTCCGGCTGATTCCAAACCCTCTGCCCTGGCGAAGCTAGCGGCCGAAACGCCCACCAGTTGCATCCTGGTGCATGCCAACTACCTGCTGCGCTTCGAAGGCTACCGTCCGGACTCCGCCCTGGTCACCACGGTCGCCGAAAGTCTGACCAAGCTCGATAATTCCTCGCTGCCCATCGACTACCTGCCCTCTCAGGATCTGGTGCCCAATTCCGAGCGCTACATCGAAGGCCCAGCCGCACTAGCCAAATTCGATCCGGGAATTCCCCCCTCCACGGCGGCTTTCCACCTCTCCGCCGAAGCCCATCTGGCCACGTACCGCGCCGCGTCATCCGGACCCCCCGCCGATATGAAGCTGGCAATTTTTAGCTACCCGACTCCCCAAATCGCCCGCCAGCAGACGGCTCAGCTTCAGCAGATCGCCGGCGCCACGGTCAAGCGCAGCGGTCCGGTGGTGGCCGTGATTCTGGCGGCTCCCAATGCCGATGCCGCCGAAAGGCTCCTGTCGCTGGTTCGCTATCAGGCCGATATCACGCTCGACGAGCGCGTCTCCACGCGCCGCGACAATATTGGCAACCTGGTAATCAACGCCTTTGTTTTGATTGGGATATTGCTTTGTTTCGCTTTGGTCGGGGGCTTGGCGTTCGGCAGTTTTCGGGCATTCTTGCGGCGCGGCGGACGAGGTGATGCCGCTGACGCGATGATCACTTTGCACCTGCAAGACCGCTGAAAAGGTGCTTCGGAGACGCATAAACCGCCGTGTTCCAAAAGTTTAGACGAAAATCAACAGGTCAAAATCCTTCGTTTTTCTGTTTTTGGAACTGGCTGTGGAAATGTGGGAATCCTGTAAATATCTCATCTGCATCCAATTACAGACCAAAAATTTGAGCCTGATTTTCACTTGACTTGCGGCGCCGGGGGCCATAAGATCCAACTACCAAGGTTTTTGGCGGAGTTGCGATTCCGTCGAAACTGATTCTCCCATCGAACATCCCCCTGGTGAGACAGGGGAAAGGATGCTCACCCTTCGGGGTGAGCATTTCTATTTGGAGGGCCGGACTTTATCCCGCCCGGGGCTGCAGCCCCGCTCTGCAAAGCGGTTACACTGAAACCTAGGACCATGCACCCGCCAATTCCCCGTAAGCCCGACGGCGACGCCACCTGGCGTACCCGTCTGGCCTCGCTGCGGAACATTCGGCCGCTACTGGGCATGGTGTGGTCCACCAGCCCCCCGCTGGTATCCGTCACCATCGCTCTGCGCCTCGTCCGAGCGATGCTGCCGCTGGCCATGCTGTGGGTCTCGAAGCTCATCCTCGATGCCGTCGTGGCCTGGATTAAGCGCGGAAACGGTAATGCCACGCATCTCTGGAAACTCGTAGCCCTGGAACTGGGTCTGGCCGTCCTGAGCGATCTGCTGGCACGCGCCAACTCCCTGGCCGACAGCCTCCTGGGCGACCGCTTCACCAATCGCATCAGCGTTCGGCTCATTGAACATGCCACCCAACTCGACCTGGCCTCCTTCGAAGATCCGGTGTTCTACGACAAATTGGAACGCGCCCGCCGCCAAACCACCGGCCGCATCGGCCTTCTGGCGGCTGTCCTGAATGTCGGCCAGGATACGCTCAGCCTGATCTCGCTCTCCGCCGGCCTGATCGTCTTCTCGCCTTGGCTGATGATCCTCCTGATCGCCGCGGTGATCCCGGCATTCCTGGGCGAAACCCACTTCACTACGCTCGCCTACTCCGTCCTTTATCGCTGGACGCCCCAGCGCCGCCTGCTCGATTACATCCGCCTGTTGGGCGCTTCCAGCCAGAGCGCCAAGGAGGTCAAGATCTTCGGTCTGGGCGGTCATTTATCTGAACGATACCGTGAGGTTTCCGACCGTATCTATGAAGATAATAAGAAAGTTGCTGTAAAGCGTGCCGGCGTCGGATTCCTCCTCAACCTAATCTCCACCGGCGGCTATTATGGTGCCTATGCGGTGGTTTTGATCCGCACACTCGCCGGAGCCATCTCCGTCGGGACGTTTACTTTTCTCACTGGCGCCTTTTCCCGGTCACGCAGCTACATCGAAAGAATTTTGCAAAGTTTCACCGATATTTCCGACCAAGCTTTATATCTGAAAGATCTGTTCGAGTTTTTCGAAATGCAGCCTGCCATTCGTAGCGCGCCCAGTGCCCTTCCCGCGCCGCGCCCCATGCGCGACGGCTTCGAATTCCGCAACGTCAGCTTTGCCTATCCGGGCTCGTCCCACATGGTCGTCGAAAACATCAACTTCCGGCTGGCCGCGCAGGAAAAAATTGCGCTCATCGGCGAAAATGGAGCCGGCAAGACCACCCTCGTCAAGCTGCTCGCCCGGCTCTACGATCCAACAGCTGGCCAGATCTTCCTCGACGGCGTGGACCTCCACGAGTACGACGTGGAAGATCTCCGTAAAGAGATCGGCGTGATCTTCCAGGACTACATGCGTTATGAGCTGTTAGCAAAAGAAAATATTGGCTTTGGAAAAATTGAAGATCTTGCCGATCACGCCCGAATCGAAGCTGCGGCGCAAAAGAGCATGGCCTCCCAGGTAATAGGCAAGCTGCCCAACGGTTACGATCAGATGATCGGCCGCCGCTTCGATGGCGGCGTGGATCTTTCCGGCGGCGAGTGGCAGAAGTTCGCCCTCGCCCGAGCCTATATGCGCGACGCGCAGTTGCTCATCCTCGACGAGCCCACCGCCACGTTGGACGCCCGCGCCGAATACGAGGTCTTCCGCCGTTTCGCGGAACTCACCAAGGGGCGAACCGCGGTGCTCATCTCGCACAGATTCTCGACGGTCCGCATGGCGGATCGCATTCTGGTCCTGCAAGACGGCCGCATACGCGAACAGGGCACGCACAATCACCTGCTGGCACTGGGTGGGCAATACGCGGAATTATTCGAACTGCAAGCGGCTGGCTATCGGTAAGCTATAGAAAAAGAGTTTCCATTTGAATGACTGAACAAAAATTGCAAGTCATCCCGCTGGGCGGATTGGGCGAGTTCGGCATGAACATGACCGCCTTGCGCTTTGGCGACGAAATCATCGTGATCGACTCCGGGATGATGTTCCCGGAGGACACCCTGCTGGGCGTAGACCTGGTAATGCCCGATCTCACCTTCCTGAAGGAGAACCAGTCGCAGGTCAAAGCGCTCCTGCTGACTCATGGCCACGAAGACCACATCGGCGCGGTCCCGTATTTCCTGACTGAGATTCGCGTCCCGGTCTACGGAACGGCCTTCACGCTGGCGCTCGTAGAACGCCGCCTGGAAGAATACGAGCTGGAAGAAGAACCCGAACTGAACATCATCAAACCCAAACAAATACTTGAAATCGGGCCGTTCAAGATCGAGTTCATCCACGTCACGCACTCCATTGTCAGCGCCCTTGCCATGGCCATCACCACACCGCTTGGCGTCATCATTCACACCGGCGATTTCAAGGTCGATCCCACCCCCACCGACAACGAGCTGTTTGACCTGCACACCCTGGCCGACTATGGCAAGCGCGGCGTGCTCCTGCTGCTATCTGACTCGACTAATGCCGATCGCCCAGGCTATACCGAATCCGAACGCGCGGTCCAGCCCCGCATGGAAGATATCTTCAACCGCGCTCAACGCCGCCTGTTGATCTCCTGTTTCAGCTCATCCATCCATCGCATTCAACTGGTGCTGGATCTGTCGGCGCAATTCGGCCGCAAAGTGGCGCTGGTCGGACGCAGTATGACCTCCGTCAGCGAGATTGCCCACTCCCTCGGGCTACTCGACATTCCCGATGGCGTTCTCATCCGCCCGCAAGACGTCATGAACTCCGACGCGCAAAAAGTCACCGTGCTGATCTCGGGCACGCAAGGCGAGCCCATGTCGGCGCTGTCGCGCGTGGCCGTCGATAACCACAAGCACATCTCGGTGGAAGAAGGCGACACCGTGGTGCTGAGCGCGCGCATCATTCCGGGCAACGAGAAGGGCATCTTCCGCATGATCGACCACATGGCCCGGCGGGGCGCCGACGTCCTCTACGGCACCATGAATCCGCCGGTGCACGTTTCCGGACACGCCAGCATGGAAGAGATGAAGCTGGTGCTGAACCTGGTGCGGCCGCGCTATTTCATGCCTATCCACGGCGAGTTCCGCCAGCTCACCAAGCACGCGCGCCTGGCCGAACATTTGCGCGCCTCCGGCCTGGAAGAAACCTTCATCATGGAATCGGGCGACGTACTCGAGATCGATCATCACGGCGCGCGCAGAGCCGGCAAGGTCACCGTAGGCCGCGTGTGCATCGATTCCGGCTCGGTGGACGACGTGGTGGAGGAGATGGTGATTCGCGACCGCCGGCATCTTTCCGAAGACGGCATCGTCCTGCCGATCATCGCCATCGACCGGCAGACGGGACGCATGGAGAGCCTGCCCGAGATCGTCAGCCGCGGCTTCGCCCTGGCCGAGGACGGATCGGACTTTATGCAGAGCGCCCGCCAGGTGGTGGCGAAGACGCTCGAAGCCTCGAACCGCGAAGAGAAGACCGACTGGGGTGTGATCAAGGAAAAAATCCGCGCCGACTTGAAGCGCTATATCGTGAAAGAGACTTCGCGCCGTCCTCTCATCATGCCGGTGATTCTGGAACTCTGAAATTGCGCATCGTAACGGAGCGCACGGCGGCAAACTACTCTCGTATACCTCGCATACTCTCAGTTCGTCGTGAACAGTAGGCGCACATGCGCCCCGTTTGGCCTGAGGCGCCCACATACCTCAACTAAGTAGATCGCCAATTCAGCGGTTCCTGGCGTGCTGAACAAGTCGAACGAATGGGCGAGGACCAGAAAGAAATTCAGGCGCAAGACCGGGGCCAGACGCACGACAATGGTCCAGTGCAGTTGGGCGGCCATCGCCGCCAGAAAGCCACGGTGTCCTGAAACGGCTCCTCGCTCTCAGCCTCGGTGAGTCCTTTGGTGCGGCCGTTTGCGGCGGCCGCCGGATTGGCGCAATTCGAAGGTACCGCCCCGAACCGGCGACTGCGATCCGAGACGGAGCTCCGGGCTCTCAAAGTGCGCTCCACCGTCGACGTCGGCCGGCAGAAAGCGCGTCACCCAGATATTACCGACGACGGCGTAGTCTTCAAAGGGCCGATAGGGCATTGGCGCAGGACAAATCAAGCCCGACGTGGATAACCAAGATCGAAGACTTTGCCGTGACCCGAGGTGATACCCTCAACAGTGGCAGGCAGAATGCCGAACATTACAACAAAGGTTGTGTTTCGTGCAACAACCGCTTCAGAAGGCGCCCACCCCCGGCAATCATGACTCCCGACCGGCGATTGCATTCCTCCCCGATGAGGGAATGAGTGCAGGGGACCTACAAAGGTCGATCCGGGATCTCGAAAAGATCGGGCTGCGAGTCCGCGTGATCAGCCCCGAATGGCATGGGCTCTCGCCGGGCGATTATTGCGCGCTGGCGACAGCTACGGGACCGTTTCCGCCTGATGAGATGGACGCTGGCGCGCGCCGCATCATTCAAATTATGGAAGCCGCGGGTAAGCCGGTTATCTGCATACCGGGCGTAGCGGCACGCGATCGTGGCGCGGAAGAATCACCTTCGCCATTTAGCATGAAACGGCTGCTGGCCGATAGCTGGCATAATTGGAACGCGATTGATGCGCCGCGTTTAGGCGCCGCATTGGCCTATTACACACTGCTTTCGCTGGCGCCGCTGCTGGTATTGATCGTGTCCATTACCGGCCTCTTCTTCCAGCGCGGCATCATTCAGAGCGGCCTGGTGGCTCAGGTGCAGGCGCTCATGGGACCGGTTGGCGCGGGCATCGTGCAGGCGATCCTGGAGAACGCCAAACTCTCGTCCGGGGTGATCGCGGGCGCGGTGGGTGCGTTCATGCTATTGGTGGGCGCGTCCGGAGTGTTCCTGGAGCTGAGAGACTCGCTCGATACGGTTTGGGGAGTCCGGCCGAAGTACGGGAGCGACTTATTGAGCCTGGTGCGTGCGCGGGCTTTCGCGTTCCTGGTAATCCTCGGGACCGGGGCAATCCTCTCGGCCCTGCTGCTGATCACTGCGATCCTGGCCACCCCGGTCCGGTTCGTCCTGCATATCCTGCCCGCTGAACGATTGGTGGCGGCGGTTTGTACGGCCGGCATCTCGTTGGCGGTAATCACGGTGATTTTTGCGCTGATGTATAAGATGATCCCCGATATCTACATTCGCTGGAGCGACGTGTGGATTGGGGCGCTTGTGACGTCGACGCTTTTCACCGTGGGACGCGAACTGATCGGCTTATACCTTTCCACCGCGGGTATTGGATCACTTTATGCAGCATCCGGCTCATTAATTCTATTCCTGGCCTGGGTGTACTACTCATCGCAGATCTTTCTATTTGGAGCCGAATTCACGCACTTGTACGCATTTCGTCATGGCACCTATGCGCGGCCTGGCGGGCCAAGGAAGGCATGGCACCGATTGTTCTGAATCTCACTGACAAACCTTCGTCTGTCTTCTACTCTGGTAAACGTCGTGCTAGATGCTGCGCGAGTGAGCTACCCTGGACCGTATTTCCCGGCACTGATCTCGATAGCTTTCTTGCTTGCGCCCGGCGCTTCCGGCGTGCACGCGCAATCCGGTTCGTTCGAAAACCGGCCAATTCAAGAGATACAATTCCTGCCCCGCCAGCCCCTGGATGCCGCGGATCTGGCCAAGGCACTCCCTCTCGTAAAAGGGCAACCCCTGCATGCGGCGGACGTGGCCAAGTCCATCGACGCCTTGTTTGCCACGGGCCGTTTCGAGGATATCGTGGTAGAGGCAGAGCCTGGGGCGCGCGGTGTCATCGTCCGATTTGTTACACAACTGGCGTGGTTCGTGGGAAACGTGGCGATCGAGGGGAGGATCGAGGCGCCGCCGAACAACGGGCAAATCGAGTCATCTACGCAACTCTCGCTGGGAGCGCCGTTCCATGAACAGGATGTTTCCGCCGCTGTTGACAGTATCCGCGCACTGCTCAAATCCAATGGTTTCTACAATGCCGAAGTCACGCCGGAGATGCAGCGCGACGCGCAACTGCAGCAGGTGTACATCACTTTTACACTGCGGGAACACAAGCGCGCGAAGTACGAAATACCGGCCATTACCGGCAATACGACTCTCGCCGATGCGACCGTAGTTCGAGCTACGGGTTGGCGCATTCCAATTATCCACTGGTGGCGACAGGTGACGGAAGCCCGCACGAGCGGAGGTGTGCGCGGTGTGCTCAGCAAGCTGCAGAAGCAGCAGCGCCTGATGGCGACAGCCGAGATTCAGAAATTGGACTACGATCAGCCGCGCAACCGCGTCAAACCTTCCCTGGGTATCACGCCTGGTCCAACGGTGAAGGTGGCTGCGGTGGAAGGCAAGGTTTCGAAACGCACACTGCACCAGTATGTGCCGGTATTTCAGGAACACGCGGTATACAACGACCTGTTAGTGGAAGGAAAGCGGAATCTGGAAGACTACTTTCAGAGCCAGGGCTATTACGATGCCGAAGTAGAGTTCCGGGAACATGCGCCCGAAAACGGCGTGGTGAAGATAGACTACATGGTTGCCCGGGGCTCGCGCTTTAAGTTGGTCCGGCTAAGCATCCGCGGCAATCAATATTTTCCCAGAAACACGATCGAGCAGCGCCTGTTCATGCACACGGCGGAGTTCATTACCCTGCGCCACGGGCGCTACAGCGAAGCGTTTCGGCGCAAGGACGAAGAGAACGTGGCCGATTTGTACCGATCGAATGGCTTTCGCGACGTGAAGGTGAGCACGCAAGTTCAGCGGAATTATCGAAGTAAGCCGCAAGACGTGGCGGTCACGATGACCATCCAGGAAGGGCCGCAATGGCTGGTGGACAACCTATCCATCGAGGGCGGTGATCCGGCGCATCTTGCAGCCGTCCAGTCTCAACTGAGTTCCGCGGCAGGCGAACCATTTAGTGAAGCGAACCTGGCGAACGACCGGAATTATGCACTCAATTACTACAATCGGCTGGGATATGCGGCGGCGGCGTTTCAAGCGGCCTGGCAGCCATCGGGCGTGCCGCATCATGTGAACGTCGTATACACCATTAACGAGGGAAGCCGGGAGTACGTACGCCGTGTTACTCTTGCCGGCCTGCACACCACGCGCAAGGACCTGGTGGAACGCACACTACGGATTGAGACCGGCGATGCGCTCTCGCCGCAGGCACAATGGGAAGCTCAGCGGCGCCTGTACGATTTGGGGGTGTTCGCACGAGTGGATACGGCGGTCGAAGATCCGGATGGCGCTACCGATCATAAATACGTGCTTTATAGCTTTGACGAGGGGAACCGATACCGGTTGACCGTGGGCCTGGGCCTGCAATCGGCTAACTTCGGGACACCTTCCACGACCACCCTGGCCGCGCCGGGCGGCACGCTGGGTTTCAGTCCGGAGGGTTCCATCGATATCAGCCGCGTCAACCTATGGGGGCTGGGACACACCGTCAGCCTGAAAGGCGCATACTCGGAGCTGGAAAAACGGGCGTCTCTTACTTATTTGCAGCCGCGGTTTCGTGGCCTTCGCGGCGTGGATATGACTTACTCGTTGTTATTCGATAACGAGCTGGACGTTCGCACATTCGCCTCCAAGCGCGAAGAAGCGTCTGTTCAGGTCTCCGACAAGTTCTCCAAATCGTTGACTGGCTTAGTCAAGTTCGCCTACCGCCGGGTGAGTGTAAGCGATGTGATCATACCGGTGCTGTTAGTCCCGCAATTCCTGCAGACCGTGCGCATCGGCATGTTGTCGGCTAATTTTTCACAGGATCGGCGTAACGATCCGGCCAATCCCTCGCATGGGATGTACAACACGGTGGATGCAGCCCTGGCAAGTAATTTCTTCGGCTCGCAGCGCAGTTTCGGCCGCGTCCTGCTGCGTAATGCGACTTACTACAAGCTGACCAAAAACCTGATTCTCGCGCGCCAGACGCGGTTGGGCATTATCGAGCCATTTTCGGTGCCGGCCGATCTGACCGCGGACCAATCTGTTCCGCTGCCCGAACGTTTTTTCGGCGGCGGCGCGGATTCCCTGCGGGCATTCGCATACAATCAGGCGGGACCGCGCGACACCGGCGCGTCCCTGGTTCCCGGCGGACCCACGTCGGAGGCCACCGGGTTTCCCTTGGGGGGCAATGCCCTACTATTTAACAACGTCGAGCTGCGTTTCCCGCTGATCGGGCAGAATATTCAAGGCGTCCTCTTCTGGGATTCCGGCAACATATACACTTCGCTGAGTGACATGTCGTTCCGCTTTCACCAGCAGAACCTACAAGACTTCAATTACATGGTCCATGCGCCAGGTTTTGGCATCCGGTATAAAACGCCGGTCGGACCCGTACGTGTGGATATTGCCTACGCGATCAATCCGCCGTCGTACATGGGATTTAGCGGAACACCCACCCAATTGCTGCAGTGTAACCCAAATCTGCCGCCTTCCCAACTGCCATCGTATTGCCAAAGCACGCCGCAGACCTTGTCGCACATTCAGTTTTTCTTTTCGATCGGGCAGACTTTCTGACATGCGAAGCACCCTCATCATTCTGGCCGCAGTAACGGCCCTTGGCGGCACGGTGGTGATCGATCGCATTGCGGTGATCGTCGGCAAGCAAGTGATTAAGTCGAGTGACGTCGAACGCGATTTACGCTTGACCGAATTCTTGAATCGGGAGCCTTTGGACTTCAGCGCAGCCGCGCGGCGTAAGGCCGCCAATCGCCTGATCGACCAGCTGTTGATCCGGACCGAGATTGCATCCGGAGGCTACTCGCGGGCTCCTGACTCCGATGCAGAGGCTCTTTTTCGCCAGATTGAACGGGAGCGTTTTGCGAGTTCCGCCACGCGGATGCGAGCTGAACTAACAAAATACGGCGTCACCGAATCTGAATTGCGGCAACAGCTTCTATGGCAGATCACCGTACTGCGCTTCATCCAGGAGAGATTTCAGCCCGGCGTATCGGTAAGCGATCAAGACATACGTACTTATTACGACCAGCACCTGGCGGATCTCGAGCGGCAGAACGCCGGCCATAGCAATTTCGATCAATTGGCACCGAAAATTCGCGGCCTGCTGGAGGGGCAAGCCGTCGACCGCGCCTTTGATGACTGGCTGGGGCGGACCCGCGAGCGCACACATGTTGAATACCGCGAGGGAGCGTTTCAATGAGCAGACGAACCAGGATGATGCGAAATATCGGGATCGGGCTGGCAGTTGCGATCGTATTGGTGGTCGTCGTTGCGCTCTTAGTGGTTCGCACCACTCGTTTCCAGGAGTATGTGAGGCGCAAGATTATCGCGGCGATCGTTTCGGGTACAGGTGGCACAACCGAGATCGGATCTCTGGCCCTGGATCTACCGCACATGCATGCGCGCATTATGAACCTGGTGATTCATGGCAGTGAACCGGCGAATGCGGCGCCGTTTGTGCGTGTCGCGCAGGTTGACGTGAACGCGCGGCTTTTCAGCGGCGGACATATCGTCGGGATAACGTATCTGGGTATCCAGCGACCGGACGTGAACGTATTGGTGTTCCCCGACGGCCATACCAATCTGCCCACGCCCAAACCATCGGCACCGACGAATACGACGCCGCTCGCCACGATAGTGGATCTGGCCGTCGGGCATTTTGTGCTCAGCGGCGGCGAGCTGACTTATAACTCGCAGAAGCAGCCGCTGGATTTGCGGGCAGACAATCTGCAAGCGCAGCTTTGGTATCACATGCTACATCAGGACTACGAAGGGCGGCTGGCGCTCGATCCGGTGTATGTGGTTTCCGGACATCAAACCCCGGTCACTTATCGCATCAGTTTGCCAATGTTGTTGCATCGCGATCAAATCATACTAAACGGCGCCAGCATCGTCACTGCGGCTTCAACGCTGCAAATCGACGCCGCGATGAATAACATGCGGCAGCCCGCGTTTTCCGGACACATTCGGGGCCGTATCGCACTGGCTGACTTACAGAATACGTTCGGTTTGAAGCTGGATATTCGCCGGCGTGGTGTGCCAGATGCCGTTCAGCTCGATGCGGATGCTACTTTGGCCACCGGCAGCATCGATGTGAAAGCATTGCGGGCTACGCTAGGGCAATCAACCATTCAGGCGAGCGGAGTGCTGGAAGGTTCACCAGGCGCAGCCCCGCTGGAGTTTCAAGGGCGACTGGCCCTGCCTGAACTTGCGCGACTGCTGCGCGTCAATGCGCGGCCGCAGGGTACCGTTTCGCTGAGCGGCCAGGCGACTCTTTCGGCAGGCAATCAGTATCGGGTATCAGGCAACGTTTCGAGCCACGGGCTGGGTGTCGACCAAGGCACGTTACACCTTCACAATATCGAGTTGAGTACGGCGGTGTCTCTCACTCCGGCTCACATGGAACTGAGCCAGTTGCGCGTAGCGGCGCTAGGCGGGGAGATTTTCGGCAAAGCATCGCTCGAAGACTTTGCGCATTATACCTTTGATGGCAGTCTGCGGCACCTGAACCTGGCGGCCCTGGCGGGACTGGCTCAGCAGCCGATTCCATATAGCGGCGTAATATCCGGACCTATCGCGGCGCGCGGAGATCTGAACGCGCCCGGCACGCAGAGTATTTCCGTCTCCACCCGGCTGGCGATCGTTCCGGACGGCCGGGGCATTCCCATGCGCGGGCGGCTGTCGGCTGATTACAAGGGTGTCGATGATGCGCTTGGTTTCGCCGATTCTTATATCGCGCTTCCGCACACAAAGCTGACTCTGGCTGGTTCGACACAGAGCCGGATTGATGTTTCAGTTACTACGCGCGATCTCCACGATCTGTTGGCCGCGGCGCCCGGTGTCGGATCGCCGGCCGTCGCGCTAGATGGCGGACGAGCGACTTTTACAGGCGCAATCGCCGGGAAGCTGTCCGCGCCCCGGATCAGCGGACAGTTGGCCATCAACCGCTTCATGGTGGAAGGCTGGCAGTTTGACTCGCTGACGGCGGATGCGGCGGCATCCCCGGCCGGTGCATCGGTCGCGCACGGCACGCTGGCGCGCGGTAAAATGCTGGCGTCCTTCACGGGGAGCGTGGGACTGCGGGCATGGAAGACGGATCCCCGGGCGCCGATCTCCGCAGACGTGCAGCTACAAAATGGCGACTTAGCGGACATAATGGTGCTGGCCGGCCAGCCTAATCAGGATTACACCGGCGCCTTGAGCGCTGTGGCACATATTACAGGTACGCTCGGCAATCCGAATGGCTCGGCGACGCTCAATGCCGCGAACGGCACGATATACGGCGAACCGTTTGACCATATGAATGCCCGGGTAAGTTTTACGGACCGGCTGGCCGTTCTCCAGTCGGCGTCGTTGGCGGCAGGAAATGCGCACGTGGATCTGACTGGTGAGTTCCAACATCCGCGCGATAGCTTCTCTACGGGCGCGGTTCGCGCGCGGATCAGCACCAGTCAGATCGACCTCGCGCAGCTTCGTACATTACAAAAGCGCGACCGTAATACGGCGGGGCAGGTTCAACTCACCGTCGAGATCGCTGGCCATCTATCCAGTAGCGAGTTTCTGGTATCGAGCGTGCGAGCGGATGCGGCGGCGCGCGCATTGCATTTTGAAGGCCAGGCGTATGGCAATTTTCAAGGGGCGGTGCGGACGAACGGAGATACGGCGAGCTTCAAGGCGACCTCCGATTTCGCCGGATCAAACCTGGGCGCCAGCGGGACGGTGCAACTCGTGCGCGGCTATCCCGGCAGCGCCGATGTGCAGTTGAGCGGCCTACCGGTCGAGCACGTGCTGGCGATCGCGCACCGCCAGGATATCCCGGTGAAAGGTCAACTCGCGGTGACAGCCCACGCACACGGCAGTCTGGAGAACCCGGAGGGTAGCGCCGCTATCAGTCTGACTCATGCAGTAGTAAGTGGTGAGCCACTCGATACTGTGGAGGCACGCATCAATTACCTGTCGAAACATATAGATGTCTCCGCCGCCGCAGTGACCGCCGGGCCGTCGCACGTCACGCTGACCGCCAGCTTCGATCATCCTGCCGGTCGGTTCGATACAGGCGACCTGCAGTTTCGCATCGAGAACAGCCACATCGACCTGGCGCATTTGCGCAGCCTGCAGAACGCGCGCCCCGGATTGGCCGGCGGGGTACAGTTCTCGGCCGATGGCTCGGCCAAGCTGGGCACGGGATCGCCGCCGATCCTGCTCACCAGCCTGAACGCCAATGCCGACGCCCAAGACGTGGCTTCCAACGGGCAAAACCTGGGAGGCTTCACGTTGGCTGCGCACACCACAGCCGGAAACCGGCTGGATTTCAGCCTGAACTCAAACCTGGCGGGCGCGGCTATCGAGGTGCGCGGCAACGGGCAACTTGGGGCCGGCTATCCAGTCGACGCGCAGTTGAGCTTCAGCAACGTCAAGTGGAGCCGGCTTAGCCCGCTGCTCGGTGGCGGAAGCGAGGCCGCGAGTTTCGAATTGACCGCCCAAGGGAAAGCCTCCATTAGCGGGCCGCTCATCGAGGCGGATCAGCTGCGCGGATCGCTGCAGATCGCACAATTGCAGGTGCAGACGCTTCCCCAGGCCGGCGCACGAAAGTCAGTTACGTTACAGAATCAGGGGCAGGTCCAGATGACGCTCGACGGCGGTTTAGTCCGGGTGGATAGCTTCCATCTGACAGGACCGCAGACCGATATTCAAGCTTCGGGTACGGTTGCGGTACAAACCCAGGCTATGAATGTCTCTGTAAATGCCGGTGTCGATCTGGGTATACTCCAGAACTTCAGCCGCGATATTGTCTCGTCCGGGATGGTCAAGCTGGCGGCGGAAATTCGCGGCGCTATGTCTGATCCGCGAGCTACCGGGAGCCTGCAGTTGAGCAAGGCCGCCGTGAACTACTCCGGCATGCCCATCGGACTTTCCAACGCCAACGGTTTAGTGACTCTGGCGGGTAATCGTGCGTCCATACACAATCTGAGTGCCGAAGCTGGCGGTGGCAAGGTCGTACTCAATGGATTCGCCGGCATTGGCGGCGGATTCCGCTTTGCCCTCCGGGCCGACGCTGCCAATATCCGGGTCCCCGTGCAGGAGGGCGTTAGCATGGTCGGCAACGCGCAGTTGCAAGGTGCGGGCACGATGGCGAGCAGCACCCTCACCGGCAGGGTAACTCTTACGCAGCTTAACTATGCGCCGCGCAGCGACCTCGGCTCGATACTTACCAGGGCCGTGCCTCCTGTGGAGGCTTCCGCCAGCCCGCAGCCGCTACTAGACAACATGAAGCTGGACGTACGCGTAGTCACGTCATCCGCCATGCGTGTGCAGGCATCTCTGGCGGAGAACCTGCAAACCGACGCCAATCTCCAAGTCCGCGGAACGGCCTCGCTGCCATCGGTGCTTGGACGTGTGAATCTAACCGGCGGCCAACTCGTGTTCTTCGGCTCCACTTATACCGTGAATAGCGGATCGATCTCGTTCTTCAATCCGGTCCGCATCGAACCGATCCTGAACTTAAGCCTGGAAACACAGTCACAGGGCGTGGACGTAGTGTTGAATGTGACGGGGCCCGTCGACAATATGAAGTTGACCTATACATCCGATCCGCCGCTCGAATTTGAAGAGATTGCCGCACTTCTCTCGACTGGCACTACGCCTACGACCAATCCGAATATCCTGGCAAATGAGCCTACCCCACCGCCGCAAACGTTTGAGCAGCGGGGTGAGTCCGCGATCCTGGGCCAAGCCATCGCCGATCCCGTAGCCAGCCGTCTGCAGCGCGTTTTCGGCATCACGCAATTGCAGATCAGCCCGACGGTGGCGGGCTCTTCGACGCTGCCTACAGCGCAAGTTACGCTACAGCAGCAGGTCTCGAGCAACATAACGTTCACCTATATCTCGGCGCTGGACAATCCGAATTCGACACTGATCAGCGCGCAGTGGGCTTTCAATAGGCGCTGGTCGGCCCAGGCGGTACGCGATCAGAACGGCATCTTCAGCATTAACCTGTTTTACAAGAGGCAGTTCCGCTGAAGAAGATGGGGCAGGCGTCTGTGCGGAATAATACATTGGGTGGGCGATTGCTCTCCTCGACGGCGTGGAACTACTACTCATCGGAGCCGCGGTCGTAACTAGCTTCGCCGCAGCCTTAGGTATCCAGATTGCCGTCTTATCGGCGATCGTACATGGCGTGACATCGTCAGGCCGTGCGCGTCAACTTTGAATTGTGTTTGCCGCTTGCTTAGTTGAGCGGGGAGAGGAGACTGACATGCTTTATTACGCTCTTGTGTTTCTGGTGATCGCCTTAGTGGCGGCACTCTTGGGGTTTGGTGGAATCGCAGTAGCGTTCGCCGGAGTTGCCAAAATCATCTTCGTGTTATTCCTGATTTTCTTCCTGGTAAGCCTGGTGATGCACGTCGGGCGGCGAGTCTAGAACCGCCGCTTGACCGGCCGGAAGGGCGCCTCGCCGCCATTGGCGGGGCACCCAGAGCCCGGCATTTGTGGAATGCGTAGTGTGAAGTGACGCACCACCAGTTCTGCTGAGTCCTGCCTTCCTGTATGCCATTTTCCACGTCGTTGTATCGAAGTTAACCCGTCTTCTAATGAAAATATCTCAACGGGCTGGCAATTGCTATGGTGGCCGCGGAGCTATCTGGAATTAGTGCTCCCATTGCGTCGCAGTCATTTGTGATTTTCCGGCTTGTTAATGCAACAGTCTGCGAAAAGGAGCTTGAGCATGAGGGACACGATTGTATGTCTATGTATCGCTATGACTGCGGCCCAGGCACAAACACAGTCCTGGAGGGCCAAATCGATTCCATCAATAGCACCGAACTGAGGCATATTTCGGTGCACTTAAGGGGGCCCTACCCGACGTCGGGTGACATTACTGCCGAATTAACCAGCTCCGGCGAGTTCCGCGTGGCGCAAATTACACCCGGCACCTATACTCTGCAGGTGCTGGATTCGTTCGGTCACCAGATCGTGTCGCAAAGCGTCGAAGTAACTCACGCCGGAACGCATGTCTCAATCGAGTTGCCGGTATCCGATAACACACCCAACGCGGGCTGGAGCGTGTCGTTAGCGACTTTGCTTCACAAACCAAAACCGGCCGCATTCAAGGCCTGCCTGCGGGCGCAGAAGTACTCTGAGGCGCGCGACTATCAGCGGGCGGCCGCCGAACTGCAAAAGGCCGTCGCGCTGGACCCGCTGTACGCTCCGGCACACGGCAACCTGGGCGCACAATATGCCCGGCTGAAGCGTTTGGACAGTGCGGAAGGCGAGTTGCGCAAAGCGATCCAACTGGATCCCGCGACGGGTTTATATTACTCCGATCTGGCGTGGGTGCTGGCCGACGAAAAACAGACGCGGGAAGCAGAGATCGCGGCGCGCCGCGCCGTGGATCTGGATGGGGTAAATGCGATGTCGCAACTGCTGCCCGGTTATTTATTGGCTAACCGGCCCGAAGCGCGTGCCGCGGCAGTGCCGCATTTGATGTTTGCCGCGCGCCAGATTCCCGAAGCGCACCGGATCCTGGTGGATACTTACCACATGATAGGAAATGAACCTCAGGCTCTCGAGGAGACGGAGCACTACATTGGATGCCCCTGCCGGCGCGGCTTTGGCAGAGAGGTGAAAGCGAGGACGGCGAACTGAAGTTCGCCGCTGCACGCTAAAGCGTGCGCCACCCGGGCGTTCAAATAAAATACAGGCGCGTTATAATTTCGTGTTCATGATGCGAAATTTCCGATTTCTGGGACAACTGATCATTCTGGCCGCGAGCTGGGGAGCATGCGGGACTCGCCCGGCTGCCGCTCAGCCGCCACAGTCGGCGGCGCAACTGGCTGAGGCGCGAAAAGCGTTGGAGGAAGAGCTCGAATCGTTGGCCATAGTGGAGCGCAAGGTGATGGTGCCGATGCGCGACGGCAAGCGCATGGCAGCGGATATCTACCGGCCGAAGGATACCGCGAAGAAGTATCCGATTATATTTGTGCGCACGCCTTACAACTTCAACTATTGGGATGTGAAGAACGGCGTGCCGGCGGATATGAAGACACCGATCGAGGCGGTCAAGCGCGGCTACGCGTTCGTGGAAATGAATGAGCGCGGGCACTTCTATTCGGAAGGCGCATACGACATTCTTGGTCCGCCGCTGACGGATGGGGATGACGCCATTACCTGGATGTCGTCGCAGCCCTGGTCCAACGGCAAGGTGGGCACGATCGGGTGTTCATCGACGGCGGAATGGCAGTTAGGCGTAGCCGCGCAGGGGAACCCGGCGTTCGCGGCCATGATCCCACAAGGGTTCGGAGCGGGCGTGGGACGAGTCGGGCCGTATTACGAACAGGGCAACTGGTACCGCGGCGGCGCGGTGCAGATGCTGTTTATCAGCTGGCTGTACGGGGAACAGAACACGGTACGGCCGATGTTCCCTGACAACACGTCTACGGAGGACCTGGTGCGCGAGTCGAAGGCGTTCGACTTATCCCAGCAGTTGCCTCCGGTGGATTGGTCGAAGGCGCTCGCACACTTGCCGGAGATGGACATTATTAAATCAGTAGACGGACCGCACGGGATTTTTGCCGACCGGGAGGAGGTTTCGACCGGCGGCGCCATGATCAAGCGGGCGCCGAACGATCCGGCGTGGTATCGCGGCGGGTTGTGGCACGACGATAAGACCATTAACGTGCCGGGATTCTGGTTCATGTCATGGTATGACGTGTCAGTAGGTCCGAACCTGGCGGCTTATAACTTCGTGCGCAAGACGGCCAAGCCGGAGATCGCCAAGGAACAATATGCCGTGATCGCGCCGACGCTGCACTGCGGTTACAAACGGGCCACCGAGCATACCGTGGTCGGCGAGCGGGAGATGGGTGATGCGCGGCTGGACTACGACGCTCTTACTTATGGCTGGTTCGATCATTTTTTAAAGAGGGAGGACAATCACATTCTCGAGAAGACGCCGCGCGTTCGCTACTTCACGATGGGATTGAACAAATGGCAGACCGCGGATACCTGGCCGCCGGCGGGGGCGCAGCCGATGACCTTGTATCTGGCGAGCGGGGGAAAGGCGAACAGCTTATATGGCGACGGTGAACTGACCGCCACGGCGCCGGGCGCGGATTCGCCCGACGCGTTTGTGTACGATCCCATGAACCCGGTGCCATCTTACGGCGGCAACGTGTGCTGCACGGGGAATGCGGTGGCGGGTGGCGCCTTCGATCAGCGCCGGATGGAAGCCCGCGCGGATATTCTGGTGTATTCGTCCGAACCGCTTAAGGAAGGCACGGAAGTCAGTGGACCTATGGAAGTGACTCTGTTCGTATCGTCGGATGCAAAGGACACGGACTTCACCGTCAAGGTAATTGACGTTTATCCGGATGGTACGGCTTACAACCTGGACGAGACGATCCAGCGGCTACGCTATCGCGCAGGGTATGACAAGCCGCCCGTGTGGATGGAACCGGACAAAGTGTACCAGGTGACGCTCGCACCGATGAATACGAGTAACTACTTCCCGGCTGGGCATCGGATTCGGATCGAGGTTTCCAGCAGTAACTTTCCGCGATTCGACCGGAATTTCAATACGGGCGGCAATACCTATGACGAGGTCAAGGGAGTGGTGGCGCATAATGCGGTACATCACTCCACGGCGCACCCATCGCGGATTACCTTGACTGTGGTGAAGCGAGCGGCTTAGAGCGGAGCCACCCACGCGCTACCCGAAGCGCGCGATAATAAACGGGCTATGCTAAGAGTTACCGGGTACCTGCTGCTACTGACGATGAGTGCTACGGCCGCCGTGAAGATCGAGAAGACGAATTATAAGGGCTGGCCCAACAGCTACCGCATCACGAACGGAGAGGTCGAGTTAATTGTAACCAGCGATATCGGCCCCCGCATCATGCGCTATGCGTTTGTGGGCGGCCAGAACGTCTTCAAGGAGTTCGCCGAAAGTCTGGGCAAATCGGGCGAACCCGCGTGGGTCTTGCGGGGTGGACATCGTATCTGGGCGGCTCCGGAAGACGCGGTCCGCACGTACGCTCCGGACAACGGGCCGGTACGCGTCGTGGTTAACGGCGGAGTGTTGGAAGCCACCGAGCCAGTGGAGCCGCTTACTGGTCTGGAAAAACAGATCGTGGTGAAACTGTCGCCGCAGGGCACCAGCGTAGAGGTGCTGCATCGCATCAAAAACGCCGGCAACCATCCGCTGGATCTGGCGCCTTGGGCACTCACCATGATGGCCCAGGGCGGCGTAGGCATTCACGGCTTTCCGCCGCGCGGGAAGCATCCCGAAGTGCTCTACCCTACCAACCCGCTGGTGATGTGGGCCTTCAGCAACCTATCCGACCACCGCTGGCGGTTCACGCGCAAATATCTTCTGCTGCATCAGGAGCCCAGTAACGCCGAACCAACGAAGCTGGGCAGCTTCAACCAGAAAACGTGGGCGGCTTATGCGGTGGGCGGCCAGATGTTCATCAAGCGCTACGATGCGCAGGATTCGCCGAAAGGATATCCGGATTTTGGCTGCTCATACGAAACCTTCACCAACGCCGATTTTCTGGAAATGGAAACGCTCGGCCCGCTGCAGCATTTGAAGCCGGGCGCGTCGCTCGAACACGTGGAGCATTGGACGCTGCATAAGAATGTGCGCCTGAGCAAGTTTGACGACGATGAACTGGATCGGGTGGTGCTGCCGCTGGTAGCTGCGCGCTAGGGACGCCGGCTAGTTGCCGCGCCATTGGAAGGCGTAGCGGAAGCCGTTTTTCGCGATTCCGCGCAGCTCCGCTTCGGAAAAACCGAAGTGCCGCGCGGCCAACTCATACTCACCGGATAGGGTGGTGGCGAAGATGGCCGGGTCATCCGTATTGAGGGTGATGGGCACACCCGCGTCGTAGAGGCGGCGCACCGGATGCGAATCGAGAGATGCCACGGCGCCCGTGAGCACGTTGCTCGAAATCGAGACTTCGAGCGGAACGGCCCGATCGCGCAAATGGCGCATCAGTGCCGGATCATCAATTGCGCGGATACCGTGCCCGATGCGGTCGGCGCCAATCTCGAGCGCGGCCCAAACCGATTCGGGGCCGACGGTCTCTCCCGCATGCGGCGTGAGGCGGAGGCCGGCGGCTTTCGCGAAACGGAATACTTCGCCAAACCAGGCTGCCGGTCCACGCTCTTCGTCGCCGCCGATGCCGAAGGCGACCACTCCATCGTTCACGCGCTCGGCGGCCAGTTCGGCGACTTGCATGGCATGCTGCACGCCAAAGTGGCGGATGGCATCGAGTATCCAACGCACTTCGACCGGCGAATCCGCCGCTGCCTGACGCACGGCAGCGTAAACCGGCGCGAACTGCTGCCCTTTCCAAATAACTACGCCGGCGGAAAGGGTAATCTCGGCATACCGGACTTGCTCGGCGGCCAAGCGCGCCAGTAGCGCCCGCGTGATGTACGCATAGTCCGCGGGACTGCGCAGCCGCTCTACAACGGATTTGTACGTTTGGATAAATCCCTGAAAGCCGCTAAAGCGATAAAGGGCGCGCGCCGCTTCGGGCGACAGGCCGGGGTCGAAACGCCGCAGGGTTTCGGCTTCGACGGATCCTTCGAGGTGCAAATGTAATTCGGCCTTGGGCCAGGCGCGATAGCCGGCCGATTGATCCATGCGAAGATCAGTGAGCACCACGGCCCGTCAGTACGCGTGGGACGGTGCGCAACAGAATTTTCCAGTCCAGGGACAACGACCAGTTGTCGATGTACTGCATATCGAGCTTCATCCAGGTGTCGAAGTCCAGCTGATCCCGCCCGGATAGCGCCCAGAGGCAGGTGAGTCCGGGGCGGATGCGCAGGCGCCGGCGCTGCCATGCCTGATACAGCTCGACCTCCTCCGGCACGGCCGGGCGCGGTCCCACCAACGACATGTCACCACGGAGCACGTTCCACAACTGGGGCCATTCATCGATGGAGAATTTGCGCAGGAAACGTCCCACCGCGGTTAAGCGCGGATCGTTGGCAATCTTGAAAGCGGTGGACTTCTGATTCAGGTGCATTAGCGCCGGCTTCATCTCTTCGGCGCCCACACACATGGAGCGAAACTTGTAGAACGTAAAGCGGCGGCCGTTCAGCCCGCATCGATGGTGCCGGAAAATAACGGGACCGGGGGAAGTCAACCGGATGATCAGGGCGATCACGGCCATGAAGGGAAACAAAAGAACCAGAGCGGCGGCCGCGAGGACGACATCGAAGGCGCGTTTGGCCAGCAGGCGGATTTCGTCGTGGGGAGCGGCCGAGAAGGTCAGCAGGGGCAAGGCATCCAGCTGGTCCAAGTAGACCTTGCTGTTTACGTGGGGGAAGAAGTTGAGGACCACGCGGGTGCGGACGCCCTGCTCATCGCAAAGCAGGAAGATGTCCTCCAACTGGCTCAACTTGTTGCTATCTACGGCGAAGATAACCTCATCGACGACACGCTGGCGGAGCAGGTCGGGCAGGCGGGAATAGGAATACCGTTCATAGGTGCGGGACAGGTGGACCTGGCCGGGGAGTTCATCCAGAAAACCCAGCAGGCGGATGCCATAGTCTGAAGACTTTTCGAGGGCTTCTCCCAGGCGGCAGGCGTGCTCGCCCGAGCCTACTACCAGGATGAAATGCGCTTTTCCGAATTCCGTGCGCAGGGCTCCGATCACCCGTGCGGCATTGATTCGGAATAGACACAGGAACAGCCAGGCATAGGCGGCGAAGATCAGGACGAAAAAGCGGCTGAGGTCCAGGCGCATCAGGAATTCGATGATGACCAGGGCCATGGCACCCAAGGCGCACTGGCGGAAGGCGTCGCGCAGCACGGTACGGGTGTGCGCGGAATCCAGTTTCTCGTAAGCATTCAACCAGTAACCGAAGGCGACCCAGCATACCGACGAAAGAATCAATAACACGGCCGCGCGGAGAAAATCGATGTGAAAGACCCAGTAAAAGAGGCCTTTGAAATTCAACAGGAGACGCGTCTGATAGGCGACGATGAAGGCCAGGGAGGTGAGCAGCAGGTCGCTTAAGGCAAAGATTACTTTGACCTTTCTGTACTGGCGACTAAACATCCCGCGGCCTATCTTAGCATGGCGGAAACCCGATCAGCCTTGGGGCTAACGCTCTTTGGCCCGGGAAGAGGGCGACCTGCGAGGCCGGCGCAGGCCGGGGGCCTGCCCCACCTGCAGACGATGTTTTAAAATTATTTCGGGCCGGGGGATCGGGGAAATTTGGATACCTGCTCCAAGGCTGCCCGGGCGCTGGCAGCATCCGGAAATTGGGGATTACCGGCGAGCGCTATCTCGAAAGACCGGCGCGCCAGATCGGGACGGCCATCCGCCATGTACGCCATCCCGAGGTGATATTGAAAGGCGGGGTTGTGGGGAACGATCTTAACGGATTCGGTCAATTGGGCCAGAGCGGCTTTAGTGGATCCCAGTTTGTAGTAAGCCCAACCCAGCGTGTCGGTGGCTACCGGGGAATCGGGAAACTTCTGTTTGGCCATCTGGGCCAGCGAGACCGCGACATTAATGTCGCCGCCGTGATCGAGGTACAAGGTGGCCAGCCGATTGGCGACCAAGGGGGAGGCGGGGTCCTCCTGGCGCGCTTTTTCGCACAACTTCTTGGCTTCTTCCCAGTTGCCCTCCTTCTCGTAAAGGCCGTCGAGAGCCAGGTAATTCGCCACATTGCCCGGGTTGGCGTCAATAGCCGTGCGGAAGTGCGTCTTGGCTTGACCGGTGGCACCGCGGGCCAGATCGATATCTGCTAGCAGGCTGTAGGCGTCCTTCGCCTTTGCATCGACCGCCAGGGCTTGCTTTACCTGGGCCTCGGATTGATCCAGTTCCTTCAGCTCGAAGTAGGCCAAGCCCAACAACACGTGCAGTCCAGAGTTTTGCGGATTCTGTTCCGAGATTTTGGAGAGTCGCGGCACCAAGGCCCGAGTTTTTCCCTGGCGCATGTAGAGATTCATCAGCGTCGCCACAGCGGGAAGATCCGTGTCATCGCGTTTGAGAGCCTCTTCCACCTTCCCCTCGGCGCTCCGGAAGTCGCCCTTCGAAATCAAGGCACGCGCCTGGGTCACGTAGGCGGACACCAACTCGGGATTCGCTTTCAGGGCGGTGCCGGCCAACTGCAGAGCTTCGTCATAATCGCCGCTGCGCACGTCGAGATTGGCCAATGCCGCGGCCGTACCCGGAATCTGCGGAGATAGTGCCCGCGCGCGCGCCAGGGACGCTTTGGCCACATCGTTCTGGCCAAGGGTGGCCTGGACGGTACCCAGCAGGTAATAGCAGCGTGCGCAGTTCGGATCGGATCGAATGGCAGTCTGCAGAACCGCGGTGGCTTCCTGGTACTTGCCATCTGAAGCGAGCATCCGGGCGCTGGATAAGAGCGCTCGCGGATCGTTCGGATCCTGGCGCAGGAGTTCCTGATTGAGTGCTTGAGCTTCTTTGATGCGTTGCAGGTCTATCAAGACCTCGACCAGGTTAGCCTTGACCGTCGCGTCCTTTGGCTTCGATTTCAGAACCGACTGGAACTCGGCCGCCGCCTTCTCCTTTTGACCGGCGGACGAATAGAACAAACCAAGCGCCTGATAGGCAATCGGATCATCGGGCGCTATTTTTCTCAGGCTGGCGTAAAGGCTTTCAGCATCGTTGGGCCGATTCGTTGCCAGGAATATGCGGCCCAGGAAGAGACGAGGGAGTACCGCGTGGGGGTCCAAACCCGCCGCCGTACGCAATTCCGACTCGGCCTCGGCCAAGTGCCCTTGGGAGAACCAGAATTGGGCCAAGGATACATGCGCCTGGACGGACTGGGGGTTCAGGTCGACGCCCTTCTTGTAGGTGGCTTCGCCTTCGGCGCCCTGCCCAGCCGCCATATAAGCCGCACCCAGGGCGGCATAGGCTTCGACGCGGTGCGGATCGGCGTTAGCGGCTTTCTGGAGTTCCTGAACGGCCTTCTGCGGCTCGTGGGTCAGAATGTATTTCTCGCCCAGAATGGAGTAGGCGCGGGCGCTGTTCGGCGCCTGCAGGAGGGCCTGCTCCACGGCGGCCTGGGCCTCCTCGAATTGGTGGCGCGCCAGAGCCAGGGCTGCCAGGTCCAGTTGGGCGTCGGCGTTTTTTGGCTCCAGGCTTACGGTATTGGCCAATTCCCGGTAAGCAGCGTCAGCGTTCCGCAAGTTGAGATAGGTGCGGGCCAGGTGCCAGTGCGCTTCGGTAAACCTGGGATCGATCTGGAGAGCATTCCGGAATTGAATCACGGCTTGTTGGTACTTGCCGCGCTGGTAGTAATTATCACCGCTCGCCAGGTACCCGCGTTTCTCCTTTTCCGGGTCGTGCGAGCAACCCGACAGGAGGAGCACGACCACGCCCGGCACAATCCACAATCTATTTATTTTGAGATACTTAAGTTCCATGAAGGAAGCTGCTAGAAGTGAAAATCTCTTTCTTCTTTCTATGAAATCCCTACCCTTTTAAGATAGCAGCAATCGACGAATAACGCTGGGCCTAGTAATGAAAAGTACTGGAAGATTGTGTTCTCCAATGGAACTGGGCTGCCCTTTTGTCCATTGACCGTTCACCACCGGCATAGCATAATTTGATCGTGCGGTGATCCGTCCTAATTGCTAGCAGGACTTGGGCTTCATACGTATGACAGTTGATCAAAATCAGATCACTGAGTTCTTTTGAAAGGGCACGAGGAGAGGGAGACAATGGTCAAACGGATTTGTTTTTCAGGCATTGCCGCATTTCTACTATTTGTTTCAGCAGGGTTCGCGCAATATACCTTGGACCTGACGGGTGTTGGCGATGGCGCCAACGCAGATGGGGCGTACGTCGGCCCCTATCAGGGAACGATCAGCAAGAGCACGAACCAGATTTATTCCGGGTACATCATTTGCGATGATTTCTCGACCGAGTCATTTCTCGACTCGCCGTGGTCGGCGACCGCCACAAATTCCGGAAGCTTGAACGGGAGCGAGAAGTTCAACTCCGCGGCATACTACAACGCGACGGTGGGCCACACGACAACCCAGCAGGATTACAACGCGGTGGCATGGCTGGCGAATGCCCTGCTCGCGAGCGGCAATGTAACCAACCCAACGGCACAGATCAATTATTCATTTGCGATCTGGGATATTTTCGATGGCGCCACGACCGATCCCGACGGCGGCGCCACGGCTGACATCACGGCTGCATTCAATGCGGTTAAAAGCGGTTATGTCGGCACCAACGTGGAAGTGTTCTCGCCGGTCCCGTCGACCGTTTCCCAGGAATTCCTGGTGGTGAACGGGCCGGCAATCTCCGCGCCGGAACCAGCCGCTCTCGCAGTTCTGGGTGCCGATCTGCTGTCGGTGCTTGCAATTGTGTTCATATTGCGGCGTCGCCGTGCTCAGGCCTGAGTACCTCTCGAATGCATTACTTCTAGTACTTTTCTGAAATTGTTTGATCCGAAAGATTTTATCGCTGAAATCTTTCGGATTGCCCTTTCGTACAGTTGACTAAAGTCTAAAACCGCATTAGACTCACGAAGTAGATAACTGGAGCAGTGTATATAGTTGCTGCCAGGATCAAGCGCTTTTACGGAGGGCGGGATGAAAAGCGGGATGCGTGGCGTAGGCTATTTGAGTTTGGCGGTGCTGGTGTGTTGCGGACTCTCTTCCGCGCAAACGGCGTCCGTTGCGCTTTCGAGCATGGGAAACAGCACTATGGACTTTGCGTCCGTAGGGCCGTATGTCGCCTCGATTAATGGCGTTTCGACGCTAGTCATCTCGGACGACTATATCGATTTTTCGCGGCCAGGCAACAAGTGGACTGCCAATGTCTCGAAGTCATCGAATCTGTCGCACGCGCAGTACGACTTCAGTGCCGGACTCAAGGGATACGAAGAAGCTGCTTATCTAGGCAGTGAGCTGCTAGCGGCATACGCTGCCGGCAACAAAACAGAGGAAGGCGAGCTTTCTTATGCTATTTGGGGGATTTTCGATCCGCTGGCGCTAACCGCGCTCGAGCTCTCCAACAAAACCGATTGGAAGGCCGCAGAGTCCTACCTAAACGGGGCGCTCAACAAATCGTACAGCAATTTTCAAGTTTACACGCCCACAGGTTCTTCCGGGACGGAGTTCCTGGTGGTGCAATCATCCGTATCTACAGCGGAACCCGCTGCTCCCCTAATGTTGGGCTTTGACCTGTGCACGGTTCTTGGAATCCTCTTCGTGGTGCGCCGGTATGCCGTGCGGCGATCGCTCTAAGCGTATCGCGGTGCAAGGTACATACCTGTTCCAGAAGTTCTCAATTATGGCTGGGGCGGCTTACTCTGCGCCACCCCGACATTCCATAACCAGACACCAAGGCCTGTTCCGAGGCTGTTGGTTACGAGGTCTGTCATTCCGGAGTCACGCATCGGAAGAAGCCATTGCAGCAGCTCAATTGTGAGACTGACCCCTAACCCAAGAATAACCGTCTTAAAGGCCGCTTGTTTGGATTGCCTTACAAACGAGAAATAGGCATAGAAGCAACAGCCGAGCGGTACGAAACCTACAATGTTCTTAACGACAGCTCCCCAGTAATCGTTGGCCCTTCTGAATTCGCTCCATGGGTTCTCCAGCAGGAGGTGACCGAGAACAGTATAGTTTTCGGGAATATGCAAGTCGAAGCGGGGACCGGAACTGCTGTGGATGATGTTTCCCGTTGGGTGATCGAACAGGTAGAGCGCTTCGTTGTCCTCGTCTGGGGCGATTTGAGGCTGACCCTGGCGGGTCCAGGTTTCGAAGTGCTTAATCACCTGGGCTGAGTTCAGCTCGCGACGGTAGATGGACACGCCGAGCAAGTCGCCTGTCCAACTGTCACCTTGCTCGGGTGAATCACCGAGGACGAGCTGGCCATCGAAGGCCTGTGGCGGCAGTCGAAATTCCGGCGCCGTTTTGGCCTTGAGCCCGTCGATGTACACCGTAATTCCTTGCGTGCCCGAAGTAATGGTAATGAATGACGGACCGTCTTGACGAAAAGCAGGTGCCACTAATAGGCGCTCAACTTCCGCCCGAGCCCGTCGGGCCTGAATGGTACATTGCAGGCGGATGCCCTTTTGCGCCTGTCCCACCGAGAAACGCACAGGGCTTCCCGGATCATAGAACGCCAGGAAGGTGCTGAAGTCCCAGATACGGCGAGGTTGCAGCCAGACTTCTAAGCTGGCGGATAACGGCGAAAGAAGTGGCGCGGTGGCGCGAAAGGAAGGGGCGCTGAAGGCAGTGCTGTATCTGCCAAAGTAGAGTCCGTTGCCGTGGCTAAGCCAGGAGACGTCGTTTCGCGGGGCGTGAAAGGGCCACAGACCCAGGCTGAGAGTGACGCACAAAACCGCGACGCAGGCCAGCTTAATGAGCCGAGCGATCATCTGATGGTCATCAGCGCCCTGAGTCCGCCTGGCGAGTCAAAAGCTCCGTCGCCACCTACCGCTTTGGCTAAAGTCCAGCGCCTGTCCTACTGGGGGCTTTGCGCTTCCAGGATCTGGCCATCCGAGCAGAAAACGCCGCTGCTGCCTGATAACTCCGAGAACACTTCCACGTTCTGCTGGCTTGAGAAGGGTTGTACTGTAATCGTAACGGAACGAGGTGGCACCAACGGCTCTACGGATTTCTCGAATAGCGTGCGGACGCTGTTCCCATTCACCAGCCAGGCGCGCCAAGTCGCGGCAGCGGTGATGCTCGCATCAAAGTTGATGGTGAGCGCGTCGCCCGTGATACTAAGATTTACCCCGATACCGCAGGCGGTGGCGCGGGCGATCTTACTGGCATCGTTCTCCACCAGCCAAAGAGCGCCGTCGGGGCCCACCGTGATTCCGGTCGGAAAACTACTAGGGGTAAGCAACGAGTACTCGGTGACCACACCGGATGTGGTGATCCGGCCGACGGAATTGAAGACGCCTCCTGTAAACCACAGAGCACCATCCGGTCCGGCGGTAATCTGACCAGTTGCCCCGTTGGGAGACAACACATACTTAGTGACAGCGCCGGAAGTCGTGATGCGGCCGATCATAGCTCCCGGGAGTGATAATTCGGTAAACCACAAGGCTCCGTCAGGGCCAGGTGTGATCCAATTCGGGGAGGCCAAACCACTACTAGCGAGGGGAAATTCCTGGATACTACCGGAGATCGTAATACGGCCAATTTGGTTAGCGACGCTCTCTGTAAACCAGAGAGCACCGTCTGACCCGGACGCGATGCCGATCGGAAAACTAGCAGGAGTAGGAATCGGAAACTCCTGGATGGCCCCAGCGGTGGTGATGCGGCCGATGCTATTTGCACCGCTCTCGGTAAACCACAAGGCGCCATCCGGCCCGGTGGTGATGGCCTGCGGAAAACTGGAGGCGGTGGGCGTTGGATATTGGGATATCTGTCCCTTTGTAGTGATGCGGCCGATCCAGCCAACCGAGCCGGCAGAACCGGTAAACCACAGTGCGCCGTCCGGGCCGGCAGTAATCGGTCCCTGGGGTGGAAACGGCGTGGAGTAAGTAGAAGAAAGGCCGCCAGAAGTGGTCATGCGGCCGATGACGAACCCCGCGGTGAACCAGAGCGCGCCGTCTGGCCCACTGGCGATCCCGTTCGGACAGCATCCGTTTGTTAGATTAAACTCTGTCATGGCCTCCCTCTGCGCTTGCAGAACTGATGCCGAGCCCGACAACACTAACAACAACAAACACTGCGGAATAGTCACGATGTCTCCCTTGCGGCAAATCATAACTGATTACGCAGTAGCTAAGCAAAGAATTTCTTGAGCGGCATTTACGCGAGATTTTGGCTGTCAAACTAAGACAGGGTATTTTTATTAGAACTCATATGTGTACTATAGCGATTTACTTATGCAGGTTATTGAGCCGGGGAGCCATGCGCCTGTCAGCGAGGAACGCCGGCATGTTTGCCTACCAAGTCTTCCGCCTTCTGCTCATCTGTGGCAGCACCGTTGCGGTCACCAAGATGACGGCGTGCCACGGCACGATTGCGATAAGCATTGGCATAATCGGGGCGCAGCCGAATGGCCTCGGAGAAATCGGCCAGGGCGGCGGCGAAGTCGCGTAAACGCAAGTGCGCGTAACCTCGGGCGTTAAAGCAGGTAGGAAGCTGAGGATCGATGGCAATCGCACGATCCAGTATCCTGAGGGCTTGTGCGAAATTACTGCGGCTATTTTCTAACCTCCCCAGCCGGTCGAGCGTGCGCGCATCCGCGGGGGCCGAGCTCTCTTCCCGGAATGTGGAGCGACTGGCTTTAGGCAAAGGCGCGGGAGGCGGAGAAGGTGGGGGTATGGGCGGCTGGGGAGGAGCAGGTTGGGGTGTGGCCGGCTGCCGTGAATCCGCAGCAGTCTGAGGGGACGGGGAGGGTGGGGGCGCCGGATTGGCTGGGGGCGGGATGGATGCGACCGGTGTCGGCACCGGTAGTGGGTGGGGCTCCGGCGCACGTGCAACCGCTGACGGACCGGCCCGCATGGCTTTCCAGGTATCGTTCAGGAAAGGCAGGGGCTGATCCAGGGCATTGGCAGTCAGCATCGCGCGATTGATTTCATCAACCGCGCGATTGGGGGAGCTTGTCTGGAGGTAGAACTGCGCCCGGCACAAATACGCTGCGATGGAATTGGAATTGATGCGGAGCGTGCTCTCGCAATCGGCCAACGCCAGATCCAGCTTGCCTGTTCGCAGCAGACTGGCAGCTCTACCCAACAGCGCCGTTTGGGAGTCGGGAGCCAGCGCCAAGGCACTGGTGTAATCTTCTATGGCGGATTGGTTTTGCTCCTGCTGCTGATACAAGTGGCCCCGAAGGAGATACGCGTCCGGGTTTTTAGGTTCGCGCCGGATCGCATCACTGGCGTCGAGCATGGCCTGAGAGGTCTGGCCGGTGGCTGCGTACGCCCGCGCGAGCGCCAGATAGGCCCGCGAGTTATTGGGCTGTAAACCCACGGACTGAACGAAGTCCGCAATCGCGTCGATATTTTCTCCCAAATGGTAATAGCAATATCCGCGGTGCAGAAACGAGGCATCCCGCTGGGGGTCGAGGAAAATCGCCCGCGAGTAGAAGTCGAGGGCCGGCCGGTACAACCTCTGCTCTTCCAGGCGGCGAGCTTCGAGATAAGCTTTGCCGGCTTTTTCGAGATCGGGCAGTTCCGGGGTGATTGCAGGTGTGATAACGGAGGGGTTGGCGGAAACCCTGGCGACGCGGTCTCGTTGCGCCTCACTGGAGAGTTGTTTTACGGTTTTTTGAAGGCCCTTGACTTCGGACTGCAGCTTAGTCAGCGTGTCTTTGAGCTGATCGAGTGTGCCTGTAAGGTCTGATGTCTGGCCCCAAACAACGAAACAGCCGGCAAGAATAATCCCAGAAGTGATTATTCCTGAACGCGACAACACTTTCAGCGGCACGCCCTTTTCATGCAGCCTGTTCAGGCTACGATAGCAACTTACCACAGCGCCACACTCCTGAACGCCGAATAGCTGCAAAAGTCGTGTTCATTTGTCCTGGAATCTTCAGTGAGCTGATTAGAACTTTAGGATGTTTCCTATGCGTCCTACTAATTTTGCTTAGAACTATATAGCATTTATCCTAGAATACTATTGGGTTTATCTGACCACAACTGTAACTGAAGGGCTAGTGGCAGTCCCGGCGCTGAGTATAACTGGGACTGCGTCGCCCGGTGTAATCTGCATAGGCACGCGGCAGTTCACCTGGATAATGCCCGAAATCATGCCAGGCGCGGCACCGGCGTAGACAATCTGCGCGTCCGCGCCTCCAATCTGAACCGTAATGGGAAGTAGCGGCTTCGGCAGGATAGTGGATGAGACCAGGCCATCGGTACCGGGCGGATCCATTTGTCCGACTCCAGTGGCATACATAGTGATGAGCGCGCCTCTATCCGCGGGATTATCATATGAGTTGACGCTCAAATCCTCGTTAAGGATCGCACCTTGCCCGGCACCGCTGCCATTCACCGTAAAGATGCCCGGGGTCGCGGATGCCACTCGCAGCGAGATAGTGGTGGATATACCGGACGCTCCAGCGACGTGCAGGGTGGTAGTGGAACGTCCCGTCAAGCCGAAGGGCACGACCGCATTTAGTTGATTTACACTCCTACCAATAATGGGCGCCGCGAGACCGTCGAAGGTAAGCGTGTCCGATGAAGAGGACGAGCCAATCGCGGAACCTATGACCGTTATAACTTCCCCTGGCGCAATCGGGCCGGAGAGAAGAGTCGCTCCGTTCAGAATCGCTTGGGCAACTACGGGCGAACCGGGGAACGATTTCAAGCTGAGGTTGCCGTCTGACGTAGATACAGGGATGGGGCGGCCGTTCGGATCGGCGGCGGCCACGGATTCGAAGTGAATTGGATACACTCCGGGGGTGGCGCCTGGGGCGATATTCACAAACAGGCTAACGACAGCGCCGCTCGGGATCTGGTTCTGGTTCAATTCCCAGATCGCGAAGCGGGTGCGGCTAGAGGCCGGCGAGCCGAGATAGAGCGATTTGCCCGAATCTCTAGCGGCGCTCCCGATCACCGGGGAGAAGCTCAGGGACGCGTCGTCGAAGGATAAATCGAACTGGAGGGCACTGATGGGCGCGCCGGCATTCGCGAATGAAACTGTTAGGGGAACGCTGGCGCCCGGAGCGGCCACGTAGGCCGGAACGGAAAGAGTTTGGCAGAGTCCGGGCAGAGTTGCGGTCAGAGCCGCGAAGCCCAGCGCCAACAGCAGTCTGTTAGCAGAGGACATCCTGGAGAGAGGGCGGGAAACAATCGGCCGACCTACGTGCCAGCAGTCTTGGCGCGGCCAGGCGCACCCGGCGGGGCGTCGGAAGGCGCGGTCTCGGCCTCTATTGTGACGGGCGGATAACCGCAGAGTACCAGGTACGCAGTAACCACCTCAAGATCGGCCTCGTCGGCGATCACTACTGTACCATCACGAGTTAGCACTCTGAATGTCATTGGAATTGGCTTACTGAAGGGGCGGGGTGGATTTCTGCGGAACACGATCAGCGCCCAGGCGCCGCTCGCACTTCCCCAAGATCCAAACCAAGGGGATCAGAATACCAAAACCCACCAGCGAGAAGGGAAGGCCGCCGTAACGGTGCAGACGGCCGAACAGGAATTGGCGATCCGCGTAGACTCCCAGCAAAGAGATGCAAACAATGCGGACAGAATTTCTGAAGATGGCAATGGGTGCCACGGAAAGGATGACCAAGGCCCTGGTCCAACTCAGCCGCAACAAAACGCGGCTGACTACCACGCTGGCGATGAACAACGCCATCGTCGATCGTATGCCGCTGCACTGCGGAGCGACCTCGATATCTACGCCGGGTAAAGACATCACCATGCCGCGTCTGAAGACGGGTACGTGAACGGCCCGAAAAAGAAGAAAGGAGATTTCCGCCGACCCTGCCTGCAAGCCCGCCACCATGCCGTCGAGGACGACGCGGGGAATAGGAACTGTAAGAAGCAGGAACACCAAGGGAAAGCCGGCCCGGCGAACCGATATCATGCCATAACAGGAGATAAAGGCTCCGATCCACAGAAGCACCAGAGTGCCGGCGGCGAGCGTCAGGTCTGCCGGCCCGGGCAGCCAGAACTGGCTCGCGATAGCGATCGTCAGTCCAAGTAGCATTAGGGGCACACCGGCCGCCGGGCAATAGCGCGCGTCACGGAGAATTCGCTCTTTATCCAAGTACAGAAACGCCGCACTTATGACGGGTACCAGGATGATATAGGTATAACGTTCGTCCGCGAGGCACAATGCCAGCAGTGATCTACATGAAACCCAGAGCGCCGCAATCCCCAGCACGCATAATAATGCGAACAGTTGCTGTCTGGAAGCTACTCTGGCGACAGCTACGGATGGATGCATTTGTTACTGACCTACCAAGATGGCGGAGGCCGGTTTCCGAGTCCGGCGGCTTTCCGTATCCGAACCTGTAACGCCGCCGGCGATGTCTGCGTTGGGCGCCAGGCGGTGGGTGACCGCAAAGGCGGCCAATTGCAACCGGCTTGAAATTCCGAGTTTGCCAAAAATATTGGTGAGGTGATGTTTGACGGTCCGCTCGCTGATGGACAGTTCACGGCCTATTTGTCTATTGGAATGGCCTGCCGCGATCATGGTCACAATGCTGTGTTCTCTGGCGGTCAAACGATGCGGTTGGCAGGAGGGCTCGACCTGGTTCTCAAGAAGTTCGCGCATCCGGTGGACCAGGATAGCGATACTGTCGGATCCTAACCAGTATTGGTTCGCCTGGACGTCGCGGATGCTCCGCACTAATTCCTGCGGCGGGGCGGCCTTTGGTACGATGCCGCGCGCGCCGAGTCGAAGAGCTTGGATAACCTGGCAGTCGTCAATGACGGTAGCCAGCACAATGATGCGCACTGCCGGCCACAGATTCAACGCACCAAGGACGAGAGGCTGCAGGGCGGCGTCGACGAGAAGGATATCGGGCTGCAGTTGCGGTCGCAGCGCGAGCAATCCCAGATGATCCGAGGCATCCCCGATCACCGAGAGATCGGGCTGTGTGCGCAGGGCCGCGCGGATCGCGACCCGAGATCGCAGGTCCGCAGTGACTAACACGATTTGGGTGCTGTAGCTCATTGGCTTGTGGTTAAGAGGAGATGCACTTATACAGCGGCCGCGAGAGAAGAGGTCCGGGATGTTACGAAAGGTATTGGGTTACCGACACCGGCGGCCGTGTTATTCACCAGCTTTGCGAGCCGGGCCGTAAGGGGATGCCGCAGAGCCGTAATACTTGTTGTACTTCGAGTAAAGGCGTTCGAGCCCTTCCACGCCGTTTAAGACGACACCCAAGACATGCTTCGGGCCAAGGGAATTGAGAGCTGCTGTGACAGCTTCACTCGGTGTGTGGCCGGCACGCACCACCAGTAAACTGGCGTCCGCGTGGCGTGCCAGTGCCAGAGAATCGGCAATAGGCACGATCGGCGGAGAATCGATTACGACCCACTTGAAGCAGGGCGAGGCAGTGCGCAGAATTGTAGCAAACTCGTCACCGTGCAGCAATTCGTTCGGGTCCTCCACCTGGTTACCCGCCGGCAGGAAATACCAGCCCAGAGGCGAAAGGCGTCGGATCACGGAGAACGGGTCCAGTCCGCCGGCTAGGCATTGGGCCAGCCCGGGGCCAGCCGTAAGACCCAAACGTTCGACTAGAGTCGGATGATAAAGATCGGCCTCTAGCAACAAAACGTCAGTTTGTCCCTGCTCACTTAAAGCCGTGGCAAGGTTCAGGCTAACAGTGGACTTTCCATCGAGAGATAGGGCGCTGGTAACCAGGATAGTTTTCAGCTTGGAGGCATTCGAAATCTCGCGCATACGCATGCGCAGAAACCGGAACCGGTCCGCAGCTATGCCCCGCGGATCCGTGTGGTAGACAATCCGGCTGAGAGGCTCGAGCTGGACTTCCACAGACGGGACTCGTTCGAGATCAGCCGCGTTCGCGATGACATCCCCAGTCTTGCCGACGATCTGCGGTGAGGGTTCGATTCCGGTTTCCTGAGTTTTTTGGGCAATCCCGAGGCGCTGGATCATGGATTTCTCTCGAAAACTGTGAATTTATCGAACATTAGGATGCTTGTCATAAAAACCGGCGGATCGGCCGCGCTCCGTAGCCGGTCCTTAGCTCTGCCGATAAACATAGAACTCCGCAGCCAGCAGCAGCAATACTAACACCGATGCCGCAACCCACTCGAACCTCCTTGTCCAAGCTCGCCGCCGTATCTCGCCACGCGTGAGCAGTTCCGGCAGGGCAATCACCAGCGGTATCTTAATCGCTTCGCGCAGTTGCTTTTCCGAATAAAATGGGCGCTGTCTGGTTTCGACGAAAAAGGCGAGAGCCAATCCCAGCGCCGCGCCGGCGGCCGCCCCGCCGAGACAGATTTTGACTCGTTTTGGGCTGGAAGGCACGGTAGGCAGGCTCGGGGAATCAACGACACCAAATTGCTGGCCTTCCTGGTGCTTCTCGAGACTTACTGCCAGACCCGACTCCGTTTGCTTTTTCAAAAGGTCTGCATAGTTCAGTTTCAATAGTTCGTAGTCGCGGAGCATCCCGGCGAGTTGCTGCTCCCGTACCGGCGTCGAGTTGAGGCGTCCCTGATATTGTGCGATCTTTTGCTTGATCTGCTCAGCGTCTTTTGTCAGGTTTTCCATCTCCACCCGGTTCTGTTCCAATTGACTCTTGACCTGAGACATAGGCGCATCCTCTTTCCTGCCCGGAATAACGGTAGCATGGGCGGGCTTTTGAGGCGCTGGAGCTGGCGGCAGGGATTTAGCCTTATCCAGTAACGCCTGCGCCTTGGCAATCTCAGCGTCTTTGGCCACCACGTCCGGGTGAGTGGGAGTATATTTGCTCAACAAAGTATCCCTCTGGGCCTGCAGGCGGGCGACATCTTTTTCCAGTGCGTCGAGCGGATTGGTCACGATTTCTCCGCTCGGACCGACCACCGTACCCGTGTCATGGGCCGCAAGATCCTGGTATCCCCGAAGCAACGACTCCAAGTAAGTTTTCTGTGCCTGGGCGCGGCCTACGGAGGCCTCGGCGTTTTGCAGTTGGGCCGACAGACTTGCCAGAATCTGCACATTCCCCTGCTCCTGTTCCGGCAAATCCCCGAGGTGTTGCATTTTGAAGTTTCGCACCACCTCCTCCTTATCCGCCAGTTGCTTCTTGACCGTTTGCAGTTCTTCCTCCAGGAAGTCGCTGGTCACGGTGGCTTGGTGCTCCCGCATTTTAACGTTCTCCTGGATGAAGAGCGAGGTTAGTCTGCCGGTAACGTCCTGCGCACGCTGTGGCGTGTCGCAGACAAAAGAAATCTTGAACGAATTCACCGTTCGTTTTTCCGAACCAGTTTCGAGTGGCAGAATCGCAATGTCACTCCGCATGTGCTCGAGCAGTTTCTCGGGTGCCACGCGATTCCTCTCCTTTGGGTAAAGACCGACGGCATCGATGATGGAAAGCAAGCGAGTTCGAGACAATACTTCCTCGGTCATGCCCTGCAGAGCTTGGCTGACATCCGTGGTGGTGGTAGGCGTGACGTAGCGCTCCGGCACTTGTTGTTGAATCACGAGAACCGTGGCCTCGGAGGTGTACCGGTTAGGCAACACGAGCGCCACCGCGACGGTGCCTAGCGTGACGGCACTGGCAGTCAGCATAATCCACCATCGCCGTCTGGCAAGGAACTGCGTGACCTGCGCGAGGTCTAGACTTGGAGCTTCGTCGGTTTCAGGCATGATTCATTATTCAGAATTCGGCAGGCATACTTTCGCCACGCTTAGCGGGATTCGCCACTCAATTCAAATGGCAGCCGCAGCGGCCCGTTCCGCTGGCTGGCATCTTCGAATTCTTTTTATTATATCGCGATGGATGCCTCGCACGCCTTCGACGTCCGAGGAAATTGTGTAAACCGGTGATAAATCCCATCACAAAGTATAGTGACGGATGTGGCTGTGTGATCTCAGTTGATGGTTGTCTTTGGTTAAGTTACAGCAAAAAAGCCAAGCCACGACGGCGGCATAATCCAAGGTTGAGCGCGTTGTCCCCGTGCCGGCGCGGAGATATCCGGTGAAAGAACCCGGGGCATCTGAGCGCGTCCATCCTCCACACCCTCTACCCATGCTGCCATTTTCCGCCCGGATGCCACCGTGGTGTTGCTCTATACTGGACCGGTCGTATTTCCACAGGATAATACAGTGAATTATCTACTGTTAGCCGCAATTTGGGTTCGTTTTGCAAAAAGAGTTTGTGTATTACTACAACTTTAGTAATTAATCCGTTCGAGCGCGTAACCTTGGCGCGATTACAAAGCGACAAACCACGATTACAAAGCGTCATATGATATGTAGGGATATCTTCCGCTGCCGGGGTATCCGGCCCACAAAGATTCTGCAGGAGTTATTCGATTCGGAGGGTATACAAAAGCGCCCTTCGTGACCTAAGGAAGCCAGTATGAGTAAGACTAACCCAAAAACCTCCTCCTCGAACAGAGCCGACAGTCAGACGGCGACAGATGCACATCGCGAGCGGCGGACTGGCGGTTCTTCGCGTAAGAAACCAGCCTACACATCCTCCGATTTGAGGGCGATGCTCAACAAAATCAGGTGCCAGTTATCACCTGAATTGCAAAGTCTCGGCATTGCAGAGCTGGAGCAGATGTACAAAGAAAGCGTCTGCAAAGCAGCCGGCGTGACATCGCCTGAATTGGCTAACCGAATTCACAGCCAAGCTGTCGCCGTGCGCGGTTTCGGCGAAGCCGCGTTGGATGTTGAGCCATTGGAATTCGACTCCCTCACCTTCATGAGGGAGATAGCCCCTTCGAATGTCGTCGAAGCTATGCTAGCCGTGCAAATGAACGGTACACACGAGGCGGGCGTGTCGTTCTTGAGGGCCGCGGGCAAACCTGGCGTAAGTGAAAGACAGCGTGATAAGGAAATCCGGCGGGCTCACGGTATGATGCGGCTCTTTGATACCCAGATGGCCAGATTGATGGAGTGGAAAGATCGATATCAGAAGGATTGATTGCGAATCGAAAGCTGACCTACTAAAACGCCTCCAAACTAACCGGCTCATCGATTCTTTGGTGGCGAATCTTCACTAACTTAGAGAGGTAGTTCTATGGCTAGTCGCAGACAAGTCGCCGCTAACCGCAAAAATGCGAAGAGATCGACCGGACCAGCAACGCCCGCGGGAAGGACGATTTCCTCGCAGAACGCTATCAAGCACGGATTGCTTTCGCAAAATCTGTTTGTCCTGCCCTGGGAGGATCCCGTTGAGTTCAGCTTGTTAGCCGCGTACCTGTTTGACGATTGGCAGCCGAAGGGGTGGATGGAAAATTTCCTGGTCGAGCAAATCGCCAGCTTGCAATGGCGCATGCATCGGGCTCGCGCATGGGAAACCGGAATCATCGCCGATCGGGTCCGCGCTGGTGCGGGTTTTGGTGAGCAACCTTACCACAAGCCCGTTATGAAGATTTCGCTGGATGAAAGCCCGGCCAAAACCACCCAATCCTCAACTGTCAATCTAGTGGAAGAACTCCGGCCAACGGTATGCGCCGTGGGCCCAGCGTACGTGGCCGATGTGCAGGACGGAGATGCGTTATCTAAAGTGCGCCGCCACGAGGTCTCGCTCGAACGGAGCCTATACCGAGCAATAGACGAGTTGGAGCATCTCCAGGTAAGGCGCAAAACGCTACAAGCCATTCCGACGGCCAGTACAACCACCTCTACTGTCGAAGAGACTCCGGGTGCCGATGTTGACCAGGATGCCACGTGAAAGTGACGATCCGATTGACGCAGGCGGATCAACGTGAATGCGCTCGTTAGGGTCTTTAACGGCTATCGTCTAAGACCCGTTCGCCTTCATTAAGATGTGCGAGAGGGCGCGGCGGGTCGGAGCTTGTACGTTGGCCGCTTTTGTTTGGATTGGTGTGGCGGGCGCGCAAGTGATTTGCCTCACTCCATGCGCAGCGCCACCATCGGATCAATCCGAGAAGCCCGTCGCGCCGGCAAGTAACCCGCCAACCCTGTCACTGCAAGCATTACGGCTGCTGCCGCCACGAAAGTGTATGGGTCCCCATAAGTCACGCCGAACAGCAAGCCGCTGATAGCGTGCGCCGCCATCGCCGCCGCCACTGTTCCGATCGCCAGCCCGACGGCTGCCCGCCCCAGCGTCTCCATCACGATCTGCCGCTCAACGCGCGCACCCTGAGCGCCCAGCGCCATCCGGATGCCGATCTCCTGCGTGCGCCGCGTCACGGAGTATGAGACTACGGCGTAGATTCCCAGAGACACCAGGATCAGGGCGAACGTGGCAAAACCGGTCAGCAGCAGCACAATGAACCGGCGCGGAGAGACAGCGTGATCTACCAGGCCTGTAAGCGGCCGCACGCTGCCCTTTGGAAGGCTCGGAATGAGCGGGCGCAGCGCCGCCTCAACCCGTTCGGATAGCACCGGCAGCGGCAGAGTGGAACGCACCACCACATCCACCGATCCCCAGTCCTGACATTGGCGGATGGGCATGTACATTTCGGATCCCGAATTCTCCTCCAGCGCCACGTGACGCACGTCTCCCACGACGCCCACCACCTGCCGGTCGCCATTTACGCAATCCCCAACGATCGCCTTGCCAATGGGATCTTGGCCGGGCCACAAGCGCCGTGCCAGTGTCTCGTTGATCATCATGACAGGTGTCGCGCCGGTCACCGTGTCGCGTTCTGTAAAATCGCGGCCCTTTTTCAGAGTCATGCCCATGGCCTTGACATAGCCGTCACTGACCACGCGCACGAATGCGGAAGGGTACTCGTCGTCCTTGTAAGTTTGGCCCTTGGCCCCCGCGCCCCAGGCCCGGTTGTGGCCGAGAGGCAGGACGTCCGTCAGCCCGGCGGCCTGCACGCCGGAGATAGCTCGCACGCTCTGCAACAATTCGTCGAAGTAGGCATTCTGCTGGGCCTGGGTCTTGTACTGCGGATCCGGATCGACCCGCCACGCCGCCGCGTTCTGGGGCCGGAATCCGGGATCCACTTCCAGCACCCGCACAAAGCTGCGGAGGAACAGGCCAGCGCTCACCAGCAGCACGCAGGCAAAGGCGATCTCGGAGACCACCAGCGCCGCCCGCGCCCACATGTGTCCCTTGCTTCCGCCGGCTCCCCGCTGGCCAAGCGCCGCGCTGAGCGAAACCAAGGTGGTCTGCAATGCCGGCGCAACACCCAACATCAGGCCGGTCGCTAGAGCCGCCACCACGGTGAAGCCCAGCACCAATCCGTTTACCCGCACGCTGCTCAACAACGGAATGTTGAAGGCGTCCAAGTGGGCCACGGCGCGCGACCCTGCAATGGCGAGGACCAGTCCCAAAATCGCACCGGACCCCGCCAGCACCAGGCTTTCGGTTAGCAGTTGACGAACTACCCGCGCCCGGCCCGCCCCGAGTGCCATGCGAATGGCGAGTTCCTTCTGCCGTGCGGCCGCGCGCGCCAGCAACAGATTCGAGAGGTTGGCGCACACAATCAACATGACCATCCCTACCGCCGCAGCTAGCACCGCCAGCGCCGGCCGAGTCCGTCCACTCACGTGCTCCGGCAGCAAAGTCAGCTTAGGATCCAGTCCGTTGGCGTGCGGATTCTCCCTGGTGATCTGCACTCCCAAGACATTGGCTTCCGCCTGAGCCGGGCTCATCCGTGCCCCAGGTTTCAGCCGTCCGACCACCGCCAGTGTATTCCCCCACCGGTCCGTTTCCCTGGTCAGCGGAAAAGGAGCGAACAGATCGATATGCGTGCCAGGCGCAAAGATCGCCGCGAAGTCAAACGACGCGGGGAGTATCCCAACCACGGTTGTGTCCGCAGCATCCAGCCGGATGGTTTTACCCACAATGTCCGGATCGGACCCGAAGCGGCGCTGCCACAGTCCGTGACTGAGCATTACCACATGCGGACCATTCCACTTGCATTCCTCCGCGGTAAATTGCCGTCCCAACAGCGGCTGGACGCCTAGCAGCGGGAAGAAGTTCTGCGATACCGGCACGGTACTCAAACGCTCTGGTTCGCCGTTGCCGGTGAGTTTGCTGTCGCCCACGCCATAAAACGCGAAGTACCCCGCGACGTCGGCGAAGGATGTGTTGCGCTGCCGAAAATCGAGAAAGCGCCCCACCTGCAAGGTGGCGCCCGACAGGTCGCCATCGATCTTGGTCCGATTGGCGATCCACACCAGCCGGGCAGGATCCTTGAACGGCAGCGGCTTCACCAAGAGCGCGTCCAGCACGCTGAATACGGTGGAACTCGCGCCAATCCCCAGCGCAATAATCAGAATCGCAAATGCGGCGAATCCTCTGTCCTTGCGTAACGTGCGCAAGGTGTAGCGCAGGTCTTGCAGGATGCTATCCATGGCCGGCAGCCCGCGTCCGTTCCGCTGTTCTTCCATGGTCTGCTCCAGTCCGCTCAATGCAATAATCGCTTTCCGCCGGGCTTCATGCGTCGGCGTGCCTTGCCTGATGTAGTCGGCGGTTGCCTGTTTTTGGATGCGCGGCGAGTTACACGTCCAAGTCCCGATCCAGATCTTCGCTGCGCAGAGACTCCGCCTTCGACTGGCTGACGCTCACTGGCCGCAATACATCAATATAAGACGATCGCCCCGAATGTAAGACGGATCAGCCCGGACTATGGTTAGCTACAGTCGATAGCGTTGGTGTAGTCTGGACCGAGCGAAACCTCAGCCAGGCCTGACGGTAGTGTTGGAATTATCGCCATAGGCCAAGCGCATTCGGCTGCGGTGGTTCCTACACAGGTTCGCACTCTTTTCGTAGATTCCACAATGTCCACCAATCGGGCGATTCTCCTTCGATTTTAAGTAAGCGGCTGAGAATCACCAGGACTGTGGGCCCGATCCGATGATCAAGCTGGAAGTTAAGCCTGGGCGGCCGCCCAGTTGTGCGGGAGCAGTTCTGCGATGCGATGAATTGGATAGGATGCGATCCGCAACAGCACGTCTTTGAACCAGGCGAACGGTTCTACCCCGACACGTTGGCAGGAAGCCACGAAGCTCCGCAAGACCGCCGCGGTCTTACCGCCCTGGTCGCTGCCAAAGAAGGTCCAATTGCGACGACCAACCGCCACACCGCGGATGGATCTTTCGGTGGCATTATTGTCGATTTCCAGGTTCCCATCTTCACAGTAGCGGGTCAGCGCATGCCAATTCTTCAGCGTGTAACGTACGGCACGGCCCTCCGGACTCTTGGGTAGGACTTCTATCTGGATCGCCTGTAAGTAGTCACGCAACTTATCCAGAACCGGGCGAGACTGGTGTCGACGCAATCGCAGTCGATCCTCCGGCGTCATCGGTCGGGCCTCCTGCATTTTAACTTCTCGAGAGAGGTCCATTCTGTGCCGCCGTCTGCTTTCCGTCGACATCAGCTCGGTACACGTGGCGAAAATCAGCTGCCGGTTAGGGCATAAGCTGAATTACGACGCCGTTGCCCAGACTTTCACCAAGGATGCCAAGGCCAACCATGATGTCGCGGACCGGCCTATCGTAGCTTTTCCTGGTGGCGTAACCGGCAACTTCAGGCGCGAATGCGAGCCCCATCTAGTGGTTTAGCAATCCAAAAGCCGCCACACCATTGGGTGTACCCACATACACCTTCCCATTGGCAATTGTTGGCACCATGAATTTGTTGGCGTTGCCGAAGTTGTCGCGTCCGTTAGCCGCCTGGTTTGAATTGTACAACTCCTGGGCCAGATTGCCGGCCGCGTAGGCATGTAGGACAGAGATCCCGGCGCTTTCGACTGCCCACAGAATCGCGTTGTTCGAGCCATTCGCCGAGATACTCGGCGAGGACCCGGGATACTGGTAGACCTCACTAGTCGATGATGCGGGAGTTGACGATAGCACTGCTTTGGTGAACTGGAACGCGCGGATTTGGCCGTTTACCGCACCAAAGTACACTTGCCCGTTGTAATACGCCGGCATAGACCAAATACCGCCGGGTAATGCACCGTCCAGTTCCTGATAGATCGCGCTGTCATTATTTGGATTGAATTTACCCATGTTGTCGCGATTGACCAGGTAGATGTTGCCATCCTTTCCGGCTCCGATTGCAAGATGCTGCACCTTGCCCTCGGCGTCGGTCATGTCCGGCAACAGCATCGCGCCGCCCGATCCTAAGTCGACATCCGCGTCGGATTCGCTGGTCGTATTGTACATGGTGAAATAATCCGCCACGCTGAGTTTGCCCCCCTTGGTCGAGAGTTTCACGAAGGCATTGCCGTAGTCGCCGCTGCTGGGAAACCCTTGCGCATTGGGTGTCGTGTCAAAAACGCCATTGGCGTCCAGAAAATAAATGTACCCGCTCGGATCGGCCGCCAAGCCCGCGCCGGCTCCCCAGATGGCTCCCTCACCGCCATTGGGGGTCACGTTAATTACGCTGATTTGCTTAAGCGTCTTGGCACGGTAAGCCATAATCCAACCGGTGTATGGGTTTATGTCGCAATGCGACGCCCAGGACAAGAACACAGCGTTGCCCAGCAGCAGCAGACCCGCGCGTTCTTTATACTGCGCAGGATCGAAGCGTACGTAACCGCCTTCGCTTCCGGATCCGGTCCCAGGATACTTGGCCTTGATTTCGACTGGGGATGCGAGCGGTCCTCCGGTGGCCAGATTTACTTCGTGCAGCCGCTGATGATAATTCCCGAACGAGTCTTTGCTCATCGCCACTGCAAAAATCGCGCCTCCCGTCGCGCCGGAATTCAGCGCTATCACCGGCGTCGAGGTGATGCCGATTTCCGGAGTCACCTGGGAGCAGCCGCGGTCGTCGGAAGGCGTCTCGTTGCTGCCGAGCAGCGCGGATTTCCATAGTTGCGATCCGGTATCCGCATCCAGCGCGTATAGGCTATCGTTTTCCGTGGCCACGATCAGTACGTTGTGGGTTCCCTGGTTAGGAATCGGAATACTTAGCCACATAGAGCGGTTCTGCGTCTACCACGCCGTCCAAGGTAATCTGAAACCGCTTGCCGAACGTGGTCGAATTTACGTTGGAAGGGGTTAGAATAGTTTCGGTGAGATATTGCCCCGTGCGAGCCAGGTCATTGTGAATCGTCAGCACATTGTGTTGCGCCGCCAACGGCAACAGGGGCAGCAAAAACCAGCACAGTAAACCAGGTCGTAAGCGCACGTTGTTTCTCTCCATTAACGTTTGACTACTAGATCCGGGCCAATGCCATAGTTTGCCATTGACGCTGGTAACGCGTCTACTGTGCTCTTTGAACGGGAGTATTTATGGATACGGTTTTACCCAAGCGCGACCACTGACTTCGAGCCGATGTCCGGTATTGACGAAGACTCCATTTGGAACATAAGTTGCGACAATCTATCATACGATTGCCTCTTTTGCACCTACCATTGGAGCTTCAGTACCCATAGTACTTAAAAGGATTCTCCATTCTGTACTTTACATAGTAACTTACCTCTGCCAAGTTGGCGGCGGCTGCGGCCGATCCCCTGACGCTGCTCTTTGGTGAAGGTACGAGCCTTGCAGTCTAACCCTAATACAACGGGTTACAACAGGGTTTATTTCGAGTGCCGAGTATTCGGGTGGATTGCGCCCGGGTGAATTGCGTGCGGGTTAATTGGCCGGACCAGTGGGAGCGAAACCTTCAAAAGGTTTCTCCCCCACGCCCCTTCTTCCAAAAGGACGTTCGCCGCCTTCCACCGATCACCAAGCTGACAGAAAATCGCCAGGAGTCGGTTAAGGCTTGGTCCCGTTACTTCTTCTTCCCCCACCGGGCCGCCGCGGCTTTGCGGGCGATTTCCTGACGCTGTTCTTTGGTGAGGGCGCGGGCGCGGGCTTTGCCGCCCACCAGGCCTGCCTTGCGAGCGCTCTCCTCACGTTCGTCGTCAGTCATCGACGCAGCTCTTAGCTTTGCTAAGGCGACAGCTGCGGGATTCTTGCGAGGTTTCATCTACGGCCCACCTATATCTGTACCCAAGCTTATCGAGCGCACGTCACCCTAGTACTTTTTCTCCAAGCTCCCTATTGCATCTCGTGCGCTCGTCAAGCATAATAAAACTGTGGGCTGGCATCAGGCTTGACGAACAAAAGGAGAACGCGATGTGGTCAATGTGGAACGCTCCCTCCGATCTGGATTACTACGAACAGGACGGATTCAGCGGAGATCCGCCGGAACAGGAAGAAGAGAATCCGGCAGTGGCGGACGAAGATGATTTGCCGGAACCACCGGACGAAGGACCGGAGCCCCCGGAATTTGAACAAGGAGAACACCAATGACGAACGGAATTTTGCGATTCAACACCAATGCACCAGTCGAAATCGCACTGCAATGGAACGACGGGAAACGCGTCGATGGACGCTATGGCGAACAGGTCATGTTCACGCTCGATGATAATCGGGTGATGTACGTGCCGCCGATAGTGGCAAAGCAGATTCGCGACCTCGGGATTCGCGCACGCGAGGTCTTCGAGATCTGCAAGGCCGAACTGCGTGAAGAGAACAAGCGCTGGATCGAGTGGCACGTCAGGAAGATCGAAGAACCGCGGCATCCGGCTCAGTCGCCAAACGCACCGGACACCGCGGCATCTGGTCCGAACAATGACGCCCAGAACCACCGCAATGGTAACACAAACAGAATACCTCGGCCGCTGGATTTGCAGGCTGCGCCGGACGGAACCCTGCTGCCGGTTCCGGTGACCGGGGCCGGCATAACCGCTATGGAGTTGGCCATGAGCGGGGCCGCCGAGATTGCCCAACGGGTCGAGTCGCGGGCCAGGATGCGCAACTATTCGTTGCAGTTCACCAGTGAAGATATCCGGGCTATCGGCCTCACCATGTTCATCCAGGCCATGCGCGAGCGAGGTGTGACATGGGATCAGCGCTGACCCTGGATGTGGTCCCTGCTCATCGCGTGCAGCCGATCTTTCCCGCAGCGGAGAACCTTCCGCTCCTCGCATCCGAGCCGGAAAGTACTTGCACGGAATTGATCGTGGCCCCGGAAGTGGCACTGACTCAGGTCTCCCCGGCCCCGCCGATTGCGGTCGCCAACACTCAAACCGCCCCGATCCTTTCCCCAAGTCAGGTCCGCACCTTTCTCGACTGCCAAGCCCGCTGGTGGTTCAAGTACGGACTGATGTTGCCGGAAACCAAGAGCAGTTCGCTCGCTCTGGGCCTTGCGGTACATCGCGCCCTCGAGTTGAACTTCCGTGAAAAACTCGAGACCCACGAAGACCTGGATACCGCTGGCATCGTCATGATCTTCCGTGATGCCTGGATGGAACAGGTCGGGCAAACTCAATTCACGAAAGATGAAAGCCAGCACGACATCCGCCGGATCGGCGAGCGGCTGGTCGCGAAGTACATGGACGAAGTAGCTCCGCAGATCGAACCTGCGGCCGTCGAGATGGACGTCCAGGGCGAGATCTCCGGCGTTCGCGTTCGAGGACGTGTGGACCTGCTCGATATCGATGGCCGGTTGATCGACATCAAAACCGCGTCCCGCCGGCCTTGCTCCGTTTCACCCGACTACGCCTTTCAACTCGCCACCTACCGGCAAATCACGCCCGGCGCCAGCGGGGAGGTGCGGATTGACTCACTGGTCAAAACCGCCACTCCCCAACTCGTGCAGCAGAGCTACACCGTTGGCCAACAGGATCTGCGCGCCACCAAGGTCCTGTTCCCGATGGTGCAGGAGGCTATGGGCTCGGGGATGTATTGCCCGAACCGGCAGTCACTCCTCTGCAGCCAGAAGTATTGCAGCTTCTGGAAGCAGTGCGAAGAGGAGTTCGGCGGCCGGGTCCGTCCGGCCTGATTCTGCCATAACACCCAACGCCCGGTTCAGGATGCGGTAGTGAGATCCTGACCGGGCGCTCAGGTCCCAATTCAAAACCTGCGGGGAAAATGTGATCGCCAGACGTGTGCCTTTACGCCGGAGTGCGCCGTTGCAACGGGGTCTGCCTCCCAAACGGTATGTGCCTGTTCGTAAGAAGCGCCTCCATCCCCGGCGCGGCCCCGACAGAAACGCCGAGTACCTGGCATGGATTCGAACCCTGGGATGCGTCATATGCTCCAGAACGAGTGGATCGACGGTGATCGAGGCCGCCCACACCAACGCGCTGGGTGCCAAAGGTCTGTCACAGAAAACGTCCGATTTCTCGGCCATACCGCTCTGCATAGCCCATCACCGGCGGGGGGCGGACTCTTATCATCGATTGGGTGAGAAGCGCTTTGCACGCGAACACCGGCTCGATCTCTCGGAGTTGGTTCTAGGTCTGCACGATCAATTCTTGCGATGGCGCAGCTGAGAGGTTTGGCGTGGTCCGAATCTGCCTTTCGAGCTCCTTTTCAAGTTCTGAGGCCTTCCGCGTCCTGCCAGAAGTCGACACTTTGGCCGGCCGTGGTCTTAACGGCCGCAAGTTGCTATTACGGTCCTACACGATTTATGGCGACTGGAAATCCGAGTGCCCAATTTCCGCGCGCGCCTTGCCGTGCGTTACTATAATCGCACGATGCGCGCGAAGACTTCACACCTTTCAACGCATAACGGGGTAAATCACGCGCAGCTGCCTGGGAAAGTAGCGTTCTTGGTTGAGACGAATCTCAGTTGATGCTTGAGCTTTCGGCTCTCCGGAGCCGAACGTACGGTTATGGAGAGGGTATCGAAGCCGGACCGGCGATGTTTGAAGGGCTGCTTTCGACGCCCCCGGCAACAGCCGTCGTATAGTACCAGTAAGTGGTGCCGGCCTGTACGTTCGAATCGGTGTACGTGCACACCGGGGGACTTGCCGTGTTGCAAGAGCCCAGCCCATTCCCCAGACTGGGGTATGGCGTGGCGGGCTGTGGCGCGGTCGCACTGCTTGCTGTAACCCGGTAGATGTTATAGCTGGTGTCGGTCGAGGCCCCGTTCCAGCTTAACGATGCGTAATGTTGCGGGGGCGCGCTGGTTCCGGTTCCAGACAGCGTTTGGTTAGCCGGTGTGTCGAGTGCATTACTCACAAAAGAAATGGAACCGCTGGCGCCGGTCGCCGACTGGGGTGTAAAGACCACATTGAAGCTCGCCGTCTGCCCGGCTGGGATGGTCAGCGGCAGAGTCAAGCCGCTAATACTGAATCCAGCACCGGAGATGTTTGCCTGAGTAATCGTAGTGTTGGCATTTCCACTTCCGGTCAGCGTTACGGTCTGGGTGCTGTTGCTGCCCACGGTAACATTTCCGAAATTCACGGCGGAAGGCATCAGTAGCGCGGGAAGGGTGCAGGCTCCTCCCATCGCGTTAGTGAGTACTGCCTGTGCAAATGCCAGATTACAGAATCCGCCGGGAGCGGCGCAGGAAAGATTTCCTAGAGCCATGTCGGTGGCCCATTGCACGTCAACGATGTCGACCGTTCCGTTCTGGTTGAGATCGCAAGCGCTTACGGTGCCGGCAGCTTTGAAGGAGGCGGTGCTGCTGGCATACATGCCCGCGTTATTCTGATCCCATTCCGCGTAGTACGTTCCTGTGGACGAACTGATATAATGTCCCCATCCATTGCCGTAAAGGAGGGAGTCATTCACGAACTGGTTACCAGCAAAAAGTCCGGTTACACCGTGATCGACATCGGCAAGAGTAATGACCACCTCGTTTGGCGAAGTAATCGTCACGGGGGCGCCCGTCGGAGTCAGAGTAGCAGCCTGGCTGCTAAGCGTCGCAGTTTGATCTAATGGCGCGTTGGGATCGACTCCAGAGAATTCCCAGACTACGACTGCGCCATAGCCAGTCGCGTTAGGGGTGACAGTAATCGACGTGGCTCCGGCGTTACAGTTCTTAGCGTACCAGATGTCGGTCCAGCTATTATCCGCGGAGTCCACCGCCTGGGCAGCGCCCGCCTCGACATAAGTATCGCTTACGTTATCCGTCACACTGCTCATCTTAGTGCTACCACTTCCGCCGACCCAGCCGACAACGATGAGATCGCCACTCTGGGTTGGCGATATCGTACAAGTCGTTCCCGGATAATTGCTGGGGCCGCACGAGACGACTTGAACCGAGGCGATCTGGCCGAACGCCGGAGGGACCTGCACAAGCATGAGGCCCAGCACAAGCAATAACAAAGTGAGCGTGCAATTGGCTTTCCTGGCCTCAAGTGGGCCAGCGCGTTCAGCTGATCCGGAAATGTTCGAGTTGGGCCGGCGCCAAAATCTGAGGCGCTCCGCTGGAAAGCAGCCAAGCCCGCTTCCATGCGGCTGTATACGCGATATTTGCATACGTCTTCTTTGCACCGATCGTCGCATGCAGTTAAAACCCAAGTTATCCAATTCCGATCGAGCTCACAAGTTGCTTTTGGTTAGGAAAAAGCAGACCCGAAGCCTGACGGATCATTTCGACGGCCAGCGCGGGAGGCGCTTGGGCATGGTGCGGCACCCCCTGCACTGCGTCAGGCCCCAAGTCAGGATCCCGTAATCGCTTCTGTCAAGCGCCATGATTCACTTTTCCCCAGACACTCCTGAACCACTGTGGCAATTGTCCCCTTGAAAGAATCCCACGTCCATTCTTCCAAAAAACGTTGGTAGGCCCGGGCAGAGAGCGCTTCTCCGAACTCGGGATTCCGTAGCAGCCGGCTGCAGGCGGTCGCGAAATCAGCGGGACGATCCGCGAGCAGTACTTCCTTTCCATCTTCGACGTCATAGCCGAAGATTCCAATCGCCGTGGCGATGACGGGGCATTTACGCGCGAACGCTTCGGCCACTTTTACACGGGTACCGCTGCCCACCTTAATGGGGACAATCATAGCAGCCCAGGAATCGATTTCGGCGGTAGGATCTTCTACCCAGCCCAGTCCCTGGATATCTGGACCCAGATTGGGCAAATCACGTTCCGTGCCGCGGCCCACGAGCCGCAGTTGTGCATGCGGACGGTCGCGCTTAACCCGCGGCCACACTTCACCGATAAACCAGCGAATGCCTTCCTGGTTGGGCACAAATCCACAGTTACCAAGGAAGCCAAGTCGCAGCGGATCCGGACAACGCCGGTCCGGCAACGGTAGCGGCGAAAAACCATTCGGGAAAACATGAACCCCGGATTGCCCTCCGAGATATTGGCGGTCATCTTCACTGCAAACGGTGATCACATCAAATCTCTGGCGGAAGAGTTGCTCGCGCCTCTGCCAGAAAACCCACCTGCGGAGATCCAGGAGGCGTTCTACCGGATCGGTTCCTGTTCGGAATTCCGACCAGAATATGCGGCTGGGTAGGTCGTCCACATCCAGCACAGAACCAGGCCACCGGTAAATGCGGAACCAGTTCGCCGCGCGGATGGTGTGTACCCAGGTAAGATCGTGCTCCTCCATGAGACCCAGCAGTGCCGTGCGGTCCTGTTCACCGACCTGGTAGAGATCCGTCGCCATGTAGGTCGGATCCAACTCGTGCCTGATCCGGTGGCTGATCCGGTTGGCAAGCCCGCCGGGCTCCGATGGCGTGGGGCGAATTACCTTCCGGATATGGAATTCGCGACCGCTACGCCTGACGATTTCGTCGTCTTCAGGCTCGGTGGGCACGATCACGAGCGACACATTTCCGAAACAACTCAGCAATCTGGCGGTATGCAGAACCCGCTGTTGGGCGCCATACGCAGGCGCCATGGGCCAGTGCGACGTAACGAACAGGATTTTGGGGCGGCCAGGGAGATCTCCGATAGTCATGTTTCGCAATCGGGCTTGGGATTTGAGGACGAACGTCTATTTCGTTGCCGGCTGCTTCGGCTTCAACTCGGATTCGGAAAGGGCAACGCGGGTGGAGCGGGAACCGGCCTGTTGCCGATGATATAGGTGGCAAGCGGTGATCGTGCCCGCTAAGTACCACATGCGGCGCTTCGAGGAGAAGCGGCCGGTGGGCGTAAGCGAAGTCAGCCACTGCACCGTCCATCGCGCCAACCGGCGGAACAGGACGGCGGGCACGCCACTTACGAGCAAGCGTGTTCCCACAGGGGGACCGTTGTCGACGACCTCCGCTCGTCCAAACCAGTACCACCATCTCAGAACATAGGCCTGGGTCATGCGCGCCGCCGGCGCGGGATGCCGAACGATGGCGTACGGCTCATAGCGTAGGCGCTCGCCGCGTTTGAGCAGGCGGTTGCCGAACTCGATATCTTCGCGCCCTTGTTTGCTGGGAGAACGGCCAAGGTCCGTGCGAAAGCCACCGTATTTCTCGAAAAGTTCCCGCCGAAAAGCCATGTTTGCACCGAACGGCGGTCTGGCAAGGGGGCCTGCCGGCATGGCCGGTTCGAATGCGACAAAAGGTCCCATAATGTCCGGATCACCGGTCCGGAGCCAACTGGGAAGCGGGCCCAGCCATTGCGGGATGATCCGTCCCCCGGCGCCCGCCCACTTTCCGCTGCGGAGCGCCGAAGTCAGAGTCCAGAGCCAATCCGGCTCGATGATTACGTCGTCATCGGTGAAAGCCAGGATATCGCCGCTTGCGTGGGCAATTCCTACATTTAGCGCATGGGACTTCCCTGGCTGCGGCTCAAACAAGTAGCGAAAGCGGCCGGCATAACGGTGACAGAAGCCACCCACAACCTCGCTCGTCCGGTCGGTGGAATTGTTATCTACAATCAGCACCTCCCACTCGATTTGGGGAGGCAGTTTCTGAGCGGCGAGGTGATCCAGAACAGCCGACACGCCGTCACATCGGTTGTAAGTAATGACGACTACAGTAATGTCCATGGTTGTATACCGCGGGATTTACCGCGCAAACCAAACTTTGCCGACCCGCGCTTCGGACGATGCGGGAGCGCATGCCGTCAGTTGCCGGCAGAACAAGGCAATTGGATCTTTCGGTACCAGGGCTTCGACGCGGGATCGCGCGGCTTGTCCGAGGCGGCTCCATTCGCCGCGCGCATCCCAAGTGCGCTCGAGGGCGTGACTCACCGAAGGCAAAGTAGCTGCCGGCGCCACAAATCCGGTTTCACCATCGATGCATAGCTCCGCGTTGCCGCCAACATCGGTGACCACCGCGGGACGCCCGCACCACATCGCCTCCACGAGAGCCAGCGGCAGTCCCTCGTATCGCGACGGTAACACCAACAGGTGGTTTTGCTCCCAGATCTTCCGGATATCGTTCACGTGGCCCCGAAAGTGCACGTTATGCAACTGGAGCATCCCGCACAGACGGCGTAAGCCTATTTCATCGGGCCCTGCTCCATACAAATTCAACTCGACTGGCCGATTCCGCCATTCCGGCTGCGCTAGAGTCCGAAGCAACAAATCGTGCCCTTTGGCTTGCAGCTCGATTCGGGAGACGCAGGCGAGCCGCATTCCGTTAGCTTCATCCGGCCACGGCGACGCTGGTTCGGTAGACACGTTGAACGGGTTCCACACCAGTTCCGCGTTGGGCAGCGGCTCAGCCAATTGCAGGCGCAGCAGGTCGAGATTATTGCGAGACAGGCAGAAGATTCTGCGGGCGCCGGTATAAGTGGCGACAGCTTCTTCGAAGTTTTCCCCGAACCACCAAATGTCGCTGTTGCACTGGAGGTTCATCACATAGGGTATCGCTGCTGCCCGGCAGAGCTTCGCCCAGTCAAATCCTCCGGAATTCCATCCCAGGGAAATAACTACCAAGTCGGGATGGAACCGCCTCAAGCGGCCATAGCTTCTCCGGTAGCCAAGCGAGAGTCGATCCCGCAGGCGTCTGATTGGCCGGACACGAAACGAAGGGTAGGTACTAAGCTCGATATCGTGCTGCGCCAGCGCGCTTACCTTGTCCGAGAGTCTTGGCCAGGACATGACCGTAGCCCGCACATCATGCCCCGTCCGTTTGAGCTCGACTGCAGCTTGACTCCAGAGTTCCTCACTTCCACCCCATGGAGAGCCGGCCATCGTACTGACGAAGGCAAATCTCATTTTTGTTAACCGTATTAACCGATCCTGTAGATTTTCAGGTCGCCGCAATTTTGCTGCTCAACCAGCCATTCGGGCAATGGCCTGGGAAGGGAAATGTCGGTGCCGGGATAGGCGACAAGCCATCGGATATGATAGGCTCTGGCAATGCAGCGCAGTGTTTCCGGGTCGGTAGTGCTGAAGAGCAAGTCGTTGTCGTGCAGCAGCGTGTTAAACCACGGGAGCAAATTCTCCCCTCGATCCTTGTAACCTTCGAGAAGCACGGGACGCTCGGACAGCGCAGAGTAGCCGTAGGAGCGTTCGTTAGACCCCGCAAGGCTCTCCACATCCAAGGCATGTTTGTTCGTCGCAAACCGCTCATCCTGCGCCATAAGTTCGCCGAGGCGCCGGAGCCCGCGGACTTCGCCAGGAGTATAGGTTATGCCCGTCTTAACCGCTCCGAAGCCGTATCTGATCCATACCGGAACCCAGGCCAGGAAACCGACCATAAGGGCACCCATGAGAACTGCGGAACCGACCGCTCGAAAGTGGCAACTGCGCTTCATCCGAACCGATGTGCCCGCCAGAAGTGAGAGCGCTAAGAAGGAAACAACGAGCTTGACCCCAAAATATGATGTCCCCGTATGGTGATGAGTGGCAACGGCGACGCAGGCGATCAAAACGCCGCTGGCACACACGAAAATCATGCACTTCGTCGCTAACCTGAGCCACGTTGCAATCATCTCGGACCGCTCGGCGCCGTGCCAACATCCGGCGGTCACGTAAGGGAAGGCAAAAATACTAAAGAGGGCCTGCAAGAAATATACGCCGTACTTCTCGTTGGCATCTCTGAGATTCAGCAGGAGTGAAAACGCTAGCAATCCCAGGACGCTGGTCAGGACCAGAACGGAAAAAGGGTCTTTCCAAAATCGTGACATCCAGCGGAAACCCAAAATGCGGAATCCCAGACCGATGGTTACCCACAGCGCAAGCATCCACCATTGTGACGCCGCCTGCTCGTTGATCGTCGCATGCGCCGCGTCCGTGGCATGGCCATATCCCATAAGATCCCAAGCCCCGAGAAACAAACCGGCCATTAGAATGATCGACAGCCAGGAGCCCGTTGCTCTGAGACGACCCCAAAACAAGAGGATGCCAGCAGCGCCGAGGCAGTACAAGGCAGCCACCGATTGCATGGGGACCACTAGCGCCGGTAACGCCAGCAAACCAGCTCCCCGCCAAGTCAGTGCCGATTCCCGCCTCCTTTCTGCCATGCACAGGCATAGGACCACTGTAATGGCAACAAGACCATGAAGCAGCGAATGTCCGACGAGCAACTGGTCGAAAGTGGAGTCTTCGGCGAACACATGGACGTAGGGTATGTTGAAGAGGGAGGCTCGGGCCACATGACCAGAGCTGGTCTGCGCGTCAGTGAAAAGGGACAACGGAGAACCGTAGAAGAATAGGCCGGCGACGGACAAGATCCCGCCGAATGTGCTGCCAGTGGCCTTGAGCGAGAGGAGCGTGCCAAGTCCATAGCAAGAGAGCACGAGCGACCAGAGCGAAGCGCCGCGCGTCACTCTAGCAACGGCGTCCCCAAGATTGAGTCCGTCAAGCCTGGAAATAGCCGCGGCCGGAGCATAGGGTCCGAAGTGGTAAAGAAGTTCGGCAGTGAAAGTTCCGGGTGTTTTGGGCGGACTGCCACTGTTCTTTATGCTTGCAGCTATCGATTGGAAGTGCTGCGTATCCACGAACCTCCAGCTAAAGCTCCCGTCGCGGCGCTGAACCATGTCGGTGCGAGCCGTGGGAAGGAAGTATACTGCACAGATCAGCGCGGACAAGAGGGTCAACGTTAACCCGTGAGCAACGGTGCTTTTGGCCCAAGAGCCGCGATCGCGCCAAAGCGCCAGCACTCCCCCCGCTGCCAGTGCGAGCCAAAGCGCCGGGGCCGCCATGAGAGGAAGACCCAGCCTCACCCAGAACGCCGTGAGACTGGAGAACACCAGGATACCGGCTGCTGGAGCGAGAACGATTGTTTGTAACCGGGCTGGGACAGGCAGCGTAACACTGATGATGCTGTAACCGGCTGCTAAGGCCAGGACCCCGTACACGAAGAAGTTGAGAGCAGCCCATCCCCCCGCGGTACAAAGCACTACCGCTAGCCACGGCAGGAACACGAGGCCCATAATGACGGGTGTCTTCCGTTCGGAGGACAAGGTGGGACTATGAAGTCGATTCACTCAGCCTCACCAGACCTTTCGCGACTGGTCTCCGCATCGGCGCGAAGAAGGCGCTCGAAGAATTTAGCGCTAAGATCGAGATTTGCCCCGTTCGCGTAGTATTCGCGCCCGTTCCGCAGCGCTTCCTTGCGTGCCTCTGCGTAGGCCTGTCGATCGGTCAGAAGCTTGCCGATTTCCTTAAGCGCGGCATCAGGCAACAGAGTCTGGCGCGGCGAAAAGCACGCCAAGTCAGCGGTCGCGAATCCTCGCTCAGTTTGCAGAAAGACAGTCGGCAGACCGCAGGCGGAGGCGACCGTAAGTACTCCGCTGAATATTCCTACAACGGCGGAGGAGCGGCGCAGGTCGTCCTCCAGCGACCATGCGGGATGCGACAGCTCGCAACGGCTCGAGTGGCTCCGGATGATGCGCTGGCAGGCTTGGAAGTTCAGGTCGTTCCAATACGGGTGCGGCCGGATGATCAGACGGCGCAACGGCAGATCCGCGGTCAGAAGCCTCTCAGCCAGGTCCAGCAGCGCCTGGCATTGGCCTTCCAGATCGTAGAATTTACTTTGACCGACATCCGTTGGCACATCCACCATCAGCAACGTCTGGCGATCGAATTGGTTGGGCAGTTCGATTATGGTGTCATAAAGGCATCCCCCAATGACGTAACTAACAGGTGACTCCGGCATTTGTGCTGCCCGAAAAAACGCGCGGTTGACTCTTGGCAGAAAGGACGCAGAGGACGGACCGAACGCCACGAACTTCGAAGCCGTGACGGGGACATCCAAGGTATGGGAGATCACTCCCTGTTGAAAAGTAATGACTGGTTTGCCACGCTGGATCGCCGTCCGGCAAACGGGGCTGCAGAGGGCATGCCAATGGCTACGGGCGACCACTGCTTCAAACTCGACGCTAGGCGCCAGGCGCTCCCACGCCTCAATGAAATAAGCCAGATGTTCGTAAGCGGCCTCGACTTCGAGGCCAGGGGTCAGTCCGAGCGGTTCAAGAATCTGAATTGTCTGCCCAAAGGCGGATCTCGCACGCATGCGGGCGATCTTCGGGCGCGTGCATCCTTCCAACTGATTCAAAGGAATGTCGGGGTCAATAAATGTAACCTGACCAGCACGCCCCAGGGACGCCAATTGAGCATCGGCTTCAGCGCGGCAGGGGGCACTGGCCGGGAGTAAACAAAGGATTTTGGCGTCTGTCTCAGCGAGCGCACGGAGTGTGCGGACGAAGAATCGGATTTCGGTTTTGCGGGTGAAATACGGAGCGGGGCAGAAGAGCACGTCGACTTTGATTTTCCGGCGCGGGTAGAGCCTGCTGACTTGGTCAACGCTGCGAACGGCGCTACTGAGCAGCGGACTGTGAGTGTGTTGACGGCGCGAATCAGCGCGGGCGGCAGAAAGCGGGTCCATTTGAAGCGCCAAGAAATAATCCTGAAGGCGGACATCGTGGCGGTAAAGGTGTAGTTGCATCTGGGCAAACGCTGCAACCCGGCCACCCGGCGAGTCAAATAAATCGTCGACATTCATGTACATCGGAACTGTAAGCGCCGGCGCCATTCGAGGGAGGATGAGACCCTCTCCACAAGGTATGCCTACCCGACCGACGCGTCTTGTTTGCTGAGGAGACTTGCAATACACTCGATCACGCGATCCTGGTCAGGTTGAGTGAGCCCAACCGAGCACGGCAGGCTAATCGCTTGGGCGTAAAGCGACTCAGATGTCGGACAGCCGGGACTCCCGGAAGAGTTATGGGCCGGTGAGCGATGAATCGGCTGCCAGATCGGACGGGCCTGGATTTTTCGGACGTCCAGTTGGCGGAGAAGTTCGCGGGAGTTGATGGGCGATTGCTTCTCATCGATCAACACGGTATACATCCAAAAGGTGCTGAACGCCCACTCCGCTTCTTGGGGAAGGCGGACCCCCGTGTGAGCAGCCAAAGATTGCTGGTACCGTTTTGCGATCCGGCGCTTCGCTTCGACAAAGGTGTCAAGCATTTCCATCTGGGCGCAGCCCAGCGCTGCCAGGACGTTCGTTAAGCGGTAATTGTAGCCGACGGCGTGGTGCACATATTCGATGGGGTCATCCTTCGCCTGCGTGGTGAGGTACTTGGCACGCGCCGCCCACTCGGCATTGTTGGTGACCAACATGCCGCCACCGCCCGTAGTGATGATCTTATTGCCGTTGAAGCTGAAGCAACCCAGGTCCCCGAGGCTTCCCAATTTTTTCCCACGGTAGCGCGCACCCAAGCACTCGGTGGCGTCTTCGATCACAGCCAGGGAGTATTTCGCGGCCGCCGCCAGAACCGGATCCATATCGACGGGATGGCCCAGAATGTGGACAGGCAGGACAGCCTTCACGCGTCGCCCGGTTCGGCGGTTCCGCAACACGTAACCGTTCCATTCGCACTCGTTGTCAAGAAAATCAACCACCCCGGCAGGATCGATTTGCCAGTACCGCGGCTCGGCATCGATGAAAACGGGCCAGGCGCCTACGTACCGGATCGCGTTGGCAGGTGCAATAAAAGTGAGCGAGGAAACGATGACCTCGTCCTCAGCCTCCACGCCCGCCAGCAGCAGGGCGATGTGCAGCGCCGCAGTGCCGTTAACCGTGGCCACAGCATATTTCGTGCCGGCCCGCTCCGCGGCCATCTTTTCAAACCGGTCAACATAACTGCCCACGGAAGAAACCCAATTCGTATCGAGGCATTCCTTCACGTACTGCCACGCATTGCCGCGAATCTCCGGCACGATGAGAGGGATGAAATCAGCGGGTGGAGGTGCGCCTGGGGCCCGCATCTCAGTCGGTTTCAATTACGGTATCTCCGGTCGGCGAAGTTTCCGATGACCTTGCTGCGCACCAGTCGGGCCACTTCCTCGATGCCTTGCGCGACCGTGCGCGAGATCTGATACCCGAGGCTGTTGGTGATGCGGTCGAAAGACACGCGGTAGTCGCGCGGGTCCTCGGCTTTGTGCACAAATTCGACTACGGCATCGGGTGCATACGGCCGCATCATCTCGACGAGCCGCTGCTTTTGGAAATTCTGATCGTTGGAACCTACGTTGAAAACACCGTCCGCCAGTTTCGATTCGGGCGAGTTCAGCACCAGTTGAATGGCGCGCGCCGCGTCGCGGACATGCACGTAAGGGCGCCAGAACTGCTCGCCGAAAACCTGAAGATGCCTCCTGGTCAACATCTCCATCGTAAACTCGTTCACCGTCAAGTCGAATCGCATTCGAGGCGAAACACCAAAAACGGTAGCGAACCGCAGGGGTGTGGCGCACCATTCATTGGAGCGGTCACTCTCGAGGAGTGCCCTTTCTATCGCGACCTTCGTCTCCGCATAGAGAGAAACCGGGCGTAATTCCGATTCTTCGTTCACGTAAGCTTCCGGGTCTTTCATTTTTCCGTAATTGCTGCAGGTGGACGCGAATACAAAGCGCCGCACTCCGGCCTGCCGGCTTTCGGCGATAAGCGCCAGGGAAGCCTGCAGGTTGACGGCGCGCGCCAGGTCCGGCTGCCGGGCGCAGGCCGGGTCACCCACGATTGCCGCGAGGTGCACCACGGCTTCCATTGCGTCCAGTGCGGACCGGATGGCGGCCGCATCGCACACATCCCCACGCACAAATTCGAAGGCGGGATGAGACCAGACGCCCAGCAGCGATTCGCCGCCATGCCACAGGGTATCCAGCACACGGACGCGGTGCCCCTCAGCCAGGAGCAGAGGCACGAGAGTCGATCCGATATAGCCCGCGCCGCCAGTAACCAGAGTGTTCATTCTATCACTTTAAACTGTTTTTGAAGAAGTGCCCTTAACGGCGGGTACGCCTATGCAGTACCGGCGTAAACGCTATCGGCGCCGCGATAAATGCCGGTGCCATGCGGTGCATGGTACTATTAAAACCGGAGCCTTTGTACCGGCTGTCGGATGGCTCGCAAGAATCCGGTGATCGGGAACGCCCCTAGGAGGAATGTTATCCATAGAATCGGATAACGATACCGGTCTGCAAACTGAACTATATAATAGACCAAGGGATAGAGCGCCAAAAAGGACATGCAGACGGCGCTACTCTTGATGTCTCGGCGGTGAAGAGTCATCCATCCTTTAATGCTCAGTAAGGTCATCAGATAAATAAGGACCCGCTCAAGGCGGCGTCCGCTCCCCGCGTAATGAATGGTTCCGCTTTCGGTGGGCAACCAGAAGGCGATGAATCGCATTCCTGTCAGCCTGACGAATCTGGCGGGATGACCTGCAATCCAATGAAGAGCTTCCCGTAGGCGCAGGTCGCTGTACTGTGCCTCACCCAACGCCAAAACCTCTCTCGCCACATTCACATTTTGATTTGGGTGGACCTTATTGAAGCACCCAGAGTCCAGGTTTTTTCGAACGCTAAATTGCGCGCAGTCATTGTTTGCTACCGAGAGTTCCAACCCGAAATCATCGCGGAGCAGAAACCGTTGAAATACTAGATAGTTGCGGATTATCCAAGGGGTAATAATCGTGGCCGGCAACAGGACCAGAGGCAAAAAAGATTTCTTGAGGAAAGCGAGTTTGCGCCGCCAAGTCTCCCACCCCAACCAAGCGGCCAATACTGGTAGAGTCGTCGGTATCGTAAGGACCAAAATTCCCATGAGACACCCTAGCAGCCACGCTAACCTACCCGCGGTTGTTACCTCTGAGTCGAGGTACCGCCGGTAGATACAGCAGGCTAGTGCTATTAAAATAGCAGCATAGAATGCCTCCCAGTTGTACACCAACTTCGGTTTGGCCACGATCCAGATGCAAGCACCGACGATACCGTTGATCTTACCCATACCGAGCCTGCTGCTAAATAGAGGAAACAGTGCCACCTGGATGGCCACGATTAGTGCCCCTGCCAACTCCAGGGCAAATTCGCCCATCGCGTTGTCCCCGAAAGTATTCATCAAAAGCGCCATATATACTGGGAACACGGGAGTCAGATGTGCCGAGGGACCGGTATCGAGCGAGGCGAATGGATTGGCGAATTGACCATTTTCATACAAGTTGTGGGCCACCCGGGGCATCTCCGAAAGAACGCGAATTGAGGCGTTAGGGTCGTACGTTATCCGGTAACGAAATAGGCAAATTAGAAACAACATGGCACAGGCCACGCGCAGCGCTGCCGACGGGCGAGCGGTAATGAAGTTAGTCAGTCGCGGGGGCAACCTTGTTAGAATCTCCCACGCTTGGGCCCCGCGCCCTGCACTGCCCTTATTTAATTGTGGATGCAAGTTATTGCCTTTCACCAGGGCCCCTTATTGTGGAGGCCCGCGAACGAAACTCGCTGCGCCCGTACTCCTCGAGATCGAGTTGATGAGCCAGTTTATTACGCTTAACTCAGCGATCTTCAGCGTACGACTCAAAGCAGGTCAATAAGGCCCTTAGCAGCCCATCGCCGCAGATACTGCAACGTCTCCTTTTCCGGCAGTCCAACGTGATCGGCGATAGCCATGACACTAACCGGACGTTCGAGAGCGGGAACCAAATCCATCAAAGTCCGCATGCGGCGCCGTTCGTCCGAGGGAGTATCTCCGAGGGCGACTTGGCCGCAGTCGACATAGAGGTTGTACCGGGGATTTGACAGGCAGATATTGCCGGTAAAATTCTTAATGACGAGAGGCCACGCTTCCAGGCGATCGATTGCACCGAGTATCGCTTCGACGGCCTCCTGTAACGCGGATTCGCTGATGATCTCCAGGTTGTCGCGGCTCGAATGATATTCGGGATAAGGGAACCGGGAAAAAGAGAGCATGGGGATGCCATAATTTTCCCACACATATTCGTCGTTGACGATGATGCTTTCAAACGGGCCAGTACGATATGGTAAGTTCTTTTGTTCCAGACTGGCCTCGAGTGCGTGCAGCATGCTCACCATCGCATGCCGGGACTCCTGCACGGCGAGTGGCGTGGCGGATCCCAGCATTTCGAGAAAAATGCCTTCGAGGATCCGGCTCCGTTCGGTGGGCGGCAACCCGGCAAGGTAAAGCTCGGAGCCGATAATGCCGGGCGAAAGAACCAGCGAAAAATTAAACCTCGTCCGACGGCCTTCCAGACGGCGCAAGACCTCCAGCCCCACGACACAGCCGGCTAACCCGTCGTTGGCCACACCCGCGTGGTCCAAATTGCCGCCAAGCACGATAGTGTAGTCGAGCGATCCTGCGTGTTTGCATTCGAGAATCTTCACCGAACCGGGCGCTTCCTTGGTGCGGATCACGACCTGGTAATTGCCGGGGGCAAGCTGATCGAACACGCGCTTGGGCACGCAGAATCCCCAATCCCGGCACCAGCTTCGGAATTGCTGACGGTAGTGAAAGGGGATGGAGTCGTCATCGCGGTGATCGTAATAAAGGTGCCGGCGAAGCTCCTCCAGGCTGACGGTGCCGGAAAAACGCGTAGAGAGACAGATCACGCCCAGCGGGTGAGCTTTGCCGTCATAAACCGTGTGTCCGTCTTTGAGAATTCTGGCTTCCTCGACATCCCACGAAGGTGGAATCACCCAGCCGTTGTGTTCGCAGCCTTCAGGTACGGAGATGACGCGAAACGGAAGGACATCAGAGAGACACGCGACCGCCTCGTCGTAGCCCACCGAGCATACAGCACGGTTGAGCGGCGTGAGACGCGCCAGAATCTGCATCATGCTTAGCATGCGCGATTAACTGGGCAGATCGTTGGTATCCAGACGAGGTAGGGTCAATGGATCGTCAACGTCCAAGTCCGCGATGCGAGGTTCTACAGTAAATCCCAATCGACAACGCCGCTCGCGCAGGATTTGAAGTAGCGACTCATTGAAGCCGCCATAGGGATAACACATGGTCCACTCGCCCGCGCCAACGCCCAGTTTCTGCAGGAACTCCAAAGACCGATCGATTTCAACCGCCTGCGCATCGGAGGAAAGATGATTCAACCAAGCGTGCGCATATCCATGGCTGCCTATGTGCATCCCGTGATCGCGCAGGCACGCGATCTGGTCCACCGACATATACAATTCGCGGGCAAAAGCAGCCTCGTCGGAGGTTATGTATTTGGCGAAGAGTCGCCCCACGATTTCCGCTCGCACCGCTGCGGGCAACTTGCGTTGCAAAAGACGTTTGAGCACGGTCACCTGCCGGGCATCGTAACGATGCGCCTCGGTCACTGCGAGATACGCTTCTCTTGTCTCGAGCACATACTCCGAACGAAACTCTTGCAGCCAGGAGAAAACTTGGTCGAGAAGAATGTCCACGTCCGGAACCGCAGCAAGGATAAAATGAATCTTATTGACGTCCAATACCCTGTGTTCGAGAATCGCTTGTGCGGGCGGAAAAAAACAGCCTGGGATGCCTCGTGCGTTCAGCAGCGGAAACACTTTTGCATAGTGGTCAATGTAGCCATCGTCGAACGTTAATAGGATCGGGCTCGGCGGCAGTTCGTCCTCACCGGATTCCAAACCTCTCAAGACTTGCTCGACGGAGATGGGGGTGTAGCATTGCTGGATGTAGTCGAGCTGACGGCAGAAGCGCTCGACCGAAAGACCCTTAATCGCGGGAAAGCGCGACCGCTGCAGCTCGCGCACGTAGTGATACATGACGACGGTTACCCTTCGATTCACGGTCACATGCGTCATCGGCATCGCTAGAACTTGGATCTCGGTCCAGGCGAGGTGAGGCAATGGCCCGACGGCCGTCAGATTCTCGCCTCAGTCAACTCAACCGCAGGTGCACGCGCCATACCAGAAGTTGGTACAGGCAGCGTGACCCTACCATTATCCATTTCCATAATCCGCTGAGTGACTGTTCGCCGCCGCGCCGGGGCAGGTGCTGTACGACGACCTCTCCTACGCGATACTTCATCTTGCGGCAAAGGATGGATAACATGACCATGGGAATGAATGAATCACGCGGGATGCGCACTAGTACCTGCTCCATTGCCCGCCGCCGCATCAACTTGAAAGGGCAGTTGGCGTCGCGAATCCACATGCCCCAAGCAACCAGGTTCACTATCCGCATGATATTGGTTATCAGAACGCGCACTAGTCCATCAGCTCGCGTAGAACGTACTCCGAGGACAAAGTCATTCATTTCCCGCTGTTCCCAGACTTTCCAGAAGTCCGAAGGGGTGTGCTGCCGATCGCTGTCGGTTTGAAACACCCAATTCTGCGTGACCTGGTCAAAGCCATACCGCAAGGCCTTCCCATGGCCGCCATTGTGGTCGGGTGTCAGGACGCGAAGCGCCGGCTTTTCCCGGGCCAGCCGGGTAAGCACCTCACCGGTCTTATCCTTGCTGCAGTCATTGACAACGATCAACTCGGCACCCGGCATCCGCGAGATCACTTCTGCGTACCACTCCCGAACGGCCTGTTCGATGATGTCCTCCTCGTTGTAGGCGGGCATCACAATCGATACCATCGAGCGCACCTCGCGATCAATGCCGGCCGCCATTCGCCACCATCGGGAACCGATAGGTCACTTCCGGGGTACCGAAGGCCAGGCGGTTTACCAGTTCGACCCCCTGCATTAAGCAGTGATCTTGATTGGACACCTCGTATTTCCATCCGCCGAAGCGCCCGCGGCTATAGATATTGACATCCTCCAGTTCAGCCAGAATCGGCTCCACCAAGCGATCGCGCCCTAGAAACGGAGTCGGGTACCCGTGGCACGCGGAGTACGTCCAGACACTGGCAACATCGTTCGAAGAGCCGATGAGCTTCGTGGCCAATAGTCCGTCAACGACGGAATCGACCAAACTGGCGCGGTCGACAGGCTTGTAAGGCGACTCCGATACCTCGACCATCAGCGACCAGAACCGAGTGATGTCGGGCACATTGTTTGGTGAGTAATTTGAAAACACCGTGGCGCGATAGAAAGGGCAATTGTCTTCCGGAAAATAAATCCAGCACTTGGTCTCTAAATGGGGAGGCGGTGTGCCCTTCAGACCAATACCGACGACATGCACCGTGGAGTACCGGAACCGTTCGACGCACGGTTTCAATGACTCGATGTCGGCCAAAGAAATGAGCACGTCCAACGGAATGGTTGAAATCAGCCGATCGTAAGTTTCGGCTGATCCGTCCTCGAAATGAATTCTCCGCTTCGCGGTCTCGATGCGAACGCAACGGCGGTTAGGCTGGAAGACGTTTGTCGGCAGCCGGCTAGCAAGAGTTCGCCAGATACGTCCCGTTCCGCCGCGCAGCGGAAAACGAAAGCGGTTGTTTGGCCCCCAATTCTTGTCTTCCTTCCCCTCGAGCGCGTTGAAAATGACCCGCACCAGATCCACGGTCGCTACCCTCTCTCCAACCCAATGAGTAGACATCGAAGCCGGCTGATGCGCCCAGACCTTAAAGTTATACGGCAAGAGGAAGATCTTAGAAAGAGGCGTACCGAAGCTGGCCTCGATCCATTCGTGGAAGTTCCCACAGGCCGCGGGCCCCCGCTTGATCGAGTCGATCAAGCCGCAAATGCATTGCTGAAACTCTTCCCGCGGAAGTAGATGAATGTTATTCTGTAACGGATATGGAATGAAACGGTCCCGCATCCATATCCAGGATTCCCGCATATGTTCCAGCCACTGATCACCTAACAAGTCATTCATTAGGTTGTCAAAGTACGAATAATGCGAGAACTGGACATGTCCACCAATGTCCCAGGTGAAGCCTTGCGTGTCGACGAACGATGAGGCCAGGCCGCCGGCGCACGCATTCTCGTCAAACACTCGAATGTCTGCCTCGCCGATCTCTATGAGTCGGCGGGCCGCGCCCAGACCCGTTGGTCCTCCACCGAGAATTACCACAGACTGATTGGTAAGACCGTGCATAATATCCAAGGACAAATCGCTTCTTCTGAAAAAGGACCGGTTAATCCACTCGGTAAATTCTAAGGTCTCCGCAGTTTTGCTGCTCCACCAGCCATGCGGGCAAAGGCTTGGATAGGACAATGTCGGTGCCAGGGCTAGCGACAAGCCACCGGACGTGCCAGGTCGTGGCGATGCGCCGTAGCGTTTCCGGGTCCGTGGTGGTGAACATCAAATCGTTGTCATGAAGCAAGGTGTTAAACCACGGAAGCGCTGATACCCCTTTGTACTCGTACCCTTCGATGAGCACGGGGCGCTCTGACAACGTTGCATAAGCGTACGAACGCTTGCGGAGGGACATTAGACTGTTCACGGCATGTTTGTTGGTCGCAAACCGCTCATCTGGCGCTGCGAGCTCACCGAGACGTTGCAAGCCCCGAACTTCGCCAGGCGTAATAGTTACGTCCATCTTCATACGCCCTAGACCAAAATTAAGCCAAGGTGCAAGCCACGCCAGAAAGCCGACCAGCAGCATCGTCATAAGAGCCGCGGAACCGACCGCCGAAACGCCGGTGCCACGCTTAATCAGAGCCGATGCAGCGGCAAAAACTAAGACAATTAAGCAGCATGGGAGGATCTGCCGGCTCAGGGATGCTATCCATGCGTGGCTATGAGTCGCATAAACGAAGATGCGCAGCAAAATAGCGCAGGCAACCAGGAACATCAAGCCCTTTTTCGCCAGCACTAGCCACTCAGCGGTCCACTTCAAGCGTTCGACACCGCGCCAACATCCGGAGGTTAGGCGGGAGAAGGCAAATATGCTGAACATGCTCTGCAGAAAATAGATGCCGTAACGTTCTTCACCATGCTCGAATTGGAGCAGCACGTTAAACAAAACGAGGCCGAGGACGCTTGCCAGAACCAGCGCGGAGAGCGGATCGTGCCAGGGATCTGTGATCCAACGAAAGCCCACGATCCGGAACCCGAGGCCAACCAAAAACCAGACTGCAAGCAGCCACCAATAGCCACCGGGGTTCTTATTGATGGTCGTCAGCGTTACGTCCGGAGAATGGCCATAACCCATGATTCTCCAAGCCACGAGAAACAGGCAGAGCATCAGCGTGGTCGCCAGCCACGGGCGCACAGCCCTTAGACGACCCCAGAACAACAAAATGCTCACTACCCCAAGGCAATACAGCGCCGCCACCGTGTGGACGGCGACCGCGAGAGCTGGCAGCGCTAACAAGATAAGTACCCTCCAGGTCAGGGCTGCTCCACACTCCCTTAGAACGAGGCACAAGCCCATGATCGCTGTAATGGCAACCAAGCCGTGTAGCACCGAATGCCCGAGAATCAGATGACTGAAAGGGCCCCCGTCGCCGGGCACCATCACCGCGGGTATCTTGAAGAGGATGGCTCCCGTCACGTGGCTGGAGCTGTTTGTTTCGTCCGTAAAAAGAGACAATAGGGAACCGTAAAAGAAAAGTCCGGCAACGGACATGATTCCCCCGAATCTTCCGCCTGTGGCCTTGACTGACAATAGTGTTCCCAATCCGAAACTCGATAGCACGAGCGCCCAAAGGGATGCGCCACGAGTGATACGCGCGAAAGCGTCGCCTAGATCAATTCCAGAGAGGCGGGAAATGGCTGCTGCTGGTGCGTAGGGTCCAAAGTGGTAAAACAGTTCGAGGGTCGCCGTTCCAGGCACTTTCGGAGGGCTGTCGCCGCTCTTGATGTCCGCAGCAATAGAGTGGTTATATTGCGTGTCCACGTAGATCCAATTGAAGCTCCCGTCGCTCCGCAAAGTGGCGTCCTTTCGAGCCGATGGCAGGAAGTACACCGCGCAGATTAGTACGGAGAGTACGACCAGCGCCCCGCCGTAGGCGAACGTGGGTTTCGCCCAGAGCGCGCGATCGTTCCAGAGGTAGAGTGCCCCTGCCGCCATCAATCCGAGCCAGAGAGCGGGGGCCCAGATAAGCGGAAGCCCCAACCTCAGCCAGAACGCAGTCAGCGCCGAGATCGCCAGAATGCCGACTGCGGGGGCGAGAGCGAAGGCTTGGCTTCGGGCAGGGGCAGGCAGCGCCACACTGACTATACCATACCCGGCCGCAGTAACCAGAATTGCGTATGCGAAGAAATGTAGCCCAGCCCAAGCTCCCGCGGTAAAAAGTACGGCTGCTAACCAGGGCAGGAACACGATAGCCATAGCGAGGGACATCCGACGGTCGGAGCGTAGGAGAATGTTTAAACTCATATTCGCCATCTACCAAACGCTGAGGCCGCCGTCGACCACCAGACAATGACCTGTGACATAACTGGAGGCGTCCGAGGCAAGATAAATCAGCGCCCCTACCATTTCATCCGGCTGGGCCATCCGGGCCAGCGGGACGCGTGCAGAATAACGGGCTTTGAATGTGTCGTTTTGTCCGCTCTCTACGCCACCTGGCACCAGGGCGTTGACCCGAATGCGTGCATCACCCCAATTCGCCGCGAGATAGCGGGTCAAACCGACGACGGCGGCCTTGGATGTTGAATACACCGCCGGGTTGCTGATTTGGCGGCCCAGATAGAACGAACCCTCGTAGATCCGCTTATCGGACGCCACGATGCCATAGATGGAAGCGGTCTGGATGATACTGCCGCCCGTTCCCTGCTTTTGCATCTGGCCGCCCACGGATTGCGCGACGAGGAACATGCCGTCGATATTCACCGACATGATCCTACGCCACTCGGATAGGGCATACTTCTCGGTGCTCTCAAAGAATGCGTCCAGATTGGCCGATTTCGATGCGGCGTTATTGTGCAAGACCTGAATGCCGCCAAAGCGGCCGACCACCTGATCCACCATGTTGGCCACCGAACTGGGATCAGAGACATCGCAGGCGGCCCCGATAGCCGGTGTGCCGTGGTCGCGCTCCAACTCCGCGGCAAACGCCGCGCAGCGTTCGCCGTCCAGATCAATCACGGCGACCTGTGCGCCGAACTCGGCAAGGCCGCGGCAAAACCGCTGGCCCAGGATGCCCACGGCGCCAGTAACCACGGCGGTTTTGCCCTTTAGATCGAAAAGACTTCTATATTGGAAGCTCATTGAGCTCGACTTCCCTGTTTTCCTTTCGCGACAGGCGACCGGCAATCAGCACGCGCATGATATCCAGCGTCCGATCCGGTGATATGGCCGGCCGGCCCTGCCGGATGGACTCGGTAAACTCCCAGAGCATGCGGCGGAACATCGAAAAATTATCGGTAATATCGAATGCCCCCTTGCGCTGTGTGCCAAACAAGTCTATGTGAAACGACGGCGGACACTCACCGAGGGCGTCAATTTGAACCAGCGTCCCATCATTTAGGCGGACCACGGCAGAGGCATGCTCGGCCGGTAGCATGCGAACCGCCAGGGGGCGTGCCGATATCATTTCAAGAATGGCTTCCAGCAGGTGGACACCGTATTTCTCCCACGACAGAACCACCGCGCCCCGGACTAACTTCAATCGGCCATAAGAGCCAAGATTCGCGCGCGGCTCATCCAGTTCGCGGGAGTAGCGCATGCCGGAACAGGACATCAGTTGGCCGCTTGCCAGAAACGGCCGGAAGGCGCGCAGCTCGGAAATATCCAAGCTGAGCGGTTTGTCGATGAACACCGGCAAACCAGCCTCCAGAAAGGGCTGCGCCATGGCGAAATGTGTTTCGTAGTCATCACGGGCGATGATAACGGCATCCACTTTGCCCAAGAACTCGTGGTAATCGCGGGCTGCATTGGGAATCGAGCTGGCGGCGCACAGGCGGCTTGTGGCCTCCGGGTCCTGCGTCCACGCGTGAGTAACTTTCCAATCCGCGAGTCCGAATTCCGAAGCGTGCCGGCGCCGTACGTAATCATAGATGCCGGGCCATCCGGAGGCTGCCAGCCCTTCCGGCGAGTACCCGTTGATGATGGAGCTGTAAGAGAAGGGGTGTCCGTTTCCTTCGCTTAGCCCGATGATTCCCAGGGAGCTCACCAGATTGCCCACCCTCCATCGACACAGAGGTTCTGTCCGGTAATGTAACTACCCGCATCGGAACACAGCAGCGCCACTGCGCCTTTCAGGTCATCGGGCTGGCCGATGCGGTTCAAGGGATTCTTGGAGGCGAGCCGCTCCATGAAGCCTGCATGCTTCTGCGTGGGAGGATGCGGAAACGGACCCGGGCTGAGGGCATTCACTCGAATGCCGTGGGGCGAGAGGAAGCTGGCCAGGTACTTAGTAAATTGGATGACACCAGCCTTTGCCGCGCCATAACTCGGCGGGTTTGCGAACTCCTTGCCATCGTAAATACGATAGTCGGGACCCACGTGGCCGTACATGGAAGCGATGTTGAGAACCACTCCGCGGGTGGCTTTCAGATCGGGAAAAAACGCCTTTGTCACGCGGAAGACGGAGTTGAGACTCATATTAATGTCGTACTCCCAGTCTTCGTCGGTGATCGATTCCCAGGTGTTCTTATTGCCGGACCAGGCATTGTTCACCAGGATGTCGATGGACGGGAAATGGTCGTGCACGCGGGCACAGAAGCTCGCAACGGAGTCCTTCTTTATGACATCGAGTTCCAGGCCGACCGCCTGGATCTCACTACTGGTCGAACGGGCGATCTCCTCGCACCGCTGCGCGCATTTCGCCGCGTCGCGGCTGGCGAGAACCAGGTTGGCGCCCAGTTCCGCGAGCGTCTCACTGATGGCCGTGCCCAGGTAGCCGGCGCCGCCCGTGACGACCGCCGTTTTACCCTTCAGGCAAAGCAGTTGTTGGAGAGACTTGTGCATAAGTTGAATTCTTTAGTAGAGCTTCGGCAATGATGAAATCGATGCGGTCGTCGATGTCCTGCGATCGCTCCGGTGGCATCAGCACGGCCCCGAGCCTGCCCACTAAGAGAGATTTGCTCTCATTGACGAGCATATTCGCACGGACGACATAGACCGCGCCATTCAACTGGTAAGCTTTGGGCAGCTTCTGCCGGGGCAGCCAGGGAACGGCGCCATCGATGAACACCTGTGGGGCGCCACCGACGAGCTTCCAGGCACGGTGCGGATTCAATTCCGCCTCTTTGAAAGTGGCCACCGCATCGTAATCCCCTTGCGCCACGAGTTCGAGACAAGCGCGGACATCCTCCGGACTGCGCAGAGGGCAGGTCGGTTCCAGCAGGACGAGCCATTCGATGCTCTCGCCTTCGGCGCGGAGCGTGGCGAGCAGATCCTTAAGGGCGTCGATCACCAATGCTTCATCAGTCGCAAGGGGCGCAGGGCGTGCAAAACACTCGGCGCCGAACGACCGTCCCACCGAGGCGATCTCGCGATCGTCCGTGGATACAATGATGCGGTCAATCTCAGTTACCGCCCGGGCGACGTCGATCGACCAGGCGAGTAAGGGTTTCCCTCCCAGTGGCCGGATATTCTTGCCGGGGATCGATTTACTACCGCCTCGCGCAGGGATGACGGCGATGACCCGCTGTCCATTCAGCATGGGTGACGTTCGATCATTCCGCAACGGCCCGCGTACTGAGGCGGCCGAGACTCTCGAGCGCCTTGCGGTACTCGGCCCATTCGCCTGTGTCGATCCAGGCATTCTCGCCGATCGGAAAGACGCCAACGCGCCCGCCGACCTTTTTGATCTGCTCGATGAAATCGGTCATATCCCACCGTATGTGCTCCGGAATCAAACCGAGCCGGTCGCGGCGCACGACATACATTCCAGTATTTACGAGAAAGCTGTATTGAGGCTTTTCCGTAATGCGGGCGAGACTGCCGCCGTTTTCCAGTTCGCACACCCCGTACGGAATGTGATACTCTTTAAGGGACGCGACCAAGGTCAGGTCGTTATCGCGGTCCATGTGAAATGAGACTAGTTCGGCGAAGTCGGCCTGGATCACAATATCGCAATTTGTGACGATCAAGTGATCGGGCGTGGGAGAATAGAGCGAGCGGAGACTGCCCGCCGTGCCGCGCGGCTCCTTCTCTTCCAAGTAAGCCACGGAGTAACTTGGCGACAGCTCTTCAAAAAACGATTTGAGTATCTTGGCTTTGTAGTTGACCGAGATGTGGAACCGGTCCAGGCCGTAGGGTAGAAATTGATCGATGATGATTTCGATGACCGTCCGGTCGCCCAGGGGGATGAGTGCTTTGGGGAGAACATTGGTGAAAGGCGCGAGGCGCGTTCCCTGCCCTCCGGCCATGATGACAACCGGCAGACTGAGGCGTGGTTTTGGTTTCCTGGCTACCACGCCCTGAAACAGCTCCTTCCAGAACAACAACCGCACGATTTCCCGGGACGGATTAACTACGGGAACACAGCCGAGATTTCCGCTCAGCATGTCGGCGCGGACTTGCTCAGTTCCAGAGCCCTCTTCTACGACATAAGGTTGGGGATTACAGACGTGCAGCACCTGCGCCTTCAGGTCGCCATCGGACAAGATCCAGCGCCGGATGTCGCCATCCGTTAGTGAGCCGACCAGGCGTAACTCCGAGTCGACCACAAAAACAATTTTCTCCTCTGTTTTCTCCAACCGCTCCATCGCCTGCCGGATGGTATGAGTCTGGGGTACGAGAAACGGCTCAACGCTCTCGATCATGGGTGTCGCCTCTGGTGAGATCGGCAGAATTGACTGGTCGGTGGTCTCCACGCTAGGGCAAGTCATAGAAGCGTTTCTTTAGCAAGTCTTCACAAAGACATACGTGTTTTAGTACATCTTTGATTCGTTCACTCGCGTGACCGTCGTGAAACCGGTCATATGGATTCCGCATGCCGCGCAGCGAGACTCGAAAACGTGCGGACGTTGCCAGCTTGATTCCGCGCAGTATGGCCGCCCGAGAGCATGGAACGTCAATCACATTCGCTGCCCTGACGCGACCCCGCTGTCGATCGCCGATGTTCACTACAGGCAGCCGAAAGGAAGGGGCCTCCGTCAATCCGCTGGAGGAGTTTCCTACCATGACCGCAAAGTGCTTCAAGCAGCTCAAGTAGCGGCGATGCCCCAGGTTCGGGATCCACTTAAACTTTCCAGGCGTTTGCGCGCAAAGGGCCCGCCACCGAGAGTTGATGCGGGCCCCCTGAGCGTCCGCATTGGCCATAGTGAAGACGGCGTTTAGTTTGCTGGCCCGAATCGCTTCCACTAGATAATGCAGTTGGGTATCAAGGCTACCACGATCCAGCGTTACAGGATGATAGGTGACGAGGGCAACCGGGTCCCGCAGCGACACTCCGAGTTCCTGTTCGAGTTGTGGGCGGGTCAGCAGCGGTGTGCTGTAAATCTTGTCCAGTCCCGGGGCGCCGAAGTTGAACACGCGTTCTGGCGATTCTCCCATCTGCATGATTCGCCGACGATATGGTTCAGTTGCCGGGAAATGAAGTGAAGCCATCTTCGTGATAGCGTGCCGCACCGATTCGTCAATGGCCCCTTCGCTGCGTTCGCCTCCGTGAATATGCGCGATCGGAATACGAAGCATCAGCGCAGCGATGGCGGGAGCGAACAGTTCGAACCGATCTCCGAGTAGGACAACTATAGCCGGCCGCAACTCCGCCAGGGCGCCGGCTAAGCCTACTACCCCCAGCCCGATGGATTTCGCGTTGGCCTGACCGGACCCACCCTCAAGGCCGATATCGATCTTCCGGTCCACCTTGATACCTTCGGCTTCGATCTCCTTCAACGTCAGCCCGAACTTCGCACGCAAATGAGTCCCCGAGGCGATGACCTGGAGCTGGAGCGCGGGGTCTGCCCGGATGCATTTCAGGAGCTCGTGGAACAGGCCGAATTCCGCGCGGCTCGTCGTCACCAGACAAATCTTACGCCGGTTCACACTCTTGAATTATGCCTTAGTGGAGATAATGCGACGCATACCAACAAGCCACGATCAAGCCTTGAGACGGTCGCCGCACACGCGCAGCGCTCCGGAACTCGTTCATGCCACGGGTTCACGCCAGATCCTGTCTCGGCCCATCTGCGCCATAATCCGGCCTACTCCTGTCGTCGTAGTGCCGTAGCGCTGGATCTGCGCCGCCATCTCCTCCTTCTTGGCCGCCGAAAAGCTAAACTGATACCTCACCGGATTACTGAACCTGTACTGGGACAGAGACATCGTAAGAGGGCTCCGCATCCAGTTTTCGATATCGTAACGCAACAAGATAGAGGGATTATCTTCGTTGCGGTCACTGCCCCAGATATTGTGCACTCGTCCGCCGCAGAATGCTTCAATATCAGCCAGGAACGCCGAACTTTCGCTGTCAGTGTTGATGTCGTCGCCGAGCATCATCTTGGCCGCCTGGAACACATATTTGACCCAATCGTCCATCACTGCCAGACTCATGGCGGTATGGGTTTGAATCAGGTTGATACCGATTTCTCCTTTGAGCAGTTTCTCGTAATTGTTCTCCGTCCGCACATATGCCCGAAGCTCTTCTTCAGAGTCCCACAGCTCTTCTGTTGTCAACCGGACAAACGAGTTAAAGATTGCCTGCACAGCGTCCGGAGCCGATCGGATGTCGGATACCAGTCTTTGGAGCAGCCCGATAATAGGAATGTTCCTTTGACGCAACAGTCTTAACAATGTGCTGAAACCGCCGCCATTATAGCAAACCGCGACCATAAGATGAAGCTTTCTGGCTTCTTGGTAGTCTTGAAATGACATGGTGCCCGTTGAAGTGACCACCTCTTCAATCTCGACTGCAATGCGCCCGTTTTGGAGCCTGGCGAAATCACGGGGTAGGATTCGGAAATGCGAGCCAATCTTATGGGTCGCCCGACTGAAGGCGGTATTGAGCTCCGTGCCGTTCAGCAACATGCACGAATAGACCTCGATGACGTCGATCCCAGCCTCTACAACTTGCGAGAGCGATTTGAGGTGCCGTTCATAGGAATCACCAGGCAGACCGAGGATGAGCTCCGAAAAGGTCGCCAGGGCGAGTTCCTGATACACGCTCGCTAGAGCCATCATCTGCGAAGTGCTTATATTATCGCGTTTAATTTCTCGGAGGACAACGGGGTCCATCGATTGGACGGACATCCACATCGACATCGAGCCGTTCAGTTTCCGCAGCGCTTTGGCAATGCGCTCTTTCTTGTTCTTGCCGGTCGAGGCGAAAATCGAGCGCGGCCATTGTTGCTTGTGTTGAATCCTTTCGATGTGTTCGACGATCTCGTAATCCCGCTCGTACATCGCGAAATTCGGATCGGCGAACGTGAGATTCGAGATGAGAATTGGGGCTTTCCGTACCGCAGCTGCAATGTAGTCCAGTTCTGACCTTACGCGTTCGATACTGAAAAAATTCACCTTCGAAATTAGCTCATTTCCCTCATGGCAGAACGTGCACGAGAAAGGGCATCCCCGGTTGGTTTCGATCATCGGCGAGAGCTTGCCGTCGAAGAACTTGTCCATGTATCCGGTAAGATACGGAGACGGGATTTCGTCAAGGCTGCGCCGCCGAGAAAGCATCCTCCCCTTCATGACTTCAGTATCGCTAATACGGTGAATGAATCCATCGATCGGGGTGGATTTCATCTTCTCCCGGTCATCACCCGTTTCCATAGCACGAGCCGTCAGCGCGGCGAACGCTTCCTCACCCTCAAGATAGGCGTAAAAGTCGATCGCAGGATTGCGTTTGATGAACTGGCTGCGTCCCTCATCTTCAAGCGGTATGTTCGGACCGCCCATCACGCAGATTGTCTTGGGAGACACCGCCCGGGTCATCCTGAAAACCTCCAGTCCCAGATTGAAATTCCATGGGTAATTGCTCAGCCCCAGGATGTCGGGTGGCTTCTCATGGATGGCTTGTTCCAATTCCTCTATATACTTGAACAGCCTCAGATCGATCTCGTTGCCAAAAGTCTTCGCGGCGAATGCAGCGATGAATCCAATGTTCAGGGGAAACGCATCGGTGGCAAGAGACAGCGTCGTATACGTCAGGTCGCCTAAGTAGATGCTAAGCGGCCTCAGTACTCCTAAATGCTTTCCGTTCATCATAAGCGGCACCACGTGTCTACAGCATCTCTAATTCGATCGGTGACTTGACTTCTCCCATCACGCTGAGGTACCCGGGAGAACGTCCCCCGGGCCACTCACGCCAGATGATTCCAGCAGATGGTTTCGTCTTTAGCGACATCCGCACGGAGAGTGCGCCCGATCAAGGCCCGAAGGAGCTTTGGGGCGAGTCCAGTGCCCGGACGTTTGATGTCTAAGTCCATGACCCCAAGCTGATGTCCGGCCAGCAGGGGGTGGGCGGCCACAATGCTCTTCCGGGCAACTGTGATATTGGGCAGCTCACAGGGAGCCGGAGCCTTGATGCCCGTACCCAGGGCCGCCTCGACATGGCGGATGGCCGTCACCATCTGCTTGAGCTCAGTCGGTTCGAGGGAAGCGGCATGGTCGGGTCCGGGGAGCGATCGATCCAGGGTAAAGTGTTTTTCAATTACCTCAGCGCCCAGAGCCGCCGCGGCCACCGCAATCTCGATCCCCGGCGTATGGTCCGAGTAACCTACCGGCAGACCGAAGGCGGTGCGGAGCGTCCGCATGGCTTCGAGATTCACCTCGCCGTAGGGCGCGGGATATTCAGTTACACAGTGTAATAGTGTCAAGTTCGTGGCGCCCGCGTTCCTCAAGACGCCAACTGCCTCTTCCACTTCACCCAAGTTGGACATGCCGGTTGAGAGGACAATTGGCCGGCCTTTGCGCGCCACGTGTTCGAGAAAGGGCAAGTTGGTGATCTCGCCCGACGGAATTTTGAACATGGGCAGGTTCATCTCCGCCAGCAGGTCCGCGCTCTCGATATCGAATGGACTGGACAGGAATTGAATTTCGATCTGCCGGCAATGATCGATCAGGCGCCAGTGCGTCGGTGCGTCCAGTTCCAGGCGTTGTAACATTTCGAACTGCGATTCGGTACCGGCGGTGGTTCTCTCCTGGTATGGCGCTTTGTGCGCACTCCGGGTGGCCAGCAAATCGGCACGGAACGTCTGGAACTTGACCGCATCGGCGCCGCTGGCTTTGGCCGCATCGATCAGCCGGAAGGCCAGATCCACCGAGCCGTTATGATTTACCCCGGCTTCGGCGATGATAAATGCGTGCGGCGTAGGCGCTCCTATTTTATGCGCCGGGCGGGTGTGCCGACATAGACGCCCGGATCGGCCAGATCATGTATCACAGTCGCACCTGCGCCGATCACGCAGCCAGCCGGGATCGAAATTCCCTCAATTACAGTCGCGCCGGCGCCGATCATCGAAAAGCGCCCGACTACAGCGCCGCCGGAGATCGTAGCGCCAGGGCCGACATGCACCCAATCCGCCAGCACGACGTCATGTTCGACGGTGCTATTCGTGTTCACGATGGCGCCCAGGCCGACAGTCGCCGCGGTATTGATAACCGCGCCGTCCATGACCACGGAGCCTTCACCCACCGATACGCCCTCGTTAACGATCGCGGCCGGTGCAACGATCGCGGGAAAGCACAACGCGACGGACCGTAGTCGCTCCCACAGTCTGAATCGCGCCTCTCCCAAACCGACCTGGCCCACGGCAATCACGGCGCTGAGTTGTCCGGCCGCTGCCCATGCCGCTATCTCCGAATCGCATCCGAGATAGGGAACCGCCAAACCGCGATCTTGCCGGTCGGTATAGCCAATCATGCGGTAACACCGGAGCTTCCGCAGAATGCTGATAACTACCTTCGCATGCCCGCCGCCACCGATCACGACGATGGGATCCAGTGCGGGCTCGCTGGAGTCAGCCATTCAGGTGCCGTCTCAAATACTCGGGAAGCCGCGCGACCTCTTCGCACCGCGCTTTCGCAGCCTCACGAATGGCGGCCCGCAGGCTCTCGCCCTGTTCGAGAAACTGCCGTGCCGTGGAGACAATTTCTTCAATCTCGGCGTCGTCAGGGAAAGCCGGAAACTCGCGGTGAATGCCGTATTCCAACACGCGCGAGAGGCTGCGCATCTTGTGGGCATGAGAGCCCAGAAAAACGCACGGCGTGCCGCCGAGTGAGGCGAAGATTGAAGGATGATATCTTCCGGAAATGAACAACCGGGCATGCGCCAGGACAGACCCGCACAGCAAAATGGGCGCATCCACGGGAACGAGTCCTATGTTCTTGTTGCGAGCAACCTGCTGCAGAAACGCGTCCGGCAAGTCGTTCTCGGTCAGGTAGACGCGGTACCCAAGGTGGGTGACGGCATCCACCAGGCGCCCATAACATTCAATCGATCGATCGGGCTGGGTGGCTACCAGGGCACCGCCTCCGACACAGATGTAAGGCACCGAGAAATCGAGCTTCCCCCAATATTCCATTCTTTCGGGATGAGGCAGCAGAAAGTCTCCATTAGCTGGAAGGCAGGACGTGCCGCCGGCATAAAGCGGGAACCAGCTAAATAGAGAATCGGGTATCAGGCTGCAGTTCGTTCCGGGCATTTCCGTCTGCACATACTCGAAAGACTCAGGGTCGCGCAAGGCCACCGCCCGGCACTGGAACAGCAGCCGCTGGGCGGCGGCCAGCGTAGCTTGATTTCTGCCAGTCACGGGACAATCCGAAATCATGGTATTGACCAGGAAAACCGGCTTGCGCAGTCGAATGCCCAATTCGATCATGGCCAGCAGGAACAGTGTCGACCGGCGTGGTGGCGTAGTAAAAATGATGTCCCCGTCTCCGTCGAGCACCAACAAGTCGGCTTGAGCGGCTTGATCGTAAATGCGGGCTAGCGTAGGATGCCGGTGCTTGTAAGCCAGCAGATTATCGACGCTCTCGACGGGGTCTTCCGCAATGAAATCCCTGGCTCCCAGCAGACTTTCCAGCTTGACGTACCATGCAAAGGGCCATCGTGACTTCCTCAGCATCAGGTAACGGAAGTGCCGGTAGTATCTGGCGGGCATGAGGGTGCCCACATAGCCGGCGTCAGCGGAGGATAAGTCGAATAAGTCACAAGTTACGCGCCCACTAATTTGAAAGGAACGGGACAATAATTGAGCTAGCGCGATACTGGCCGCGCGCCCCCAGTTTACTGTAGTTTGGTTGTCCCCGACGAAGAACACATTTCTGAGACCGGCATATGGCGGTTCGACATCGGTACCGCCGGCCTTCGGCATATCTTCTAACGTATGCATTCTCTTCCGGACTGCCCGGCAAAACAGTTTCGGGCCGCTATCCCTCGATGGCTGCTGCAACCTCATGCGCAGGTTCTGTCACTCGCCATGCCCAGGCGTCGCGCACAATCGTTTCCAGGCGGGAGAACCGGGGATGCCAGCCGAGACAGCACCGCGCCACACTGGCATTTGCGATCAACTCGGGCGGATCACCCGGCCGCCGGGGAAACTCGCGGACCGGCACGGTTTTCCCGCCAGTATTAGCCACTGCGCGTACCACATCGTAAACGGAACTGCCGCAACCGGACCCCAGATTAAATGCCCCGCTGTCACCGTTCCGTTCAAGGTAAGCCAAGGCTCGAACGTGCGCGTCAGCCAAATCCGCCACATGTGTATAGTCGCGGATCGCGGTGCCATCCGCAGTCGGATAATCGGTGCCAAAGACACGGAGCGGTTCGCCTGCCAGCGCCGATTCAATTGCCAGCGGAATCAGGTGCGTCTCCGGCACGTGGTGTTCGCCGATTTCGCCCTCCGGATCCGCCCCGGCTGCATTGAAGTAGCGAAGCGTCACCCAGCGCAGCCCGTATACCGCGCTGTACCAGCCGATCATTTTTTCCGCCATCAGCTTCGACTCGCCATATGGGTTGATCGGAACCTGAGGGTGTGTCTCAGCGATGGGGCTCGATTGCGGAAGTCCATAAGTCGCACAACTGGACGAGTAGATCAGCCGGCCAACTCCACAACGGCGCATCGCTTCGAGCAACGTCAGCGTATTTGTCACATTATTAGTGAAATACTTTCCAGGTTCCTGCATGGATTCGCCCACATAAGCGAACCCGGCAAAATGAAGCACGGCCGCGATGCGCCATTCTTGCATGGCGGCCTCGAGACTAGCGGCGTCACCGATATCGGCCCGGATCAGTGGACCCCAACGCACAGCCGAAACATGCCCCCGAATGAGATTGTCGTATGCGATCGGTTTGTGGCCGGCCCGCGCGAGCGCTTTCGAAGTTTGGCTGCCGATGTAACCGGCGCCGCCTGTAACCAGAACGTTCATCGCTGGTTTTTTTCAGCGAGCCCGCTGCCCGCAGAGATGATTCTCGTAGTTTAAGCTCTTCCGGTCCAATGCCACCGGCACCGTGGTACCGTCGGGCAAACACCATTCGTAGGGAACCACGACCGGGGTGGAGTAGCGGGCGAATGCCAGATACTCGCCTTTATAGCCATATTCAGCCAGATCGCCGTTTACGCTGAAATGCGCCACGTCCTGGTAGGGCACGATCAGGTCCTTCACGTTCGCCGCCCGGACGATCAGTTTCACGGTGTAGTTCTGCGGAAGCAATGGAATCGATCGGAATGTACAGGCGATCCTGCCGGCGCCCTCCAAAAAGCCAGGTCTGTGCCCATCCAAAAGCATATTAGAAGTGAAGCAGGAGCCGTTGACCCCCAATACTCCCAGTGCAAAGACCGGCCTTTCGATTCTGCGTTCAGCTTTGTATATGACTTCCACGACGAGATCCTCGCCGGGATGAAATTGGCTGCTTTCGATTCCCCGCCGGTCTTTCAGCACAATCTTCTCGATGGCCAGTCCGTAGTCGGAGTTCGTGCAAGAGAAGGTGCCTTCATTGGAAACGCCGTCGAAGTAGGCTTCGACGATTTCTCCGGCCTTCCCGTCTCGATACACGCGGCCGTCCTGTAGCCAGACCGCTCGCTGGCACAAACTCCGGACGGCTTCCATGTTGTGACTGACGAACAGCACGGTTCTCCCGCTCTGGGCGAAGCTCCCCATCTTTCCCAAGCATTTCCTTTGAAAGGCGGCGTCCCCCACCGCCAGTACCTCATCGACGATGAGGATCTCGGGATCCAGGTGTGCGGCTACGGCAAAGGCCAGACGCACATACATGCCAGAGGAATAGCGCTTAACCGGCGTGTCCAGGAACTCCTCGACCTCCGAAAACGCGACGATCTCATCGAACTTGCGGATGATCTCGGCGCGACTCATACCCAGAATGGCGCCGTTTAGAAAGATGTTTTCGCGGCCGGTCAATTCCTGGTGAAATCCGGTGCCGACCTCCAGCAGGCTGGCGGTGCGGCCTGTAATGCAAATGCGACCCTTAGTGGGAACGGTAATCCGGCTTAGGATCTTCAGCAGCGTGCTCTTGCCGGCACCATTGCGGCCGATAATGCCGACCACCTCGCCCTGATCGATTCCGAGGGACACATCTTTTAAGGCCCAAAAGTCCGACTGCTCGAGTCGTCGCTGCCGGAGCGATCGCAGCCACGCGACCGGCGCACGCATCATGTTATCGATGGCATGTCGCATTCCATCGCCATTCGCGCGAAGGTGCCCAATGATATACCGCTTACTCAGGTTCTCGATGGTTATTGCCGGTTCGGCCATGATTCAGCCAGATAAATGTTCCGCCTAAATGACGTCAGCGAACACCTGCTCGGTTCTCCTGAAGTACCAGATGCCCGAAATCATCAGAGCAGTGATCTCGATCAACGCGACGGCCACGCTGATCCAGGAGATGGCGGTGCTGCTACCCAAAATACACCAGCGAAAGCCATCGATCACACCCACCATAGGATTGAACGAATACAAAAGACGAAACTGCGGCGGGACCACGCTGCTCTGAAAACCAACAGGCGATATGTACAGGCCAAACTGTACAATAAAGGGCACAATGAAACGGAAATCACGGTACTCGACCATTAGGGCGGCAATCCACAATCCCACGCCGAGAGAGGCGGCAAACGCCAGCAGAACAAAAAACGGAAGACATAATATGGCTGCGTCCGGAACGTAGCGGTACCAGATCATCAGAACGACAAGAAACACAGCGGAGATGGCGAAATCCACAAAACTCGTCATCACGCTGCTGGTCGTGATGACGAGCCGCGGAAAGTAGATCTTGGAGATCAGGCTGGAGTTCGCCACCAGGCTGTTGCCGCTCTCACTGATGGCCATGGAGAAGAACTGCCACGGCAGCATCCCGCACAGCACCAGCAGCGGATAGGGGCGCCCTCCGGAAGGCATCTTACCCAGTTTTCCGAAAACTACGGTGAGCACCAGCATCGTCAGAAGCGGCCGAATCACTGACCAGGCCACTCCCGCAAACGTCTGCTTGTAGCGTACGAGCAGATCACGCCATGCCAGGAAGTAGAACAATTCCCGGTAGGACCAAAGATCCCGCCAGTACTGCCGCTCGGTCCGTCCGGCTTCGATGACTAGTGTTGCCACGGCTGGTGCTCTAACCTATATGTCTGTAAATTATGCGGCCCACCAAGCACAAGGCCCAATCGGGTAGATACTGGAGTGTCCGCTGCAGCGCAGCCACGCGCCGCCAGTTGCCTCGCGCAATCATGCTAGGCTTCGTACTTCCCATCCTGAAGTAAGTGAGTTCCGTACAACGGGCGCCCCAGTTATCCTTGAACCTGACCAGACCCTCGTTATACCGGTCAGATCGGCCCAGGTCGAACACTTGCAATCCATCCTGCTTGGCTTCCTGAATCGCCCGCCAGAACAGCATATGCATGCCCCCGAGATTATGAAATCGTGCATCGGAGCATCCGTTCTTATAAACCAGCGTGTCCTTGTAGCGCAGAGTCAGGATAGCAGCCACGGACCGATGTCCTTGGTATGCGACCCGGATTTTTAAGGCATCGCCAAAACACTCGATCAAGGATTGGAACCATTTTCTCGGTTGCGGCGGAATCGAGTGGCGCCGCCTGGTCATAATAAGCAATCTGAAGAAATGATCGAGCAGCTCAGGCGAACGTCCCTCTTGGTAAGTCAGGCCTTCGCGCTCAGCGCGGCGGATCTTCCGCTGCGTCGAACTTTTGTGAAAGCCTTGAAAGATCGTCTCCAAGTCTGGCTGAAGGTCGATCTCCTGCAGGTAGGAAACCGACGTTGTGCAATGCCCAAAGACAGACATGTCTGGTGCGTGCACCGGCCGGATTTCGATGTACTGCAGTTTTTCACGCCTCAGGCTTCTCTGTAACCTGACCGCGATGGCGACCAGGTCCGGAGCCGAGTCTACCAGCACGTCACAGTGATCTGAAAAAGGCAGGGAAACCAGCCGCCGGCCGGTGAGCCAACTCTCCACATCGCAAAGCAGCGCAGCATTTCCCAGAACAGTACCGGAAGGGCTCGTCGTGAACGCCACAGCCTCATACCCGTAGGCTTTCTGCAGGGCTCGGATCCAGGGGGCACTATGAAAGACCGAGGCACGCGGGTGCCTGAGCAGAAATTCACCCCATCGGGGATCTTCGAGCGGGCGGAACACGTAGACAGGCGTTCCGCGGTCAGAAACGAGTCCGCCTCCCTCGCGAATGTCGGCACCGTGGGCGCTGCGTATAAACGTCTCCACTTACCATCACCTTTGCGGATACAGCAGAAGTATTTGTTTACCGCATGAAGTTGGTGCATAGCTGCTGCCGCGCATCGCGAACAAGCGGGTAAACATAGATGTCTTTGACGGCGTGACCGTGAGCTTGATGCTCCCGGTCCATACGGCCTCGTCCGGCGGTTTGCCCGACGTAGAGCCAGTTGGCAGCACGATAGCAGGTTCCGCGAAAGCGACTGGGGTCCACCATCGTTTCCAGGAGTAGCGGGCGATGACCATAATGGCTTTCCCAATCGTGCGGCACCTGCCGAGCGCCCAGGGCCAGAATTTTGCTCGCGAGTCCTTTGACGCGGGCCCACGGCAGCATGAGAAATCTTCCGTTGTTTATGATCCGTTGCAGGTTGCCGCGGCGCTGCGCATCCCTCCAGCCGATCCACTCGTCCCGCGCCTGCATCTTCCAGGCCGGTGACGTCCACAGCAGACAGGCCAACTCCTGATCCTGAGTTCGTACCCAGTAGCGCAGGTGCGCGCCGAACGGCACGCGGCATCCCAGGTAGTGATACCGTTCCACCTGCTGGCGCCACCGGTGGCTCTCGGCTGGGCCTTCCACCAGCGCCAGTTCCAGGGGCGCGCATTCGCTGGCGGCGCATTCGATAGGCGCCGGTTCCCTACAGGACTCCGATAGCTCTGCCCGACGCGGACCTCTCCCACCCAGTTTCCGCAGCGCGGGAAGGCGCAGGAATCCTTGGGCTTGGAGCCGCTCCAGCAATTGCCGGCACTCGTGATTCTTCAGCCCTCCACGGGGACGTTTCCACTCCAACAACTCGCAGACAGTACGCGCGATTTCGGTGACTCCAAGAGCGGAAAACTCCAGCGCAGTCTGGCGCATCAACTCTAGTTCGTGGGTACGCAACGTGCGCCCGCAAAAGGTCAAGGATTCGTCCATACAAGTGGCGGAATGGCGCGGCTCAGCCCGCGCCGGGCACAATGTCCAAGATCACGGCCCGTGGCGCCCGCAATAACCTTACGCAGCGTGTGAAGGCGTCCTTGCCCTGCTGCCAACAGGTGCGCAGTACGCTGGCCAGGATCTTTTGCGTGCGCGCTCCCTCCCAGGTCCGGTTGCCGCCCCACACCTTGCGCGCGATCACCATCCCGCGAATGGCTCGTTCGGCAGCATTGTTGGTGGCATCTAAGCCGAGACAGTACAGGAAAGTGAACAGCCAGAGTTGCTCGTGTTCGAGATGACTGGCCAGACGACGGTTCGCCGGGTTCCGGCGGCGTGTTTCCAGCATCCGGTCCAGTTGGGCTTCCAGCTTACCGGTAGCAGTCCTCATGCCGTGTGCGGAGATCTCGCCCCGCGCATGGCGATCGCGCAATTCCAAGCCCGTCTGGAGCAGACGCTCGACCGCCCGCGGGAAGGCCCTCGCCGCTGGAGATGCGACCTGCGCCATCTCCCTGCAGCGGTTTAGCAGATGGGCCAAACAACTTTGATGGAAAGCAAACTGGAATCGGTAGTAGGGCGCCCAGCCGTCGTGAATCAGAAATCCATCATACTCGGCACCCAGAATGACTACCGACTGCTCGTATCCTCGGCCCGGCAGAATGGCATATACGGTGACCTGCGCGCTCACCGCCACGTGCAGCCACTGGAGTCGCCCGCCCACCTTCCAGCCGGTTTCGTCCATGCCGTTGACGGGGGCTTGCCGCGCAGTTTCCACCAGTCCGGCATAGGTGGGCTCCGCGCGGCCCGCCATCCGCGCCAACGCCCGGTACAACCCGCCGCGGCTGACCTCCATCCCAAAGCCATAGGACAGAACCTGCTGCGTGTGACCCAGCGACAGCCCCATTTGCTTGTTCAGGATGGCCGCCAGGGTCAACGCCTCCGGCCCCAACTGCACGTTGCCGACGCCCACCGCATCCGAGGTCTGCAACGGATGGCGCCCCTGCACCCGCCGCTGGCAGTTGCGGCAGCGGCCCACAGCGATATCGAAACGGCGCACTACGGTCCGCCGGACAATCTCTTCCTGGTACTGCGGTTGGCAGCATTCCGGCTCCACGCCACCGCCGCAATGCGGGCAGCGCTCCGGCAGAGCAACCGCAATCTGTTCATCCACCCGCGATGGGGTGGGGCGGCACGCCTGGCTGCCGTAGCGGCGTCCTGGCTTACGGCCCGGCCGCTGGGGGTTGGCCTTTGGTGTGCCACGCGAATGAGGCGCGGCTTGACGCTTGCTGGCACGCCACGCTGCTTCCAACTCACGCCGCAGTCGTTCGGTTTCCTGTTTCAGGCGCTCAATCTCTTTGCGCAGCCTCTCGTTCTCCTGCTGCGCTCGATCCAGATCCCGTTTCGGAACAAACTCGATGCTTTCAGGTTGACTGTCTACGACGGGCCGGCCAACTGGTCTCATCCAATCCTACGGTAGCCGATACCGCGCCTTTTGTCCAGCAAAATCTTCAAATGGCCGATTTCAGAGGTCTCTCAGGCTGGTAAACAAATACCAGCAGAATAGGGGTCCCTGAGGTTCTAATTATCCAAAATTCTTAACGAATCCCCGTGCACAGAGCGACCGGGCCGCGCCAACGAAACTTGCGCGCCTAGCCAACCTGGTCTTCGTGATCCTCCGGCGGCCCCCCGCGCAGAGGCTGGAGGCCGCGCCGAAAATCCTCGTAGGTGGTTTCCAGCGTGAAAGGCACGGTGACGCGCGCGATAGCCCTCACGCGCGGTCCGGCGCAGAAAGTGTTGGGGGGAATGTCGCTCGAGACTACCGAACCGGCCGAGAGAACCGAGCCTTCGCCAATAGTCAGAGTGCGCCCCGCCGAGCAGACAATAGTGCAGCAGGACATAATGACTGCTTTTTTGCCAATGATGATCTTCCCTTGCCCCCCCCGTCCGCCGGTGTGGGAAATGATCGTCGTACGCAGCCCGATCACCGCGTCGTCGTTGATCTCCACGCATTCAGGGAACTCATTTTCGAGGTAGACATCCTCGCCGATAAATACCGTTCCGGATATTTTGACTCCGCGCCAGCGGTGCAACGCCGGGCGCAGGGTCGTTGCTCCCGGTAAGAACCGGGCCATAAGGTGGAGAATTCGGTTAAAGCCGCGCCGCGCGAATGAGCTTTTCATCTCTACTCTACGAGGAGCCAATCATCCAGGCCTGATTCACAATCGGCATTTTCGCGAAGCTTAACCGGCCCTTGGCTACCACCGTGCCCTCGACCAGGACGCTCCCTTCCACCAGCGCCGCCGCACCCATCATTTGCAAGATGGTGACTTTCATTTCCATGGTATGGCCCGGGTAAACGGGGGCCAGAAACTTCATGTCATGGATGGCGCCGAGCACCAGCAGGTCGCGCTCGCCAAGTTGGGCGGTTTGCTTGAAAAGAATCGCAGCACACTGACCAACAGCTTCCACCATGAATACCCCCGGCATGATGGCGATGGAGGGGAAATGGCCCAAGAACTGAATCTCGTTTCCCGTGACGTTCTTGATCGCTGTAATGCTCTTGCCGGGTTCGAGCTCCAATACCCGGTCGACCATGATGAACGGAAACCTCTGGTCCAGGCAAGCCTTCACCTCCTCAAAGCTCATAGTCATATGCGGATCTTCGATCTGAAAGCTGGGTAGGCAGATCACCGCCGCCGCAGGATCATGGCAGTGGCACGCGGCAGGAAGCGTCCGCCAGAGAGCGGAGACCCGGCATCGGAAACCAGCCTGGCCACGCGGAGGCCCACCTCCTCGGCCATTTTCACGGGCTCGCTCTCATGATTGAACTCGTAGATATGATCACGCTGCGCAGACTCCAGAGCCGTGCTGAAGAAAACCAAGCCGTCGTCGGCGAGGTGGTGGGAGATGGCCCTAAAAAGTGGCCTGGGATCCTCCAGATGTTCGGCCAGCATGGCGGCAATGATTCCTTGATATTGGCCCTTGTGTTCCTGCTCCAGCGCCAGTGCATCCTTGACCTCGAACTGCACGCGGTCGGCATGTCCGGAAGCCTCCCGCAGGCGATTGGCGACCGCCACCGCCGGCGGACTAATGTCCAGGCCTTCGATCCGAATGTCCGCACGCTCCTCTGCCGCCAGCAGACTTAAGATACCGTGCCCGGCTGCCAACTCCATCAAGCGTGCGTTGGAAGGCAGGGCCTTTAAAAAGTCATTCCGGTAAAGCGCGATGTGAGAAACCATGGAAGGCCAGAAAGGGTAGATCAGTATGGCGGCCCACATATAAGGCACCATGTACCCCTCATCTTCATATACATCCGAAATGACATCGGCCAAGGCTTGTGGAGTATATTTACCGGCTTGCTCGTAGACTTGTTGGGCGTTCCCTACACCCAAACAATACCGGGCATACCCGCGCACAGCGTCGTCAAAAGCCCGGTCCCCATAGGCCGCCTGAGCCCACCTTGCCAGCGGGTCCAGAACCCACGAGCAGAGACCGGGATTGGCTTCGAAGGTCGCCCGCACCGATGGCGCAAACATCCTCGCCTTCCGGTCCAATGCTGTAAAAAATTTCGTTCCGTCTGCCATTATTTTTCGCTTAATTGACCAATTCAGCAGAGGGCACGTGCCGAACCACTCGCACCATGGGCCTAATGAGGTCGACACCGTCCCACGGCGGAGTGAACACGTGCATGCGGCCCAGCTTTACGATGCGGTCCACACCTTTGCTGGCGGCCGCAGCGGCGAGCTCCGTCTCGCGCGCCGGATTGGCAATGGCCAGGCCAATAGTCTGGACGTTTCCGTCAAGTTCCCGAATGGGGTCGAGGAGGTCTTCCACCTCCAGGACAGTGAGAGTCTTTCCTTGGGCGGGAACAGGGATTTCGGATCCGCTTCCCACGAGGATGGTCCAGTCCGGGCCTCGCGTGAAATAGGCCCGGTTGCCCGTATCCTGCAGCAACCAGTAGGCGCGTGCCTGGCAGATCGCCGTCGTCAGGCTCGCCGGGATCGTCTCTCTCGGATGCAGCCGATTCTCGGCCTCAAAGGCCGTCTTGAGGTCCGCTATGAACTCATCACAGGACCGGCCCGCGGATCGCTCCAAGAAAAGCACCTGCGGCGAAGAACAAGCCTTCTGGTCGAATTGCCAAACGTCGCGGGCAACCCTGCGGCACCAAGCCGCGCGCTCCGCAGTGTTTGCCCAGCAGCCGGCGTCTATGGCAGCGACCGAAATTCGCGGCCCAAAAACGGCCAGTCTGGCCCAGTACGGAAAGGGCAAGCCGCGCACCTGCAGGATGGATTCCGCTCCGCCCCAGATCATGGCGCCGTCCACGACTCGAGCCATACCTTCCTGTAAGTCCCGGCGCGCATGGTCAAAGGCGAGGACACAGATCCGCCGGGTCAAAACACCACCACAGTCAACCTGTGCGAGTGCGTCGAGCAGCCTTCGCGTAGGATCTTCCAATCCCGAGGGAACCCGCACAAGAGAACCGTTGCCTCCCACAAGGGCGCAGGTCAGCGAAAGGAGTGCCTGAATCTCTACATTCGCCGCCGGCCAGTGACCGACCACTCCCAGAGGATAGGCCCTCAATCTGGCGCGGCCATCCTCCTGCCATGTCCCGCACAACGCTTCGCGCCCTAGCTCTCTAATGACGATCGGCTCGAGCGTGCTGCGCCGCAGCCACATGCGTAGAAACTGCACGCCGGGTATATCGGCCAATTCCCGCGCCCCCAAGGCCACACTCCAGGACTCGAATATATCCAATACGACATTAGGCGTAACGTGAGTCGCGCCAACCGCCTCGCGGATTCCAGCGGCGGCGGTGGTTATCTCGTCTGGCGTCTGAACGGAGCGAACCAGGTTATGCATGGTAAGCCATTGCGCTGTTCGGTGCCCGCTTACGTTCAATGTTCCCGCAGCCGCGCACTTCCGACTTAGGCACGCGCCCGGCGAAGCGGAAGCAGGTCCCGCGTCTTCCACACCGGCAGCCGTCGTAACATATGACCTCTGCCATGTCCTCAGTCAGAAGCAGATGTCCCGGAAAGCTGGTGGGCAGCACGCTGCAAACCTGTGCGATTCCCTGTTGGCCTTCGGCCACCGGCTCGAGGGTCAAAGGGCTGCGTACGATCACGTCACCAAATGCCGGAACATGCTTGTGGCCCTCCACACAATCCGGATAGATGATGCCCACGTTTTCCACCATCCCGTAGAAATCGATGACACGCTCGGCGGCGCAGCCGAACAATTGCGCCAGGCCTTCGTTGAAAGTTCTCTTGTCGACTGCTTCATTCTGCAGCAACTTCCAGCCGCCGCTGTGCAGGATGTGGACATTGGGCATGCCCAGACAGGTAGGATATTCCATCAGCGGCAAAACCAGATACTTCCACAGAATGTAAGTGAAACCGTAGATCAGAACGACGGAGTCGCGGTGCGCTTCTGCAAATCGAAACAGTCCGTCGCGGTCGAGTTGGAGGTCTCCCTGGCCGTCGGGCTCCAGACAGTAAGTCGTTTCGCTGGCGAAGGGCTGCAGGCCCTGGATCGCGGCGCCTCTGGCACCCAGTTCCGCGCCCGACCGCACGGCACTTGGCACGTCGACCACCAAGTATGGCCGCCGGGCAAGACCGATGAAGTCCTGGACAATAGCTACTACGCCCTTCGTCATGCGTCGCGCGGTCGGGGCATCGATGGCAATCCGGCTCGGCGTCTGGCCTGTAGTGGAGCTCGATGTCAGAGTTCTCTTAATCTGGTCGGGCTCGACGAGGCTCCAGGGAGTTTGCGATTTGAATAGTCCCACTGGCAGAAAGGGCAGTTCAGCCATCCGTCGCGCCGCGGACAAGTTGACGGGCCACTGGCGTACGTAGTTCCTGTACTGCGGATTCCGGCTGCAGGCGTATTCCAGTTCTTCTCTCAGCAGCGTCACCAGCGCGCGTTCCCGCTCCGCCGGTGGCAGGCTGTACGGCGCAAGGACCAGCAACTGCTGAATCCGCTGCTCGAGTTCAAGCATGGGTTGCGATCGCCATGGCGGGCAACAATTCTCGAGATACTTTTCCGTTCGGCGTCTTCGGTATCTGCGCGACCACGTTTATCGATTCGCAATCCCAGGTGGTGGGCAGACTGCGACGGACCCGTTCGGCGACGCCACCGGCTTCTCTGTCGGGTACGATGTAAAGTGCCAGAGCCTCTCCGGCTTCCGGGTGCGGAACGGCGGCGGCGGCACACTCCCAGACTCCCGGTATACCCGCCACCCTGGATTCAACCTCGGCAAAACTCACGCGCACGCCCCGCATTTTGAGAAAGGCGCTTCGACGTCCGTGAATCCAAAGGTAACCATCGTTGTCCAGGCTTCCCAGATCACCGGTCCACAGCCAACCATCTCTAAAGACCCGATGGTTCTCTTCCGGGTCGTTTAGATAGCCCAAAGCTACCGAGGGGCCCCGCACGATCACTTCGCCTATTTTGCCCGGCGGGAGCTCTGTCCCCTCCTCGTTGACGATGCGCACGGTCAGATTATCTAACGGCCGGCCCGCACTACCCAGCTTAGCTTCCAAATGACCGGGGTCCAGGCAGGAGATCCGCGCGGTCGCCTCCGTCTGACCGTACATCACGTAGACCTGCGCGCCCGGAACGGCATTGCACATTTCGTTAATCCGTCCCGGGGCCAGCGCACCTCCGGCCTGCAGCAGGCGCCGCAGGCTGGGCATTGGAATCGAATGGATATTCGAACGGCCCAATAGGATGTTATATACCGTGGGCACTCCAGCAAATGTCGTACATTCGTACTGCTTGATTGCGCGTAGAACCTTGTCGGGGAACATGAAACGGCGGTCGAAAACTACTCCCCCGCCCTGATACAAGTGGCTATGAAGAACACTGGCCCCGAAGCAATAGCTTAGCGGCAGTATCAGCATCGCACGTTCCTCGCGGCCCAGGTGCTGACTCCGTATGATCGCCTCGGTATTCGCGGTCAGGTTCTCATGACTGACCATAACGAGACGGGGCGCTCCCGTGGAACCCGACGTGCACACAAGCGCGGCCACATCACTGGCTCGACATGCGGCCGGCGCCACGAGATCCGCACGAGTCTCACCAGGGAAGCCACAGAGAACCAGGAACTCCACATCCTCAACGGAACGAAACTCCGTCGGACCTTCTGTCCACACGGCCCGCGCGCGGCTATGCTGGATCAATCCACGTAGCGACGAGGGTAGAACGCTGTCCGCCACTAAGACGGGCACCAGCCCCACGTACATGCTTCCGAGATAAGCAATGGAGCTGGCGGGAGAAACCGCGCAACTTATGATGATGCGATCGCCTGGCCGTAATCCCAGCGACAGAAGATGCGCGCCGAAGGAGCTGATGAGCCGGCGAACATCCGCCGGGGCAATCGTCTTGTCAGCCGCTGCATCGATCAGATAAGAACAATCCCCTAGACGCTGCGCAAGCCGCGCGGCAAAATTGAGGATAGGCTGGTCGGCCATCTGCTACTCGGTTTCAGAGTCACAACTTCGAACTGACTATTTTCACGATCGCCCTGACGTTCTCCATCTCCATGAGATCGTCGACGTCAAGATTAACGCCGAAGGCGCGGTCCAGTCTATTAGCAAGATCCAGATGACCAACCGAGTCCCATCCCGGCACATCATCCGGAGTGGTCTCCAAAGAAACTAAGCGCGGGTCTATCTCAAATGCGTCATGAAAGACCTGCTGCACTCTGCTTAGAACACTCTCCATTACTCTGCTCCGTCACCCAAGGTATCAAATCCCCATGTCGGCGCGCTTTCATTGAGCGCCGCTCATAATCGTTAGGCAGCCGTGGGTGCTAACCCACGATACCGGCGCCACCATCCACGACCACGGTTTGTCCGACGATTCCTGAAGCCGCTTCCGAACAGAGGAATTGGGCTGTCCATGCGATTTCTTCGGCCGATACCAAGCGATGAATGGGCGTTCGCTCGATGGCGGTGGTTACCCGCTCGGGTCCGTTAGGAAGCACTTTCCACACATCGGTTTCAACGGTGCCGGGCACCACGATATTGACGCGAATGCGCCGGGGCGCCAGTTCTACGGCGAGATGCCGCGCCAACGCCTCGAGCGCGCCTTTTGATGATCCGACCAGACTGTAGTATGGCAACGCATGGGTGCCGCCCATCGAACTCACGGCCAGAATACTGGAGGGTTCCGTAAACCGGCTCAGCAGTCTCCTGGTCATTTCAAAGAAGGCGCGCACATTGAGTGAGAAGGTCCAATCGAAATGCCGTAGGGTAAGTTCGGGGAGACTGTGATGCACGCCGGTGGCGGCACAGTGAACCAGTCCTCGAAAGGGCTCGCTCTGGCTGTCAATGGCTCTCTCGATCTGCTCCAGCCCTTCGTTTGCCGTCAGATCGGCGCGGCAGAGCTGGATGCGCAAGCCTTCTGCATCGGCTATGGCCTTGAGTTCATCCGCGGCCCGTCGATCGCGGACGAAGTTCGCAGTCACGGATGCGCCCGCCCGGGCAAACCGCAGCGAGATGGCGCGACCGATCCCTCTTGTCCCGCCCGTAACCAGGATGCGGCCCGAAAGAGCGAATATATCCTTCACCTCTCTGCCACGCCTTCTTTATGCCACGGCATTGCGGGTTTCCGCGGGAACTTCCAGCTCATAAGTGAGCCGGTCGTTGTCGATCACGGCATAAGCCAGCCGCGCCCGATCGCTTCCTTCACCCACGATCCGCCACTGGCCATTCGCCTCGACGAGACTCAACTGACTTCGTAGACGCCACCACACAGCAATCTCGTTCGGCAACGCAATCCATGTTTGCCGGTTAGACCTTAAAACACACAGATGCTCTAGCAACTCGACATAGACGCTGCGGGCTGAGGCATCCCGCATGTAGTCGGGATGAACAATGAAGCTGATCAGGCCGTTGTTTTTCCGGATACACGCGATCTGCATCTGCCAGATCCGGATCGAATAGTCGTTCAGAATATTGAACAACGAGTAGTCCTGCGTCGTGGTAAGCGGCAACTCCACCATGTTCCCCAGAAAAAATGGAAAGACCGTGCAACATCCGCCCCGCTGCGGTTCAAGGTGAGCCACGTTGGGAACGGACATGTCGTAGGCGAAGTCCAACGCTTCGAACCAGTCCGTGTTCCGGTACATGACGGCCGCGCGGAATCCCTGTGCACCGAACTGGCGGCCGTAGGCATTGATCTGTTGGACGCGGCGCAGAAATTCATGCCGGTCGTTGAGCAGATGCCCGTCATGATTCAAATCATGAACATTGATCTCGAAACCCCGCTCCCGAATGGTCTCGATCCCGGATGCCTGAACGGTATAGCGTTTCTCGGGCACAATCTGAAACGCACTCTTGATTCCAAAAGAGTCGTTCAGGTCCATCAACTGTGGACAGAAATCCAGCCCCGCGGATGTTTCAATATCGTGCGTCATCATCGTGCAGCTCGGCCACCCGTCCGGCCAATACCAGATGAAGGGGATTCTGATCACACCTTTAGATTTCATCGAAAGAACTAGCAGCCGCGAGAGGATATTCTCGACGGTTGCGTCGACAGGCCAATTCGGAAATGGAATCTTGTCCCAACCGCGGAAGTACATCCTCTGAAAGAGCCTGCGCACAGAGACGCCTAGGACGGGGCGCACGGCATAATACAGATTTCGGAGAGCGCGCGTGGAGACCGACGGTTCGGTCGGGATGGCACAGTATCTTTCATGGAGCAGATTTTCCACTACCTGAGTGGGATCGAACGGAAGACGGACGCCGGATCCGTTCACCACCACATCACCGATCACATCCGGCAGCTTTTCCTTCAAGGACTGAGCCGGCCAGCCCCCGCCACAGCGCCCGTAACAGACCGCATCGGCGCCGAAGCGGAAATAGCCCGGCTCAGGAGACAGATGATCGCATACCTCGAAGTCTCCGAAATCAGGGGAGCAGCGAAAGCGGCCGATGAGTAGGTTCGCCGCCTTCTCTGGTGAATTATGGTTATCCGAAACTCGTCTCATGCGCGGCCTCACGATTCGACGGCCATAGCCTGCTCCAGGCAGTCGCAGACTGTATGCCTATGAGAATGTGGCATTCCTGAATGCGCGGTGTGTCCTGCGAGGGCACGGAGACGAGGGCGTCCACTAAATAGCCCAGCCGGTCGCCCGAGGCCATGAGCCCCACGGTAAACAGTCAGGGTTGCGGCGCACACACATAAGACAGCCTCGACAACAAACGGCGTGGCCAGATGTCCGGCGTCCGCGGCGGTACCGCCGTTCCCGAAGAACAGGGTCTTGTATCCTCCGCGATTGGCCCGAATCAGCGCATCGGCTGCCACGGGACAATACGACAAGCATCCGTCCCATCAGGCGGTGGGGCACCTCGATACTTTGCGCGATGTTAGCGCGCCGGATGCCGCCCGTAGAGGTTGCACCGCTCGCTGTATTCGCGCACAGCCCGTCAACTGGAAGTACGTTACGCATTCGCCGGCTGCGTTTCCGGAAGAGACACTGAGTTAAGTTTGCGCCTCCACCAGTTGAGCATCTCCTCAAGCGTTCCCACTAGGTCAATTTCCGGTTGCCACCCCGTACGTCGCTGAAACTTGCTGATGTCGCCCGCGATCACCGGCTCATCACAATCGCGTGCCAGCGTTCGATCCTGCGCAACGCGAAACGGAGCGCGTGCGAGCGACCGGATGATCTCGATCAGCTCATGAATCGCGTAAATCCGGTTCGCGCCCACGTTGTACACCTCGCCAGATTCACAGCGCTCCGCCGCGATCCACAGCGCGCGCGCCATATCGCGTACGTCTATAATTGCCCGCTTTTTGTCCAGATTGCCGGCAGGAAGGGAAGGCGAACGCATGCCGGCTTCGATTTCGGCAGCTCTCCGGGTGAGATCGGAACAGACGTCGCCTATCTTGCTCGGGCCCGTCGTATTGAAGATCCTGATCCGCACGCAGGGCAGCGCGTAGTTTGCGAAATACTGTGCCGTAAGCAGATCCTGTGCGACTTTGCTTACTCCGTAAGGATGCAGAGGACGAAGCGGATGTGTCTCCCGAACCGGCAGATCTTCACTCGCCACCGGCCCATATTCGGCGCTGGAACATGCCACGACGACCATCGGAGCGATCCCTGCCATCCGTACGCCTTCAAAGACATTGATGGTGCCGCCCGCGTTGATTTCCATGGTTTCGTACGGTTTTTCCAATGAAACCGTGGGGAAGCTTTGCGCCGCGAGGTGAAAAATCCGGTCTGGCCGAAAGCGTGCGATGATTACCCGCAGACGCTCGGCATCCCGCACGTCACAACTATCAAAGGCAGCCGCAGGCCACTCTTCTTTCGGATCCTCTACACCCATACCTAGCACGGAACACCCGGATTCGAGACAGTGCTTTGCGAGAAAACCCCCGATGAAACCGCTAGCGCCGGTAATGAGTACATTCATTGCGCCTGCCCCTGCGGAACACCTACTCCCGATTCAATCTCCCCCAAAAGATCCTGCGCTCTCCAGTAACGCTCCGGGGTCCCGATATCGATGCACCGGCCAGGCCAAGCGAACGCCCGGATCGCGCGCCCCTCTGCGAGCCACTGCGGAAACAACTCCTTCTCCAAAGAGATTTCCCGTTCCTGCGGAATTTCGTAAAGCAGACGCCTCGACAGCACGTAAACGCCGGCATTCACATAGTGCGATCTTGCGGTAATTTGCTTCTCGGCAAATCCGGCCAGCTGCCCGCTCGAGTCGACCTGCACCAAGCCGCAATCGTCCCGGCCATCGGCCGGCACTACCAACACCGAAACATCCAGTTGCGCAGCACGATAATCGGCCAAAAACTCGTTGAGATCGGCATCCGTGTAGCTGTCGCCATTCATCGCCACGACACATTCCGATTCAGTCAAGTCCGCTGCGTAACGCAAAGCGCCCCCCGTACCCAGGGGTGTCTCCTCGGGTGAATACCGCAGTTCCAAGCCGTGTATACGTGTGCCGAAGTGTGCCTGAATCACGTCTTTCTGATAGCCCACGCCGAGAACCACGCGTTCGAAGCCATGACGGCTCAACTGCTTGAGCAAAATCTCGAGGAACGGCCGGTTACCAATGGCCGCCATTCCCTTGGGTGCGTCTCCAATTACGCTTCGCAGGCGCAAACCCGCGCCGCCACACAACAATATCACATCGGGCACGCTACGCATAAACAGTATCCCGTTCGCTAACCAGTGATTTGTCGTAAACCTCCTCAGGTTCATAAACCACCACGTGGCTGCCCTTACTGGAGAATGCGATTGGGACGCACAGCAGCTTCTTCAATCGCTCCCGCAGCGCCTGCCGTCGCTCCGGCGATACGAAGAACAGCATGAAGCCTCCGCCTCCCGCGCCGAGCAATTTGCCGCCCAAAGCCCCGGCGCTTAGCCCAGCCTCATAAATCTCGTCGATGTTCGCGTTCGTGATTTTATGGGTCAGCGATCGCTTGATTTGCCAGCTCTCATGCAGCAGCTTGCCAAACTCATCGAGCGAACGGGAAGGGCTGGCGACAATAGCCTCGGCCTCGTCAACCAATTGAAGCATCATACCTAACTCCTGCTTGCGTTGCGGAGTCATTCTAACCTGCTCCTGTGCGATCGTTGAAGCGGTCCGCGCAAATCCAGTGAAGTAGAGCGCCAGGTGCCGCTCCAATTCTGCCACCCTATTTGGCGCGGCTACGACGCGCTTCACTTCGATACCGCCGCTTGAGTGAAAGTTGATGCGATTGAACCCCCCGTAAGCCGCACTAACCTGGTCTTGCGCACCAACAAACTCTTTGAGCAGCTCCTGCTCGACATGAATGGCATCCGCGGCCAGTGCTTGCTTGTCGCGCATACGGTCCTGCAGCGCATAGAGGCCGAGCAGAAGGCCCACGGTGAACGCCGAACTCGTACCTAGACCGGTGCGAGCTGGCAGGTCGGCCACATGGTGTATTTCTAGCCCGTCTTCGATGCCTAAGAACTGGAGGCAGCCGCGCACCGATGGATGCTCAATCGCATCGTTCCGGCGGACGTTTTCAACCTTGGAGTAGGAAACGCGGCTGTGATACTCGAAGAAGGGAGGCAGCCGCCGGCAAGTGATGTAACAGCACTTGTTGATGGTGGTCGATAATACGGCGCCGCCGTGTTCCCGATACCAAACGGGATAATCGGTGCCGCCACCAAAGAATGAAATGCGCAGCGGAGTGCTCGTGATAATCATGGATAGTTTGCCTGAGCTGTTTATCGCCGGACCGCTAGGAGTCCGTCCGAGAAATCTTGTTCACTGCGAAGTGAAACCGTCTGGCCGATCTGGCCCGCAGTGAGTTGACTCTTGAATAATGCTGCGATGAAGCCGCGGAGGCCCCGGATCAGTCGATCTGTACTTATAAGTACAGTAGATGGCCTCTGACGACAGCTGCTTACTCATAACAGAGCCGGTAGCACTTCAGAATGTTGTGCGTGAGACACACCAGTGACCATTCGCCGCGCACCTTGTCGAGGCCTCGCAATAGAAACTGTCGGAACCCGCGCGCGTGCTTGATCTGACCGAAGACGGGTTCCACGATGGCCTTGCGCGCCGCGTACACCGCTTTGCCCGCCTTGGTCTTCAGCTTGCGTCGCATCCGATCCACCCGCGTGGCTCCTTTGGGCAGCGGACCGTGTGGGCAGGGCTCCTTGTACTCGTCATGTTTCTGCCGCTCCGTGGCGATATAGCCGGCGATGCGCTTCTCCGGATTTTCCGCCGACTCCAGCGCCTCCAGGTTCTTCTCTGAGCAATAACCGCTGTCCGCCAAAATCTCTTCCGGTCTTTGTCCGCTTTGCCGTTCAATCACTTCCATCATCGGCGTCAACTGTTCTTTGTCGTTGGTTGCCTGCGTCACCGTTTGGCCCACGATCAACTGTAAGTCCGGTTCCACGGCGGCTTGCGCGTTGTAGCCCTGCACGAAGCCATCCGCGCCTTTCATGATGCGCGATTCCGGATCCGTGAAGTGGTACTGGTCTTTGTCCTTGGGCTTCGCTGGCTTCGCCTCAGCGCCCTCGGCCGTGGCCTTCTGGCGCGCTCTTTCTTCCAAGGCGCGTTTAGCTTCCCGGATCTTCTTCAGCCGCGTCTCGCGCCGTTCCAACTCTGCCGGCAACTCGTCCCCGCTCCGGTCCCGGCCGTAGCGGGCGTCTTCTTCCGCATCCGCCGCCTCGGCCTGCTCCAGCAACTGTTTCACTTCCGCTCTCAGCTGCTTTTGCTTCTCTCCCATGCGGTCGTAGCTCATGGCTTTGTGCTTGCTGGCATTGGCTTTGATCTTCGTCCCGTCCAATGCCACGCGGCCCACCTGCATGGCTCCGGCCTCCAGCGCGATCTGCAAAACCTGTTCGAACAAGCCTTCCAACGTCTTCAAATGGATCTTGCGGAAATCCGAAATCGTGCGGAAGTTCGGCTGATTGCCGGCCGCCAGCACCCGGAACGCGATGTCCTCTATCAGCCGCCGTTCGATCCGCCGTGAACTGAACACACCCACGCAGTAGGCATATACCAGCACCTTGGTCATCATCAGGGGGTCGTACGGCGGCTGACCGCGCTTTTCGTTTCCGTAGACCGCGTCCATCGCCGAGAGATCCAGGTTATCCACGACATCGCTGACGAAATACGCCAGATGCTTCTCCGGGAGCCAGTCGCGCAAGCTGGGCGGCAGCAGCAACTCTTCATCCGGATAGTAGGGACGGTAGACTTTTCCCATAAAACATTATGGACCGATTCCGTTTCAGAGCGCCAGAGAAAAATCGCGGGCAAGGTTATTTCTCGGACAGACTCCTAGGCGCTTTGGCCCGATAGGCGCAAGTGTCCGAGTAGTCCTTTGAAAGATACAATTTCCTCGCGTATCGGAGACACGAGAAGTGCTAACGAATAAGTTATAGCGAAGCTTAAGGCCGCAACCAGAAGCTGCGGCACGATATGCTCGGGCGCGATGAGGTGAAGAGCCAATTCGGCCGAAACTACGCCTGCGAGGCATAGGGCCACCGGACAAAGAATCGCTCGTGCGAGTCGCATTAAGGTCAATTCGGTTCCGCGAAAAACAAACTTGAGCATCCACGGAAAAATGCCGATAAGAACCAGCGAGCCGGATAGTGCGACGCCTTTGATGCCGAAAGGCAGGCCAACAGCGAAACTAGCGACGATGACCGGTGAAATGACCAGCAACAGATGGAGCAGCCGCTTCGAGTCTCCCCGGCTGACCAGCAACCAGACAGTTGACTCACGAAGCTGCTGTCCCAACGCCGCGATCGCCAGAATTTGAAACACCGGCGCTGCTTCCCGCCACTTACTGCCCAGCACCAGCACGATTACCGGCGCCGCCGTGACGAACAAAAATCCGAAGATAGGGGCACTGATCCACATGATCAGGTTGACGGCCCGCAGGTAATAACGCGCAAAGAGGTCCGCATCACCCTGTACTCTGCTGAAAGTGGGGACCGCTACGCTGCGCGCCGGCGCGCCCAACTGCCGCACAGGCATCATCAGTAGATTGTATGCCCGCGAGTACAATCCCAAGGGTCCGGCGCCCCAGTACCAGCCGATTAACACGCTATCGGCGCTTTGATTTACGTTGTAGATCAAGTAGGAAACGGCCACATTTCCGCCGAAGACGATCAGCGACCTTACCTCGCCCTCGCGATTGGGCGGACCCGGCAGCCACCCGGCCATGAACCAGGAGAGGGCCATTTGACTAACATTCGCAATCAACGGCAGCGCCACAATGGCCCAATACCCGGCTCCGCCCAACGCAAGTGCGATGGCAGCCGGAACAGCGATTACGTTTGAGGTTATGTCGCGAAACGCCAGCGACCGGAAACGCATCTGACGCCGCAGTAGGGCATCGTGCTGTACTCGCAGTCCACCGATTAGAAATGTAAGCGATAGAACCAGAGTGATGGCCTTTAGCCGCGGTTCGTGATAAAACCAGGCCAGAACCGGCGCGAGCGCCGCTGTTACCAGCATCAGCGCCAGCCCAAGCGCAACATTGATCCAAAACAGGTTACTAACTTGCTTGTGACTGATCTCCTCACGCTGAATGGTTGCCTCCGACAGACCCAAGTCCGCGAATGCCTGCCCCAAGCCGGTGATAGCGGTCACCATGGCCACCAGTCCGAAGTCGGCCGGCGTCAGGATGCGCGCCAATGCCACTGTCGAAATCGAGGTCAGCACAAATTGTGCGCCCTGCGAAGTGATCGTCAGCACGCCCCCGCGTACCGATCGACCTTTCAGATCCGCATGCAAATGGCGCGTGCTCAGCGCATCGCGCGACTGTCTCTCGGCTAACATGCTGGTACTCACCGCTAGAACCGTTCGCCCACTCGATCCGTCTCAATTTCGCTGCCGTTTTGAGACAACTGCCGCACACTCGCGAGATCACGCGGCAGCTCACTTTCCCGAAGCTCCTGAGCACGCGGCGCGTGCAGGAGTGTGGCGTAGACATCTATTGTCATGCGGCTCACAATCTCCCAGGAGTGACGCCTTACCGCGTAATCCCGTATCTCCTGCCGTCGGCGGCTCAAGCCTGCATATAAGTCGCTCGCAAAGTAGCGTTCGATCGCTCCGGCCAACTCACCGGCATCCTCGGGCCGAAAAACCAAGCCCGTCCGGCCATCCTCAATCTCGTCCCGCAAGGACCCGACATCCGCCGCAATCACGGGCAGGCCGAAACTGTAGCCGAGGAATAAGACACCGCTCTGATAGACATGCCGGTAGGGCAACACCAGTACATCCGCAGCCTTGAAATACAGCTCGGTCTCATCATCCGGAATGTACTCTGCTTTCAGCACTATGTGACCGCTGTTCAGGAAACCATCAATGGACCCACGTATGGAGTTCCAGTATTTGTCTCCCTGATTCGGCCTGCCCGCGATGATCAGCCGATCTGCGGCGCCTTTAGCCTGCACCTGCTCGAATGCGCGGATCAGATATTCCAGTCCTTTGTAAGGCAGTATGTTGCCGAAGAAGAGGACGGTCCTTTCGCCGCGTTGGATTCCCAGGCGCTTCCGGGCTTCGTCCTCGGAAAGGGTGGTGACCGGAACCGAGTTGTTAATGCCAAATGGGATGACCGTCACCCGATCATCTGCCACGCCGAACTGCCGGCTTAGTTCCCGCTTCATTTTCTCAGTGTGTACGAAAATATGACCGGAAAGCTGGTATTGGATGCCGAGCGTGAGACGGTTGAACCAACTGTCAGCACGGTCCCGCGTTCCGGAGTTTACATTATGTGCGGTCAGTACAATTGTTTTTCCCAACGCCCTGTAATAAAGCATCAGGAGCGTACGGTCAAAGGTCTCGAATTTGTTGTTCCACAGGATGTGGAAGACTCGTGGCGTACTGAAAGCGGCGTAGCGAATCAGCCTGACATAATAGAACAACACCCGCGCGACCTTCGCCGCCACGCCGGCATCGGTCCGCTGGTCGCCGCGCAGGTTGAGGAAGTTCACGTTGCGGTTGCCGCGGAGTTCCGGACAATCCAAATCATCATTCGCAATCAAATCCAGCGTTACGCCCTTTTCCGCCAAGGCTGTCGCCAGACCGAATGCGTAGGGGCGGTCCGCTCCACCGGTGAGGAGCGCCACTGCACGCTCATGCGCCGGTCGCGGCGGCAAACCCGTCTGCCCCGGCAGGTGTTGAGAGCTCTTTCCTAAACCCCGGCTCATCTGGAGTTCCAGCGCTTCATCCGATCGTGCACTTCTTCAAATCACAGTACAGCCGCAGCTCTTCGGCGCTATTCGAAATCGTAGAGGACCTTATCGATCTGCCGGCGGCACGATCCCTTGAAGTCGGAGAGCCGCATCTGCACCGATTTCGCCGCGGTCCTTCCAAAAACCGGCTCCAACCACGCATACTTCCAGTTCAAGGACGGCGGCTTTAAGCGACCACCGAGTCGCACAGCCAACGCCTCCAACTCCACCATGATATCAGGGCGCTCCCGGTAGAAAGCTCCGTACCAGTTTTGCAGATACGTCACGCAGGCCCTTCGCGTGCGTTCAGTGTCCTCCAACGAGCGGAGATATTGAATATGCAGTTTAAGGGAACGAAACAGCGAATCCTTTTTCACATCCGAGTTGCCGATGTAGCTGACGCGACTCGACGGGCTGGCTCTATAGAAGATCCCTGTTTCGGGAACGAAGTGCGTACCCTCCGATACCAGCAGCACACGGGCGAAATATTCACCGTCCTGATCGTAATGCAGGTCCTCATCCCAAGGTCCCGCCGCCTCGGCCAGTTCCCGGCTCACCAGCCAGGTGGCGTTTTGCATGTGGAGGTTTTGGCCCATTTTCCTCAACAGCCACTCTACTGGCGAAAGGTCTTGGCACAGTGCGTTCCGTACGAAGCGTGCGTGACGGGTGCGATAATAGAACGGGGCCCACGGCGAAGAGAGGAGTATCCGCCTGCCGTCGCCTTCGCCGAGTGCCGCAAGTTGCCGCTCGATCTTGTCTGGCGCCAGAAGATCGTCTGCATCCAGTTCCTGTATATAATTCCCTTGGCTAAGTTGTAACGCATAATTCACAGTCGCCGAAAGACCCCGGTTTTCCCTCGAAACGATGGCGACCTCGCGCGACGCAAAACGTCGCGCGATGCTGGCCGTCTCATCGGTAGACCCATCGTCCACGACGATAATCTCCTTGTAGGGCCAAGTCTGGGCGATCGCGGATTCAAGTGCGTACCCGATCCAGTTCTCGGCGTTATAGGCGGGGATAAGAATCGAGACCAGTGTTTTCATTGCATCACCTCGTCCCTACCGACGCCTCCCGCCCGCCAGCCGCGCTTCTGCCTTCTGCTGAGCTTCTGCCGATACGTTGCTTTCATTGCGGTCTGGGACGCCCCGGAGATGCTAACATTCGTTAGGAAAGGCTTTCAACTGTACGACAAATAGTCATAAAGGTTATATAACTTTAGATAGTCTCCAACACACTTTTGACAAGAAATTAGGTTACACTATTGTCTTTCATAAAGGAAACAGCCCCAAATGACAATAGCCAGCAAACCCTTCTTTGTTGCTCTTTTCGCGAGCATGTTTTTGATGGAGCCCCTCCCGGCTGCCACTCGAACTGCAGCCTCCTGTAATGCTAGCGACGTACAAGCGGCTATTACGGCTGCTGCGAATGGCGACACGATCAATATCCCCGCGGGGTCGTGCACGTGGACGACGGGTGTTACGGTACCGGCGAACATTGGAATCTCCATTATCGGCACTGGCACACCTAATTCTACCTCCTCAACAGTTGGGGCGAGTTCCTCCTGCACTCAGACCAGCATCACCGTGTCTGGTGGCATTAGGGCCCTTCGAGCGACGCCTACATATGGGAGCTCAACCACCCGCCTCTCTTGCATGAACATAGCATCTGGCACCGGCTCAGGCGTCGCGTTAGCTGTCCTCGGAACCTGCACCCCCAGCGGCTGTCCAAATCTTCGCATGGACAACCTTACCTTTTCGAACTGGGCCGGGCATGCGAATGTCGGTAACTCATACGGGATGACCGCCATTGGTGACATGTTCGGGGTGGCAGACCACAACACCATCAACGGGGTTGCAGGAAATTACCTGCAACTGGCAGAGGTTGCAAATGCCAGTTACCTCGGCGTAGGCTACTACGGCGATAACTCCTGGGCACAGCCGGAATCTTACGGATCAGCTAACTTCCTGTTCTTCGAGAATAATACATTCAACAATTCTGGAACCAGCGATAACGAGGGCAGTGCGGGAAGCTTGCAAAATGAAGGAGGGGGCAGACTGGTTGTCCGGTATAACACCTTCAATGTAGACAATATTAATGCCGCAATAGCTTGGCATGGCACGGAATCAAACGGAAGACCTCGGAGCGGGCGGACTTGGGAATTTTACGACAACACGATCAACTGCCCATCTTCCACGGAATGTCAGGCTCAAGTGGGAGCCAGGGGGGGCACCGGACTGACATGGAACAACACCATAAACTTCGCGTCGAATTCCGGGATGAGTACCTTCGAAAACTTGGATACCTTCCGAACTCAAGAGAGCAGTGGTGGATGGGGGGCATGCGACGGCTCGGCTCCGTATGACACCAACGACGGAGTAACCTATTACTCAGGGACGGTCGGATCGGTTTCTGGTAGCTACACGATAACCGTCTCGGGGAGCAGTCCGGCATGGATTACAAATCAGTGGTCTCCTAACGGAGCACCCTATTCGGTTCACGATGTCACCCAATCGACCGGATCAGAAATAACATCCAACACCGGAAACACCCTGACTATTACGTACAGTGGCGTTGCAGGGTCCTGGACTCCCGCGGTCGGGGATTCAATTCAGATCCTTCGCGCAACGGCATGCATAGATCAAGCTGGTGGACGCGGCGCGGGATATCTCTATAGCGGAGCGCCGCCACAGTCTACTCCTGCCAACGAGATTGTATCACCCTCTTACTCGTGGATGAATAGCTTTAGCGGGGCTACACCTAGCGTAGCAGTGGTCTATGCTGACACAGCAAGAGTCATAGCGAACAGGAATTTCTACACAGAGACAGCCAATCAAGCCGCACAGACTAATTCTTCGTCTCCATTCAACGGGATTAGCGGCATGGGCCACGCCGTGTTCGCTAATCGCCCGGCGACTTGCACCACAGGAGTAGCTTATTGGGCGACAGATCAGAACACCCTCTACCAATGCACGACTGCGAATACTTGGACAACCTTCTACAGTCCGTATACATATCCGCATCCCCTCACGACCACGACGGGAACGGCGCCCCCTGCCGCTCCGACGGGCCTCCAGGTAACTGCGCAGTGAAACACAGCGGCGGAGTGTTTGCGGGGCGTAGCACGCCGGCGTGACGAAGACGGCGGTATGAGTATGTATTCAATACTCGCGTGCAGCCTCCACAACAAGTCTGGTAGGAGGCTCGTTTCGTTGCGGGCTCGCCCTCACTGCGGCTCCCAGGCCGAAAATCAAACCGAGGATGGGAACCAAATCCAGGGAGTAGCGGCCCCAGGCAAATACGAGGAAATACTCGCCCCAAAGCACCAGAATAATGATCAAACCGAATTTCACTCGGTGAAGTTGTCGCCTATGAAGAAGAATTACCAGACTCGCCATCGCAGCTCCAAGGAACGGAACCTGCATCAACATGAGCAGCAGGGTCTTCTGCCAATTCTCCGCGCGTACCCAAAAGTTCCAAAGATTTTCCACTTTCACACGGATAATCTTCTCCGGATCCTGCCGGAGCCATTTAAAAAAAACGGCGCGGTAGGCTTGTTCACAGGCGTATTCCCACTTAGCACGGCTCATGTATTTCGGGTAGTCAGGACTGACCCCATGGGCGATGAGCATCTGGCGCTCCTGTTCGATGAAGTAATCCAGCGTCATTCCTTCCGCACGATCGATCCCACGCTCTTTTGTAAGGTCATGATAGAGCACATCCTGCACATTAGCCTCCCAGAACAGGCTCTGCACCGGAACCAGCTTCCCTCCAGTTAAGACGTAGTTTCGCACCGTCCAAGGAGCAACGACTGCGGCGGTGACCAGCAAGTAAAGTGCAACCGGCAGCAATTGGGGGCCACGCTTCCGTTCGAGTCGCTTCGACCAGACCAGAAGCGCCGAACAGACAAGAGGTACTGGTAAATAGACGGTTTTATCCAAGATCATGAGGCCAGAGACCAATCCAAGCACCCATGGCCGCCACCGGCAATGATAGGCATATTCCCAGGACGAGAAGAGATACGTATAAAGCACCACAAACGGGAGTATGCTCGTGACCTGCGAAATTTTGGCCGTGTAGTATACGATTGGGAGGTTGACGGCGTAAAAGAGTCCCGCGAGCAGGGCGGGAAGATTACCCCACAGCTTCCGAAACAGGGTAATGATAAGAAAGCACGTTAGCGTGTCGAACAGCAGGAGGCTTATGCACCAGCCGGCATACCTTTCACCGAACGCGAGGTAAAGTGGGACCTCGACGAGCGGAAAAACCGGACCTCGGAGAATTGTTGACTGACCGGGAACAAATCCGAAGGTTCCACTATCGACCAGATTGATCGCGAGTTTATTCCATGCGTCTGGGATTTCGTTGTGATGCCAGCCCCACGAATGCCAGAACGCCGCAACCACCGCCAGACGCACAAGAACAGCGATGCCAAGCACGATGACCATGTGGCGACGGAATCGCCGAGGATCTTCGACTATTTGTTGGATTTGGCGCATAAGTCAACCGACGTAACCGCAAAAGCAGCCAGCGCCGTTCCCGGATGGTCCACCATCTAAGCAAACTGGATCAAATTCGGACTGCCCGGCAAAAACACCGGCCGGGCGCTCTTCGCGTTCTTGTCACCCAGGGCCTCGGCTCGAAGCTTTACGAAAGAAATCCAATTGCTATTCCCTTCCGTAGTCATCGGCTGGTGGCCGCCGCCTTTTCATCGGCTTCCAAACGATAGCGCCTGGCCAGGCTTTCGAATTGGCGGGAGCGGCGGATTCTGGATTTATGTAGCCAGTAGCGAAAAACAACATAAAGGATGGAGAAGCCGTAAATACTGCTTTGCACAAAAGAAGCAGAGGAAGCTTGGGGAAAGTAGCGCGTGGGAACGGCGATTTCCTTGATCCGCAAATTCAGAGCGACCGCCTGCGCCACGACCTCCTGATCAAAGATGAACTTGTCGGAGTTGGTGGCGAGATTCATCGCTTGCAGGGCATCGTGCGTGTAGGCCCGGTAGCCGGTATGAAACTCGGAAAGGTTCAGTCCAAAAGCACGGTTCTCCACCCACGTAAGGAAGCGGTTGGAGATATATTTCCACCATGGCATACCCTGCTTCATCGGATTCGCGCCCATCAGCCGGGAGCCGAACACGATATCGGCTTCTCCGCGCTCGATCGGCGCCACCATTTCGGGCAGTAGGGTCGGATCGTACTGATAATCCGGGTGCACCATGACGACGATGTCCGCGTTGGCGCGCAATGCTTCGCGATAACAGGTTTTCTGGTTGGCGCCGTAGCCGTAGTTGCGGTTGTGAACGAAGAGTTCGAGTCCGAGTTCCTTGGCGACGCGGACGGTCTCGTCTTTGCTCCCATCGTCGACGAGGATCACAAGGTCAACCATGTCGTGGGGCAGCGCCTGATAGGTCATTCGGAGGGTCTCGGCCGCATTATACGCGGGCATGACCACCACAACTCTTTTACGTCCCTTTGACATACGCGTCGCTCTTATATTGATCTCATGTTTCTTGCGCAACGATACATGCTTACGCCCTCTTTTCGCGCCTATCAGGCACGTCTGGGCGTTCATTGCCAGCCATGACGCGCGATTTCAATATTCGCGGGTGGCTCCCTAAAGTCGAGGTCGACGGCACACCTAGCGGGCGCGCGATTTAGAGCGTGCTCTGGCACAGTAACGGCAGCGAACAGAAAAGTAACAAAGAGCAGGTTGACTTCGAAGGATGCCTCGCTAATGTTGTAAAACAGCAACAGGGTCCAGAGGCCAAAGCTTAGCGATCCAATGGCCGTGAGGGGTTTGAGTTGCTTGCAGAGCTTGCGATATGTTGCGATTAGGAAAGTACAGAGGAGAAACAATCCGACCAAGCCGAGATCGAGGTAAATCTGCAGGTAGCCATTATGCGCCTCCATCACGGAGTCGCCGTCAAGTCTCGCCCATACCCACTCGGTGCGCCAGCCAAGCCAGAAGCTCTGATAGCCAGTACCGAAGAGTCGATTGATCGGCACGCCTAGAAGAACCCCCCAAATATGAGTTCGGTCGGACATATCTCCGGACCTTCCGATGGCCTGCGACAACTGTGCGCCCATGCCGAAGCCCACCGTTAGGATAAGATAGATAAGGAAACTTACTGGAGCCAACGCTCTGATCGCACCAAGGTGCCGCTGGCCAACGCTCAAATTCACCGCGGCAATCATCAAACACCCGATGCCCAAGCAGACGGTCGAGGTCTTGCTATCGGACACATTCAGCAGCCAGAGGGTCATGCCGATGAATGCAATGTCCACTAGAATCACACGTCGAACGCGCTTGTTACTGCGTTGCGGCCAGCGCGTGATCGTATCCCAAAAAAAGAATATGCCACTCACCAGGCATAACGCGCCCAGTGTGTTCTTGCTTGTCGATACCCCGGTGTACTCCTGACCACCCCAAGGCGAGAACGTCTTGCCGAGGAAGGGGTAATACTTGATGAATACGATCGACAACGGAACTAGCATGTAGCAAACCCGGCGGAGCACGTTGCGCACCGCTTCAAGCGGGCGACGATCGGACAAAACAACCAGAACTACCATGTACAGGCCCATATCCCGGAACCACTTCTTGAAGGTCGCCAGTGGAAAATCGGACCATGCAACGCTGAGCAAGGCGAATGCCAGAAATAAGACCAGAGCAGAATTCTGCTTGACAAATTTATCCACGCGAAACGAACGCGAAACGAGGATAGCGATTGCCGCCACAGTCAGGAGAGAAAAGACCGTGCGGTCCAGCGGGTTTCCCTCCTCCAAGGCTTGGCTGCTACTCCCATAGGAGAACCCAAGCCACATGGCCGGCGACCTTGATCCCATTAAAGACAGCCAAATCACTGGCACCCACAAGGCTCCCGAGGTCTTGGGCCCCCGGGCCGGGTCGAAGAAGAAAAGCCCCAGGAGGAGAACAACCCAGAGCAATAGGGCCAATGAGGGAGGCATCGTACGTTAGCAGGCTTCTTGGGCCGGTGGCTAGGCGGAGCTCAGCACCGGCCGCGGCCAGTTAAGCGCTTCATCCAAGACGCCGCCATTTTCGACGGACGTCGCTGCGCTTGAACACTAGATCACCCCGCGAGTGCACCAACCGCCAAGCGGTTGTACCTGAGTTGACTAAAGACCGTACCCATGATTCTGGCCGTGCGCAAAATCTCGGGATAAGGAATAGGTACTGCTCTATCTTCACGGATGGAGCGATAGAAGGAGTCGATCAAACACTTCATTCCAGAATCTGCGTGAAAGTCCCGGTGCAGGAAAAATCCTAAGTTACCGAGCAGATTCCCAAGGTGCTGCTTGGCGAACACCACCGGCGGAACAAATTGATCGGCATAGCTCTTTCGTCTCGTGCCCCGTAGCCGGAGAAGAATCTCGTGACTCTGGTCCAGTATCAGACCGTTCTTCGGTCCGTAGATCCGAAACTCGTGAAGCGATGGTTTCATCTGCGAGGAGAAAGTAAAGTACGCGGTCGACCGGTTTTCATCGGAAATGATAACTCGCAGCTCGTCGATAATCTCGCTTTCGCCAATATCTTCGATAACACGACTAACAAAGCCGTACGCGATGATCTTCGGATGATCACCGCGGAGAAATTCCGCAATTCTGGCGATTCCATGGCTGATAATATTGTGCAATAACTTCCCGGGCAACCGCCGCACCCAATGTTGTTTGTCGCCGAGAAGCGCCCGCGCATAGCTCGGATCGGCTAAGTCGTAACAGTAGTAACTCTCCATGTGGACGGGATCGCCACCCAAGTATCCGCTTTCCACCAGCGCACGCATGCGCCGCGCCACATGGCTGAATTGGTAGTTATGACCAACGGTTAACTTAAGACCCTTCTCCTGAGCCAGGTTCACCAGCCGGACAGCCTGGTCTGCGTCCACCGTGAAGGGCTTCTCTACATAGACATGGCAACCGCTTTCGAGACAAAACCTGGCAATTTCGAAATGGCTTTCGGGAGGCGTGGTGATGTGAACTACGTCCGGCCGGGCTTCGCTCACCAGTTCTGCCAGGTCACTAAAAGCGCGTTTGACCGGGAAGCGCTCGCAGAGCTGGCGCGTCATCAGTGGCTCACGGTCGCACACGCCCGCAATCTCGCACCCTTCCACATACTGAAGGTGGGACGCGTGAGCGTCCGCGATTTTGCCGCATCCCACGATCGCGGCCTTAAGCATGAGATGCTCCCTGCGGACAGCTTTGAAAGAACCGGCGCAACCCTTCCGCGGTCGGAACTCCCGGCGTCCAGCCCAGCCGTGCCTTCAGTTTCTCATTGGTGTAGCGCGTTGTTCTCCACTCGGCGTACCACCGCTTGCGATTGAAGGCCGGCGGCAATTGTCCGCGGGACCACTGTGAATATCTTTCCCAGAGCCAACAGAGCGCGTGGCTGACAGGATGCGGGATATAGATCGATTTAAAGTGCCTAACGTTTTTCTTGTACTGCCGCAGGAACTGGCGGCTGGATGGAAGATCATCGTCTACTATATTGAAGGCTTCTCCGTCCACCCCGCTTATCAGGCCCGCCAGCACGATCGCCTCCGCGCAATTGTCGACGTAGGTAAATGGAACGGTGTTAGAGCCGCCTAAGTGGAGAAAGAGCCCAAACGTCCCTAATCCGACCCTTCCGGTGATCTGGCTTTTGCCGGCGCCATAAACGCTGCCCGGCCGCACCACCACGTAGGGCACCCCGCGGCCTTTCCCGTACTCGGCAACGAGTTCCTCCTGTTTGACCTTGGCGAAGCAGTACGCGTCACGGCGCGCCGGTTCGGTTTCAAGCGGGCAAGATTCGTCGAGTCGATCGGACCTCTGTTGGTTCGAGTAAACCGTAAACGAACTGACCAGCACAAACCTCCGCAGAGCCGCATATCGAATGGCCGCCTCCAGCAGATTTCTGGTAGCGACCACTGAGTTCATGAATGCGTCGGGGAAAGATTTTTCGCCGGTGCCGGCGGCCAGATGGAAGACCACCGCCGCGCCTGCGGACGCAGCTTCGCAGTCCGCCCGCGAGAGAAGATTGCCCTTGATCACGTCGATCCGCGCCGGTGGGCGCCTGCCGTTGATGAGAGCATCCAATCCGGCCGCGTTGCTCGATGGACGAACGAAGCAAACCAGATTGCGAAAACCGCGATCGAGCAGACCCTCCACTACCCGTAATCCGATAAAACCGGCGGCGCCGGTAACCAGAATCCGGTCGTCGGGTCCAATAATCGATGGCCACTGCGCCTTGGACTGCGAGGATTGCGGTTGGATCAAAATGGCTTCCCTAATCGGAGCTGCCTGGGGCTGGATCCGCGCGCGGCGGCAGAGATCTTGGGCTGGATCAGAAACACACGCAGGCTCTCGCGACGGCTGGAGCTTATCGCACCGCGGCAACGGGCGATTCGTTAGCCTGTAGCCACTGCTCAAGCACCACCAGGCTGAACAGAATTTTGTGGTTGTCGTGCCGGCCCGAAGCGTGGTCGTCGAACAGCCGCCGTACCGCGCCGGCCTGAAGGTATTGATAGATCCTGGCGCCGCTATCGCGAAGCGTCTCCACCATCCGGCTATCCATCACGATGCGGAACCAGTCGTCCACCACGTTGGAAGCGAACCCGCGTTTCTTGCGTTTGAGAATCGAAGCCGGCAAATAACTCCCACAGACCCGCCGGTGCAGCCATTTCCGGGAACCGTTCCTGACCTTCAGGTCAGCCGGCAGCCGCTCCACAAATTCGACAATCTCTTTATCCACGTAGGGGACGCGCAGTTCGAGACCGTGAGCCATCGACAGCTTGTCGGCGTACATCAGCAGTTCGTCGGGAAGCGTGGAGCGCACTTCGAGGAACTGGAGTCCACCCAGTTCGTCTGTGCCGGACATCAGGTCGGACATATCCGCCCAACAGTCCAGGATGGCGTCACCTGCATCGCGCGCCAGCAATCCGTCCTGGAACAGCCCATCGACTTCTTCGCCGGGCAACAGGGATAGCACATACTGGTAGCGGCGCATCCGTTCGGGAATGCCCAGCGAGTACACGCCCCGTTTGAGTGTCTCGTTTCTCGGCAACGAATGGATGACTGTGGAGAGCGGCGCTCGCGTCCATTGCGGTAACCGCGCCCACAGAGCGCCATAACGCACGCCCAGATGGCGCCGGTACCCGCCAAACAGTTCGTCGGGACCCTGCCCAACCAAGGCCACTTTGACGTCCTGCCGGGCCCGCTCACAAACGAAATACATGGGCACGATGGAAGAAGTGGCGATGGGCTCTTCGAGACAAGAGACGATTTTCGGAAGTGTCTCTTCGAAAATTGACTGCGTAATCGTGACGGAGGTATGCCGCGCCCCCAGTACATGCGCGGTTTCGGCAGCATCCGCTAATTCATCGTCTGCAAAACCGCTGCCGTAGCCCACTGTATAGGTCGGCCAGGCACTCCCATTAAGGTTCATCAACGCCAGCAGCAGCCCGGAGTCGATGCCGCCGCTCAAGAGAAGACCGACTGGTACGTCGCTGATCAACTGCCTCCGCACCGCTTGCTGGTAAAGACTCAGCAATTCCTCCGCGGCTTCCGCCGATGATTTGGGCGGCTTGAATGCCTCCGGCCGGAATCGATACCACCGCTCTACTTTCACGGAACCGCCCTGGACAACCAGCTTGGTTCCTGGAGCGAGTTTGCGTACACCCTTGAAAATCGTGTAAGGCGCTGGAGTATAGCGGTATCTCAGAAAAAGGTTCAGTGCAACCGAATCTACTTCGTCATCCGGTGCGGCCGCCCGGATCGCACGCATCTCGGAGCCAAAATACAATCTGTCCCGGTCAATCCGGTAATAAATCAACTTGATCCCGAACGCATCCCGCGCCACGACCAGCCGCTTTTGCCGCTCGTCCCAGATCGCCAGACCGAACATGCCATTCAGCCGGTTGAGAACCTCGTCACCCCACTGCTTGTATCCATGGATGATCACTTCCGTGTCGGAGTTCGTACGGAAAATGTGGCCGTGTTGTTCAAGCTCGCGTCGCAGCTCCGGAAAATTATAAATCTCACCGTTGAAGACCACCCAGATGGCTTCTTGCGGGTCCGACATCGGCTGATGGCCGCCCAACAGGTCGATGATGGACAACCTGCGGAATCCGAATCCTAGTGGCCCGCTGAAGTAATAGCCCTCGTCGTCCGGGCCGCGATGTACCAGGGTTCTGGTCATCGCCTCCACGCTCCAGCGCGCTACCGGTTCTGCTGTTCCGAAGTTATATTGTCCGCAAATGCCGCACATAAGTGCTCGCTTTTCGCTCTCGCCGTAGCTCCCGCTGTATCTCCTAATTGCGCGCGACGTTGAAGTTATCGATTTTCTTGAATCTCACCAAAGACTTAACGATCGCGCTCAATTTCGACATCTGCTCTCTACGATGAAAGGCCATGAGTTCGCGAGACACCGGCCGGGGAATGCGGCGCAGGAATGCCCAGCAGTAACCCAGTCCAACCGCCAAGCCCCCGATCAGCAAAGGTCGCTTGGTGATCCGGTAGGCGACCCGGCACAACTCCCAAGCCGGATGCCCACCCAGATAATAATCTTTCTCTCCATACGAAAACAGCGCCGAAACAACGCCCCGTTGGGCGGTTCCAAGGTGCCGGTAGTGGAAGAAGGATTTCTCGCGGAATGACTCCGTCTTCCAACCCTTCATACGGGCCGTGACTACAGCCATCCAGTCGATCCCACCCGCGCGATGCGGAATGTACCCGCCAATTTCCTGCCAGCACTGTCTGCGAAACAACTGGCACTGCCCTGAAACGTGAGTCCTGCCCTCGAAGCTGTCCGTAGCCGAACTGTAGCCTTCTTCCGAAAATATTGTCCCGGCCACCCCCAAGTTTGGGTCCTGAGCGAATTTTCTCAGCAAAAACTCAAAATGATCAGGACCGAACGATATGTCGGCATCCAGGTTGGCAATCACATCAAATGGAAGGTCCTTCACCCTTTCATATCCCGCGTTGAAGGCGTGCACCTTGCCCGCAAAGTGCCGGTCAGACCGCGGTTCCCGACGGACCAGTTCCATCCATGGGTAGGCCCTGAGGTAACCGCTGACGAGTTCCGCGGTCCTGTCCGTGGATCCGTCGTCCACAATCACCCATTTAACCGGCAGCACCGTCTGCTGGATGACCGACTCGATGGTCTTCTGAATAAATGCCTGTTCATTGTGAGCAGGTGTGATCAAAACGTAGGAAGAGGCACGCCCGGACCGGCACGCTGCGTCCGTTTCGGCGGAGACCGCTTCCGCGGGGGCAGCATCGCCGCCGGATAACCGCTGACGCTGGCCGGTCTCCGTCCTATGCTTCGATGCCCGTTTGTTGTATACCCGATCGTACGCCGCCAGCAAATTGGCGACGGAACATTCCCAAGCCAGTTCCTTCTCAACCCGCGCCTTGCCCAATTCTCCCATTCTCTTTCGTTCGTCTGGCCGGTCGAGTAACCAGAGAACTTTGCCGGCAAAATCAGGAATCTGATTGACCGTGTCTGCGTACAGAGACGCTTCCCCGGCGCTGAATTTCCCCTCCTTTGAGTTAAACTGGACGATCGGCTTTCCGAGAGCCATATACTCCATGATTTTGATCATGGTGGAAATATCGTTCATCTCGCACGGCCGGTCAGGGTTCACACAGACATCCGCCGTGGAGAGCACTTCTAACAACTGCTGGTCCGGCACGAAGCCGGTAAAGTGGACCATGTCCACCAGGTCCAGGTCCCGCACCATCTTGCGCAGTTTCTCGAGTTCCGGTCCGCCGCCGACACAGACGAAACGGACATCCCGCCGGCCTAGATCCTTGATGTGCCGCGCCACCTCCACCAGAATATCGAGGCCGTCCTGGACATTCATGCATCCCACATAACCGACCAGGTAGCGTTTGCCGGCGCGCTGCGCGGGATTCGGCGCCACTGCCTTGAAGGTTTGCGGGTGCGGTCCGTTGCGAACGATAAAAACGTCCTCAGCGGGGACATGCCCCCTACCGGTAGCCAGCTCTTTGTAGCTGCCGTTGGTGACGATCACGGCGTCGCTCAGACGATACGTCCACCTCTCGAGCCAAAGCAAAACCTTAAGAACCAGGTTTTGCCCGCCGTACTTGGCTCGGTAAAGCTCCGGGCTGGCGTCATGATGATCGAAGATGTACTTCACACCGAAAAGCTTGAACGGCAAAGCAATCAGGAAGATGTGGTCGGGCGGATTGCAGCCTTGGATCACATCGAACCCGTGCCTTAAAAAAATCCACCAGGTATACAGGAATTCCCAAACAAACGAGCTGCCATACTCCCACAAATAGCCAAGAATGGTGTGGCCCTCTCTGGGCATGGGGTGCCTGTAAATCCGGACTCCCTGGACTTCCTGGCGGCCCTCCAGCCAGTTTTTCCGGCGCGGGCACAACACGGTCACGTCGTAACCGTTCGCCACCAGCGAAATGCTCTCGTTGAGTACCCGCGGATCGGGCGGGACCGATTGGTTTTCGACGATGATGAGTACTCTTCGCTTCATCGCGTTGACCGCCGCGGGTCAATCAGACTCGCGTGTAATACACCATCGCCCGGGTTGTAGCACATATTCATCAGCAAATACGCTCGTAGCTTCCGTTCCTGCTTTGGACATCCGCGATGCGCACCAGGTCCACCACACACTGCCCATGGTGCAGGCCTTCCAGCACATTCCGGAAATCCGGGTCTTTGTTGCCGATCACAATGGTCTTGGCGTGCTTCACAACCGTATCGATATCATCGACCATCAGGCCGGAAACATGCGGGATGCGATTCAGGATAAAGTCCCGATTGGCCCCCACCAGCTTCGCCATCTGCACGTTCTTATCGTAGATCCGCAAATCGTAGCCTTTACCCACCAGGCGCTCAATAATTTCGATCATGGGGCTTTCGCGCAGATCGTCCGTGCCGGCCTTAAAGCTAAAGCCCAGGATACCGACCTGCGTGTTTCCCTTTTCCATAATTAGCTGTAAGCCGCGCAGCACCTGCAGGTCGTTGCTGCGCAGGATCGAGCTCAGGATTGGCAGCTCCAGGTCGTGCAGCTTGGCCGTATAGGCCAGGGCTCTGAGATCCTTGGGCAGGCACGAGCCGCCGAACGCAAAGCCGGGCGAAAGGTAAGCAGCGGATATGTTGAGCTTCTTATCCATGCAGAACAACTCCATGGCCCGGTGCCCATCCACGCCCAGAGACTTACAAAGGTTCCCGACCTCGTTGGCGAAGCCAACCTTCAGCGCGTGCCAACTGTTGTCGATGTACTTGACCATCTCGGCGGTTTCCAGGTCCATCCTGAGAAGAGGCGCATCCAGCTTCCCGTAGAGCTCCGCCAACATTTCGCCGCCTTCGCGATCCAGTTCGCCGATGACCGTCTTCGCCGGAAATTTGAAATCCATCACGGCCGAACCTTCGCGCAGAAACTCCGGATTATTACAGACGTGGAAACCCAGGCCCGCCTTCTTACCGGAATGTTCCTCGAGCAGCGGGATCACGACTCCGCGCATCGTTCCGGGCAATACGGTACTGCGGATTACGATGGTGTGGCGCGCCGTCTTGATCCTGAGAGCAAGACCAATTTCCTCACAAACCCGCCGGATGTAGTTCAGATCCAAGCTGCCGTTGCTCTGACTGGGCGTCCCCACGCAAACAAACGAGACTTCGGTACCTTGGATGGCTTCGACCGGATCCTGTGTGGCCCGCAGGCGGCCGGCCGCCACACTGGCGGCGACGATCTCGGCCAGGTCCGTTTCGATAATCGGGGCTAGCCCCGCATTGATCAGATCGACCTTTGTACGCGCCCGGTCCACGCCGGTCACGTGATGTCCATCATTGGCAAGACACGCCGCAGACACCGCCCCGACGTACCCTAAACCGAACACACTGACCTTCAAGAGTTCTCCTTTTGCTCGTTTCACAGCGGCTGCCGGAACGCTTACCGGCCGGTCACCCTTAGATAGGACCGGCTTTCCAGGGCGCCATTCTCACCAGTGCTGCCCAGCATCAGTTTATCTCCGTCTGCCTTCGACGGAGCCAAAAGCAAAGGCTTCTAAACATCTGCGCTTGTGCCCACCGGTGCATCGGCGTATTGTCCCATCCGGCCAGCAGTTGCCGGCTCTTGAAGGAGCCATCCGCGTTTTGCCAGACACTTAGAATCTGGTCCAGTACGATTCTTACAATCGTGTCGAACTCGCGCGACCGTCCCTCGAGTAACGTGGCCAGATTGACGCACTCCGCGTAATCATATAATTCCCGGCGGTAGACAATCAGTCGCGGGGGACGCGAGAAGGGCTTGGGTATGCCTTGCGCGTCAAAAAGGTTTTTCACGTAATAAGCGATTCCGGATTCAATGGCCCGGCTACAGGCGGGATCGCCCGTAAGCGATTCAATTTTCGCCAGCGCTTTCAGCACAAAACATGTGTGAAAATGATCGATGAAATGTCTTTGGCCGTCCCTGGCATAATACCAGGAGCCGTCTGCATTCTGCGCTTCGATCACAAAATCTAAATTTCGCTGCGCTACCTTCTGGTAACTCTGGTCGGAGAAATCCCGCGCCGCGCTGGTCAGCAGAAATGCCCGGTACGCGTTGGCATTGACCACACTGAGCGAGTCTTTGGGATCCGGTGTATAGGAGCAGGTCGAAGCACTGGCAGAGGTCTCGATATCTTTATAGTCCCGCACCGCGTGATCGGCAATCGATCGCATGATCCGGCGCCACCGCTCGTCTCGATCGATTTGATAGACCGCTTTGAACGCCTCGTACACGTACGGTACGGTCGTGATCAGCGGTGTCCCTTTGACGATCGTGCCGCGCAGCGTCACCCAGTTAAATGGGTAGCCCCAACAATAATCCGGATAGCCTTCGCACCTTGTTTGCTCGAGGACCTCAAGGAAATGCACGGCGCGGCGATAATCTTCGTCCCGCTTGTGCATCTGCGCGAGCATTGCAAAGCCCATGGCATAATGCGCATCCGCAATCGGAAACCGTTGCGCCTTCCAAAAGAGGCGCCGCGTCGAGGGTACGAATGCCTCGCTAAAGACCATGGGTGCGACCGCCAGAATACCGAGTTTGGGGCGCCTGTAGTATAGAGCCTTAGCGGCTTGGCCGAGGCGGCTCGCGTAAAAAGATTGAAAGTCGCTCGAAAGCTCGCCGTAGCGGTCCAGCCACGCAGCAAAGCGCCGCACGCCGCTTAGAGCTTTCTTGCGCAGCTCGGCCGCGCCGGACTCCATACCGGCCCCTCGCACGGGGTGCGCATCCTGCTCGATTATATTCTTCATCACGAATCCAAAAAAAGCCGGTGCGTCAATTCCAGGGTGAGCAGGCGGTGAATCTCGGTCGTGTAGTTGCGTCCGCCACCCAGATGCCCCTCCACGATGGTCTGGACTGTTTTGGGAACCACATAAGGACGCGCTAGCGACCGCGGATCGAGCAGCATTTCGCGCACGTAATTCGCCAGCTCATCGCGATACCAGACGCGAAAATGAAAGACCTTGTGGCGGCCCAGCCAAATACGCTCCAGATGGAGAGGAGCGAACATGTGGTCGACGCTCGCGACCCACTGGGGCATGCCGTAGTCATAGGCATACTCGGCTTTGAACAGGAACTCCAAAAGGCCATGCGTGAGCAGGTTGCTATGTCCGCCAACGCCGCGATCCGTGCGGAGATCGGCAAGTACGGGGTTCCCTTCGCGAACCAGCCGCAACCTGGCCTGCTCGTTGGCGGTCACCAAGGGCGGGGCTTGATAGACCGTCTTAACGATATCGTTATCCAGAAACGGTGCGCGCACCGCGACCTGGGTCTGCTCCAAACCAAGAATTCCGTAATGGTGCCACGGCGATTGGCGGAAGGCGATAAAAGTAACCGGGTGGATGCGGCGGATTGCCTCGTAGGTCTGGCTGGCCGCTTTGATCTGCGGCGTTAATTCTGGCTGAAAAACTCCGTTGGCGGGTTCCTCCGGCTTGAACATCACCGCATGCAAGAGCATTTCGCTGCCATATGTCCCGACCACTCTGACTGGAGCGATTTCGCGAGCCTGCTCATTCACATAAAGATCCGGAGAGCGGCTGAGGTCGATGCAGGCATCGGAAAGATAGATTGAGCGCTCCGCGTAATGCGAAAAGCGTGACAGGAACTCCTTGCCGGTGGTGATGACCTCATGCGATTGGCCGCAGATCTTGGCGACTTTGCGCGCCAACAGCACATCCTGGTTGTCGCGATAGGGGCTCCCGAACGTGTAGCACGGCAGTGCGCCCGGCGGATCCCTGCGCCAGGCCATTATGATCCGGGTGTCCAGACCGCCGGTCAATGAGACGCCTACCCGCTCGTGCCCATTGAAATAGCGCGGTAATCGGCGGACGAAGGCGTCTCGCAGTCGAGTGTAGTATTCCTCCGGCTCGAGCGGTTGCTGTTCTTCCCATTCAGCCGGCTTAAAGTAGTCGGCTTTAGCCTCCAGCACTCCGTTGCGAAAACGCCACGCAGAACCCGGTGCCAGGACGTAGATGCCCGGAAAGAGAGTCCGGTTCTCCAGCACGCAGCCGCAAACGACGAATTCACCCAGACCGCGAGGATCGTTACCACGCAACTCGGGCCGTACCTTCAGGATTGCTTTTGCCTCGGCCGCAAAGTAGAAAGCGTCCTTCGCTTCGTGGTAATAGAGCCGTTGCAAGCCGAAACGGTCATTGAAGAGCGTCGCCGTTCTGCGTGTCCGGTCGGCGACCAAGCCATGAAACCGGCCGTTCAATCCCTTGGGGAAATCCGGCTCCTCTTCATACCGGTGGACTAGGTACGACGGACCATCCGGCTCAACTGCGTGTCCCCGTTCCCGAAGTTTCGTAACCGTGCCCGGTTCAGGAAATTCCTCGCCGGAAAAAATCAGCGTGACGTCCCTTCGCTCGTTATGTAGCGGCATACCATCGGCAAAGCACCCCTGCCGCGCCACCCAGCCTGCATACACGCCCAGCGATTCATCCATCCATATGCCACTAATGTAGAACGATTCATGCCGAATACTTTCCAGCATCCGCAGTAATTGCGGCTCAGCGCGTTCCCGCGGCATTCGGGTTATCAGACCAACCAGGCCCGGCATGTTCGATTCCTAACGGTTAAGCTCAGGCACTCGGATTTTTATAGTTGATCCGAATTAGTCCGCGCCTGGAAAGGTCACTCGCAACCTTAAGTACTGGAGCCGGCGGGAGGACTTGAACACTCCATTTTCCGATTACAATTCGGCTGCTCTACCATTGAGCTACACCGGCTCGTCGCGAAGTTGTACCACATAGAACGCGCGCGCGTGACAATTCTGATAACTGGTTGAGGGAGAATGCCGATGAGGCCCCTGTGAAGCTGTGCCTTCATGCAGAACCTACCTCGAGCGTTTAACGGAACAAAAAATCGGGGAACACGAATCTCTTCAAACCCGCTACGGATTTTGAATGTACGCAAAGGATGGTCGCGTTTATTTCCATAGTTGTAAAGGCCGTAGGTAATATATGAAATGCCTTTCCCTTCGCATACTTCGACTGCTTTAGCTACCAAGGCATTGGCTGCTCTCTTGTCAAACTGGCTTGGCTTCGTCGTCAGATTCAAAATCGATGCGACCTCTCCGCGATAGACGAGGTGCAGAAAACCGATCAGCTTGCCTTCGAAGCAGGCGCAGATGAAGTCGCATCGACCAACGAACTCACCATACAGCTTTCTGGTCTCCTCGGAGCCTTTGCCGTAGTACCCGTTACGCATCCCTTGGCGCATCGGAGAGTCGTCGTTCACATCCCGGATTCCCTGAATCAGATCGTCATCGAAGTCCTTGATACTGACCACCACGCCACGTTTCTGGGACCGCCTCACGTTTTTGCGGGTTTCCTGCGGCAGGCCTTCCCACCACTGTTTGAAGCTAACAAGGTGGATGGCAGCAACGCTCTCCCATTCGATAGGATACGAATATTTCGGGTGCGTTGCGGGTAGCTTTTGAGTAAAAGTAAAGATGTCAGCTTTTAACGCATCGTTTGCATCACCCTTCAGCTTCTCTATGAATACTTCTGGATTTTCCAGTTCGTTCTCCATCATCTCCTCGCCGCGGACCGTAGCCGTCCTCGGCCATTTTCCCGCAGCGATGAGCTTCTTACCATTAACATCCACCGCAGGAACTGCGATCCAGCGGCCCTTTACCCTGATTACCACGCTATTATCGCCTGTCGGCGGCATGTTCCCCTGTTGATCCTTTCGTCCGCCCATGAACGTCATGCTCGGCAGATCGCCTCAGCCGTCAACCTCACCAGTTGGCACATCTCATGTTGCTGTGCCATTGCCTAACGGACCCGATACGACTCGCGACGAGCCGCACTTGCCATTCTCAGGCAGCGTTTCCGGCCCTAGCGTGCGCTTCGATGCCGCTCTCGATCTGCTTGAATGTGGCGATATTGGAGTACACCGGGTTGTCCCAATCGCTGAACCCTTCCATGGTGTCCAGCAAGTTGTCAGTAATAGACCCCACACCGTCCCTAGCATGGAAGCTGAGAACATTCATGGCCTTGTCGGTCGCCACCTTATAATTGCGAAAGTCCCTTAAGTGGTCGATCTGTACCTTAATGCGCTCCCCCAGCCGCGCTTCGATGGCAGCCCGCACTGAGTCCCCCACCTCGCCCACCGTGTAGTTTCCCGAAGCGATATTGAAGATCCCGGAGAGCCGAGGGGTCGCCTCCACCGCGCGGATGTAAGCGGTCGCCGCGTCCTCGATGCCGAGCAGCGGCCGCCAGATCGACGGATTGTTAATTTTGATCACCCGGTCCTGCATGGCGCTGCGAAACATGGTGTTCACAATCAGGTCAAAGCGCATCCGTGGACTGTAACCGGAAATCGTGCCCTTGCGCAGCGAAATCACCGAAAAATCCGCATCCGCGAGCTGCATGACCGCCTGTTCACCCTGCAGCTTGGAAATGCCATAAGGATACGAAGATGATACCGGCCGGTTCTCGTCGTACAACTCGTTCTCCGTGTAGCCATATACCGAACAGGAACTGGCGTACACGTAGCGCTTCACGCCGGCTTTCTTCGCAATGTACGCCAGATAAGCCGGCGCCGCCGCGTTGAAGATGAAGTTCTTACTGGGCGAATACTCCGCCATCGGATCGTTAGAGAGTCCGGCCAGAAATATGACCTGGTCATAAGGCTCCAGATCCTCCGTGGACAAATGGAAAATATCTTTCTTCAAGATCCCGGTCTGTTCCGGCAAATGATTTCCGAACCAGAACAAATCCACCACGTCCACACCGTATCCCCTGTCCAACAGTTTCGGGATCAGCACCGAGCCAACATAGCCGGCTCCGCCCGTAACCAGCACTCTCATAAGTCTCAATTTTAGACAATTGTCGAGCCCACTCGCGCTAGCGGAAAAACTCCGCATTTGGGGATTCCAGCCACTGCGTCGAGCGTTTGCGCGCGGCGATCCTTATCGGAGAGGATCGGAGATTTCACCGGCCAGTCGATCCCGATCGCTGGATCGTTCCACAGGATTCCCGACTCCGCCTTATTGTTGTAGATTCCGGTGCACTTGTACTGGATCTCCACCGTCTCGGAGAGCGCGCAGAACCCGCGCGCAAATCCCGCCGGCGCCCAGACCTGCCGCCGGTTTTCCGTCGACGCCACCACGCCCACCCACCTACCCAGCGTGGGCGAACCCTTACGAATGTCCACGGCCACCAAGAATGCGCTCCCCAACTGTAACCCGCATCAACTTCCCCATGGGCGGCTCCCATTGGAAATGCAGGCCGCGCACTGTGTCCTTCACCGAACGCGAGTGATTGTCCTGTGCGAAGTGTGTAGGCAAGCCCAAGTCCCGAAACTGATCTTCCCGGTAGGTCTCCATGAAGAAGCCACGGCTATCCTCGAACACCTCCGGAACTAGCACCGCCACTTCACCGAAGTGTCGCGACTCTATCTGAATCGGCACCCAGTGTCCTTGGCAGCATTTGGCTTATCCAGTGGCATCGTTGCCCCCTGGCAAAGTGCGGCGGACAACGTCAGGTTCGCCGACACCTGTGACCTTGAGGACAGCGGCACGGTTTCTGGCGGCGCGGCGAACTCGTTGGAACTAGCGGCACGGCCCGTGGGAAATGCTGCCAAGGCGTGCCCAAATAGCGCCGCTGGTGGGTTGCTGAAACAACCGGATAAGCTGCCTCTAGGCAGCTCCAAGTCAGCGCCAGGAAATGCAGACCGCTGGTTGGTCTACCGGCTCTGGTGCAATCGACGACATCACAATCGCCAATGACCACACCAAATTACGAGGCTCTGATCGAAGTACTAACCAACTGCCACCGCTAAAGATCCCACACCCGACTCGGCGAGCCGCATGAACTCGACAACTTGTTCTACGACGCGCGACTGATGCGCCTCCGCCAATCCCGGGTACATCGGCAATGATACGATTTCCTTGGCCGCGCGTTCGGCCACCGGAAAATCCCCTGCCTTGTAACCTAGTTCGCGGTAAGCTTCCTGCAAATGCAACGGAACCGGATAATGAATCCCCGTGCCGATATGCGCCTCAGCCAAGTGCCGCATGAGTCCTTCCCGATTCGGCACGCGGATCACGTACAGGTGATAAACACTCTTCGCCCACTCCGGCGCGAATGGCGGAAGCTGGCCCGAACCGGCTTCCTCGAACAACTCCCGATATCGGTCGGCAGCCTGCCTGCGGCTGGCATTCCAATCCGCCAGGTATTTCAATTTCACCCGCAGAATTCCTGCCTGAATCGCATCCAGCCGGCCGTTATAGCCTTCCGTTTCGTGATAATACTTGCGGACCTGCCCATGATCGCGCAGCATGCGCACCCGCCGCGCCAGTTCTCCGTCGCCGGTCGTGACGGCGCCGGCTTCTCCACACGCCCCGAGGTTCTTTCCTGGATAGAAACTCGATGCCGCGGCGCGGCCCATCGACCCCGCCTTTCGCCACCGGCCTCCCGCCGCCGAAAAATACTCCGCCCCGTGTGCCTGGCAAGCGTCTTCGATCACACTTAAGTTGTACTGTTGTGCGATCTCCAGAATGGCGTCCATTTCGGCCGGCTGGCCGTAGAGGTGTACCGGAACCACAGCCGCCACCCGCCGGCTGCTTTCTCTATGCATCACGCGGCCATTGGCGTCCACCCTACACCGCACTTCCAAATACTCGCGCAGCTTTTCGGGCGACAGGTTGTAGGTCAGTTCATCGACATCCACAAAATCCGGGAGGCCGCCGGCCTGCGAAATGGCTTCCGCGGTAGCGATGAACGTATTCGGAACGGTGAGAACGATATCGTTCCGCTCAATTCCATCGGCCATCAGGGCAAATCGCACCGCGTCCGTGCCGCTGCCCACTCCCACGCAGTATTTGGTGCCGCAAAATTTCGCGAACTCCTGTTCAAACTCCTCCACCATCGGTCCGCCGATAAATCCTCCGGTCTCCAGGGCGGCGCCGAATACACCCAGAAGTTCCTCTCGTAGCTCTCCGTGAACCGTGACCAAATCCAAAAAGGGTATGGCATTTGTATGTGTCATTTCGTTCCTCCGGTGGATGTGGCGCCGACCTCTCTTATCCGGCGCGCCGGGTTTCCCGCTACAATGACCCGCGCGGGTACGTCCCTGGTGACTACGCTCCCGGCCCCCACAATGGCTTTCTCACCAACGGTCACCTTCGATAAAATCGTGGAACCCGATCCGATCGATGCGCCCTTTTTGATCAAAGTCGTCTCTACCTGCCAGTCTGCTTCGGTTTGTAACTGCCCGTCCTCGGTCGCGGCTCTGGGATAAGTGTCATTAATGAATGTCACACCGTGCCCGACGAAAACCTCGTCTTCAATCGTCACCCCTTCACAGACAAAGGTGTGGCTGGAGATCTTGCATCTCTTCCCCACCCTGGCGTTCTTCTGAATCTCCACAAACGCGCCGATCTTGGTGTCGTCCCCCACCTCGCAGCCGTACAGGTTTACGAACTGCGAAAGCTTCACGTTCTGGCCCAGCTTCACATCGGGCGCGATCGCCTGATAAGTGTTCATAACTCAATCGCCCGCCCGCGCGCCTGCAGCGACTGGTTGGCGGCTTCCAGCATCTTCACGATCCGCAGGCCCGCCACGCCGTCGTTGAACGGCTTCTGATTCTTGGTGATACAGTCCACAAAATACTTCGCTTCCGCCGCCAGGGCCTCCGTCTGGTCTACCTTAGGTGACCACATATCGCCCGACCGGTAACTCACCAGCAGGTTGTAAACGCTCTCTCCACCTCTTACGTTCACCCCTTTGTCATACACTTTGACCTTTTCGTCCGCTTCCAGGTCATTCCATACGAGCATTCTCTTGGTGCCCCCGATCAGGGTAGTCCGCACCTTCACCGGCGACAGCCAGTTTACATTGATATGCGCGATTATCCGGTCGGGAAAATAGATCGTCAGATACGCCAGGTCTTCAAAACCGTTCAGGTGTACCTGGCCGGTGGCGATCAGGGCTTCCGGCTTCAGCCGGATCAGGTAATCCATGATCGACAGGTCGTGCGGCGCCAGGTCCCAAATCACGTTCACGTCGTGCTGGAACAAGCCGAGATTGACTCTGGTAGAATCGTAATAATACAGACGTCCCAGCGTGCCGTCTTCAATCAGTTCCCGCATCTTCTTGACGGCACCCGTAAAAAGAAACGTGTGGTCGACCATGATCTGCAGATGCTTCCGGTCCGCCAGATTGATCAACTCCTCCGCCTGCGCCGCGGTCGAAGTGAAGGGCTTCTCCACAAAAACGTGTTTGCCGTTCTCGAGCGCAGCCTTCGCCAGTTCAAAGTGGGTCCATACCGGCGTGACCACCGCCACCGCATCCACATCGGGCGCTGTGATTACCTCGCGCGCGTCGGTGGTGGCGCGGACAGTGTGATAAATCCTTTTGACGCGCTTGAGCGCCTCTGGGCGGCTGTCCGCTATGGCAACCAGTTCACAACCGTCCAGGTCGTGAAAGTTGCGGGCCACACCCGGTCCCCAATAACCATAACCGATTACACCAATGCGAATCATAATGAGCTGCTTGTGCGGAGGAACTTCCGCGTTCGCGCGAACGGTCTAATGCGCGCCGTCCGAACTGACCATCGCCAGCGGAGTTTTCAGCAGGATTTTGATATCCATCCACACCGACCACGAACGCGCATATTCGAGGTCCAGGCGCACCATCTCGTCAAAGGGAACTTTGCTGCGCCCTTCCACTTGCCAGACGCCGGTAATGCCCGGTTTCACTGCCAGCAAGCGCCTTTTGTGCCATACGCCATATTGCCCGAACTCGTACGGAAGCGGCGGCCGCGGACCCACCAGCGACATGTCCCCGCGCAAAACATTGAAGAACTGTGGAAATTCGTCGAGACTGGTGCGCCGCAGGAACCTGCCTACCGCCGTGACCCGCGGATCTTTGGTCATCTTAAAGATCGGCTTGCCGTCTTTGTGTCCATCCACGGTCAAGTTACCCGCAATATAATTGCTTACGTATTGCTCGTGAATGGCATGCTCGGACCGGGCGTACATCGATCGAAACTTATAAAAGGTAAATCTCTTGCCGCATTGACCCAGCCGGATCTGCCGGTACAGCACCGGGCCTTCCGAAGTGAGTTTTACGGCTGCCGCAATGATTAAAAGCACAGGCGAGGAGACGGCCAGCAAAAACAAACTCCCCACGACGTCGATGGTTCTCTTCAAAACCTCGGACACGCGCCGTCCTTCCGACTTGCGCGTCAAATCCGGGTACAAGCGCGATCCTTTGGGTCCGGCCGGACTCTCGCCGTCCCACTCCTCGGGATAAATATGGAAGGAAAGACTGATCTCGTTTATCTCGTCGATCGGCAGCGTGCGGCACAGGGCCGAGCTCACCTTTCCCAGCAGGGCCTTGCTCACGTCGCTGCCGCCTGCCGGACCAATCTCCGTAAAGATTACGCCGATCACCGATTCCGCGTACCAGCCTTGGATATCGGTTTCGCGCACGGACTCCGCCAGGGCCGAAATAATTAGATCGAGGGACCGGTTCCGCGCTTCTCCGCGAACCAGCTTGCTCGAGTCGAGCAGCATCAACACAAATCGCCGCCCCGAACGCTCGGTCCGTTTGCGCTCCAAACTTAACTGCTTCGTGAAAAGAGCTTCCGCCAGCAGCGTCTTGGAACCCGCAGATATTTCCGGAACGGCACGCCGGTTGGTTGTTGATCGAGACTCAGATGTGCGCATCATCTTCCACACAGGTGTCAGCCGCCTTTCTCGTTGTAAATACCGATGGTTTTCGGCCGTCGCCGGCTACGACGGAAAGTAACATCAGATTGTGGTGCTGCCCCGCCGTACGCCGGCCGTATAAAAAACACCGCGGCGCACTTACTAGACGTCAGCCACCGCTTCATGCCACAACGCCGCGCTTTTTTCGTTCGCAGCGGCGTCTTCATTACTCGGTTTCGTGCCCCGTTCCTTCACAATCTGAGACAACTGGTCCACCTTCCGTCTCAGCGCGTCGAGTTCCTCCGCTACCTCTCGGACTCCCGTTTTCACGGTTAATGCGAAAGGTTCAGAATTCATGATCAGTTGCCTGAGAAACTCCGACACGCTATTCGCTCCGTGCCGCCGGCTCACCTGGTCTAGAATCTCGTACTCGTCCTGTGTAACTCGTACACTGATGATCCGGCTTCGCTTAACAAAACTCATGGGTTCACCCAGCCAATGATTCGACCGCGCCCGCCATTCCCTGCGCCAAAGAACTAACCCTGCGGCAACTGCTCCACCACGCAAACGCGACACCTTGTCCGTATTGGACAAGAAATCGACAAGCTACCGCCCTGTTAGGGTCGCGTGGTGTTCTCCCCGATTCGCGGCTGACTCCGCGGTATATTCTCTAGTTGTATTGAATAAAAGGTACATTGTCAATGTTACTTGAGTAGACTTGGCGTACTGTTCGTACCGAATACCTAACGCCGGGCTGGGCCGCTGCGCTCCAACGTTCTAAACCAGATTGAAGCCGCATATGCTGCTAGGATCGCTTGCTATCCGGTACCGTGACCGCTCTGCTTCGGCGCCCGCCGCTTGAGCAGCCTGGATAATTGGTCAACCTTCTGTTTCAGATCGTCGAGTTCTTCAGCAACCCCGCGCGTCGCATTCCTGGTAGTCGCAGCGAAAGGCTCCGATTTCATGATTAGTTGCCTCAGAAACTCCGAAACGCTGTTCGCTCCATGCCGCCGGCTAATTTGGTCGAGAAGATCGTACTCGTCCTGCGTAACACGAACGCTGACAATACGGCTGCGTCTTACGAAACTCATGCGCTGTCCAGGCTGTAACTTAGACGCGGCCCAGATTATAGGCGGGCCGGCGGGCAAGATAACTCTCGCGGAGATCTCTGCAACTACTTACACCGGAATGCGGCAGCCCGGCCAGACCTAAAGCCGGAACACCATCGCGACTTACTCACGCCACCGAAGGGTGCGCCAAAGCAACCGCAGAGCCGGCGCAGATCGGATTCTGGAACTGTACGGTCGCCCGCCGCATGGCGATTGGCTGTACCCAATCCCGGTCTACCTCCACCGCCACGGATCGCCTGAGCATTTCCACCGAAAGAACCAACCGGCAGGTATTCTTCTCGCTGATGAATATACCTTCCACGCCTTGCAGCGGACCGCACTCCACTCGCACCAGGTCGCCGCGTTCCAGGTAAGGCCACGGCGTCACCCCAAGTCCCGAAGCACAGGAGGCCTGAATACGCGCAACCTCCTCGGTGGGAATCGGCTCGGGCTCTCTGCCTCTGCCCACTATGCTCGAGACGCCCGGCGTGATCAGGATTGGAAGCCGTCGGTATGGATCGAACCGGCAGAAGAGATAACCTTTGAAAAGAGGCAGCAGCACGCGCTGCATGCGGCCCGAGGATCGATGCCAACTTTGGTAAACCGGAAGAACTTGCTCATATCCTTTGCCTTCCAGCAGCGAGGACACCGACTTCTCGTGCTTTGGCCGCGTTTGTAACGCGTACCAATGCGCTACGCCCGCATTCTGTCCGTCGTTTGGCAGGTGCACTCTATCCTCCGATAGCGCGTTGCGTGCACTCCACACCTAATACGTTTTGCGGGCCCTGTTTTTGACAAGCTACCGCCCTCTTGGGGTCTCGTGTGGCGCTTCTTAAATTCGCTTACGCAGCGGCTGTTCTTAGTTGTATTACAAAGAGGAACATTTGTCAACGCAAAATTACACTAGTTCTTAGTACTAAAAGCACTAGCGTGGTATGTTTGATAACCCATATCAAAAACACGATGATGTCAGCTCGCCAGCGACGGTCCCATCAATAGTGAAACGTGACCCGGCGAACGTTACGAAAACTCGTGTTAAAGTTAGGTTAAGAGCTGTCTAAGAAACCACATATGGCGCCTTTGGGTCACCCTTGCCGAGGGCGATCTCAACACGTGGGCGGCCGCCTCGGGATTGTCAATATCCTCAAAGATTCCTCTGTCCGCAACACAAGTTTAACGTTTGTTAATGCGAAATTCAGCCCGGATTTTCCTTTGAGGTGTTTACCGGGTAATCAAATGTTTTGGTACCATCAGAACCTTGGTTTTCCGTCCTGTGCCTGGCCCGACTGCTGGTCGCCCGCAACTCCTCTGGGGGCTGGCCATAGACGGTGCAGGTCGGCGAGACCGGTGCCGGATTTCAGACTGTTGGAGAGTGGCAGTTTTCACACTTGGCTGCGCGAGGCCGCCCACCCCCAACTGGGGGGTTACAATACATATGTATAGGGGCTAAACTTTGTTGCGTTTGGGGGTGCTGGCTGGTTCCAGCATACGTTGTTCTTTGTTTACTAGTGGACGTCATCAGCCTTGCACGTGTCTCGGAGGGAGTATTCCACGCATGTAAGAACTTCGTGCCTGGTACAGGTGAAACCGTACAGCTTTTCGTAATGGTTACCGGCTTTCTGATGCAGCTACCAGTCGTACCTGAAAATTGAAGTTGAAGATGTTGAAAATCCTCTCCGCGACAGCGGTCTGGGGCTTTCCGAGCGCCGTTGGCAGTGCATCGAACGACCGGGACCGGCGCGCATCATGGTGCTGAACCTGTTAACTCGTGTTTATGAGACATCGTACGGCAAATGAGTGAAGCCCGTGTTTCCCTAACCAAAAGCAACTTGTGACAAGCAGTGCAATCCGATATCTTGAAAACAAACAACATGCGACTCTTTGTACGGAAGAGACGAATCCAAATGTCGCGGCCAGATTTGTTCGGAGATGTGGTTAGCCATCTCCGTCTGGGGCGCCCGGTTTCATGGCGCCGGCATTTTTCGACGGACTCCGGTATACAACCTCTGATCGACAGTGACGGTCCATTGGCGCGGGTTACTGGCCATGGCCTGTTCTGTAGTGAGGGTTCGCCGGGTGGCGGGGTTTTGCTGCGCAAGCTTATCCTTGCACTGCTCACCGCGTGCCTATTCGTTACGGGTTCACCGGTATGGGGGCAGATTAGCCTGGTGCAAGTAGGTTCGTGCGGCCCGAGCACCTTTCCGGGATCAAGCTGTGCCATATCCGCTACCAAGACTGGCGATCTTATCGTCATCGCCTGGCAGTCTGACGGCGGGGACATGACGAACACGATGAGCAGCGTGACGGACAACGCGGGCAATACCTACGTGGAAGCCGGTGCGGCGCGGTCAATCGACACGAACGAAACGGACTGGAACGATATTTGATACGCGAAGAATTCGAAGGCCGGCGCCACTTCCATTACAGTCACGCCCAGTGCGAGCGATTTCGGCGGCGTCGTGATCTGGGAGTTCTCGGGCGCCGATCCCAATGCGCCTTTGGATCAGACGGCAACGCTCAACAGCCAGGCCGGTTCGACGACGCCTACTGGCGCTCCCGTTACCATCACGGCGCCGAATGAAGTGATTGTCTCTCTGGTGGACGTAGCTTACGGTGCAACCGCCATTGCTTCCGGCAATCCGTTCATGGACGACTCGAACCTGCTCGCAAACGGGTGGGCGCACTATATCACTTCAACCGCTGGAACATACTCGGCGCAGTGGACTCAGAACAATTCCGGCACTTACGGCAGCAGCACGGTTTCGTTCAAGGCCGCCGGCTCGATGAGTCCCTGCGATCTCAACGCGGACGGCATGGTGGATATTCAAGATGTGCAGGATGCCACGATAGAGGCGATGGGTTTATCCAACGCACCTACCTGTCAGGCCCCGCAAGGCTTTTGCACCATGGCATATGTGCAGGCGGTTTTATCTAATGCCATGGGAGGATCGTGCACCCTTCCCATAATTGGCGGGCCCAGCAGCGTGAGCTTTGGCAACGTGACGGTAGGATCCAACAATACGCAGACCGTGACGCTGTCCGGAAGCGGCCTTTCCAGCACAACGATTACCCAGGCAAACCTTTCTGGCACCGGCTTCACCATCAGCGAGCTGACACTGCCACTGACGATACCCGTGGGGCAAAACGCCAGTTTCAACGTGGTTTTTAGTTTAGTCCGACTTCCGCCTCAAGCTCCAGCGGCATGCGACACATGGGTGTGCATGCCCGTCGCCCTCTATCTGCGCGTCTCCACCGAAGAACAGCGCGAACGTCAGTCCATCGCCACCCAACGCGAATTTGCCGAACGCTGATGCTACTCTCCCGCGGAGCCGTCTTTGATGTGCATCCAGCCCCTCACTTTGGATAAGCGGAAACCGGAACCCGAAACTTGAAAGAAGCCGCGGCGCTCGGCAAACTCGCTATGTCACGTACCAGCAGGCGTGCGGTGCGGTGATTCAGATATGTACACCCTATTTTCCGTATCACTGGGGCCCGTGTGCCAACTCGGGATAACAGCGGACCGGATCCGGGCTAAGCCCTCAAACTCGGCGCCGGGAGCCGCGCTTGGCGCCTCGTAACCAGGGGAACGTTCGTCCAGGGTGGCTAGGGCCTGCGCCGTGGTCTATCCCGGCGCCACTGACACAGGCGTGGCGCGGCCGGCCACAGGCGCGAGTAAAGGAGTGTATCTTAAGCCAAAAGCGATCCAGAATTATGTTGGTAGACTGGAGGCCGGGAGGCTTCCATGTCTAAGGGTGAACGATATGCGCTCTTCGCCACGCTTGCGATTGCTACGTTTATCTCCGGGCCGTGGTTCTATGCGCAATTGCTCGTCTGGAAAGCAGAGGGACACGACCACATGCTGACCGTCGGCAATATTATCGTTACTGCGCTGCTGTGGAGTGTCCTGATACTTGGCACCACAAAGTACTGGCGTGGCTCAAAGCGTTCCGAGGCGTTGGAGGCCCGAAACGCCAACGATAGAGCCGATTTCGAGGCTAAGATTGGCACACCGTTCTTTTCTGATGGAAGTGCTTGTTTGCAAGGAGGATATACGAATGACGAACAGTTCAGTCCCCGCTCAAGAGCGTGCGGAACCGAGGCGGTCCTAGAAGTCAAGGAAGTCTACTTTCCGTTCTGGGAGCAGACGACGGCTTCGGCGCCACCCGGAAAGATAACCCTTGTCGTCGTATGTGCCGATGAGCCCGCCGGAAAACCGGTCGCGGACTGTACGAAACGAACGGTTTGTTTGACTATTCATCGCGGTGCCGAAGACGACCGTTTATTACAGACCGAAGGTCCTGCCGCATTTCGACGGTCGCGCATTCCAGAGTTGTGCCAGGAAGCATTGAGCCAAGGCGCACTATTAACACGCGAAGATTTGGCCTACCGCATCTTCTTCGTGGGAACCCGGACTCTTTCGCGGGATTTGTCCATATTGCGGCAGCAGAGCCCGTCCATTCCTTTGCCCATGCGCAGCACGGTGCACGATATTGGTCCGGTGTTGACTCATCGCGTGCAGGTTGTCCGCTTGGCATTGCAAGGGAAAACCACATCGGAGATCTGCAGCATCCGTCGTCACTCGCCAGCAGCAATCGCTAACTATCTCTCAACATTTGCACGTTGCGTGCAATTGGCACATCGCAACATGCAGACAAGTCAGATTGCTTTCCTCCTGCATCGTGGCAGAGGGCTGATCGAGAGTTACCTCGAGCTATTGGCTGAATGCGAGCGAGACAACAATATGACCTACCATCTGCAGCAGTTACTGCAACTCGGCCAATGCACTGCCGAAAGGCCGGGGAAAAAAAAGGAGGAAGGAGTACCACACATGAGTCGTGACCCGATTTCGTCCGTAAACAGTTCGCACCCCTTCTCGACAGGACGCTTAAGAATGCTCTGGCTCACCGCATTGGCAAGGAGTTTCCTCGTTTGGGTGGCCCTCGCATCCTGGCTCTGTGTGCGGAGATGATTCTGGAAATCATCCACAAGCACATCCGCCCGCGGGAATCCGTTACCCACGGTCAGGTGCTTTGGATGGGCATTAGCATCAACGATCCCCCATCGCGTGCCGAGCGCATCGCCAATACCGACTTGGTTCCAGTCGTACTCGATCTCAGCGCGCCGGAGGATATCGAAGCCATCCTGGACCGCCAGGCTCCGAAACAGCGCAGCGCCCTTTCTCCAAGGCCATCCGCCTGTGCGAACAAGCGCATAGGCAGGGCGCCTTGCTGAACAATTGCGACTTGTCGGAACTGCTGAATCTCTGCGAGGATTCCATTGCTGAGATGCTGGCCCGTCACCAACGCAATACGGGCACGATCGTTCCTCGCCGAGCAACTGTGCACGATGTCGGAATTGGGTTGACGCACAAGCGAATCATCTGTTGGAAACGCCATGCCGAAGGCAAGGCTCCTGAGGAAATCGCTCGCCAAACGTATCATAGCCTGGAGGCGGTCGATCGTTACCTGGGGCAGTTCGATCGCGTTCGCCATTGCCGTCAGCAAGGTATGTCACCAGCGGAGACTGCCTTTGCCCTTAACTGCAGTTTCAGTTTGGTCCGAGAGTACTTAGGAATTGATCGGCTCTTAACCGTTGAGAAGACCGCACCAAGCCACTTCCCACCTGCCGATAAGCGGCAGACTTAGAAAGTACCTCAAGGAAAGTTAGTCCATTCTGGTTACTTGCCGCATCGTGGTAAGAACAAACAGAATTGTTCCGGTGGGATAAGCTGTCGGTTCCCACTTCAAAGCGGTCGCGGTTAAAATCTCTGCTCCATCTCCATTCAGGATCAGCCACCGGCGCGGCAAGATGCTACCAGGCAGATTGCACGCTCACACAACTCGTTCCATCCGTATTACATCACACCCACGGACTCCGGCTCGAGCCCTTCCGAGAGCCGATGGAAGCAACACGAAAAGCGAACAGGATCAACATCATTTCGCCAGTAACTAGGTCAAGCACTAACGACGTCTCTTGGTCTCACCTCGAAGTCGTCTATGAGCCGGCGGATTGCCTCAGCTGACAACTGATCGGGCTGGGTGCCGTCCGGCATCTGGACCAGGGTAACCGAACATTTACTGGACAACCTGGCTTTAATGGCTTGACCGGCCGCGCGGCCAGCCGCGTCCCCATCGAGCATGAGAATAACCTGGTCGAAGCGCCGCAGCAACTGTCTCTCCTGTTCCATTGATAGAGACGATCCCATCAAAGCCACTACCCATGGTAGCCCCACCTGATGTATCCGCATGCAGTCGAAGTATCCTTCTACCACGATCACGGTCTTGCTCCCCGTGGCCGCCGCGCGATGTAAATTGAACGCCTCTAGCGCTTTCCGAAAACCCACCGGCTGTCTGTACTTCGGTGCTCCATCTAGAACTCGGCCCGCGTAGCTGACGATTTGACCGCGCTCATTACAAATTGGAATCACGATGCGCCCGCTCATCAGACCTGGTCCAGTATAGAAGCCGACACCGAACTCAGTCGCAGTGGCGCGATCGATTCCCGGTTCGCCGAAGACCGATGCCGACGCCCAGTGCGAATTTCGTTATCAGCCGGAGGGCTGGAGCCGAGCGCATCGATTCATCGCTCTGCGCTACATCCAGAAGAAGCAGCCGCCCGCGGCGGAGAAGCCAGAACAATATCAGCTGTTCGACACCTCGGAGTACAGCTATCGCGTCTTCGTTACCGATATGAGCGACGGCATCGCCGTGCTGGCGTGGTTCTATAGCCAGCGGGCGGGCGCGGAGAACCTCATTAAAGAAGCCAACAACGACGCGGGGCTGACGGACCATCCGTCGGGGCGGTGGCCGATGAACTGCATCTACTTTCAGCTCGCTATGGTGGCTTACAACCTCAATTGTTGGCTGATGCTGTTCAATCGAGAAGAGGAGGCCAAGGTCGAGCAACTCGGCCATATCACCCTGGCCTCGGCGCGGCTGCGATTCCTGTTTCTGGCAGCGCGCATCTGGCGCCACGCGGGAACCGTAGGTGTCAGCTACAGCGATCACTATCCGGAGCAGCCCTTATTCCAGCGACTGATGGCGCGGCTGCGGGCGGTGACGGCCCACACAGAGGGGTTTGCGCCGGTGATCGCGTTGGCCCTCCGCTGCTGAAGGGCGCGCATAGAATTCTATGCACACGCGGCCCCACTGAAACAATGACTTGCGAGTGGAAGGAATCAGGCCGGCACACAACACGTCGAGGGAAAAACAAAGATCGCGTTCGCTACGCCGTCAGGTCAGGCGCTCAGGCTGCTCCCCAGGCTAACTCTGTGCATAAGTCAGGTGTTACATACTCTGGCCTCGGCGTCGAGACACTTCCCCAGACCTGCTTGCGGTATTCCATTTGGCAAGACTTTCAGGGCTGCGCTCTCGCATCCTAATCTGGCGACCGAAATTGCGGTCGATCACGGCATCCGATCACGGTCCCCACTTTATGTTTTGGTTGGATCTATGCGGTTCGGGCGATCTTCGGGTGACTCGGGAGGAGTCGTTTAGCTCCCTGACTCCAGGCATGGTCATCATCGGCCCTCTTCGGGAAAGCGCACATTCCTCGATGAATGCTTCGACCTACCGCTTCAGCCCGTGATGATACAAAACCAATTACCAGACTCCAGATGGCTTGAGAGATTTGGCGGACCAAGCCACCGTGGTAATGCGCCGGCTCCTGATCCGCGCGTTTGGTGCGCCTGCTAGCGTGTTCAAACTTCTGCAGAGTTCGGCGGCTGACCCACCATTTCGTCTATATTTCCTCGATTCGACTAACAGCGTCCAGATGAGGGATATTGACTACGGCGAGGCGTACCTCGATTCCTTCGATTCTGGCACTACACCTTTCCTGCCGACCCTCATGAGTCCATCTAGTCTCCCGAAATATCGAGTGATTCGAGAGACTGGACCTGCGCGTCATTTCCATTGCGCCGCTCCAGCCCCAGGTATACCCACTGCTTTCTGCCGTCGATCACGCGTTGCGCTTCTTCCAGATCCGGCCGCCATTCCCGCACCCGCCGGCCGAACATCTGTTTGGTCAAGAGCGCCCGGTTCTGGCGCATACAGCTGCGCGTGTATGCCGCGTACAACCGGTCCTGCGCGATCAGCGCCGTGGGGCTCCACAGAGTCTCGCTATCCAGCCAGGCTAGGCACGGATCATCTCGCCTGACACAGGACTCGCGTAGTACGGAAGTCTGGGAACCGCCCGAGAACTTGCCCGCCGCGCGGAGTCGCCTGATGGCGGGTAGCGCGCGGTTTAGAGCTCCGCTCAATTCCCCAGCCCGGGAGAGATCGGCGTCCAGCACCTGCCGCGGAATCTCCTGGTGCGTGTGGCGGAAGCAGCGCGCAAAGCGAAGGATCAGCCAGCGCTGGCAGTAGGCCCGGCTGGCATAGCCATTGACCGGCAGTTGGTTGGCGGAAAACAGCAAGCGCACGAAGGGGGTGAATTCGAAGGTATCCCGGTACTTCTGTTCGGCGGTGATGCGGTCGCCCCCCGTGATGGCCTTGAAGACCGCACTGTCCAGCAGGGGCTCCGCGGGCAGATCCGGGCAGATATTGGCCAGCTTGCCAAACAGGCGCGCGGCCGCAAAACGATCGCGCTCCAACCGCTGCAGACTCAGATGACAGACATTATCCAGCCCCACAAAGCGCGTGGCCAGCTGCAGAAACGTACTCTTCCCGTTGCCCCCGGTGCCCACCAGGCAGGTCGCTTTTTGGATGGATCGCTCGGGTGTCACCAGGTCCCCCAGAATCTCCCAGACAAGGTCCCGGCAATCCGCCGGCAGCACCTGGTCGAGGAATTGTTCAACGGCCGGGCAGGTGGCGGTCTCGCGATAGGCCACCGGGATGCGGATGGCGGATAGGAACGCCGGCGAGTGCGGGCGGAGCTGCTGGTCCCAGATGTGGAACAGGCCATTCTCTAGATTCAGCACATCGGTGCTAGGAGTCACCGGCAGGGCCGGCGCATGCAGTAAGATGAATTCGATCACCTCGTCAGCGAGCCGACGGTGCCATCGATCCAACTTGCGGAACTCACCCAGCAGTTGTTTGATGCGCTGGCGCACGAACCATTCCCCGCCCGCCCGATAGACCCCCCCGGCGTAGTGATATAACTCGCGATTTCCCCAGCGCGTAAAGTGGTCCGCAGCGGTGATTATCGCGGCCAGATCTGAAATTAGAGTTCGATCGTCAATCATAGGAATCCTCCTGCGCAGGGATTAACCGTGTCAGAACCTGTCGTCCATAGCGACGGTGCAGCACCTGCACGAGTTCGGGCAGGTCGAGGTGATGGGCTGTGGCAAATTGCCTCTCGCCCAAATGATGATAGGAATCGCCAGCATCTCGGTGATGCCAGGAGCACAGCGGGATGGTGGAATAATCCGATGTCTTTTGCCGCATCCCCCGGCCGCCCAGCACGCTAGTGTGCGCCGCTTCGATGGGGAAAGCCCGGCCGGGCGGCTGCCGGCACACCGCGCAACCCAGCGTCCGAATCCAGGCCAAGTATTCCGGGTTTCTCTCCGGACCCCGACGCGCACGCGAGCGCTTCTTACGAACAGGCACAGAGCGTTTCGGCGGCAGGCTCCGCCGCAACAGCGCACTCCGGCGCAAAGGCACACGTCTGGCGATCACATTTGCCTCGCAGGTTTGAATTAGGAACCCAGCGCCCGGTCAAGACCTCACTTGCGGTATCCTGTACCGGGCGTTGGATGTTTATGGCAGAATCAAGCCGGCCGGACGCGGCCGCCGAACTCCTGCTCGCACTGCGCAGCGAAGGCGCAATGCTTGTGGCTACAGAGCAGTGACTGTCGGTTTGGGCAATACATTCCCGAGCCCATAGCCTCCCGCACCATCGGGAATAGAACCTTGGTAGCGCGCAGATCCTGTTCGCCCACAGTGTAGCTCTGCTGCACGATTTGGGGAGTGGCGGTCTTGACCAACGAGTCAATCCGTACCTCCCCGCTGGCGCCCGGCGTGATTTGCCGGTAGGTGGCGAGCTGAAAGGCGTAGTCGGGTGAAACCCAGGAAGGCCGGCGGGAAGCGGTCTTGATGTCGATCAGCCGGCCATCGATATCGAGAAGGTCTACCCTTCCCCGTACGGCGACGCCGGAGATCTCGCCGTGTACGTCCATCTCGACGGCCGCGGGTTCGATTTTTGGAGCTACTTCGTCCATGTATTTCGCGACCAGCCGTTCGCCGATACGGCGGATGTCGTGCTGGCTTTCATCCTTGGTGAGTTGAGTTCCGCCAACCTGTTCCAGCCAGGCGTCCCGGAATAGCATGACGACCCCGACGGTGTCCAGGTCTTCGTGGGTTTCGAGTTTTTCGCGGAAGTTCAATTCGAGGGCGCGATGCACGGCCACGCCCAGAGCCAGCGAACTGCTCTTGGTTTCGGGCAACATCAGCCCGTACTTGAACCACCAGCGGGCCTGGCAGTCGAGAAAGGTGCGGACCTGGCTTGGGGATAAGACCGGGGCAGCTTGCGGTTTGGCGACTGCGGCCTGCGAGGCCTTCGTCAGTGCTACTTCCGGCGCCACGATCAGCTCGGTGCAAGTACTCTCCGGCTCGGGTGCGAGGAGCGGAAGTTCCTGGACCTCGGGAAGGCTCAACTCCACGAGAGGAGTAGGGATCACGTCTAATGTCAGCGCTGATCCCATGTCACACCTCGCTCGCGCATGGCCTGGATGAACATGGTGAGGCCGATAGCCCGGATATCTTCGCTGGTGAACTGCAGCGAGTAGTTGCGCATCCTGGCCCGTGACTCGACGCGTTGGGCAATCTCGGCCGCGCCGTTCATGGCCAATTCCATGCAGCTGATGCCTGCCCCGGCCACCGGGACGGGAAGCAGTGTGCCGTCAGCAGAAGCCTGGAATTCCAGCGTCTGCTTCCGCTCCGTGGTACCATTGCGGTGGCTCTGGGCGTCAGCGTTCGGGCCAATGGCCGCGGCGTCCGATCCGTTTCCCGACGATGCCGGATGCCGCGGTTGCTCCAATTTTTTCACGTGCCACTCGATCCAGCGCTTATTGTCCTCGCGCAGTTCCGCCTTGCAGATCTCGAAGATCTCGCGCGCCTGAATCCCGAGGTCGCGAATCTGCTTTGCCACTACCGGCGGCACGTAAATCACCCGATCGTCCTCGAGCGTGAACATGACCTGCTCGCCGTAGCGTCCGTCGACGCGTTTTCCTTGTTCCAGCGCAGGGCTAATTCCACCGGGCTGTTGGTATTGAATCGCAAAATTCCGTTCGTCATATTTATTCTCCTAGTCGTTCCTCTGCCGGAGGCTCCGGCCGTTCATCCGGAGGTTCTGGCCAATCATCGGGAGGTTCCAGTTCGGCCTCCGACCCTGCTTCCAGAGGTTCCACACAATCCTCTGGAGGTTCCTCCAGCTCTTCTTCGTCCTGCTCGTCATCCCCGAATCCGCTCTGGCCGTAGTAATCCAGATCGGAGGGCGCGTTCCACATCGACCACATCGTATGCTCCTTGAGGGCCTAAAATGCGCTTCACAATACAATCGACCTCACATAGGCATTATACATGGCATAGCTATGTATGTCAAGACAAACTTGACCGAGCTATGTAAAACACAATAAACTTCCACTAGGGATGGGCAAAAAGGTCAGAATTACTGTCGATGTGACCGAGATGGGGCGCAAAGGCGGCCGCGCACGGGCAGCTAAGCTCGGCAAGGCCGGTCTATCTGAAGCCATGCGCAAGGCGGTTCAAGCTCGCTGGGATCGCTACTACGCTGACCACCCCGAAAAACGCAAGACGGCCCGTCCCGCGGCGGCCAGGAAGAGCGCGAAGAAAGCAAAGCGCTGATCGCGGGCTCAGACGTGGCACATGCTGCCGCGAAGCAGTTGGTAGCCGCCCGGACCATCCAGTTCATGGCAGCGCCACGGCTGTCACGCCGGCCTTGGCAGCCTCCACCTCGTCGCGCCGTTTCCAGAAATTACACGGCCATGAGGATCGAAATCACGCCCAAGGCCGCGCCAAATTCACCCGCTACGTATGGTGTCTCTTTATGGTATACGGTAAGCGGGTCAAAGAACCGCTGAAAATAAATGTGTTGTGCGCGGCATACAGGACGACACCAGGCCACAAGCAGCCGCATTTCAGACGCATCCACGTCCAGACAAAATTGATGAGCGGCAGTCCTACGCACCATCTCTGACCGAACGGCAGCGATGAACTGGCCCGCGAGGTGATCCGGCGGGGGCGGGCGGAGCTTTTCCGGCCAGCGGCTCAACCCTGAGGCCGCCCAGAGGAGCCGCCTCCTCGGAAATCCTGATCGTGACATTCGTTGCCACTTATCCAGCGTAAAATAGAAAATCTGCCTGAAATGTCCGGTCGCCGTCACTGCTTTGGAGGCTTAGTGCCATCGACATATATCGTTCCACCCGCCGGGATTCAAGGCCGAGTGCTGAATTCCATGGGCGCTGATCAACGTTGGAAAATCCACAATCTCTCACTAGCGCAATTAGTGTCTCTTCGTCGTAGGCGTACTTGTGTTCGCCGTCTTGACGGAAGAAGTAGTTGACGCTATGCATAGGCGTCGTAAACCATTTTGGATGGTAGCGGTCACGTATTTTCAGCCAGTTCTCCCGGTCGCCGCTGACATAATCTCGCAAGCATAGGCGTGCATTAGGAAACCCCTAGGCTTAATCGACCACCAGAAAGTAGCACGCGCAGACGTTCCCGAAGGAAACGTGTACCATCTTCGAGATCGAGATGTTCGAGAAAATGCGGATTCCGGCGAAGGAAATCGCTCATTCCGATCTGATGTCGATCAAGATTGAAGCGTCGTCCCGCTGGACAGTTATATGTTGACCGATTGATCGACATGAGTCAAGTAGAGCCGTCCCGGCGGCACCGGCCGTGAGGTCATCGGGGCTTCGTCAGCATCATTTCGTTTCCTTACCGGCGCCGTCATGCGCTACACGGGGACTCCTGAAATCCGGCCAGTCGGGGGTCAACAACAAACCGGCCAGGTAGAGCGGCGGCTTTGCACAAATACGCTTGTCCAGTCTGAGGATGCAGTGTTTTTCTCATCCAAGAATGAGCCCGGAGACCGGTATCGGAGATACGGTTCTCGTTTTGGTTGAATCGCGTTTGGTGTGCCACGGGGGGTAGAGTAGGAGAGAAGGCGACACGAGTTGCGCGACCCGCTCTCCCCTCGTCGAACCGGAGATGCAGATTTACCACGTCCGGCTCTCCTGAAAGCTCTCGCCTCAGACATGCGCAGTCCCCGATAGACGGATCAGCCCTAACCTCGCCAAGTGCTCCAGCCATGGTTCTCCTTGCGGACAACGGTATGGCCGCTGGCTGCGTCGGTGCAAATGCTGGATTAGACGGTCCCGAATGTAGCGTTCGATCTCACAGGAGGCACTGGATGGGTACCCAAAAGAAAAGTAGTTCATCCAACCTTTCAGGTGCCGATTCAGCTCTCCAATCAGGATCGGGATCGGCTTATGGCACTGATGACGATTCGTCATTTCGCGCAACTTTTCCCGCTCCCGTTGAACCGCCTGGTTCGACGGAAACGCATTCAGGTATTTTCGATCGCGTCCTTTCAGATCGCGGTCATACCGAAACGTATACCCCAGAAAGTTCAGGCTCGCCCCTGCCTCTCGCAGGTCCACCACCCGCGTCTTTTCCCGATTGATCTCCATCTGGAATTTTCCTTCCAGCCGCGATTCGATGAACTCGATGGTTGCCGATCTCATCTGTTTCGCCAGCGCCACAAAATCATCGGCGTAACGCACCAACTGGGCATCGGCCCTTCGTGCCGGTCCTTGCGGACCGTGAAACAAGGCGTCGAACCAGTGTAAATACAGGTTCGCCGCAATGGCGAGGCTACCCCGCCCTGTGGCGTTCCCTTCTTCGGCCGGCTCCATTTGTGGTTGCCTCCGCCCCGTCCTTCACTCCGTTCGACTACGGGCGCCTCCAGCCACATCCGGATCAACTTCAGGACCGACCGGTCCACGACCCGCCTGCGCCAGCACGCCAGAAGCTGGGAGTGCGGGATCGAATCGAAATAGCCCTTCAAGTCCGAGTCATACACGATCCGATACCCGGCCTGCAAATGACCGCGTATTTCCGCCAGCGCCTGGGGGGCTGACCGCCCGGTCGGAACCCGTACGAGCAATCCAGGAAATCCGCCTCCAAGATCGGCTCCAGGATTAACAGGGTCGCCATTTGGACTACCCGGTCGCGTACCGTTGGGATGGTGGTTTCATAATGCACTTCCTCCAATGACCTTCATGATACCGGCTGAATCCTTCGAGACCTGCGTACCCATTCTCGAAGCCTCTGTTCGTCTTGATCGCTGAGAGTGATCCAGTGCGGCATCCCGGGGTTAATGCGCCGCGACCGGATCACGCTGTGATCGATCCAATAATAAACGACCTGATCGCTCGTGCCAAACCGTTCGGCCACTTGTCGGACTGTCAGTTCCTCGGGTCTCTTGATTTCGGCAGGTGGAATGCGGTATCGGCAACGGATCCACTGGACGATCTTCACTGTGTAGGGTAGCCCTTTCGCGCTGGCCTGTCCTTCCCGGTTGAGCTGATCGGCGATCTCATCATCAGGTAAGTTGCAAGCCAGTTTTCGAATTCTATCGACCACTACGGAAGGGTAGCGCACGCGGTCTGCGATGTTGAGCGGGAGTTGCACAGAGATCTCGCTAGAGGCGCCGCCCTGCCATCGGATGTGCACCAAAAGCTGCTTTTGATTGACTGGCTTCTCAATAGTGATGTCCTTGATCACCAGTCGTAACATCCGCTTCCGGTCCTTAGACTGCGTGGTGGAAGCCTGCCACAATCGCGGCAGATCCTTTGCCAGCGCCAGGACTTTGGCTTTCTGCTCGGGTGTGGCGACGTGGGCTTCCTGATGCTGAAATTCCGCGGCTTCCTTTTTGAGATCCTCTAAATGAACCAGCGCGTCGTTCCAGCGCCGCTCCAGCGTGCCCGCTACCAGACGATTCGCCGGATCGACCTCTTGGTAGCGCCGCTCGGCGAGCGCCGCTTCGTACTCGGCGCGTTCGAGCCGCATCTGCCACTGGCGCAGGATGGATTGATCTCGCGATTCCAGCTCATGGAGAGCCGCCAGGGCAAGTTCCAGTTCGGCCGGCTGTAGCGCCTTCAGCATCTCCTCCGCAACGACCCCGTCGAGCAAGTCACAGCGGAAGACCATGCAGGACTTGGTGGCCAGGCCTTCGTGACGCAACAAATTGCACTGATACGTAGGACGGATGCCGCCATTGCTGCGGTATCGTACGGTGAGCGCGTGGCCGCAGTTGCCACACAACAGCAGGCCTTGTAGTAAGGCCAGTCCTTCGCGCGCCGGACCGCTCAATATCGTCTCCTCGCCGTTCGTGCGGTTCTTCTCTAACCGTTCCCGATTCTTGACGAACTCTTCCAGCGTGATGTATCCCTCGTGGTGCTGATGCAAACTGACACGCCAGTCGGGCATGGCAACCGCCTGCATTCGTTTCCGCACTTCGCCATCGAGGGTGATCTCGCGACGATACTGGTAACGGCCGAAGACGTAGATCCCCGCATAGGATGGATTCTTCAGCATACCCAACACGCGGCTGTGGCTTAGCCGGCCCCAAATAATCTTGCCATCCCATGCCCCGCCGTAGGCTCGCTTGGGAAATCGTAAGCCCTTTTCCGTGAAGCGATGTACGACTGCATAGGCGCTGCCCGTTTCGCGAAACAGACGAAACACCATTTCCACTGCTCCCCGCACTTCGGCATCGACGTCCGGAACGATGCGGCCTTGCTCGTCATAGCAATACCCGACCGGCAGCGGGAAACGTAGTTCGCCTTTTTTCGCTTTGTTGAGCTTACCGCCCTGGAGGCGCGCGTGCAAAAAATGTAGTTCCGCTTGAGCCATTGTTCCCTTCAATCCGAGCAAAAGGCCGTCGTTGAAATCCGACGGATCGTAGCAACCGTCTTCGTCGATCACCAGCGTCGCGGTGAGTGCGCACAACTCCAGCAGCCGATGCCCATCGAGATTCGAGCGCGCCAGCCGTGAAACTTCCAGCGCAAACACCGCGCCCACTTGGCCCATCGAGACATCCGCCACCAGAGTCTTGAAATCCTCCCGCCGGGTCATCTCGGTCCCGGTCATGCCCAGGTCCCGGTCGAGCGTCCGAATCGCCGACTCGCTCCAACCCAGTTCCAGCGCCATCGTTCGCAATGCATACTGGCGCTCCGTACTTTCCTGGTGGTGGAGCACCTGGGCATTCGTCGACTGGCGGACATAAATGTAGGCCGGTCTGCTCCGGTGTTGTTCCGTGATCTTCGAGTTCATTGCCTGCCTCCGCGCTGGTCACACCCTCCAGGTTGCCAATGAGCCAAGCCTCGATCATATTGGCAAGGAGCACGCCGCCCAATCCAGCATCTATGGGTGCGTGGAGGGCGGCGAGCACTTCGGGCATAGTGACCTTTTAGAGCGCCTCCCGGCGGCGCAGCAGTTCGCGGTTGATCTCGGAGATCGCCTCTAAGATCTCGCGGGCTCGGTGGTAGTTGGCGACAAACTCGACAATCTTGGCGTAAGATTCCTGCGGCACATAATCCATTTGTGGCCGTAGGCCCGGGTGGCTCACCGAAAGGTAATACTTGGGGCCATGGCCGGGACCCTCGGCGCATTTGCACCCCGGCTTGCCGCAGCGTTTGTAACGCTCGATGAGCGAGCCGCGCAGGATCGCCTTGAGCGGGGGCAACTGGCGCAGAAGCGCCTGGCGCCGTCTTCTCAAGGTGGCAGCTGGCTCGTTTTCCATTTCTGTCAGACCACGCGTATAACTGGTCTGATTCTACCAAAGGAAAACACATTTTTCAACCCTTTTGTTCCGGCTTGGTTAGCTGATCCAGTAGAGCAGCCAGCTCGAAAAGTGAGTCAGCATCGAGCCGCCGCAGTGGCAGTCCCAACCCGCCATACGGAGACGGATCGGCCCAGTCTGTCCACTCGCGCGCAATGCTGAAGGTGCCGCGATCTTGCTCGCGGAGGAGGAGGGTATCAATACCTGTTGACCGGCGCTCCTTCAAAACCTGGAAGCGCTGGCCGCGAAGCGGATGGAACGGATGGCGAATCTCCGCCCATCCTAAATGCGATTTGTGCTCCAGTGCAGTTCGCGCTGACCGTGGGGATGCCCAACGGCCTCAGCTTTCCATTTGCCTTCGGAATGTAGACGCGTTGCACCGCCTGCGGTCGGTAGGATTTCGTGCGCAGCGAATCCTGAATCCCTTCCAGGAATCCCGCTGCACCTTGGTCTGACATCGTAATCTGTTCGATTGTGACGCCATCCACTTCGGGCGCGCCCTTGTTGGCTCGCACCCGTTCCCACGCCGCTTCCAACACATCCATCCGATAGATCCGGTCGAACAACGCATAAAACCGGAACTTCGGTTCGTGCTTGGCCTTTTGGCCCAGTTTCTGTCTCAGTTGAGAAACTTTCTCCGGCAGTCCCGGCTCTTTCACCGTTTCCGGTATCGCCTTTCCTGCCGCTGCCCGAGTCTCCGTAGTGGGATTTTCATCCAAGCGGATTTCTCCTCCTCTTACAGACTCATGCTTTCAGTAAGGCCCCTTTGCTCCACGGGCGTTACCCCGCTTCTCAGCTAATATGGGCCTCTCCGACTCCCTGCCGGGCCGCCCCCGCGGTTATGTATTCCCGCGGCGCGTTGGTTGCTTCCGCTTCCACCCGACAGGGCCTCCCAGGCTCCTCGGCTGATCTTTTCACGCGCGCTGTCCCCAACCACCCCGGAAGGTCCGCATCGCTGCATCTGCCTGTTGCTTCGCGACCGGTCTTGTCTGGCTTCATCCAAGTCGGGCGGACTGGCCACCTTCGTTTTCCTATCGAGGCCGAATCGGGTTCACTTGCGTTACGGCTCGCGTGTTCGCCTCACAAGTCCGCCAGCCCCATTACTGGACCTCGCGCTCACTCGGCTACGTGCTGAACAGGCAATTTACACGGTGAACTCCTTTCAGTTCACAAGATCAACCAGGCTTATCCTGGCGTACCCGACCAACGGGAGGCTGGACCGCGCCTCGAGCGGGAATGTTTTTTGTTTTGGTTTCCTTTCATAGAAGGTTTTGTCTTGATATTGGATCTCTCCTACGCTGCCGCAGGGCCGACCAACGAGAGGCCAGTCTCCGTCGCACGCAGAGGTTGCCTCGGCGAGTATCCTCGTGCGGTCCGTCCTGGGAGGGCAGGAAACCCGAGCCTTCCCGGTTGTTGTTCACTTTGATCGCCATACCCACCATGGCCGATCCCCTCTTCAGGCCATCTTGCATGAGATAAGATTGTTGCCGCCCGCGGCGCTGATCGTCCGGCGGGGAATCATGTTCGGACGTGGCAGCGGAAGTTGAGCCGTGCCGGTCACTGGCCGTCCTCCGCGGCCGGTTTGCGGCCCCGCTTTTTGCGGATCGATTCACCGTCGAGGTCGATGCGGTGCGCGTTGTGCACTAAGCGGTCCATAATGCTGTCGGCGATGCTGGGATCGCCGATCTGTTCATGCCAGTGCGCTACAGGCATTTGGCTGGTCAGAATTGTGGAACGGCGCTGATAGCGGTCATCACAGATTTCCAGAAAGTCGCGCCGCTCGCTGTCCTTCATGGGCGCCATAGCGAAGTCGTCGAGCACCAGCACATCGGTGCGCGCCAGTTTCGCCAGCAGAGAACCGATGCTGCCACCTGCGCGAGCCACGGCCAAGTCGCGGAACAATTCGGCCATCCTTTTATGGACGGCAAAGAATCCATCGCGGCAAGCCTTATGGGCCAGCGCGCAGGCCAGCCAGGTTTTGCCAATTCCAGTCGGTCCGATCAGCAGCAAGTTCTGCTGTCGGCCGATCTTTTGCAGGTACGGCAGATTGCTCAATCCCTTATTCGCCCCAAAGTCGCCTGCCTCCCGGAAGGTCCCCTCAGTCCGGCAGCCGCGGCCTTCCTGGAAGTACTGCTTCAGGTCGAAGTTCTTGTATGCGATGTGCAGACTGGGATGAACGCCGTCTTGCATCACGCGGGTGCGAAACTCCCCCGGCGTTCTCTTGGCCACTCTCCGTCCAAAGATAAACTGCACTACGATCCGGCCGACCCAGATCCAGATGGTCGCGCATGATCTCTTCGAAGAACTCCCGGCCCCGCAGGGGAAAATCGAAGATCTGCGTCAAGAAGATCTGCGTCAAACTGACCTCCATCTGCCAGATCGACAAAGTCCAGTCGTAGCCCGCCTCCCGGTCCGGCGGTCGCAGTGGCAGTGGAATCCGTTGCAGCCATTTCCGAAACACCCGATCAATGTGTTCCGGCCCCAAACTGTCACAGATCTGCTGTAGTTTCTCCGGCTCGGCACACGACAGAAATCCGTTATCCAAAGCCTCGTAGCCGATATTCTTTTTCTGCAGTTGTCGCTTGGCCCACTCGTGTCCATTCAGGCACAGTTTCATGCTCCACGGGACGTAGCTACAGATTTTGATGAACAGCGGCCCGAAGTCTGCATCATCGATGTAGAAGTAGTAGTGATTGTTAGTGCCGACTTAAAATACCCGCAGAATTGCCGGTTTTGTCGTTAGAAAAGGCTTTGGGCGGGAGCGCGAGACACACGAGTACGGTGGCGCGGGACGTATGCGAACGTGGAACTGCGTCTGGGAACTGCGCGATGACGGACAGCCGAGTTGGTTAGCCGATACCCGACCCTCCCGCGCCGTCAGCAGGAACAGGAGCAGCGGAAGCCAGCGAGTGCTTGGTGTCGAGCCGGACCGATTCGAGCACGAGGTAGAGCTTATCGGCGCTGTTGACCTTGCCCGCTACCGCATAGGCCACGCCGGGCCGGAGGAGCAGGGACTTGGTGAAGTCATAGAGCCGGTAAACGCGCTGCGTGTCGAGGTCCCGCAGCAAGAACACCGCACACTTCTGGTATTCCGTCCGTGAGAGCAGGAGCAGGTGATTGGCGCTGAAGTTGAACATGTGAGGAGAGGAGACGAACGAGCGGGAGCCGAAGCCCCCGCCCGCCCTGGTCAGCGCCGTTGAGGGGTTACCCGGCGGACTCCTCCGGCCCGGGATATCGCCACAGCGCGGCGCTTGCTCGGAGCCAGCGCGAACTACTCGACTGGCGGAATCGGATTCTTGGGCTTACGGAGGCTATCGCCTCCGAACAAGAAGATCTCGGAGTTTTCAACGAGGCGGTCGGCGATGGCCGTGGCGATGGTGGTATTGAAGAGTATGTTGCCCCAGTCGGAGAATGGTGTGTTGGTGGTTATGATTGTGGAACGTTTCTGGCTGTGGCGGGTGGAGATAACCTGATAAAAGAGGTTCGACGACTGCTGGTCGAGGGCCAGATATCCAAGTTCGTCACAAATGAGCAGCGCCGGTTCGGTATAGGCCTTGAGCTTGCGGACGAGGGAGTGATCGACCTGTGAGGCGAGTAAGTGATTGAGCATGTCCATGGCCGTGGTAAACAGGACGCGCTGATTCGACTGACAGGCGCGCCAACCCACGATCTTAGATAAGAAAGTCTTGCCGACTCCAGGATTTCCGATGAGGACCAGGTTGGTGCCGTTGGCGATAAAGCTCAGATCGAGCAGGCGCAAGACGCGATTCCTGTTCTGCGAGCGGCTTTTGTGATGAGCGAAGTGAAACGCGTCTATGCTGGGCTGGGTCTGCAATTTCGAGCATTTGAAACGGCGCTCGATGGCCCGGCCGTGACGCGCCTCCAACTCCATGTCGGCGAGCCATTCCAGAGTCGCGGCCGCACTGAGATTCTTGGTGGCCGCCTCAGAGAGGGTCGTCTCCAGATGGTGGCTCATGACCGTCAGATTCAGATCGAGGAGTTTCTGTTCCAGGGGTATCATCGGATTCCTTTTCGGATGCCAGAATGAAAGCGTCATAAGCCAGCAGCGATAGTGGGTCGGTGGCGAGTTCATTCAATCGAGGATCGCGGAGGCGAAGCGGTGGCTGTTCGCGGCGCGGACACTGCTGCTGCCGCAGAATGTTGGCGACGTAGTCGGCGCCGAAAGCGCGAGCGATGGCGGCCTTTTCAATGGCGCCGGCTACGGCGTCCGGGCCGTACTGGCGAATGAGTTCGAGCAGTTCGGAGATCTGGCGCGACAGAGAGCGATCGCTATCGGCGATGTCGCGGAGATAGGCTTCCAGCGCTGCTTTCGAACAGAGTCCGTGGAGAAAAGAGAACAGCCGGTCTTGGGCGCGCGACCGCTTGGCGGCGGGCCGGAACTCGGCCAGTTCGGCCTCGAATCGTTCGGCTCCAAAGGTCTGGCCCCGGCGCCACGAACGCACATAGCTGACGATCTCGGTCACCCGATCGTAGATGGTGACCGAACTGGAGTCGGCCTTCAGTGTGAGACGGCGGCCGGCGAAGCGATGCGGCACGCAGTAGCGATTGCCGTCGAATTGCAATCGTATGTCTTTGTGGACCAGGGCCTCGACGGTGTCGCGATAATCCGGAATGATGGCGGGCAAACTGCGGAGGGCATCGGGTTGGAAACGATCAATGGGACGCTCTCGCGTTTCGCTGTGCAATCGCCGATTGGCGATCTGATCGAGCCACTCACGCCCCTGACGGTTCACGTCGTGGAGGTCGAGAAAATCGCGCAGCGGCCAGAAGTTCTGCCGGACGTAACCGATGCCGCCACGTTCCACTTTTCCCTTCTCCCAGCCACTCGCTGGATTGCAGGCGCGCGGGTAAAAGCTGAACTCACGGGCAAAGGCCAGGAATCGCGGATTGAAGCGAACTAATCGTCCATCATGTTCGGCGACGGCGGTGGCCAGGTTGTCATACCAGAGTTCACGGGCAATGCCGTTCAGCCTCTGAAAGGCGTGAATGTGACACCGCACAAAGGTCTCGAAACTTTGACTGTGCGTGAACTCCAGATACTGCATCCGGCTGTGCCCGTCCACCAGGGCGAAGGCGTATAACTTCCGCTGATCGCCTTGGTAGTGGAGCGATTCGAAGTGACCCCAGTCGACCTCGAAGCGTTCGCCCGGCTTTGGCTCCATGCGCACGAACGCCCGTTGCGGCTTCAACAGGGGGCGCACTTCATGCACGTAGTGACGCAGAATGCTGCCACCACCGGTGTAGCCCAGCGGGCGGAGTCGCTGCCCGATAACGGCGGCGCTGGCGGAAGGATCCTTCTCCAGCAGTTCGGCGATGGTGGCTTTGTACGCGTCGAGTTTGCTGGACCGGGGTCGTCCCGCGGGAGTTTGGGCCGGCATGTCCAGATACTTCTTGATCGTCTCCCAACCCATGTGCAAATGGCGTTCGATCTTGCGGATCGGCCAGTGATCGGACCAGTACAGGCGATGCAGATCGTTGATCTGTTCGGTCGTAAGCATGGGCTCGAATCCCATTTATACGCGCAGCGGGTCGCCGAAACCAGAGCGATGTTCTTTACAAGACTCCACCGGCGCGGGGATAACCCGTTGAAATATCATGACTTCAGAGAAAGCCACGTTGTTCTTTACAAGATCGGCCACATCCGGCCCAACCAGCCAAACCTCTGCCGCGGAATGCTTTAGGTCCACAGCTGCGTTGTTCTTTACAAGCGTGGTGACGCGGCGCTGCCGATGGAGTTGCCGTTGTCGCTGTCGGTTGCGGTCGGCGGCCTCGGGATGCGTGCGCCAGTAGGTCTTCTGATAATCGACATGCTCGGCGCGCCACTGCTTCCGGCTGTCCTGGACCACCTGCGCATACACCGGGTCCGTTTGAATCTTTAGCCTGTGGTAATCGGCCCGGCGATGCCGCTGACACTCCGAATGGCTGCAAACGCGCTGCTGGAGCCGATAGGGGGGTGGATGAAAGCTTTGCCGGCAATACGGACAGCAGCGGGACTCGGTCAATGCGTCTCCTCAGAAATCGAAACGGATTCCAACCTCTGAGCAGAACAGAGAACACCGTACGAACAGGAAAGATATAGAAACTACTGTAGAGTACCTACCGCGTCCCCGCCCAGGTTGCCGCCACCGCGGGTCGGCAAAACCGGCAAAATTGCGGGTGTTTTATCCCGGCACTGACATAGTGATTGACGTAGACCGACTTGTCCCGTTCGAACTCGAACCGGCCGTTCACCTTTTTTCCGTTAAACGTTATGGCCTTCTGTTGGGTTACCCCGATGAAGACGATGCCATCCCGTACTGGTTTGCTGGCGGAATTGATTGGCGATATCGTCCTTCCGTTCCTTATGGTCGAACTGGTAAATCGGTATACCGTCCCGTTCCGCGAGCACTTTGACGGCCTGGCGGAATTTCTCCGACACTTGTCCCAATACCACTGGGGACGGTACCGGCTTCCCCAACTCCCGCATGAACATCGACAACTGGGGTCCCGTTGCCAGCCTGCCTGTAGCCGTTAAGGTAGGGACGGTCGAGGCACTCTACTTCCAATGTGACGTGCCCGTCAAGGAGTTCCGGAATAGTCGCCATTCCTGAATTTTATGGCAAGCTGAGCAGTGGGCTCGTCGGTTTGAGGTCGAAGACCTCGCTAGCAGGTGCAAGTCCTGTCCGGGTAAGCGCCGGAGCGCCCGGTAGCAGACTCCAGCCGAGCGGAGAGATCCGAACGCGCCGAGCGGAGTATCGAAAGCCCTTGAAAGAGAGGGGAGCAAACCAGCGGCCGCAACAACAGGTGAACGCTGCAGCCTCGTCAAATTATCAGCCGAAAGGTGTTCGAGAGGGCCGAGCCGATCATATCACGGTGAAGGCAACAGACAGCATCCTCGACCGGAAGGGATGCTGGACGTCTCCGGGGTCTCAGGCGGCGGCACGTTGGGACAGAGCAATGCGGAACAGGAGAGGCCCTCCCCGGCAGCCTTGTCGGGCAAAGACTGGGGGTATAAGGCCGGATGCTGAAGTCGTGCGGAGTCGGGAGGGAGTCCGAGGGGTCCGTAGTACCTGGGAAGGCGCGCAGTACAACTCGGTGGAGGGAAGGAACCCTGCTTTGGTCACGTCGGCGGGGGAGGTAAACGTGAGGGCATGCCGGAAACGGCCAACCACTCCTCTATAAAAGCTCGACAACTCCGCCGTCCGGCTATCGGTGTGCGCCAAGTGGATCCGCACATTGCAGGATCTGGCGAAGGTGGTTACAGCCTCGGTAATCACCTCAAAACCGGCCATACATAATCACCTCAAAACCGGCCAACGAGGTCTCACACAGGACCGAGGTTTTGTTTTAACATGGCACCCTCCTTCGGGCAACCAACTACGGCCAGCGACTGCCGGATGGTGGAGGACGATAACTGATCGGGTTGGCGACCGTCCGGCACCCGAACCACCTGCACCGAGTGCCTGCCTGACAGCCGGGTTGCAATCACCTCGCTGGCTGCCCGACCGGCGGCATCCCCATCCAGCATTAGAACAATGTGCTCAAAGTGACGCAGCAAGCTGGATTCCTGAGCCGCCGAAAGAGACGATCCCATCAGGGCCACCACCCTGGGGAATCCGGCCTGATGAACCCGCATGCAATCAAAATAACCTTCGACCACGATAACGGTTTTCCCGCCCGCCGCCGCCGCGCGCGGCAAATTGAACAGTTCCAGCGCCTTGCGAAAACCAACGGGGAGCTTATATTTGGGCGGTCGATCATCCAGTGCGCGACCGGCATAGGCGACCAGTTGGCCGTGCAGGTTGCAAATCGGAATCACGATGCGCCCACTCATCAGACCCGGTCCCGGATAAAAACCCACGCCAAACTCGGCCGCGGTAGGCGGATCGATTCCACGTTGCGCCAGATACGGATGATTCATTTCCACGGCGGTCAGAGCGAAGCGGAGCGGAAGATTACTCGCTTCTTCTTTCCGAACCAGTTCCCCTTTCTGCTTGTCCGGCATCGCTGGATACACACTAACCCCAAACCATTGCTGCAGCCGGAGCGCCGCCTCCCGGATCGAGCACTGCTCCATGGCGGCGACAAAATCCAACACATTGCCGCGTGCCTGACAGGCGAAGCATTGAAAGACATTCTTGCTCAGATGGGCGCGGAACGAGTCGTCGCGCCGGCCATGATGAATCGGGCAGCGACCTTGGAGTGGATCGCGACGGCGGTGCAAGTCCGGTATCTGGTAATGGCGCAGCACCGCCTCCAGGCTCACTGTTCGCTTCACCGCGGAGAAGTCCGCCCAGCGGCCGGAGCCGGTAATCATTGGCTCTCTCCCGCCGCTGTGGCGGCAACCTTGGTACGCCAACTGCGCGGACCGCACTTCAACACATGTCCGTGGTGGAGCAGACGATCCAACATGGCGCTCACGGCCGCTACATCGCCGAGCATCTTGCCCCAGTCTTCGACTGGACGATTCGAAGTGAGCAGGGTACTGGCTCGCTCGTAGCGCCGCATGACGATTTCCAGCAGATCCTCAGCCGCGGTCAGCGGTAGCTTGCGCATCCCGAAATCGTCTATGATCAGCAGCGGCACCGTGGTCAGCGACTCCATGAAATCCTTGCGCGTGCCGTCGACCACCGCTTCTGCCAGGTCGTCCAGCAGCAGGTGGGTTTCGCGGTATAGCACGCGGTAGCCTTGCACAATAGCGGCCTGTCCGATGGCTTGGGCCAGATGCGACTTGCCGGTCCCACCTGGCCCAAGAAACAAGCCGTCTTCCCGCTTGCCGATGAACGTACAGGTGGCCAGGTCAAAGACCAGACTGCGATTCATCTTCGGATTGAAGTCGAAATCGAAGTTGTCGAGCGTTTTCAGCGGGTCGCGGAAAGCGGCCTGTTTGCGCCGCCGCTCCAGAAGCCGATCCCCACGCCGGGTCAGTTCGTCGGTGACCAGGCACGCGATCAGATCGATAGGCGCCATGGCTTCGGCCTGGGCTTGACGCACACGGGTTTCCAGCACGGCAGCCATGCCGCCGAGCCGGAGTTGTCGTAAGGCGCGTTCTAATTCGATAAGGTTCATGCAGGGCTCTCCTCATTGGTTTTGCTTGGATGAAGTCGCGGTACAGCGTGAGCTGGCGGATGAGCGGATCGACTTGCCGTAAGCTCAGGGGGAGTTGGGGATTCCGTTCCAGGTAGCGGCGGACAAAACGATAGTAGTTCGAGGCGCCGACTTCCAACGCCGCGGCGCAGACCTCGTCCACGGTGGCCGCGCCGTGCTTCTTGGCCAGCGATAGAAGGCCCAGAATCCGCCGCACGGCGGTCTGGCCCTCTTCGCTGTGCATCGTGCGACACACCGCTCCGATCCGCGCTCCGGCTTTGTCGGCGCGGTTCAGCAGGGCCAGCGTACTCAAGGGGGTTTTCTTCGGCCAGTCCTCCTGTTGAATCCGATGTTTCCCGCGCTCCTGATGCAGGTGCTCGCGCAGTAGGTCGCCGGTGTACGGGTTCAGCAGCCGAACGTGCAACGAATCCCACTGCACCTGGACGCGCCGTCCGATCCAACCCGGCGGCGCGCCATAGTAGGCGGCATCGACTTCCACGCAGCCATCCAGATGCACCGTGCGCTCGCCATATTGGTAATAGCGGAAGGGCTCGACGGGCAGCGGCAGCAGCGCCGGCCGTTCTTCGGCAAACATCGCCGCCACTTGACGCTTGGTGGTGCCGTGAATGCGCGTATCGGCCCACCGCTCTTCCCAGCGATCCAGGTAGGTTTGCGCTTGTTCGAGGGTCTCGAAACGCAGGCCTTTCAGTGGCGTTTTCTGGGCATGGGCAACCCCCGACTCGACCTTCCCTTTTCGATCTGGATCCGCCGTGCGACAAGGCAGTGCGACGGCGCCGTAATGCCGCAGCACATCGCGGTACAGCGGGTTCAGCACCGGATCGTAGACATCCGGCGCCAGTACGCCCTCACGCAGGTTATCGAGCACCACCACCCGGGTGACCCCGGTCAGCCGACGGAAAGCCTTCTCATGCAACTCGGCCCAGATCCGCGAGCTGGAATGAAATGCCAGCAGGCGAACCGATTTGCGGCTGTAGCCCAGCGTCATCACGAACAGCCGGGTGCGCCGATACTTCCCCGTGGCCGGGTCATGCACCATCGGACCGTCGCCATAATCGACTTGGCATTCTTCGCCGGCGGTGGTCTCGATTACCACACGGGCTTCGGGCGATGGGCTGGGGCACAGCTTGTGGACGAATCGCTGCACACTCTGGTAGCTGGCCGTGAAGCCACAGGTGTCCACCAGATCCTGCCAGATTGCCATGGCATTGCGGCCGCGCGCGAGCCCCAACTCGATCGTCTCCCGGTACGGCTCGCAGGCGCTGGAGGTGGGACTGCGACCGGGCGGTGCGGTGGGGGACGGGGCGACGGAGCCCGCCAACTCCACGCCAGAGTCGGTGATCACCTCGTTGGCCGGTTTTGCGGCGGGCGCCCCGGGGCTGATCGGATCAGCCGCTCTCGCCGCCTCAGGGTCGGTAATCACCCCATTGGCCGGTTTTGTTGGTGCGCGCCCCCACTTGCCCGGTGGGCGGAAGGCGATCCCGGCGGCCCTCAGGTACGTCGCTGCCGTCTCCCTCCGCACGCCGGTGGCCCGCTGAATGCGCCGTAGCGACCATCCCAGCCGCCCCAACGCGATGACTTGCTGTTTGTTTTGTTCGCTCAAGACGTTACTCACATCGACGGAGGGTATCGCCCTCGCGCTCGAGTCAACGTCCTGGATGAGGGGTTATCGTTGGCCGGTTTTCAGGTGATTATGTATGGCCGGTTTTGGGTGATTACCGAGGGTTACAGCCCGCATGACACCCCGGTGAAGGGCCTGATCGCGCAGTGTGTAGGACGCCATGCACGCCACATCAAGAAGATCATCGTTAAGCCGTGTGCGGGAAAACCGCAAGCACGGTTTGAAAGGGGGGTTGATGGAAACGGGTCAGTGCTAAACGCTGGTACCGCGCCATAATGTACCAATGAAGTATCCAGTCGCTTTAGTGCGGACCAAGGAAGGATATAGTTGTTTCCTGCCCCGGACTCCCCGGGTTCTGGTCGCAGGGTTCGACCGAAGAGGAGGCTTTGGCAAATGTTCAGGATGCGATCCGGGAATACCAGGAGGTTGCCCGGTAGCTGGCCGGCGAGCAGAATTTGAGGGAAGTAGATATTGCGACATAGGACATCCCGAAGATACCCGGTGTGCGTCATCTGCAGGCAGTTAACGCCCTCGAAAAAGCTGGATTCTGGGTCGCTAGGCAAGGCAAGCACATTGCCAGGCAAGGCTAACACATTGTAATGACCGATGGGCGCCGAATCATCACGAGTCCCGGACATGATTCGGCCCACCTTGCCTGACTGGCCCAGCTTCACAAAAGTTCCGCGAAGCGACTGCGCCATTTGGCCACATGGCGCCAACGATCCGTCCGTTAACTCCGCGCTCAACTTGCCCGTACGGGACTGAGAATACTAAGCAGGAAACCGCGGCCATGCCGCGGAAATCTGAAAACATCACACAAGTGCACCAGCCGGGCTCGGAAGTCCTTGCCCGAGGTTGTACTCATCTGGCTTAACGGTACGGCGGCCGCCCGAAGGTTAGTTAGTTTTTCCGGTCTTTCTTATCGAAGGTCGCCGCGCGGGCATCGTCCTCCTTTTCTATGCTCGCTTTGACCGCGTCATCGATTCTCTGCAACTCCGGCGAGAGTTGCAGGCCCATTCGGGCGGCCTTCAGGATCATCATGTCGAGGCCCTGCGCCACCATGTGACGCACACGGCGGTCGCTTGACGTTTCTGGCTGAAGCGTCTTAGCCATCGCCGCAGGATCGAGCCGTGTTTTCGACGACAGCGCCACCTCGATGGCGCTCTTGAGCATGCGCGACGGAGCCCGCGGATCCGCTAGAATGTCTCTCAGCCTCCCAACCGCGAGCCGCTCAGCCTGGTGCCGGCAGAGCATGGTCTCCAGGTCCACTTCAGCCACCGCCCGGTTAAATGCTTCGCGAAACTCCGCATCCGCCAGAAAGGCGGAAACGATCTCGCGCGGCAGCCTTGCCGCTCTCGCCGCTTCGTCGATCGTAGGATAGGTCAGCAAAGCCTGGATAGCCCGCTTTTTACGCCGTTCGATGGTATCTTCCGTCTTTTTCATTGCTTCTCCCGTGTAACCGATATGAACAACCGTCACTCCGGGTGAAAGCCACTGATAGGATAAGTACCGATCGTAATAAGCCGAACCCAATCGTTTCTAGGAGAAAGTGTCATCGGCTAACCTGTTTGAAAACTAATCATCCGGGCCTGATCATTCCTAATGTTGGCATAAGTGTAGCTGGAAGGCAATTGCCAACTAACTTTTATCAACAAACCTTATCGATTGGTGAGGTAAGCGGATATACTAGATTCATGTCATGATACAAATAGGTTGAGTACCAAACGGCAATTGATGGCGAACCGGTTGAACAGTCGGGAATCGCGCGGCCCCGTTAGTGCCGCCGGGAAGGAGAAATCGTCACAAAATGCTGTGCAGCATGGTCTACTTTCCACTAGTACAACCGTACTGTCTTGGGAGGATCCCGCCCAGCTAGCCGAGTTCCAAGTCCGAATGGAAGCGGAGTTGAAGCCGGTGGGTCCGTTGGAGAACGCGTTCGCCGAACAGATCGTCGGCGCCCTGTGGAAGCTACGAAGATTGAATCATTATGAAAGCGATGTTACAGAGTATCATTACCTTTATATCCGCGAGCAGCAGGAGAACCAGAAGGCCGCGGACCTCGAGCGCAGGAAGGACCAGTACGCCGATCGCCTCATGCAACCCACCATCACCGACCGCGCCCAATACGCCCAGCACCAGGCGGAGGCCCGCCAAATCGCAGAACTTCGGCAAGACTTGCTCCCCACCATCGGCGCAGCGTTCATCGCCGACGTGAGCGGCCCAGATGCCCTGGGTAAGCTGCGTCGCTATCAAACTAGCATCGAGAACGCAATGTTTCGCGCGCTGCATGAACTGCAGCGGCTGCAAGCAGTGCGGCAAGGTTCCGCGCTGGCTGTGCCCGCCGCGATGGACATCGGAGTGACGGTGAGCAACACTGACGACGTCGCGGAGGACAATTCATGACGCCGGCTATACACGAATAGGAGGCTTGAAAGACCGCCTGTCGAGCTTGGCGGGGCGCTGCCGTTAACGCAGTACGGCAAAGTACTTTGTAGTAAGTAGCGGAGATCAACGATTACTTTGGCCCGCACCAATACGAAACGAACCCAATTACGTATTACTTATTTAATAATCATTTAGTTAGACTGTTGAAAAACAGACGGCCGAACATCCGCCACCGCATCGGCCGCCGCTCGACCTGGATCAATGTGGCCGTTGGCTCGAGATCGGGCTGGTCAGCCAGTCCTGATTCGTCGTCGCTTGTGGTGCACTGGATCGACGGCACCGTGGCTTCTTCCCGCTCAACCCCGCACGGCGTCGCCGTCGACGAGCAGCATCATATCTACGTCACCGATGCCGAGCCCGGCAGGATCTTAGGCGAATTACAATCGCGCGAAAAACATGTCGCGGTTAGGCGCACGGCCGTCTATCGGTCAGGTAAATCGGAACGCCCGCGCACCGGCAAGCCCGGCTATCGCTAGCAAGCGGGCGAGACTGCGGCGGCCTCGCAGGCCAGCCTCCCCGCCGGCCAAGACCTTTCTCTGCACCCCGCGTCCAATCTGCTAAACTTGCCATGAGGTTCTGTCTGCGCTCCCTATTGCTGATCCCCGTGGCGCTGACCGCCATCACCAGCCTCACAGCCGGCCCGGACGACTGGCCGGGATGGCGTGGTCCCACGTCCAATGGTGTTTCCCCCCTAAAAAACCTGCCGTTCCGATGGAGCCACGATCAGAACGTCGCCTGGAAGACCACCGTGTCCGGACGCGGGCATGCCTCGCCCATAATTTGGGGGAACCCCGTATTTCTCACCACCGATATTGAAGGCGAAGTGATACCGGGCGCCGCTCCTGTCAAACACAAGGTGGAAGGCCAACCCTTCCGCCATCCGGATAGCGTCGGCGGAACGCATAAACACACGCTGCAGGTCCTGTGTTTCGACGCGCCTTCCGGCAAGCAGCTTTGGGAGCGCGTCGCATATGACGGCGCCGTTTACGACGACGTACACAAGTTCAATACCTACGCCTCGCCTACACCGGTCACAGACGGTAAGTACCTACATGCCTACTTAAAATCGCAGGACCTGTACAAATACGATTTCGACGGCAACCTGGTTTGGAAGATGTCACTGGGCGGAATCGCTACGCTGGGCGTGGGGACGGGCGTCTCGCCGGTTTTATTCGAGGACAAGGTCCTGATCCTTGCGGACCAGGACGAAGGCGATGCATCGTTCCTGGCGGCGGTGTCTGCCGCCGATGGCAAGATCGCATGGAAGGTGAAGCGCAATGAAGCGGTCACCTGGACCACGCCCGTCATCGTGGAATCCGGTGGGCAGCCGGCTTTGATCGTTCCCTCCTTGGAGGACGTGGTCGCCTATAACCCACGCAGCGGACAGGAGCTTTGGCGCACCGAAGGACTCGGCAGCAACTCCGTCCACACGCCCGTATTCGGGCACGGCATGGTGTACGTTTCGAGCGGTTTTCCCAAGAAGATCGTCATCGCTATCCGCCTCGATCCCGCCAAGGATCAGCCGCGCGTGGCCTGGAAATACGACAAGGGGACTGGCTACATCCCTTCACCAATTCTTTACGGCGACTACTTATACGTCATGACCGGAGCGGGCCTGTTAACGTGCCTAGGCGCCGCCACGGGCGAAGTTAAATATGAAGGCAAGCGCTTCCCGCAACCCGGGCAATTCACCGGCGCGCCGGTGGCTTTCGATGGCAAGCTGATGATCACCAGTAACGACGGCGATACTTACGTGGTGAAGGCCGGCCCGGATTTCGAAGTGCTGGCGACTAACTCGCTGGGCGAGCCGGTCTATGCGTCATTGGCGCTGGCCGGCGATTCGGTGTATATACGGTCAGCCGGCGAGCTGTTTCGCACCCGGCAGGCTGCGCTAAACCGGTGAGCTACATGCGCACGAAATCGGCGGGAAAGCTGATCGTCCCCGCCTGTGTACTCGCCTGTGCAATGGTGTTAGGTGCCCACGGCTTCGGCCAGTCAACCGGTCACCCGCCTGAGTTTGAGGTTGCGTCCATTAAACCGAGTGGGGAAGGTACCCAGTCCGTCATCTACCGCCTTCCGGGTGGGAGATTCAAGGCTCAAAAGGCCACCCTGCAGGCACTCATCACATTCGCGTTTGGGATCAGTCAGTATGAGCTTGCCGGCGGTCCGAAATGGCTGGATGCCGACCGGTTCGATATCGAGGCCACGTCTGAACAAGATGTGGGGAACGAGCCGGTCTTACGCGACCACCAGATCAAGCTGATGTTGCAGTCCCTGCTGGCCGAAAGATTCAAACTCAAGACGCATCCGGAAACCCGAAAGACTCCGGCGTATGTCATCGTGCAAGCGAAAGGCGGACCCAAGCTGCATGCCGCTGCCGGCCCGCCCGGCCCCAGGCTTGGCATCAAATTCAATGGCCGGTTACGGGTAATGACTTTTGAAAGTGCCCCGATTTCCTACGTGGCCCGGATGTTGGCGGATCAAATGAAACGCCCGGTGGTAGACGGCACCGGCCTGGATGGCAGCTTCGACTTCAAGCTGGAATTCGTACCCGAAAGCGTTCGACTCAAGGCCAACATGGACTCGACCGCGCCATCAGAAGGCACCGGCGCTGACGGACCATCCATCTTCACCGCTACGCAGGAACAACTTGGGCTGAAGCTGCAGATGCGGGAAGCCCCGGTTCAGATTCTGGTGATTGACGAAGCTGAGAAACCGACAGCGAATTAGCCGGTCTGCTTGCGTTAACGAGTCGCGTCCGACTGTTGAAATTACTGGGTACCGGAAGGCTTGACGCACCGCATCTCGAAGTCGTATGCTAGCCTTGATCTGCCATGGGTCCTGCACCGTTACAGGGCAGTCTTGAACAGGAGCGGCTGCTTGATCGCTTGAGAGAAGAAGTAAACGCGGCCCGCGCAAGCTTCGACTCTGCAAAAGACGATTTTGACGGCAATGCCGCCGATGCGCGCGATTTGGGCTTGCACACGCCGGACGGCACACATCTCTTGTATTCCACTACAGAGCGCTATAACAAAGCCGCCAAAGCGTACGGAGATGCCTTGCGCCGGTTCGCCGGCGCCCTGCATGATTTGCGGCTGATCGATTAAGTTAAGTTAATAGGATTCGCCCTGGCACACCCTCGAAACCCCGTGCCAGCCCACAGACGGGTGCATATGGGGCAGGCACTCTGCCTACGGCGGCCTCTCAGGCCGGCTGCTTTGTGGGCAGCCGCTGTCTCGGGGCGCTACAGCGGTCCCCCGCCCCCAGCCGATACCGCGCGGAACTGAGCCGCCTTTTCAGGCTGCTTTAAGGCATCGTACACAGCCGCAAGATCGTGGCGCGCTTCCAGCATCCGATCCGCCGGCGGATGTGTTTGTTTGGCCAATATTTGGTAACCGGCGGCGAGTTCTTTCTCTGCATCACCGTAGCGCTTCAATCGAAGCAGGGAACGTCCCCAGCTGATTTCAGCAGCTCCGATGTGCGCATCGCCAGGAGGGAGCTCTGCAATCAAAACTCGCACTGCGCCGCGAAGGATTTGCTCAGCATGACTGTTCTGACCCTCCTTCAGGTACGCTTCAGCCAAATCGAAATTTGCGGCGGCAGTGAAATGGTTGTCTTCACCGTATTCACCTCGATTGATCTGCACGGCTCGCGTCAAGTATGTCTCGGCCGACCCCAGATCGCCGCGCAGCGTTGCCAGCCTGCCCAGCGATTCGAGGGTAAACGCCACATAGGGATGAGTTGGGCCATAGGCGCGTTCCTGGATTTTGAGCGCCCGTTGTAGAAGAGCTTCCGCCTCGGCAGTCTTGCCTTCCAATTCCAGCGTACGGGCGAAGACGCTCTCGTGAGAAGCTGTATCCGGATGGTCGGGCCCGTACCACGCGGTGATGATGTCGACGGCCTCCCGGTGGAAGCCCTCTGCCTCAGAATACTCCCCCAGGGTCAATTTGACTGAACCCAGGTTCATCATGTCGGTGGCCGTCTGCGGATCCGATTTGCCAAACAAGCGCTGGTCCAGTGCAAGTGCACGGCGGTCGAGTGACTCGGCGGATTCATACCGTCCGAGATAGTAACTGGCAACACCCATGGCCGTCAGACTGTCCCTGAGAATTTGCGTACCCTCTTCCGTCGCTGGCTGGAGCCGGACAATTGGGTCGAGCAAATCGACCGCCTTCTGGTAGGACCCGCCTAGCAGCAGCACCCGAGCTAATGTTGCCTTCGCTTCCAAAACTGAGGGAGAATCGGGCGCCGAGCGGCGGCTGGCAATCTTCATTCCTTCTCGCGCTAAGACTTCCGCCTCTTTAACCCGGCCTTGGTCACCACGGAGCGTACCCAGTTGCGACACAGCTTCGGCAACCTTTGGATGATCTGGTCCCAGAGCCGCCTTCATCTTATCAAGGCCCATACGGAGAAGTTCGTCTGCCTTTGGGTAATTATTGAGCAGCTCAAACATGCTTCCCAACGTCTCGTAGAGATCCGCTTGGGTTTCGGGGTCCGAATCCAGCGAAGCCGCCTCTTTCACGCCGCGGTCGAGCAAAGTAGCTGCACGCAGCTCGGTGGAGGGTGCGGCTTCCTCGCCGCCCTTAAACAGGCTCAACATGAACCGCTCGACCCGTTTCGTCCGCGCGGCCTCTGCCAGCGCCCCATTGCGCGCCCGCGTCAATCGCGCCGTGAAGAACACCACCAGCCCGACAATCAGAGTGAAAACTAACCCAGCGGCCAGAACCTGGCTCCGGTTTCTCCGTACGAACTTACCTGCCCGGTAGCTCCAGCCACTTGGCCGCGCCTCCAGCGGTTCCCCCTTCAGGTAATGATCGATGTCCCGTATCAGCCCCTCTACCGATCCGTAGCGCCCCCGCACATCGTGGTCGAGCGCCTTCAGACACAACGCATCCAGATCGCTCCAATCCCTCCGGCCAAGTCGGCGATTCGCACGCGCCGAAGGCTTTTCGGGAGGAAGTTCGACAACCGCACTCGCGTCTCCCGCCGCCGTTAGCTTAGAACGTTCAAACGGCCGCCGCCCAGCCAGAACCTCATACAGAATGACACCCAGCGAATACACATCCGTAAACGCGCCCACGATTCCGTCGCGCTCCCACTCTGGTGCGGCGTAATCTGGCGACAGGAACCGCAAACTATACCCGGGACGGTCCGCCCGCTCACCCGCGTCGTTCAGCTCTCGCGCAATGCCGAAGTCGAGCAGGCGCGGCGTCCCATCCGCCTCTACCAGAATGTTCGAAGGTTTCAGATCGCGGTGGATGACTTCCTGCCCGTGCGCGTACTGTACCGCCTGGCAAACCGACCGGAAAAGGCGTAACAACTCTTCCACCGGCCGTGCTTGCTCCAGGCAATAAGCTGTGAAAGGTTTGCCATCCACATACTCCATGACAAACCACGGAGTGCCATCGGCCAGCGCGCCCGCGTCATACAGCCGCGCAATGAACGGGTGCCTGAGCTTCGCCAGCGTCCTGATCTCGCCCGCAAAGCGTTCCCGCCGCGCGGGCGTCATCCCCGCGTGCAATAGGAACTTGATCGCTACCTGGCCGCCAGTGTCCTCGCGTTCGGCGAGTCCCACCACCCCCATCCCGCCCTCGCCCAGAATCCGAATGAGCCGGTATGGACCCACCTCCTGGAATGGCAGCGTCTCGATCGGCGCGCCTACCATTCGATACGCAACCTCCGGCAAGCCCCGATCGAGCAGCGGCGCGCCCCGGCTGTCCGCCTGCAGCATGGCGCGCACCTCCGCCACCAGATCCGCATCATCCGCGCAGGCCGCGGCCAAAAAGGATTGCCGCTCAGATTCCGGCCGCGCCGCCGCGTCATAGAAGAGCGATACGATTTGATCCCAGCGCGCGCTATCCATCGAATTTACTCTGCGTTGGGATTGATTCTGCCCGCCAGCCACGCCCGAGCCGACCGCCAGTCGCGATCCACCGACGATTCGGAAACACCAAGCAGCGCGGCGATTTCCGGCATGTCCATTCCCCCAAAGAAGCGGCTCTCCACCACCCTTGCCTGGCGGGGATTCAAGCCCTCCAGTTCCTTCAAGGCCATGTCCAGCGCCAACAGTTCCTCAGGCCAGGCGGCCATCGCATCAATGGAGTCGCTTAGCGGAACAAAGTCGATCCCCCCGGCCCCGCCTCTTTTACGCGCGCCCCTGCGCCGCGCTTCATCCACCAGGATCTGCCGCATCGCCTTCGTCGCGATTCCTTTGAAATGGCTGCGCGAAGTAGCCGCCAGGTGCGGTGATCCCTGTAGTTTCATCCACGCCTCGTGAACCAGAGCCGTGGAACTGATCGTGGCGTTGCCCTCGTTCCTCCGGACAAACGAAGCCAACCGCCGCAGTTCCTCATAAACGAGGCTGAAAAGTTCGTTTACATCCGCCTCGGCAGCAGATATTTTTTGAGGGTCCGGCATGACGCCTTTTTCCTCCGGTTTCCGCAGTACTTAGTAAGGACCGTCTTGAAATCGTACCAATCGAGCGGACGACTTGCAACTGTACGACTATGTATTCTTGCGTTGGGTTTCTATTAAAGAGAACGATATGAGAGCGAATAATATAAGATCGATGACGCGGGCGGCTATCATGCTGGTGGCCACGGCCACTTTTATGAATGCCGACGACCAAGACTGGCGCGCCCCCATACAAGATCGCCTGGAAGCCAAATTTATTCTCACTAAAGCATCCGCCGACAAGAGCGATATCGTTACGGCAGGCGTGGTTCTGATTCTGAAAAAGGACAACCTGGTCATGGTTACCACCGATATTCCAAACGTGGTACCCAACGTCTATAAGGATGGCAGGATTACACAGAGTCTCTTCGGTAAGATCAACCGCCTACCTGGAATGACCGGTAACCGGATGTTTGTCCGGGGCGAAAAGTTCTGGGTCGAGAAGATCGACATCAAGGACGATGGCGTGGTCTTCGAGTTTCTCAGCGATCCCTTCAACGACGTTCGCTACAAAGGTACGCTCCGGTTCCCGTTCCCCAAGGGGTCGCCGCCGCCGCCCGACCAGATCGAGAAGGTAATCGCGCAAGTGATCGCAGTAGATGCAGCAAACGAGTCCGCCGCGACTTCTCAGCCGCCGGTGCCTCAAGAACCTCCGGCGGAAAAGCCGCCTGAACCCATCGCGCCGCCGCCTCCGCCGCCCCCGGACCCCGCGGCGATTTCGTTGAGCCAGACGAAAGCTCAGGTTGTGGCCAGTTTCGGCCAGCCTAAGAAGATTGCCACCGTCGGCGCTAAGCAGATCTATTACTACCAGGATCTGAAAGTGACATTCGTGGACGGCAAAGTGACCGACGTTCAATGATAGCGATGATGTCGCTGAGTAACATTCGTGTTACAAAACAAAGGGAAAGGATCAAAACAATGACGCCGCTTTACAAAAGCGGCTCTGCGCGAGAATTCGTAAAGCTGGTGAAATGGCGGCCACTCTGAGAATGGCGTTAGATTTGGAAGTTGCCTAGTGACAACGAGTTTACCCGCATCCTTCAGTGGCCTGGATACCGTGTGTACCGGCAGGAAATCGACGAGAAGAACAAGACCTTAGATCTTTGGGTCCGGCGAAAGCGCGGCAACCGGAAACTGGAGTGTTCCGGCTGCGGGCGGAAGTTCACCGATGCGCACGACAGCCGGGAACGGGCGGTGCGGGACCTGCCCTGGAGTGTATTTCAAGCTACGGTACACATCGAAGTGTATCGGGTGAAATGCCCGGCGTGCGGCGTGCGGATCGAGAAGGTGCCGCCGCTGCCGAGCAAGGCCCCCTTCAGCAGGCGGTTTGAGGACGCGGTCGGCCAGGCGTGCGAGAGTGCTTCGGCGCGGCAAGTAGCTCGACGGATGGGGCTATCGGAGAGCACCGTCCGAGCGATCGATCTGCGGTGTCTGGAGCGGTGGGATAGCAAGCGGAGGCAACCGCCGTTACGGCAGATGGGCATCGATGAAATCTACCGGGGCAAGAAAGACAAGTTTCTGACGGTGGTGTGCAATCTGGAAACCGGCGAGCCATTATGGTTTGGCCAGGAGCGGAAGAAGGAGACGCTGGATGAGTACTTTCGTACCCAGTTGGTCAGTGGGCAGCGGAAGCGCATTGAGGCGGCTTGTGTCGACATGTGGGAACCGTTCCGGTTGAGCATCGAGCAATGGGCACCCCAGTGCAAGATCGTCTACGACAAGTTTCACATCGTGCAACACGCCAACGATGCCATCGACGAAGTGCGGAAGGCGGAATTCTTTCGGCAAGGGCCTAAGAAGCGGGGCCTCATCAAAGGGAAGAAGTGGCTGCTGATGAGTCGCTGGAAGAACCTGACCCCGGAACACCGCGGGGAATTGAACCGGCTGTTCGAACTCAATCGGCGAGTCTTTAAAGGCTATCTGTTGAAAGAGAGCTTAGAGAGGCTATGGAACTACCGATACCGAGGGGCCATGCTCAACTACTTGAACCGGTGGATGGACCAACTGAAATGGCAGCGTCTGGCTCCGTTTGAGAAACTGGCGGCGACCCTTTTGAAACACGTGGAAGGTATAGCCAACTATTGCGAGACCAAAGTGCGCTTTGGCGTAGTTGAGGCCGTCAACGGGAATATTCGCATGCTGATCAACAGGGGTCGCGGCTACAAGAACCTCCGCTATCTGCTGCTGAAGGCCAAGCGCATGGCCGTGATGAACCTCGAATTCATCGCAGTTTGCACCTTGAAGAAAGTCGCGTAAAATGGCACTTTTACGAATTCTCGCTCAGAGCCACAAAAGCTTGAATTCACGCCGCCGCACCTCGCGGTTGGTAACATGCATAATGACGTTCGCCGCCTCGGTGGCCGCAGCTTACGCGCAAACGCCACCTACGTAGAGTTTCAGAACTCCACTTTGACCGGGTCTGGAAACGCGATCAGCGTGACACGACTCCCGGTGGTTACCGTCAGTGGGACAACCACCCAGACCACCTACGAAGACGTCACCATCCAATTCGACGTGGCCGCGGACGGGACGCTGACGATAGCGCCCGGTTTCCCTCAATACACCAAGTCGCCCACGCCGATAGCGTCTAAGTTCATAGCAGGCGAATATGTGGGCCCAAGCACGGTCTTTAGCGGCACAGCGTTGATAACGGTGAGTGGTCCGTCTGTCGGTCCTGGAGGCAGCACCCAATGGACCATCACCACGCCAACCGGTGCAGCCTCTTGCACTTATCCCAATAGTGCGACCTGGACTGTAGTCAGCTCGATCGCCAGCAACCCGCTGGCCGCAAGACTCAAGGCCGCCGGCATCACGTCGAATATGTATATGTACGGCACCGGCAGCTCTGAATGTACAAATGGCTACAACTGGAACGCCCCCAGTACACTGTTGGGTTTCAGCCAAGTTGGTCCTTCGCTTACCATCTACAGCTACACTTATGACAACGGTGCCCCCACCGACTCCAACGATCCTGTTTCCCAGATAACCTACTGCCTTGTTGGCAGCCCTAACTGCCCCACGGCGCAGTAGTCCATGTAGCCACCGCGGGGACGCTACGCCGGAGCGTCCCCGCAAACGTACACACCTGAAGGAAGTCAACCAAGCGCCACAACGCAGTCGGACTCCAAACAACTGCGGGCCGCCGTCCATTGCGCGGCGTCGGCCTGCCAAGTGTACGTCAAACGTCTTCGCGCCCCGGACGCCTGTCCTGTTCGCCGTGTCTCCGCTACTGGCCCGACCGCCCACGGCATCAAGCCGTTGCGCCGGTTTAGGCCACGCTCAAGCCAGGTCCGGGCGCTTGTAACCTCAAGACACGTTCGAAATGGACGCTCTCGCGGCCGCCTGCCTGATCCTGTGGCCGCAGCGGCTACATTCCCACCCGTCCGGACCGCCTTGGCTCCGAAGAATAAGATCCGGTCCGGATTTCGGACCCCATAGCCTTCAACACCGCAAGCGTTCATGCTACACTGATCGCCGGAGGTCCGTATCAGTAAGAAATGGTACAATCTGTTCCTCTCGGTGGATCAACCGGGCGGACAGGAGGGCGCACCGGACGAGAGCGCACCAACTGCTAAGACCCCCGCCCAGACCGTCGCCGAGATCGCCTCCTCCGTGGCGGCAGAGCCCAAATTCTCCAGCCCTGTGAGCGCCGCGGCGGGCTTTGACGAGATCTACCACGCCGCGGAGATTCAGCCGCCCGCGCACGGCTATACCATCATCAAGGTCACCGAGATGCTGCAAAGCGACCGCATCCGTGCGCTTCCGGCGGAGGTCAAGAAAAACTCCGTTTTGCTGGCGCTGGACGCAGCCGGCGTCAAGATTGAGGAAATCATCGAAGACGCCGTGAAGCGCGATCGCGCTCTGGACGGCTTCGAGCGCGTGCAACAGAAGTCCCTGAATGACCTCGAAGCTCGCACGACGCAGGATAATGCGCAGATCCAGGCCGAGTTAGACCGTCTGACCCAGGAGCACAAGGCCCGCATCCAGGCCAACAACGACGAAGTAGCTAAACAGAAAGAGCGTTTCTACGCCTGGCGATTGCAAAAGCAGCAAGAGGAACAAAAAATCGCCGAATCCGTTTCTTATTTTGTGGCCGAAAATCCCATCACGACCGGCGGCGTAGCGGCTGCGCCCCCCGGTGCGCACGCCAACACCCGGCCCGAGCCTCCGAAGACTTCGGACTCAAAGCCGTAAGGAGAGGAATTGCCTATGTTTAAGCGGCTGTCCCGCATGCTCCGTTCCTTTTTCGGGTTTTTCATCTCCGTAGCGGAGAACCCGGAAATCATCCTCGAGCAGAACATTCGCGACATGAACGACCAGGTGCCGCGCATGAACGAGTCGATCGCCATGGTGAAGGCCAACGCCACGCTGCTCGAAAGGGAGGAGGCCAAATATAAGAACGATATCAACGATCTGACGGCCAAAACCAAAGCTGCCATTCAGGCCGGGCGCGACGACCTGGCGGGGAGCTTTGCCGTGCGGCTCGAACAGGTGCGCAGCGCGCTTGCCCGCAACCAGGGCCAGCTCGCCACCGCGCGCGGAGCGTTCGACAAAGCTATGGCGGTGAAAAAAGCGTTCATGCTTGAGAAGGACCGCAAGACGCACGAAGCGCTGGGTGCCATCGCCGATTACCGACGGTCGCAATGGCAAAAGAAGGTCGCCGACGTCATGGAGCAGTTCGACGTCTCGGGCATCAGCGCCACGCACGACGAAATGGTGCGCAAAATCGAGGAGACCACCGCGGTGAACGAGGCCCGCATGGAGATGGCCATGGGTAATGTCGATCAGCAGCAGATCAAGATCGAAGAGGATGTCGAAAAGCTGCGCGCCAACGAACTGGTCAAGCAGTTCAAGGTGGAGATGGGTATTGTGCCGCCGGAGGCCGCGTCCGAGGCCCCGCAGAAGACCATCGGCGCACGTGAGGCGGAAAGGAGCGCGTGAGGTAAATTATGGCCGTCAAAATCGAGAAGGGCGGATGGGCCCTCATATTCCTCGTCGGGCTGGGCCTGGTGGGCTACAGCCTGCAAAGATACGGAGTGGTGAATTTCCGGAGTCTGCTCGGCTCGCATTCCGACGCTTCTCCCAGCGAGCCGATGGATACTTCGAAGCCTTTGCCGGTAGCCGCGACGAGCGACGCCAGCTGCGACACGGCGCGCGTGCGCGTGAATATCTGGGTCGGCTGCGCGGCCGGCCTGGTGGCCAACGGCGGTCTGGATACCGCGTCCGGCTCCATCTACGACAAGGCCGGTCTCAAGGTCAGCTTCAAAATCATCGACGACTGGACCGAAGGAGCCGCGGCGCTGGCCACCAACAACGTGGATGTGATGCTCACCACCGCCGATGTCTGGGCCAAAGACTACGCGCAGTTTCAAGATAAGAAAGTCGGGGCGCACGCCTTCTTCATGGTGGATTGGTCGCGCGGCGCCGATGGCGTGATCGGCAAACAGGGTATCAACAGCATCGAGGACCTGGCCGGCAAGACCGTGGCGTTCGCGCCTTACACGCCATCCCATTTCCTGCTCTGGAACGGCTTGAAAAGCTCGGGCCTGACCACCGAACAGCGCAATGAGATCTTTTCCAAGGCCGTGCACACCAAGGATGGCATCGAGCCAGCCACGCTGTTCGCCCAGCAGAAAGTAGACGCCGCCGTAGCCTGGGACCCGGATATGAGCGACGCCGTGACCAAGCGGCCCGGATCCAGAAAGATTTACGACACGCGCATCGCCAACCACTTGATCGCCGACATTCTGGTGGTCAGCGATCGTTTTGCCGCGCGCTGCCCGCAGACGGTGGTGAAGCTGGCGCAGGGCTGGCTCGAAGGCGTCGAGTTCATCAAGGCGCAACCGAACCGTGCTTACACCCTGATCGGCACCATCAAGGATTTCAACATTCCTGAAGACCTTGCTAAGACCATGCTTGGGGGTGTGAAGCTGGCCGACTACGCCGACAATAAGGCGTTTTTTGGCACGCGCGGCGCCGATACCGACTACACCAACATCTTCAAAATGGCCCAGGAGATGTACCACGAGGATCGCATCATCAAGCACACGTTCGATGCCGAGTCGAGCGTCGACCGCCGCTTCATCGACGAGTTGAACGGAAAGTTCGCGGTGGCCTCGTCCGAACCGCCCACCGAATACAGGGAGCCGGCCAAGGGGGCCACACCCATCGCCACGCAGCACCGCTCTATTTATTTCGACACCAATTCGGCCAAAATGAGTCTCGATTCGCGCGCTGTGGTCGACGAGATCGGCGATTTCTTGAAGGCCTACGGGAACACGGTAGTGGACATCGACGGCAACACCGATTCCACAGGGGCGCGCGTGCGCAATGTGGACCTGTCCCGCGAACGAGCCGACGCGGTCAAGCAGTATCTCATGGACAAGTATGGATTCCCGGCGGCCCGTATGCGCACCGCCGGCAACGGGCCCGATCGCCCGATCTCCGATAACTCCACGCCGGAAGGCCGGGAGAAGAACCGCCGCACCGACATCAAGGTATATCCGAATCCCGGCGCGTAGGGGAGTGGCGCACGCTTCAGCGTGCCGCTGTGGGCTTCAGCCCACGGTCTGAGATGGCGAGCTGAAGCTCGCCACGGCACGCTAAAGCGTGCGCCACACAAGGTCTCGAAACATACTCGCATGCTCGACCTCTTCACTATCCGCAAAGACATCTCGCGCCGCACGCGGCTGATCCTGGCGGTATCGGCTTGGGCCGGAATCCTGGCCGCTTGGTTCGCGCTCACGCATTGGGACATCCTGCCGCCGTTTTCCCTTCCCAACCCGCTGGGTGTAATGCGCGCGTTCTTCCGCCTCTGGACCGAATACGACCTGCTCGGCAACGTAATCCAGAGCTGGTGGCGCATCGCGCAAGCCTTTACGTTCTGCGTGGTCATCGCCATTCCGTTGGGTCTGCTGATGGGTAGCTTCCGCTGGGTGCACGACCTGGTTAATCCGGTCGCGGCGCCCATGCGCTCCATGCCCATCACCGCCTTCCTGCCGGCGTTCATCGCCCTGTTCGGCATGGACGAAACCATGAAAGTGGCGTTCCTCTGGTTTGGGATGTTCTTCTACCTGCTGGCTGTGGTAGTGGAAGAAGTGAACAAGGTGGATGACAGCCTGCTCGAAACCGCCTGGACGCTGGGCGCGCAACGCCGCCATATCCTGTGGCTGCTGTTCCGCGCATCGGTGCCCTCGATTTTCGGCTCGTTTCGCATCCTGTACGATATCGGCTGGACTTATGTCATCCTGGCCGAGATGGTCAACGCCCGCAAAGGGGTGGGCTACATGGTGGAGGCCGCGCGCAAGGTGCTGGATTTCGAACGCGTCTATGCTGGGATCATCGCCATCGGCGTGGCGGCGTTCCTCTTCCGGTTTCTACTGACTTTCCTGGAGGCGCGCCTGTTTCCCTGGCGCCGCACATCGCGCCCCCTCTCCGAGCCATCGGTCGCGGTAGCCCATGCAAAGTAATCTGTTCGGATGTGTATGTGTATGTGACGCACGCTTCAGCGTGCTGCGGCGAACTTCAGTTCGCCGTCCCCACCCCAAGCGCTTGACCATCGATAGTGCGACGCCTCCGCGACAAGCCCGGCCTTCACGGGATTGTTCTCGATGTATGCCACAATCTTTTCTAATTCCAATTCGTCCCGCACCCAATGATCGTAAGATTCCCGCTGCCAGAAAGGCTGGCCAGTTCGGGCGAGCATCAAGTTGGCTTCCCGCGCGGTTGTCCCTTTCAGCCATTGCAGTGCACGGCTGGCCTGGTGAAACGGCCGAATCAAAACGTGAACGTGATTGGCCATTACCACATAAGCGCGCAAATCAAAGAATCCCTTTGCAACGCCGCGACCGAGCGCCTCAACCACCATCTCCGCAACATCGGGGCGCTTTAAAAACATGGGTCCTAGCCGAGTGGTGTCCAGATAGCGGTCCATCCAAACAAACGCCTTCCCTGCAGAAAGCTTGTCTGCCGGAGGATATCGCGCGTGTGGCAAGCTGCCATGCAGGTGCCATGTCACGAACAGCCACGCGCCTTCCGGATAGACGTGGGGCAGGCGCCTCATTGACGAACTCATGCAAGGAATGTGCCGTCACTAGGACGAATCTCTCAGGTGCCACACGGCGAACTGAAGTTCGCCGCGGCACGCTGAAGAGTGCGCCACGATGCAGAAGCACAAACAGAGGGCAGAAGCACAGGGCACAAGGCAGAAGGTACCGGCACAATACAAGGTACAGCAGGGGGCATGACTAAAACCAAGATCTCCGTGCGCAACCTCTCCCGCAGCTTCCCCGGCTCCAACGGGAACCGCATCGAAGCGTTGCACGACGTCAGCTTCGAAGTCGCAGACGCCTTTGCCGCCGACGGCCGGGACATCGGCGAATTCAGCGTTCTGCTGGGGCCGTCCGGTTGCGGGAAGTCTACCCTGCTGCGCATCATCGCCGGCCTCGACCGCCCCTCCTCCGGCGAGATCCTCGTCGACGGTAAGCCGGTCAATGGTCCGGGCCGCGATCGCGGCATGGTCTTCCAGAAATACACCTCATTCCCCTGGTTGACAGTCGCCGATAACATCGCCTACGGTCCGCGCATCAATGGCGTACCCGCCGTCCAGAGCGGCCCGCTCGTCGCGCACCTGATCGAAGCGGTGGGTCTCGCCGGCTTCGAGAAATCGTATCCCGATACGCTATCGGGCGGCATGCAGCAGCGCGTGGCCATCGCGCGCACCTTGGCCAACCACCCGCAGGTGATCCTGATGGACGAGCCCTTCGGCGCGCTCGACGCGCAAACTCGCGGCGATATGCAGCAGCTTCTGCTGCGCGTTTGGGAGGATACCGCCAGCACCATCCTGTTCGTCACCCACGATGTGGATGAGGCCATCTATCTCGCCGACCGCATTTTCATTCTGAGCGCCCGTCCGGGTACCATTGTGGAAGATATCCCGGTTCCGTTCGGGCGGCCGCGCGCTCCGGATATCCGGCAAGCCGAGCAGTTTCACGAGATGCAGCACCACGTGCTGGCTTGCCTGCGCAGCGCGCCCGGAAAGGGGCAAGTGCGGGTGAGTATTTAATGCCGCGGGACGATTCGACAGGGTCCGACATCAACTACGTCAAAGAAGCCGCCCGGCTTCAGTACAACTGGATCGCGCTGGCTGGGATAGCGGGGTTCGCCCTGGTGTCCGCCAGCGCGCTCCCGCTGCTGCTGGGCGCGGGTCTTGAGCTGATGTACCTGAGCGTGGTGCCGCACAATCCCCGCTTTCAGCGCCTGGTGCGCTCCTGGAAATATGCCGATGAGAAGCGCCGCAACGATCAGCGCCTCAACGCCATGTACCAGGAAATTCCCCAGGAAATGCGCGTGCGGTATGCCAAGGTGGATGCTGTCTGTAAGGCCATCCGCCAGAACTATAGCCGCCTTTCCTCCACTTCGCAGATCTTCGCCGACCAGATGGAAGAGCGGCTGCAGGGCCTGTTGCAGGGATATGTGCGGCTGCTGCATGCCGCCTGGCAGCATCGCGAATATTTGCGCACCACCGATCCGAACGCCGTCGCGCGCGAGCTGGCGAATCTGCAGAAGACCCAGGATTCCGACACGCCAAAAGTCCAGGAGATCAACCGCAAGCGCGTCGAAATCTTAAATAAGCGCGTTGAAAAGTTCCGTAAGATCCAGGAAAATTGCGCGGTGATCGATGCGCAATGCGCGGCCGTCGAAGACGTGCTCGGACTCATCAAAGATCAATCGGTCACCATGCGCGATCCGCAGCAACTGAGCGAACATCTGGAAGGGCTGGTGAAGGATGTGGAGCAGACCGAAGAAACTGTCCGCGAAGTCGAAAACATCTTCGAGAACGTGCCGGAGATGAACGGCATCGCGCCCTTGCCCGCCGACCCGGGCGGCTCCCAGGGCATGACCTTCCCGCGCAACCGGATTCGGAATTGAACCCATGCCCCCCGCCACCCAGACCCCCATGCAGATGCCCGCATGGGCTCAGTCACTCTCCGAGAAATACTACTCGCGCACGCTCTCCGTCTTCGTGCTCTACGGGAACGTGCACGATGTAGTCCCGTTAGATCGCGGCGCCGCGATCGAATACGTGCCGCTGCTTTCCTTCCTGAATCAGGCTCTATTCGGCCGCCGCGACCTGGTAATGACATACGACCGCGGCGGCGGCTTGAGCTTCGCGCGTCCCGAGATGCAGGCCGACTTTCGCACGGCGCTCTCTGGCTACGACAGTTTTCATCAGACCAACTACGCGCAGGCCTTGCCGCGCAACCCCGACGGCGTCCTGAATATCCTGGATAATTATCTGCGGCTGCGCATCGCCGATGGCAAGAAGATCGCCCTCATCCTGGATTTCGCCGAGACCGTGGCTCCCGCCGGTGATGTCTCCAGCATGCCCGCAGATGACCGCAACGCCCTGGTTATCCTGAAACGCTGGGCGCAGAATTTGGCGTTCCTTCGCGCCGATGTCACCATCTGCCTGATCGCCGCGAATCAGATCGAGCTGAACCAGGGCATCGTACAGAACCCCGGCGTGGCATCCATCCAGATCCCTCTGCCGGACGAAAACGAGAGGCTCGACTTCATCCGTGCACAACTGGCGTGCGCGCCTCTGCCGCCCGGCTCCGACGTTTCCGACACCGCGCTCGCCAAGCTCGGGGCGGGCCTCAAACGCGTGCAACTGCAATCCGTGATTTCGCATGCCGTGCAGAACAAGCGGCCGCTCACCACCGCATTCCTCGCCCAGCGCAAGAAGGAACTGATCGAAGCCGAGTCCGGCGGTCTGCTCGAATTCATCCAAAGCCGCTTCGATTTGTCCATGGTGGCGGGCCATGAACCGGCCAAGCAGAAGCTGCGGGATGCAGCCGCAGCCATTCGTTCCGGAAACACGGAGGTGGTGCCCATGGGGTATGTGATCTGCGGCCCCGTGGGCACTGGCAAGACTTTTCTCACTACCTGCTTCGCCGGCGAAGTGGGCATCCCGGTCGTCGCGCTCAAAAATTTCCGCAGCATGTGGCAAGGCGTCACGGAGGGAAACCTGGAGCGTGTGCTGAATCTCCTGCAGGCCATGTGCCCCATCGCCGTGATGGTGGACGAAGCCGACGCGCAGTTGGGTAATCGTTCCATGTCCGGAGACAGCGGCGTAAGCAATCGCGTTTTTGCGCAGATCGCCCAGTTCATGGGCAACACCGAGTTGCGCGGCAAAGTGATCTGGTTCCTGCTGACCAGCCGCCCGGATCTGCTGCCCGTCGATCTGAAACGGCAGGGACGCGCCGAAGAGCACCTCGCCCTGTTCTATCCCGAAACCGAGGAAGAGCGCCTGGCCATGCTGCGCGCCATGCAAAAGAAGACGGGCACGAAGCTGCCCTCGCCGGAGGCCGAAAAGTATTTCCTGGACCACTCCGGCCCGCTCTCGGGCGCGGACGTCGAAGCCGTGCTCACGCGGGCGCGCATGAAATCGGTGCTCAAGAACAATGCGGCTCTCAGCCTGGACGATCTCATATCCGCACTCGAGGATTTCATTCCGCCGTCCTACCCCACCGAAATCGAAATGCAGAACCTGGCCGCCGTCCTCGAATGCACCAGCCGCAGCCTGTTGCCAGCCAAATATAAGGATATCGATCGTGCGGAAGTGATCCGCCGTGCCCAAGAACTGTGGCGCACGCTTTAGCGTGCCGCGGCGAACTTCAGTTCGCCGTCCCCTTAGATCACGATGCCATCCAGACGGAAAACTCTCTTCGTGGGGACAAACGGCGGAATCGTTTTCACTTCTATGAGCGAGGTGCCGTCCCGCCAGAAGCTCTGGAAGTCGCGCTTTTCCCCACTTCGATAGTAATCCAGCAGGTACGCCATATCGCAAGCGGTGTAATCGCAGAACCACTGATCGATATCCGTGATCCCCACCTCATGGAGCATGCTCAACCCGTAGCTCGCCGCCTGGCGCTCATATTCGATAATCGCGGGCAGCCGATCCGGGCTCACCGGAGGCGTTTGCGGCCTGCCGATCTCGAACAATCGCGCGTCTACGTTCCACTGGACCGTATGGCCAAACAGGTGCGCCAGCAGGAAAAGCCGCTGCTCGGGACTCACGGCGCAATCGATGTGAATCTCCGCCCCGTCCAGGTCCCCGGTCAGCGGGTCGGGAATATCCCGCGTCACCACGCGGATGCCATGAAAATGCCCCAGGTGCTCCTGTACCCGACTGCAGTATTCGGCAAACAATATCGTGCCTTGGTGACGCTCTACCTTCACGACTCTATCGTAAGCCTTACTTCCTCGCGAAGTGAATCGGCTTGAGCGGGACCGGGGAATCCAGGATTGTCAACTCGGCCTGTCCATCGCCAACAAGCTTCATTTCAAATTTGATTACCTCGTCATTGTCCTTGTTCTCGAACGCAAGCGTATCGCCGCGAACCCGCGGGTTGAGCATGGGAGAAGCCTCGTCGGCATGTTGAGTGGAATCCGGCTCCTGTAGGTCGCCGTTCTGGTCAACGTTAATCGTGCAATCCGCCGTTTCGCCGGATATCGTCTCACCGGCCTTCACCCTGATAGTGCAAATCACCTTGTCCTTGTATTTCGCCTCCCACGTGCCGGCGAACTTTTTTTGCGCATCGGCGTCTTGCGCCGCCAGCGGTAGACAGGCAAGCACGGGTAGCAGACAAAGAACTAATCTGGGCATGCGTATGGGCATGGCCCGGCTATAGCAGATCGGTGGCCGTTCGCAGAAATCCAGCGAGCGAACGCGCTGGCGAACCGGAAACCGTGCATGGTCGTCACATTTGTGCGCGAAAGACCACGGCGCAGCCAACCACGCGCCACTAACGAGCTTCCAGGCCAAAGCCTTTTTTTCGCGCCGAGTCGAATACTGCCTGCAGAGCTTTGTCGATCTCGGCCGAGGCGCGCGCCTGCATTTGGTTGACCGCTTCTTGCTCTTTATTGACCCCGGCTTGCCTCCGGTTCACTATATCCTGTTCGGCGTTCACGGCGTGCTGCCGGCTATTGACCTCGGACTGGTTCCGGTCCACGCGGGACTGTGCCTCGGTTCCCTCGTTCACCAGAGCTTGTTGCCGGTTGACTTCTGCCTGCGCGCGATTCACGTCCGCCTGCTGGCTGTTAACGCCATCTTGCAAGCGATTCACCTCCGCCTGGTGACGATTGACTTCGGCTTGCTGGCGGTTGACCTCGCGTTGGGGAGCCATGGCATCGTCCAATTGGGCCAGAATGCGGCTGTCAGTCACGATGTAGTCCCGGCCATCCTGCCGGAACCAGGCATAATGCGCGCCATATTTGGAGCGCCATTCTGTGAAACGCGGCTCGTCCCGGCTATCCCAGGACCCGCTCGAAGAGTCCCCCGAAACGATCAGGTATCGAGTCACCCTCGCGGTGTCGCGAGCGGGCGGTGCTGGATCCTGGGCGACTGCCAGCAGGACCAGCGTTGCGCCCAGCAGGATAATACGAAACATGCGGTAGTCTGATTTTCCGTAGCGAGCCATAGCTGCTCCCTCCCCAACCAACCTGTGACTGCCAACCGGTTGGACGACCGGAAGGCGACACCGGTTAGGCCGGCTATGTCGAAGAGCGCCAATTTTCAATGGACGGCTTTGACCAGGCCCACATCTCCCAGACCGTTCAACATGAACTGTACGGCAATAGCCGTGAGCATCAGGCCCATGAGGCGTGTGAGGATTCGAATTCCGGTCTCTCCCAGATACTGCCGCACGCGGTCGGCCCCGGCCAGGATCGCGTACGACGAGAGGGAAACGGCCAAAATGGCCAGAAACACGGGGACCGCGTACCACCAGTCTGGCATGCCGCCGGTGAGCACCATAACCGTGGAAATCGAGCCGGGACCGGCCAGCATGGGTATACCCAGCGGAATGATTCCGACGTCTTCTCTTTCTGCCCCTTCCGCAGCGTCGCCGGGTGTCTCCTTGGTTGGCGACCGGCGTGCGCGCAGCATATCCAGCCCGATGAGCAGCAGGATCACGCCCCCCGCAATCTTGAAGGCCGGTAGCGTGATCCCAAATAGCCGGAAGATCAGCTTGCCCGCCGCGGCGAAGCCGGTGAGCACCACCAGGCACGTCCAGGCCGCGCGCTTTGCCATGCGGCGGCGCCCTCCCGGATCCTGCTCTGCGGTCATAGCGAGGAAGGTGGGAATAGCCGCAATGGGGTCGACCAGGAAAAACACCGAAGTCAGCGCCACGAAGGAAAACTGCAGAAGATCTGCGAGCGCGCCGGACATCCGTTTTTTAAGCTTACACCAGTATTACAAGCTGTCAGAATCTTCGTAGTGCGCGCGGACTATTGAAGGGCGGCTTTAGCCGGCGCGGCGCTTCGGCGCCGCTGAACCGAGACACCCTGCGGAGCGGGTGGCTTGATGAGCGACAGGCAGGCTGGCTAATACCTGGATCATTCTCAATTCCGGCGGTGGCCCGACTCCCGATAAGCCAGAGGTCCTTCTTGAAACACCGTCGGATCTGAAAAGAGTGAGTAGCTTCCTTAATTTGCGTGTCGCCGACAACTGGGCCTGCTACAAACAATGGGGCGACAAAGGAGCGCTCTTTCTTACCGAGCCATTAGACAATCACGGCTGGGAATGGCGCTGCTACATGCGTAATCCCGACGGCTACCTCATCGAGGTCGGCCAATATACTGAAATCGCCCTCGACTGGTTCAACAACCGCAGTTAATTTGGCAAGCGATAAAACAACGGGACGTTCGAACCTTCGCCCGGTGCACGAAGCGATTCGCTCCCTTGGGGAGGCGGGCTATCGGTATATATGCGCAGGGACCTCGACGCAAATGATCTCCTTCGGGCTCCTGTTGGCTTTCCAACGTGGCGTCGGGTCCCCTTCTCACGTCGAACCACCGACTCGCACTGCGGACATGTGAGTATCGGCCGGTGCGCGGGACTTTCGGTTTTCAGTGATTTAGCGACGGCCACTCCATTGCTTTTGTCGTAGTGCAAGCAATTCTGCTGGAACGATTTAGGAGTCGCCGAAGACAATGGAAACAAAACGCAAGACGATGATCGTGACCGGTGCGTCCAAAGGAATTGGTGCTGGAGTTACGAACGCCTTCATCGAGCGTGGTTATAATGTAGTCGCCAACTCACTGAACATCACAATGTCCACCTTCGCTGCGACGGATCGGCTGGCTGTGGTACGAGGTGACATCGGCGACCCTTCCACCGCCCGCGAGATCGCTTCGACGGCAATGAAGGTCTTTGGCTCGATAGATGGTGTCATCAATAACGCGGGCATCTTCTTCACGAAACCATTTACGGACTACACGGCGGAGGATTTCGAAAAGCTGTCTGGAACGAACCTGCGAGGCTACATCAATATCACGCAGCTTGCCGTCAAGCAAATGCTGATGCAAAACAGCGGCGGGAGCGTAACTTGTGTCACCAGCGCGATGGTTGAGCATCCTATCGCGGGCATTACCGCTTCGCTCGCCATGGTCACGAAAGGCGGACTCGAGACGATCACACGGAGCCTCGCCATGGAGTACGCGAAGGAAGGCATACGGTTCAATGCCGTGGCTCCGGGAGAAGTCGATACGCCGATGCACGCAAATGATTCCAGAGAGTTTCTGAAGAGCCTTTCGCCGATGGGCGAGCTACCGGACGTTGCCGACATTGTCGACGCGATCGTTTATCTGACGGAGGCTCGTCATGTCACTGGAGAGGTGCTGCACGTGGACGCGGGCATGCACAACGGGAAATGGTAGTGTGGGCATGGACACTTCCGATCAGGCAAGCGAGTCGGCCGGACGGGTCCTGGACCTAAGGAATTAACATGCATCAGGTGAAATTCTGGCATGAATCGCCGAAATTCAAGAAGAAGCACGATCGCTCCGAAACCGACGACAGTTCGCGAGGCTTTTTTCGAAGTTGCACGCCGGCTGAATCTCACAACGATCTTCGGTAACCCCGGTACCACTGAGGAGTCGTTTCACAAAGATTTCCCGGACGTTTTTCGATACCTCCTCGTATTGCAGGAAGATCGGCTATCGGCATGGCGGTAGCTACGCCCAGGCGAATGGTAAGGCGGTGCTTGTGATCCTGCATACCGCCGCCGGTTCGGAAATGTCGATGGGGAACATCGAAAGTGCTTGGTACAACCATGCGCCCCTGGTCATTGTCGCCTGCATTCAGACGCGTTGTGTGATGACAGTAAAAATCAACGTGCACGATGCCCTTCTCGCGGCTCTGATGCTTACCGGCACCATAGAAAACGACGAAGAAAGCGAACGCAGTATGGCCGCTTCCGGGAACGCCGGTCTGCCGGCTTGGCGAATTGTGGCTGCTCGGAAATCACCGAGTGCTGTGCGGAGACGCGACGAGTGCGGAAGCCGTCGCGAGTCTCGTACGCGGTGCGATCTCCGACGCTCTTTTCGGTGTCGAAGAGGTAAAGCATTCCACGGCCGATCGCGTTTCGCCCGAATCACTGAACGGCGACTGGCCGGCGCTAAGTTGGCGGTCACACATCCGGACCCAGCACTTGACAATCCTGGCGACCGACGAACAGCCGCTGGAGTGTCAACCCGCCGTCAATCGTCCGACATCGGATACCTGGACAATGCCGCCCGAGCCCACAAGCGTTCACGCTAAGCCGCTCAAATCAAGGCAATTTCCAGCATTTCGGACCCAGCGGCAAAACCTGGCCCGAAGCTTGCACTTATAACTAAAAATGCGCTCCGCTGCGCATAAGCACATCCGAGCAGGAGGAAGTCGTGTTTGACAAAGCTTTCTTGCCTTCACGCAGTTTCCGAGTCGTTTTGGCAGCCGCACTTGGCATAGCGCTAGCGGTCCTGGGCGGCAGGGTCTTTGCCGCGCAGGACAAGTACACACTGCACGTGCCAAATGGGCTCGCATTCTCTGACTTCAAGGGGTACGAGAACTGGCAGGTTGTCGCCGTCAGTCAGACTGAAGAGCTGCTGAAAGTGATGGTCGCCAATCCCACGATGATCGATGCCTACCGGGCCGGCGTTCCCGGCAACGGCAAGCCTTTTCCCGACGGCTCTAAGATTGCAAAAATCGAGTGGAAACCGAAAAAGAACGACGAGGCCCCTTTTTTTGTGAGAGTACCGGACACCTTACAAGACGTTTTCTTCATCGAGAAGAACAGCAAGAAATTCCCTGACACGAAGGGATGGGCGTACGCCGCGTTTGACTATAATCCCGCGTCGGACACGTTCAAACCCGACGCCAGCGGCGTCGTCAATTGCGGCTTTGCGTGCCATACGAGAGTGGCGGCTAAGGATTACATTTTCACGGCGTACGGCAAGAGGTGAACGGAGGGAGCGACGCTTAGTGCCTGCTCGCGCGTAATGCGGGCGCCCGATCCGACGACAACTTTGGAGTAAACAGACCATCATGGGAGAAATCATGACAACTGTGAACGCACGCACGAAATCGGCTACGAAGGAAAATCCCACTGCAACTGTGAACACCCCTACGAAACCCGCACAGATTCGCCTGACCCGGCGGTCGCCCGCCCATTGGCGCATCACTATCGACAACCCGCCGATCAACGTCATGGGCCCGGAAATGCTCCGGGAATTCCAGGAAGTCATCGATGCTCTCCAGGCCGATGAGCACGTCAGGGTCGTGGTCTTCGACAGCGCGGTCGACGACTACTTCCTGAATCACTCGGATTTTTTGGCCAACCTCGAGGACCTGACCGCACTGCCGCCCGGTCCCACAGGCTTGCCGCCTTGGCCGGACTTTCTCGTGCGTCTGACCCGCCTGCCAGTCGCATCCATCGCCCTCATCCGCGGCCGTGCGACCGGCAACGGCAGCGAGATCCTGCTGGCCTGCGACATGAGCTTTGCCAGCCGCGAGAAGGCCGTCATCTCGCAATGGGAGGTTGGCGTGGGGATGGTCGCCGGCGGCGGCCCCATGGCTCGGCTTCCCGAACTCATCGGCCGCAACCGCGCCCTCGAGGTGCTCTTAAGCTCGGAAGACATCAGAGCAGACCAAGCCGAGGCCTACGGCTACATTAATCGCGCCCTACCCGACGCCGAGCTAGATGCGTTCGTAGAGGCGCTCGCGACCCGGATCGCCAAGTTCGACAAATGGGCGATCGCCCAGACCAAGCGCCTCGTCAACACCAGTCTGCCGCCGGACGTCGAACTCGGCGCCGGGTGGGATGCCTGCATCGCTTCACTCGGGAGACCTGCCGCCCAGGAAGGGATCAAGGCGCTGATCGCGCGCGGCTTCCACAGGCCGGGGGATGTCGAAAATCGGCTCGGATACTACCTGGGCGAAATCGCGCGCTAGAGAGGCCGGCGCGCCGACGCGCTTCCCAACTCCGGGACGTTGAGGATGGGAGGCGCGAAGCCAATCTTGGC
>CAVWOT010000011.1:0-188918 GCA_963756605.1 Bryobacterales bacterium | reverse complement strand
TTCATTTAGAGGATCTCAAAAAGGAAGCCGCGGAATTTCAGCATCAGGAAGCCCACGTCGCCACACCCGAGCAGAAAGCCAAAGTCCTGGCGCTGGCAAAGGATCTGCCGCGATTGTGGCAGGCTTCCACCACGCAGTCTAAGGACCGGAAGCGGATGTTACGACTGCTGATCAAGGACATCACTATTGAGAAGCCAGTCAATCAAAAGCAGCTTTTGGTGCACATCCGATGGCAGGGCGGCGCCTCTAGCGAGATCTCTGTGCAACTCCCGCTCAACATCGCAGACCGCGTGCGCTACCCTTCCGGGGAATGCCCGGTAGATCGTAGAAAGTAGCGACTCCCCGCTCGCAGCCTTGATAGGCTGAGAGCAATTTTCTTTTGCCGAGAAAAGGAGAGTCGCTATGAAGAAACCATATCAGATTGAAGCGCAGCGTGCTGTGAAGCAGCTTGAGGCCATGGCCGCGGATGGAAATCCGGCGGTGCAGATGGTGCTGCCCATGGCCGAGATGATGGGCTGGTTGCGCAAGGGCGTGGGCGAATTGATTCGTCAGGCCGGCTTGCAGTTGATGGATCTGCTGATGCAGGAAGAAGTCCGGGAACTGGTCGGCGAGCGCAGCCAGCGGCAGGCGGAGAGGACGGCCAATCGGTGGGGTAGCGAGCGCGGCTACTGCGTGGTGATGGGCCAGAAGGTTCCCATCCAGCGGCCGCGCGTGCGCACGACCGACGACAAGGAAGTGCGGTTGGGCAGTTACGAGATGTTCCACCGCGGCGAGCCGCTGACCGAAACGGTGTGGGAGAAGTTGATGCTCGGTCTGAGCACGAGGAAATACGGCCAGGCGATTCGGCAGTTCACCGAAGCGTACGGTCTGGAGAAGAGCGCGGTCAGCGAACATTTCATCGAGGCGAGCCGGGCGAAGCTGAAGGACATGATGGAGCGTCGGCTGGACAAGACGCGGCTATGCGCGCTGCTGATTGATGCGACGCCGTTCGAAGGTCAGCAGATGGTGGCGGCGTTGGGAATCGCGCAGGACGGGCGGAAAACGATCTTGGGCATTCGGCAAGGAGCCACGGAAAACGCGACGGTAGTCGGTGAGTTACTCAGCGACTTGGTAAGTCGCGGGCTGGATTTCACCGAGCCGCGGCTCTACGTTCTGGACGGCGGCAAGGCGCTGACGGCCGCAGTGAAAAAGCACGCCGGCGAATCGGCGGCGATCCAGCGCTGCCAGGTTCACAAGCGCCGGAACGTGCTGGATCATCTGACCGACGAACAGAAACCGGCCGTGGCGAAGAAGCTCAACGCGGCCTACGCTCTGGAAGACTATGCCGCTGCCAAGCAGGCGCTCAACCTGCTGCATCGCGAACTGATGGATCTCAATCCGAGCGCGGCGCGGAGCTTGGGCGAAGGGATGGAGGAGACGTTGACCGTGCATCGGCTGCACGTCCCGATGCAACTGCGGAAGACCCTGGCCAGCACCAATGTGATCGAGTCGGCGTTCTCCATTGTGGAGCAGGTTTGCAAGAACGTGAAACGCTGGCACGGCGGCGACCAGCGAGAGCGCTGGGTCGGGTCGGGGCTCCTGGTTGCGCAGAAGCAGTTCCGCCGCGTCACCGGGCACAAACAGATTCCGGCGCTCATCAGAGAATTGGAAGCGCTGGCGCCGCCTAAGCCGGAAGTTGCCAAGCGGAGAAAGGTGTCGTAGAGTGGGTTACGAGGGAGCCGCTACTTTCCACGGAGCTCCGGGCATTCCCCCCTTCCGTAGTGGTCGATAGAATTCGAAAACTGGCTTGCAACTTACCTGACGATGAGATCGCCGATCAGCTCAACCGGGAAGGACAGGCCAGCGCGAAAGGGCTACCCTACACAGTGAAGATCGTCCAGTGGATCCGTTGCCGATACCGCATTCCACCTGCCGAAATCAAGAGACCCGAGGAACTGACAGTCCGACAAGTGGCCGAACGGTTTGGCACGAGCGATCAGGTCGTTTATTATTGGATCGATCACAGCGTGATCCGGTCGCGGCGCATTAACCCCGGGATGCCGCACTGGATCACTCTCAGCGATCAAGACGAACAGAGGCTTCGAGAATGGGTACGCAGGTCTCGAAGGATTCAGCGGGTATCATGAAGGTCATTGGAGGAAGTGCATTATGAAACCACCATCCCGACGGTGCTGGATCGATTCATCCAGCAGGCGGTGATGCAGGTTCTGCAGCGGCGGTGGGACCGGACGTTTTCCGGTCATAGCTATGGGTTCCGGCCGGGACGGTCGGCTCATCAGGCGGTGGCACAGGCGCAGCAGTATATCGCCGAAGGCCACGGCTGGTGTGTTGATCTCGATTTAGAGAAATTCTTCGATCGGGTCAATCACGACAAACTGATGGGTCAGATCGCCAAACGGGTCGAGGACAAGCGGCTGCTGAAACTCATCCGGGCATTCTTGAATGCCGGGGTGATGGAGAACGGGTTGGTCAGCCCAAGCGTAGAAGGGACTCCACAAGGAGGCCCACTTTCACCACTGCTCAGTAACCTCGTGCTCGACGAACTCGACCGGGAGTTGGAGCGCCGTGGTCATCGTTTCGTTCGATATGCGGACGACTGTAATATCTACGTCAGCAGCGAGCGGGCGGGGCAACGGGTGATGGAGAGCGTTACGCAATTCATCACGCAAAAGCTCAAGCTCAAGGTGAATGAGACGAAGAGTGCGGTGGCACGACCGCAGGAACGGAAGTTTCTCGGGTTCAGCTTTACGGCCGGTCCGGAGGTCAAGCGCGTGATTGCACCCAAGGCCTTGGATCGGTTCAGACGGCGAATCCGGGAGATCACGCGACGGGCAAAAGGCGTCAGCATGGAGACGACGATGGAGGAACTGGCTCCGTATATGCGGGGCTGGCGCAGCTATTTCGGATTCTGCGAAACGCCTGAAGTGTTGATCGGCTTAACCCGCTGGGTCCGATTGCGCCTCAGGGCGGCTATGTGGCGGCAGTGGAAAACACCGCGCCGTCGTCGGGCGGCTCTGTTGGAACTAGGGGTGCGAGAGCGGCTGGCGAGCAATACCGCTGGCAGCGGTCGCGGCCCTTGGTACCTCGCGAAGGCTAAAGCTCTGTCTGTAGGGCTTTCTAACGCTTACTTCAAATCGCTCGGGCTTCCGTCATTGTTCGAAGAATGTTAGCGTAACCGACTCGAACCGCCGTGTACGGACCCGTACGCACGGTGGTGTGGCAGGGGTCGGCGGGCGACCGCCGCCCCTATGCCGATCAACAGGCAATATCGCTAGCGGTTTTCGTGTCAATGCGCGTTGGTTTTGGATGTGGCGAAAACGTCAGCGACCTGCGCGTTTCGTGCTCCTGTGATTACTTCCGGATGGGCCGTAATCCAGGACTTGGGCGCTTCCTGATCGACCTTCCACACACCTGTCGTATAATCTTTCGGTAAAGGAGGAAATTCATATGCGGATGTTGCTGAGAGTATCGATTCCCGTGGAGGCCGGAAATGCCGCCGCCAAGGCTGGAACCCTGGGTTCCACGATCGAGGGTATACTGGCCGATCTCAAACCGGAAGCAGCCTATTTCTTAGCGGACGACAGCGGCAATCGGTCGGGCTCCATCGTTTTCGACATGAAGGATACGTCGCAGATTCCGGCGGTCGCTGAACCTTGGTTTCTCGCCTTCAACGCAAAAGTTTCGCTACGTCCGGTCATGACCCCGGAAGATCTTGGCAAGGCGGGTCCGTCTATTGGCGAGGCTGTCAGAAAATACGGGAAGTAGCCACAACTGCAATTCGCGAAGGTGATCATCGGATTCTGTCCGGATACGCCGTGACCCAGGACCTATCCACTACAGGATCGGTTAAACTTAACTGATCCGCCGGCATGCCGCTCTCTCCCGGCACAAAACTCGGGCCCTATGAGATCCGCGCTCCCATCGGCGCCGGAGGCGTGGGCGAAGTTTATCGCGCACACGATCCCAGGACGGGGCGCGACGCAGGGCGAGGGAGTGGTTTGGTTCGATCTGGCGCCGGACGGCAAACGCGTCGCTGTGGAGTTGCCGGTGGCAACATCGGAAGGGCCCAAGCCGGAGCATGAGGTGACGTTCCTGTTCAATTTCTTCGACGAGCTGCGCCGCCGCGCACCGCTGGGCAAATGACTTCGGCATCGCCGGCAGCGTTCTGATAAACATTTTGAGACGCATGGGCGGGATAGGTGGACGGTTGGTCGGCGGTCATCCGGAAGTTGACCTCCAGCGGCGGCGATCCGGGAAGTGAAGCACCGCCCTTGATCAGATCGCCGGTCCGCTCGGATCTCGGTTCGCAAAGCCGCCTCAATTCAGAGGACGTTGTTTGCCATTATCGACCTGGCGCGATCCAATCTGCGGGGCTGCGCACGCCGGGGAGCATTTTCTCATCCAAGAATGAGCCTGGGGAACCGGTATCGGATATACGGGTCTCCTTTCTTTGAATGTTGATTCGTATACCGCCCTCTCAGGGCCGACAACCGGAGGCTGGCAGTTGCCGCGGGCTGGAGGTTTTGGTTTTCCTTTCATAGGAGGTTTTTTGTGTTTTGCTGTTCGACCTATCTGCCACGCGGCAAGGCCGACCGACGGGAGGCCGGTGTGCGTCGCACACGGGCATTGCGCTGGTGATTAGCCTCATGCGGTTCTCCGTTCGGGAAAACTCGCGAACAGTTTCCGTTTGGCCGTTTGCATCACGGTGGCAGCCTGCATATCCGTTTGACGGCGCGACCAACCGTCCACTTCTTGCACGGTCAAGTCCCCCTTCAGATACCCGGTCACTCCCGGCAACTGACGCAGGATTTCCCAGGGAGTGGCATACCAGCGATACCGTTTCTGTTCCTTCCCTTTGGCGCTGATCACCCGTTCCGGCACACCGCACGGCCGGTGAAAGTTCAGATACGGGTTGAAGTATTGCAGGTAGAAAGCCTGCATGGCCGCGGCGTTTTCGGCGGCGATGTAGCCGTAGCCAATGTGCTGGCGGATGACCGCTCCATTTTTGCATTCCACCAAGGCGTTATCATTGCAGTGCCGCGGCCGGGACTTGGTCTGCTCGATCAACAGCTTGTTGAGCAACTTGGCCACGATGTGGTTGACGAACTCGCTGCCATTGTCCGAATGAAAGCCGCGGACGCGGAAGGGAAACTGCTGCAGCATGGCCGCCAGCACGGGTTTCAGAGCGGTTTCGTTGATCTGCGACGTGGCGCTCACTACCTCCCATTGCGTCACCTCGTCCACCGCATTGATGTGATAGATCCCCTTCACCCCATCCCGATCTCCCTGATGTACCGTGTCCACCCGCAAGTATCCTGGCCGGCCCTCCGGCCGCGGCACCCGCCGCTCGCCGATGGCCACCTGCACGGCGCGCGTTTCCTGGTAGACCACTCGTTGTTTACGGTACCCCGCACTGTGGCGTAACCGATAGATGTGCGCCACCGAGATCCCCGCCAAGCGCCCATAGCGGAGATCGCCGAAGTCATACCGCTGGCGCTGCAAGATCTTCTGCGTGGCTGGTCCGCTGAGCGTCTCATGCATTTCATCCACCGTCGCCAGCAGCGCCACGTCCTCCCGGGTGTACACCGTGGCGAAACGGCGGCGCCGGCTGGGCTTCGCCCGCACCTCTCCATGCTCCCGGAATCGCGTGATCAGACGCGTGATCTGCGCCCGGCTCAGTCCAGTCATCTTTTCCATGTAACGCCGCGTCAAACCGCGCGCCGAGCGTTCCAGTTGGTGCCACTTTTGGGCCTCCAAGAACCCATTGACCCAGGCGTATATTTCCTCCCTCTGCTGGCCTTCGAAATGCACTCCGTCGCTGCCATGCAAAAAAGCCCGGATCTCGTCCAGGCTCATACCCGGCTTGTTGCCCACTTTGATCGTCAATCCCCAGCATGACCGATTCCCGCTCCAGGCTCATCTTGTGTGAGAAACAACCTCCTCCTCCAGGCTCATCCTGTATGAGACAAGACTCGGGGCCGCCTATAGTAGTATTCGGATCTATAGTAGTATTCGGATTATGCAACCTTCGCTGCCCTCGACGCTTAAGCCCCGAACAGTAGCCAGCCCGGAGGGCGCCGACATTTTCGTCCGCTCAGGTGGGTCTGGACCTGCAGTCGTCCTTCTCCATGGGTACGCCGAAACCAGCGATTCCTGGGCTCCGCTCGCGGCCGAGCTTATCAAGAGTTACACCGTCGTAGTACCGGATCTGCGTGGGATCGGACGCTCGTCTCGCCCGGTGGGAGGTTACGACAAGAAAACGCAGGCCGCTGACATCAGGGCAGTCGTCATGGCACTCGAGCACGATCGGACATCCGTGGTTTCGCACGACATCGGCATCATGGTTGCTTATGCCTATGCGGCACTTTATCCAGAAACGGTCGAGCGCCTCGTCGTCATGGACGCCCCGATCCCAGGCATCGCGCCGTGGGATGATATCGTGCGAAATCCCGCGCTGTGGCATTTCTCCTTCCACGGTCCGGATGCTGAGCGCCTCGTGGAGGGACGCGAGCGAATCTACCTGGACCGGATCTGGAACGACTTTTCTGGTGATCCCACTAAGCCAGACGAGGCTACCCGGGCGTACTACGCGGCGCAATACGCTTTGCCCGGGGCGATGCGTGCCGGTTTTGCACAGTTCACCGCCTTCGCGCAGGACGTAGAAGACAACAAAATCTTCCAGCGAACCAAGTTGCTCATGCCCGTACTTGCCGTCGGCGGCGAGAAATCGTTCGGCGCGACTGAGGCGGTCGTCATGCGGAATGTTGCCACGAACGTGAGCGAAGCAGTTGTCCCTGGCGCCGGCCCCTGGCTGATGGAGGAGAACCCCACTGCCACAATTGCCCTAATCCAGGATTTCCTGAGAGGATAAGACTTCGGCAGCCACGCCAGACCAGCGTTCCAACCGGCGCGACGACCAGCACGATCCAAGTGGTAACTCCACGGCTCGATTTCGAGCAACGTGCCCTACCGGGTGCTGCCATAGAGCCGGCGGTGCGGTTGGTGCACGCGTCCTGGACCTCGGCACGATGTGGAGGCATGTCGGTAGGTAACTCGCCTCGACCCTCCTCGACCGCGGCCCACACCCTCAGGGATTTCGCACATGTACCAGCCAGTCATTTCCAGCTTCGAATGCCGGACATAGAAAAGTCCATCCGTTTCCTCGCCTGAGCGGAGCCGGCTATGATGGCGCGCCTGCCCAACCGCTACTTCTTCGAGAGCACGGCCGCCAGAAACCGTAGCTCGGACTCGACTTCGGCGGGATCGGCGACAGTATCCGCGATTTCCTGGCGAAAAAGGTCCCGGTATCGCTTGCGAAGCCTGTGAATGGCCACCTTGAGAGATCCCTCTGAAATGTTCATCTCGCGTGCCAGCGCGGCGTAAGGGGCGTCGGACTGTCCGAGAAGGAACATCTTCAATCGCTCGAAATGCTCCGCCCGGCCGTGCTCGACGAACTCGTTCCGCAATCTCTCGACGACTCGGTCGAGCATCGCAAGCGCCCAGCGCCGTTCGAAGATCCGCTCCGGCGTCTCATCGTGCGCGGGCTCGCGTTGGTACCGCTCTTCGCCAGACGAAAGCTCCAGCGGCACAACCATTCCACCGCCGCGTTTTCGCGCGCGCCCCCGGTCTTCCTCGTCGCCCACAAAGAACTTCAAGGAAGTCAGAATAAACGACCGGAACCGGCCCTTTTCCGGGTCGGCGCGATCGAGATACCGCCCTTCCAGCAGGCGTATGAAGAACTCCTGCGTGAGATCCTGCGCCTGGGCTGCAGGATAACCGCGACGTCGCAGATAAGCGTACAAGGGATACCAGTAGTTCTCACACAGGGAAACCAGAGCGGACCGAGCCTCCTTTCGCTGTGGATCACCGGCAGCGACCACCAAGGTCCAGCGCGTAGTCGGAAACTGGGATGCCCTTGGCAGCGTGTGCATGGTCTGGCCGTTCGTCACAATCTTAGCCTCACGAGCGCTAAACAGGATAAGGAAACGCGGATCGCAAAGTTACACGCATTATGGTTGTTGGGCGGACTCAGCCCTGGCCTTCTGGACCACCGGAATGCCAGGATCTGCATCTTTCCAGAGATCGAGGAGCTCCTTGTAGACGGCGGCTGATTGCGCGCGCTCTCCGGAAGCGAACAAAGCTCTGGCCAGTTGGAGACGCGCCATCGGTCCGATGGGATCGTTCAGCGTGATGTAGGAATGATCGATAATCTTCTGGAACGCAGCCGCCGCCTCGCGATGGCGACCCATTCGGGAGTAAGCCAAGCCACGCACGTAGACCGGATAGAGGGCCCCGAAGAACGCGCCGTTGTACCATGCTGTGGCCGGAATACCGAATTCGTACGGTTCCGCCAGTTGTGTCTTTTCGAGTGCTTTCGCAGGGCTTCTCTGATTCAGATACGCCAGCGCTTGCAAGGCGGGCAGATAATTGAATTGGACTACCGTGTCCTGGGGGTAGCGATCGGCGAGGGCCATTTCGATTTTGGAAGCTTCAAGCGGTTCGTGCAGAAGTGACAGCGCAAAGGCCGGTCCATAATCGGCATCCCGGCCACGATAAATCGATAACGCCGCCGTCGCGACCCTTTGACCGTCGTCCCGGAGATCGAACAACGCACTCCAGACCGCACGGGCCCCTTCGAACAGCGCGGCCCGCTCGCGGAAATTTCCCTGACGGGCTAAATTCACCGCACGGCCGGACAATTGCGCCGCTTCTTTCAGACGCCCCCGATAGGCCGCCGTGAGGGCTTCCTGCTGGTCAATCCATCCTTGCGATTGCCACTTTGCCTGGCGTAGTGTCCGCTCTCGATCTATCGCCGCCTGGTCATTCCTCAGAAAATCGAGAAAGTACCGGCAAAGCGAGAAATCAGCTCCGTCGATCTTATGTTCCGCCGCCCTGCGAAGCACGTCATCGGCTTCCCGCAGCCTGTTCGAAAATACGTAAGCAAATACCGTATTCTCGTATCCGATGGCGTAATTCGGATCGATTTGGATCGCCTTCTCGCCTTCTTCCGCCGCTTTCGTATAAAGACCCAGCCCCTGTGTCGAAAAGGCCGCTAAGAATCCGTGGGGGATCAGATTTCCGGGACTCTTTTGGGCCCACGATTCAAGACCCTGCCGCGCCAGTTCCAGGTTTCCCGTAACCTGCCGGTGGTAGCTGAAAGTGATGAAATCGTTCTCTTCATCGCTGGCCTGATTTCGTAGTTCGTAGGCCTTGGCCGTATCCTGGCCTCCACGGTCGATCTCCCCGAAGTTGGCCTCTTGCCGGCCCAGGTACGCATAAGCCATCGCAAATTTCGGGTCGATGTCGACAGCCCGCTGCAGCAGGGGGATGGATTCCGCGGTCTGCGCCCCACGCTGCAGGATCTTCATGGCGGCGGCGTAGGATCTCCAGGCTGCCAGTGAGGATGTTGTCGCCTGGTCCGGCAAACTGGGATCCTTTGGAACGGATGGCAAGAGATCGGCGGCGCGGGTCCGGAACCGTTTTGCCATTTGACCCAGCGCTTGGAATACCTCCTCTTTCTTGGCTGCCGGCTCCTGTTCCTCATCCAGAAGATCTCCGGTTCGGCAATTTCTTGCGCGCAACCCCAACACGTACTGACTGCCAAGGCGGGCAATGGTGCCCTCCACGACCGCAGCACTCCCGGTCCGCTCGCAGATTTCGGAGGCGACATCGGGGGTAAGCTTCGCACCCGGAGCCCGGACCATCAGGCGCATTGTCTGGCTCATGCGCGCATCGGGCAGCACGCTGAGGTGGGGTGACTTTCCAAGTTCCCCCGCCATTAGCTGGCGAAGCGTACCATCGAATGCCGGGTCCCCCGTGGCATTCGCGAAATCGCCTAGAACAATCGTGCCCTTGCCTGTCGCCGGGGGTTTCGGCGGGAAGCCCCGGTGCGCTAGCGACCACATCGTTATTGCGCTGAACGCGATGAATGCGAGGCCGGCGGCGGCGCCGAGAACGGCGGGCTGCTGCCTGCGAAGAAACTTGCGGGCCCGATACAGGCGGCCCGAAGGCGACGCCAAGACCGGCCGGTGCTCGATAAATCTCTGGATATCGGTTGCGAAATCCGTCACCGAAGAGTACCGCCGCCCCCGCACTTTTTCTAGAGCTTTCATCGTGATCCGGTTGAGGTCGCCATCCACGAGACGGCGCAGAGTTGCCGGATCGGTCCCGCGATGCGCGGCGATATCTTCCCGTGGCGCGCCGCCGGCGGCCAGCCGCCGCCAAAGCGGTGGAGCTTCTTCTTCACGAATGATGCGGAGCATCTCGGCGAGCCCCGCCTGGCGCAGCCTGGCCGGGTCGAAAGGCACCGTGCCGGTCAGCAACTCGTACAGCAGCACACCGAGCGAGTACACATCAGCGGTCGCATCGACCTCTCCGCTCATGACCTCCGCCTGCTCGGGGCTGGCGTACTCCGGTGTACCGACCATCTGCCCGAACTCCGTGAGCAGAGTATTCTCGACAGCCCACTGGTCGGTAGCCTTCGCAATGCCGAAATCGATCACTTTGGGAAGGGCTGTGCCCTCCTGTTCCATCACCAGCACATTCGACGGCTTGAGGTCGCGGTGGATCACGCCTTTCTGATGCGCGTGCTGAACAGCACGGCAGACGGCGAGAAAAGGTTCCAACCGTTGCCCTAAGGTCATCCGATGGTTATCACAGTACTGCGTGATCGGGACCCCTTCGATGTACTCCATGACAAAGTAAGGCCGGCCCTTGGATGTAGCGCCCGCGTCGATGATCCGCGCAATGTTTGGGTGGTCCATCATGGCCAGCGCCTGGCGTTCGATGGCGAAGCGAGCCAGCACCTGCCCGGTATCCATGCCAAGTTTCACGACTTTGAGAGCCACTGAGCGGCGAATGGGTTCACGCTGTTCGGCCAGGTACACGGTGCCCATGCCGCCCTCGCCCAGGGCTCGCAGAATGTGATAACGGCCGAAGTCGTCATCGCTGGCCGCCGCTGCCGCTATATCGATGGTCTGGGCTGCGGGCTGCTCCGCGCCAAGCGAGCTATTCAAGGCGCCCTGGATCAGACACTTAGGACAGAGGCCCGCGGGATCTCCGGCTTGGAGATCGGCGCCGCACTGAGGACAGACCGTCATAATCCCTTGCCGATTGCCAATCATACATCAAGCCCGCGAGAGTGTGTAACCTCGCGCGAGCATTTTCCCTATCGCTTGGTGGAGGGAACAACATGAGACTCAACCCAACAGTTTTGAAAGCCATTGTAGGGGGACATCTGGTCGCCGCGTTTGCCATGGCCCAGCCGTCAACCTACAAAGTCACCGATCTCGGCACGGTGGGCCCGAACGGGCAGCCGTTCGCCGTCACCAATAACGGTCTGGTCGCCGGCGCAGCGCAAGCCGGCGACATCCTGAGGGCCGAGGTTTGGTATAAAGGCCGGGTAGTGGATCTAGGTCGACCCGGACTCAAAGGACCAAACAGCCAGGCATTTAGCGTGAACGCGTCGGGGCAGGCTGTGGGTGAAGCCCAAACCGGCAGTCCGGACCCGCAAGGTGAGGACTTCTGCGGTTTCGCGGCGCTTGGCCTGACATCTTCTGGCACTACCTGTCTGGCATTCGTGTGGCAAAACGGCGTCATGCATCCGCTTCCCACGCTGGGAGGCAACAACGGCGTCGCCAACCAGATCAACAGCGCCGGCCAAATGGTCGGTATGGCGGAGAAGGACAAGCCGGACTCGACATGCCCATCCGGCGGTCCGCAAAAGCTCGAGTTCAAACCCGTGGCTTGGCACAACGGAACCGTCCGGGAACTGCCCACGGATCCCAGCGACCCGGACGGCAATGCTCACGCCATCAACGATTCCGGCCAGGCGGTCGGTGGATCCGGCGTATGCGCCGCCTTTAACCCCATTTGGCTGACCAATCTCCAGCCTCTGCACGCCCTGCTTTGGGAAAGCGGCGAGATTCTCGACCTCGGCAGTCTAGGAGGCACTGGACATGGAAACGGAATCATGGCACTCAACCTCAACAACCATGGCCAGGTGATCGGTAGCTCCGACTTGCCCGGGGACACCAGCTTTCATGCTTTCTTGTGGACGCACGAAACAGGCATGCGGGATCTCGGAACGCTTCCGGGGGACGTGGATAGTGCCGCCATCGGCATTAACGACAGTGGCCAGATCGTCGGCGTGTCGTTAGACGCCAATTTCAATCCGCGAGCGTTTCTGCGGCGAGGCGAGAACTTGATCGACCTGAACACACTCGTCCCCGCCGGTTCTCCCATATATTTGATCACAGCATGTTCCATCAATGCTGCTGGTGAGATCGTTGGCATCGCGCTCGACAACAGCGGTAACCTCCACGCGTACCTGGCGGTCCCGAACAACACCAGCCAAACCCAGGATGTGGCTGTTGAAGTAGGGCCCGCATCGTCGATGCCGTAAATCCTAAGGCACCCGCAAATTGCTGTTCCAGCGCTTAGTCATTGCCATGCGGTGAACGGTCGATGGGGGCTCGCCGCCCCCACGCCTTTTTCCTAGCCCATATCCGTTTGGCCCTCCACCACGCTGGCCGCATGCCCTTTTCTTCGAGTTGTTCTGCATGGAACGATGTCTGGGACGTGGTCGAGAAGTCGAACCTCCAATGTCGCGGGGCCAACATTACGCTGCTCGCGAGGAGGACGTTATCCCGTGATGATCGGCATAGGGGCGGCGGTCACCCGCCGACCCCTGCCACACCACCGTACGTACGGGTCCGTATACGGCGGTTCGAGATGGTTACGTCAACACTTCTTCGAACAATGACGGAAGCCCGAGCGATTTGAAGTAAGCGTTAGAAAGCCCTACAGACAGAGCTTTAGCCTTCGCGAGGTACCAAGGGCCGCGACCGCTGCCAGCGGTATTGCTCGCCAGCCGCTCTCGCACCCCTAGTTCCAACAGAGCCGCCCGACGACGGCGCGGTGTTTTCCACTGCCGCCACATAGCCGCCCTGAGCCGCAACCGGACCCAGCGGGTCAAGCCGATCAGCACTTCAGGCGTTTCGCAGAATCCGAAATAGCTGCGCCAGCCCCGCATATACGGGGCCAGTTCCTCCATCGTCGTCTTCATGCTGACGCCTTTTGCCCGTCGCGTGATCTCCCGGATTCGCCGCTTGAACCGATCCAAGGCCTTCGGTGCAATCACGCGCTTGACCTCCGGACCGGCCGTAAAGCTGAACCCGAGAAACTTCCGTTCCTGCGGTCGTGCCACCGCACTCTTCGCCTCATTCACCTTGAGCTTGAGCTTTTGTGTGATGAATTGCGTAACGCTCTCCATCACCCGTTGCCCCGCCCGCTCGCTGCTGACGTAGATATTACAGTCGTCCGCATATCGAACGAAACGATGACCACGGCGCTCCAACTCCCGGTCGAGTTCGTCGAGCACGAGGTTACTCAGCAGTGGCGAAAGTGGACCTCCTTGCGGAGTCCCTTCCACACTCGGGCTGACCAACCCGCTCTCCATCACCCCCGCATTCAAGAATGCCCGGATGAGTTTCAGCAGCCGCTTGTCCTCGACCCGCTTGGCGATCTGACCCATCAGTTTGTCGTGATTGACCCGATCGAAGAATTTCTCTAAATCGAGATCAACACACCAGCCGTGGCCTTCGGCGATATACTGCTGCGCCTGTGCCACCGCCTGATGAGCCGACCGTCCCGGCCGGAACCCATAGCTATGACCGGAAAACGTCCGGTCCCACCGCCTCTGCAGAACCTGCATCACCGCCTGCTGGATGAATCGATCCAGCACCGTCGGGATGGTGGTTTCATAATGCACTTCCTCCAATGACCTTCATGATACCGGCTGAATCCTTCGAGACCTGCGTACCCATTCTCGAAGCCTCTGTTCGTCTTGATCGCTGAGAGTGATCCAGTGCGGCATCCCGGGGTTAATGCGCCGCGACCGGATCACGCTGTGATCGATCCAATAATAAACGACCTGATCGCTCGTGCCAAACCGTTCGGCCACTTGTCGGACTGTCAGTTCCTCGGGTCTCTTGATTTCGGCAGGTGGAATGCGGTATCGGCAACGGATCCACTGGACGATCTTCACTGTGTAGGGTAGCCCTTTCGCGCTGGCCTGTCCTTCCCGGTTGAGCTGATCGGCGATCTCATCATCAGGTAAGTTGCAAGCCAGTTTTCGAATTCTATCGACCACTACGGAAGGGTAGCGCACGCGGTCTGCGATGTTGAGCGGGAGTTGCACAGAGATCTCGCTAGAGGCGCCGCCCTGCCATCGGATGTGCACCAAAAGCTGCTTTTGATTGACTGGCTTCTCAATAGTGATGTCCTTGATCAGCAGTCGTAACATCCGCTTCCGGTCCTTAGACTGCGTGGTGGAAGCCTGCCACAATCGCGGCAGATCCTTTGCCAGCGCCAGGACTTTGGCTTTCTGCTCGGGTGTGGCGACGTGGGCTTCCTGATGCTGAAATTCCGCGGCTTCCTTTTTGAGATCCTCTAAATGAACCAGCGCGTCGTTCCAGCGCCGCTCCAGCGTGCCCGCTACCAGACGATTCGCCGGATCGACCTCTTGGTAGCGCCGCTCGGCGAGCGCCGCTTCGTACTCGGCGCGTTCGAGCCGCATCTGCCACTGGCGCAGGATGGATTGATCTCGCGATTCCAGCTCATGGAGAGCCGCCAGGGCAAGTTCCAGTTCGGCCGGCTGTAGCGCCTTCAGCATCTCCTCCGCAACGACCCCGTCGAGCAAGTCACAGCGGAAGACCATGCAGGACTTGGTGGCCAGGCCTTCGTGACGCAACAAATTGCACTGATACGTGGGACGGATGCCGCCATTGCTGCGGTATCGTACGGTGAGCGCGTGGCCGCAGTTGCCACACAACAGCAGGCCTTGTAGTAAGGCCAGTCCTTCGCGCGCCGGACCGCTCAATATCGTCTCCTCGCCGTTCGTGCGGTTCTTCTCTAACCGTTCCCGATTCTTGACGAACTCTTCCAGCGTGATGTATCCCTCGTGGTGCTGATGCAAACTGACACGCCAGTCGGGCATGGCAACCGCCTGCATTCGTTTCCGCACTTCGCCATCGAGGGTGATCTCGCGACGATACTGGTAACGGCCGAAGACGTAGATCCCCGCATAGGATGGATTCTTCAGCATACCCAACACGCGGCTGTGGCTTAGCCGGCCCCAAATAATCTTGCCATCCCATGCCCCGCCGTAGGCTCGCTTGGGAAATCGTAAGCCCTTTTCCGTGAAGCGATGTACGACTGCATAGGCGCTGCCCGTTTCGCGAAACAGACGAAACACCATTTCCACTGCTCCCCGCACTTCGGCATCGACGTCCGGAACGATGCGGCCTTGCTCGTCATAGCAATACCCGACCGGCAGCGGGAAACGTAGTTCGCCTTTTTTCGCTTTGTTGAGCTTACCGCCCTGGAGGCGCGCGTGCAAAAAATGTAGTTCCGCTTGAGCCATTGTTCCCTTCAATCCGAGCAAAAGGCCGTCGTTGAAATCCGACGGATCGTAGCAACCGTCTTCGTCGATCACCAGCGTCGCGGTGAGTGCGCACAACTCCAGCAGCCGATGCCCATCGAGATTCGAGCGCGCCAGCCGTGAAACTTCCAGCGCAAACACCGCGCCCACTTGGCCCATCGAGACATCCGCCACCAGAGTCTTGAAATCCTCCCGCCGGGTCATCTCGGTCCCGGTCATGCCCAGGTCCCGGTCGAGCGTCCGAATCGCCGACTCGCTCCAACCCAGTTCCAGCGCCATCGTTCGCAATGCATACTGGCGCTCCGTACTTTCCTGGTGGTGGAGCACCTGGGCATTCGTCGACTGGCGGACATAAATGTAGGCCGGTCTGCTCCGGTGTTGTTCCGTGATCTTCGAGTTCATTGCCTGCCTCCGCGCTGGTCACACCCTCCGGGTTGCCAATGAGCCAAGCCTCGATCATATTGGCAAGGAGCACGCCGCCCAATCCAGCATCTATGGGTGCGTGGAGGGCGGCGAGCACTTCGGGCATAGTGACCTTTTAGAGCGCCTCCCGGCGGCGCAGCAGTTCGCGGTTGATCTCGGAGATCGCCTCTAAGATCTCGCGGGCTCGGTGGTAGTTGGCGACAAACTCGACAATCTTGGCGTAAGATTCCTGCGGCACATAATCCATTTGTGGCCGTAGGCCCGGGTGGCTCACCGAAAGGTAATACTTGGGGCCATGGCCGGGACCCTCGGCGCATTTGCACTCCGGCTTGCCGCAGCGTTTGTAACGCTCGATGAGCGAGCCGCGCAGGATCGCCTTGAGCGGGGGCAACTGGCGCAGAAGCGCCTGGCGCCGTCTTCTCAAGGTGGCAGCTGGCTCGTTTTCCATTTCTGTCAGACCACGCGTATAACTGGTCTGATTCTACCAAAGGAAAACACATTTTTCAACCCTTTTGTTCCGGCTTGGTTAGCTGATCCAGTAGAGCAGCCAGCTCGAAAAGTGAGTCAGCATCGAGCCGCCGCAGTGGCAGTCCCAACCCGCCATACGGAGACGGATCGGCCCAGTCTGTCCACTCGCGCGCAATGCTGAAGGTGCCGCGATCTTGCTCGCGGAGGAGGAGGGTATCAATACCTGTTGACCGGCGCTCCTTCAAAACCTGGAAGCGCTGGCCGCGAAGCGGATGGAACGGATGGCGAATCTCCGCCCATCCTAAATGCGATTTGTGCTCCAGTGCAGTTCGCGCTGACCGTGGGGATGCCCAACGGACGGGTTTTCCCCGGCTGTCCAGGCTTGTCGATGTGTACCCGCCGGACCAACGAAACCCGATAGCAGCCGTTACGAAGTTCCTGTTCGATCTCGCCCAGAAACCGCGCTTCGCCATACTCCCGTACCTCGTCGATATCCACGTCGTCCACACCGGCGGCACCCTTGTTGGACTTCACCCGTTGCCAGGCCTCTTGCAGGATGTCCTGCCGACAGACCTTATCGTAGAGAAGCGTGAACCTCCTTTCCGGTTGTTGCTTGGCCACTCGGTATAGCGTCCTCTGCAGTTTGCGGGCATTGTCTAATCTTGCGGGCGCTTTGCGCCTGGCTCGATTGGGCCGGGGTGTAGCCTTTCCTTGCGGGGGCAGTCCGGCTGCCTTTCCCAACTTTGGACGATTGATGGAAGCGGCGGCCCTTCCCTTCCCTCGGTTTTCCCGAGGTTCATCGGTAGTACGGCCACCTCCGACTCCCTGCTCGGCATCGTTACTGCGCTTTCGGGGATCACCCTTATACGCTTTCCTACCGGCCGGAGTTGCCTCCGCCGGACCGAACAGGGTCTCTCCGGTTGTGCTGATGCGCTGTCTTTGCGTGCCGCCGCCCTGTACACCGTCCCGGCGAACCGGATTCACTCTCGCTGCATTCCGATCCGTAGCAGGCTTTGCCTCCAAGGGACAGGCTCGCCCCGGGAAAAGATCCAGCTGAATTGGCTTAATCGCTGGTGGATATGACGATGCTGAAATGGCGTTCACTTCTGTTGCGGCCCGCAAATTCGCCTCGCCCTCCTGCCAACAGGTGAGAGCTTTGTCGTCCCGCTTCTCCGGTTCAGGTTGCCCCAAATCGGAGGGGACCAGGCTATCGGGTGAGCGAGTCATTACCCGAGCTGAATCCTTTCATTCAGCAAGTACATCAACCTCACTTTCGGACGCACCCCTTGATATCCCTGCGGGATACAGAAGACAGAAGTCAGGAGCCAGGAGTCAGAATGAGCGCTAAGATTGGGGACACCTAGCGCGCGTCGTGATAGATGATCCCCAGCGTGTAGCGGGTGCCCGAGAGCAGCGGGCTCACGCCATGTTTGATATTGGCGCGATAGAAGCCGCGGGCGCCTTTCACGGGCCGGTAGCGCGTGGTGAATACGACTGCTTCGCCGCGCCGCGCATGGATCGCGTGTCCCATGGACTGGGCGCGGGGCCGCTGCTCGACCAGCAGGAAATCGCCGCCGGTGTAATCGGCTTCCGGTTCGCTCAAGAAGCAGACAAGTTGCAAGGGAAAGGCCAAGTCGCCGTAGAGATCCTGATGCAGACAGTTGTAACCGCCGGCTTCGTAGTGCAGCAGCAGGGGTGTGGCCTTATGCTGGCCGGCAGCGTGGCACGCGGCCGTGAATTGGGAGAGCCGTTCCGGGTAGCGCGTGGCGTCGCCCAGCGCCTCCATCCAGTGGTTGGCCACGGCGGCCAGCGGCACGTAGGAATGCTCGCGCAACTCCGCCACAAGATCGGGCAGGGGGTAGTCAAAATACTGATAATCGCCGATTCCGAAGCGGTAGCGGGCCATCTCTATGCGGCTGCGAAACAACTGCCCGCGCGGATAGAGCGCCACCAGCGAGGCACATTCCGCCGCCGTGAGCACCGGGGGCAGCCTGGCGTATCCGCGCTGCCATAAGGAGGTTTCCAGGCTATCCCATGCGATGCTCGCCAGCTTCACTTCGATAGCATAGCGCGGACCGCTGCGGGGCTTCCATCCGGTTCTTGCCGGCGAATCGCCGCGCGCTGATAGGATGAGGGCTTGCCGCGAAATCAAACCAAGATCCTGATCCGCGCGACGAACTGGGTGGGCGATGCGGTGATGTCGCTGCCTGCGGTGCGCGCGGTGCGCGCGGCTTTTCCGGGAGCGCGGCTGGTGGTGCTGGCGCGCCCCGCGGTGGCCGATCTGTATGCGCGCGAAGGGGCTATCGACGGCGTGATGTGTTATGCCGGCGACCGGCGCCGGGCGGCCGTCGAACTGCGCCGCGAAGTATTCGATTGCGCGATCCTGCTGCCCAACTCGTTTGACGCAGCACTGGTGGCGTGGATGGCGCGCATTCCGCGGCGCATCGGCTACCGGCGCGACGGGCGCGGCTGGCTGTTGACGCAGGCGATTCGGCCGCCCGAGCCAGGCGAGATCCCGCGGCACGAGCGCTTCTATTACCTGGAACTGCTGCGCCGCGCCGGCATTATCCACGAATACCCGCCATGCGCGGACATACGGCTGGATGCGCGCGATCGGGCGCTGGCGGCCGGTGCGGATCAATTGCGCGCGGCGGGCTTATCACCGGCGGTGGTGGGAGTCAGCCCGGGAGCCGCGTATGGCGATGCCAAACAGTGGTTGCCGGAGCGTTTCGCGGAAACGGCAATTCAAGTGGCGCATGCGCTCGGGGCATCGGTGGCGCTGTTTGGCGCGGCGGCCGAACGTCCGCTCTGCGAGTCCGTGGCCGGCGCCGTGCGCAGTGCGAGCATCGCCGTACACGACTTCGCGGGAGAGACCACGCTGCGGCAATTCATCGACCTGGCGGCCGCGTGCCGCCTATTTCTGACCAATGATTCCGGCGCCATGCACATCGCGTCGGCTTTGGGCGTACCTACCGTGACCGTATTCGGCGCCACGGATGATACGGCCACGGGGCCCAGCGGGGCTTGGACGCAGGTGGTGCGCGAGCATGTGGAGTGCAGTCCGTGTTTGCTGCGTAGCTGCCCGATCGACCATCGCTGCATGACGCGCGTCAGCAGCGCGCGGGTGGCCGAGACCGCGCTACAGCTTTTGGCGAGCGGATTTTGGACCGCTCCCTGACGGTCGCGGCTCGGTAGAACGTGAGCGGCCTCCGCCTAACTTCGCAATCGCAGGAAAAACCAGGTTATGCCAGTGACTAAGAGAGCGGAAGCGAATACCGGCACAGGCCGCCAGGCTGTCAGCCGTCTTACTAAGTAGCCGAACAGCACGGCACAGACGAAAATCAGGAGGATCTCCGCCAACACAGCACCACTTAGCACGTAAAGCGCGCGGTAACCGGTCGTGGTCAGAAACATCTCGAAATAGAGCCCGTGAAATGCGCCTAACACCGCCACAATCAACCAGCGCATGCCGGCTTTCGGTAACGCCAGGATCTCTACGGCAAGATAGGCAATCGTCAGGCCCGCGGCGGCTTCGACAAAGCGCGGGGGCGGCTGCCATGCCGTGCGCGGCACGATGAGCGCGGCGGCTATCTGGCCGGCCAGGAACGTGGCGGTGAGTACGACTAACTCGCGGCGGCTGCGCGCGGCCAGCACCAGACTCACCAGAAACAGGATCTGCGCGGCGCCACTCCAGGCTCGCAGTGCGCCGCCGCCCGCTTGGGTGATGGCGGTTTCGAGCACGGTGGGAGGACGGAAGCGCAGCGTCGCGCGCGGGAACGAAAAATCGAACACGGCTTGATCGCGTTTGCCGCCGTTCTCGACGCGCAGCAGATGAACGTGATTGGGCACGGTGACGGCATGGAACGTACATTCCACGTCGAGACGATCCACGGGCGCGGCGAATTGATAGTCCGCGGTGCACACATAGGTGCCATGGGCGGGGTCTTCGCGGCACGCAGGATTGAGCAGTCGCGCCTGCTGGCCGCCGCTCGAGAAAACAATGTGCGCGAACAGCGACTGCGCGGGATTTGCGATGTGGGGCACTTCGTAGAGAGGCATCCGCAATTCGTAATGCGCCAGCGTGCCGCGGATGGTCAGATCGCCGGAGCTCATGCTCATGACGTGCGCCAGCGCCGGGCAGGCTAGCACGAGAAATACGGCGGCTTTCATGCGGCCGGACCGGGCACCGGGCGGACCAGGCGCTGCTGGCGAAGTCGCCGGTACCCAATGCGGCCCAGCGCCAGCACTGGCACGGAAAGGAATGCCCCCGCGACGCCGGCCAGTTCCCCGCCCGCGAAGACTCCGAATAGCACCAGCAGCGGATGCAATTGCATCCCGGCCCGCATTAGCAGCGGAGACAACCCGTAGTCCTGGACCAGACGATAGACCGCCAGGAAAATCAGCGCGCCCAGAAACGGCCCGCCGCTCACCGCGGTCACAATCAGGATAATCACGCCAGCCGAGAGCGTTCCGACGATGGGGATGAATTCCAAACCGGCGGCCAAGGCCGACAGCAAGATACTGTAGGGCACCCCGATTATGGTGAAGAAGATGGAGTAAGACGTAAAGGTGGCCAGCGAGAGAATCAAGATCGCGCGCATATAGTGGGCAAGCAGCAGATCCACGTCCGCGAGCAGGCCGTCCACCTGCGCGCGCCGGCGATCGTCGTCGATCATTCCGAGGAAGTGCTCGCGTATGGCGCGGCCATCTTTCAAAAAGAAAAAGCCGAGGATGGGGACGATCACGACATATATCAGGTTGCCCGCCACGCTGAGTATCCTGATGCCCGCGCTGGGCAGCGAAGAAATGAGATCGCTGGAGGCTTTGGCAAACTGCTCTTGAGCCTTTTGCACCAGCTGCGCTTTGAAGGAGTTCTCAGCCGGGGAAAGGGCGTGGTTCGGCTGCTGGAAGGCCGCGAACTTGGCGGGCATCGATTCGGCCAGTGAGTGGGCCTCTTCCACGGCGTGGGCGCCTATCTGGCTCACTGCGACGAAGATTATACCAATGAAGATCACGTAGGCGATTGCCAGCGCCAGCGTACGAGTTCGCTTGCCAGGCAGAAACCGGTCGATCACGTTCACCAGGGGCGACAGCAAATAGCCGAACAAAAGAGCCACGATGAACACGAACACCGTAGTCCGCATCCAGTAGACGAGCCATAGGAGGAGCACTATGACGGCGACGGTCCAGGTGTAGCGCGCGGCGCGCGGGTCGATGCCCAGCATGATGGCCTTTAGGCATTCTAACCTGTGGCGGTTGGGAGGGCGGGCTTTAGGGCCTGCACGCGGTCGGCCTGCAGGCCCGCTTCACAGCGGCACGCCGCAAACATGCGAAGAAAGAGGCCTGAAAGGCTGCCGCAGGCTTGCGAGCATGGCCCACGAGGCGCATAGCCGGAACCAAAACTAAGCTGCAGCGGGGCTAAAAGCCCCGCGCCGGCTAAAGCCCCGCGCCGGCTAAAGCCCGCCTTCCAGTCATCTGGCCTTCAGATAGGGCGCCACTTTAGGATTGTCGCTATTCCACCGCGGCGGCGTCACACTGTCGGCCAACATAACCAGCCCCATCGCGATCATGCGATCCACCTTGGCCATATTGCCGTAATCGATCTTTTGCCACACGTCACCGGGATCGTGATAATCGCGAAAATCGAGCGCCACCGCGATGGTGTGAGCCGGGATGCCATGCTCCGCGAACGTTTGGTTATCGCTGCGATCGAAAAAGTCATCGCCGTTCGGTGTCTCATAGACTTTGACCCCGGTCAGATCGCCAGCCTCTTCGAGCGTGCGCGACACGGTGGAATACCGGAAGCCCGTCAGCGTCGCGTTTGAATTCTCATTGCCGGCGATGGAATCGGTGCGTCCCACCTGTTCCAGATTCAAATCGGCGATGGTCCTGGCCAGCGGGACTAGCGGGTGGGACGTGTAATACCGCGATCCCAGGCTGCCCTCTTCCTCCCCGAAGAACGCCATAAACAGGATGCTCCGCTTGGGATGCAGGGGCATGGCGGCCAACGCCTGTGCAATTTCGATTACCGATACGGTTCCGCTGCCATCGTCATTCGCACCGGGGAATACCGCTCCGGCCTGGTTGCGGCCGAGGTGATCGTAATGGGCGGTGAGCAGCACGTAGCCATCCCGCAGCGCGGGGTCCGACCCTAGCAAGAGAGCAGCCACATTGCGCAAAGTCACAGGCACGGCAGTTGGGGCGGGTAGCTTGATCGTAATCGTTATACCCGTGTCTCCGGGCTTTGCCGCATGCAGCAGCTTGACGGCTTCCGGTCCGCGGACGATTAAGCGGGGCACGCCGCCGTACGAGATCCGCTCCCGATCCGGATCTATTAGGCGGGGAATCGCGGAGCCAACCTCGTCGCCGTCCGTTTCGAGAAAAGCAGCCGGGTGGAGCGCCGCCGCTGCGCGGGCCGTCGCGGGAGTGTCCGCACGCGCGGTGTCCAACTCCACCACTTTGCCTTTTATGGAGGCGACCTGCAGGCTGTCCGGGCCCGCGATTTTATAAAGGGGAGCGGAAAACTCGACGGGCCGCTGGCTCACCACCGCAGCTTCGTCCCGCGAAACCGTCAGGATCTCTCCGGTATCGCGCAAACTGAGATCGAAGCCCTCGCCAGGCGGAGTGATACGCAACATTTTCGCGGTCTGGAAGTAGCCGTCGTCGCCGGCGGGTTCCAGACCCGCCCTGCGGAATTGCGCGGCGATATAGAGTGCGGCGATATCGAGCCCGCGGGAAGGTGTGTCGCGCCCCTCCAGCAGGTCCGCCGCGATGAATGATAAATTGCCGCGCAAAGAGTCCGCCGAGATGGCGGCCAGTGCCCGGTAAATCTCCGGAGTGGGCGAGAAACTCTGCGGCGCGGCCACCAGCAATACTGCCAGAAACAAGGCTGGTGACCCGACAATGTGTGTTTTCACTTGTTTCTAAATTATAAGCTGTAAACTTAACGGCCGACAGGCCTTCTTTCATTGACGGGAAGCACTTCAGCCGCGTAAGCTCAACTACGTAGCTTGGAGAATACGAATGAAGAACACTTATTTATTGACGATCGTGTTACTAACAGCAGCCGGCGCGACTGCGCAGGATACGGCTACTAATAGTTACACCCAGACCAATCTGGTCTCAGACATTTCGGGTAAGGCGGCGGTGACGGATCCAAACCTGGTCAACCCGTGGGGTATCTCACGCACGTCGGGATCACCCTGGTGGGTTTCCGACGAAGGCACTGGCCTTACCACGCTGTATAACGGCGCCGGGGCGATTCAGGGTCTGGTGGTGACGATTCCGCCGGCCAGCGGCACGGGCACTGGTATGCCAACCGGCACTGTCTTTGCGAATTCGGAGTTCATATTCGTTACGGAAGACGGAACCATTCAGGCATGGACGGGAGCGAGCAGCACGGTCATAGAGGTAAACAACTCAGGGAAAGGGGCAGTATATACGGGCTGCACGACGGCGATGTACGGCACCACGCCGGCACTCTACGTAGCCAATAGCGCCGGCGGCGTGGAGGCGTATAACACGAGTTTCAAGCGCATCGCACTGCCCAAGGGTGCTTTCAAGGATGCTAACATTCCTGCCGGCTATTGGCCCTACGGCATCCAGGCCGTCGGGGATAAGATCTACGTCACGTTCTCGGCCGGGCCGGGGGCGGGCGGTTATGTGGACGTGTTCAATCCGGCCGGCAAGCTGCTGGTGAGTCTCGCGCAGGGCTGGTTCGATGAGCCCTGGGGCATCGCCCTGGCGCCGGCGGGTTTCGGCGCGTTCCAGCATGCCGTGCTGGTGGGGAACCTGGGCAGTGGGAAGATCGGAGCCTACAACCCCACCAACGGAAACTTCTTGGGTTTTCTGAAGGATGCCTCTAAGAAACCCATTGCGATTCCGGGTCTTTGGGCGCTTTTCTTCGGCGGCGGCAACACTGAATCAGGCCCGGCGAGCTCGCTTTACTTTACCGCGGGCATCGACAACTACCTGCACGGGCTACTCGGTACCATAACGGTGGCCAGTACTGCCGCGGAGTAAAAAGTTACACGCGCGACGGAGAGTTCACAAGGTAGGCCGTTGACTCGGCTCGTCAGCGGCCCTATACTCTTCAGACGGGCCTGGTCATCCAAGCCGATAAGAGGAGACATGAAAAAGATAATCGTGCTGACCGCCGCTGCATTCCTTTGCGCCGGCGCGGAAGCTCAAACCAACAGCTATACCGTCGCGAATATCGTGACCAATACACAGGATTCACACCTGGTGAACCCGTGGGGCATCTCGCGTGCGGCAAGCAAGAGTATAGGGGAGAATGAGTGGTGGGTGTCGGACCAGGTCACCGGCCTTTCGACCTTGTACGATGCCAATGGCTCTATCGTGGGCCTCACCGTAAAGGTCCCAGCGGCCGGCACCACCGGGCCGGGCAGTCCGACGGGAACGGCCGCCTACACCATCAGCGGCAGCAATGTAAATTTTGCGTTCGCAACGCTGGATGGAACCATCTCGTATTGGAATTCGCAAACGCCGCCAGTCTCGCCGGGGAAATCTTGCTCCGCGTGTCATGTGACCACCGCGACTATTATGGTCAATAACTCCGCGGCAGGCGCTTCCTATCAAGGGCTGACTATCGCGAAGAATGCCACCAGCGGCGCGGAAACCTTTTACGCGGCCAATGCCAACGGCGGTATAGAGGCTTATGACGCCGCCTCCTTCGCGCCCGTGACGCTGCCCGCGGGGGCCTTCACCGATGCTAAGGTACCCAAGACTTATTCGCCGGCGGGCATCCAAGCTATCGGATCGAAGATCTATGTGACTTACAACAGGACGGCGGGCGGCGGGACAGGTTTCGTGGATGCTTACAATACGAATGGTAAGCTCCTGATGCGATTGCAAACGGGATGGTTCAATCAGCCATGGGGAGTGACCCTGGCGCCATCCGGTTTTGGTGAGTTCAGCGGCATGATTCTGGTGGGGAATACCGGCAGTGGATGGATCGGGGCTTATAGCGCCACGACCGGAAAGTTTGCGGGATTCCTGACAGACAGCACGGGATACGACGTTACGATTCCGGGACTGTGGGGGCTGGAGTTTGGCAACGGCAGCGCCAACAGCGGCCCGACGACGTCGCTCTACTTCGCTGCCGGAGGACCAAATCTGACAACCGGAACCTTCGGCGTAATCACGGCGAATTAGTGGGGCAGGCCCTCACACCTGCATAAATTGTGGGGCAGGACTCCAGTGGCCCGGACGACGTCCACGTCGGCCTGTTCGCGTTTGGAATGGCTGATTCCAGGCACGAAGGGCGGGTCCTGGAGGGCCTGCGCAGACCTGGAGGTCTGCCCCACAAATTATGCAGCATTCCCAATATTGGATAACTAAGTGACAGTGGGCTTTAGCCGGCGTGGGGCTTTAGCCCGGTTGCTTGCATCGCAGCAATACTTTACGGTATAAAGTATATTATGGTAACAACCAAGCGTGCAATCGCTGTAGCGGAACTGCTGCTCATTTTCCCGTCCGCCCTATTCATGGCCGCGCTCTTCGCGCGTAACCTGCAGCCCGTGCAATACGAACCTGCGCACACCGCCGAGCAGATCGTGCTGTGGTTCTCGCTGCGGCCGCGTGTCGGCCTATGGGGTCTGCTCATCGCGCTGCCATTGGCCGTGTTGGTCACCGGCTGCATCACACTCCTGCGCTTCTGGAAGAATGACGCAGCATTGCGGCAGACCGCGCAGCAAACCCTTGCCGTAGTCCGCCGGCATCTGGCGACGCTGCTGGTGGCTGTGGCGACGGTAACCGCCGGAGGCATCCTGGCGATCGTCGCGCTGCACCTATTGACCGACTAATCGCCCAGTTGGCGCAAGGTTCAACATGCAGCGGCGAACCTCAGTTCGCCACACTGATCGGCACGGCCGCGGAGAACGCCGGCGGCACGATCAGCACCACCGGTACCGCCACCGGATTCGTACCCGCTGGCAGGCTCGCCGGCAACTGCGCGTTCACCTGCGACCCACCCGCAACCAATCCGGGCGCCGCCCCCGCCCACGTGACCATAGCGTACACCCCCGCAAACGTCAGCGCCGGCGGATTGACAGTCAGGAAATAGGCTGGCGGTAGCGGCGCGATCTCGCCATCCGGAAGCGCCGGAATCAGACCTCCCGTGCCAGTCGCGTATATCGATACAATCGTCCCCAGTTCCGCCGGGTTCGCAGGCGTATTCACCGTGCCGTCCTGGTTCAAGATGGCGCCTTGTCCGTCAATCGTGAAAATCCCGGGATTATACCCAATAGGTGCGTCGAGCGGCAAAGCGCTCTGATCCTGGTATTGAATCACGGTAGTCGCCGTGGCGCCCGAAATACCGAACGGGACCACTCCCTGAATCTCGCCTGCCTGGACAAGCAACAACGGCGCCGGCGTCCCGTTGATCGTGACCTGTACACCCGCCAGCGACGTAGGGAATCGTCCGGACGCATCAGGCGCCGCCTTCACGGCTTGCGTCGGTCCCAGCCCCGTGCCGAAAAGAGCGAAGATCTGGCCCGGCGCGACGCCCGGACCAATCTGGCCCGACGCCAGATTTTCCAGGCAACCGAAGTTCATCGCCGGGCGAGTGAGTAAGTCCGTAACTGCGCTAGCCGCCATCGTCTGCGAAACCGGGCAGTAAACCGTAAGTTGACCGGGCGCATTGATCACGGCGATATCTCCCACTCCTTGCCGCAGGTAAGTAGCCGCCTCCACGCTGCCCGCCGCATTCGTTTCGATCGCGAATTCCCCACCAGTCGATGCGCACGGCACCGCCAGCAGCGAAGGTGTCGCAGTCGGAGGAAGCGTCCCTGTGCCATGACCCAAGGCGTATGTATCGCCCGCGCTATCCAGCTGGATCCGGTCAAACTGTGTATTGCCGATGTCGGTCTCTGCCAGTATTGTGGCTCCGCCAGCAGCTAACATCAACAGGAATGACGGCCCCAGCGGGTAAGTCGGCGGCGCGTAAAAGCCGTATAGAACACCTGCCCATCGCCGGTATCCACTTCAGTCACATATGGACCTGTCACGCTGTCACGCTCGAAAGCTCCCGTGAGAAACGCATATCCCTGGCTATCGACGTCAAACGACTGTACGGTCCCAGCCGCATAAGTCGAGTAGACCAGCGCAGCGCCTTGCGCGTCTAGCCGCGTGAAGAAGTACCCGCTGCCTGACCCGTTTTGCATTTTATTGGAAGTCACAGGGAAATTAGTAGACGCCGTGGTTCCCGCCACATAAGCTGAGCCGGACGTGTCCACCCCGATCAGCGTAGGCACATCCGATCCAGAGCCGCCCAACAGAGTTACATATAGTGCGGAGCCATCCGGCGCGAACTTAGCCACAAAGACATCGCCGCCGGGTAGGATCTCAACCGGCCCGAAAGGCCCCAGCCCCAGTTGAACGGTCGCAGGCATAAGCGGTCCGGCGTTCTGTTGTTGCACGGCGCCCTTGGTTACCGGAAAATCCCCCGAGTACGTGAAGCCCGCCACGTACGCGTTCCCTTGCGCATCAGTGGTGACAGCTACGCCGCCGTCCTCGCTGCTGCCGCCCAGAAACGTGGCGCAAAGCACATCTCCGCTCGGATCCAATTTCATCAAGAACGCATGCGCGCACGGCACGTTGGCCGGTGGTTGGAATGGCGACAGGTCCTGCGAGGCGCAAGTCGTCAACGCCTCGGTTTTTTGATAGGCGTTGGCACTGACCGCCACCGGCAGATTCTGGCCGGTCCACCAGGTGTTGCCTTGGCCGTCCACCGCAATATTATTTCCCGTAGCCGCGCCAGCCGCCGCCGCCAGAGCCACGCACCCAAAAGCAACGGCAAGCTTCATCCCGCCTGATGTGACGCATCGCCGTTGCAACCGATAGCACAGCCAACGAAATCCGGTACTGATGCGAAATCGCGACGCATCCAATCGAAACCCGCGCACCGACGTCTAATATCCCAGGATGGAAAGCAGTGTCACGCCGTCAGGGGCGGAACACACGGGGCATGAGCTACGCAATGGACGCGTGCTCCAATTCGGCGCCTTCGAACTGAAACCCGGAACGGGTGAAATTCGCAAGCAGGGAGTGCGCATACGCCTGCAGGGCAAACCTCTCCACTTGCTCGAGGCCCTATTGGAGCGGCCCGGAACCGTGGTCACGCGTGAGGAACTGCGCGGCCGCCTTTGGGCCGCCCACACGTTTGTCGATTTCGAAAGCGGCTTGAATACGGCGATGAATCGCTTGCGGCTGGCTCTGGGAGACTCCGCCGATAGTCCCCGCTATGTGGAAACCCTGGCGCGCTCTGGCTACCGCTTCGTGGCTCCAGTTATCGAAAGCCAGCCGCCGCCCGCCAAACCGGACGACAAACCTGCCCCGCGGCTGATCCCTATCCGCGAAAGCGCCGAGGTTTCCGCTCCCGCCGAAAGGTCAGCATTGCATCGGTCAGTGCATCGGTCCCCACATGGTTGGTGGGCCGCCTTGGCAGCCAGCTTGGCCTTGCTGGCGGGTCTCGCGCTACTGGTCCGCCGGGAGCCTGCGCAACCCGTCTTCAACCAGATCACTTTTCGCCGCATGGTCATCCGCGCCGCGCGCTTCGGACCCGACGGCCACAGCGTTATCTACGATGCCAGCGAAGCCGCCGGTAACCGCCAGTTATACCTCGCGGATACAGTTAGTCCCGAATCGCGGCCGCTGGGCTTCACCGGTGCCTCACTGGCTTCGGTGTCGCGATCCGGTGAACTGGCCTTGATCAATCCCGGCGGCCCCAACGGTGAGTGGAGCCTGGTGCGAGTTCCGATCAACGGCGGTGCACCCCTGCCTCTCGACCGGCGCATTTGGACCGCGGACTGGGCGCCGGATGGCTCCCGGATGGCTGTTATCCGTTACGGCAAATCTCCCATGGCGATCGAGTATCCGCGCGGCCAAACCCTCTACCAGAGCGCGGGATGGCTATCACACGTCCGCGTATCGCCCTCCGGCGACGAAGTTGCGTTTATTGATCATCCGGTTCCCAGCGACGATGGCGGCAATATCATGGTGGCCGGCAGGGACGGCACGCGCCGCATACTGGCGACTGGATGGGCCAGCGCTTACGGCTTGGCGTGGTCGCCCAGCGGCCGCGAAGTTTGGTTCACGGCCGCCCGCTCCGGCGCGACGCGCGCCCTTTACGCAGCCACTTTATCCGGCCATGTGCGGCTGATCGCCAGTTTTCCGGGCACCCTCACACTCTGCGATATTTCGGCATCCGGCCGAGTCTTGATTTCGCGCGATCAACTCCGCGCCATGATGACCAGCCTGGAAGACGGAAGGCCTAAGGAGCAAGACCTATCCTGGTTCGACTACACCAACGTCGAGGACATTTCCGCGGATGGCCGGGTGGTCCTTTTTGAAGAATCCGGAGAAGGCGGCGGCGCCCATCACTCCGTGTATATCCGGCGTACGCGCACGCCCGGAGCGGTGCGCGTAGGCGACGGGTATGCTATGGCTATCTCGCCTGACGGCAATTGGGTAGTCACCAGACCGGACGGAAATCAAATGGCCTTACGCCTGTCGCCGCTCACGCCCGGCGAGCCGCGCATGATTTCCGGACACAATCTGAAATACGATTTCGCGCGCTTTTTTCCCAACGGCGACCGGCTCCTGGTAGGCGGCAGCCTGGCTGGCGGTCCGTCGCGCCTATACGTGCAAGCGCTCGATGGCAGCGCGCCTGTGCCCCTGCCTACTTCCGAATACCTGTCCCATCCGGCGATTTCCAGCGATGGGCAAAGCATCGCAGGCGTCGATTCTGAAGACCGGTTGGTCATTCTCTCGGTGTCGGGAGGGGCTCCCAAAGTGATAGCCACCAGCTTTATGTCGATCATTCTAAGCTGGAGCCAGTCCGGAAAGACCCTGCTGGCCCAAGGCCACGAAGTGCCGGCCACCCTTTCCCGCGTGGATGCCGAGACCGGAACCTCCAAGCCATGGAAGCAGATCTCCCCCTTCGATCTGGTCGGGGTCAGCTTCATATGGCCCGCCGTCCTCTCCCGCGATGAGCACACCATTGTCTACTCGTTTCAACGCAATCTTTCTGACCTGTTCGTGGTAGATGGCTGGCGTTAGATACCGATCATCACTGCTTAGACGTCGTTAGATGACATAGCAACATCTTATATCTCAGTCGTTTAACTGTATAGATCTAAGTTACCATCCGTCCATTGCAATTACCCCTCGCTTGCGCGGATCATTTGTGCATTGGTGAGGAGGTGTTTCTGATGGCCCTTTTCGCGGAACGAAAGGGCTCCCCTTACAACCTCCTCGCCAGCAATTTTCAAAAGTCTCGCCTTGGAGGAAGCTGATGCATAACACTTGTGACAATTTCTTGTATAACAACTGCCGCAAATCCTCGCAGAGTGAGCAGATTCTTGGAGGGCGGGCTTTAGCCGGCGCGGCGCTTCAGCGCCGCCGCATCGAACCTTTTGGCTGCGGCTATGCTGCGCTGTGGGGCCGCCTCTTAGCATTCCCGGCCCTGCTCTTTGTAATCTCGGGCCTGTTCGCCAATCATCTGGCCGCACAAACGGAAACCGCGCAGATTACCGGCACTGTCTACGATCCGTCTGGCGCGGCCGTCCCCAATGCCTCCATAACCATCAGGTCGGTGGAGACCGGAACCGTCCGTGAGTCGAACGCTTCCGCCACGGGCGCGTACGTGGCCGCCGATCTGCTCCCCGGCACCTACCTCGTTACCGCTACTGCGCCCGGCTTTGTGCAGGTCCAGCAGCGAGTCACGCTCACGGTGGGCGCCAAGCAGGCTCTGGATTTGCGCCTGACCGTGGGCCAGGCGTCCACGGTAGTCGAAGTCAACGCCTCCGCCGTTCAAGTCAATACCGAAACGCAGACCCTCTCGACCGTGGTGGATCAAAACGAACTTCGTGAATTGCCCACGCTCACCCGCAACCCCTACGCGCTGGTGGCGATTTCCGGGAATGCCTCAGACGGGGGCTCGATGCTCCGCGGCGTCGGATTCGCCATCAACGGCCAACGCGAGTCGTCCACAAACGTGCTGCTGGATGGCGCCGCCAATAATGACGAATTCAACACCGGACCGGGCCAATCGGTGCCGCTCGATTCCATTCAGGAATTCAGCATTCTCACCAACAATTTCACCGCCGAATTCGGCCGCGCCTCCGGAGGCGTAGTAAACGTGATTACTAAGTCCGGTACCAACGCATTTCACGGCACAGCCTACGAGTTCAACCGGGTGTCGGCACTCTCGTCGAATACTTTCAATAACAATGCCTACGATCTGCCCAAGTCGGTGTTCACGCGCAACCAGTTTGGTTACTCAGCGGGTGGCCCGGTTAAGAAAGACAAGCTCTTCTTCTTCTCAAGCACGGAATGGATCCGTATCCGCAGCGCCGCCGAGGCCGAAGTCGTCATTCCGGACGCGAATCTGATCTCCGCGTCCGCGCCTAACACCCAACAGTTCTTTTCCACATATGGCAAACTGGCGCCCGGAGCCAATGTGCTCAGCACGTACAGCATCAACCAGATTAGCGCCGCGCAGGGCGGTTCATTCTGCGGCAGTTCCACGTTATGCGGCGCCATCAATCCGAATATCCCGATGTTCGATCTCGTCGCCTATAGCGCACCGGGAGACGCCGGCGGCGGAATACCCGAAAACGGTTATCAGAATGTCGAACGGGTTGATTACAACCTCAGCGACAAGACCCAGATGTACGGCCGTTACGCGCTGCAGAGCGACAATTTCCAGCCCGGTACGGTGTCATCGAGCCCCTACGCCGGATTCAACACCGGCTCGTACGATTTCAACAACAACGGCCTGTTCTCCATCATTCACACCTTCAGCCCCTCCTGGGTCTCGCAGTCGAAGGTGGTATTCAACCGGATCAATGGCCCGGTTGAGCCCTTTGGCCAATATCCCGCGGTCCCTACGCTGTACATCAGTTCGCAAAATCCCGGAACCGTCTTGGGCAATGCGATGGTTTTTCCAGGCTACAGTCCTCTGACCCCCGGCGCCGGTATTCCGTTTGGCGGCCCGCAGAATTTCGCTGAAGTATACGAGGATGTGAGTTGGACCCGCGGCCGCCACAGCCTGCGCTTCGGCGGTAATTGGGTATACCTTCGTGACAATCGCACGTTTGGCGCTTACGAAACCGCCGGGGAGTACTTGAGTGGCGGCGATGTGGGCGCGGCCGCTGGCAACCTTGTGGCCGGCCAGCTCGAGCAGTACCAGGTCGCCATCAACCCGCAAGGTAAATTCCCCGGCGACACAGTCACCTTACCCCTTACCGCGCCGAACTTCAGCCGCAGCAACCGTTATGACGACCCCGCGCTTTACGTGCAGGATGCCTGGAAAGTTACACCGCGCTTCACCTTGAACCTGGGCCTGCGCTGGGAATATTTCGGCATTCAGCACAACAAGAATCCGCAGCTCGATTCCAACTACTACGCCGCGAACCTGGCCACCGATACCCCGCAGGGAATCGCGGGTGGCAGCGTGGAGGTCGCTCCGGATAGCCCCATCGGCGGTTTGTGGAAGAAGAACTGGAAAGACTTCGCGCCCCGCGTGGGCTTCGCCTGGGATATCTTCGGCGACGGCAAGACAGCCCTCCGCGGTGGTTACGGCGTCGGCTACGAGCGGAACTTCAACAATGTTACTTTCAATGTGATTCAAAATCCTCCGAATTATGAAACCGTCAGTGTAACTTCCGCGCAGATGCCCCTCCCCATAACCACCAATAACTTTGGACCATTCTCCGGAACCAGCGGCAGCCTTACACTTCCCACCGCCAGTTTGCGTAATGTAGACCCCGAAATCCGCACCGCCTACGCGGACCTGTGGAGTCTGACCCTCGAGCGCCAGGTCACCAAAAGCGTGCTCATCGCGGCGGACTATACCGGATCGAAGGGTGTGCACTTATATGACATTTCCGACATGAATTACTATGGCTACGGAAACGTCTATCTGGGCCAGCCATGTAGTTATGCCGCCTCTCAAACTTTCTACGAGACGCTGGTCCCCACTGCCGGCATCTGCAACGCCGTCCTGAACCCCCAGTATGGCCCCATCAACGTGCGGGGCGATAAGGCCTATTCCTTGTATAATGGCCTGACCCTGCGGTCGATGGTCAACAATATCGCCAATAGCGGGTTACAATTGAACTTCAACTACACTTGGTCGCACGCCACCGACAACCTGAGCAGCTCATTTAGCGATACCAATGGGCTTGCCACCAGTGGCGGCGATTATGTACTGGGCTTGCTGAATGCCTTCGAGCCGAACATTGGCAAGGGCAGTTCGGACTTCGATATTCGGCAGCGCGTAGTGGTGAGTGCGGTTTGGGCCGAACCGGCCTTCAAGGACGGCCACGGTTGGGCAGGCCGGTTGCTGGGCGGTTGGAGCGTGTCTCCCATCTTCACTGCCCGCACCGGGTCGCCGTACTCCATCTACGATTGCACATGGAATTACTATTATTGTCCCTACGCGGCCTTCACGTCGCCGGTTCCGGTAAACGGAAACGGAGCGCCGCTGGCCGTCAGCAGTACACCGAACACCTTCAACTTCCTGCAATTGCCGGTCAACGCCATGGACCACTGGACCAATCCGACGTACTTTTTCTCGGATCTGCCTCCCTACCCCAATGACATGACGGGACGCAACACATTCCGCGGGCCCGGTTACTGGAACCTGGATGTAGGCGTGTACAAAACGTTCCAGCTCAGCGAAAGGTTCAAGCTGCAGCTACGTGGCGAAGCCTACAACATATTCAACCATGCGAACCTGTACGTAGTGGGCGCGGCAGCCAATACCGCGGCCACCAGCATCATCCCGGCATGTTACGGTTGCGCGCCGATTGGCACGCCGCAGTCCGAAGACGACCGCCGCAATCTCCAACTCGCCGCCAAGCTAATCTTCTGATTGTGGGGCAGACCTTCAGGTCTGCGCGGGTCCTCCAGGACCCGCCCTTCCCGCTTGGAATCAGCCGTTCCAAACGCGAGCAGGCCGACGTGGACGTCGGCCGCAGGGCTGGAGTCCTGCCCCCCATTTAAGTACGTGTTCGGTCGCGCGACAACCAATCCCCTCCTAACTGATTCCGCCAGAGTCCGTCGAACTAGTAAGTGAGGTGGCAAGTGTTATTAAGGATCATAACTTACTTATGTTGTTGGAGTATCGCCCAGTTAACACTTGTATCTGTGAGTATATGTGCCACTGCGGACCGCTGGCTCCAATTACAAACAGAAGGTACCCGCCTGCTCGAACAGGGTAAGTACGGCGAAGCGCGCCAGAGCTATGCCGAAGCGCTAAGCGTGGCGGACGAAGTAGGGATAGTCGGAAGCCGCCTCGCCCAGACCCTCAACAATCTGGGCGCATCCTGTTATCACATGGCCCGCTACGCCGAGGCCGAAAGTTACTACCAGCGCGCCATGCAGATCTGGAAGCCCAATGTATCGCCGATTACCGATCTTGACGTCGCGGGCCTATGGAGTAATGTCGCCGCGCTTTACACCGCCACCGGAAAATTCGATCGCGCTGAGGCGTTATATCACGATGCCATCCAATTAACTGGCGGGGCGAGTGGCGAAGCTGCCGCCCTCCGCATCCGGCTTACGGACAACTTGGCCGAGTTGTATCTGAAACAGGGGCGTCCGACTGCCGCGGAGCCTCTCCTGCTAAGTTCGCTCCCCTATCTGCAAAGCCGGCCGGAGAGCGCCACTTTAGCACTGCTGCTTGTCAATCTGGGTCAGGTTCAGGAATCCGAGCACCATTATCCCGAGGCTGAACACTACTACCAGGAAGCCTTGCGTCTTCACGAAAAACTGCTTGGACCGAATCATCCCAAAACAGCGATCTGCCTGGATGGCCTCGGGACTGTCTATCATGCGCTCGGCCGCGATCGTGAGGCTGTCCCCCTGTTGCAGCGCGCCGTCGCCATAGACAAAGCCGCGCTCGGCCCCCTCCACCCAGATCTCGCCACGCGCTGGAATAACCTGGGCAGCGCGCTCGAAGGGTTGGGGCACTTCAACGAGGCGGAGTCCGCTTTTCGCAGCGCCCTCGATATCTGGGAGAAAGCCTTCGGCGCCGATAGCGTGGTGATGGCCGTCGCCTGGAACAACTTGGGCGATCTGAATGCCAGGCGGCGGCAGTTCGCCGCGGCGGAGAATTTCGAGCGGCGGGCACTCGAGATCTGGAGCGCGCATGACGGCCCCGCTTCCCCCCAGGCGGCCATTGCGCTGCTTAACCTGGCTGACTTATATACTGCCCAAAACCGCTATGGCGACGCCGAGCCGCTTTACTCTCAAACCCTCCAAATTCGCGAGAAAACCCTTGGGCCGGAAAGTATCGAGACGGCCGCCAGTCTCAATGGCCTCGCCACTATATACCTCCGCACTGACCGGAAAAGCGAGGCCGAATCCGCGGCGCGCCGCGCCCTCGCCATCTACGAAAAAGCCTTGGGCCCCGAAGATCCCCGCTTGATTCCCGCCATATGCCAGATCGCCGAAGCGTTCTCGCGTCAGGATCGCGCCGAAGCCGCCGAGTCCGAGTTGAAGCGCGCACTGGCCATAAGTGAGAAATCGTTTGGGGCCAAGGATCCCCGGTTGTTGCCGGTCCTCAAACCACTTGCGGAGGCGGCGCGCGGCCAGCAACATCTTACCATCGCCGCGGAGTTGCTCGAGCGCATGACCGCTATTGAAGAAGATAATCCCGATCTGCGCGGACAGCCTCTGGCGTCTACATTAAATGTGTTAGGCGACACTTATCGCGATGACGGCCGCTTAGCCGATGCCGAGCTAAGTTATCAACGCGCCCTGGTAATCTGGAAACAACAGCTCGGTGAAACTCATCCCGTAGTAGCAGCGGAATGGAACCGCCTGGCCATGCTGTATGAACAGCTCGGGCGCATGGCCGAAGCCGAGTCGGCCCTGCAGCGGTCCATCGGCATCCTGGACAAACGCGGGAACGACAATAATCCGGACTTGATCGCCGTTCTGTTCAACTACTCAAATCTTTTGCGGAAGATGAAGCGCAAGAGCGAGGCGCAAGCATTCGCGGAGCGCGCCCACTCCATCATGGCTGCCCAGACAGGGCCCGAACGCAGTTTAGCGACTTCCGGCAAAGCCGCGCAGTAACACTGTTTCAGCGCCTTCCCAGCATGATCTTGCGAATCTCCGACGCCACCGGTGCGCTACCCGGCTTCTTCTTGCCATCGTCGTCGTAAGTATCCCACCCGGTGTTGGCGATGAAGTAGAAGGCATCCCCGACCAGCGTCCCGTGCGTTGGTTCTCCCAGGCCGGGCGCATTGGCCTCCAGGATCTCCTGCCGCGCCAGGTCACTCGAAAAAAACACCACGCGCGCAGGATCCACCCCGTTTTGCACGGCTATGAACCCGTCGCCGTACTTGTAAAAACCATCGATTCCGCTGACGGCTACACCGCGCGCCGGCTGCAGCCATCGCACCGCGCGCGTTTTCAAATCCATCGCCGCAATGCCCCGCACATAATCCGGCACGTAAAGCGTACGCTCATCGGCGGAAAGCGCCGGTGTCTGCGGCGAAGGGAATTCGCCGGGCATATCCAGACGCTCGAAAGCTCGACCGCCGGCCTTCAGCCGCAGCACCGCGCCATAAGAGCCTTCCGACACGTACACATCTCCGGCGCGGCTGATGGTCATATCGCCCAATAAACCTTTGACCGGCGAGTCCAACCGCGTCAGCAATGCGCCCGAATCGAGCTGGAATGCCAACAGCGCGCTCTTATCCCGGTCCGTCGCGTAGCACTGTGCGCAGTTGGCGATCCAACCGGTGGCCGCCCATAGCATCCTGCGGCGGGTGTCCACGCGCAGGGCCATCACCGGCCAATCGGTTTTAGCGAAGACTTGACCATCCGTGGATACTATCTTGCATTTCGCAATACTGCCGATCAGGAACCGACGGGTCTGTGGATCGTAAGTAACATCTTCCGGCAGTAGGTCGCGTTCGGGCAGAATCGATACCTGCACCGCACGCGCCACCGGTTGCCGGTTCCTCTCCACGTCACGCAATACGGAAGCGAAATCCGCCGAACCACGGAATCGCGCGAAATCGTCATCCGCGCCGAAATCATATACCAAACCCGCGTGCGCCAAGGCACTCAACTCCGCGAGGGCCGCTGCGGTCTCGCCCAGGTGCGTCTCCGCCACCGCCAGCTTGTACAGTATCCGCGGATTGCCCGGCAGCAGTGGACGCAGTTCCGCCAAAGCATCTCGCAGCTTCAGATAGTCCTTCGCCTCCAGCGCCGCGTGCGCCGCCCGGTTCAGGGCCACCCAGCGCGGCTCGGGTTGATCGGCGCTCCACAACGCAAAAATGGCCGTGGCGCACAGCACAGCTCCGGATGCCAACCTCATAAGGAATACGACGAGCGCCAGCCATAGTGGTTTCGATCGTAATGGAGGGCGGGCTTTAGGCGGCGTGGGGCTTAGCCCCGCTCTAATCCGTTTCCGTCACCGCCAGAATGGTCATCGGCGAATTCCCCTCCAGCCGGTTGTTCACAAACAGAAACGCCATCGCCCGTTCTTCCCGCGCGCGCCGGATCAAAATCCGCAGCGATTCCCGCGCCCCCGGATTCGGATCCCGGACTTCGCTGTACGGCGAAAACATCTCGACCGCCTGCTCATATGGCCGCCCTTGCCGCAACAACGCGCGACACACCAGAAAACCCGCCGTCGCGGAGCCCGGCATCTCGATTTGCTGCCGCAGCTCGGGCATGCGCGTCCAGGCGCTATATACGTGCGCCACCCCCCGAGCGCGCAGGCAAGCGAAATAGTCCGGGTGCAGAAACTCGGGGTTGCGCACTTCCACCGCGTACCGGAAATGCGGCGGCAGCGCACTCAAAAATGGGTCCAGACGCGCCAGAAATTCATCCGGCCCGGCTATCGCGCGCTTGGCAAACGTGCCGAATTCGAAGATCAGCAGCGCCGTTTTATCCCGGTGTGGCCACAGCGGACGCAGGAACATCTCCTTCAGCATCTCCGCATTCAGGAATGCCTCGTTCTCCTGACCCGCCTGCGGTCCGTACCGCGGGTGCGACGGAAACATTTTGCATGTAATCTGTTCCGGCACTTTGAAAGCGAACTGAAACCCATCCGGTGTCAGCGCAAACAGCCGGGCCCAAAACTCCGCCGTTGGAAACTGGTAAAAGGCGAAGTCTCCGCAAACCGTGGGGAAGGTCCGGGTGTATTCCCGCAGGCAGGTGGACTCGAAAAGCTGGCGCGAAAACCGTCCCCGTGAAAGATAGTTGCCGCGGGTGTAAACCTGCCCGAGCCATCCCTGGTATTTCCACGAGCTGCCGCCCAGGTAGATCCCCTCCGCCGCCAGCCGCTGCAACCGTTCCGCCAGCCCGTCGCGATCGAACGAGGAAGGCTCGTCAAACAGGGTGTCCGCCATCGCCATGCGCTATACACGCGGGCACCGGCCCGCTTTCATACGGATATAATAGCGTTAAGCCTGTGCCGGAAGCCGAGCCTAAGACCACCGACGAGCCCATGTTGTTTTGTCCCCTGTGTTCCACGCGCCTGGTCCAGCACAAATGCAAACTGGTGTGCCCCAAGTGCGGATACTATCTCAGTTGCGCGGATTACTACTAAGAAGAAAGGGAACCACGGATGGACACAGATGCACACAGATAAAAGTCCGGCGCCGCTGCGGGCCGGCGTGCGCCGCGTATAATCAGTTCGTGTCCTTATCCGTGTCCATCTGTGATTCCCTTTTCTGTGCGAAGCTTAACCCATGAGTGACATCGCGGACCTCCTCGAACGTTTTCGCCGCGGGCCCGAACTGCTGGCCGTAGTCCTCACCGGCGTCTTCGGCGAGGAAGAAGATTTTAGCCCTGCCCCCGGTAAGTGGAGCATCCGGCAAATCATCGCCCACCTGGCCGATTCTGAAATCGTCTGCGCCCACCGCCTCCGCCAGATCATCGCCGAAGAGCAGCCCACCTTGATCGCCTTCGACCAGGACGCCTGGGCCCGCAATCTCGATTACGCGCGCCGCAAGCCCAAACAGTCGCTCGAAAGTTTCCGGCGCGTGCGCGGCGAAAATTACGAGCTGCTGAAAGAAGTGCCCGAGTCCGCCTACACGCGCACCGGCAATCATAGCGAGCGCGGTCCCATCACGCTCCTTTTCCAGTTGGAACTGCTGGCCGCCCACGCCGAAAGCCACGCCCGCCAGATGCAGACCATTCGCGAGGAGTATAAGAAGGTGAAAGGCAAGAAATGATTCGACGGTTCACATTGGCCGCGGTTCTGTCGGCCACTCTGCTGGCCAACCTGCCGGATGGCCGCCGCTGGTGGGGCCATGTGCAATTTCTGGCGGACGACAAACTGGAGGGCCGCGACACCGGCAGCCCCGGCCATCGCAAAGCCGCCGCTTATGTGGCTGCGGAATTCGAGCGCGCCGGCCTGAAACCCGCCGGCACCGAAGGCTACATTCAGCCCGTCCGCTTTCACACCCGCCGCCTCAAGGAAGCCGAATCCAGTCTCACTCTGGTGCGTAATGGCGAATCCGAAGAACTCGTCCTCGGCCAGGATGCCATCATCTCCACGCGCGTCGATCCCGCGCCCACCCTCGACGCCGACGTGGTCTTTGCCGGTTACGCCCTCACCGTTCCCGAAATGCAGTACGACGATCTCGCCGGACTCGATCTGCGCGGCAAAGTCGTGCTCTACATCAATGGCGGCCCGGCTAACATTCCCGGTCCATTGCGATCGCATTATCAATCCGCGACCGAACGCGGGCGCTTTCTCGAGCGTGCCGGCGTCGTCGGCACCATCGGCATTCCCAACCCCCATCACATGGACCTGCCCTGGCAGCGTATTGCCCTTTCCAGCCGGCAGCCATCCATGAGCCTCGCCGACCCGGCGCTCAATGAACAGTTTGGATTGAAGTTCTCCGCCGCCGTCAATCCCGAACAGGCTGGCAAATGGTTCGCCGGTTCCGGACACTCCTTCGAAGATCTGGTGGCCCTGGCCGACGCCGGCAAACCTTTGCCCCGCTTTCCTCTCCACGCCTCCATACACGCCAGAGTCGCCATCGAACGCGGTGAAGTGGAATCTCAGAACGTCGCCGGTATTCTGCCCGGTGCCGACCCCGTGCTCAAAGATCAGTATGTGGTCCTTACGGCCCACCTCGATCACCTGGGAATCGGCGAACCGATTAACGGTGACCGCATCTACAACGGCGCCATGGACAACGCTTCCGGCGTAGCCACCCTCCTCGATATCGCCGAATCATTGAACGAATCGAAACCCAAGCTGCGCCGCTCGCTCCTGTTCGTCGCCGTGACTGGCGAGGAGAAAGGCCTCCTCGGATCCAGATATTTCGCCGCCCATCCCACGGTGAAGCCTGGCAGCATGGTCGCCGATCTCAACGTCGATATGTTCCTGCCGCTGTTCCCGCTGCACAGCGTCACCGTCTACGGGCTGAACGAATCCGATTTAGGCGATGAGATCCGCGCCGTCGCCAAGGCGCATGGCATCCGCGTCCAGGACGATCAGGAGCCCGAACGCAACATCTTCATCCGCAGCGATCAGTACAGTTTCATCCGCCGCGGCGTTCCCGCATTGGCCATGAAAGTCGGCTATGAAAAAGGATCGCCCGAAGAGAAGATTGCCAAAACCTGGCTGAAGGAACGCTACCACGCCCCGGCCGATGACCTCCGCCAGCCCGTGGACCTCGAATGCGCCGGCCGCTTCGACGACCTGCTGCGCGCCTTAGCCGAAGCCGTCGCCGACCGCCCCGACCGCCCTCGCTGGTACCCCAGCAGCTTCTTCAAACGCTTCGCCGAATAATTCCAAACAGCCCTGATTATGCCCACCGCGGCCGAGCCGAACCGGCCGGCTTTTCAGTACCTTCACAGTACCCGTGGACCTTGAACCGCTCGTCCGCCAGCTTTATGATTCAGGAACCGTAGCTTGTGCGCGGCGCTCGTAACTGATAGTTGCCTGTAATGGGACGATCGGTCGAATCACTTTGAAAATGAGGGATGGATATGACGGAAGAGGCGTTCCTGCGGTACAGAATCGCGGTGGTAGAACGGATGCCCGACTCACCGTCGAAGCAAGCGCTGCTCATCGCGATCCAAAGCAGAGTGGATGCCCTGAAGATGCGTAATGCGCGCTTCCCTATGGAGCTGAGCGCTAATGCCGGCGGAGGGCAAGCCTGATTCCCGCTCAGTCTACTGAGCCTGCCCGGCTTTGCCCTTGTGCAACCTGTTACGAATATCAGGCCAGAATTCCTTCGCCACAAAACCCAAGGCGTCATAAGCCACCTGTGTGCCCCAGGTACTGATTACATTCCCCAAGTTTCGGTCGTCTTGCGGGTGGTACGTATAGGTGGAGATTCCGGCGGCAGCTCCGCTGCCGATGATTTCGGAGAAGTTGAACTGGATCGTTCCGGAATCTGAGCGGGTAATAAAGACAAAACCGACGGCGTGGCCAAGCCTGTGCCAGACTCCTCCCTTTCCTAGTTGGTAATAACGAGGGTCCTGGTGCAAAAGAGACGGCATCACGGCATGGGCCATGTAGTTCTGAATAGTGCCATCGCCGAATTGCTCACCATATCTTTTCGCATACCCGAGGGCTCCTTGTCCATAGGCGGGTGCGCTATTCTCAGCTTGTGCGATGCCGGCCAGCGCTGCGTACCAGCCGAACTCCACGGGGTCGAATGACCCTCGCGTAGTCAACCAGAATTTTTGTGCCGTCGTGAGCGGCGGGATCTGACCCGCGTTCTCCACGGTTAAAAAATTCGGCAGCGTAAAGAAGAGCCGGTCATTCGAAGTCCCGTTAGTCTGCTTATAGCTGTCGCTCGTCTCAGTTGCCCTGTCGGCTTCCTGAGCCGGGGGCTGGCTTTTCGACGGCGGCGGGTTGTTGGCCGGCGGGGCCGTATTCTGTCCTGCGATCTGGTCCTGCGCCCATGCGGACGTCGCTAATATGCAGGTCAGGAACAAGCACAGCTTCTTCATAATCATTTCCTCGAACACCCGAGCGCGGGTTGCCGTTAGATCCTGCAGTTCGAATGCCATGGGCTTAATGATGACTTAAGCGCGCCCCCGATTTCGTTGATCTGCAGGCGTGAGGATTTTCACGTCGGTCCATGAAGTGCTTCCTCGCTTCTGACAGTTGGGAGTCTCCCGAATGAAGCCTCTTCGACCGCATTACCTGCAATTCACTCTTGGTGTGGCCCTCGTTTTAACGTCGCAGTGGCATGCGGCAGCACAGACCAACACCGCGCAAAATGCCGCGGATCGTGCAGCGCCCGCAGCATTGGCGGCAGCAGACCAACCGGAGCGCGTGCCGTATGTTCGGCAGACTGAGAGCGAGCGCTTCCGTTACTACCTCCAGCATATGTTCAGCCCGGAGTCAGTTCTCCGCGCGGGGGCCGCCGCGGGGATCAACCAAGCCATGAATTCGCCGTGGGAGTGGGGACAAGGCGGGATCGGCTATGGCCGCCGGTTTGCCAGTGCATATGGGGAGCACATCATCCAGTCCACCAGCATGTACGGGCTGGGAACGGTCTTGCATGAAGACAACCGATATTTCCTTTCGGGCGAAACCGGCTTCGGGCCCCGGTTGAAGTATGCGCTCCTGAGCACGATGATGGGAAGGCACGATGATGGCAGCCGGCATTTTTCATTCTCGCAAGTAGCCAGCTACGGCATCGCGGCCGGAGTGTCGAGAGTATGGCAACCGCCAAGCACCAGCGGGCCGGGATCGTTTGCCGGTTCCTTTGCAGTGGGCATAGCCGCCGAAGCGGGATTCAATGTAGTGCGCGAGTTCTTCCCCAGCATTCTGCATGCGCGCCCGCCGGTGGCGTTGAGTCAGGCTTACGCGCACTGACGGCGGCCAGATGGCAAAAGAGAAGCAGGCACTACGTGTTGCGGATCTGTTGAAATCCCACTCCAAGGCGCTGGTCGTCGCCCTGCTGGCGGCGATCGGCGAAGGCGCCGCGAACCTGTTGGAGCCCTGGCCCCTGAAGTTGGTCATCGACGACGTCCTGAAATCCAAACATACGAGTGGATGGCTGACGCGCATGATTCCGGCGTTGGCTAGCGGCGACCGTCTCACCGTTTTGAAAATCGCCGCACTGGGGGCGCTGGCCATCGCCGTGGTGGGTGCGCTGTGTTCTTACACGGAAAAATATTTGACCACCAGCGTAGGTCAGTGGGTGATGCACGATCTCCGGCTGCGGCTGTATTCGCATATCCAGCGGCTGTCGCTGGCCTACCACGACCATAAACAAACGGGCGACCTGGTAAGCCGTGTCACCAGCGATATCGACGCGATTCAAAGCTTTATTGCGTCGGGCTTGCTGGGCGCGTTGATCAATGTGGTCACGCTGGTGGGCATGGTTGGAGTGATGTTCTATCTGAACTGGCGCTTTACGCTGATTGCGTTGAGCGTGGCGCCGGTTCTTTTCGTCATCGTCTACACTTACACCCGCCGCATCAAGCAAGCGGCCCGCGCGGTGAGAAAAAAGGAGGGCGAGATTGTCTCGGTGATTCAGGAAGTCCTGTCTTCGATGCGCGTGGTGAAGGCCTATGCGCGCGAGGAATACGAGCAGTCCCGCCTGGAAGAAGAGAGCTTGGAAAGCGTGGAGATCGCCCTGCACGCGCGCGGTCTGAAGGCGCGCCTGGCGCCGCTGGTGGCCATTCTGGTGGCGGTGGGAACGAGCATGGTGCTGTGGTTTGGCGCGCGCATGGTGCTGGCCGGCACGCTCTCCGCCGGCGCGCTGGTTGTGTTCATCTTGTACCTGAAACAGATGTACAAGCCCATGCAGGAGCTTTCCAAGATGACGGATGCATGGTCGAAGGCCGTGGTGGGAGCCGAACGCATCCGCGAAGTGCTCGAGACCAATGGCGACGTGCAGGATTTGCCGGGGGCGCGCCAAGCGCCCAGGTTCAAGGGGCGCATCGAATTCGAGAAAGTCTACTTCAGTTACCAGGAAGGCTCCCCCATTCTGAAGAACGTGAGCCTGCGGATCGAGCCGGGACATGTCGCGGCTTTGGTTGGACCAACCGGCGCGGGCAAGACCACCATCATCAGTTTGATTCCTCGTTTTTACGATCCGGTTTCGGGCGTGGTGCGCGTGGATGGGACCGATGTGCGCCGCTTCCGGATGCAGTCCCTGCGCCAGCAGATCAGCTTCGTGTTGCAGGAGACGCTGTTATTTCACGCGCCGGTGTGGAACAACATCGCCTACGGGAAGCCGGGCGCCAGCCGGGCGGAAATCATGCGCGCCGCCGAACTGGCTAACGCGCACGAATTCATCGAGAAGATGCCGCAGGGATACGACACGCTGTTGGGCGAACGCGGCCAAACGCTATCCGGAGGCCAGCGCCAGCGCATTGCGATAGCCCGCGCGATCATCCGCGACACGCCCATATTGATTCTGGATGAACCCAGTACGGGGCTCGATGCGGCCTCCGAAAAATTGGTTTTCGACGCGCTCGACCGGCTGATGGAAGGCCGCACTTCGATCGTGATTGCGCACCGGCTCTCGACCATTCGACGCGCGTCGACGATCTACGTGGTGAAAGACGGCGAGATCAGCGAGCACGGCAACCACGAGCAACTCATCAAGGCGGACGGTCTCTACGCCGAGTTGTACCGCTTGCAATTCGGAGCGGAAGAACTGGACGATTCCGTGGTTTTGGAGCGCGGGCTTTAGCCGGCGCGGGGCTTCAGCCAGGCTTCAGCCCGCCTGCTCACAGCTCGGACAATTGCTTGATTCTGTTTTCCAGCACGGTGGAGAATAGATCGATTTCCTGGGCGGAATAACCCGCGGCCCGAAACGCGTCCTGGATTTGCTGCGGAGACAGGCGCGCCAGCAGGCTGCCCATCCAACGGGCATCCTCCCGCGGAATCTCCCGGCCGATCCAGCGCATGTGCAGCCGGTTGAAATAATTGCGCGGGTGTAGCACGAATATGAACTCAGGGCGCCCCGGATCGGCAAAATCCACAGTGGTGGGCGCTATGTGAACGATAAACTTGGACCCCGCGTACGATTCCACATTACCCTTAGCCTTGGAGAGCGGCCACCTTAAAGCGGGTGTGCCAAAGCTAGCTCCCAGATCGCTGACCATGTATACGTTCTGCGTATCGCCGTCCCGGGAGATGGAGTAAATGGAATTGTTTTCGTCCTTCAGGTCCCAATTGTTGATCACCGCCATCAACACCCGCAAGCCGTACCATTCGCGCGTGCCGGTGAAGGGATCCTGGCGCCATTGCCAATCGCCAGTCTTCTTTTCGTCTTCCCTCTTCAGGCGCACGTTGTGCATGATGCCATCGGGCGCTATCAGCTTTTGGCCGCGATGCAGATGCGCGGGCAGGTTGGCTATTTGCAGATCCGGCAGGAAGTAGTCTTCGTTGGCGTAATATCCGACCGCCCAAACCACGCGTGTGGCCACGGTTTCGGGACGCGCTTCCACACCGAGCTTGACCTTCCACTGCACGCCATCGCCGTCGCGCACCACGTATTTCGGGTTGCTGCCCTTCAAATCTTCTTTGACGAAAGTGTACGGGCCATGCGGCTGGTGTTCTTTGCCGCCCGGCCCATAAAAGAGGTCGCGCGATGAAATATCTTCCGGTTGGTGCCAAAAAATACCCTGCGCCGGTGCGATAATTGCGCCGGCGTCGTGGCCCGCGGCGCACACGAACGGGATACTTAACACCGCCGTTAACAGCACACAGAAAAAAGTACGTAAATTTACACGCATATAGACCAGTCGAGCTCGCAGCCTCCAGACTGCTGTCTAAATTGCAAGGTAAATGCCAGCGTATGTAAATCACCATGAAACTCCTGATACAGCCGGGGGACGGCGCGGATCCCCTGGTAAAGGCAATCCAAAGCGCAAAGCGCAGTGTGGAGATCGCCATCTTCCGTTTCGATCTCATGGAAATCGAAAAGGCTCTGGCGCACGCGGTCACGCGTGGAGTTTCCGTGCATGCCTTGATCGCGCATACCAACCGGACCGGAGAGGAGAATCTGCGGCAGTTGGAATTGCGCCTCCTCTCGGCGGGAGTCACGGTGGCGCGCACCGCTGACGATCTGCTGCGGTATCACGGCAAGTTCATGATCATCGACCATACGATCTTATACGTGCTGGGTTTCAACCTGACGCACTTGGATGCCGAACGCAGCCGCAGCTTTGGCCTGGTGACCCGCAGCCGGGATCTGGTGCATGAAGCCTGCAGGTTGTTTGAAGCCGATTCGCAGCGGAATCCGTACGAAGCCGGGCTGGACAGGTTCATCGTCAGCCCGGTAAATGCGCGGCGGCAATTGGCGGCGTTCATGCAGTCGGCCAGAAAGCAACTGCTCATTTATGATCCAAAGATCAGCGACCCGCCTATGACCCGTTTGCTCGAGGCGCGCGCGCGGCAAGGCGTGGACGTACGCATCATCGGGAAGCTCACGCGCAAGAGCGCGCTGCTGAAAACTCGAAAGCTAACCACGCGTTTGCATACGCGCACCATGGTACGCGACGGCCAGTGGGTTTTTGTGGGCAGCCAGAGCCTGCGTGAAATGGAACTGGACTCGCGCCGCGAGGTGGGCGTGATTTTCCGGAATCCGAAAATCGCCGGCCAGATCGCGAAAACATTTCACGACGACTGGGAGGCCAGCGAACAACCGGCGGTGGGAGTTCCACGCGCCCTGCCCCCAGCCGAGAAACTCGCCAGGAAAGTGGCCAAGGTGATCGTGAAAGAGTTGCCGGCCGTGGCGCCGGTGGTGGATACGGTGGTGAAGGATTTGTCAGTCGAAGGCAGCCTCGAACTGGATGTCTCCGAAGTGGAACAGACGGTCAAGGAAGCCGTGAAACAGGCGGTGCGAGAAGCGGTGAAGGACGTCGTGGAAGAGGCCGTTGAGCAGTCCAAAGAGGTGGCGTGATGCGATCGCAGAGCTTGTGGGGCAGTCCCCACATTCAGCCGGCGACCGGGGCGGCCTGCAGCTTGGGCACTCGCACGGCAACGCGGTGCGTGGCTCCGTCATCCACCAGTTGGATGCTGCCGTCAACCAAATGGCGGCCGTCCTGTTCCACTCCCGGTGCGGCGCCGTCGATTCCCTCGTGCCGCGAAACGGCGATCTCGTAGCGGGCGGATCCAAAGCGATAGGTGATTTCAAATCCTGGCCAGTCATCGGGAATCACCGGATTCACCGTCAACCGGTCGCCCCGCAGTTGAAAGCCCAGGACCTCCTCGATCCAGATACGATACATCCATGCGGCCGAGCCGGTATACCAGGTCCATCCGCAGCGGCCAATCGTGCCGGGTGCCGAGGACACGTCGGCAGCCACTACATAAGGCTCGCCGCGATAGCGCGCCACATCTTCGGGAATGCGGGTCAGCTCGATCGGGTTCATGAGCTTCAGCAAGTGGACGGCGCGCTCGCCATCGCCCAGGCGCGCCCAAGCCATGGCCATCCACAGTGAGCCGTGCGTGTATTGGCCGCCGTTCTCGCGCAGCCCTTGCGGATAGCCCATGATGTATCCTGGATTCGGCTGCGAATGATCGAACGGCGGAGTAAAGAGACGCACCAGCCGGCCGCCATCATCCACCAGGTGACGTTCGGCTGACTCCATGGCGCGGCGTGCGCGATGGGCTTCGGCGGCATGCGATATGACGGACCAGCTTTGGGGCAGGGAATCGATGCGCGCCTCTTCATTCGCGTGCGAGCCGAGCGATGCGCCATTATCGAAGAAGCCGCGCAGGTACCACTCGCCATCCCAAGCCGATTGCTCGAGGGCGTGCGCCATGCGCGCCGCCTGTGCGCGCCACTTCGCCCCCAGTTCCGCTCCCGAAGCGTGTCTCTCGATGGTACGGGCAAAACATTCGAGCACTGTGCAGAAGAACCACCCCAGCCAGACACTCTCGCCGCGTCCCTCGATGCCCACGCGGTTCATGCCGTCGTTCCAATCTCCCGAACCGAATAACGGCAGATCGTGCACACCCAGTTGGGCGGCATGCTCGATGGCCCGCTCGCAGTGGACCCATAACGGTTCGGCATGCGCCGAAACGGCCGGCACGAAGAGCCGCTCCTGCTCGTGGGCGGCGAGGGGCGGGCCTTCGACGAAGGTCGCGGCTTCGTCCAGAATCGCGGCATCGCCGGTTGCCTCGATATATCGCGTGACCACATATGGCAGCCACAGCAGATCGTCGGAGCAGCGCGTGCGCACGCCGGTGCCGGTCTCGGGGTGCCACCAATGTTGCACGTCGCCTTCGGGGAACTGGCGCGCCGCGGCCGTCAGAATATGCGCCCGGGCGATTTCGGGCGCGGCATAGAGCAGTGCCATCGAATCCTGCAATTGATCGCGAAAGCCGAATGCGCCGCTCGATTGATAGAGCGCCGCGCGGCCCCAAAAGCGGCAGCTCAGAGATTGATACAGGAGCCATCGATTCAGGAGAAAATCTGTGGAGAGCAGCGGTGTGCGCACCTGCAAAGTTCCCAGTACGGAATCCCACCACTGGTGCGTGAGTTCGAGCGCACTTTCAATTTGCTCGCGAGTCTGAAAGCGTTTCACCAATGCGCGCACGCTATCGATAGTGTCCCCTTGTCCCAGCAGAAAGAACACTTCCACCTGGCCGCCGCGAGGTATGCTGACAGGTACTTCGAGCGCGGCCGCCGGGTCGATACCCGCGCCCGTGCGGTTATCGAGCCGTACGCGCTCCAGCGCCGCCGGCCTGGAGGGCGAGCCGTTGCGGCCCAGGAATTGGGTGCGGTCTCCCGAATAAGAAGCGGGCGCGGGACTGGAGGCGGCAAAGCTGACATGCTCGGTGAAGCTGCCGTTCCAGGATTGGAATGCCAATACTGCACCGGATTCGCGATCGTAGGAAGTGTTCACGTGCAATTGCTGATCCTCGCGGTCGGTTCCCAGTACCCACTCGGCGAAGAACGTGACGGTAAGACGCCGCGGACGCGACGAATCGTTGCGCAGTCGCAGGCGCATCACCTTGACAGGGTAGCCCTCTCCGTTTTCCGAAATGGGAATGAAGACAGTCAACTCCTGCCCGATGGCATGGCTGTTGTGTTCAAAGGTTGTGTAGCCTTGGCCGTGACGGGCGCGGTAGGCGTCTCGCTCCCGGATGGGTAAAGCCGTCGGCGTCCACACTGTGCCGGTCTCTTCGTCGCGCAGGTAAATCGCTTCGGGCGGCCGGTCGGTGATCGGGTCGTTGTACCAGGGCGTCAGCCGGTTAGACTGGCTATTGCCGAACCACGTGCAGCCCAGACCGCTCTCGCTGACGATGGCGCCAAATGTGGCGTGCGCCATGACATTTACCCAGGGCGCCGGAGTGGTGCTGCCGGGCTTCAGATAGATCGCATATTCGCGGCCGTCGGGAGTGAATCCACCGATGCCGTTGAAATATGGCAATTCGAGAAACGGCAAGGGCTGAGACGGTTCCTCCTGTCCGCCGCTGGCGGCGAAAGGCGGCGCGCTGATCCCCTCTCCGCCAGCCATGAGTTGCTGCTGCAGCGGACCACGGCTGCCACTGAGGACCGCGCTCGAAACTGCCAGAATCAACTCGCGGTGTTCATTGGGGAGGGCATGCCAGTTGCGAAGGAAAACGCCACCCGGCTTGTCCACGGTTTCGGCTGGCGAATGCGCCTCAACGAGTCGCAACAGTTGCTGGTACAAGGGACGGTCGTAACTGGAACTCTCCTGGTTGAGGACGATCAGGTCGGCGCGAAAGCCATGCAAGCGCCAGTAGTTTTGCGCGAGTAACAGCTCGCGCACCAGCGGCGTGCCGCGCGGCTCTACCAGGGTGACCGTAAGCATGGGCAAATCGCCCGAGATGCCATACTGCCAGAGCGCGGATTGTCCCAGGCGGTTGCGCGCCAGGCGATCACCCGAAATGCGCAGCCGTGGATTGGGGTACAACAGATGACTGGCGAGATCCTGGAAACGATGCGCGGCCGCAGGGCCGATGCCCAGGTAACGAAACTCGAGCTGCGCCCGCCTCCAAGCCATTTCAAATGCGCGCGAGACTGCCTCCGGACGGCGGAATTTGTTGACGATGGCCAGCAGCGCTTCACGGGAGGCGGCGGCCAGCGTAAGGAACGTAAGCTCCATACGGGAACGCGGTTCGAGCACGGCGCGGCCACGCAGGCTGAAAATCGGGTCGATCACCGCGCCGGCAGATCCGGTCAGGTCGCGGCCCAAGGCTTCGGCGGCGTCAGGCGCCTTCGCGCGGCCCAGGAAAAGCGCGCGGTCGGTTTCAAATTGAATATCAGACGCCGCGCCCAGCAGCACGTGCGCAGCCCAGATGGGCGGCTCGTCGGGAGAGCGCGGACGCCGGTGCGCGAGCAGCACACCAGGCTCCGGGCATTCGGTCTCGATGAACATTTTGGAGAAAGCCGGGTGGGCTCGATCGGCGGCGTGTGGGGCCAGCGCCAGCTCGGCGTAACTGGTAAATTCGAGACTCCGGTTTCTCGCCGATCGGTTGGTTATGCTGAGCCGGCGCAATTCCACGTCGTCTTCAGCGGCGACGGTGACATCCAAGACGGTTTCGATGCCCGCCGAGTTGCGGTGGAACTCGGCGCGATCCGCGGAAAAGTGGGCCGAAGCCGAGCCGCGCGCGGCGGCAATCGGCTGCTGCGCGGCCGACCATACCGCATCCGACCGCAGGTCGCGCAGGTATAGAAAGCTGCCCCACGGATCGAGCGTGATATCTGATTGCCACCGGGTGATGTCGAAATCCTTCCAACGGCTGTAACCGCTGCCGCTGTTGGTCACCATCAGGGAGTAGCTGCCGTTACCCTGCAGATGCACGCGCGGAACGGAGGACACTTCGTCCCAAACGCGCTCGGCAGGCTCGTCGGCGGCAGCGGTGCGGATGGGCGGAAAGGTTTCCTGCTTCTCAACCAGCGGCGAGCGGGTGATGGGGATGCGTTCGAACAGCAGCGTTTCGACTGCGCGGATGCGGAGATCAGAGTGAAAGCGGCGCTCGACGATTCGGCCGTGCAGCACATTGTCCAGGGCCAGCAGGCTCATGCCCTGGTGATGCGCCATGTAGGCGTAGATGACGACTCCCAGCTCGCCATTACGCTGGTTTTGGCGCGTGTAATCGATGGATTCGTAGAAGCCCATGGGGCCCTGCAGGCCGACAGCTTCCAGCCGCCGGAGATTCTCGATCGCGGCGCGGGGTTCGATCAGGAGCGCGAGCATGGTGGCGTAGGGCGCAACCACCAGGTCCTCTTCGAGATCCTGTTCGAGTGCTAAAGCCGGCACGCCAAAAGCGCGATATTGATAGGTTTGCCGGGCGTCGAGGGCGCTATAGGCGCATTCGGAAACGCCCCAAGGGATGGATTTTTCGCGGCCATAATCGATCTGCAGTTTCACCGCCTGGCGGCAGGCCCAGGATCGAGCAGCGAATTGCTGAATGCGCGGGTAAACAGAAGCGGCATCAGAAATTCGAACATCGTGCCGCTCCAGGACAGCAAGGCGTTGTGTCCGGCGGAATGCACCAGCGGGCGGCTCAGCGCGGACCAATGGTCGATAGGCACGTCGCCTTTGGCGATGGCCACCAGGCTCGCCAGACGGCATTCGCTGGCCAGCAGATCGTAATGGCTGGTGAATTCGAGCGGACCGCCCACCAGATAGCCGATGCCGAACAGACGGCGCCGGCGATCGTAGAGGAAGCCCATGTTGATTCCGGCGGCAAGCTGCTTGGCCAGGCTGATCAGCAGTTCGAAATTCCGGACAGTCTCGGCGGCGGCGGCTTTGGCCGACCGGTAGTCGGCGTCGAGCTGATCGAGCCAACGCGCCATATTGGGATCCATCTTGGGACCAAGGCCGGGGGCGCCCCGGCGGGAGAGCAGCCAGTCCATCGACGAAGAGGTCGCACCGGCGAGTAGCAGCAGCGATGGCGCCGCATGCAGAATGCGCCTGCGCAGTTTGACGGCTTCGTCTCCCAGACCGGCCAGCGAAGAATCCGGCGGCTCGGCGAGCGTTTCCATCCAATGCAGGTAGCGGTCGAGGGTTTCGATCCACGAGTTGACCTCGCGGGTGAGCCGCGCCAGCCAATAGGAGCGTTCGTCGCCGGCCGTATCCTGCCAGCGCGCGCTCTGGGGCAGTTGCGCGATGGGATTGGCGGCCAAACGCAGGCGGGCAATCAGCTCGTGCCCTTCGGCCTTGCCATGGAGCAGCCGCCGGATGACGCGCAGCGGCGCCGACATGGAAGGATCATGGCCGCAGGTCTCCACCAGGATGGCAGTGGTATCGGCTAAGCCGCGCAGGCACGCCTGATCGACCAATGGATCGCGCAGTGTTTCGCGGCAGCCTTGCTCGAGCACCCAGAGGCTGGCCGGTCAGATTTCCGCTATCGACGGTGGAAACGTAGCGCGGCAGCAGAGGCGCCAGCGTGCTGGTGTCGTACCAGTTGAGCAGATGGCCTTCGTAACGCTCCAGGCGGTCCAGTGTGGCCATGGTGTGCGAGCAGCGTTTCAGAAACTCGTCCGCGGTGAGGTAACCCAAATCGCGTGCGGCCAGCGCCGAGGTCAGCCACAATCCGATATTGGTGGGCGACGTGCGTCGCGCCACCTCTACGTTCAGGCTGAGCTGCGAATTATCCGGAGGCAGCCAATTGGTATCGGGACCCACCAGGTCGTCGAAATAACGCCAGGTCTTGCGCGCCAGCCGGCGCAGGAAATGCGTGTCCTGGCGCGTAGGGGACTGGCCATCCTCCGCGCCCTGGGTACGGCCCAGCCAGCGCATGACGCCGGGCGACAGAGCCCAGAGGCCGGCAAGAGCGCACGTCGGCAGGCCGGCGCCCCGCAGGCGCAACACGACGATCAGCACCGAAGAAGCGCCCGAATTACCCAAAGCTGGCGGCGGATGGCCGCGGCAAACTTGTGCGCGGTGGCGCCCGCGTGCTCCGCCGTCTGCCATTCCAGAAGGTGGCGGTGGCTGATGGCGCTGCGGTAGGCCACCCGTGCAATGGCATCCACGGCCAGCCAGGCCTGATGCGGCAGGAAGGCCAGCATCACCACGGCGCGCACCAGTTCATCGGCTGCGCCGCGCCAGCCGTAGACGGCGCCTTGCAGGACCCGCGCCAGGCGATCGAGCAGCGGAGTCACGGCCGGGATGCCGATGGCCAGCACCGCCACCAGCCTCCAGACGCCGGGCACCCTGGAGATCAGCCAGCCGAGCAAGAGCAGGAGAAGAAAGGCAATCGGGACCAGGCTGCGCCGCAGGTTGTCAAAAATCCGCCAGCGGCCGATGGTGGAGAGCGGATTCCGCTCTTTGGTTCCCGCCGCGGTGGGGACGTGGCTGAAAATCCAGGGCGCGATCTGCCAATCGCCGCGTATCCAGCGGTGCTGCCGGCTGCTGTGGCTGGCGTAATCGAGCGGCAGGTTTTCGAACAGCTCGATGTCGGTGGCCAGGCCCACGCCCGCGTAGGTGCCTTCAATCAAATCGTGGCTCAGTAGGGTCTCGGGGGGGAATCGATTGCCCAGAATGGTGCGGAAGGCGTGCAGGTCGTAAATCGCCTTGCCCTGAAAGATGGCCTCGCCGAACAGATCCTGTTGGGCGTCCGAGACGGCCTGACAATAGGGATCGGTGCCGTTGGTATCGGCGAAGATACGCGTAAAACGGGTCGCGGTGGCACCCGGCAGTGCGATCTCCACACGCGGCTGGATGATCGTATAGCCGCGCTGCCGCACGCGGGTGACCGGATCGATCTGCACGCGGTTCAGCGGATGCGCGATGGTCTCGATCATCCGCCGCGCGGAACCTGGTGGTAATTGGGTATCGGAATCGAGCGTGATCACGGAGCGCACCGGCAGCGGCAAGGCGCCTTCGAGCAAAATCTCCGGCCGCCCCTCCCCGGCCAGGTATGCGTTCAATGCATCGATCTTGCCGCGCTTGCGCTCGCGGCCGATCCATTTCTGCTCGCTCTCGGACCATTCCCGCTGGCGGTGAAAGAGGAGGAATGTGCCGCGGGGATAGCGGGTATTCAGGCCGGCGATGCCGTCGCGCACCGCTCGCACCAGGTCGGCATCGCCCGGCATGGCCTGGTCGGGCGCGTCGGTGAAGTCGGAGAAAAGGCTGAAGAAGAGATTGGCTTGCCGGTTGGCCAGAAATCGCACTTCCAGTTTCTCCACTTCGCGGCGCGCCACTTCCAGGCTCGACAACATCATCGGTATCACCACCAGGGTGGCCTGGTCCGACGGAATGCCGTCTTTGAAATCCATGGCCGGCAGCTCGTCGGGCGGCAGCAGCGATATGACCAGAGCATTGACTATTTGAATTGCCAATTCACTTAAAGGGAACAGCGCCAACAGGCCGAGCCAGAGAAGGTGCATTTCGTGCCGCATGCCGCCGTTCCAGGCGAGGCCCAGGGAAACCATGACGAAGCATACCGTGAGCGACGAGATACTGCCCAGATACAATGGCGTGGCGCGGCGGCGCACCATGCGCAGGAATCGCTTGCGCAGCGGCAGGTGCGCCCCGGTGTCGGCTTCCAGCCGGAAGAAGCCCTCGCCGATCAGGTAGTAAGCCACGTGCCCCGCGTCGGAGCCGGAGTCTTGGGCGGCTAGCGCGTTGGCCCGCCGCGCGATGTCGAGCTCCGGTTTTCCGCTTTGGCGCGCGATACGTTCCACCGCGCGGCGGCAGCGGTCGCGCGTGGCAAAATCGGTGTGTGGATAAATGCCGCCGGGGTCCGTGCGAAGCTCCGCCTCCACCAGGCTCACCGATTCGAAGACTTCGGCGAATTCAATGCGCGATAAGGTGCGTAGGCTGCCGAACGCGTTGGCCGTAGAGACCGATTCGGCGGCTTCTTCGGTGTGCTGAACGCGGACGATATCGGTAAGCGGCTTACCCAACCGCTCTTCAATCCAGTGCTGCAAAGGAGCCAGGGCATCCTCTTCTTCTTGCAGTTGCTCGGCAAGCGACGTCAGGAAATACGGCTCCAGGGAGATAGGCTCGCTCTCCATGTGTTGCAGAATGCGGTTAAATACCTCAGGACCGCGGCGGGCGCCGGCCGCCAGGCGGTTGGCCCACAGATAGGCAGCTTCGCGCAAACCTTGCGCCCGGCTGATGCGCGTGGCGAGCCACGCCAGCGCCTCCACCAGCGCCACACGCAAGAGCATCGGAAAGGACCACAATTCCGCGATAGTGAGCGGCGCAACTTCCTGGTACCGCCGCAGGCAATCCGCGATGTTGCTTTCGTCGAGAGAATAGTTGTGGTGCGCGGCCAGGTCCTTGGCCAACTCGTAGATATACGGCGTTCCGGATTCATCCGCGGGCAGGATCTGGTAGTAGCGGCGCGGGAGGTGGCGGCGAATCTCGGCGGCTTGGGTGCGCACCAGGTGCCCGTTATCGAGCAGCCATTCGCCCGCGCCCGTCAAGACGTGATCGAGGCGCACGGACTCGCCCAGCACGCCGCGGGAGGCCTCGATCATTTGTTCGTTAGCGGCCAGTTGCGAAAGGATGCTGGGTTTGGCAGGGCGCGGCTTCCCACGCCGGGCCGCCGCGCGGTGGGCGAAATCTTCAATATCTTCTTGCGGGCCGGCTGCCGCGGGTTCGGCGATGCGATCCCTGCCGGGAGGATTTGGCGGATCGGATAATACGAAGACGGCCGGGGAACCCGCACGTTGCAGGATCTGCACCATCTGTTGCAGACCGGCGGGCGCCGTCCGCACGATAATCAGACACTCGTCGTCGAAGCGTAGGGCGCCGTATTTGGCCCAGGTGGCATTTTGCCCGAACCCGGCTTCGTCGAGCGGGCCACACGAATAGGCGTGCTCGCTCGTAGAACCAGCTATCGATTTGTAGGCGCGTGCGGATTCTGCTTCATCGGGGCCATAAAAGGCAAGAAGTGTCCTCAGGGGTCTAAGCGCGTTCATCCCGGGTCGGGTGCCATTACCAACCACGCCCCCGCACCAGACGAGTCAACAAGGCAATCAAGAATAAGAAGCCGAACGTCAGTGCCACCAGCGCAGAAAATGCAGCCGGATGGGCGAGGGTAGCGATCATCCCGAGCAAACTCATTAGTGCGAACAGAATCATCCATCCGAGCATATGGTCGTTTCCCTAAGTTGAGAGGCTAATTACCTAATTACTGCGTGAAAAAATTATTGCGTGAAACCTGCTTGGCACGATTGTAGCACTTACTCGTAAGCAATGCAGATGCCTATGTGAATTAGAATACATCCATAAGAAATTGGCATTGTGATTGCAAAACGCATCGCCAGGAGAGGGTCTTGGCTGTAGCTTGTTGCATCGCGCAGATACTGGAACAGTATCGCCAATCTATTTTCAGTTATCTTTGCCGGCTCGTGCAGGAAGAAGAAGTTGCCGAGGGAATCGCGATGGAAGTATTCCTATTGGCCTATCGCGCGGGAATGGTGTATGCGGCCGCCCCTCGCTTTAGACTGCTTCTGTTCAGGCAGGCCACCCATTTGGCGTTTCGGCGGCTACGGCAATGCGCACTTATGCCGCCTGTTGAGGAAACCGCTCCCTCACGGTCGCGGCTCCGTAACAGTCGGGACGATTTCGCTCTTTGTACTGAGCCGCGACGTACTGAGCCGCGACAGGTATCTGTGTCAGTGCCCCGCGCAGTCGCCGCACTACCCGAAAGAGAACGCGCCGTCCTATTGATGCACAAATACGAAGGACTCAGTTATGCGCAGATCGCCACGGTGCTGTCTTGCCCTGAGTCCACGGCGAAAGAGCTGCTGTGGCGGGCCTATCAGGGCTTGCGTGTGGAGCTGTTGGATGCCCGCCCCATGTGCGCCACACCTTCTTAATTACGCTTAATTACGCTTAATTACGCGCTTAAGCGTTCTTCGCCGCGCGCGAACTTACCTTGGGTAATGCAATAAAGAAAGTGGCGCCGTGCCCGGGATCAGATTCGACCCAGATACTGCCCCCGTGGCGCTCGACGACGTGTTTCGTTACAGCCAGTCCTACTCCGGCGGTAGGTGGCGTGTCATTGTTGAGGCGCTTAAACGTGCCGAAGATCCGGTTATAATAGCGCGGGTCGATTCCCCTTCCGTTGTCTTTAACGGACAAAACCCACGTCGCTTCCGTGGGCCGCGCGCCCACGTGGATCTGGGGCGTAGCCTCGCTGCGAAATCTGATCGAATTTTCAATCAGGCTCGCCAACGCATAAGTGATCTGCGCCGGATTGCACCACAACTCCGGAAGCGGGTCGTGGCTGATGTGCGCGTCGTGCGGCCCGGCCGTTTGTTCCACAATGGCCAGGGCAGCCAACAGCAATTCTTCCGCGCGGCACAGTTGGTGGGCGCTGGCGGAGCCGGCCACCCGCGCATACGTGCGAAGACCCGCCACCAGGCTCTGCAGCCGTTCGGTGGCATTCTGCAGAAGCCCGAACAAGACCTCCGCATTGCTGTCCATGCTTCCCCGGTAGCGCCGCAGAATCAGGTCCGCGATGGAACAGATCTGGTTGAGAGGGCTGGCCAGATCGTGAAGCGAATCGGAGCCGAGCGGTACGTAAAACTCGGCCTCCACGGGAGCATCTGGCGGGTCAGTTGTTCTTCCCATCGAACCCTTCCGTGACCCGTGCGGCACGCGCCGCATTCGGTTCAGAGCTGCGGGCCGCGGCCGGCAGGAGCACGCGGACCCGTGCCCCTTTTCCAGGCTGGCTTTCCACTTGGACGTCGCCGCCGCTGCTGCGCACAAACCCGTGCACGGCGGCCAATCCAAGTCCGCGGCCCGCGAACTTGGTGGTGAAGAAAGGGTCGAAGACCTTTTTTTGCGTGTCTTCATCCATGCCGCAGCCGTTGTCCCCCACCTCCAGAAGAACGTACTGGCCCGGTGCGATTTCGGAGCTCGCAAAATCCCGGGCAGTTCCCGGCCCGAGTTCCACCGCCGCGGTGCGCACGGAAATCGTACCCGGCGAGCCTTCCTCGATGGCTTCCACGGCGTTGCGCACCAGGTCCACAACGGCTTGCCGCAGTTGCTCGGGATCGGTCTGCACGGGCGGCAGCGTGCTCGGTTTTTGAAATTTCACGCGAATGGTTTTGGGAACGCCGGCGCGCGCCAAAGCATCCTGTACGGCCTGGCTCACGTCAGCGCTTTCCAGCCGGAGATTTCCCTTGCCGGCATAAGCCAACATACGGCGGGTGATTTCGGCGGCTCGCTCACCCGCCTGAATGACTCCTTGCAAAACCTCCTGCGCGGGATGGTTAGGCGGCAAATCCTCCATCGCGTAACCGGCGCCACACAGAATGGCCACCAATAGATTGTTGAAGTCGTGGGCCACGCCCGCGGCTAGCCGGCCAATACTCTCGATCTTCTGCTTCTCCCGTAGAGTCTGTTCCGCCTGCTTCTGGCTTTCGATTTCGGTGGAAGTTCCCAGCCAGTGAGTAATCTCTCCGGCATCGTTGCGCAACGGGAGCGCGCGCGCGAGATGCCACCGGTAGCCGCCATCGTTCGCCCGCCGCAGTCGATGCTCCACCTCAAAAACCGCGCCGGCATCCACGGCGGTACGCCACGCCTTCCAAGTGGGCGCCCAATCGTCCGGGTGAATTACTTCCCGCGAGACCAGGGAGGACGCCTCCTCCACATCCGGACCCATATATTCAATCCAGCGCTGGTTGACGTATTGCAGGCGGCCTTCGGCATTCGCCGTCCACACCATCTGCGGCATAGCTTCCAACAGGGTCTGGTAGCGCCGCTCACTGGCCTCCAGCGCGGCCCGCTGTTCGTCCAACCGGCGCTGCATGGCAAAACGCTCGATGGCGTTGCGCACCAGGGGCGGCAGCGTTCCGGCGGTCACCTGCCCTTTGGGAAGGTAGTCCATGGCCCCCGCTTTCATGGCTTTCACGGCCACATTCTCGCCGCCAAATGCCGTCAGAACGATGAAAGCGCACGGGACCCCGCTCGGCTCGCCCCGCAGACGCGCGAGCGTCTCGATACCATCCATATCCGGGAGATTCACGTCCAACAGCGCGCAGTCGGGGCCCCACGACCGGACCTTCTCTATCCCCGCCTCCGCAGTACCGGCGTCGGCGAATTCGAATGCTTCGGTGTCGGATTGCCAAAGACACTGCTTATAGACTTCGCGGTCGAGGGCATTGTCTTCAATGATCAGGATTTTCGATCGCCCGGCGGCTTCCATGTTTCTTTCTTCGCTGCACCTTCTAAGCCAAACGGATTCCCGCGCCCACAACCGCGTACGATTTGAACCGGTTTGCCGCGATTCGCCGCGATTCGCCGCGATTCTAAGATGGGTCCGAAACTTGCAAATGCCGGTACGATCTGCATTATGGTGATTGAACAGAAGCATATCGGCATCATCGATTGTTATAGTTGGGGTTCATTCGTGTCGATGGCTGGTCGCATCGCCATCGCCCGGCGGGGCAAATTTTGCACTTTTGGTCCAACAAGACTTGCACCTTGTGCTGTCGGTGAAAAAGCGGCGCTTGCGCGCGGATCGAATTGAGTCGAATCATGTTTAACGTTCTGTTAGCCGAAGATAATCCGGCCGATGTGTACTTAATTCGCGAGGCTCTTCGCGAACACCAGGTGGATTGTGATGTCCGGATCGCGACCGACGGGCAACAGGTTTTGCAAATCCTGTCCGCCGGCGAATCCCCGGCCGACACGCGCCAACCCGCGCTCATCATCCTGGATTTAAACCTTCCGCGGCACGACGGTATTGAGATCCTGCAGCACATTCGAGATACGGCGCAAGTGCCGGGCGTTCCAGTAGTTGTGTTGACCTCGTCGGATTCACCGCACGACCGGCAGGCGGCCACGCAACTGGGGGTGGCGCGTTTCCTGCAAAAACCTTCCAGCCTGGATCAGTTTCTGAGTTTGGGCGCCATATTTAAGGAGCTCTTGGAGCAGTCCGCGAGACTGCGGCAAAGTCGCTCGTGATCAGCGGAAATAGAGCGGTATTTCACGGTAAAATGTCCAATAGAGCAAGGAGCACTCGGTGGCGTATATTTTAATTGCAGATGACGACGCAGGCCAGAGGTCCGATCTCGCCGAGATGGTAGCTTCCCTCGGTTTCGAGGTGGAAACGGCCGCTGACGGCCAGGAAGCATTGGCCAAACTGGCCCATGTTCCCGCCAAGGTCATAGTCACGGACCTGGTCATGCCGCGTATGGATGGTGTGGCCTTGTTGAAGGAAATGGCGGCGCGCGGCATTCAGATTCCCGCAATTGTCCTGACCGGATTCGGCAGCATCGATCAGGCGATATCCTTCGTGCATGATCTGAAGGCGTTCTGGTTTTTGGAAAAGCCGGTCCAGCCCAGCGTGTTGCGCACGCTCCTGGAACGGGCCGTTCAGCAAAGCCACTTGGTGGACGAAGCCGAACGATTGCGGCGGGAACTGAGCTACCGGGGTGTGCTGGGCGACCTGGTGGGCGATTCTCCGGCGATGAAGGAGATCTATTCGCTGGTCCGCCAGGTGGCGCCGACCACGGCTTCGGTGCTGATCACGGGCGAAAGCGGCACCGGAAAAGAACTGGTCGCGCGCGCGATTCACAATCTCAGCCCGCGCAGCCGCGGCCCTTTTGTAGCCATCAACTGCGCAGCCTTGCCCGAGAGCCTCATGGAAAGCGAGCTTTTCGGACATGAGAAGGGCGCCTTCACCGGAGCGGTCGAGCGCCGCGCGGGATGCTTCGAGCAGGCTCAAAATGGCACCTTATTGTTGGACGAGATCAGCGAGATGCCCATCGCGACGCAAGCCAAGCTCCTGCGCGCCATCGAGGAATCGAAAGTGCGCAGGCTGGGCGGCGCGCACGACATCCCGGTGTCCGCGCGCATTCTGGCGGCCACCAATCGGCCGCCCGATATTGCAATGAGTTCGAAGATGCTGCGCGAGGATCTGTACTACCGGTTGAACGTGTTCCATATCTCGCTGCCGCCGCTGCGCGAACGCAAGCAGGACATACCCATGCTGGCCGCCGCTTTGATCCGGGACGCGAACCAAAAGCATGGCTGCCGCGTAACGCACGTGAGTCCGGCAGTGATCGATTGGTTGACCGCGCGATCGTGGCCGGGTAACGTACGCGAGCTGCGCAACCTGATAGAACGCGCCGTAATCATGACCGGTGCGGGCGAGATTCAAGCCCGGCATTTGCCGGAAGGGGCGCCGCCGGTGGTGGCCCAACCGCAGTCTGTGCCGGACGATGTATTACAGGTTCGCTCCGGGCTGCCGCTCAGCGATATTGAAGAGGCCTACATCCGCCTCACACTCAAGCAAACTCATCACAACCGGCGGCAGGCCGCCGAATTATTGGGCATCTGCCTGCGCACCCTGCATACCAAGCTTCGCTCGTATCAGCCGGAGAAGGCTACCGCGGCCGCAAGCGGCAGTAATTCGGCCGAGTAGCCGCGACGCCTACGCCCGCCCCATCGTCGCGAACATAACGATAGCGGCCAGCGTCATAATGACGGCCGTCAGCCAGCCCAGAAAACGCAGCGGACCGCGACTCACATGACGTCCCATGATGGATCGATCGGAAGACAAGATTACCGCCAGGATGATGAGCGGCGGCGCCAGGACGCCATTGATGACCGCGGACCAAAATAACATAGCCACTACGCCGAAACCGGCGAAATTCAGCGCCAGACCCAGCAGGAAGGCGGCGGCCAGAACAGTATAAAACTGGGGAGCCCGGTGCGGCGGAAATTTCAGTGAATCGCGCCACTGTGCGCCTTCGGCAACGGCGTAAGCCGTCGATCCGGCGAGAACCGGCACGCTGAGCATCCCGGTACCCACGATTCCCAGCGTAAACAGAAGGTAGGCAGCATGGCCGGCCAGCGGTCTTAATGCGGCGGCGGCCTGTTCAGTGGTGGCAATTTGGGTTGCCCCATGCAAGTGCAGCGTGGCGCCGGTAGTCAGAATGATGAAATACATGATCACGTTCGAAAACAGCATGCCGGTGATCACGTCTATCTTCGAATCGTCCTTCTCCCGCGCGGTCGCGCCGGTGCGTCGGGCTCCTGGCCGGCTGCGCTTTTCCTCCACCTCCTGGTTAGACTGCCAGAACAGGAGGTAAGGTGAAATCGTGGTACCGAGCAGAGCCACGAAGGTCGTGATGTAAGTTGCGGACCACTGTACCTGCGGGACCAGGGTGGCATACAGAGCCCTGTGCCAATCCGGATGCGCGCAGAATGCCGAAATCACATAGGCGAACAGGACCAGGGTCAGCCACTTAAAGATACGGGCTATCTGGCGGTAGGATGACCAGGCCATCAACGCTACTAACAGCAGCGCATATATAGGCGTGAAAACGTATGCGGGCAGGCCGGTGACCATAGCTGTAGAGGCGCCCATGGATCCGAGGTCCGCGCCAATGTTGACCACGTTGGCGATCACCAGGAGAGCACATGCCGGCCACAAGGCCCAAGGTCCGAAGCGTTTGCGAATCAGACCGCCCAACCCGCAGCCGCTTACCATGCCCAGCCGCGCACAGATAAGTTGTACGGAGACCATTAAGGGGAATATAAACCAGGCCGTCCAGAGAGTAGAATAGCCAAACTGCGCTCCGGCTATGGAGTAAGTGCCGATGCCTGACGGATCGTCGTCGGCCGCGCCCGTAATCAGGCCCGGACCTAGCTTGGAGATGTAACCGCCCACGCCCGCGCGGGTTGCGAGCCTGGCGGGTGGCGCAGGTGGCATCTCTTGCTTATGAGCAATCGTTATGCCAGGGATGATGCAGATGTTCGCAGCTACATCATGCAGGCAGGGTGAAGAAGAACGTAGCGCCGTTTCCTTCTTGCGATTCCGCCCATATTTTACCCCCATGCCGCAGCACGATCGTGCGGCAAATGGCCAGGCCGAGGCCAACACCGGAATGTCCGCCGGTATCCAGGCGTTCAAAAGGCTGGAAGATTTTCTCGAGATAGCCGGCTGCAATGCCCGGCCCGTTATCCCGTACGGCGAACACCCAGTGGTCCTGCTGTTCCTTCGCCGTAATTTCGATCAATGGAGCGGCCGAGCCCCGGTACACCAACGCATTGCGCAGCAGGTTTTCGAATACTTCCATCAAACGGTCAGGGTTACCTCTGACGCGCGGAAGATCGCGATAGGTTACCTGCGCGCCGGTGTCGCTTAATTCCTTTTTCAGCTTGGCCAGCACGGAGCGGAGCAATACATCCATTGGTGCGGATTGGAACGATGAGTCGTCTAGCTGAAGAGCGACGGAATAATGTGATAAGCCATCCACTAAGCCGTCGATCCGGCGCGCGCCTTCTACAATAAAGTTGAGACTCTCGCTGGCGGGCGGTTGCACCGCGGCGCCCCTATGCAGCAGTTCCGCGTGCGTGCGGATCGAACGCAGGGGCGCGCGCAAATCGTGGCATGCGCGCAACAGAAGTTCACTGACGCGGCGGTCGTCGTGCATCCTTTCGTGCAGCTTTTCTTCCTGGCTGTCTTCCGGCACGGTGTAAGCGACTAAGTTAGCACATTGGTTGCCACTGATCTGAGGAAACCATTGCCCGACGAGAACTTGCGAGCCCCCCTTGGACCGTTATTTGCGAGCGAAAGGTTGAGGTGAAAACCGACTATGCAAGAATAACAGTCACATGAGCCACAACAGTCTGGAACTCAGTCTTTTAAGTGCCAGCAGTGCGGCAAGACCCTGCACTCCTCCGAGGAACTTCGTGAGCATAACAGAACGCAGCACGTAGGCCACGCGGCCAAGAAAGGCGCCGCGTAGGTCCCAGACAGCGAAGGCCACCGCGAACGTGCAACTGCCTTCCGGCACTCAGTACTTCCCGCGATTGCCTTCGTGAGGTAAGCCGCCCCGGTCAGTGTGCAGTATTTGCCGAGCGCCAGGCAACTGGGACGGAAGGCATCAAAGATGCAAGGGAAAACATAGGAGTTTTTATGCAACCTGACAAAATCATCAAGACGGATCCGGATAAGAAATATAGGAGCGTTCTTTCTGCCAGTACGCTGGCTGGTAATGACGTACGCAATTCCAGCGGCGAAGACCTCGGCAAAATCTCTGAAATCATGATTGACATACCTACCGGCCGGGTGGCCTATGCAGTTCTTTCGTTTGGAGGGTTTCTCGGTATGGGCGACCGGCTTTTCGCCCTTCCGTGGAGCATTTTGAAGGTGGATGAAGACGAGAAGTGCTTCATCCTGGATGTAGACAAGCAGGTTTTGAAGAATGCGCCGGGATTCGACAAGAGTAACTGGCCGGACATGAGCGACACTACCTGGGGCGGCAAGGTATTCAGTTACTACCATGCTGAGCCGTATTGGGAAACTCGTGAAAAAACATTTCGCGGCGGTGGCGGTTACTAATTCTGTTTAGCTTGGACGGAGTGTTCGACAAATGCCTGAAAAAAAAGCAATGGAACGAGCGAGTAAAAAAAAAGTCGCCGGGTTCCCAGGCCGGAGAATACGTACGGGAGGAGATGGAGCACATCCGGGAAGGGAAGCACGGGGCGCGGTCGGCCAAGCAGGCCATTGCGATCGGACTGTCCAAGGCCCGTCGGGCGGGGGTGAAATTACCCCCTCCGCCCGGGGGCAAGAAGGCGCCAAAGCCGACCGGGCGGCGACCTTCGGCCAAGCGCTCTCGCGCAACTAGCCGGGCCTTAAAACGCGAAGGATCGGCTGCGGCTTCCCCGCTGGCGCTGTCGCGGCAGGCGCACCGCAGCGCGCGCGCACGAGGGCATGCGGATTTGCGGCGGGCGGCCAAGAAGGCGGCTCTTACCAAAGGAGCCACCGGCAGACAGGCCGCGGCGCGCAAGGCAGCCCGCACCAGGAAAGCGGCTCGCACTACTTAAGAACCGTCGAGCTTCGTAGGAAAGTCCTAGTGCTGCGACTATCTTGCGGACCGCCCCAACTCAGTGGTCCATGCTAGTGGCAGTACTAAATTGCTGTAGAGTACGCGAAACAAATAATGGTACCGTGACAGAGTGCGCCGACATCATCGGAGGAGTAGCGCGTGGCCAACTGTACGATCGCAGACATTATTGAGCAGTATGAGGGAGATTTATTAAGCGACTGGATCCGCAGGCAACAAGAGAGCCTGGCCGCCCGGCGCGATTTGATTTCGGAAGCAGAATTAAGGACGGATTCCCGAAACCTACTCTCCGTATTGAGAGAGACTGTTTCGCGCGGAGGGGATCTGAATATAACCCATGCGGAGTGGGCCAAGGCGCGCGACATGCTGGGTGACTTGTCCCGCCGGCGTGTCGTTCAGGGCTTCACACCCAGCGAGACGGCTACCTTCGTCTTTTCTCTCAAACAGCCGCTGTTCGATAGAATCGTCAAGGCTTCCAGCAATGACTCGCAGGCGATAGCCGACTTGATGTGGTCAGCCACATTACTCTTGGACAGCCTGGGACTTTACACCGTCGAGTTTTTTCAGAAGAGCCGCGAACAATTGATCACCCGGCAGCAACAGGAAATGCTGGAACTGTCGACGCCAGTGGTTGAATTATGGGACGGCATTCTCGCCCTGCCACTAATCGGTACTCTGGACAGCAACAGAACGCAAGTAGTCATGCAAAATCTGCTGGAGGCAATTGTTGCTAAGGAAACCGTGATCGCGATTATCGATATTACAGGTGTGCCAACGGTGGACACATTAGTTGCGCAGCACCTGCTAAAGACCGTTGCCGCCGCGCGGCTGATGGGAGCGGAGTGTCTGATCAGCGGAATTCGCCCGCAGATCGCCCAGACTATTATTCACCTGGGAGTCGATTTAGGAGGAGTTACCACCAAGGCGACTCTCGCCGACGCATTCCGGATCGCCATGCGCAAGCTCGGGCTGGCAGTGACCAAGGCCTAGGATCACGGATAGAAAATGGATAGAATACCGATCCTGCGCTTAGGAAAATTTCTGCTGGTAACTGTTCAGGTAGACATGCACGACCGCCTGGCATTAGCTCTGCAGGACGACCTGACAACGGAGATTGTCGCGCACAGGGCGCGCGGAGTCCTGATCGATATCTCGGCCGTCGATGTGGTGGATTCTTTTATGGGGAGGATGCTCGCCAATATCGCCGGCATGGCCCGCATTCTGGATGCGGAGACAGTAGTAGTCGGTATGCAGCCTTCGGTTGCCATAACTTTGGTCGAGCTGGGTCTGTCCTTGCCGGGGATCCGCACGGCCCTGAACGTTGACCGGGGAATGGATCTGCTTCGCGCATCCCAGGAATCGGAGGGCCCCGCCAGTGACAGTCGAGCAATCCAATGAACTGGGGATCATGCAGAACGGCGATATTGTCCTGGTCAGACAGGCCGTTCGCAGCGCGGCTGTGCAGCTCGGACTCAATTTAGTTGACCAGACTAAGATCGTGACGGCTGCCAGCGAATTAGCCCGAAACACGCTGATTTACGGAGGGGGCGGCACCGCCATGATTGAAACCGTGCGCGACACCTCCAAGGTCGGCCTGCGGCTGACCTTCGCGGATCATGGACCGGGCATTCGCGATATCGAATTGGCCATGAAGGACGGCTATACTACTGGCGTGGGTCTGGGACTCGGGTTGGGCGGCGCCAAACGCCTGTCCAGTGAGTTTCACATCGAATCCGCACCAGGCCAGGGAACCCGCGTGACCATCACGCGCTGGAAACCATAATGCGTCCGGCCGTGCTGGTCCCCGTTAACGATGCAACGCGTGTGGCCGAAGTGCGCCGGCTCGCGGTGGCGGCCGCGCAATCCGAGGGGATGACGGAGCAGGGCTGCGAAGAGACTGCTATCATCGCTACTGAGATTGCCACTAACCTGCTCAAGCACGCGCAATCGGGCGAAGTGCACATTAGCGCGCTGTCGGGGACAGGCGATGCCGGAGTCGAGCTTCTCTCCATCGATCGCGGCCCCGGGATGGCCAGTCTGGCAGCCTGTGTGCGAGACGGCTTTTCGACCAGCGGCACGGCGGGCACCGGGCTCGGCGCGATTTCCCGAATGGCGGATATCTTCGATGGCTTTTCGCAGCCAGGCCGTGGAACCGTGATCGTGACGCGCAAATTCGGCCGGGGGCACGAAAAAATATTAAATTGGATATTCGGCGCGGCCAAAGCGCCGTATCCAGGGGAAACCGAGTGCGGCGACGATTGGGCATTGCGTCGCTTCGGCGATGCGCCCTGCATCGTGGTAGCTGATGGACTGGGCCATGGAATACTGGCCGCCGATGCCGCATCGAGCGCCGTGGACGCATTCCGTAGAGGCGCGGCGACGTCGCCGGCCGCCATACTGGAGAATATCCATATGGCTCTGCGAGCCACGCGCGGCGCCGCTGTGGCGGTGACCTGCATCGCAGACGATCGTGTGCACTATGCGGGACTCGGTAATATCTCGGGCGTGATTCTGGGCGGCCGGCGTCCACAGTTCATGGTTTCGCATAACGGGACCGCGGGCCTGGAGGCCCGGCGCTTTCAGGAATTCGAGTACCCGATATCGGATGACATGACCATCGTCATGCACTCGGACGGTCTTTTAACCAGTTGGTCGATGGATGCTTACCCAGGACTGCTCCGGCGCCACCCCAGCGTGATTGCCGGTACGCTCTATCGGGATGCCAGCCGCGGCCGCGACGACGTATGTGTAGTGGCGGCGAGACGCATATGGGAGTAAGCCAAAGCCAGCCCGGGACCGGCGTGGTGCCGGTGATGACTCTGCGGATTCGCGAAGAGGCGGACGTGGTCATCGCGCGGCAGCGCGCCCGGCAGATTGCATCTCTGGCGGGGTTCGGCCGCCAGGACCAGGTGCGCATTGCCACGGCTGTTTCGGAGGTGGCCCGCAGCGCTTTTCAGCATGGCGGAGGCGGGCGGGTCGAGTTTGGGCTCGCAGTAGCCCAGCGACGGCAGGCCCTGTCAGTCAACGTCTTGTATGATGGAACGGGAATCACAAATGCCGGGCTGGGCCGGCCGCCCCAAGCGGCCCTGGACTCGCTGATCGGCAGCCGCCGTCTGATGGACACTTTTGAAATCGATTCCGCGCCCGGTAAAGCCCTCGGAGTCCGTTTTTCAAAGATGCTTCCGGCGGAGACCCACCCGCTCGATTCGCAGGCCATCGCCGGGTTGGCTGCCCAACTCGCGCGCGAACGCGTGTCGGTCGCACAAGAAGTCCAGATGGAAAATGGCGACCTGTTGGACACGCTCGCACTGCTTGAAAGCCACGACGCGGAGTTCGAGCGGCAGCAGGCGGAAATCGGGCGCCTCAATGCGGAACTGGAAGAGACGAACCGCGGCGTGGTCGCGCTCTATGCGGAACTCGACGAGAAGGCCGTCGCCCTGCGCAACGCCGATGAATTGAAGGGAAAATTCTTGCGGCACGTCAGCCACGAATTCCGCACGCCGCTGAATTCCATACTGGCGCTTACGCAGTTGCTGCTGCGCCACACCGACGGCCCTCTGACCACCGAGCAGGAGCGGCAGGTTGGATATATCCGGCGGGCCATCCAGGATTTGACCGACTTAGTCAATGACCTGCTCGATATTGCCAAAGTGGAGGCCGGAAAGACTCAGGTGCATCTGGGCCGCATCAACCTGGCACAACTATTCGGCACGCTGCGCGGGTTGATGCGTCCTCTGGTGTCGAGCGATGGGGTGACCCTGGCGTTTGACGATCCTCCCGACGACTTGTCGTTCGAGTCCGATGAATCCAAAATCTCCCAGATCATGCGCAACCTGGTTTCAAATGCGCTGAAGTTTACCGAGCGCGGCGAGGTGCGGATATCGTACGGTTTGACGCCAGGCTGGCTGGAGTTATCGGTCTCCGACACGGGAATCGGCATTGCGCTGGAAGACCAGGAGCGCATCTTCCAGGAATTTACGCAGATTGACAGCCAGATTCAGGGCCGCGTGAAGGGCACTGGTCTGGGGCTGCCGCTTTCCCGCAAGCTGGCCGCGTTAGTGGGCGGGGAACTGACGGTCAACAGCCGCACCGGTGAGGGTTCCACGTTCACTTTAAGGATCAAGACTGCCGCAGACGTGGCGGCGATCCCGCCCGAAACCGTACCCGCATCGGACACGATCCTGGTAATCGACGATGACGAAGCCGCGCGTTATCTGGTCCGGCAACATTTCCGCGGCACGCGCTATCGCCTCATCGAGGCCGCCGGCGGCATCGAAGGCGCCGAACGCGCCCGATTTGAACGGCCCGCGCTGATTCTCCTGGATCTCGCCATGCCGGACCGCAGCGGCTTCGACGTTCTCGACGAATTGAAGAGGGATCCGCGCACGCAGCAAATTCCCGTGATCATTCACACATCCCGGACACTGCGCGAGTCCGATTTCGACCGCTTGGCCAACCGCCATTCCGCGATTCTGCCAAAAGGGGCGTTTTGGCCCGCGGAAGTTATGGATTATATTAAAAGGCTGCTGGGCGAGGAATACTTATTCGCCGGCGAATACGCAGCAGGACCATCGCCATGAACGCTGTCGGCTCCGCTACTTCCGTTCTGCTCAACGTGGATGACGTCGAGCCGATCCGCTATGCCCGCAGCCGGTTGTTGCGGCAAGCGGGATTTGACGTGCACGAAGCCGACAGCGGCCGCGCGGCTCTGCGTCTGATTCCGGGAATCTCCCCTGATCTGGTGCTGCTGGATGTGCACCTGCCCGACATTTCCGGTATCGCGGTATGCCGCCAGATCAAGCGGGACCTCGGATCGGGCATTATCGTATTGCAGATCTCGGGATCGGCTACCAGCGCGCCGCAGGCCACCGTGGCGTTGAACAGCGGTGCCGACTGCTATCTGGTGGAGCCCGTCGATCCGGATGTACTGGTGGCCACCGTGCGGGCACTGCTCCGCTTGCGCACTGCAGAACGCGCGCTGGCCACCGCTAACCAGCAGTTGTCGGATAAGAACGCGGAGCTCCAACGCGTCAACAAGGCGCTGGTGCGCTCCAATCAGGACCTGGAGCATTTTGCTTACGTGGGGAGCCACGATTTGCAGGAGCCGCTGCGCAACATCGTCACGCACATCGAACTGCTACAGCGCCATGCCGCGCCGCGCTTCGATGAATCCGAGCGGCAGTTGTTTTCCGTCGTGGTGGACGGCGCGCGCCGCATGCGGGCGCTGATCCAAGACGTCCTGGCCTACTCCGGCGTGGGCAAAGAAAGCCCTACCTTCGGGCCCACCCGTCTGCAAGAAGCGCTGGACCTGGCTTTGGCAAACCTGGCCGACGGCATTAAAGAGGCGCCTCTTTGCCTCTCCGCCAGCCAACTCCCGGAAGTGTGGGGCGATGCCATGCAACTGAGCCGCGTGTTCCAGAATCTGATCGGAAATTCGATCAAATACCGCTCGCCCGATGTGCCGCTACGCGTCGATATTACCGCCGAAAAGGACCCCGGGGGCGAATGGGTCATTGCGGTGCGCGATAACGGGATTGGCATTGCCGTGCAGCACCTGGAAAAAATATTCGAACCGTTCAAACGGCTGCACGGTTACGAGATTGCGGGCACTGGGATAGGACTGGCGCTGTGCCGCCGGATTATCGAGGCCCACGGCGGCCGCATCTGGGCGGAATCGCATCTCGGCGAAGGCACTACGTTTCTATTTACCTTGCCGCCGGCGGAAAGCCATCCTTAGCGCGCGAGAGCGTAACCGCCGCGGCTCCGTTTGATCCATCCGTACACCGAGACCACGCTTCCCACCGTGCAGACAACAATAAACCCGATGAGAACATCCTGCACCGCGGGAATCTTGGCCCAGCGCAGGATGCGTTCTCCGAAGCGCAAGGCCAGGAACCCGACTAATACGAAGCGCACCAACCGGGCCAAGCCGATAACACCCAACAGCCGTCCGCGCGGGTATTGCAATGCCGCTGCGGCCATCACGAACGCGGTGAACGGGAACGGGGGCGGCGCCAGTGCGGCCACCACCAGCGCGCGGCCCGCGTTATCTTTTACCTTGTCGCGGATGCGCTTCAGGCGTCGCCGCGGCAGATGGGTTTCCAGTCCCTTGGCGCCCAGCGGTCGTAGGGTGAGATCCAGCAGCAGGCAGCCCAATACCGAACCGGCCGTTGACATGAGTGCGTAGTACAACATGTCCGCCAGGTTGCGGTGACCGGCAGTCAGCGCCACCAGGAGCAAGTCATTACCCCACGGGGCGAACAGGAATGACGAGTCCAGTATCCCCAGGATGAGCAGGCCCACTCCGCCGTGCTTCAGAAGGAACGCGAAGACCACGCCTGCGAATCGCACGTGTCAGTGGCCTCTTCATGCGCAAAGACTGGCACACCAGGCAGGTGCGTCGCTTGCCGGAAATGATTCGACGGAAGCTTCATCCGCGATGTCGTCCATATGCGCGTGGGCCGCCAACACCTGGTCGGAAAGTTCCAGTTGTCCCTGCTGGACCCAGAGCAATGCGGCAAACCTGCCAACACCAGCCGATAGCGCCTGGAAGGCCGTGACTCTGATGCGGGCCTGTGCCAAATCTCGGAGCACCCCGGCAATTATGCCCGGACGATTTTCGCCCTGAATCAGCAGACCGGATTTCTTCTCACTGAGCTTGAGCCCCATGGCACTGGCGGCGGTGAGCAGGGCGCCGGCATCCTGCGGAATCAGGTCCAATTGAGATTTCCGCGGACCGCAGGGAAATTCCGAAAAAGCCATCAGGTCCACTCCCGCCTCCCATAAGGCATTTACGATGGAAGCGGCCCGCGATGTCTCGTCATCCGTGACAACGTAATAGTAATCGAACTGTTTGATCTTGATCCCCATGCGCGGTTTTGAGTAGCAGCCAGGTTACCAACCGTTGCGGGGCAGAAGCCAGTGCAGTATCACATCAGACAATGGGCGACAGCATGCGAAGAGGGGGCCGTGGCTGGCGGGTTGATCGAGATTGTACTGGTGCTGGCGGTGATATCGCCTGTAGTCCACCTGGTAAGTCGCCGGCGCACCGCTTAGTTTACTGAGGGAGCGCCGCGCCCGTTCTGGCTGACTCCACTACCTGGTGGATGGCGTCGACGACGGCGTGCGGCTGATCGAGGTGAATATCGTGGCTGCTGTTCTTTACGATGATTAACTTGCTGTTAGCCGAGAGCCGGACAAGTTGGGCCTGGCGATCCTTGCGGCCGCGCTCCAGTTCCGCCGGCTGCATACCGCCGGTCGGGCGATCGAAGGCTACCTCTCGGGTCAATACGATCAGCGGCTTCTTCCCCAATGGCTGCGGTTCGGCAACGGTCTCCTCGTGCAGCTTCTCCATTTCTTCCGGCAGGTACGCAAATTCGCTATCCGTGGCGGATTTGTATTTGTCCTGTTTTCGCGCCACGATCCAGATGCGTTGCAGCTCGGGGGGCAACTTGGCACGCGAATTCCCGGGCGAAAACGTGGTTACCTTCGTCGTTTTCCATACCAGCGTTTCGTGGTCCGCAGCCGTCTCAAGGCCGGTTTTCACAGCGGGAATTTCTCTTTTTTGGGCGGTCTCCCGCAGGCGAGACATCTTGTTGCTGACGAGTATCAGGTCGTCCTCGTGCACGCTGTCCACTAAAACCATCCCAGCGACGTCTTTGGGATAGTCGTGCGCGAAAGCGCGCACGATAGCGCCGCCAAGCGATGCGCCGGCCATCACGAACGGGCCCTTCTCCCCCGCAGTGGCCAGCAGGGTATGCAGTTCAAACACAATTTGTGCAATGGTACGGGGCTCGGGGCCCGCATCGCTCCAAGCGTATCCCGCGCGATCGTAACTGCAGACGCGGGTGAATGGGGCGACACCCGGCTGCACCAGAGCCCATACCATAGAGAAGTCACGCGCACCGCTTTCCAGAACCACGGTGGGCGATCCTTCCCCACTGCAACTGAGATGCAGCCGGTGCCCGCCAATGTCCACCAGTTTGCCGATCGGCGGAATGGACTTCTCAGGCGCTGTCTCCGCCATTATGGGGCAGCAGGCCACCGCAGCGATGGCCATGGCGGCTGCCAGACCTGTTCGTCGTTGGCGTGCAACCTGAAATCTCACTTGAGTCGCTCCGCGCTTGCTTCAAATTTATAGCTTTGAGACGGTATTGCTATTGGTATTCGTCACCCAGATATTCGCGCCATCAAAGGCTACTCCGCTCGGAAAATTCCCCGTAGCGAACGAACCGAGCACCGTTCCGTTCGCGGCGCGCAGCTTACTAACAAAGTCACTCCCCGAATTTGCCACCCAGATGTCGACACCATCAAACGCTAACCCAATAGGAAACTGTCCTACGGCGAAGGTTCCGATCACGGCGCCGGTGCTGGCCAGCAACTCGGTAACTGAGCTGCCGCTGCCGTTGGCTACCCAGATGTGCGCGCCGTCAAATACCAAGCCCGCTGGACCCCTGCCCACGGCAAACGTGCCCACCGTCGAACCGTTGCTTGCAAGCAGCTTGGTTACGGTATTACCGGTGGAGTTCGCAACCCAAATGTTAGCGCCGTCAAACGCCACCGCGGTGGGAAAGTTCCCCACTGCGAAAGTTCCCAACACGGCGCCGGAACTTGCGCTGAGCTCCGTTACATTGTTCGTCAGCAGATTCGCCACCCAGATGTTAGCCCCATCAAACGCAATACCGTCCGGAAAGGTTCCCACCGCAAAGGTGCCCACGGTGGCGCCGGTACTGGCCTGCAGCTTCGTGACGTTGTTGCTGTTCTTATTCGCCACCCAGATGTTAGCGCCGTCAAATGCCACGGCACTCGGGTTCGTCCCCACTGGGAACGTCCCTACGACCGCGCCCGTACTCGCGGCCAGTTCGCTTACCGTGCTGTCGTTGGAATTCGCAATCCACAGGTGGGCTCCGTCAAACGCCACGCCCTGGGGGCCTCGTCCTACCGCAAAACTGGTCGTCAGATTCGCTCCATACCAGCGCAGGAGGGCGATCGCGTTGAAATTCCGGGGCGGCGCGGACGACGCTTGTGGGTCCGCAACCGACGAATCGGCCGCGCGAGCTGCCGGTGGCGCCTGGGCCCCGAAGATCAGGAAAACGGCAGTGGCCGCTATCAAAGTCGATGTTGTCTTCAAGGTGTTGTCTCCTTACTTGGGAATCTGCACTCCGCACGATGACGTATCGACCGAAGTAACTGGTCTTGATCCTGAGAGCCTTTCATGCGTGTGTCGCAGCGTGGCGCCTCAATTAACCAATGCGTAGGACCGGACAACCTGAAAACAGCCTATTAACATCCGAAAGCTGAACCTCAGGGAATATTCCGGGGCATTTACTGCGGTTACGTCCCGTTTTGCCAACAGTTAAGATCGTACATCGGATGGCACTAAGCTGCAAGGAAAATCGCGGCCACATTAGATCGCATGGCAGTACTGGAACTGTCGTTTAAAATTCCTTTGCATTTGTGAATAATTGCACCAGTTTCGAAATATCGGAGCGGCCACCCGAAAGAATCTCTTGCCAGACACACGTAACTCGCGTAGGATAACCTAAGGCGGGCGGCGTTGGTCTCCTAACATAGGCGCGCTTGTTTGCTTCACGCCGAAACATTCCTTCGTTCGCGCCGCGGAATCAACTCGGGGTGAGCTATACAGATGGATGCGAGAATCCTGCAAGCTTTGGATTTGCTGCATAGCGCTCCCAACCGGCGGCTGGGGGTTTCCTGGCTGGCGCGGACCGTGGGATTATCGGATTCCTATTTTCATCATCTCTTCCGGCAGGAGACAGGAATCAGCCCGGCTAAGTACCTGCTCGAGCTGAAGCTTAGTGAAGCGGCTCACCTGATTGAAACTACCGCGCTTCCTATTAAAGATGTTTTGAGTAAAGTCGGCGCCACAGATGCAAGCCATTTTATCCGGCAGTTCAGAACCGCTTACGGCTTAACGCCTTCGCTATACAGAAGAAGGGCGCCAAGTCCATCCACAGAGCAGCAGCCCCGCGAGGCAGTCCTACGAGCGACAGCCAATGGAAGCAGTTCGCGTGACCGGTAAATACCGGAGAAGAATTAGTTTTAGGCATAACAACCACTATAATAAAAGCAGAAATGGCCTCTTGTATCTCAACAAGGAAACGGGTACCTTTCAAATTGTGCCAGTCAAGCTGCGATGAAAGCCTGCGGGCGCATGTACCTTTAAACTGCACCGCCGGCTGAAGCGCGAATGTAACATCAACTAGAGGGCACATCGAAACAAGGAGGAAACATGGTTCTAACGAAGCGGTGCATCCCGCTATTTGCCGGGATTGTTTTGTTGTTATCTGTGGGGGTCGCCTGGGGAGCGACGCCTCAACCACGCCTCCACCTGACACATTGCAAGTGGGCTATTTCGTCAATGCGAATACGGCCGGTGTGCCGGATGAAACCGTGCAGATGGACAACCCCGGAACGTCGGGCACGAATATCTGCGCAATGGTCTACGTGTTCGATCCGGCCGAAGAGATGTCTGAGTGCTGCGGTTGCACTCTTACACCGGATGATTTGCGGACGCTCTCGGTCAACCTCGACCTGACCGCTAATCCGCTTGACCGGAGTAGTTCTATCAGACCGGGGTTATCAAGGTCGTGTCCTCTAAGGGCCGGCACTTTCGCGATCCGAGAAAATTGACACCGACTCCATCCACGCGCGACTGGGGAACGCATATCATCCTGCCGACCACAGGCGGAGTATGCGGTGACCGAGACGGTGTACCAGAGGCAACTCTGAGTTCCGCCGAGGTGACCGCCCTCGAGGACTAGTGCAGCGACATCGTATCTGGACGGTTCCCGTCACGGCATCTGCTCGTGCGGAACAGGTTCGTAGAGAAAGGAGGACGAAAAAACAATGACAAAAACAAGATTACTTACCTTCTTCGCGATTGCGATTCTCGCCGCGCTTTCGGTGGGGCTTAGCTGGGCTCAGTCACCAGCGGCCGCGCCTGCCGCGGACACTCTGGAGGTAAACTATTTCGTCAATGCGAACACTGGGGGTGCCCCCGATGGAACAGTGCAGATAGACAATCCTGGGACGTCTGGACCAGGCAATATCTGCGCTGAGATCTACGTGTTTTATCCGGACGAGGAAATGACCGAATGTTGCGGATGCACGCTGACCCCCGATGACCTGCGCACGCTTTCCATCAACGTCAATTTGACCTCTAATCCTCTGGTCGGGCGTTCCGGCAACAGCCGGCGTGATCAAGATCGTATCCAACACAACTGCCAACGGATGCGACCCTCGGAAGTTGTCGCCCACGCCATCGACGCGTGATTGGGGTACTCACATTTTGGGCTTGTCTACGGGCGGCTTTGCCATCACAGAGACCGAGTTCCAGAGTGCCACCCTTAGTGCGCACGAAGTATCGAGCTCCCGGAAGCCGAATGCAGCGCCATCGTCCTGGACGGTTCCAGGCATGGCATCTGCACTTGTGGATCTGGCAGCTAAGATGCAGTATTAAGCATTTGAACAATCTGATTGAGCACCGGCCGCCGGGTCAATGCCCGGCGGTTGGTGCGATTTTAGGGACTAACGGGGGTGGGCATTTTTATGAAACGCGGAGTAATTCTTGCGCCTTTGGCGCTGTTGGGGTCAATGTGGAACATTGGATTCGCAGGTGACGCAAGTGAAGTTGTGGCCGAGGTGGGTGGCCACAAGATCACGCGCGCTGAACTCGAACAAAAGGAATCAGCCATAATACTTAAGCCGCAGAGTCAATATTACCAGGCGGAGCGTCAAGCGGTAAGTAAGCTCATCGACGATTATGTGCTGGAACAGAAGGCGCAGCAAGAGCATCTAACTGTCGATGAGTTGGTGAAGCGCGATATCGAAAGTAAAATCAAAGATCCGACTGACGATCAACTCCAGGTGTACTACGAAGGCGTCACCACCGATGAACCATTCGCGGCTGTCAACGACAAGATTATATGGTCTATCCACCAGACTCGCCTGAAAAAAGCACGGGCTGAATACGTCAGGAACCTACGTGAACAAGCTGAAGTATCTAGTCAGCCTGGATGCCCCGACCGCAGACGTTCCGCTCGACGGCTCGCCGATGCGCGGACCCAAGGACGCCAGGGTCCGCATCATCGAATTCGCCGACTATCAATGCCCCTATTGCCAACAGGTCTATCCGCTTCTGAAGTAAGATCGGTCAGGAGTTTGACGGCAAAGTAGCTTTGGTCTTCAAGGACATGCCGCTGCCCATGCATTCACAGTCCGCCAAAGCGGCGGAAGCGGCGCGTTGCGCCGGCGTCCAGGGCAAGTTTTGGGAGCTGCACGATTTACTCTTCGAAAATCCCAAACACCTGGAGGTGGCGCAACTGAAGGAATATGCGCGCACTTGCACTTGGATGGGGACAAGTTCGATAAGTGTCTGGATTCCGGCGAAACGACCGCTGTTGTGCAGAAGGATTTCGCCGAAGCGCAGCATCTGGGTCTGACCGGGACTCCCAGCTTCTTTATCAATGGCCACTTCTTCAGCGGAGTTGTTAAATATGCCAACCTGCGCGAAATGGTCGAACAAGAGCTCGCATCTCCAGTGGTGGCCGCGAGTCCCAGTCCGGGATCGAGATAGTCAGTAGACGGGCCGATGCCGGAAGGGATACTGCGAGCCGATGATGCGCCAAGGGCTAGGATGTTGCGCCGTTATCATTGCTGCCACGCTTTCCAGGGTTTGCAGCGCAGTCGCCGCCGCAAATCTACACCGCCATCGTTAACTTCAACTGCGCAAGCAATTCGGTGGTACAGGGCGAGATCTGCATCACCGGTTTTGATTTCTCAACTTTGGGCAACACTCCTACCGTACAACTTGGCGGTGTAACCCTTGGCTTGATCGACGGGCAATACAATAACACCGCTATTACCGCCCAGTTACCCAGTAGCGGTTTGGCGTTGAACACGGAATACGACCTGACAGTTACTCAGGGTACACTCGTGTCGGCTCCTATCGCAGTGTCCCTCGGGACCGCCGGATCCGCAAGGACCACAAGGTCCCGCGGGGCCCGCAGGACCCGCTGGCCCGACTGGACCCGCCGGTCCCACGGGGCCCACCGGCAAAACCGGTCCCGCCGGTCCCACCGGTCCGACTGGACCTGCCGGCTTGGTGTGGCAAGGCCCATGGAGTACAAACAAGACTTACAACCTGAACGACGCGGTAAGTTACAGTGGAGCGAGCTACATAAGCCTGGCATCTGGTAACACTGGCAACACCCCCACAACGCCTTCTTCGTTTTGGGGTTCGGTGGCGGCTCGCGGGGCGACCGGCGCGACCGGAGCGACAGGGCCGCAGGGAACGCAAGGCCCCGCTGGACCGACTGGCGCGACCGGACCGGCCGGCCCAAAAGGTTCTACCGGCGCCCAAGGCCCGGCTGGTCCGGTAGGGATGGTTTGGAAAGCCGCGTGGAGCAGCACCACAACCTACAATTTGAATGATACGGTCGGCTATCAGGGCGGGACCTATATCAGCACCGTGGGCAGCAACACCAACAACGTACCGCCTGATTCTAACGCTTTCTGGAATTTGGTGGCCCAGAAGGGCGCCACGGGTGCAACCGGGGCCACGGGTGCACAGGGGCCTGCGGGGCCGACTGGCGCGACAGGTGCGAAAGGCCCCGCTGGCCCGACCGGCGCCACGGGTGCTACGGGCGCCACAGGTCCCCAAGGCTCGGCCGGAACAAATGGAAACACCGTTTGGAACGGAACTACTACGCCGGCCAAATCCACCGGTGTTAATGGCGACTTTTACCTCGATACCGCAACTAATTGCCTCTACGGGCCAAAGGCTTCCGGAGCATGGCCAAGCCCTTGTGTAACGCTGGTCGGACCGCAGGGCGCGACGGGTGCGCAGGGTCCCACCGGATCCACCGGCGCAACTGGTTCGCAAGGACCCACAGGTCCAGCCGGTGCCACAGGTCCACAGGGACCGGCCGGAACGAATGGCAACACCGTTTGGAATGGAACGACAACCCCCACCGGCTCGACCGGGGCGAACGGCGACTTTTATCTCGATACCGCGACCCACTGCTTGTACGGGCCGAAAGCGTCCGGCGCTTGGCCGGGGACTTGCGCGACACTGGTCGGGCCGCAGGGCGCGACGGGTGCGCAGGGTCCCACCGGACTTACCGGCGCAACCGGCGCGCAAGGACCGGCAGGTCCCACCGGTTCAACTGGTGCTACCGGCTCCACGGGCGCCACCGGTCCGCAAGGTCCCGCGGGAACAAACGGCAACACCGTTTGGAATGGAACGACAACCCCCACCGGTTCGACCGGGGCGAACGGCGACTTTTATCTGGATACCGCGACCCACTGCTTGTACGGGCCGAAAGCGTCCGGCGCTTGGCCGGGGACTTGCGTGACACTGGTCGGGCCGCAAGGCGCGACCGGTGCGCAGGGCGCCACTGGACTTACCGGCGCAACCGGCCCGCAAGGGCCCACAGGTTCAGCCGGAGCCACCGGCGCCACGGGTCCGCAGGGTCCAGCAGGGACCAATGGCAATACAGTTTGGAACGGAGCCTCGGCCCCGACCGGCGGCATCGGCACTAACGGCGACTTTTATCTGAATACCGCCACAAACTGCCTGTACGGACCTAAGGCTTCCGGCTCATGGCCAGGCACTTGTGTCACACTCGTCGGGCCGCAGGGCGCGACCGGTGCGCAGGGCGCCACTGGACCTACCGGCGCAACCGGCCCGCAAGGGCCCACAGGTTCAGCCGGCGCTACCGGCGCCACGGGTCCGCAAGGTCCAGCAGGAACCAATGGCAATACAGTTTGGAACGGAGCCTCGGCCCCGACCGGCAGCATCGGCACTAACGGCGACTTTTATCTGAATACCGCCACAAACTGCCTGTACGGACCTAAGGCTTCCGGCTCATGGCCAGGCACTTGTGTCACACTCGTCGGGCCGCAAGGCGCTACCGGCGCGCAGGGTCCGGCTGGAACCACCGGCGCAACCGGTCCGCAAGGGCCTACAGGCGCCGCTGGTGCTACCGGCGCTACGGGTCCGCAAGGTTCGGCGGGAACCAACGGCAACACCGTTTGGAATGGAACCACAACCCCCGCCGGCACGACCGGTGCGAATGGCGACTTCTACCTTGATACCACGACTCACTGCCTGTACGGACCAAAAGCTTCCGGTGCGTGGCCGGGGACTTGCGTAACACTGGTCGGGCCGCAAGGCGCGACTGGCGCGCAGGGTCCGACTGGAACCACCGGCGCAACCGGTCCGCAAGGGCCCACAGGTTCGCCCGGCGCTACCGGCGCGACCGGTGCCGCGGGTCCGCAAGGTCCGGCAGGAACCAATGGCAATACAGTTTGGAACGGAACCTCCGCTCCCACCGGCACTACCGGTACTATCGGCGACTTTTATCTGAATACCGCCACGAACTGCCTGTACGGACCGAAGACGTCCGGAGCATGGCCTGTGCCTTGCGTCACGCTGGTCGGGCCGCAAGGCGCCACTGGCGCGCAGGGACCCGCCGGACCGCAAGGCGCCACTGGTGCCACCGGTGCGACGGGCGCTAATGGTAACACCGGTCCACAAGGTCCAGCGGGAACCAACGGCAACACCGTTTGGAACGGAAGCACAACCCCCGCCGGCACGACCGGTAATAATGGCGACTTTTACCTCGACACCGCGACTCACTGCCTGTACGGACCGAAGGCTTCAGGTGCGTGGCCGGGGACTTGCGTAACACTGGTCGGGCCGACGGGCGCGACCGGCGCGCAGGGTTCCGCCGGACCCGCCGGACCGCAAGGCGCCACGGGTGCCACCGGTGCGGCGGGCGCTACCGGTAACACCGGTCCACAAGGTCCAGCGGGAACCAACGGCAACACGGTTTGGAACGGATCCACCCCCCCAGGCACGACCGGCAATAACGGCGACTTTTACCTCGACACCGCGACAAATTGCCTGTACGGACCGAAGACGTCCGGAGCATGGCCTGTGCCTTGCGTCACGCTAGTCGGGCCGCAAGGCGCGACTGGCACGCAGGGTCCCGCCGGACCGCAAGGCACCTCTGGCGCGACCGGCGCGCAAGGCCCCATCGGACCCGCCGGTGCGACAGGCGGCATCGGCGCCACCGGTGCCACGGGACCACAAGGTCCAGCCGGAGCGAATGGCAACACGATTTGGAACGGTCCCAGCGCCCCGCCGCCCGGCTCCGGCAGTAACGGCGACTTTTATCTGAATACAAACACGAACTGTCTCTACGGCCCGCGAGTTGGCGGGAATTGGCCGGGAACATGTACGAATTTGAATGGCAACACAATCTGGAACGGAGTTGGTGCCCCGAGCGGCTCGACCGGCGAGCCCGGCGACTTTTACCTCGACACAGCGGCAGATTGCCTCTGGGGACCCAAGGCTCCCGGAGCATGGCCGAGCCCTTGCGTAACATTGGTCGGGCAAGCCGGGCAGCAAGGCGCGATCGGTCCGCAGGGACCGGCCGGACAGGGTGGCGCGCAAGGCCAGCAAGGCCCGATCGGACCGATGGGGAACCAGGGCCCCGCCGGTTTGCCGGGACCGCCCACCATTTTGAGCGGATTCTGTGGCACGTCCACAAGCCTGATCAACATCACCAACACCACCGGGGTCCTTTTGGAATTGGGCTCAGAAGATGTAACTCAGCCAACTTGCAACAACGGATACACCGCCATTGGTGTTAATAGTGTGGTTGGGCTGCCGATGCCCTCGGCCGGCACTTTGGGTAACTTGACGATCGCGTCGAATGCGGGAACCCAGTTTACATCTGTCTCTTACCAAATCCAGGCTCAGGTATGGGTGAACGGAACGATTACCAAAATCGGTTGCCAGTTCACGGCCGGTTCAACTTGTAGCGATGCCAGCGACACTCAAACCGTCAATCCCGGGGATAGAGTAGCTGTAGTGCTAAACTTCCTCAGCACTCCTGTTCCCGCAGACATGTTGAGCGTCCACGCCTCGTTAACGCAGTAGAACAAACGCGGCCGGCGTATCGCCAGAATATCGTTGAATCACGGGCAATCAGGCGCGTTCGCGTAGCTTACGCAGCCGGAGCTCTGATTGCCAAAAGTCCAGATTGCGGAGCTCTTTTTTCGATTCGGATGATGCGTGAACCAGAAAATCCAACTGCCCGAACCGGTCGGCGTACCGAAATCGTTCAGGTTGTCCTGTTCATTCGGGTCACATGTAGTCGAGCCAAGATAGAGAGTTCCTTCCAACGGTAACTGGGAGGGTGGATTCGGTATGGCTACAGTGAAGTCCATCCCCTGACACGCGCCGTTACAAAAGGACTTGGGATATCCTTTCAACCAGCACGCTCCATTCCAGGTAACTTGAAGGCCTGTTGGCGACGGGGCAGGATTACGCTGATACTTGCCCACTTCCACTTCCTGCGACGCACTCATGTTCCCCCCCGTGCCCGTTGCGTCGAGAACATAGTTTGTCGTCGAACCAGGATAAAACAGCATCGTTCCAGCGCAAATGCCGCCGCTGCATGATGCGATGATGCCGTTAATCGATGCAGCTGTCACATTACTCACCGAGACAGTGGCGATGGCTGCCTGGCCCGGCAAGGTCGATGCAGGAGCTACGTTAAAGTAGTTGATTACCGGCGCCGCGTCCGAACTGGAGCCGGCTGCGCTGTCTTGCTGGAACGCCGCCTTAATCAAGTCGGGGCGGCCGGTATCGCACCTATCCAGTGACTGGTAACTCCGATGCACAGCCCGGGGCGCTCTGGTGCGTGATGGCAAGAAGGACCAGGATGCAACAACGGCCAGACACAGTGCCCCTGCATACTGATTCGCGCGATGGCGCTTCATAGGTGATTCCTCCGGAGCAGAGTAAGTCAGAACCACATTGTTAGTGGTCTAAAGGCCATAGTATATATGGTTTCTTTAGGTTAAACCAGATCCGTTATCGACCTTAAATATCTTGTAGCGGTTGAAAAAAGTGAGTAAATTTTGTGACTTTTTCAATAACTGAGGTTAATTACAAAATGGTGTCCGAAGGCATGCGGAGCGCTGCCGATCTGCGATCAGCCCTTGCGCTCCCGATACCGCCGGATCAGGTTATTCGTGGAGCTATCATGGGTGGGCGCGGTTTCGGCGCCGCTTTCTAGTTCGGGGATGATCCGCTGCGCCAGCGCCTTACCCAGTTCCACGCCCCACTGGTCAAACGAATTGATTTGCCAGATGACGCCCTGCGTGAAAACGCTGTGCTCGTAAAGGGCAACCAGCTTGCCCAAGGTTTCGGGTGTCAGGCGCTCCGCCAGGATCGTGTTGGACGGCCGATTGCCCTCGAAAACCCGGTGGGGCACCAGCCAATCCGGCGTGCCCTCAGCCTTCACTTGTTCAGCCGTTTTGCCGAACGCCAGCGCCTCGGTTTGCGCGAACACGTTCGCCATGAGCATGTCATGATGGCGCCCCAACGGGTTCAACGTCTGCGCGAATCCCAGAAAGTCGCAAGGGATGAGCCGCGTGCCCTGATGGATCAACTGGTAGAACGAGTGCTGCCCATTGGTCCCCGGCTCGCCCCAGTAGATTGGCCCCGTCGGATAGTTGACGGTCGTACCGCCCAGCGTGACGTGTTTGCCGTTACTCTCCATGGTCAACTGCTGCAGATACGCCGGGAATCGTTTGAGGTACTGCTCGTAGGGCAACACCGCGACCGTCTCCGCGTCGAAGAAATCGGTATACCACACGCTCAGCAGGCCCATCAGCACCGGAAGATTGCGCGCGAACGGCGCCGTGCGGAAATGCTCGTCCATCTGGTGGAAGCCGTCTAACATGGCACGGAAGCGGTCCGGGCCGATGGCCAGCATGGTGGAAAGGCCGATCGCCGAATCCATCGAATAGCGGCCCCCCACCCAATCCCAGAAACCAAACATGTTGGCCGTGTCGATACCAAACCTGGCTACCTCCGCGGCATTCGTAGATACCGCGACAAAGTGACTGGCAACGGACTTCTCACCGCCGCCGCTGCCCTGCAGGAACCAATCGCGGGCGGAATGCGCGTTGGTCATCGTTTCGAGCGTGGTGAACGTTTTCGAGGAGATGATGAACAGCGTCTCGGCCGGATCCAGGCGCGCAACCGCTTCGGTCAAGTCGGTGCCGTCCACGTTGGAAACGAATTGGAACGTCATTTCGCGTTCGCTGTAATGCTTCAGCGCCTCGTACGCCATCACCGGACCAAGGTCCGAGCCGCCAATCCCTATGTTGACCACGTTGCGAATGCGTTTCCCCGTGCTTCCCTTCCACTGGCCGCTGTGTACCCGGTCGCAGAAGTCCGCCATCTTATCGAGCACGGCATGCACCTGCGGCACGACGTCCTCGCCATCGACGACGATGGACGTGCCTTTGGGCGCGCGCAGCGCGACGTGCAGCACGGCGCGCTTCTCGGTGACGTTGATTTTGTCTCCCCGGAACATCGCGTCAATGCGCCCGCGCAAACCGGATTCCTCGGCCAGTTGCAACAGAAGATCGAGAGTCTCGTCGGTGATGCGGTTCTTCGAGTAATCGAGGAAGATGTCCCCCGACTCGACAGTCAGGCGGGTTCCGCGCGCGGCGTCCTTTACGAAGAGATCCCGCAAGTGCAATGTGCGAACCTTCTGATAGTGGGCCTGGAGAGCCAGCCAGGCCTTGCGCTCGGTCAGCGGGGCGATCTGTTCCGTAGTGTTCGCGGCTGAGCTCATGACGGCGTCCCTCCTCAATGCGCCGCGGCCTGCAGCGCGGCGCTTTTGGAATCGATGACCGCCATCAGATCGTTCCAGGAGGCCACGAACGACTTAGCGCCTTCATCCTGAAGCTGGGCGGCGAGCGCGTCCACATCGATGCCGGCTTTGGCGTGCCGCGCCAGGACTTCCTCGCAATCGCCGCCGTCCGCAGGCAGCATTTCGCCGATCTCGCCGTGATCCGCCAGCGCTTTCAGGGTATTCTCCGGCATGGTGTTCACCGTGAACGGCGCGGCCAGGCCCTTGATGTAAAGGATATCGGATGACTTGGGGTCTTTGGTCCCGGTGCTTGCCCACAACAGCCGCTGCGCGCGCGCGCCGAAGTTGAATGCGCGCTGCCAGCGCGCGGATGCCAACATCTCGCGATACGCTTTGTAGGTACGTTTGGCAATGGCGATGCCGAGTTGGCCGCGCAGCGCCTCGGGGACCTTGCCCATCACCGCGGCATCCCATCGGCTGACAAAGATCGAAGCAACCGAACCGCCGCCGCCCGGCAGCCCGGCATCGATGCGCCGCTCGACGCCGCGCAGGTATGCTTCGGCGGCCCGCACGTAGTGTTCGCACGAGAACAGCAGGGTGACGTTGACCGGCACTCCCGCAAAGGTCGCCTCTTCGATCGCGGGCAGGCCCTCGGGCGTGCCTGGAATCTTGATGAACAAATTGGGTTGTCCGGCGCGCGCGTGCAGACCCTTGGCGGCCTCGATCGTGCTGGCCGTATTGTACGCGAGCAAGGGCGAGACTTCCAACGACACCCAGCCATCCACGCCGCGGGTTTGCTCATAGACGGGCCGGAACAAACCGGCTGCGCGCTTGAGATCCTCCAAAGCCAGGTCGAAGAAGAGTACCTCGCCTGATTTTCCCTCGCTCGCCTCTTCGCGGATGGCGGCGTCGTATGCGGAACTGTTCTTGATCGCGTGATCGAAGATAGTCGGATTGGAAGTCAGACCGCTTACGGATAGCTCTTTGATGTAGCGCGCGAGTGTGCCGCTATCCAATAGGTCGCGCGTGATGTTATCGAGCCAGATGCTCTGGCCTGAATTGTGCAGCGTTTGGGTCGCTTTCATGACGGTGAACCCTCCGGGAAACCGCGCTCGACCGGATAGCTCCGTCGTCCGCGGTTCTTCCTTATTGTACGCCCCGTACCAAGCCGCCTTTCCGGGTGTCACTCGTAAAGATCCCTCAAACGCCGTAGCTGTTTCACTGCGAGTGTGAAAAACACTACACCCGGGTATGTGTTATCGTTTGCTTTTCGATTATGCCACTCCATTCCTTCTCCCGCCGTGCATTCGTCGCTTTGACCGCGGCGCCCCTCGCATCTTCGCTGGCGCGAGCCAAAAGCTTTCCCGTCGGCCTGGAGCTGTTTTCCGTGCGCGACGAACTGAAACAGGATCTCATGGCCACTGTACGCGCCGTGGCCAAGATGGGCTACGAGGACGTGGAATTCTTCGCGCCTTATTATGCCTGGACGCCCGCCTACGCGCGCGAAGTGCGCAAGATGATGGACGATGCCGGCATCCGCTGCTTGTCGACGCACAACGGCGCGGAATCCTTCACGCCTGATGGCGTAGCGCACGCCATCGAACTGAACGGCATCATCGGCAGCCAGTTTATCGTGTGGGCCAGCGCCGGAAATCCGAAGACTCTGGACGGATGGAAAACGGTGGCCGAACGCCTGAACCAGGGCGCCGAGAAGATGAAATCTGCGGGCCTGCGCGCCGGATATCACAACCACCAGTTGGAGTTTACGCCGATTGACGGTAAACGTCCTATTGAAGTGCTGGCCGCCAATACCTCCCAAGATGTCATGCTGCAACTGGATGTGGGCACCTGTATCGAAGCAGGTTCCGATCCGGTGGCGTGGGTGGAGCAAAACCCCGGCCGCATTCGCTCCATGCACTGCAAAGACTGGTCCCCGGACAAAGGGTACAAGGTGTTGCTGGGCGAAGGTGTGGCGCCCTGGAAGAGACTCTTCGAGGCCGCGGAAAAGACCGGTGGCCTGGAATTTTACCTGGTGGAGCAGGAGGGCAGCGCGTATCCCGAATTGGAAACCGCGCAACGCTGTCTCAAGAGCTTCCACGCACTGCACGGGTAGGCCCTCCAATATAATGGAGGCTGTCCCGCAATGCGCAAAGCTTTCTACGGCTGGTGGGTGACGCTGGCGGCATTCCTCACATTCGGAATTGCCGTCGGTCTGCCCTACTACAACATGCCGTTTTTCTACGACTACTTCCAGCGCGAATTCCACTGGACCAAGGGCCAAATCACTTTCGGCTTTCCGCTGGCAGCGCTGGCCACGCTGTGGATCGGTCCCGTGCTGGTACCGCGCTTCAGCCCGCGCAAGCTCATCCTATTAGGAACCGCGCTCACCTGCGCCGCGTTCCTGGGCTTCGGCACCATGCACGGCACGCTGTGGGTCTACTACGCGTTGTGGTTTCTCTACACCGTCGGCTACATCCTCTCCGGCCCCATCCCGCATCAATTGATCATCTCGCACTGGTTCCGGCGCAATCGCGGCAAGGCCATGGGCATTCTGTATGTGGGCGTCGGTCTCATCGGATTCCTGGGCTCGTATATCGTCAAGCCGCTGACCGAGGGAACCAATTTCCATACGGCTCTCATGATATGGGGCGCGCTCATGTTCCTGGCGTGGCCCATTGCCATTTTTGTCCTCCGGGATCGCGCCGCGGACAAGGGCCTGTATCCTGACGGCGCCTCGCAACCGCCCGCCGAAAATCAGTTGCAATCGCACAGCTTCGGCTACTTGCTCCACCACTATTCTTTCTGGCTGTTGTTGGTCGGCAGCTTTTGCTCCATTGGAGCGATCGGCGCGGTGAACTTCCACATGAAGTTCGTTTTCCTCGACCAGGGGTTCACGGACCACACTAAGGAAGGATTGGCGCTGCTCAATTCCACCTGGCGGATAGCCTCGATGACCATCCTGGCCACCAGCATCGCCGGACGCTTGGCCATCGGCGGACTGGCCGACCGGTTCTCCAAAAAGTGGGTGATGACGGCCACCTATTTTCTGGTGGCTGCCACCATTCCCATGCTGCTCACGGTGAGTCCCGCGCACTCGCCGGTGGCGTTTGCGGTGCTGTTCGGATTCGGTATGGGCGCCGACTACATGCTGATTCCGCTGATGGCGGCCGAGCAGTTCGGCGTCAACACGCTGGCGCGCGCCATGGCGATCCTCCTGCCCGTCAACACCATTGGGCAGACCTGGTTCCCGTACTTCGTTTCGATTTTGCGCGAGCACTTCGGCAGCTATGCCATCGCCTTGGGCGCGGTGTTCGCCGTCTCGATCATTGGCGCGCTGGCCATCTTGCTGCTGCCGCGCCATCAGGCAGAGGATGAGACACTTCGTTTACAAGACCCTGGACCAGTTGCAGCGCGCGGCTGAGGACTCCGGCGCGGCGCACGTGCGCTTTACCGCCAGTGCGGATGAAGTCCGGCGAGTGCTGGCGCGGCCGGTGGCTGTGGGCCCGGCGACCGCCGGCAACTCCATCGCCATACAGCCGATGGAAGGATGCGACGGGACGCTGGATGGCAGTCCCGGCGAGCTGACCTGGCGCCGTTACGAACGTTTCGCGCGCGGTGGCGCCAAGCTCATTTGGTTTGAAGCCACCGCCGTACGGGGAGACGGCCGCGCCAATACGCGCCAGCTTTGGATTGCGCCGCACAATGTGGCTGAGTTCGCGCGGCTCCTCGCGCGCATCCGCGAGTTGCATGGCGAGCAGTGGCGTACGGCGGACGATCTGCTCATCCCCATTCAACTCACGCATTCGGGCCGCTATAGCGTGCCGCGGCGCATCATCGCGTATCACAATCCTCACATCGATCGGAAGACCGCCACGCCGCCTGATTACCCCGCGATCTCCGACGGCGAACTGGAGCGCCTGGAAGACGATTACGTCGCCGCCGCCCGACTGGCGCTCGCCGCCGGATTCCAGGCGGTGGATATCAAGGCGGTGCATGGCTACCTGATTAGTGAACTGCTGGGCGCCAAGACCCGCGATGGGCGATACGGCGGCCCGCTTGAAAACCGCTTACGGTTCATTGGCAATGTCATCGGCAAGCTGCGCGCCGCGTTTGGCCGCCGCCTGATCATCGCCATACGCATGAACGCCTTCGACGGCGTGCCGTTCGACCGCGATCCCGCCACTGGCGTGGGAGTGCCGTGCCGGTTCGAAACTCCGTATCCGTACGGTTGGGGTGTGGACGCTGCCAATCCCTTGTGCGAGGATTTGCGCGAGGTACGCCATGCCATCGCCTGCTTCCGCGAATGGGGCGCGGAACTGCTGAATATCTCGCTGGGGTCGCCCTACTACAATCCGCACATTGGCCGTCCCTTCGAAAAACCGGACGACGGCAACTACGCGCAGCCCGAGCATCCGCTCGCGGGAGTGGACCGGCACTTCCGTATCGCGGCCGAACTGCAGCACGCTTTTCCGGAATTACCCATCGTGGGAACCGGATATAGCTGGTTGCAAAAGTATGCGATTCATGCCGGCGCATATAATATTGCGGCGGGTGATGTGCGGTTCGTAGGGATTGGGCGCGGTGCGCTGGCCTATCCGGATTTCGCGCGAGATGCGCTGGAGAGAGGCGAGTTGGATGAGCGCCGCTGCTGCAAGACGCTGACTTACTGCACTTACCTGATGCGGCAGAAGCATCATCCGCTGGGGCAGTTTCCGACCGGTTGTCCGCCGTTCGATAAGGAAGTCTACGGAGATGTAATCAAGCTGGCGCGAAGAGCGGGGCTAAAGCCCCACGCCGGCTAAAGCCCGCCCTCCTTACGCAGCTTGCGGTGCCAGGATTTGAAGCAACTGTGATACTAGGCGGTACGCGCCATCAAGCGCGGGCCTTCCCATCGACGCTTCCAAGCCATCCACGCGGTCCCCGCCACGTGAAAGACCTCTTTCGTGTTGAGCGGTTTAGCCAGGACATTATATCCGCCCAGATTCAATACTTCCGACCACAACTGGTCGTCCGCCATGCGGGAAGTCACCACCAGCAAGGGCGGGCACTGCATCTGGCTGAAATTTGAGAGCACGTCCCGCCAGGTGCCATCCGGCAGTTCGCTCTCGCATATGGCTACCGGCGCCACATTCTCCCGCAGATAATCGAACGCTTCCTTCTGCGTTCGCGCGCTGTGTTGTTGCCAGTTGGAATGTTTCAGGATATCGCGTACGTGTTGATGGTCCTCGTCAAAAGGACTGATCAACAGTACATTAACGACTCTCTGGAAAACAGTTTGCGTGTCTTCGCTGTTCATGGCCATTGTCCCCTTGGCCCTGACGCATCCGACAACGAGGCGGTCGTTCAGGTGCAAATTTTAGGTAACGATGGTATTTTAGCACGGCGCAACATCTTTTTTGGGATTTTTTGCCAAAATGCGGGAATTAGCGTACTATTCAAACTCGCACGGCGGACCGCTGAGCTGCGTGCGCGCGCACCAGGCGTCCCAACAACCCGATAAAGCGCGGCGCATTGTTCAACCCGGGCACCATGCGGAACTCCCGGATTCCCAACTGCAGCGCCTGCGCCCGATGCTCGATATCGATCTCGTGCAGCGTCTCCACGTGATCCGATACGAAAGACACCGGAATGACCAACACGCGCCGGCTGCCCTGCTCTGCCAGCACCTTCAACGTCGCGTGCATGGATGGCTGCAACCATTTGGATGCGCCAACTTTGCTTTGGTAGCAGAGATGTTTGCGCCCCGCCCAGCGCCCCTGCCGCCAGACCAGCTCGACGGTGCGCTCGATCTGCCGCTGGTACGGATCGCCGGCATCGATTACGGCCATGGGCACGCTATGTGCGCTGAACAGCATATCCACCTCGGCGGGATTATCGAAAGCCGCGAGCGACTGATCAATCCCTTCTACCAGTGAGGCGATATATGCCGCGTCTTCATGGAATTCGGTCACGATGTGGACCCGCGGATTCCAGCCGTTGGGGTGAAACCGGCGCTGCCATTCATGCAGGCTGCTGCCGGTGGTAGTGCGCGAATATTGCGGATAGAGCGGCAGCAGCACCACGTCCTGCGGGGCGTGCGCCTTCAACTGGCGCACGGCTTCCGCCGTGAAGGGATGCCAATAACGCATGGCCACCACTACCCGCGCGTCGAAATCGCGCCGCAGTTCGGCCTCCAGCGCATGCGCCTGGCGCACGGTATTCTCCAGGATCGGCGAACGCCCCCCGATTTCCGCGTAATGCTGCCGCACGTGGCGCGCGCGCGTGGTCGAAATCAAGCGTGCCAGCGGCTGCCGCGCTATGCGCGCGAAGGGAAAATCGATGATGTCCGGATCGGAGAATAGGTTGTAGAGAAACGGCTCGATAGCCTCCAGCGAATCTGGCCCGCCCAGTTGAAAAAGAACCACCCCTAATTTGTGCATTCCGGCTAAATCGAGTGTAACAATACTCGTCGGGCAATTGGCTGGCTGCTCACTGTCTCTGCCACTCGGCAGCTTTCGCCGGCTTGCCCCACACCTGGTAAAGCTGTACCAGCCATTCGTGAGCGCGCGCCAAATGATAACGATCCGGCACTGCTATCCGGTCCTTCCGTGCCACCATCCCCTGATAGCCTTCCAGCAGCAGCGGTTCGGCCTCGGCGTATTTCTTCTGTCCAGACAGGCTGGCGCCCAGCAGGCTCTCGGCGCGGAATCGTTGCCAGTCATCCGGCTGCTTCTGGCGATCGAACTCCCAGGCCTCGCGCGCCAGCGGTTCGCTCTGAGAAAACTGCTCTTGCGAGAGGTAAGCCAGTGCCAGGTCGGCTGCCGACTCCATCGTGTCCGGGTCTTCCGAGCCCAAGGCGTGCCGTCGCCCTGCCAGGGCTTGGGCGGCATAAGTCTCCGCCAAGGCATATCTGCGCTGCCGTTGGTACATGGATGCCATACCCGAAAGGGTCCCCAGGGTGAGCGGATGCTCGGGACCTAAGACGCGGCGCTCGATCTCCAGAGTCTGGCTGAACCCCGCCTCGGCCTGCGCGTACTTGCCCTGTCGGGTGTGGACGCTGGCGAGATTGTTCATGAAATACAGGGTCTCGGGATGCTCAGTACCCAACACGCGGCGGCTGATCTCCAGTGTCTGCCCGATCAGCGCCTCGGCATCCGAGTACTTGCCCTGCTGGCTGTCGACGCCGGCCAGACCGCTCATAGACATCAGCGTGCTCGGATGCTCCGAACCCAATACGCGGCGTTTGACCTCCATGACCTGGCTGTAGATCCCTTCCGCCTGCGCGTACTTCCCCTGCTCGTAGGAGACGGCGGCCAGATTGTTCATGGAACTCAGCGTGTCGGGATGCTCCAGACCCAGCACCCGGCGCCGCATCTCCAGAGTCTGCCCCCAGAGCGCCTCGGCCTGCGCGTACTTACTCTGTTCGTAGTACACGTTGGCCAGCGCGTGCATCGACATCAGCGTAGCCGGATGCTCGGAACCCAACACACGACGCCGGATCTCAAGGGTCTGGCCGTAGAGCGCCTCCGCCTGCGCATATTTGCCCTCCGCCTCATAGGTTTCGGCCAGACCGTTCATGGAATTCAGCGTGTCGGATTGCTCCGGACCCAAGACGTGCCGTTGGATCTTAAGAGTCTGACTGTAGAGCGCCTCGGCCTGCGGATGCTTTCCCAGCATGCCGTAAACGTTCGCTAGTTCGGTCATGGAACTCAGGGTTTCCGGATGCTTCGCACCTGACACGCGGCGCTGGATTTCCAGGGTCCGCCGGAGCATCGCCTCGGCCTCGGAATACTTTCCTTGACGCCACACAACGCCTCCCAGGCGGCTCGCGGTCTGGAGGGTCTGCGGATTCTCCGCGCCTAGCACCCGGCGCTGCAAATCCAGTGCCCGCTCCAATTGCTTCCGGGACTCCGGGTATAGCCCAAGCTCCATGTATGTCCGCCCGATGGTGTCCCGAATCGCGGCCTCCACCTCCGGTTGCCGGTCGAACTTCCCGGTAATGCGGGCCGCTGCCCGGTCCAACGCCGTGCGCACTTTCAGGTCCGGATCGGGTTTCGCCTTGGGCCCCGACTGCGTGGCTGCGCTGGCCTGCGCCAGTAGATCGTTTTGCAGGAAAGCGTTCACGGCCTGGGCGACTGCCGCTTCCCGGTTAGCGCGTATGCTTTGCCGGATGCTGACCGCTGCCGCCGCCACGAGGACCAGTAAGAAGGCACAAACAACGGCCAAGGCGACGCGGTGGCGATGCGCGAACTTGCGCGCGCGGTAAGCAGCGGAGGCCGGGACTGCCAGCACCGCTTCGTTCCTGAGGTAACGCCCAATGTCCGCGGCGAAATCGGAGGGCGAAACATAGCGGCGCGTCCGGTCTTTTTCGAGCGCCCTCAGCGCGATCGCATCCAGATCGCCGCGCATCTGCCTGACCAGCGTCTGCGGCTCGGCCTGCCGCTTGCGAGCCACTTCGGTTGACGTGGCCTGGTCCAGCGTGCTGAACTTCGTGCTCGGCTTGGGTGGATCGTCTTCGCGCAGCCGCCGCAGGAATTCGTCGAACGCGATTTTGCGCAGTTCGAGGGGCGGTTCGCCCGCCAGCAACTCGTAATAAATCACGCCCAGCGAGTAGACATCGGTGCGCGTGTCGATATCCTCGCCCGACGGCCCGGCCTGCTCCGGACTCATGTATTCCGGAGTTCCGACCAGCGCCCCCGCCCGCGTGCACAGCGTATCCGCCGTCAGCCGCTGGGTCAGCGCCTTAGCCACTCCAAAATCGATAATCTTCGGCGCCGCCCGCCCATCCACCTCCGCCACCAGGATGTTCGATGGTTTCAGGTCGCGGTGGATAATAGCCTTCTGATGCGCATGCTGGACTCCTTCGCAGATATGCATGAACAGTTCCAGCCGCTCCCGGATGCTCAGCCGGTGTTGGTCGCAGTAGTCCGTGACCGGAACACCGGCGATGTACTCCATAACAAAATACGGCGCGCCCCGCGGTGTAGATCCCGCGTCGAACACTCTGGCAATGGCCGGGTGGTCCATCAGGGCCAAAGCCTGGCGCTCGGACTCGAAGCGCGCGATCACTTCGCGCGTGTTCATCCCGGCTTTGACCAGCTTCAGAGCCGCGCGCCGGTGGACAGGTTCTTCTTGCTCCGCCAGCCAGACCTCGCCCATGCCGCCTTCCCCGATCTTCTGCAGCAGGCGATACCGGCCAATCGCCGTACCGGCGATTTCGCACGAGTCCATTGCGTGCCCGGGCAGGGCCGCTTCCAGAAAGCTGGAACGTATTTCATCGCTGGAGGCGAGCAGGACTTCGACCTCCTGCCGCAAGGAATCATCCCCGGAACAGTCCCGCTCCAGAATGGCGCACCGCTGCTCTGGCGCTGCTTCCAGCGCTTTCTCCAGCACCTCGCGCACCTGTTGCCAGCGCTCCGGTGTCATGGTGACGCCTGCGCAGTCGGGTCGAGTTGGTGATAAAGCCAGATCCTGGCCGTCGCCCAATATCGTTTCACACTGGCCGGCGAGAGCCCGAGCGCGTCGGAAGCTTCCGCAATGGAAAGGCCGCCAAAGAACCTCAATTCCACAATGCGGCTCTGCTGCGGGTCGAGCTTTGCCAGTTCGGTCAGGGCATCGTCGAGCGCCACCAGATCCAGGCTTCTGCTTTTGAACGCCACGGCGCTATCCAGGGTGAGCTTGTATCCCCCTCCCCGTTTGGCGGTACGGTGGCCGCGCGCATACTCAACCAGTATCTGCCGCATCAACTGTGCGCAAACTGCCACAAAATGGGCGCGATCCGTGAACGTAGCGGCGCCCTGTTTTTCGAGACGGAGATAAGCTTCGTGCACCAGGGCCGTGCTTTGCAGGGTGTGGTCCGGACGCTCCTGACGCATGTAATGATGCGCCAGCCGGCGAAGCTCGTCATAAACCTGAGGTAGAACGGCGCGCAAAGCTTCGTCGTCGCCGGCGTGCCACTGCGCCAGAAGTTGACTGACGGAATCGTGCGAAAGAGACGGCACTCGCACTCCCCCTCTCTGTAGTGAGATTTGGCCGCCGGACGTTTCATTGCCGGCAAGGCGCCCGCCGGGCACAGACGGCCGAACAATGCTCCCTCGGTAAAAATACCGCTACCCCAAGCCGGAGTCAACTCAACTAATCCCCGGCTTTTTCGGGTGGACGTGGATTTTTTTGAGTCCGTGAGCCAATTTGCCTCCGGATTTCACTTTACGGGGTGACGAGCACGTTAGCTCGTCATAATCTTTCAAAAACACAAAGGAGAATCAAAATGAAAACGAACAATGTGAAGAAGTATCAAATGCCAGCTTCGAAAATGAGCAAGAGCGTCGGATTCGCGGCCATCCTGGCCTGCCTGATCGCGGCGGGATCCGGATCGGCCTTGGCCGCTAGCCCGCACGTCCTGCGCACCCTCAGTGACCAGACTTTCGATGGCCTGTGTTGCATCTCGTTTCACGAGTCGGTGAGTATCACGGAGCCTGCCACGCTGGTTCCCGTCATTGTGACTTGGAGCAGCGACTATTCCGTCAACGTCGCCGATGCATATTTCGTTGGGCTAAGCGTGAACGGTGGTGAGTGCGAAACACTTGCCTGGGGGGCTCGCGTGCTGGCCGACAACCCCGGGCCCGGGAGCGCTTACTCCACTGCCGCCGCATTCCAGTGGGTCATCCTTCCCAGTGACGGGGTGCTGGTAAGGGGAACCAACACGTTCGAGTTGTGCGGCGGTGGAAAAAACTCATCCGGCGATTCGCTCACCATCGGCCTGAACACCCTCAGTGTCCAGCTCGGCGCGAACTGATGAACAAACCTGTCCGCCGGCTCGGAACATCAATCGCGCATCCGGCGATTCTCGCAGCGCCGAATTCAGAGCTGGGTGGCACTGACAACGGCCACCCAGCATGAATCGGCGCTTACTTCAAAATCAGCGCGACCCGCACCGGCACCCGTAACATATCGCGGCCATGCCGAGGCAACCCACGCTGGCCGGCAATGGACATTCCACAGAACGCCTTCCCGGAACGCCCTCCCTACGGCCGCGATCTGATTTGTGTACTGGCTTCCTGGCGTAAGCTGTGGCATGATATTCCCTACGCGTTGCTCTGTGCAGTCAGGCGGAGGTTAGTGTCATCGATTGGCGGTCCTATACAAAGGCTGACTCGATAGAGCTGCGCGGGAGGGATTATGCGAACACTCAGGCACACGCTCACCACTGGCGGAATGCTACTGACGGCATTCCTGGTCTTCACCGCGTCTACGGCGGCTCAGTCAACGCCGGCGCTGACAACGCTTTACAACTTCGCCGGCTATCCCGACGCGGCCTATCCCTACGCGTCTCTAGTGATCGGGCGTGGCGAAGTTCTCTACGGCACTACCTCTCTCGGCGGGACTCTGAACGACGGCGCCGTGTTTTCTCTGACGCCGCCAACTTCCACGGGGGAAGCTTGGACGGAAACGGTCTACGGCCTTCCGGACAGCGGCGCGATCCTTTACGGAAGTGCCACGATCGGCACGCGGGGGTTCGTTTCCGCTACTACCTACGTCGGCGGGAATTCCGGCCTTGGCACAGTCTTCGTGCTGAAGCCGTCAGGTTCTCCTGGCCGCTCCGAGGTCGATGCGGTGCTCCACGAGTTTGCTGGTTCTCCCGGCGACGGCGCCTATCCCGGAGATTTGTTAATCGCCAACGGAGTACTCTATGGCACCACTTGCTTCGGCGGGGCGTCGGACAGTGGCACGGTGTATTCGTTAACGCCGCCAACATCCGAGGGTGGCGCATGGACCGAGACTCTGATCTACAGCTTTAGCGGTGGCAGCGATGGGGCCTGTCCCATAGGACCCTTTGTGAGCGGCACCGGCGGAGTATTTTATGGTGCTACTTACCGCGGCGGCATCTCGGATGCTGGCACGGTGTTCTCGTTAACGCCGCCCGCATCTCCAGGTGGCCCCTGGACCGAGGCCGTGCTCCACACGTTCGCGAGCCACCCGGGCGATGGAGAAGGTCCACAGGGAGGTGTAGTGATCGGGAGTGGTGGCGTGCTCTACGGCAGCACCGTGAACGGCGGCCGAGCAGGCTATGGCACGGTCTTCCGATTGCGGCCGCCCGCAACCTCAGGCGGCCAGTGGAACGAGGACCTGCTCTACAGTTTCACTGGCGGCAGCGACGGGGGCAATCCTTACGCCGGGGTAGTAATCGGGAGCGGCGGAGTCCTCTATGGCACTGCCGCTGTCGGCGGGACTTCCAGCTACGGCACCGTGTTCTCTTTGACGCGGCCGGCATCTGCGGACGGTGCCTGGACCGAGCACGTGCTCTACAGTTTCACGGGCGGTAGCGACGGCGGCGAACCTTACGCCGGGGTAGTGATCGGGAGCGGCGCAGTGCTCTACGGCGCCACTCTAGTCGGGGGAACTTCAAACTTTGGCACGGTATTCTCTTTAACGCCGTGAGCTCTGACGGCCAGCGTAAGCGCGCGGTGACTGACTTTAAAAAATCGCTTCCCCTAATCCCATCAATCGCTTCCAGCCCCGTACCACCCTCCGCCCTCTACCCCAAGCCTATCATCGAAGCGGGAGGCCACAATTAACCAAAATGGCCACAGAAGCGCAAATCAACGCCAATCGTCAGAATGCCAAAAAGGCTACCGGCCCGCGCACCGCTGCCGGCAAAGCCAGGTCCAGCCGCAACGGCATCCCCCGCCTGCCCAAGACCAACCAGCATCTGATTGACGACGAAGACCCCGCCGAATTCATGCTCCTGCTCCAGGATCTTTTCAACTGCTTCCAACCTGCCAACCTCCCCGAAACAAAACTGGTCACGCGCATCGCCCTCGATCAACTCCGCCTCGACCGCGCCATGCCCCTCGAAGCCGGCTTCTACCGCGACCGCTTCCACAACGTCGCGCAGCGCGATATCGCCCGGCAGATTCAGCACGCCAGGGCCGTCCGGAACGCCGAGGAGGACGGCGATCCCATGCCGCCCCCCGCTATCCCGCCCGATCCGGGCGACCTCCTGGCGCGCGCCTTCCTGGCCGATTGCGAAGGCCCCAATGCTTTCATAAAACTCGCCCGCTACGAAAGTCACCTGGAGCGCTCCATCGACCGCTGCCTGCGTGAGTTGAAGATCCTCCAGGCCGCCCGCCGCAACCCGCCCGGCCCCGCCGAGCCGCCCCCAACCCCTTCCGCCCCACCGAGTTCCGGCACGAACCCAAAAAATGGGGGTGGGGCAAGCTCCGAGCCTGCCGACCCGCTCGCAGCAGGTCCCGCGCAAGCCAAGCGAGCGCCGGTTTCCACATTGTCAGCCCCGCCCGTTTACACTGAAGAAATGGCCCCCCTCCGCCTGATCGCGTTATCCGTTATCGGGCTCTCCCTCTCCGCCCAGACGCCCTGCAACAACACTCCTGCGTTCACCCCCTGCGAATTCGCCTTCGACCTGAATCCACAGGAAGCCGCCGCGCACGCCAATCCGTACCTGGACGTCGATCTATCGGCCGAATTTCGCTCGCCCCATTTCCACACCTTTAAACTGCCTGCCTTTTGGAACGGCGGCCAACGCCTGATCATTCGTTTCACTCCCACCGAGCCGGGCGAGTGGCTCTTCCGCGTCAGCAGCAATATCCAGCGCTGGGAAGGGCAAAGCGGCTCATTCACCTCGGCCGAGTCCGGCGCGCCCGGTTTCGTGCGCCCGGCCAATCTGCACCACTGGTCCTGGAGCGCGGGCGACGATGCGCATGGTTATCCGCCGCATCTGTGGATGGGCGATACGCTCTACCCATTCGCCTTTCTCGATCAGGCGCTCTATGAACGGATCGTAGATGCCCGCGCCGCGCAAAAGTTCAATCATATCCGCGGGCTGGTGTTAGGCACGCCGGCACAAGCCGCGCGTATCTTTCCCTCGCCCGACCACCCCGATATCGCCCATTTTCAGCAACTCGACCAGCGCATCCGCTACATGAATCAAAAGGGTATCGTCGCCGACCTGATTCTCGCCGGACCCGAGAATCAGCTCACGCGCCTGTTTCCCACCTGGCAACAGCGCCAGCACTATATCAGTTACATGGTGGGGCGATATGCCGGAATGAATGTCACCTGGCAGGGCGTCGAGGCGTTCGAAACTTATGACACCGGGCGCGCCCTGATGAAAGAAATCGGCACGCTCCTGAAAACGCTCGACCCCTATCAGCATCCCCGGACGAGCAGTAACCTGGCCACGTCCGGTGGGCTGATAGATGACGGCTGGATGTCATTTGTAACTCATCACACGGGCGATGACCAGGTCTGCGCCATTGAGCGCCAGCTCTTTCCCACACCTTTTGTGAATCTGAAATTCGCCGGCGAGGACAGCGGCGCAGGCAAATCGCAGCCCGACGATGTGGATAGCGACGCCTTCCGTCATCGGCTGTGGAACATCGTGATGGACGGCGATTACCCGACTTACTTCAACAGCGGCACGGCCGGCGTGGGGAACCTGCCGGTGGACGCGCGTTACCTGGATTCGCCGGGCGCCAAGGCCATGACCGCGTGGTACAGCATTTTCGCCGGCAGCCGGCACTGGGAGCTGGAGCCGTACTTCGAGGTGGATGGCGGGCGCGCCGTGGCCATCCCGGAGGTGTCGCAGGGCGGCGATGTTATCGATTCCGTCGAATATCTTGTCTATGTGGAAAAGCCCGCGCCGGTGGAGCTGCGCGTGCAAAATCACGGATATGACGTGGCGTGGATCAACCCCATTGACGGCGAGGAAATCAAAGAGAAGAAAGGCTACCATGGCGAGCACTTCACCGGCTCGCCGCCGGATAGCTCGCATGACTGGGTGCTGCGCGTCTCGCGCGAGGGCCACAAGGAAGGCATGCTGAAGTCTTATAAGTTCGAATCGCGGCGCATCGATATGCAAGTCGTCGAGCAGGAAGTGCAGAAGGTGCCATTCCAAATCGCGCAGCCCGCCGACACGGCCATTTCCGAGACGAAGCTGCCATGGTACGAGGCTAAGTTCAAAAAGGAAACGCGCGCTACGCGCAGCGTGATGTGGCTCTGGACGGGCGAGTGTACGGTAGACGGCGAAGGTTATCGGGTACTCGGGACCGGACAGAAAGGCACCATGAATTTCCCGCCGCACATCGCTATCAATTATCCCGCGGTGATGGACCTGCGCCTCTATGGCATGAATGCTAACGGCAAAGTCTACAGCGTGGATAAGACTTACCAGCTGGAAAAGTGACTGAACTGATTCTGGCGGTAGACACCACGCATGAATTCGGCAGCCTGGCGCTGTTGCGCGGCGATGACGTGCTGGAAGAGACGCTGCTGCACTCACCCGAAGGGTTCGGCCAGATAATCTTCGGGCGGCTGGCGGAGTTACTGGCGCGGCATAAGATGAGTACGGCGGATATGGATTGCTTCGCAGCTACATCCGGCCCGGGATCGTTTACCGGCGTGCGCATCGGACTGGCCACGATCAAGGGCCTGGCGGAAGCCACCGGTAAGGCCGCTGTGGCGGTGTCGAACCTCGCCGCCATGGCCACCTTCGGCTCCGCCGCGCTGAGGGCCGTAGTTCTGGATGCGCGGCGCGGAGAAATTTACGGCGCGGTGTACGACGCATGCGGCGCGGCGGTGCGGCCCGAAACCGTGATGCCGTTCCCGCGCTGGCTGAGCAGTCTGCCGGATGCCGAACTTGAGTTTATCGCAACGGATTTCAGCCCATTCGCGCCGGCGCTCGCCGGAACGCGCTTCGCGGGCGCGCCAGTGACCATCGCCCCGCGCGCGCTGGCTGCCGCAGTGGGCCGCATTGCCGGCCGTCGGTCGCGCGCCGGCCAAGCCACCGATCCCGCCGCGATTGACGCCAACTATGTGCGCCGGTCCGACGCCGAGTTATTCTGGAAGGAATATTGATGCCCCCTATGTGGCTCGACTGGGCTCAACGTCTGCAAGCTATCGCGCAAAGCGGCATCACTTACTCAACGAACCAATATGATCTCGAACGGTACGAGGCGCTGCGCGAAATCGCGGCGGAAATCATGGCTGCCGGATCGGAAGCCGCCATCGACCCCATCCGCGATTTGTTTGCCGCACAAACCGGCTATGCCACGCCCAAGGTGGACATGCGCGCGGCGGTGTTCCGCGACGGCCGAATTCTGCTGGTCGAGGAGCGCGCGGACGGCACCTGGTCGCTGCCCGGCGGCTGGGCCGATATAAACGAGTCCCCGTCCGACGCCATCGTGCGCGAAGTGCGCGAGGAATCCGGCTACGAAACGCGCGCGGCGAAGCTGCTGGCGGTCTATGACCGCAATCGCCACGGCCACGCGCCCTTCCCATTCCACGCTTACAAGCTCTTCTTCCAATGTGAGTTACTCGGCGGCGAACCGTTGCTGAGTTACGAGGTGAGCGCCGTGGATTGGTTCGCCGAAGACCGCCTGCCAACGCTCTCCACCATTCGCGTGACGGCCGGGCAAGTCCACCGCTGTTTCGCGCACTACCGCAATCCAAGCTGGCCTGCCGACTTCGACTAGGTCCTCCAGGACCCGCCGGCCGGCGTGGACGCCGGCCGCAGGACTGGAGTCCTGCCCCCCACTAACATCAGGCTAACAAAAGTGGTACAGCAGCTCTGCCGAACAGTTAATCCGGCCCGGATACGGCTGGTAATAGTATTGCCGGGACTGAAGAAATCATAGGATAAGTTTGGGTTTTGATGTAAACTACTCCTAGTTAAAAGTAAAGAGACCGATACTAAAAAGGCCTACGAGGAGGACGGGATGAGTTTACGAAGACTGAGCCTGGGGCTGTTATTGTTTCCTGCAATGGCGCAACCGCAGGGATTCGTTAATTTTGAGGGCGCCCAAACCAATCCGATCCGGATATCCAGCGACGGCACTCGCTTGTTTGCCGTCAATACTCCCAATGCGACTCTCTCGGTCTTCGATCTGACCCAGCCTGCCAGCCCTACCTTGATTCGCGAAATCCCGGTAGGTATCGAACCGGTGTCCGTCAATATTAATCCGAATGTCGCGGGTAACGATGAAGCTTGGGTGGTCAACCAGATTTCCAACAGTGTAAGTGTGGTTTCGGTCTCGAGAGGCATTGTCACCGACACGATTTACGCTAAAACCGAACCCGCTGACGTAGTATTTACGTCGAATGGATTCGCGTTTGTCAGCGTGGGGCGCAGCAATATGATCAACGTCTACAATGCGGCCACACACGTTTTAGCCAAGACCATTCCGTTGTCAGGCGAGGAACCGCGCGCCTTGGCGGTGAATCCGAAGGGAACGATGGTTTTTGCCGCATTCGCCCTGTCCGGCAACCAAACGACTATCGTGCCGGCCACGCTCGCCCCGCCGCAACCGATTCCATCTGATTTCAACCCCGCCCTGCCTCCACCGCCGCAGGTCTCCCTGATTGTAAGTGCGACCGATCCCACCTGGACCAGCGTTATCAAGTACACCATGCCGGATCACGACGTGGCGGCCATCAGCGCAAGTACTTTTAAGGTCTTCTATTTCTCCCACCTGGGCACGGATAACTTCGGCTTGACCGTTAATCCCGTTTCCGGCAATGTATACGTAGCCAATACCGACGCCCTCAACCTGGTGATGTACCAAACTGCCCTCGACGGCCACATCGTCAACCACCAGATTACGTCGTTGAATCCAGTCAGTGGCCAATCTCAGGTATTCGACCTGAATCCCGGGATTGACTATGCCGTTCTGCCAAATCCTGCTGCATTGGCCACTGCCCTGGCCATGCCCACCGCGGTGGTTTTCGAACCCACCGGACGCTATCTCTACATTGCGGCTTTCGGGACCGATCGTGTGGGGATTTTCGACACCAGTACGAACACGGTCAGCGGTCTTATCGAGATCGACCCGCAAGCTATCGGCGCCATTGTAAATCCAGCCAGCAAGCGCGGACCAAGAGGGCTGGCGCTGAATTCACGCGCTAGCGTGCTCTACACGTTGAATCGCATCTCGAATACTATTTCGGTCGTCAATCTTATTAACAATACCGTAAGCTCCGAGATTCCCAGTGGGTCTTACGATCCCACGCCCCCCGCAGTTAGTGGCGGGCGCGGGTTCCTATACGATCACAAGCTATCCGGCAACGGCACGGGGGCATGTGCCTCCTGCCATGTGGATGCAGAAATGGATCTACTGGCGTGGAACCTGGGCGATCCGACCGGCAGCATGACCACTTTGCAGGAAGGGACCCAACTACTTAATTTCCATCCAATGAAGGGGCCCATGGTAACCCAGACCCTCCGCGGGCTGGTCAACTTACAACCTTACCATTGGCGCGGCGATAAGCCGGACCTGGCGGCGTTCAACATAGCCTTCGCCAGTCTTCTGGGCGGGCAACAACTGTCCGACACGGACATGACCAGCTTTGCCAACTACATGAACACAATTGCCTACCAGCCCAATCCCAACCTCAACCTGGATGGCAGCTTTCCGGCTACCCTGCAACTGCCGGATGTTCGGGGGGTAAGCGGCAGTCCCGCACAGGGGCAGACCGTCTTCCAAACCGTTCCATTTAATGCGCAAGGCCAGACTTGCAATACCTGTCACACGTCCAATCCGGGCCCCGGCACCAACCTGCAGGTGGCGATGAGGCCTAGCGGGGGGCCCAACACGGCGCAACCTTTCAAGGTTCCGCAATTACGCGATCTATACCAGAAGACGAATACCAACTTCAAGACTGGAGCGGCCAGCGTGAACGGCTTCGGCTTAGCTCATGACGGCACCGTCAACGGCCTCTTCGCACTGACCGGCCAGAGCGCTCTCGGCACCGTCGCTCACAATACCGACGAAAGGGAGAATATCGAGGCATTCATACTGTGCTTCGATACGGGCACGCCTCCCGCCACGGGTTACACGCGCACCCTCAGCGCAGCTACCGTCAATACCGCACCGGCGCAGAGCGACTGGAATACCTTACAAACCCTGGCCGCCGCAGGCACTATCGATCTGATCGTGAACGGCACCATTCAGGGCCAGATCCAAGCGCTGGTCTATCAACCCGCCAACAACAGTTACCAAACCAATACCGCCGGAGTGGGGCCGTTCACCCAAGCCAATCTGGCCAACTTCGTGCTAACTGGAGACACGCTGACCATCATGGGTGTGCCGGCAGGGTCGGGCAGTTCGATGGCGGTCAACCGGAAATTAGCGGAGCGACGCTAGCGGGGCTGCCCTCCAACCACGAAGTCCCATTCGGCGGACGCTCGCGCCATTACCGCGGGGACATCCCTGTCGAGCAGGTATCCGGACTTCACCAGATCGCCAGCCGCCACCCGTACCTTGTCGAGGTACGCCTGCTGATCCGCGTATCGCTCTTCCAGCGACGGCCGCGGATCACCCGCTTTGAGCCTCTCTGCTTTCTTGGGCAAGAATGGGATGAAGGAGCCCGCCATGCTAGATAACTCGTCGGGCGCCCCGATCTCCGCCGAGCGCAAATTCCATCCGGTGTACGTTGCCAGAGGCACCGCCGTCGCCGGCATACGGATGCCCGCCGTGTCGTTGCCGTCCGCATCCACTTGCGGCACGCGCATCGCAAATGCGCTACCCACTTTGGGTGGTTCAATGGTCACGATGCCGGCGCTGCGGAACTCTTCGCCATAATCCACATGCCACGCCTGCTGGATGCGCGTGGGGAAGGCGATGCCTGGCATCTTCGGAAAGGCCACCGCGCCCAGCGACGTCAGGCTGCCGTCCGCCAGTTTCGGATAGCGCGATGGCGGCGGCTCTTGCCCGTCCGCCACCCAGCGGTCGAGCGCCACCAGCAGCGCGCGTAGCGGCCACCGGTAATTATTCGGATTTGCCAAATTCTGGGTCCCCGACCGTTGCGGTGGAAATGGGCTCGGCCCGTGTTGACAGCCCGCCAAGAAATAGATGCGCGTGGCCGGCGCCAACGGAGCGTCTTTCGCGCCGTCGAGCGTGGTATGAATCAGCGACGCCGAGCGGCCGTAATACTCATACGACGTGTTCGTGTAGAAAATCTTCGGCACGTCCGCCGCGGGAGTGGCATGGGTCAGTAAGCCGTCCGTAATGCCGGTCTGATCGTCGGTCTCCGCCAGGTCGGTGAACGGGAAAATATCGGTGGGATAAAACGTATTCAGGAAGGGGTGCCCATCGCGCGAAGGCTGCGCGAAGCGGTGATTGAAACTCCCGCGCCCGGCGCCCGCCACGTGCACCATCATGCCGTCGAAAACGCGGCGTCCCTGCTCGTCGCCATTGAATCCGTAATAAACGAACGTACGCAGGAAACGGCCGCTTTGCGATACGCCAAATCCATATGCATGCTTGATGAAATCATGATGGTCGCCCAGAATCGTATCGGCCTCTATGCCGTATTTCAGAAACGAGATCAGATCGCGCACTGCCGCCGGACCTAACCCGACGATTGGCGGATCCTGCGCAGTATAGACCAACTCGTAAATCTTGCCGGGATCGAAGCCGGCCGGCATCACGATGTGCGTGCCGCCCTCAATATGCCAAGCCTCTCGCGGCAGGTTGCGCCGCGGGCTTTCGGGATAGTCGCGCACCGTTAGTGTCAGCGCCGGGTCGTCCGGGTGCAGCACCGGATAAGCCAACAGGTTGCGGTCACCCAGTGATCGCCGGATGTCTCTATGGTCCGCCGTGATCTCGGAACGTACCAGGCCGGTGATGCCGCGCGCGACGGGCGCATACAGACGGAGCAATGCGGGACCGGGCGGCACGTCGAATTCCCAACCGAGCCACACCAGCGTGTAGCCCTGCTCCAGCAGGAAACCGTCGCCGAAATCGTGTCCGGTGCGCGGATCGTTCGCGCCACCCAGATCGAAAAAGTTCAGCAGGCCCTTCCCACCGCGGTTCGAAACCTCGAACAGTACCGCATGATTGCCGTGGTGGGGATCGCGCGGCTTCAGACAATAGAAATCGGCCGAGAACTCGACCATGCCTTTTTCGTTGCGCGGCGCCTTCGCGATATCTGTGATGATTTTGTTGGCCGGCAGATTGGGATCGACCCCAAAATAAGCTTTACCGACAATGCGCTCGTAGGGACCCGCGGCTGCGAATGCTTTTCCGTCCAGCACGTCGCTGCGCTCGGAAACCTCGATGCGCAGGAGCGCCGCCGGCAGACAAACGGGGAGAAGGAGGGAGAGCATCCACGCGCGTTTGAGCATTCCAACATCGTAACGCTTTCGCGGCAGGGTGGCCGGCGTGGACGCCGGGGACTGGAGTCCTGCCCCACGGTCACTGGCGCTGGGCTGTGGCCCGCCGGTATTTCATGACGTTCGCCTGCTGGGCCACCAGATCAGCAGAGAAGTTATGGCCGCCGGACCCATCGGCGCGCGCCACGAAATAAAGATAGTCCGTATCGGCCGGGTGCAACACCGCGTTTATGGATGCCACGCCGGGATTGGCGATCGGCCCCGGCGGCAGTCCCGCATGTTGGTATGTATTGTACGGACCGACGCTGGCCAAGTCAGATTTGTATATGGCGCCGCGATAGTTGCCCGCGAGTAGCGCCGCATAGATGGTGGTCGGATCGCAATCGAGCTTCATGCCGATAGCCAGCCGGCGGGCGAAAACCGACGCGATAATGGGCCGCTCCTGGGCCAGCTTGCCTTCCTTTTCCACCAGCGACGCCAACGTGACGGTGCTGTGTACGTTCGCGGCGGCGTCCAAGCTGCGCCAGACCTCGCGGAATTTAGCGGTCATGGTCAGGCACAATTGCTCGGGCGTGGTGTTGCGCCGCAGCCGATAGGTATTCGGGAACAGGTAGCCTTCCAGAGTCGGCGCCGACGGATCGAGATCGCGAATGATCGCCGGATTGCGCGCCGCCTGCAGAAAGCTGACGGCCGGAAACACGCCCAGACGGTCGGCCACCGCGGCAATGTCGAACATGTTCTTGCCCTCGGGCACCACCAGCTCGTAATAGAAGATATCGCCGCGCTGGATGCGATCGAACACTTCGAGGACTGACGCGGGTTTCGCAAAGCGATACTCACCGGCCTGCAGAGTGGCGCCGCGGTGGAATGCGCGCGCCATCAGAAACGCCCAGGAGTGGCGGATGACGCCCGCATTCTGCAGCAGATCGGCCATGCGTGCCGCGCTGGTGCCTTTGGGCAAATCGACGAAAACCGGCTGTTGGAATCCGGCGTAAGCAGTGTAAAGGCTGATGCCCAGGTAGCCCAGAGCTGCCACGATGCAGAGAACTATGAGGAGGAACCAGCGAAAAAGCTTCACAGCGAATCCAGGTAGCTCTGCAGCAGGATGACGGCGGAGAGCCGGTCGATGGCGCGCGCGCGTTTCTGGATGCCGATGCCGCTCGCGCGCAAGACGCGGGAAGCTTCCACCGTGGTGAGCCGCTCGTCCCATAGGCGCACGGGGCGGCCGGCGCGCGCCGTGAGTGCCGCGGCGAACTCGCGCACCCAGGCGGACTGCCGGCCTTCGGCGCCATTCATGTGGAGCGGATTGCCGATCAGAATCAGGGCGACGTCGCGCTCCTCCACTTGTCGCGTGAGCTCCGCCAGATCGGCGCGCTTGGTAGTGCGTTCCAGGTTAGGCAGCCCTTGCGCGGTGATCCCCAACGGATCGCTGATGGCCATGCCGATGCGCTTCTTACCCAGGTCGAGAGCCATGATGCGGGGTTTTGGAGACGTCATGCGGCGAGAACTAATTTCATTATACGCGCGGGCGTGTTAGATTCGAGACAGGAATCGCCGTGGCCCTACTATCGAACCCGCTCCGCGCGGCCGAGCGGGAAGCCCGCAACATAGCTCTACCGCTGATTGCCCTGGGCGTGGTAATCGCCATCCTGTACTTCGGGCGGGTGGTTTTCATTACATCGCTGGTAGCGGTGATGCTGGCATTCATCCTGGAACCTTTCGTCACACTGCTGGTGCGCGTGAGATTTCCGCGGTCGCTGGCGAGCTTTGTGGTCTGCGCGGCGGGACTGGCAGTGGTGTACCTGATCGGCTTGGGTGCCTACTCGCAATTCTCAGGGCTGATCGACGAAATGCCCAAGTACAGCCAGCGCGTGGGTGACCTGGTGGAGGGCGTGTCGGCCAAGGTGAGCGGCCTGGAGCAGCACACTTACCAATTGGTGATGCCGGCCCACAAGCTGCCGGCACCGCCGCCGCCCGACCCGGCACGGAGGAAGCGGCGGACGCCCGACACCACTACGGCGCCGGTGGTCCCAGGCGCGATTCCGGAAGTGCGCATTCACGAGGATTCGTCGCCGATTAAGGATTTCATTTCGGTGCGGCTGGCATCGTTTTATCAATTCCTGCTGATGGCCTCGTTCGTGCCCTTTCTGGTCTATTTCATGTTGAGCTGGCACGATCACATCCATCGCAGTTTTCTGCAGTTCTTTCACGGCGAGGACCGCTCCGCGGCAGCGCGCAGCATGCAGGGCATCGCGGACATGGTGCGCGGTTTCGTAGTCGGCAATTCGCTGTTGGGACTGTTGCTGGCCGCGGCGAGTTCGCTGGCGTTTTGGATCATTCATCTGCCTTATGCGCTGCTGGTGGGGCCGCTGAGCGGATTCCTGAGCCTGGTGCCGTATGTGGGCCTGCCGCTGGCGCTGCTGCCGCCGCTGTTCGTGGCGATCACAGCCTACGACACGATTTCAGGCTACCTGCTGGTGGTGGCGCTGGTGAGCGCGTTTCATCTACTGGCGTTGAATCTGTTGTATCCCAAGGTGGTCGGATCGCGCGTGCACCTCAATCCACTGGCCGTGACGTTTTCGCTGATGATCTGGGGATTCATGTGGGACGCGCCGGGGCTGCTGCTGGCGATTCCGATGACGGCCGCGCTGAAGGCGGTGTGCGACAACGTCAAGGGGCTGCGGCCGATTGGGAAGTTCTTGGGGGATTGAAGAATGCGCACTACTGCAGCGGCGAAAAATCCGTCGGGTGCATGTAGGTCGTGTCCAATTTTTCCACGGTCTTATCGGTCTGCTCGGACTTCAACATCTCTTGAAATCCGGGATCTGCCCGCAGCGCGTCCCAATTCTTTTTGGCTTCCTCGCGGCTGGCATGCGCGACTACCCAGATGAACGTGTTGTCCCAAGGCGCGGCGCCGTCGGATACCCAATAACCCACCACATTCAGGTTATGTTTGGCGAGCAGCTTGGAAGTCGTGTCGCGAAAGCGGGACTCCAATGCCGGCATTTTGCCCGGCACCGCATGATACAGGCGAAGCTCGAATACGCGATTGCCCTCGGCCCTCACTTGATTCACGTGCGCCAGACGGGCGGTTATGATCGCTCCGGCGGCAAAAGAAAACAGGGCCACGGCGCTGACAGTTCTTCGTTGCATGGTGCACCTCTGACACGTAAAACGAATTTGCGTGGGAATCGGATTTAACGCGAGTTTTCCACATCTACCACCTTCTGGTGGGTTTAATAAAATAGGTTTTATATGTCACAAACAGTTGACAACGGTTAACTGTTGGTGCTAAGTTTCTGTGACAACATAATTTCGCGTCACCACTTTTAACCGAATCGTTCGCGTCAATGTCGGCGCGTACACTTTAGTCCCTCGTCTGGACACGTCCCGGCTGCTTTTTGTATCACGACCAAAATCACAAAAGGTGCTTCGTGCGCCCAGAGGAGAGATCTATATTCATGCCTAGACGATACGCTCCCGGTGTGTTTCTTTGTGTTGGGCTTCTCGGATTGGTTGGCCCTTCGCGGGCACAGGTTACCCTGGGACCGGTTACGGTAGGAGCCGGATTGCAAACCGGCTTCGTCAGTACTTTACCCGATGGCTCGTCGACTACCGACCAGTTCCAGCTCGACCACGCCCGTATTTACATCAGCGGCCCTGTTGTCAAAGACATCAGCTTCATGTTCAATACCGAGTACGACGGCGTCACCAACAAGATCGGCGTGTTGGACGCGGTAGCGCAAGTCTCGGTGGCTCCCGAGCTCAATGTCTGGGTCGGCCGTTTCCTGCCGCCCAGCGATCGCGCGAATCTCTATGGCCCGTTCTACTCGAATGAGTGGGCAGTATTTTCAGACGGGATCCAGGACGGATATCCCGGCGTGTTTCAAGGCCGCGACAATGGCGTGGTCTATTGGGGCGACTTCGCCAAGAAAATCAAAGTCTCCATCGGCGCGTTCGATGGTGCGACTGCCACCGGGAATTCTAAAGTGCTCGGAGCCGCCCGCGTCCAGGTCGATTTCTGGGATAAGGAGGACGGTTACTACCTGAACGGGACTTACTACGGCGATAAGAATCTACTGGCCATCGGCGGAGCCACTCAGTATCAAGATGGCCACACGGCTTCGAGTGTCGATTTCCTGATGGAAAGAAAACTGCAAAGCAACGGCGGCGTAGTTTCGATCGAGAGTGAGTATGCCGACTACAACAGGCTGGGCGGATACGACCCGAACTATGCTAAGAGCCAGGGCGCGTATGGCCTAGGCGCCTACCTGTTTCCGAAGGTAGTCGGTGTTGGTAAGTTCCAGATCCTCGGCGAAGTATGCCAAGGCGGAGTTTACACATGGTGTGGACTCCGAATTACGATCAGAAAACCACCGAGGTGAATTTCAACTACGTCATCAAGCAGTTCAAGGCGCGCATCATGTCGTTCTGCAAAGACACGCGATTCAATGGAGAAAAGCCCAATTTCTGGCAGGCGGGAATCGGCCTCCAGGTCCAGATGTAATGCAGTTTACCAACCTCGGAAGTGAAGGAGATAATTTATGAAGCGTAAAGCAATGTTTTTGAGCGCCTGGCTGTTGACTGGCCGGGATTGCTATTTTCCAAAGGCGCGGCGGCCCAGGACACCATCAAGGTGGGCGTGCTGCATTCGCTTTCAGGCACCATGGCCATCAGCGAAACGACGCTGAAAGACACGATCCTGATGATGATCGACGCCCAGAACAAGAAGGGCGGATTGCTGGGCAAGAAGCTGGAGGCGGTGGTCGTCGATCCGGCGTCCGACTGGCCGCTCTTCGCCGAGAAGGCCGCGCAGTTGCTCGAAAAGGACAAAGTCGCCGTGGTGTTCGGATGCTGGACCTCGGTTTCCAGAAAATCGGTGCTGCCGGTTTTCGAAAAGGACGACGGCTTGCTCTTTTACCCCGTTCAGTACGAAGGGGAAGAGTCGTCCAAGAACGTCATCTATACCGGCGCTGCGCCGAACCAGCAGGCCATCCCCGCGGTCGATTACCTGATGAAGGAAGTCGGCGTGAAGCGCTGGGTGCTCGAAGGAACGGACTACGTCTACCCGCGCACCACCAACAAGATCCTCGAAGCTTACCTGCTGGTCGAAAGGCGTGAAGCCCGAAGATATCTCGATCAACTACACGCCCTTCGGCTTACTCCGACTGGCAGACGCGCGTGGCGGCCATCAAGAAGTTCGGCTCGGCCGGCAAGAAGACGGCGGTAGTGTCCACCATCAACGGCGACGCCAACGTGCCTTTCTACAAGGAGCTCGGCAACCAGAAGATTTCGGCGGAGGATATTCCGGTGGTCGCCTTCTCGGTCGGCGAGGAGGAACTGTCGGGCCTCGACACCAAACCGCTGGTTGGCGAACTGGCGGCCTGGAACTACTTTGAAAGCATCAACACGCCGGCCAACAAAGCGTTCATCGAACAGTGGCACGCGTTCATCAAGAACCCCAAGCGCACCACCAACGACCCGATGGAGGCGCACCTACATCGGCTTCAATCTGTGGGTGAAGGCGGTGCAGAAGGCCGGAACGACCGACGTGGAGAAGGTGATCGCGGCGCTCCCCGGCACTGAGACGCCGAACCTCACCGGCGGCACCGCCAAGGTGCTGCCGAATCATCACATCACCAAGCCGGTCTACATCGGCGAGGTGAAAGCGGACGGCCAGTTTAACGTGGTTTGGAAATCCGCGGGCGAGGTGCCGGGCGAAGCCTGGTCCGACTACCTGCCGGGCAGCAAGGACATCGAGGCGGATTGGGTGACGCTGAAGTGCGGGAACTACAATACAGGTCACCAAGAAGTGTTCGGGACAGAACTACAAGTAATGAAACACCTCCCGCCGGGCGGGCAGTGGCTGTTCGTGCTGCTGCTCGCCCTTTGGGGCGCTAGCTCCTGGTACGCGCCCAATCTCCGCAAACGACGCAAGCTTTCCTGTCGACGCTCGGCGAGCTGCGCGAGGCGACGTACTCCGACAAGGCGAGTATTGCCGAACGGCTGAGCCAGAGCGGTCATCCGCAGCGTCCGCGCGGTCCTCACGGCGTTGCTGGAAGACCGGCTCTATTACCGCAACAGCGATCAGAAGGTTTTTATCGTCAAGTCGGCCGATGCGGATCCCCTCAATTTGATCGATCCGCTGACCCTGAAGGATGCCGGATCCGCCTCCGCGGATAGCCTCGACCAAGATCGGCACGAACAACGGTTTGCGGCAGCGTTCTGCGGACCACCGTGGCGCACTTCTCGCTTGTCGAGCCCGGATGCGTCGGTGCGCCTGGACGCGGTGCGGGAGATGTCGCGCTCGCTGGACGAGCAGACCGTGGCGCTGCTGCGCGCAGCGCCTGGGCGTGGAAACGAATTCCGGCGTCAAGAAGGAAATCGCCACAGCTCTGGCGCTCGCCGCGCTGGACGGCTCGGATACGCAGCGCGCGTCTCGCAGGCGATCGCCACGCTGAGCCACAGCGTCAGCCAGGATGTGCGGAACAGGCTGGCGCTTCTGCTCGATAAATCTTCCGACGGCAGCTTCGTCGAAAGCGATGCGCAGGTGCGGCAGGCCGCCGCCGCCGCGGTCGCAGACCATCGACCGGTGGCGCACCTTCTATTCGGGCATCGAGACGCTTGTTTTTCGGCCTGAGCCTGGGGTCGGTGCTGGTTCTGATCGCCATCGGACTGGCCATTACGTTTGGCGTCATGGGCGTCATCAACATGGCTCACGGCGAGTTGATGATGCTCGGCGCGTACACCACCTACGTCGGTCCAGATGGCGATGCCCGCGCACATCGGGATCTCGATCCTGGTCGGCGATTCCGGCGGCGTTTATCGTTGCGGGGCTGACGGGCGTCCTGATGGAGCGCACGATTATCCGATTTCTTTACGGAAGGCCGCTGGAGACGCTGCTCGCGACGTTCGGCGTGAGCCTCATCCTGCAGCAATCGGTGCGCTCGATTTTTTCGGCGCTCAACCGATCGGTGGTGACGCCCGACTGGATGAGCGGCTCGCTGCGGCTGAACGACGCGCTCTCGATCACCTACAACCGGCTCTACATCGTCATCTTCACGCTGATGGTCTTCTCCCTGATCCTGCTCGTGCTGAAGCGCACGCGGATCGGTCTCGACATCCGGGCCGTTTCGCAGAATCGGGCCATGGCCAAGGCGATGGGCATCCGCACCGAGTGGGTGGATGCGATGACCTTCGGGCTCGGATCGGGGATTGCCGGCGTGGCGGGCGTGGCGCTGAGCCAGTTGACCAACGTCGGTCCGAATCTGGGGCAATCCTACATCATCGATTCGTTCATGGTGGTTGTTTTTGGCGGCGTCGGAAATCTCTGGGGATCGCTGATCGGCGGCATGTCGATGGGGATCGTCAACAAGCTGCTGGAGCCCTATGCCGGGGCCGTGCTGGCAAAGATTTTCGTCCTCGTCGCGCTCATTCTTTTCATTCAGACCCGGCCGCGCGGACTGTTCCCGCAAGCCGGCCGCGCGGCGGAGGACAAGTAGCATGTGGCGTATTACGCCTCTGGGATCGGAGCCAAGGCCGGCGATCGCGGAGGCGCCTGGTTTCTGGCGGTGCTGGCCGCTGGTGGCCGTCGCCGTGCCCATCCTCAACCAGGTGGTGCCCGCGTCGTCCGCGTTTCATCTTTCGGCCTTCGGGATCACGCTCATCGGCAAATATCTGTGCTACGGGATGCTGGCGCTGGCGGTCGATCTGATCTGGGGCTACTGCGGCATCCTGAGCCTGGGGCACGCGGCTTTTTTCGCGCTCGGCGGCTACGCCATGGGCATGTATCTGATGCGGCAGATCGGCCGCAGGGGCGTCTACGGCGATCCCATATTGCCCGACTTCATGGTGTTCCTGAACTGGAAGTCGCTGCCGTGGTTCTGGTACGGCTTCAACCACTTTTCGTTCGCGCTGCTGATGATGGTGCTGGTGCCGGCCTTGCTGGCGCTGGTGTTCGGCTGGTTTGCGTTCCGGTCGCGCGTCACCGGGCGTGTATTTTTCGATCATCACCCAGGCGCTCACCTACGCCCTGATGCTGGCGTTCTTCCGCAACGACATGGGCTTCGGCGGCAACAACGGATTCACCGATTTCAAGGACATCCTGGGCTTCGATCTGCATTCCGACCGCACGCACGTGGTGCTGCTGGTGATCACCGCCGTCGCGCTCGCGGCCAGCTACGTGGCTTGCCGCGCGATTGTCGAATCGCGCGCCGGGCGCGTGATGCGCGCGATCCGCGACGCCGAGAGCCGCACCCGATTTCTCGGTTATCCCGTCGAATCGTTCAAACTGTGGCTGTTCGTGTTTTCCGCCATCGTCGCGGGCATCGCCGGCGCGCTGTATGTGCCGCAAATCGGCATCATTAACCCGAGCGAGTTTGCGCCCATCAACTCGATTGAAGCCGTCATCTGGGTGGCCGTCGGAGGACGGGGCACGCTCTATGGCGCGATCGCGGGCGCGGTCCTGGTGAACTACGCGAAAACCTATTTCACCGGCGCGTTTCCCGAAGTATGGCTCTACGCGCTGGGCGCGTTGTTCGTGTTGGTGACGCTGTTTCTGCCGCGCGGGATTATTGGCCTGGTGTCCGCGCGAGGCAAAGGCAAATGAACGCGCCTGCCCGCGACAAGAGACTGTATCTCGAGGATGTGACCGTCAGCTTCGACGGCTTTAAGGCGCTCAACGAGCTCACGCTGTACGTCGATCCCGGGGAATTGCTCTGCATCATCGGGCCGAACGGCGCCGGCAAGACCACCATGATGGACGTCATCACCGGGAAGACGCGCCCGGATTCGGGAACGGCGTGGTTTGGCCGCGACATCGATCTGCTGCAGTTGTCCGAGCCGGAAATCGTGGCGGCGGGAATCGGGCGGAAGTTTCAGAAGCCGACCGTGTTCGAGCAGTTGACGGTGTTCGAAAACCTCGAACTGGCGTTGGCCGGCAGCCGGTCGTTCCTGAAAACTCTGCGTGCGCGCATCACGCCCGCGCAACAGGCGAGAATCGACGAGGTCCTGGAGATCATCGGCCTCGTCGGACCATCGCCGACGCGCCGGGAAGAATACTCGCGCACGGCCAGAAGCAGTGGCTCGAAATCGGCATGCTGCTGATGCAGAACCCGGAACTGCTCCTGGTGGACGAGCCGGTGGCCGGCATGACGCCGCAAGAGATCGAGCGCACGGCCGAGCTGCTGCTGTCGCTGGCGGGCGAGCACTCGGTGGTGGTGGTCGAGCATGACATGGCCTTCGTTCGATCGATCGCCCGGCGCGTCACGGTGCTGCACGAAGGGCGCGTGATCGCGGAGGGCGACATGGACAAAGTGCAGAACGATCCGCGCGTCATCGAAGTCTATCTGGGAGTATGAGCGTGCTGGCGGTCAAGGCCCTCAACCAGTTCTACGGCGGCAGCCACACGTTGTGGGATGTGGATCTCGCCGTGCCCGCCGGTGCGCGCATGTGCCTGATGGGCCGCAACGGCATGGGCAAGACGACGCTGCTCAAATGCATCATGGGTCTGCAGCCGGCGCAGCTCCGGCGGCATCACATTCGAGGGGACGCGATTTGCTCAAGTGTCCCGCCGAGCAGCGGGCCAGGCTCGGCATCGGCTACGTGCCGCAGGGGCGCGAGATTTTTTCGCATCTGACGGTGGAGGAAAATCTGCGCGTGGGCCTGGGCGTGCGCAAGAACGGCGCCCGCGCGATTCCAAACCGCATCTTCGATCTGTTTCCCGTGCTGAAGCAGATGCTGAACCGGCGCGGCGGCGACCTTTCGGGCGGGCAGCAGCAGCAGCTCGCGATCGGCCGCGCGCTGGTGCTCGAGCCGAAGCTGCTGATTCTCGACGAGCCCACCGAAGGGATTCAGCCCAATATCGTCCACGAAATCGGCGACATCGTCTTGAGGCTGAACCAGGAAGAAGGGCTCACCGTGCTGCTGGTCGAGCAGAAGCTGCCGTTCGCGCGCCGCGTGGCGAGCGAGTTCTGCATTCTCGACAAGGGACGCCGCGTCGCCGCCGGTTCGATCGGCGAACTGACGGACGAAGTGGTGCGCGCGCATCTGAGCGTTTAGTCGTACGGGTTCGTCAGGCCGTGCGCGCCATGAGCTGCAATTCGGAGGTTGCGGGGACCACGGCCTTGATCCGACGCAAAGCCTCCCGGCCTAGAACTCTCTCCCAGCAAGCCGGGCATTGGTGGAATTCGAGGTCGGGAATGGTGTAGGTCTTTCCCTGGAACTCACCGGTCCAGGTCCGGCGCACCTTTTTGATTTCATCGCTCCCGCAGGTCGGGCAGTAGGTGATGTCTTGCATATATATTGTATGACGCGGCCAAAAGCGCCGCAGGCTTCAAAAAAATTAGTTGGGGAAGTAGGCGGGTCTGGAGACCCGCCCGCAGGCGTGGACGCCTGCCCCACATCTACTCTGCTAGGGTATCGTCGGGCGTGGCTTCGGTCAAGCCGCCGGCGTATTGAATGCGCGCCTCTTCGTCGTAGCCCGGGATGGACTCGAGCGTCGGCTCGACGGCCGGCTCTTCCACTACGTCTTCGCCGGCGATTTTCACGCGCCGGTAATACTCCATGCCGGTTCCCGCGGGAACCAGGCGCCCCATGATCACGTTCTCCTTGAGGCCCCGCAGGTAATCCACCTTGCCGTTGATAGCGGCTTCGGTGAGCACGCGGGTGGTCTCCTGGAACGAGGCCGCCGAGATGAACGAATCAGTGGAAAGCGACGCCTTGGTGATGCCCAGCAGCACGGCCCGGCCCTTGGCGGGACGGCCGCCGGACTCGATGGTCAGTTGATTGATCGCACGGAAGCGGAACTTATCCACTACCTCTTCCGGCAGAAATTCCGTATCGCCGATATCTTCGACCTTCACCCAGCGCATCATCTGGCGGACGACTACTTCCAGGTGCTTGTCGTTGATGTTGACGCCCTGCAACCGGTAGACTTCCTGAATCTCGTTGACCAGGTACTTCTGCAGTTCCTTCTCGCCGAGCACGTCCAGGATATCGTGCGGATTGCGGGGGCCGTCCATGAGGGGTTCGCCGGCTTTCACCTTCTCGCCCTCCTGCACGTTAATGTGGACGCCGCGCGGCAGCGAGTATTCGCGCTGATCGCCGTCTTCGCCCACCACGTAGATCTTGCGCTGTCCCTTGGTGACTTCGCCGTACTTCACCGCGCCGTTGATTTCAGCCATGATGGCCGTCTCGCGCGGCTTGCGGGCTTCGAACAGTTCCACCACGCGGGGCAGACCGCCGGTGATGTCTTTGGTCTTGGTGGTCTCGCGCGGGATCTTGGCCAGCACGTCGCCGGCGTGAACTTCCTCGCCGTCGCGCGCCATCAAGTGGGCGTGGGTCGGCATCAGGTATTTCTTGGCTTCGGACTTGCTGCCGAGTGCCGAGTCGGGCCGTACGATCACAGTTGGCTGGCGCTTCTCATCCGGGGAATCGATCACCACGAGCTGGCTCATGCCCGTGACTTCATCCAACTGCTCCTGCATGGTCATGCCTTCGAGCAGATCTTTGAAGTGCACCGTGCCGGTAACTTCGGTGAGGATGGAGAAGGTGTAAGGATCCCACTCGAGCAGGATCTGGTTGGCCTTCACGGGACCGCCGTCTTCCACCAGGATCTTGGCGCCATACACCATCTGATAGCGTTCTTTTTCGCGGCCCTTGTCATCGACCACGGCCATGATGCCGTTGCGGTTCATGGCGATCAGCTCGCCGGTCTTGCTGCGCACGGACTGCACGCCGATGTAGCGGGCGAAACCGTCGGATTTGGAGTCCTGCGTGGATTGCTCCGAAATACGGGAGGCCGTTCCGCCGATGTGGAAGGTACGCATGGTGAGCTGCGTGCCAGGTTCGCCGATGGACTGCGCGGCGATGACGCCGACAGCCTCGCCCCGCTCGACCAATCGTCCGGAAGCGAGATTGCGGCCGTAGCACATCACGCACACGCCGCGTTTCGATTCGCAGGTGAGCACCGAGCGAATCTTGACGCGCTCGATGCCGGCAGCCTGAATGGCAGCGGCCAGGTCTTCGGTGATTTCCTGGTTCACGGCCACGATCACGTTGCCTTCGTAGTCTTTCTGGTCTTCGAGCGCCACGCGGCCGACGATGCGGTCGCGCAAGGGTTCGATGATTTCGCCGGATTCAATGATGGGCTCCACGTAGATGCCTTCGGTGGTGCCGCAATCCGTTTCAGCGATGATCACGTCCTGGGAGACGTCCACCAGGCGGCGCGTCAGGTAGCCGGAATCGGCGGTCTTGAGAGCGGTATCGGCCAAGCCCTTGCGGGCGCCGTGCGTGGAAATGAAGTACTGCAGCACGTTCAGGCCTTCACGGAAATTGGCGGTGATGGGTGTTTCGATGATCTCGCCGGAAGGCTTGGCCATCAAACCGCGCATACCGGAAAGCTGGCGGATCTGCTGTTTCGATCCGCGCGCGCCGGAGTCGGCCATGATGTAAATCGGATTGAGGTACCGGCCGGTGCGGTCGTCCTCTTCCATCGCATGGAACATTTCGTCGGAAACCTTTTCGGTAACCTTCGACCAGATTTCGATGATCTTGTTATAGCGCTCGCCGTGGGTGATGGCGCCGTCCTGATACTGGTTTTCGACCGCCACCACATCCTTTTCCGCCTCGCGCACAAGGCCGGCTTTTTCCGAAGGCACGACCATGTCGTCGATGCCGATGGAGATACCGGCGCGGGTAGCGTACAGGAAGCCCAGGGATTTGACCTGGTCGAGCATTCCGACCGTAACCACCAACCCAAATTTCAAGTAGCAATACTGCACCAACTGGGCCAAGCCTTTCTTCTTCAGCAGGCCGTTGATGAAAGGCATGTCCTGCGGCAGTTGATCGTTGAGGATCACGCGGCCGACGGTGGTTTCCATGTACTGCTTGACGAACTCGATGGGCTCGGTATGCAGCATGTTCTGATTGTCGAACGCATGCACCAGGTCGATGACCTTGCCGGTATAGCGCAGCTTGATAGGCGTGAGTGTTTCCACCTCGCCCATTTCGAGCGCGATCAGCACGTCTTCGACGGAGGCGAAAGTGCGGCCCTCGCCCTTGGTGCCGGGGCGCGCCTTGGTCAGGTAGTAGCAGCCGAGAACCATGTCCTGCGTGGGCACGGCGATGGGTCCGCCATGCGCGGGTGAAAGGATGTTGTTCGAAGACAGCATCAGCGTAGAAGCTTCGATCTGAGCTTCGGGAGACAGCGGAATGTGGACGGCCATCTGGTCGCCGTCGAAGTCCGCATTGAACGCGGTGCAAACCAATGGATGGATCTTGATGGCTTTACCTTCGACGAGTACTGGCTCGAAGGCCTGAATACCCAGGCGGTGCAGCGTAGGAGCGCGGTTGAGCAGAATGGGGTGGTCCTTGATGACCTCTTCCAGAATGTCCCAAACCACGGGGTCCTGCTGCTCGACCAGTTCCTTGGCCTGCTTGATGGTGGTGCAATGGCCGCGCTGTTCCAGGCGATGATAGATGAACGGCTTGAACAGTTCGAGGGCCATCTTCTTAGGCAGACCGCACTGGTTCAACTTCAGCTCCGGACCCACCACGATGACGGAACGGCCGGAATAATCCACGCGCTTGCCGAGCAGATTCTGGCGGAAGCGGCCCTGCTTGCCTTTGAGCGTATCGGAGAGCGACTTCAGCGGGCGGTTGTTGGCGCCGCGCAGCACACGTCCGCGGCGGCCGTTATCGAACAACGCGTCCACGGCTTCCTGCAGCATGCGCTTTTCGTTGCGCACGATGACGTCGGGCGCGTGCAGCTCGATCAGCTTCTTCAGGCGGTTGTTGCGGTTGATCACGCGGCGGTACAGGTCGTTGAGATCGGAAGTGGCAAAGCGGCCGCCATCGAGCGGCACGAGCGGGCGCAGTTCCGGCGGAATGACCGGAATTACATCGAGAATCATCCACTCGGGCTTGTTACCGGATTTACGGAACGATTCCACCACACGCAGGCGCTTGGCGAACTTCAGCTTCTTCTGCTGCGAAGTTTCGGTCTTCATCTTCGCGCGAATGTCCTCGCTGAGGAATTCGACGTCCACTTTCTTGAGCAATTCTTTGATGCCTTCGGCGCCCATCATGGCGACGAACTTGCCGGGGAAGTCCTGGTCAAGCTGGCGCTTGCGCTCGTCGGTGATGACCTCGCGCTGGGAGAGATCGGGCACTTCGCCGGGATCGACCACCACGAAAGCTTCGAAATAGAGCACGCGCTCGAGCTCGCGCAGGGTGATATCGAGCAGATGGCCGATGCGGCTGGGCAGACCCTTGAAGAACCAGACATGCGAGCACGGGCTGGCCAGTTCGATGTGGCCCAGGCGTTCGCGGCGCACGCGCGCCAGCGTGACTTCCACGCCGCACTTGTCGCAAATGACGCCGCGGTGCTTCATGCGTTTGTACTTGCCGCACAAACACTCCCAATCCTGGGTTGGCCCGAAGATGCGCGCGCAGAACAATCCATCGCGCTCCGGCTTGAAGGTCCGGTAGTTGATGGTCTCCGGCTTAGTAACTTCTCCGTGGGACCAGCTCCGGATCTTTTCGGGAGACGCCAGACTGATCCGGATGGAATCGAAATCGGCGATCAAGTTTGCGCGATCGTAAGGTGAAGATCTCAAGATGCCTCCAAAAAAGGAGTCAGGAGTCAGAAGTCAGGAGTCAGAATGCCTGCCTCCCCACTCTAGCCCCCACTCCACGCTTCTAAAACCAGCCACCCAAACAACTGCTGGAGCCAGCGGATTCTGACTTCTGTCTTCTGTCTCCTGACTCCTGACTCCTGCTTTCCTAATCCGCCGCAGGCGCCATATCCAAAACCTCGTGCGGCGCTTTCTTCATCAACTCGACGTCCAGGCACAACGACTGCAATTCGCGGATGAGCACGTTGAACGATTCCGGCACACCCGGTTCGATAGCGGCTTCGCCCTTGACGATGGCTTCGTAAATCTTGGCGCGGCCGTATACGTCGTCGGATTTGGCCGTCAGCAGCTCCTGCAGAATGTAGGCGGCCCCATAGGCTTCGAGGGCCCAAACTTCCATTTCGCCGAAGCGCTGGCCGCCGAACTGCGCCTTGCCGCCCAACGGCTGCTGGGTGATGAGCGAGTACGGCCCGATGGAGCGCGCGTGAATCTTGTCGTCCACCAGGTGCGAGAGCTTGAGCATGTAGATATAGCCGACCGTCACCGGCTGCTCGAAGGGTTGGCCGGTAAGACCGTCGTAGAGCTGCGTCTTGCCGTCCTTCGGCAGGTGCGCGTCGGTAAGAGCTTTCTTGATTTCGCGCTCGGTGGCGCCGTCGAACACCGGCGTGGCGTAGTGCAGGTTCAGCGCCTTGGCAGCCCAGCCCAAGTGGGTTTCCAGAATCTGGCCCACGTTCATGCGGGAAGGCACGCCCAGCGGATTCAGCACGATCTCGACCGGCGTGCCATCCGGGAGGTACGGCATATCCTCATCCGGCAGGATGCGCGCGATCACGCCCTTGTTTCCGTGGCGGCCGGCCATCTTATCGCCCACCGAAAGCTTGCGTTTCATGGCGATGTAAACCTTGACCAGCTTGATCACGCCGGGCGGCAATTCGTCGCCCTTGCGCAGCTTGCCGACCTTCTCGTCGGTGATTTTTTCGAGCACCGCGATCTGGCGCGAGGTCATCTCCTCGATTTCGTCGATCTGCTCGTTGATGCGCGGATCTTTGTCCTTGAAGCGCATGCGCTTCAGGTCGCGCGATTTCATTTTCTCGATGAGGTCCCGCGACAGGTCCGTATCTTTTGCCAGCAGGCGCTTGTTGGTCTTTTCGTCGTGCAGGTCGGCCAGCAGATGCTTGCCTTCCAGAAGATTGCCCAGGCGCTTGGCGCGTTCGTCGGTCAGAATCCGGATTTCATCCTGCAGGTTGCGCTGCAGGCGGGCGATCTGGGATTCCTCGATGACGCGGGAGCGTTCGTCTTTCTCCTGGCCCTTGCGCGAAAAGATCTTGCAATCGACCACCGTGCCCTCGATACCGGGCGGGCAATAGAGCGAAGCGTCTTTCACGTCGCCGGCCTTTTCGCCGAAGATGGCGCGCAGCAATTTCTCTTCGGGAGTGAGCTGGGTTTCCCCCTTGGGAGTGACTTTCCCCACCAGGATATCGCCGGGTTTCACGGTGGCGCCGATGCGAATCACGCCGCTTTCATCCAGGTTGCGCAGGAAGGAATCCGCGATGTTCGGTATGTCGCGCGTGATTTCCTCCGGCCCCAGCTTGGTGTCGCGGCCCTCGATTTCGAACTCCTCAATGTGGATCGAGGTGTAGTAATCTTCCTTGACCAGCTTTTCGCTGACCAGGATGGCGTCTTCAAAGTTGCAGCCGCGCCAGGGCATGAAAGCCACCAGCACGTTGCGCCCGAGGGCCAGTTCGCCCATATCGGTGCAGGGGCCGTCCGCCAGCACCTGGGTTTTGGTCACACGCTGCCCCATGGCCACGATGGGCTTCTGGTTGATGCAGGTGTTCTGATTGGAGCGCTTGAACTTGGTGAGCTGATAGATGTCCGCGCCCACTTCGCGCGAAAGCTGCCCCTCGTGTGCCGCGCCGCCTTCCACGCGCACGATGATGCGCTCGGAATCGACCGAATCGACGATGCCGGCGCGCTTGCAGAGAACCACCGCGCCCGAGTCGCGGGCCGTGACGCGCTCCATACCGGTGCCCACATAGGGGGCGTCGGCGCGCAGCAGCGGAACGGCCTGGCGCTGCATGTTGGAACCCATCAGCGCGCGGTTGGCGTCGTCATTCTCGAGGAACGGAATCAGGCTGGCGGCCACCGAGACGAGCTGCTTAGGACTGACGTCGATGTACTCGATCTCGTCGCGGTGCTTCAGCACGAAATTACCCGCCTGGCGGGCGTTGCACAGGTCGGAAACGATGCGGCCGTTCTCGTCGAGATCCACATTGGCCTGGGCGATGGTGTACTTGTCTTCTTCCCAGGCGGACAGATACTCGCAATGGGCTTCGTACTCGGCGGCTTGCTTCTTCGCGCCGAGGGCGGCGTTGGCCTTTTCGATATCTCCGCGGCGAATGATGTCGCCCACTTTGTAGGGGGTGTCGCCGGGATTCAGGATCTTGACCTCATCCACCACGACGCCCTTCTGCACCTTGCGGTACGGGCTTTCGATGAAGCCATATTCGTTGATGCAGGCAAAGCACGACAACGACGAGATCAAACCGATGTTCGGACCTTCCGGCGTCTCGATAGGGCAGATGCGGCCGTAATGCGTGGGGTGCACGTCGCGGACTTCAAATCCGGCGCGCTCGCGCGACAGACCGCCGGGACCGAGCGCGGAGAGACGCCGTTTATGCGTGATCTCCGAGAGCGGATTGGTCTGATCCATGAACTGCGAAAGCTGGCTCGAACCGAAGAATTCGCGGATGGCCGCCATCACGGGCTTAGCGTTTACCAGGTCGTGCGGCATGGCCGTGGACATTTCCTGGTAGACGGACATCTTCTCTTTAATGGCGCGCTCCATACGCACCAGGCCGATGCGGAACTGGTTTTCGAGCAGTTCGCCCACGGCGCGTACGCGGCGGTTGCCCAGGTGATCGATATCGTCCACCGCCCCGATGCCCTTGCGGAGTTTCAACAGGTACTTGATGGTGGCGCGGAAATCTTCTGGATCGAGCGTGCGCTTGTCGAGCGGCGTGGCGTCGGCACGGTCGAACAGCTTGATATTGAACTTCATGCGGCCCACGCGCGAGAAATCGTACTTGCGGGGGTCGAAGAACATGCCCTGGAACAACTGCGTGGCGGTGTCGAGGGTGGGCGGGTCGCCGGGGCGCAGCTTGCGGTAGATCTCGATGAGCGCGTCGTTCTGCGCCTTGACGCTGTCTTTACGCAACGTGGCGGAGATCACCGTACCCACGTCGTCGCGCTCGGGGAAGAATACTTCGAACTCTTCAATGCCGGCCTCGATCAGCTTCTGAATCCCGGTGGTGGTCAGCTCGTTATTGGCGTCCACCAGCACTTCGCCGGTGGCCATATCGACCACGTCGGCGGCGATGTAGGCGCCTTCCAGATCGTTCGGGGCGATCTCCACCTGCTGGATCTTGGAAGCCTGGATGTTCTTCAGCAGCGTGGAGGTGATCTTCTTGCCCTGCCCCACGATGGTCTCGCCGCTCTTGGTCGCGATGGCGTGCGAGAGCTTCAGTCCGGTGAGGCCGCTGGTGAGAACGCCATCCTTACTGTAGAGGTTCCAGTAGAGCTTGTTGTCCTTGATGGAAATACGGTCGATCGTGTAGAAAGCCCGCAAGACTTGTTCGTCGCTCTTGAATCCCAGGGCGCGCAGAAACACGGAGCCGTAGAACTTGCGCTTGCGGTCGATACGCACATACAGCAGGTTCTTGGTGTCGTACTCGAATTCGACCCAGCTTCCGCGGTAGGGAATGATCTTGCCCAGAAAATACCCTTGTGCGGGCACGCGTTCAAAGAACACGCCGGGCGACCGGTGCAACTGCGATACGATGACGCGCTCGGTACCGTTGATGATGAACGTGCCGTTGTCGGTCATCAACGGGATTTCGCCGAAGAAGACTTCCTGTTCCTTGATGTCGCGGACGCTTTTCTCGCCGGTGGTGGGATCCTTGGCGTAAACCGTGAGCCGGATGGTGACTTTGAGCGGCGCGGCGTAAGTCATACCGCGCTCCTGGCACTCCACCATGTCATATTTCAGTTGCAGGCCGACCGGGTCGCCGCACTTGTTGCAGAACGTGACGATGTTCTTGTTAAAGGTGCCGCAATGGTGGCAAAGCACGTCGCCCGCGTGGAACGGATCGGTGCGGATGGTAGCGCCGCAGTTCCGGCAGGTGGAACGGAGATGGTGCAGTCCTTTCAGGTTGCCGCACTTGCACTCCCAGTTACCGATGGAGTAGTCGACGAACTCCAACTCGCTGACGCCGCGGAAATCGGAGATCGGAAAAACGGAACTGAATACCGTCTGTAGGCCGGTATCTTCGCGCTCATTGGGGAGCAGATCCATTTGCAGGAACCGCTCGTATGAATTCTTTTGAACCTCGATGAGGTTCGGAATCGGGATCGAAGTCTTGATTTTGGAAAAATCAACTCGCTCGGGGGCGGCGCCGCTGTTTTGAATATCCATTGTCTTCTATAAACTCCTGAGGGCCGAACAACCTAAGCAAAAAGGTCTACCAACTGCAAAAGCCTTGGCCGTCCCCTAGAACCGCTAGGAGGGGCCGCCATGTAATCGATAAGCCGTAACCGGCTCGGAGCCGGGGAAGAGGTGGCTGCGCAAGCCGGGTCGAAGTCGTCAGCGAGAACGGCTGAGAAGGGCGGGGTGGGATGCCTTTGCGGGCACACGAATTCCGGACCGGAAATGCGTTCAATAAATAAGACGCAAATCCTCGCGTTGCAGTTGCAAGCCAACTGCAATTTAACTGCCAGGATCCAAAATTCACAGTCACCAATGGGATCAAGTTCAGTTGAAAGAACGAAACCCCAACTAAGGATAGTATCAGAATCTCTCCCCAGTCGTCAACAGCAACGCCGGAAAGCGCAGCAAGCCACGCGTTTCCAGCCACTTGCAGGCGATTAACCCGCTCCCCCTACTTTACTTCAACGGTGGCGCCAGCGTCGGTGAACTTTTTCTTGATGGTTTCGGCTTCGTCTTTACTCACGCCTTCCTTGATCGGCTTGGGTGCGCCGTCGACCAGGTCCTTGGCTTCTTTCAGGCCGAGGCTGGTGACTTCACGAACGGCTTTGATGACGTTGATCTTATTGGCGCCGACCGCCGTGAGAACGACCGCGAATTCGGTCTTTTCCTCGGCCGCCGGGGCTGCCGCTGCCGCCGCTCCGCCGCCGGCTACCATGACGGGCGCCGCTGCCGCAGCCGAAACGCCCAGCTTTTCTTCGAGCAGCTTGACGAGCTGGGAAGCTTCCAGCAGCGTCAAGCCTTGAATCTGATCCGCAATTGTGTTGATATCCGCCATTTGTGGGTACTTACTCCTATTTAGATAAGTCTGTCCGAGGGTGCTGGGTTCTGGGTGCTGGGTCCTGGTTAAAACCGCGATTCGCGGCTACTATAACCAGCACCTAGCACCCAGCACCCGCCTATTGGAACTTTCCTTCCTTCGCCGCCTGGTCCAGCACCACCGCTACGTTACGGCCCACCGCGCCCAGCGCGGAGACCAGCCGCTGCGCCGGGGAATTGATCAGGAACAGCAGCTTGGCGAAGATTTCCTCTTTCGGCGGCATGGCCGCCAGATCGTTGATCGCCTTAATATCGATTACGCGGCCCTCGACCATGCCCGCCTTGAACGTGAACGCCGGGTTCGTCTTGGCGTAGGCGGTCAGCGCTTTGGCCAGAGCTACCGGATCGGCAGTGGTGTAGGCCAGCGAGGTCATGCCGCGCAGGTTCTTCATCAACTCTTCGGCGGCCGTGCCTTCCGACGCCTTCTCGGCGATGTTGTTCTTAATCACGCGGTATTTGCCGCCCGCGGCGCGGATGGTCTTGCGCAATTCGAAATCCTGGGCCACGCGCAGCCTTTCGTAACCCGTCAAAAACAGGTTTCGGGACGCCTGCAAATCCTGGCGCAGGGCTTCGAGGTCCTTTTTCTTGTCTTCTTTCTTCTTCATTTCGACACCCGCGAGGGAATTATACAGCCGCCGCCTTGAGGCTGAACACCGTCACATCGAGCGATACGCCCGGCCCCATGGTGGAGCACAGTGTAGCGCTCCTGACATACTTGCCCTTGGACGCGGCCGGCTTGGCTTTAACCACCGCGCTGATCAGGCTGGACGCGTTTTCGACCAACTTCTCCGACGTGAAGCTGATCTTGCCCACCGGCGCATGAATAATGCCGGTTTTGTCCACCCGGAACTCGACTTTACCGGCCTTGATCTCCCGGATAGCCTTGGCCACATCCTGGGTGACCGTGCCGGTCTTCGGATTGGGCATCAGTCCGCGCGGGCCGAGGATTTTGCCGAGTTTGCCGACCGAGCGCATCATGTCGGGCGTGGCGATGACGGCATCGTAGTCGGTCCAGTTTTCGGACTGGATCTTGTTGACCATGTTTTCGCCGCCCACAAAATCGGCCCCGGACTCTTCAGCTTCTTTCTGCTTGTCGCCGCCGGCGATCACCAGGACCTTCTTGGATTTGCCTAAGCCGTTGGGCATAACGACCGTGCCGCGCACCATCTGGTCGGCATGCTTGGGGTCCACACCCAGCCGCAGATGGACTTCGACGGTCTCATCGAACTTGGCGTACTTGATTTTCTGCAGCAGCGGCACGGCCTCTTCGAGCGGATAATCGCGCGATTCGACCTGTTTGGCCGCAGCTTGGTATTGTTTACCTTGTTTGTGTGCCATGTACAATCCTCATTGGTGCAAACGGACCGGCCTAGAAGCACGGACCTCCCATTGAGCGTCTTTAGGGGACATTTGAAAGATTACCACAGTGGCGGGGGGTTGTGCAAACCGGGGTCGTTTTCGAAGCCTTGGTGCGGGATGCCTCCGCGCGCTTACTGCTCCCCGGCTACATACACCAGGAAGCCGTTGCTATCCGCTCCGCCGCCAAACAGCAGGCCGACGGGCTCAACTCCTCCGGCCTGCAAAGTGAACGGCACCTGGCCAGGGAGGGGCTGCGTCGTATTCTGGACCACGAAATTCACCTGGCTGAAACCCGCCACTTGGAACGGCGCCGGACCGGCGTAACTGACGGGGGTGGTCTCGGCGATCGAGCCAATGAAGAAAGTGTCAAACTGCCAGAATATATAATCAGGCAGCACATTCGTTGGCACTGTAGGTCCAACGATTGCGCCATCGGGTTCGGCCGGGGTGATGGGACCCAGTCCAGTAGCAAAGACCGACACTGTAGAGCCTGCCTGAGCGGGGTTTCCAGCGGTGTTCAGGCTGCCATCCTGGTTGAACGCGATCGCGTGTACGCCGTCCACAGTAAACACACCCGGGTGCGCGCTCAACACCGGTAGGGTCGCACAGTGGGTGGATGCGCCATTATAAGCGGCGCAGACCTGGACGTTAGAACCGGCCGCCAGGGCCCAAGGCGCGATGGCGTTGATCTGGCTATCCTGCACAAAGAGTAGCGGTCCAGGAATGCCGTTGAACGTGACTTGTACGCCTGCCAGTTGCTTGGGGAACCCCGTGCTGGCATCTACCTGCGGCTGTGTACCAGCTGCCGGCCCCAGTTCCTGTCCAAATAAGCTGACCATTTCGCCGCCGGAGATGCCGGCGTTATCGTAGCTGGCCGCGTTTGAAACGCATGCCAGTTGGACTACGGCGGCATTCGGATTCTGCGCGAAGCTGGTGAGAGAAACCAGTCCGCTGGACGCCGCTGACTGTTGAGTGGGAGTGAAGCCCGTGTTGGGTGATCCCACCACATAGACTGTCGAACTTAATCCCAGCCCGAACAGGCCGCTGCCGTAGATTCCCGGGATGTACGTCGCTTGCAAAATGTTCCCTTGATCATCCAGCACGGTTAGAGCAGCCGTGGCACTGGTTCCACAAGCGGCCAGGCTGTTCATCGGCTGAAAATTTGCGCTGGCACTCAGCGCAAGGTAAGTATTGCCGGCGGCATCCAGCACAAGTGCCTGAGGAGAAGCGGCAGGCAGGGATGTGTGAAATACCACGCCTGTTCCCTGCGCGTTGAAGCGCTCCACCAGGGCAGTATTCAGGCCGATAGCCACTTCCGCCTCGTCGGCGGAATCGAGCGCGATCGAGCCGATATATCCCGAAGGCGCGGCAAAGGTGGAATAGAGCAGGGCGGAGCCATCGCTCGAAAAATGTGCCAGGAAAGGGGCAACGGAGAAGTTCGGGATCGCGGAGGCTGACAGGTAGGCTCCGGCGGTCGTAGGGAAATCCGCGGACAGCGCTATTCCGGTGACAAACACCGTACCGGCGGCATCCACGGCGATCACCGCAGTCTGCGCCGGGCTGCTGCCGCCCAGATAGGTGGCATAGTCGGTCGCCCCATTGGGCTTGAAGCGCATCACGAACGCGTTGGAGACACCGCTGCTGGTGCTTGCGGGAGCGGTTTGATAAGCTCCCGGCGTGGTTTGGATCGCGTTAGCGAACGCGAAACCGGCCACATAGGCGCGTCCGGACGAATCCACCGCCACTCCGGTTAGACTGACATTAGCTCCCATGCTGACGGTATATACGATGGTGACGCCGTCCGGGGCTATTTTCACCACGTCCTGGGATGCGGTCAGCAGATATACGTTTCCCGCCGGATCGGCTGCCATAGCGCAGCACGCGAAAAACGGCAGCAGATTCTGGTAAACGACGTGACTCTGGCTCAGTTTGATCAGGTAACTCAGGTTATTCTCCCCGGAGTTATTTGATCCGTTTGCCAGAACATAAATATTGCCTTGCCCGTCAGTGGTTGTGACTCCGTACTGAACGTAGGTTAATGAGCCGGTCGGCAGGAACTCGGAGTAATCGATGCCGAGCCGGAAGTTAGAAGCGGCTGCCGTCGCCGTGGCAGCGCTGAACATGATGTAGACGTACCATCCTGGGCGCATCAAATGATGCCATAGCAAAGTGATTGCCATCGCACTTGCCTCAATCTGATTGGACATCTGATTGAGGCGGTAGTCAATTGGACACAGTACGGGGTTGCTCCGACCCGGGCTGGGTGCGTCTTTTACGAGGCGAAGCTGAGCAGGACTATCTTCGATTTGCCTAAGCCGTTGGGCATGACGCAGGCGGCCCCTGTAACTGGTTTTCATGAACTTTGCCGGCCCGCAGGGCCACGAGGACAGGCTCCCAAACCTGCGGCGGCCTCGGCAGGCCGCTATCTTGAGAGCCGGTCGGAGGGACCCGCGGGAGTCTGAGACAATACCAGCATGCCGACGTGGACTCGCATCATCACCCTGGCGTGCCTGGCCGCCGTTCTGCGGGCGGAAGTGCACACCATGAAACTGCAGCAGGCCGTGGACCGCGCGCTCCAGCAGAACCCGGAAATCGCGATGGCGCGCCTGGATGAACTGAAAGCACAGGCAGCCGTGCGAGTGCAGAAGGATCCGTTCGCGCCGCACTTGTACGTCGGCAGCGGCCTGGCCTATACCGATGGATTCCCTATGAGCATCGAGGGGGCGGCGCCCTCTATCGTGCAAGGGCGTGTCTCGGAGGTCCTGTTCAACCGCCAACAGAGCTATGCAGTAGCGCGCACGAAAGAGGAGGCGCGCGGCGCAGGCATTACCGCATCCGCCAAGCAGGACGAAATCGCCTTTCGCACGGCCGCGCTTTTCCTGGATGCCGAACGCGCGGCCCGCGCCGGCGAGATGGCGGGCAAGGAAGTGGAGAGCTCCCAAAAAGTGCTGAGTACGATTCAGAATCGCGTCGCAGAGGGGCGCGAATTGCCAATCGAAGCCAAGCGCGCGGAGCTCAACCTGGCCCGCGCGCGGCAGCTCGCCGATTCGCTCGATGCGGATCGCGAAACCGCCGAGACCTCCCTGGCGATCGTATTGGGATACGGCGCGGAGGACCGCGTGCGGCCGTCGAGCGAAGAGCGGCCCGTTCCACCGTTGCCGGCTTCCGAAGAGGCCGCCGTAGAAAGCGCGCTGCAGTCCAGCAAAGAACTGCGCGGCCTGCAATCGCAGATCGCAGCCAAAGGGCTGGAGGAACGGTCGGCCAAAGCCGCGCGCCTCCCGCACGCGGATCTGGTGGCGCAGTATGGGCTTTTCGCCACGTTCAATCATTACCAGGATTACTTCCTCAGGTATCAGCCCAACAACGGCGAGATTGGCGTTTCGTTCCTGCTTCCCGTATTGCCCGGCCCCGGGGCCGCCGCGGCCGCCGCCGAAGCCAATGCGGACGCAGCTCGGCTGACCATCCAACTGGCCCACACGCGCAACCAGATTACGGCCGACACGCGCCAGTGTTACCGGGAGGTGCACAAAGCGGAAGCGCAACGGGATGTCGCACGGCTCGATCTGGATGTCGCCCGCGAACAGGTTTCGGTGAATCTGGCAATGCTCGAAGAAGGCCGGATTCTGTTAAGCCAGGTGGAGGAATCGCGCATTGCCGAGAGCGGCAAGTGGATTGCGTTCTACGACGCGCAGTACTCCGTGGAGCGCGCCCGCTGGACTCTTGCCAGACAAACCGGCGATCTATTGGCCGCGTTCAAATAACAGCGTGCGCCATCGGACCCGACATTGAACGATGGACTAACTGGCGAGAGAGGCCGGCCGAAATCCGCCGCCGATCATGTCCTCTCCGTCACGGCTCTGGCGGCCGTCCGCCGAACTGTTCGCCACCCCCATCTGGATGCGATAAAACGCCAACAGCTCGGCTTCGTCGAAATCGATGGCCTTCGCGTATTGCCGAATGTAGCTGGTATTATAGATCCCGCCGGGTAATTTCTTGAAATCCCCGCCTTCGATGGCCTTCAAACTGCGAATATTGATCTTCGTGGATTCCGCAATTTGTTCCAGCGATATGCCGCGATTCCGGCGTATGGTAGCCAAGCCTAAGATGCTCCCATCTTCCTCTGGCATCAGATAGTTCTCCTAAGAGTGCGGTACACTCGTGCTTTTATGAAGAAGTATTAAGAAAAGACGATACCATAAAATCCGACAAGATTGCTAAACTTTGTTACGCCATGCCCATTTCGCGTAGACGTTTTACGGCCGGCGCTCTGGCCGGGCTGGCAGCGCATTTGCCCGGCCTGCAGGCACTTCGGCCCCGGCCGAAGCTGTTCGTATTTCTGATTGCGGAGCAGTTCCGGCAGCTTTACCTGGACCGGAACGGAAGCCAACTGCAGCCCGGCGGCTTTCGGGAGCTGTTGGCGAAAGGCATTTTCTATCCCGACTGCCGTCTGGCCGCCAGCGGATTCACAGCCACGGGTCTGGCCACGTTGGCGACCGGCGCTTATCCAAGCGTCCATGGCATAGTCGCCGACCAATGGTACAACCGCACTACACACACACTGACCAAGGCGCGTGCGGACATGCTGGAAGCGGCGACTCTGGCCGATGAGGTTGCGCGCACCGGCCACGGCCGCATTTACTCCCTGGGACTGAATGAAGGTCCAGCTTCGCTGCTGGCAGGGAATTCGCGTGCGCCCGTGTACTGGATGGATGCGCAGGGCCAGTTCATCACCCGCGGAAACGCCCCCGAATGGCTGGCGTCATACAATGCGGCCCGGCCGCTCGAGCAGCTGCATGACAAGAAATGGATGGCTGTGGGGGCAGCCAGCGACCTGCCGCCTCTTCGCACCCTCAGCTTCGATATGAGGCACCCGGAGGAATTCTTCGCCCTTTACCAATCGTCTCCCTTTTGCCAGGAGGCGCAGTTTGACCTGCTGCGCACTATGGTCGCGGGGGAAAAATTGGGGCAGGGCGCCACCCTGGATTTTGTCTTCGTTTCGCTCGGGTCCATGGCGCTGCTGGGCTACGAAACCGGATCGGATTCCCCTCGCGCTGGCGGGAACTTGCTGATGGATCAGATGACTTTAAAGCTGGACCAGCAGGTTCAGCTCACCCTGGAGCTGTTGAACAACACGGCCGGGAAGGGTAACTATAACCTGATTTTTGCCGCCGCGCACGGCGCCCCGCCGCAGCCTGATCCAGCGATGCGGGCGCAGAAGGTCATCAACGGCGAGAGCATCGCGCACGGCGTCGGCGAGGCGCTCTCCGCGCGGTTCGACAAAGCCGGCGTCAAAAATGCCTACGTGGATAAGTACGTCTATCCGTTTCTCCTGTTGAAGCTCGCCACGCTGCAGAAGCAAGGCGTTCCTTTACGCGGCGCGAGCAAACTGGCCGGCGAGTCGGCCTTGCGCCTGCCCGGCGTGGCGGGTTATTACACAGGGGATGGGGACTGCTCGCATACCGGCGAATGGCGGCGGCGCTTTGAAAACAGCTTTCACGAATTGCGTTCCGGCGACGTGATGCTCGCTTACGAGCCGGGAAACGTGGAAGACTATGGCGACGGGCGCGGCGTCTCGTATGGCTCGCTTTACAACTACGACACGTCCGTGCCGCTTTTTTTGTATGGCGCGCAGTTCGGCGCGAAGGTAATAGAGCGTAGCATCGCCGCGGTCGATCTGGCGCCCACCGTCGCGCGCGCTGCCGGAGTGCCCGCGCCATCCTCCGCGACCGGCGAGGTGCTGGCGGAAGCCTACGCCGAAGGTAGCGATGACGAGCGCGGCAAATGAGCCAGGACGACGCGCGCCTGGCCACTTCGGTGTGCGGCGTCGCGCTGCGGAACCCCGTGCTGGCAGCCTCTGGAACGTTTGGCTACGGCGTCGAATTCGAGCGGCTGGTGGACTTAGATGCGCTGGGCGGCCTGGTGGTGAAGGGCCTGTCGCGCGAGCCGATGGCCGGCAATCCCCCACCCCGCCTCTGGGAAACAGAGGGCGGCATGGTGAATTCCGTAGGTCTGCAGAATATCGGCGTGCGCGCGTTCGTAAGCGAAAAACTGCCGCAATTGGCCCGCTGGCGGACAGCCGTTTTTGCCAACGTGTTCGGCTACGCCACGGAAGACTACGTGGAAGTGGTGCGCGTGCTCGAATCGGCCCAAGGACTGGCGGCCTATGAGCTGAATGTTTCCTGCCCCAACACGAAGCGCGGCGGCATCTTTTTTTCGAGCGATCCGGCGCTTCTGGCGGAGGTGGTCGAGGCGGTGAAGCGTGTGGCGCGCCGGCCGGTAATCGTGAAGCTATCGCCGAATGTCGCGGCTATCGAACCGCTGGCGCGGGCGGCCGAACGGAGCGGCGCGGATGCCATCTCGCTGGTGAACACCTTCGTAGCGCTGACCATCGATGCGCGCGCCCGGCGTCCGCGCCTGGGAGCCGGTTTCGGCGGGCTCTCCGGGCCGGCCATCAAGCCCATCGCGTTGCGCCTGGTGCATCAAGCGGCGCAGGCGGTGAAGATTCCGGTGATCGGCCTGGGCGGTATCGCCAGCGGTGAGGACGCCGCCGAATTCCTGGTGGCCGGCGCCAGCGCGGTCCAGGTGGGCACCGCAACGTTTTGGGATCCGCAATCGCCGGTGCGCGTGGCACGCGAATTAGGGCAGTTTCTGCGTGAGCAAGGCGTCGCGAGTGTGGACGCGATCGTAGGGACGCTCCGCTGGCCGGACCGGTGATCAGACGTCCCGCTCTAAATCCGGACCGCGATATTCGGGCGGAACATCATCTTCCGGCCGCTGTTTCGTGTGCACCTCAGCCACGTCCGGGTCCGGGGGCATTTTCGATACCGCTGATTACCTCGGCTTCGAACGGTTGACCTTCCTCGATCAGTTCCGCGACACTCTCCGGACCTGCCTCGGCTGTGTAAGAGAGTCCTTGCGTGTCGCCGGACTGTCCCGCCGCGGCCGCCTCGTCTGCCTGGTCTTGCTTCTTTGTCTTCTTTTTCATATCTGTAGCGGCTGCAAGTCGCTTGCCAAATGGTATGGTGCCCCTGTTCCCCATCGCCTTAACGGAAGGAAAACGGCATGATAGAAACATGATCGAAAACCGTTCGGCGCCCCCGGGCGCAATCGTCCCCAGACTGATGTATATTGATGCCGCCAAAGCCATCGCCTGGCTGTGCGGAGCCTTCGGCTTCACGGAACGGCTGCGCACGCCACCTGAACCGGATGGCACGATCCACCATTGCCAGCTGGCCGTGGGCTTGGGATCCGTGATTCTGACCGGCCAGCCGGTTGCGCATCCGGATGCGTTTGTCCCGGCGGTGATGGTGCGGGTGAAAGACATCGACGCACACTGCGCGCGCGCCCGGCAGTTCGGTGCACGGATTCTGAGTCCGCCGGATAGCATGCCGTTCGGCGAGAGACAATACAGCGCGGAAGACCTGGAAGGGCATCGCTGGGCATTTACCGAGTCCGAAGCTGATATTCCGCCTGAGTCCTGGGGCGCCCAAGTGGCACAGACGGTGGCGCAGATGCAGCCCCCGCTCGCGCTGCTGCCCCGCCCCCGCATATGTTACCTGGAGATTCCCGCCGCGGATGTCCACCAGTCCGCCGCTTTCTACGAGCGCGTATTCGGCTGGAACATCAGGCATCGTGATACGGACCGGCCCAGCTTCGATGATGCCACCGGATACGTGAGCGGCGCGTGGGTAACCGGCCGGCCCGTCGCGCGCGACCCAGGCCTGCTGCCCTATATCTGGGTCGATCACATCGACGCGATTCTGATCTGCGTGCAGGAGGCCGGCGGCGAAGTTGTCGCAGCCGCGCACCCAGATTCCCCAGGCGGCACCTCATTGATCGCCACGATTCGTGACCCGGCGGGAAATTTACTGGGACTCTATCAGGAAGCTGGTTAGTGCCCGACAGAACGGTCATAAGCTCCAGCTAAGACCCACCCGCCAATCCCGCGGTAAAGTAGAAGAATGATGCTGCGCTCGACAAGCTGGGCAGCGCTCCTCGCCTTTCCATTGTGGGCATCCATCGCGCCGCCGGCAGGCTGGGTTCCCGCACGCTGGAACGGCACGGAGCCGCGATCGCTGGACCTTCTCTCCGACACGCCCATCAATTGCCTGCTGGTGGCCACTTACACGCCCGAATTCGTCTCCCAGGCAGCCGCACACGGCATCGCCACACTGGCGGTCCTCAAGCCGGGCGCAGATCCCGCAGATCCCGCCCGCAAGGCCATCCGCGACGGCCTCGAAGGCATCGTGCTGGAAGGCGATTTTCCCGCCGGCACGGCCGCGCGTGTACGCGATCTGCTGGCCAATACCCGCGCCATCGTCGTCGAACTCACCTCCCGTTCCCGCATGCCGCTAGGCGGGTCCGAACCCATTGTCGGCACCTACCAGGGCGTGTGGCCCGGCATTCAGGTGCTTGAAAACGGCGCGGCTAAAGCGGCCCCCTCCGGCTCGCCCTGGATCGACACCAACACCGGATTCATCCACGCCGTGCGCGCCTGGGGCCCCGCCAGCATCTGGCTCGGATACCTGCCGCCCGCGCACAATATCATCACCGGCGAGCGCTATCAGGCCGCCATCGCCGACGCCGAAACAGCCGGGGCGCGCTGGATCGTGGCGCTCGACGACGATTTCTCCGCGCGCCTGGAACGTAGCGAAGCAGCCGCCCTCAAGAATTGGCATGCCATGGCGCGGGTGCTCCAGTTCTTCGAAAGCCATCCGGAATGGCGCACGCTGCGGCCTTACGGCAGACTGGCGGTGGTCGAAGATCACGACGACGAATTGCTCTCTGGCGGCATCCTGGACATGATCGCCGCCAAACACACACCCACGCGCGCCATCCCCGGCCAGCGCCTCACGCCCGAATCGCTGGCCGGCGCGACCATGGCGGTCGATGTGGATTCCGCCTCGCTCACACCAGAGCAGCGCGAGATGCTGAAGAACTTCGCGCGTGCCGGCGGTACCGTGCTCACCGCTCCGCCCGGATGGAAAGGGCAGTCCGCGCTGCAGCCTGGGCAGATCACGCTGGACACCGCCGAACTCGAGCGCTTGAACGACATCTGGCATGACGTGCAGACCATGACTGGCCGCAAGAATCTGGGTGCGCGGCTGTTTAACGTCTCTTCCATGCTGTCCAACGTGTTGTCCAGCGACGATGGCAAGCAGGTGGTGGTGGAACTGGTGAACTACTCCGCTTATCCCATCGAAAACGTGGACGTGCAGGTGCTCGGCACGTTTAAACACGCGCAACTCATCACGCCCGACGGCATCCAAAAAGACCTGGAGGTTTACGTGACCGACGAAGGCGGAACCGGTGTGGATATCGACCGTGTTTCCGCTTGCGCCACAGTGCGTCTAAACTAATAAAATGACACGCAGAGAATGGATCGCTCTTATCAGTACTGCGCCCCTGCTGAAGGCGGCTCCGGAAAGCACCCCGCCCGCGGCGCCCGTAGCCATCGCCAAGTGTCCCACGTACGATGAGGACGTGACCGCCCGCCTAGCCACCCTCTTCGATCAAGTCGGCGGACTCGACCGCATCGTCCGCGGCAAAACCGTCACCATTAAGCTGAACATGACCGGCAGTCCCGGACTTCGCGTAGACGGCCGGCCGCCGGGCGTCACGCACTACGTGCATCCGAAACTGGTGGGCGCCACCGCGCACCTGATGGGACGTGCCGGCGCGCGGCGCATCCGGTTCGTCGAAAGCGCCTGGGCCACCAGCGGTCCGCTCGAAGAGTACCTGCTCGATTCCGGCTGGAATGTGCGCCAGTTGATGGCGGCCGCGCCGGGCGTCGAATTCGAAAATACCAACGCGCTGGGCAAGGGCAAGAAGTACGCGCGCTTCAAGGTTCCCGGCGGCGGTTACCTGTTCCCGGCTTACGATCTCAACCACGCGTTTGAAGACACGGACATCTTTGTCAGCATGGCCAAGCTGAAGAATCACGCCACCTGCGGCGTGACGCTGTCGCTGAAAAACTGCTTCGGCAACTTGCCCGCATCCATCTATGGCGACGATGCCGGCGTGGACCAGCCCAATGAAAATCCCACGTCGGGCCGTGCCAAGACCATGCACGAGGGGCAGCGCCAGCCTTCCAAATCGGCGCCCGCGGAACTGGATCCCAGTTCCAGCCGCGAGCCGGGATATCGCGTGCCGCATATTGTCGCCGACCTGGTGAAGTCGCGGCCCGTCGATCTCGAAATTATCGACGGCATCGAGTCGATCGCGGGCGGCGAAGGGCCTTGGATCCAAGGCATCCGGCGTGTGCAGCCGGGCGTGCTGATAGTCGGTCTCAATCCAGTGTCGACCGACGCGGTGGCCGCGGCGGTGATGGGTTACAATCCGCGGGCCGCGCGCGGCACGGCCCCTTTCCAGACGTGTGAGAATACTCTGCTCCTAGCCGAGCGGCATGGTGTGGGCTCCGCGGACCTCCGCAAAATCGATGTGCGCGGCGTGCCAATCGCCGGAGCAATGTACCGCTATGAGTCCTAAACGGGCTGGGGCTTTCGCCCTCCTGTGCGCCGCCACCCTCGCCGCCCAATCGAAGCTCACCATGTTTCCCCCGGTGCGCGGAATGCACGAAATGGTCGGATCGTGCAACAACTTCGAAGTGGACGCAGGCATGCGTATCCTGGCCGAGGGCGGCAACGCGGTGGATGCCGGCGTGGCCACCACTCTCGCGGCCGGTGTCACCGAACTCGATCACTTCGGCCTCGGCGGAGAGATTCCGATCTTGATCAAGTTGGCCGGTAAGCCCCCGGTAGCTATTAGCGGCATCGGCACGGCTCCCAAACGCGCCACTGTGGCTTATTATGAATCCCGCCGGCGCGAGCTTTGGGAACAGCCCGGCCACATGCCGCCCATGCCCGCCGAAGGCATTCTCGCATCTCCCGTTCCCGGCGTGATGGACGGGCTCGTTCTGGCGCTTGAACGCTACGGCACTCTTTCGTTTGCGCAGGTGGCGGCACCCGCTATCGAGTATACCGACGGCTTCCCGGTCACCGAAGTGATGGCCGATTGGATTCGCGGATCGCGGCCGCTGCTGCAGCTCTGGCCCACCTCGCGCGACTTTTTCCTGCCCAACGGCGTAGCGCCCCGTCGTGGTGACGTTTTCCGCGAGCCGGCCCTTGGCAAGACGCTGCGTGCGCTGGTGAACGCCGAAGCCAATGCCAAAGGCAGCCGGGCAGACCGGTTGCGCGCCGTGCGCGACTACTTTTACAAGGGCCCCATCGCGCACGAGTACGACGATTTTTGCGCGCGCAACGGCGGCCTGATCGCCTACGACGATATGGCCGGCTTCCATGCTGAAACCGATACGCCGCGCACCGGCACCTATCGCGGATACGAGATTTTCAAGCCCGGCTTCTGGTCGCAAGGTCCGGTGATGATCGAGATGCTGAACCTGCTCGAAGGCTTCGATGTGCGGGCTATGGGCCACAACAGCCCGGCGTATATTCATACGCTGGTGGAGGTCGCCAAGCTGGCGTTCGCCGATCGCGACCGCTACTACGGCGATCCGAAATTCTCCAAGATACCCGAGGAGAAACTGCTTTCGAAGGAGTATGCGGCGGAGCGGCGCAAGCTGATCGATCCCGACCACGCTTCGCTGGAGGATCGCCCCGGCGCATTCGGCGGACCGCTGCCCATGCCGGTGACCAGCGAATCCACCGTGGCGGCGCGCGACACCACTTGCGTGAACGTGGTGGACCGCGAGCGCAATATGTTCTCGGCGACTCCCAGCGGCGGCTGGCTGCCGTCAGTGATCGCCGGCGATACGGGCTTAGCGATGAGCGAGCGCATGCAGACGTTCGTGCTGACGCCCGGCCATCCGAACCAGTTGGCGCCCGGCAAGCGGCCGCGCGTGACCCTCAGCCCCATGCTCGTGCTCAAGGATGGCAAACCATTTCTGGCTCTGTCCACGCCCGGCGGAGATTTGCAGGACCAGACCCTGCTGCAGGTGTTTCTCAATATCGTCGAGTTCAACATGTCGCCGCAGGAAGCCATCGAGGCGCCGCGTTTCGATAGCGCGCACCTGTACACCTCGTTCGATTTTCACGAATTTCTGCCCGGCAAACTGAACGTGGAACGCCGCATCCCGCAAGCCACGATTGACAAGCTCACAGCCATGGGCCACCGCATCACGGTGGTGGGCGATTGGGCCAATCTCTCCGCGCCCACCGCCATCCGCATCAACATGGCTGACGGCGTATTGACGGGCGGCGCCGATCCCCGGCGCAGCCGCTTCATCTACGGCCGTTAGGACCCGTGACGCTGGCGAACGCGCTCCCGTGCTACTTCCGCATCTTTCACGGGAGGGGCCCATCCTGTTGCGGAAGCTCAAACGCAAAGCGCACCAACTTCTAGGCACAGTCGCCCTACCCGGACGATAAGCACAAGAAGCGCTATGTTTGTTGACTCCAATGAAGGGCGACGCTAGGGTAAGTAAGGGAAGGCCGTCAATGACCATCACTATTGAACTCGCACCAGAGCTTGAGGTCGAACTCGCCAGACAAGCCGCAAGCCACGGGGTAAGGATCGACGTGTATGCCGCGGGCCTGCTTGAAGATGCCGCCCATCGTCCCGCCGCCCCCGACAAGCCCGAGGCATCTCCTCCCACCGGTGAAGTCGTCGAAGCGATCGAGCGGCTTAAGAACTTTGGAAAGACCAATGGGCTCTCGCTCGGCGGCACGACGATCCGCGAGCTGCGCCACCATGCGCGCCCGTGACTCGCCTCGTCATCGATGCTTCGGTGACGTTGTCATGGTGCTTTCCAGACGAACAGACCCCTATGTCCGTGAATGTGCTCGACAGGCTCAAGGCCGGCAAGCAGGCCCTCATGCCGGCGTTCTGGGCAATTGAGGTGCTCAACACGCTTCTGTGGGCGAACGCAAAGGACGCATAACGGCAGAACAGACCCGATTGTTTTTCGATACCCTACGAATCCTGAACCCGACCCTCGATTACGCATCACTGGAGCAGGTTGCCGGGCCTGTCCAGATCATTTGCCGCGACCATCGCCTGACGCCCATGACGCTCTGTATATCGAACTCGCCCTGCGGTCGGGTTGCCCGCTGGCTACTTTGGATCAACCGCAAAGACAGGCCGCAACCTCTCTTGGCATTCGTTGTTTGTGAGTCACGCGAGGCAGGTCGCTGCGCCGACCGCGCGCATGTGGCCGGCGTCGCGCGTACTCGGGCGATTTGGCAACGATCTCTACGTTTACGCCCAAGCGGTGAACGATCTCGCAAGTCGGTCGATCGTGAGGCGCTCGATGCGGCCAACGGAACACTTCGGAGACAGTCGGCTGAACTGTGCCGCAGAGCGCGCCGCTTCCAGTTGCGTTAGGTTCCGCAGTTCGAGGGTGTCCCTGATGGCGGTCAATCCGCTGATCAAACGCCCTATATCGGCCGAGGCGGGGCAACGCTGATGCGACCGGCAGCCGCGTGCGCGATGCGAATAATGGGAAAATGATGGGACGATGACGCCCGCTATTGCGCCCGTCTACAAGCAGCACCGGCTGGCATCGTGGGACGAATTTCTGAAAATCATCACCGGCTCGCCCTATTCCAACTGGGCCTTTCGCGGACATCGTAAAGAGGCTTGGCCGCTGGCGAGCGCGCTTTCGCGTTATTTCCGTATCTTTCACATCGACCGCCGCGCGTGGCCACAGCAGGAAGGACGCATCCTACGCGTGTTCAAACGCAAGGCACACCAGTTTCTGGCGCAGCCGCCTGACCCGGATGACGACTTCCAATGGCTGGCCCTGATGCAGCATCACGGGGCTCCCACCCGTTTGCTCGACTTCACCTGGTCACCCTACGTGGCGGCTTTCTTCGCCCTGGAGCGCGCCACCGGCGACGCCGCGGTGTGGGCGCTGAACCCCGCCGACATCAGCGCGGGCGGCATCCGGCGTTCGCCGAAATCGCGCAAGCCCGCCATCACCACGCGCGCCATGGACCCGCGGCGCAAGGGCAATTTCGCGCGCTATTTCCTGAACGGCGATCGCGAATTCATCTGGCTGGGCGAGCCCGACACCATGAACCGCCGCCTGATCGCGCAATCCGGAACGTTCGCGCTGCCGGGCGTGCTGGACAAACCCATGGAGGAGATCGTCCATCAATACCGCGATCCGAAAAGAATGATGGCGAAGTTCATCCTGCCGGCGGGCAAAGTACGCGAAACCGGTTTGCGCGAGTTGTACCGCATGAACATCACCTACGCCACGCTGTTTCCGGATCTGGATGGACTGGCGCGCTCGCTGGCGTACGAACTGGAATTCCACTGGGCCTACAATCCGCGCACCATGGAATCCTTCCATAGCGAGGAGTGAGCATGCCGCGCCTGCTGTTGTTCGCGGCCACCACGGGCTACCAGATCCGCGTATTCGCCGAAGCGGCACGGCGCCTGAATGTGGATCTCACGCTGGCCACCGATCGCTGCCACGTGCTCGAAGATCCCTGGGGGGATCGCGCCATCCCGGTGCGGTTCGGAGACGTGCCATGGTCGCTGGACGCCTTGCGCGGCAAGCCCTTTGATGCAGTCGCCGCGGTCGGCGACGAACCCGCCGTCCTGGCAGCCGAAGTCGCGTCCGCTTTGGGGATCCCCTTCCATCCACCGGCAGCCGCGCGCGCCTGCCGCGATAAACACGCCGCGCGGCGCCTGTTCGAAGCGGCCGGACTGGCGGTGCCGCAATTCTTCCGCGCGCCTCTGGCTGATTCTCCCGAAGCCGCCGCCCGACGCGCGCCATACCCATGCGTGCTGAAGCCGCTCAGCCTTTCCGCCAGCCGCGGCGTCATCCGCGCCAACCACGCCGGCGAATTCGTAGCGGCGTTTGCGCGCATCAAAAAGCTGCTCCAGCACAGTGCGGACGAATACCTGCAGGTGGAAGGCTACATTCCCGGACGCGAGTTCGCCGTGGAGGGTATCGTCACCGAAGGCAAGCCGCGCGTGCTGGCCATATTCGACAAGCCCGATCCGTTGGAAGGGCCGTTCTTCGAAGAGACCATTTACGTGACCCCGTCGCGCGAAAACGCCGCGGCGCAACAAACCATGCGCCAGACGGTCGAGCGCGCCGCGCGCGCGCTGGGCCTATACCACGGGCCGTTTCACGCCGAGTTGCGCGCGAACGATAGCGGCGTGTGGATGCTGGAAGTGGCTGCGCGCCCCATTGGCGGGCTGTGCGCGAAAGCGTTGCGCTTCGGCGAAGGGATGCCGCTCGAAGAGTTGGTGCTGCGGCATGCGCTTGGCGAAGATATCTCCAGCCTGCAGCCGGCGGATGCCGCGTCGGGCGTGATGATGATTCCGATTCCGCGCGGCGGTGTTTACGGGGATGCCGCCGGCGTGGATGACGCGCGCGCGGTGCCCGGCATAGACGATGTGATCGTCACCGCGAAGGTGGGGCAGATGTTGACGCCGCTGCCGGACGGCTCGTCGTACCTCGGGTTCATCTTCGCGCGTGGCGAAAATCCAGCGGACGTGGAAGCTGGCTTGCGCCGCGCGCACACCAAACTGAGCTTCCGCATCGCGACCGCCCTACCCACGCTGCGATCCACGCAGGGCGGGCTTTAATTTGTGGGGCAGGACTCCAGTCCTGCGGCCGACGTCCACGTCGGCCTAAGCGGGTGGTCCGCCCCACGATCCGGGCTATGCGGCCGCACCGTGCGCTTCGAGAAGACCCACGATCTCCGCGAATCCCTTATCGCGCGCCAACTGGACCAGCGACCGGCCGTCCGGATGACGATCGCCCACGCCGGCGCCATGTTCCAGCAGCACGCGCACGGCGCCGGTTTTGCCGCGATCCACCATGCGCACCAGCGGCGTCTGCCAATCCTCCGCTCTCGGTTCCCGCGACAAGCACCTGGCAAACGCCCGGTTGAGCGCCGCCGGGTCGCGCGCCAGAACATCGGGGATGCGGTCGACCCGGTCGTAATCGAGCGCATCAAACAGGCAGATGGGGCCCTCGCTCAGCAGCATGTCCCGCATCCGGGTCTGGTCGAAGAAGTCCACCCAACCGACCGCGGTGGCGTCGTACCACGGCTCGCGGAGTGTCAGGGATGCCCCGCGCTCGAGCAGCAGCCGGACCATCTCTTCGCTTCCGCTGCCGGCCGCACCGTGAATTGCCGCGACATCGTCGATCCAGTCCGGATCGAAACCCAGGTCGAGCGCCAGCCGGACTTTGGCGGTCCGTCCGGTACCAACAGTTTTGAGTACGAGATCCTTGGGCGCTCGAGCGAGCAGGTCCGGATCGGCATCGAGCATAGCGCGCACACTCCGCTCGTCACCAGCCAGACATAACGAAGTGAATCGTTCCACCGGGTCCAATGCGGAAACCGGCGCACCGGCCTGCTGCAGCGCCTGCGCGATTTCCAGATGCCCCTTTTCGATGGCATGCCGCCAGGGCGTTTTGTTCTCGAACGACTCATCCGTGCGCGCTCCATGCGCCAGCAGCAGGCGCACCCGATCCAGGTGGCCATTGCGCGCCGCGCGAGAGAGTTCGCGCCCGAGCAGGGTAATCGTGCCCGTGCCGGTCTGCATCCTCGCATCCGGCTTCAGGCCGTGGCCGAGCAACAGATCCAGCGCCGCGCCCTGGTTGATCCAAAGCGCCTGCTCGTCAGCTGGATCGGCTCCGTGCTCGAGCAGCAGCTCCGCTAATTCGCGCCAGCGCGGATGCGGCGGTTGATTTGCCAACCCCGTAGACCCGCCGCCGAAGACACCGGTTAATGCGGTAAAACGGCGCGCGCGGGCGCTTCCCGGCGGGTCATTGTTTTTCAGCGTATAAGCGTTGGGGTCGGCGCCACGATCAAGCAGCAGCCGCGCCACCTGGTACGTTGAGTGACGCGGGTCAACTGGTTTCACACGCGCATAGCAGGCGCAGAGCAAAGGCGCCCAGCCATGCGGCCCGGGCAGGTTCGCGCGGCCCGCATTTTCATCCAGGAACGACCGGACAGCGGGCGCATTCCCGGCAGCGGCTGCGGCCCAGATGTTGGCTTCGGCCAGTTCAGGATAGTTGGCCAGCAGTTCTTGCGCGCGCGCATGAAACTGGCGGTGGTCAAAATGCGGATCGTCGTAACATAAGCAGGCCTGATCGAGGAACTGGTTTGCCAATTCCTGGCTCGACGATTGAACCGCGGCCTTCATTTGCGGCCAGCTCTCGAATCCGGCCTCGCGCGCCAGAACCAGCTGGCAGTCCGTAAGGCGCGGCTTGGTCTGACAGAGATGCTCGCCGGATGCGTCCGTATATTGCGGGTGAGCGGCGCGGATGCGCGCCAGCGTCCCGGCATCGCCGGCCCCCCATTTCTTTTGCAGGTTCTTGGCTTGCTTCTTCAGGTTCTCGAGCGAAGCGTGCGGTGGTAACGAAGTGGTCATCGACAACTCCCTTTCAGGGCAATAGCCCGCTAGCGCCCGATTGCTCGCATGGTCAGGCTGAAAGGACAGTTGTTTATGTCCGGATCGAAATCGACGCTCAGGCGGGCTTAGCCCTTTCCGCGAGCCGGCGGCACCCTGCAGTGCTCACGTCCAAGATAACCGAAGTCCGGGTGCCCGTCAAGCCGACGCGGCGCGCCGTGCTCACTCACGGCGCAGTGTTGACTGTCATCCACTCTGCGCACAGCGTGTGAGCCGGCGGAGCAGCCAATAGCGGCTGCACGGTTACATCTCCTACATGCGGAATACGCCAGTTCAGGGTAAACTCCCGCGGTGGAGCAATAGCTGGAATCGCTTTGGAGAACGGTTCGAAGACGCTGCCACCGTGGTATAGCAGGATGCTAAAGACGGCCGGCGTGTCGATGCCCAGATCGAAATTCATCGTGAGGGTACCATTAGCAAAGCTGGCACGCAGACCGAGGCCGCAGGCTGGGGCAAGCGCGATCCCGTCGCCGCCATAGACCGCGAACCACACGCCGTTCGGTCCCGCTGTTATCCCTAGCGGCTCGTGTCCGGCGGTGTACTCGGTGATGACCCCGCTAGTGGTAATCCGCCCGAACTTGTCGCCGTTCTGTTCGGTGAACCACAAAGTACCGTCCGGACCGGTGGTGATCGCATATGGGCCGGCGCCTGCCGTGGGCACGGGATACTCGGTGATCGCCCCGGACGTGGTGATCCGGCCAATCTTGTTACCCGCATTCTCCGTGAACCAAAGGGCGCCGTCCGGCCCCGCCGTGATCCAGTTCAGGTCGCTGTTGGCGGTGGGCACGGGATACTCGGTGATTGTCCCTTCGGTGGTGATCCGGCCAATCGCACTGCCGGCGTTGACCACATTTTCGGTGAACCACAGGGCGCCATCCGGCCCCGCCGCGATCCAATAGGCGCTGCTGGCAGGGGTCTGCAAAGGATACTCGGTAATTCCTCCGCTCGCCGCGATCCGCCCAATCTTGCTGTTGTCAGACTGCTGTTCCGTGAACCATACTGCGGCGTTCGGGCCGGCCGTAATTCCGTTGGGGCGGCAGTTGGCGGTCGGCACCGGAAACTCGGTGACGGTTCCGTCGACAGTGATCCGCCCGATCTTGCTACCCATCCATTCGGTGAACCAGAGAGCGTGGTCGGGCCCGACCGTGATTCCAGAGGGCTGGCTATCGTGCGTCGGCACGGGATATTCGGTGATCGGCGCACCGGGGTCGAGCCGCCCGATTTTATCGCCGGTGGCTTCGGTGAACCACAAAGCGCCGTCCGGCCCCGCGGTGATTCCCTCGGGATGGCTGTCGGGCGTCGGCACGGAGTAGTTGTTGACGTTGCTATACGTACCGAACTGTGCCATCGACCTCGCCGCCATTTCCAGCAACAGTGCCGTTGACCAGATACATCTTGCGCCGCGCATGGAACGCATAACCTTCTCCTTTGTCGAACTGGCCGCCGGTGGGTCGGCGATGCCGCGTCGTTGAATCGAGTGTAGCCGATTCGTCTGGCTGTAGACATCCTACGTCCTAGGATGTAGAATGTCTACACGCTATGAAAGAACGTTATCGGAACCGCATCGAGCTTTTGCAGGGCACCCTCGACATGCTCATCCTGCAGACCCTGCAATGGGGCGCGCAGCACGGTTACGGCATCGGCAACGCCATTCGCGCCAATTCCGGCGAGGTGCTGCGCGTCGAGACCGGCTCGCTTTACCCGGCGCTGCATCGCCTTGAGAAGCAGGGCTGGGTGGCAGCGGAATGGAAGCCGACCGAGGCCGGGCAGCGCGCTAAGTTCTACCGGCTGACCGCGCGCGGAAAACGGCAGCTGGCTTCCGAGCGGAGCCGCTGGTCGCAACTTACGGCAGCCATCGGGGGCGCCATGAATCCGGCGGCGAAAGAAGGTCCGCAATGAAACTCACACGTCTATGGCGCGGCTGGCGCGCGCGCCAAACGGACCTGGAGGAAGAGTTGCAGTCCCACCTGCGCATGGCCTTGCGCGAACGCGTGGAACGCGGCGAAGATCCGCGCGCCGCCGAATTCGCCGCGCGCCGGGAATTCGGCAACCTGGCTCTCATCGAGGACGTCACCCGCGATCACTGGCCATTATTCTCGCTGGAACGGCTGGCGCGCGAACTGCGTCACGCTTTGCGCGGCCTGCGGCGCGACTCCGGCTTCGCGGCCGCCGCGGTGTTGACCCTGGGCCTCGGCTTGGCAGCCGCCGTCGTCATGTTCAGCGTGGTGGACACCGTCCTGTGGCGTCCGCTGCCCTTCCGCGACGCCGGCCGGATTGTGACCGTCACCGAGATCATCCCGTTCTTCGGCGCCGAGCCCCAGGTGGTCACCTTGCGAGAATACCAGCGCTGGTGTGCGGCGGGCGTCTTTGCGTACTGCGCCGCGGTAGACACAGCCAGCTTCACATTGCTCGGCGCGGGCCTGCCCGAACGCGTGGATGGCGTCCAGGTGACCGCGGATTTCTTCCGCGTGTTCGGCGTCGCGCCGGCGCTCGGCCGCGACTTCCGGCCCGGCGAAGATAAGCGCGGAGTGCCCGCGGTGGCCATACTCAGCCACCAGCTTTGGGCGCGCAAGTTTCAATCGGATCCGGGGATTATGGGACGGTCCATCCGGCTGGGCGACGGCCTGCGCACCGTCGTCGGGGTAATGCCTCCCGGGTTCGAGTTTCCCCGGCACGCCGATGTCGGAGCGCTGATGAGTTGGGCGCCCATGGAAACCGAGGTCTGGATTCCACTCCAGTTCACCGAGGAGCAGGTGCGGCAGGGCAATTTCAATTACCTGGTCGTAGCGCGAATGGCGTCTGGCGTATCGCCCGCGCAGGCGCAGCCGCGTTTGCAAGCCATCACGCACCAGATCTATGCGGACGAGGCGCGGGAAAATAGCGAATTCGGCGAGCTCATCAAGCGGAATCTGCCTGGCATCGTGGTGCTGCCGGAGGCCTTGCAATCGACCATCACGGGCAGCATCCGGCCCGCGCTATGGATGCTGTTTGGCGCGGTGGCGCTGCTGCTGGTGCTGATCTATGCGAATCTGGGGGGCCTGTTCCTGACGCGCAGCGCCAGCCGCATGCGCGACGTAGCCGTGCGGCAGGCGCTGGGAGCCAGCGCGTGGCATATTTTCGAAGAGCGTTTCGTCGAAAGCGCCGCCATTGGCTTGCTGGCCGCCGCGCTAGGATTGCTGCTGGCGGTCTGGGGCACGGCGGCCATCCGAATTCTGGGCGCCAATCGCCTGCCGCGGCTCTACGAACTGACTCTGAATTACCGCGCGCTGCTCTTCCTCAGTGGACTGAGCGTCGGCGCCGCTTTCCTGTTCGGCATGGTCCCCTGGTCGCTGCAGCGCCACTTTCTATTCACGGCGGGCGCGCGCCATATGGCCGGCAGCCGCGCCGAATCCCGCCTGCGCGCGTGGCTGGTCACCGCCGAGATCGCCTTGTCCCTGGTTCTTTTGGTCGGCGCGGCCCTACTGCTCGAAAGCTTCCGCCAGGTTTTGCATGCCGATCCCGGCTTCGATACGCGCAACCTGCTGACGGCCACCATCGGCTTGCCATGGCAACCTTACCCGGATACACCCCGCCGGTACCGGCAGTTCGAACGGCTGCTGGATGCCATCCGGCAACAGCCTGGGGTGGAAGCTGCGTCGCTCGTCAACGGCGCGCCTCTCACCGGCGAAGCCGAGGTCCGTACCCTGCGGCCAGGTGCTGCGGCGGGCCAGGCCGCGGCGGCATTCCACGCCGAGTTCCGCAGGGTCGACCCCGAATATCTGCGCACCATGCGCATACCTCTGGTACGGGGACGCTGGTTCAGGCCGGCCGACGGCGAGACCGTGGCGGCGGTGAGCGAACGTTTGGGACAGCGGCTCTGGCCCGGTCTGGATCCCATTGGGAGGCAATTTCGCGAGGGAGACAATCCTCCGTTGACCGTGATCGGCGTGGTAGGCGAGGTACGCAACGCCACGCTGGAAATTGAGCCGACGCTCCAATACTACCGGCCGGCGGCAGTCGACGTCGACGGCACCATGGCTTTCGTCATCCGCACGCGGGTGGCGCCGGAAAGCGTAATCTCTGAAGTGCGCCGCGCGGTGCTGGCAGTGGATCGCCAGCAGCCTCTGGCGCACGTGCGCACCATGCGGGAAATCGTCAGCGGCACCACGCTGCCGCGCCGTTTCGAAACGTGGCTGCTGGCGTCCTTCGCGGCGGTGGCATTGTTCCTGTCGGTCTTGGGAGTCTTCGGCGTGCTGTCGCTCTCGGTGTCGCGGCGCGCGCGAGAATTCGGCATCCGCATAGCGCTGGGATCGAGCGAGCGCGGCATCCTGCGTCTGGTGATGCGCGAAGCGGCGCGCATGATCGCCACCGGCGTGGCCGCGGGAGTTGTGCTGGCGCTGCTATCCCGCCGTTTTCTGAGTGGTTTGTTGTTCGGCGTCACCGCCGGCAACCCGGCGGTCTACGCGGTAACCATCGCCGTGTTGGCCGCGGCCGGTGCATTGGCTTGCTGGACACCGGCGGCGCGGGCCGCGCGCGCGGATCCCGCGATGGTTCTGCGGGAAGAGTAATGCACAATTGGAGGGCGGCTTTAGCCGGCGCGCGGCTTCAGCCCCGCTGCAGCGAACCTTTTGGTTGCGGCTGTGCTGCCTTGTGGTGCAGACCCGTGTCCGCGGCAGCGGCCTGAAAGGCCGCTCGCAGGCTGGGAGCCTGCCCCATCAGCGCTAAGGGCTATAAGCTGCTTGGTGTCGCCGAAATCACAACCGGGCCGGCTGACCCGACGATCACCTATGAAGGCGGACGCGGACGTAGACGCTACAGAGGCCTGTGGCGTCGACGGAATGACCAGAGCCAAGTACGACAGGGGTGTCTGCTACTGCCAGATGTTCTGCGGCCGTCAATGGTATTACTTCTGTTATCCCAGGGGGTACTGCATCCACTGCCCCGGCGGTGTGACCGTAAGCTGTAACGGACCAAATCGCCAACTGAAGTGTTTCAGCTAAACCTCTGGGCGGCCCCTGGCCCGGTTTTTCCCTGCAGTTCGTCCTCCCCAGTTGCCCAGGCACGGGCCTGCCAATCAGAGGCCCCGTTTCGCAAAGGACCCTTTTTGAGCTACTCCGTCCGCCCGGGCGAGCGCCTCGTCGGGATTCATAATCTTCGGTTTCCCGGCGAACCCGCTGGCGAAGACTTCGAAGTTGCCCGCGGGTTTCGCACCGGAGAACGGCTGGACCGTCACGTTAGAAACTTCTTGCGCAAATGGCGCGCGATTCCAGGACCCGTGGAACGCGATGAATGCGCCATTGCGATAGCGCGCCGGAAATTGTGCGCCGGTATAAAACATCAGATCGACGGGCGCCCAGTGCGCAGGGAAACTGGTGATCGGCAGCTGGAATTCCGAGCAACGGCCGACCGTGTTGCCATCGCCGCCGTACTCCGGATTCAGCAGCAGTTGCTTTCGTGCCTAATCGTAAAAAGCAATAGGGCCAGCCGAAATTGTCGCCTTGCTTATCCACCCGGTACATCGGCTCGGCGGGGCGATTGGCGTTTTCTTCCGCGGTGAACTTGCCGGGCCAGAGCACATCGAGCTGATCGCGGCTGTTCATCACGATGTACAGCGCGCCATCGTGCCAGGCAATGGCGGGCATCTGACGCATTCCGGTCGCGTACCGGATGCCGTCTTCCTGTTTCTGGCCGAGCTTGCCGGCGCTAAATCTCCAGATGCCGCCGTTTTTTTCCAACAGGGGGCAAGGATCCCGGCCTGGAGATTCTTTGCTGCGGTCGCGTACCTGACAGGCGTTTGAGGAAGCACCCACATTTACGTAGAGAAATCCCTGACCATCGAAGACGAGGCCTTTGTCGCCGTGCTGAAAAACTCCCGGCAGCCCGGAAACAACCATCTCGGGGGGGGTCGGATGGCTTGAGCTGGTTGGGTGTCATCCTATAACGCTCGACCGAGTTTCTCTTGGCCACCCAAAGGTAGCCGTCGCGGTAGTCGATACCGGTTGCGCTTCCCTCTCCGAATTTCTCGCTGATCTCGAAACGTCCATCGCCGTTGGCGTCGTGCAGCGCGGCGAGGCCCCCGTTCATCAAGGCGACATAAAGGTCGCCATTGGGGGCCACCGTGGCATGCCGCGCCTCGCCGAGATGGTTGGCGACCACCAGGGCACACAATCCAGCAGGCAAAGTGAGGCCGCCGTTATCGGGATCGCAAGCGATCGGGCCGCCGGCGCGCACCACCGGTTGAGTCAACAGAATGGCGGCGGCGGTGCCCAAGCCAAGAGCGTATCTTTGAAGCTCATTTTATCGCTGGCGTTTATTCCGGCGGTGCTGGCACCGCAGTTCCGAGCGCCCGCGCAGGAGCACGCCTCCACGCGCGATGGAGTCTATAACGAACCGCAGGCGAACCGCGGACAGGTTTCGTACAAGAAATCGTGCGGCACATGTCATGGCGACGCACTCATGGGTTCGGGGGCGGCGACGCCTCCGCTGGCGGGACCGGACTTCACCGCGGAATGGGCCGGTCAGACCCTAGACGATTTATTCGAACGGATTCAGGCGACCATGCCGGCGGATCATCCGGGAACGCTTTCGCGCGCGGATTGCGTCGATATCCTGGCGTACATTCTGCAGGTGAACAAGCTGCCCGCCGGCAAGACCGAGCTTCCCAGTGACGCGGATGCTTTGAAACGGATCCAGTTCGATGCAGCCAACTAATTCGCCTGTGCCAGAGAAAGTCAGAGCTGGATCAGGTCGTAGGGTTTGCGCAGATTACGCGTGAGCAATTTCGATGCCTCCGGATCATTTTCGAAATCTTCCCGCGCGGCGTTCCAGTGCAGCGTGCGCCCGGTTTTGGCGGCGATGGTGCCCAGATGGCAAGCCGCCGTGGCCGTGTGTCCCACCATCTCGTCAATCGTGCCTTTGTGGCCGATGCGTACCTGGCTGATGAAGCTTTGGGCGTGCAGCGAGGTGGCGTCGGCGCCCTGGAAGGCCTTGCGTTCCGCGCGGTATTTGAGGTTTGTTTCGCCCGCAGCCGGCGTTTCGTAAGGCGGACCGGGCTCCAGTTCGGGGAACGTTTCATAGCCGATCCGATCTACATACAGCGCGGCTTTTGTGCCGTAAAAGGCGAAACCATGCGGCCGATTGTAAGCGCCGCGCATGCCATAGTAACTCATGCCCGGCGAGCGGCCGCCGATACCGTTGGTGTTTACCCAGTTGGCCACATACTCCATGACGAAGTTAGGGTACTGATAAGTAACTACGTGCAGATCGAATATGTCGCCGGCATTTTCAGGACACAAGCGCCGGCCCACTGCGGATATGGTATGCGGGCTGGATGCGTTCATGATCTGGTGCACACTATCCACGCGATGATTGCCGAAGTCAGTGATATAACCGCCGGCATAATCGTAGAACAGGCGGTAAGTCGTAAGGAAGCGGCGGCGATTGAAAGGCGCAGTGGGTGACGGGCCGAGATAGAAATCCCAGTCCAAGCCGGCGGGCGGATCGGAATCGGGCTGCTTCTTCATCACGTCCGGTGCGATGTTGCCGCTGTTCCAGACGCGCACGAGTGAAATGTCGCCGATTTCGCCGCTCTGCACCATGCGCGCCGCTTCGGCGATGTGCGGCGCCGAGCGGTGCTGCGTGCCGGGATACAGAATGCGCCCGGTGCGGCGCGCGGCTTCCACCATGGCGCGCCCTTCCCGGATGGTGAGCGCGAACGGCTTTTCGACATAGACATGCTTGCCGGCCTCGAGCGCCAATACCGTGGGGATGGCGTGCCAGTGATCGGGAGTCGAGATCTGCACGGCATCCACCTCCCGCATTTCGAGCAGGCGCCGAAAATCCTTGACCGTCGTCGCCTGGCCGCCCGAAAGATCGTGGGCGGCGCGAGCGGCATTGTCGTCATAGACGTCGCAGGCCACTGCCAACTCTGTGTTCGGCGCGCGCAGCATCTCACGCATTACGGTGCGGCCGCGTCCGCCGCAGCCAATGATACCCACCACGACGCGATCGTTCGCGCCGATGACCCGGCTTGCGGAAAGAGCCGTCCAGGCGGCTGCTCCCGTAACATTTCGCACAAAGTCGCGACGTTCCATGTAAGTCACCTTTCCCGTATTGTAATCACCTGATTCACCAGCAGGTTTTTCTCAACCTGGTGAGCGCCCGAAGGCCAGTTGATTTCGAGCCAATCGATGCGGCGCGCCGCGGCCAAACCAAAGTGCAGGCGCAGATCGCTTTGCGAAAGATAGCTGCCGCCGCTGCGAACTTCCCCAATCTGCACCAATCCACCGGCATTCAGCCGCACGCGCGCGCCGATGGCACTGCGATTGGATTTGACGCCCACCAACTTGAACAGCACCCAATTGCCCGCCGGTGGCGCGGACTGCTTCAACAGCGACGGCGGCTCATTCTGGTTATTGACCAGCACCTCCACGGCGCCGTCGTTATCATAGTCGCCGAAAGCGGCGCCGCGCGCGCAGTGTTTCTCCAGAATGCCCGGGCCGGCCGATTCCGAAATGTCCACGAATTTACCCTTGCCGTTGTTGTGGTAAAGGATGGCGCGATCCTTATAATGCACGTCAATACCGAGCCGGTCGACTTCGGGAAAGACATGCCCGTTGACCAGCAGCAGATCCTTCCAGCCGTCGTTGTCGAAATCGAAGAAGCCGCATCCCCAGCCTACGAAGCGGGTATTGAGCGCCATGCCCGCGGCCAGGGTGGCATCGTCGAACTCGCCGTGGCCGCGGTTGTGGTAAAGCGTTTCGCGCTCGTCCGAAAAGTTGGAGCGAAAGATATCGGGCCATCCGTCGCCGTCGTAGTCGGCCGAATCCGCGCCCATGCCGGAGAGGGCCTGGCCGTTGGTATCGTAGGCGGTGCCGCGCATCAGGGCTTCGTCCGTGAATGTGCCGTCGCCGTGGTTGATGTAGAGAATCGAGGGCGTCTGATCGCAGGCCACATAGATATCGGTAAGGCCATCGTTGTTGAAATCGCCAGTGAGCACTCCCAGCGCATAATTGCGCGCGGGCTTCGCGATTCCGGAAGCCTCCGATACATCCGTGAAAGTGCCATCTCCGTTATTGTGGTAAAGAATATTATGGTCGAAGGGCAGGCCGCGCGGACCGCAGGCGACGGGCAAGCCGCGATACCAGCAATAGGCGTTGGCGCCGGGTTTGGGCGTCGAGGCGAAATCGAACTTCAGATAGTTGGCCACGAAGAGATCTAAGTGGCCGTCATTGTCATAGTCCAGAAAGGCGCAGCCGGTATTGTAACGGGTGCGATCCTGTTGTAAGTGGGCCTTGGCCGTGACATCCTCGAATCGCCGGCCGCCTAAGTTATGATAGAGGATGTTACCACCCCAGTAAGTGACGAATAAGTCCGTGTAACCGTCGTTATCGTAGTCGCCCGCGCACACTCCCTGGCCCCATCCGCTGTGCTCCAGGCCCATTTCCCTGGTCACGTCTGCGAACTTCCCGTTTCCGAGATTGTGATAGAGGCGATTGGAGCCGCCCGGGCCGGATACCAGAAAAACGTCCAGCAGGCCGTCATTATCGTAGTCCAGGAAGGCGGCGCCGCTGCCGGTGGTTTCAATGATGTATTGCTTGGATTCGGCGCCGCCATTCGGGAATGAGTCAGTGAGACCCGCCTGGCGCGCCACGTTGTGGAAGTCGGCCGCCGGACCGCCGGCGCAAAACAGGGCCGCGATCGCGAGCCGGCGGATCACGGCTGCGGAGCCTTTTCTCCCAGGCGCTTCAGGAAATCGGTGAACTCACCCTCGGGCGCCTGGCGCAATTTGTCCAGCGTGGCTTGTTCGCGCGCAGCGTCGCCGGTGCGGCCGGCGTTGCGATAGGCCAGCATGAGGTTATAGTGCGCGGACTCATTGGCAGGCTGCAGGCGCACGACCCGTTCCAGCAGGGAGATGGCTTCCGGGTACTGCCTGGCGTCCAGGCGCGCCTTGGCGATCGCTTGCAGTGCTTCCGGGAAGTCGGGGCTCAGCGCCACCGCGCGCTCGAAATGCTGGACGGCCTCCGCGGTCTGCTGTCGCGCGAGCAGGATCTGACCGACTTCATACTCCGCGGCCGCATCGCCGGGATTCAAAACCAGTTCGGCTTCAAACTCGCGCCGCGCCAGGGCCAGGTTCTCCGGGGAATGCGATTCGATCAACAGCACGCGCCCCAAGCGGAAATGCAAGTTCAAAGCCGCCGGATTCTTTTCGATGGCCTTGCGGTATTCCTCGGCCGCCTCGGCATAGCGCGACTGAATTTCGAAGATCTCCGCCGAAATCTGATTCACGCGGAATGAGCCGGGGGCCTTCTGGAACATCTCGAAGAGGGTATCGTTCCAGGCCTTCATGTGCAGGCGCGCGGTCTGATAGAGCACGTCGGCATCGGCAGGATACAACGCTTTGAGGCGCGCTAAAACCGGGACTGCTTCGTCGTAGCGTCCCTCCGAAAGGCGGCACTGCGTGAGAGCCAGCCCAGCCAGGCGGCGCAGTTGGGAATCCGGATTCTTGTCGAATTGTTCGGCCAAGCGAGGCTGCGCGGCGTCGCACTGGCCCAGGCCTGCGCGGGTGAGGGCGAGGAAGACATTCCGCTGCGCGCTATCCGGCGCTTTCTCGAGCGACTGCAAAGCGGCTGGGTATTGGCCGCGATTGAATTCGGCCATGCCTTGTTTGAGCGGGTCTTCCTGGCCATGCGCCGAGCCGACCGCCAGCAGGAGAACGGCGCTAATGGCCCGCATCGTCGATTACCAGGTCCAGGTCGCCGAAACGGTGGCGCTGCTTTCCTTCGAAGAAGCGGAAACTGAGCAAGGGCGGCGCGCCTGGGGCGATTTGCGCGGATGGTGAGAGCCGTTCCGAAGGAGACACCGCCAGTTCTACTGCGCGTCCCGAGGCGGCGGCCTGCTGGATCAGCGCGGCGTGGTCCGGGCTAGCCAGGAAGAACAGCAAGCCGGCAGCGATCATGGAATCCCCTCACCTCGGCCATTGTATACCACGGACGCATCGCTCATTTTGACGGCAGATCGAGATAGGTGAGAGCGCTCTGCTGGCGACGCATCGCGGCGGATTCCGCGCTGCTCAACCGCTCGTGCGCGGCGCGCTCAGCAGACGCCTCGGCTTTCTTGCCCAATCGCTCGTAGAGGCGTGCCAGATGATAATGCAGATCGGCGTTTTCGGAGTTCAGCTCAATGGCTCGAAGATACTCGCCGGCGGCCGCTTCGAAATCGCGCCGGCGCTCCAGCAGCAAAGCCAGTTCATAGTGCGCTTCCCAGAATTTCGCGTTCAGCGCGATGGATTTGCGCAGCAGCGCTTCTATCTGTTGCGGCACTGCGGAGGCGGCCGACAGACCCTTGGCGTAAAGAAAATTGGCCAGGTAGTTATCGGGCCGAGCCTTCACGAAATCCGCGTATGCTGCCGTGATTTGCGGCAGCTTATCCGAGACCTGATCCAACATGCGCCCGAGGAATACGTAAGGCTGTTCCGCCTCTGGGGCGAGCTGAATCGTGCGCAGGAAGCAATCGGCCGCGTCCGCAAAACGCCGCAGGCTGTAATCGGCGACCCCCAGCGCCAGTTCCAGCTGGGCGCTTCTGGCGAAGATCTTGCGGCCGTCGTCGAAAATCTGAACGGCGGCGGCAGGATTGTTGTGCCGCAGAAAAAGGCGGCCCAGATCGAAATAGTAAGCTTCCTCGTAGCGGTTCAACCGGATGGCCGCTTGCATTTCAGCCACGGCCTTTTCGGGCGCACCCTGCAATTCATAAGCCCGGCCGAGCAGATCGTGCACGCCGGCGCGATCGTCCTGCAGCAGCGCCTGGCGGGCCAATTCGATGGCCGGCTGCGCCTGTCCGGCCTGCAAATAGAGATTGGCGGCGCGCGGGCGAGCATCCGGATCGCGCGGCGTTTTCTCGGCGTATCGCGCTTCAAGCGGCGCCGCTTTGGCCGCTTCGCCGGTCTCGCTATAGAAGTACGCGAGGCCGTGCAGCACGATGGGATTCTCCGGATCGGCCGCTTGCGCCCGGGCCGCGGCGGCGTGCGCCAGATCGGGCAAGGCGAGGCGCCAGTAGGTTTGCGCCAATCCCAGCAGCGCCTTCGCATTTTGCGGCTGAATTTTGGAGGCTTCTTCCAACTTTGCGCGGGCGGCCGGCAGATTGTTGCTTTCGAGTGCTTCCAGGCCGGCTTTCAGTGCGGCGTCGAATGATGCTGGATTGGCCCACAGCAGCAGGAGAAGGATCCACATGGATACGTTGCTTTCATGATAGCGAGCTTCGGTCGCGGCGGCGGGCGGCGGGGGCTCATCGAGAGTTTATCAGCGTCTATGATGGGTAAATGGCATTTGCCTTTTCTGTGGGCAGCGGGGCGTTTCGCGGGTCGCGCTTGCGCAAGACCTTACTCAAACATTTCGGCGTGCCTGCGAGTGAGATCGCCATGGCGGGAAGGCAGTTTCCAATAACCGCGCGCGTGGATATCCAGTCGGCGCTCGAGGAACTGTTGCGCAGCCGTAGCGGCACGAAGCTCTTCGGCGTAGTTTCGCCAAACCCTCACGAGGCGCCGGCGCTGGCGCATATCCTGGCGGGAGGACACTTCCCGATCGAAGCCGGGCCACTCCAACACGACGAAATCGACGTGGGTGAAACCGTACCGGTGCGCTGTCTGAAAAGCGGCCTATGGCTGTCGCGCGATAAGGGTTTGCCGTTCGCGATCATGATGGCGCCCAGCGGGCGGTTCGGGCTGCGGGCCGGTGTGTAGGTTGAAATTGCCGTCCCGGTCGGCGAGCGCGGCGCAGATTTCTCCCAGACGTTGTTCCGCGAACTCGAGCTTCTGGTGGGCCAGGGCCGGACGTACAGGGGGCGGGTTATCTCGCTCGAAGGGCATATCGATCCGATGGGCGGCGGCAGCATAGTGAAAGTGCACCGGCTGGCTAAGGTCGGCCGTGACGACGTAATCCTGCCGCAGAAAACCCTGGCGCTGCTCGACCGCAATATTGCGGGATTCATGACCGTGCGGGCGCAGCTTAAGGCGCTGCAGTTTCAGACGCGGAAAGGGCTGCTGTTCTACGGGCCTCCGGGCACGGGCAAAACATACACGATTCATTACCTGGCTTCGCAATTGCCCAACCATACGACCTTTGCTGGTGACGGCGGAGCAGGTTGGGTTGCTGGCCGAGTACTTCCAGTTGGCGCGTTTCCTGCAGCCGTCCATGATGGTCATCGAGGACGTGGATCTCATTGCGCGCGAGCGCACGCATATGCGCGATCCGGGAGAGGAAGTCCTTCTCAACAAGCTGCTGAACGAGATGGACGGGCTGCGAGAGGATGCCGACGTGTTGTTCATCCTGACTACCAATCGGCCCGACCAAATCGAGCCGGCGCTGGTTTCACGCCCCGGCCGTATCGACCAGGCGATTGAGTTTCCGCTGCCCGATGAGGAGGGCCGCGCGAAGCTGACGAAGCTGTATGCCCGCGGGTTGCAAGTCTCCGCGGAGATCACGGAACTGATCGTCAGGCGCACGAAGGGCGTCAGTGCGGCGTTCATCAAAGAGCTGATGCGCCGCTGTGCCCAGTTTCAAATCGAATTCTCGAGTGGCAGTACGCTGACGCAGGCGGCCGTGGACGCCGCCATCGAGGAAATGTTATTTTCGGGCGGAGCGCTGAGCCGGCGTTTGCTGGGCGGCGAAGGCGTTGAAGCGCAGGGCATCCAAGCCGGTCGATTTTCCAGCTAGGCGCGTAGGGAGCGGGCTTTCGCGAACCGATTCCGGGCGGGGACCGGCCCGTTGCGCGTAAAATGGTCTCCAGTGTTTCGATTTCTGATTGGCATGGCAGTGCTTCTCACCGCCATCCTGATGCTGGGCGCCCCCGAGGTCGGAATCCATTTCGTCGATATCGCGCAGACCGCCGGCCTCACCATCCCCACCACATTCGGCGGCGTCAGCAAGAAAGACTACATCCTGGAAACGACCGGTACGGGCGTGGCGATCTTCGATTTCGATGGCGATGGACGCAATGACATCTTTATCGTGAACGGCACGACGCTCGACCGCAATCCGCGGCAGCCGCCCATCATTTCGCAGTTGTATCATAACGACGGCAACGGCCACTTCACCGAGATGGCCCGCCAGGCGGGCATCACGCAGGAGGGCTGGGGACAGGGCGTCTGTGTGGCCGACTACGACAACGACGGCCGTCCCGACATGCTGGTCACATACTACGGCCATAACATCCTCTACCGCAATCTCGGCAACGGCAAGTTCCAGGATGTGACCGCGCGGGCCAAGCTGCCCACTAGCGGTACGCGCTGGGGTACCGGCTGCGCTTTTCTGGACTACGATCGCGACGGCTATGTGGACCTGTTCGTATCCAACTACGTGGATCTGGATTTGAGCAAGACTCCGCGTGCCGGCGCCAATCCCAACTGCTTCTGGAAAGGTCTGCCGGTGATGTGCGGGCCCACCGGCCTGCCCATGGGACACAATGCTCTGTTCCATAACAACCGCGACGGCACGTTTACCGACGTTTCCGAACACGCAGGGATTCTCAAGCCGGGCGGACGGTATGGTTTGGGCGTGGTGGCCGCGGATTTCGATAACGACGGCTGGCCGGATATTTACGTCGCATGCGACATGACTCCCAGCCTGCTCTACCACAATCGCGGCGACGGCACCTTCGAGGAGCGCGGTGTCGAGTCCAGCGTGGCCTACAACTTCGATGGTCACTTGCAGGCGGGAATGGGTGTAGCGGTGGCGGACTACGATGGCAACGGATTCCTGGATATTGCGAAGTCCAACTTCTCGGGCGACCTGCCATCGCTTTATGAAAATGACGGCGGCCTGTTCTTCACCGACAACGCGCAACCGGCAGGACTCGGCAAGCACCAGCTGCTGGGCTGGGGAATCGCGTTTCTGGACGTGGATGAGGATGGCTGGAAGGACCTGGTGATCGCCAACGGGCACGTGTATCCGGAAGTGGACCATTCGCCGATCGGGGAAAACTATCTGCAGAAGACGCTGCTATACCGCAATCTCGGGAATGGGCGGTTCGAGGAGGTCACGGATCGGGCCGGCCCGGCGTTTCAACAGGCGCGCCCCGGACGGGGTCTGGCCATCGGCGATGTGGATGGCGATGGACGGCCGGAGATCGTTATCGCCAACATGAACGTAACGCCCAGCTTGCTGCAGAACCAGTCACCCCGGCGGCACTACATCCGTTTGCGCCTGGTGGGAACGACGTCGAATCGCAGTGCGATTGGCGCACGCGCCACCATCGAGGCGGGCGGGCACACCCAGATTGACGAAGTTTCGAGCGGGGGCAGTTATCTTTCCCAAAACGAGCAAACGCTGTACTTCGGACTGGGCTCAGCGACGGCTGTTGACCGCATCCAGGTACGCTGGCCGACGGGCAAGGTGCAGGAATGGAAACGGGTGCCGGCGGATCAGACGTTGATCCTGACGGAGGGCCCCTCTCATGACGGCCAGTAGGGTATGGCGACCGGTGCGGGCTGGTGGGGTCGAGCAGCCAAAGCCGGCGATCCCGATAGTATTTGAGCAGCCCTTGCAGCCGTCGATATCGGCGCTGTTGTAGACCCATTCGTATTGAATGAGGTGCGTCGCCCGTAGCGTACGAGAACCAGATGGCGCCCGCGTCTCTGCCCATAGATCTTGATTTGAGCAAAGGGCGGATCAAGGACCGCGCAGGCCATGGGCCTGCCCCACAATTTGTGCAGAATTCCCACCCATGCCACAACTAAGTGATATTGCGGCTAAAGCCACCTCCGCGGCTGTGATAGAATGCGCCATTCCATGCGCATCCTGGATCTGGCGGTCATCCTCGCATACCTGATCGCCGTCACCTGGTTCGGAGCGCGCTTCCGGAAGGGCCAGTCGAGCTTGGGCGACTATTTTCTGGGCGGCCGCCATGCGCCTTGGTGGGCGATCAGCCTGTCCATTGTCTCGGCGGAAACCAGCACGTTGACCATCATCGGTACGCCCGGCCTTTCCTTCACCGGAAATCTTGGTTTCCTGCAGCTCGTATTCGGATATCTGGCCGGCCGCGTCGCCGTTTCGGTACTGTTTCTGCCGCTCTATTTTCGCGGTGAGATGTTCACCGCCTATGAATTGATGCGGCGCCGCTTTGGCGAGCGCGTCCGCCGGCTCACCGCTTCTATCTTTCTGGTTACCCGCGCGCTGGCGGAAGGCGTGCGCGTATTCGCCATTTCCCTGGTCATTTCCGTGGTGTTGGGAACCGGCGAAATTGCTTCCATCATCCTCATCGTTTGCCTGACTCTGTTTTACACCTTCGAAGGCGGCATGACGGCCGTAATCTGGACCGACGTGGTTCAAATGTGCCTGTACGTGTTCGGCGCAGGTGTGAGCCTTTTCGTAATCCTGAACAAGATTCCGGGTGGCCTAATGCACGTGGCAAATGTAGCCGGCGCCGCCGGTAAGCTGCAGGTATTCGATTTCCGATTCGCCCCCTCCATGCAGTTCTTTTCCCAGAAATATACATTCTGGGCCGGCCTGATTGGCGGCTGCTTTCTGACCATGGCCAGCCATGGCGCCGATCAACTGATCGTGCAGCGGCTGTTGAGCGCCCGTAATGCGAACGAAAGCCGCCGCGCGCTGCTGTCGAGCTGGCTGGTCATATTCTTCCAATTCAGCTTGTTTCTGGGCATCGGTGTGCTACTGTTCGTTTACTATCGGGACACGCATTTGATCCGGCCGCGGGAGTTGGATCGCATTTACCCGGAATTCGTATGGCGGCACCTGCCGGTAGGTGTGGCCGGCCTGGTGGTAGCTTCGATTCTGGCTGCCGCCATGGCAAACCTGAGCGCCGCCTTGAATTCTCTGTCTACCACTACAGTGGTCGATTTCGCACGCTGGATGCCGGGGGCCAAGCCTGGCGGCGCCGGACGGCCGCTGAAACTGGCCCGCGCCATGACCGTAATTTGGGGAATTATCCTGGTCGCCATCGGAATGCTTGCCAGGCATTGGGGATCCGTACTGGAGTCGGGCCTCTCGATTGCATCTGTTACCCTGGGACTTTTACTGGGTGTGTTCCTGTTAGGAGTACTCACGCAGCGCGTGCACGAGCGCGCAGCCATCGCCGGCGTGCTGGCGGGTCTGCTGGTGATCTTATACGTAAGACACAGTACGGCCATCGCTTGGACCTGGTGGGTGCTGATCGGCTCCGCAGCCACTTTCGCGGTTGGGTATTTAGCTTCGTATCTATCGTTCGATACTCCAAAGGGTTCGCGTGCATAAGTCAAAAGTTGTCGAACTTCGGCGGGATCTGGGACTCTGGAGCGCGGTCGCCCTCGTAGTCGGCACCGTGATTGGGAGCGGTATTTTCCTCGTGCCTCGCGCCATGGTTCTGCGCGTGGGCAAACCATCCATCGTATTTGTCGTCTGGGTGTTTGGCGGGCTTCTGTCACTCTGCGGAGCACTAAGTTATGCCGAACTGGCCGCCGCGATGCCCGAGGCCGGCGGTGAGTATGTCTATCTCCGGGAAGCCTATGGCCCGCTTTGGGGCTTTCTTTATGGCTGGACGCAAATGTGGGTTGCTAAGAGCGGCTCAATTGCTACTCTGGCTACTGGTTTCTTCTACTACTTAACCGACTTCTTCCCGCGACTCGACGGAGTTTTCTACAGTGTGCCCTTGCCGCTCGGCGCACATGGCGCGCCACTCGACTTGCGCTACGGGCAACTGCTGGGGATGGCTCTGATCTTATTTCTGGCTGGAGTAAATTATTTTGGCGTTAAGTTGGGCGGCGAAGTACAGATTATCGTCACTGTAATCAAGATCTTATTGATTGCTTTTGTAGTTTTCGCCGGACTTGTCTGGGGAAAGGCGCACGCGCCGGCGCCGCCTGCGGTGCCGCATCCACTGACTCTAGCCGGATTCTTCGGTGCGCTGGTTGCGGCTCTGTGGGCCTATGATGGTTGGAACAACGTCAGCATGGTCGCTTCCGAGATCCGCCGGCCGCAACGCAGCCTGCCGGTCGCACTAATAGGCGGCACGTTAGCCGTAATTGTCATTTATTTGGCCGCAAATGCCGCTTATTTCCATGTACTTTCCGCGGCGCAGGTCGGCGCCAGTCAACGTGTCGCCGCCGATATGATGCGGCAGGTGGTGGGCAATTGGGGGGCGCATGCCGTCTCTGTCGCAGCCATGATCAGCATCTTCGCGGCACTCAACGGATCGATTCTCACGGGTGCCCGCGTGCCGTATGCGATGGCCCGGGACGGTCGGTTCTTTGTCTCGGTCGGAAAAGTCAATGCTCGCTATCATACGCCGGGAGTTTCCATAATGACGCTCAGTGCGTGGTCCGCGCTGTTGGTTCTATCCGGACGTTACGAACAACTTTTTACATATGTCATCTTCGCAAGCTGGATCCTCTACGGCATGACTACCGCGGCGGTGATCGTACTGCGCCGCAAGCGGCCAGATATGACACGACCTTACAAAACACTAGCCTATCCCGTACTTCCGGTACTTTTTGTACTCGTGGCTATCTTCCTGGTACTTTCGACTCTGTTCGACTCTCCACGCGAATCTTTATTGGGGCTGAGTTTCATTTTTCTCGGATTACCTTTTTATTTTTATTGGAAACGAAGGCCCGCCTGAGGCGCGCCGTGGTCCTATTGGTCCTAAAACTTTGCTAGGTTCGCTAACTCTTAATAGAAAACAAACTACTGCTACTACTTGATATTCCGCGCGGATTAAGTTAAAAAAGATGTGTCGCCAGTTATGTGGGAGATTCGGTTCCGCTCCGCAGCGGTTCGAAATGACACAAGTTCATGAAGGTCGGGGAGAGTAGAATGGACGTCGCGAAGATTCTCGTGGAATTACGCCAGGAGCGAGAGCAAATTGAGGAAGCTATTTTGAGCCTGGAGCGCTTGGCCAGGGGTCGGGGCCGCAGGCGCGGCCGGCCACCATCCTGGATGGCTGAAATAACAGCTAAACGGCGCGGGCGCCCGCCGGGCAGTAAGAATAAGAACGCTCCGAAATCCGTTGGAGCCACCAGTATTAGTTAAGGCTTTGTTAAGGCGCGCCCCCGGAGTTCCGAGAGTATCCGCTGACAGGTCCGCCTCCGTTCAATGACTTTCGCCTCGGCGCTTGCCGCCGGTGAGTGGAAGTGAGGAATCGAAATGGCGGCCGCGTCTCCTGACTTCTGCCTTACGCCTTCTGCTTTTATAACGCCTGCGGCGCTTCTCCCACTTTCACCACCACACGCTGCGTCCGTCCACCCCTGTAAACAGTCAGGCTCAGCGTCTCTCCCACCCGCTTGCGATTCAACACCCGCTGCAGCGATTCGGTGCTTTCCACCGGCTGTCCGTCCACCGCAATGATGTAATCGCCGCCGATGCCAATCTGATAAACGCCCGCTATGGCTCGCCGCGTGGGACCGCGCATACCGGCTTGCTCGGCGGGCGAACCCGGTTCCACGCGCTGGATGAGCAGGCCGCCCTCATTCGGTAGTCCCAGATCGTCCGCCACGTCGCCCGAAATGTAGATGGTTTGAATCCCCAAGTATGGCCGCGTGACGCGCCCTTTTGCCTGAAATTCGTCCAGCATGGCTTTGGCGCGATTGATGGGCATCGCGAAACCGATCCCGATATTTCCCTGCGGACCATAAATCGCCGTATTAATGCCGATCACCGCACCGTGCGAATCGAGCAGGGGACCTCCGCTGTTGCCCGGATTGATGGCCGCGTCGGTCTGGATCATGTCCTCCAGGCGGCGGCCTTCCTGCGGCTGCAGGCTGCGGCCCAGGGAACTGACCACTCCGGTAGTCAATGTGCCGCCCAAGCCGAATGGGTTTCCGATCGCCAGCACCTTCTGCCCTACTTGCAGCCCATCGGAATCGCCCAGCTTCAAAAAGGGCAGTGCGTGGTCCGCCTGTATTCTGACCAGCGCCAGGTCATTACGCGGGTCTGTGCCGAGCACGCGGGCTTTATACTGTTTTTTGTCGCTGGCCAGCGTCACGGTCAACTGGGCGCTGCCTGTGACCACGTGATTGTTGGTCAGGATCAGCCCGTCCGGCTTTACGATGAAGCCCGATCCGGTACCTTCCTGCGGATAGACCTGGAAGAAAAAATCTTCGCGGTAAACGATGCTGGTGATATTGACCGTGGCCGGCCGCGCCAGCTTATAGATGTCGATATTGTTGTTTTCATCGGCGGTGAATCCGGCGGAATGCGCCTCGCCCGGCGCGGTCCACAGACGTCCCGTTTGCCCGATGGGCCGCCACAGGCGCCCAGGGTCCCAGTGCGCCACGGAGGTCACATACCAGAAGCCGCCCACCAATATGGCGGCCCAGAGGAAAGGTCGCATTCTCATTATTGTTCCATTATCCGCAATGCATCATAGACCGCGCGGGTCTGGCGCACGGTTTCCGCTTTGGTGCCGGATGCGTCTATAATGAAATCCGCGAATTTCCGCTTTTCCGCCAGCGGCATTTGACGGCTGAGGCGCGCCATTACTTCCTCGCGCGACGCGCCGTCGCGTTTAATGGACCGCTCGATCTGTTGCTCCAAATCGCAGGTTACCAGGATCAGCTTATCGAACCGCGTGTAGCTGCCGGTCTCGATCAGGATGGCCGCCTCCACCACCGCGATGCCGTGGGGATCCCGCGCAGCCACCCGCGCCAGCCATTCTTCTTCCCGCCGCATCACCGGCGGATGCACCAGGCTGTTGAGCAACGCCAATCGCTCCGGCCTGCCGAAGACCTGCGCCGCCAGCGCGCGTCGGTCGATTTCCCCGGCCTCGCCCAGCACGCCCGGTCCAAACTCACGCACCACGGGTTCGTAGCCTTCGCCGCCCCGCAGCAGTACCTGGTGGCCCAATTCGTCCGCTTGCAGCAGATGGCAGCCCAAAGCCACCAGCGCCTCGCCCACGAAACTCTTGCCGCACGCCAGCCCGCCCGTGAGCCCCACTCGCAACACAATCCAATAATAGCGTCAGTGCGGCCCTGCGCTCTTTAACAGCGGGGCTGAAGGCTAAAATGCCCTCCATTGGACACTCGGATACAGTGGCATGCTGCTTGCCCCGCCATCTGCACACATGCATCCCCGTTTCATTCCGCCGAGCAGGCCGGCGGCGCTGCGAGAGCCGCCGACTTCCCGGAAGCCCAAACAGGAACGCCGCCGGCACGAGCGTTTCCCCATGGCCCTCCCGCTACGTTACAGTTTCGCCGCGAGTTCCGGCTGGGGACGCATCGTGAACATCGGCAGCGGGGGCGCGCTGTTCACCGTGGACCAGCCGGTTAAATCCGGAGAATGGGTCGAACTTTGTATCGGTTGGCCGGTGCTGCTGCACGGCAGAGTGCGCTTGAATCTGATCGCGAAGGGGCCCATCCTGCGCGTCGAGGGGGGCTGCGCCGCCGCCCGCATTGAGCGATTCAGCTTCCGCACCGCCAGTTCCGAATCTCGACGGCCCACCCTGTTGCCGGAATCCCCCAGCGGCGCGGAGCCTCAGGTGTGAGCCGACGCCACGAACCGGTATCCCACACCGCGCACCGTCAGCAGGTGCCCCGGGTGCGTGGGATCGTCTTCGATGTACCGCCGCAACCGCACGATAAAGTTATCGATCGCCCGCGTGTCCGTGTCCTCGTGCAGGCCCCACACCTCTTCCAGCATGGCCTTCCGCGACACGGCTTTGCCTTCGTGGCGGATCAGGTAGCGCAGCACGTTCGCTTCCATCAGCGTTAGCGGAAATACCTGGTCGCGCACATGCAGTTCCAGCCGGTCGAAGTGCATGGATTTATCGCCGAACGTGAACACGTCGTCCGGTGGGGCAGGTGCCCCAGCCAGCGGCTCTGTCACGTGATTCATGGAGGCGCGCAACCATTCGCGGCGCCGTAACAGGCCGTGCATGCGGGCTATCAGAATCGCCAGTTCGAAGGGCTTCGTCAGATAATCGTCCGCGCCGGCCGCGAAGCCGCGCAGCACGTCGTCGGGGTGGCCGCGCGCCGTCAGCATCAGCGTCGGCACGAACTGCCCGCTCTGCCGCATGGCCGACATCACCGCGAAGCCGTCTATACCCGGCAGCATCACGTCCAGAATCACCACGTCGAAGGGCAGCGATGCCGGCTGCAGCACGTCCAGCGCGGCTTCCCCGGTATCCACCACCTGCACCTGGTAGCCTTCCGCCTCCAGGTTGAATCGCAGCCCTTCGGCGAGGTGCTGCTCGTCTTCCACCACCAGAATCCGGCTCATTTCACGATCGGCAACTGCAAAACGAACGTGGCTCCATGCCCGGGACCTTCGCTTTCGGCCCACGCCCGGCCGCCATGGCGCTTGGCCACCGAGCGCACGATGTATAGCCCCAGGCCGGTACCCTTGACGCGCGTGGCCAGCGCGCCCGGCACACGGTAAAAGCGCCTGAAGATCCGCTTCAACTCGGCTTTCTCGATCCCCGGCCCGTGGTCGGTCACCCGCAGCGCCACATAATTTCCGTCCACGCGGGCCGTTTCCACCGTTACCTTCACCTCGCTCCCAGAATATTTCACCGCGTTATCGATCAGGTTTGAAACCGCTGCCTGCACTTCCTCCGCATCGCCTACGATGGTGGCCGGCGGACCGGGCCGATACTCCAGTGCTTCCGGCGCCACCTTGTGCATTATCCGTACGCGCTCGACGCACTGTTCCACCACATTGCCCAGGTCGATGCGCGACAGGTTCAGCCGCCGGCGGGATGCCCCGATGCGGCCGGTGCGCAAGCACCTGTTCGATGGTTCCCATCAACCGCTCGCTGTCGTCCACCATGATGCGATAGAACTCCAGGCGCTTGGCGTCGTCCACCGCGCGGGTCTGCAGCGTTTCCAGGTACAACCGGATGGAGGCGATGGGCGTCTTCAGCTCGTGGGTGACGGCGTTGATGAAGGCATCGTGTTGCGCGTTGCGCCGGATCTCGCGTACCAGGAAGATCGTGTTCAGCACCACGCCGCTGATAATCGCCGCCATCAGCAGCGTCCCCAATACCAGCAGGATCCCGTGACGCCAGTTCAACAACACCCAGCCGACGTACAACAGGATGATGACGCAGATCAGGCCGGCGCCCAGCGCGATAAAGAACGCGATGGATTTCTGCCGTCCCGCGACTATCACACCTTCAGCTTAATTGATTGGAGGGCGGCCTTCAGCCGGCGCGGCGTTCACTCGCCCGACGCGACAGTGAGCGTAACGGCGGTTCCGGAGTACGCGATCTCGAAATGTTCGCCCGAATTGATGCTGAGTCCGTTCACCGTAGCGAACTGTCCTGTAACCGCGCTGCCCGTTACGATGGTGAAGGCGGTCCCCATAGCCGGCACAAATCCGCCGGTCAGTTCGATATTCAGTGTGCCATTGAGGCTCACACCATTGGACACGGCCACCTGGCTATATTGTGAGCCCGCCGCGCTTCCGCCGATAGCCATGTTGAGTACGCCATTGGTACTCTGCATGTAGGTGCCGGTGATGGTCAGCTTGCCGGCCTGGCTCGGGGAATCTCCGGGTGTCACCGCAGCGCTGGAGGTAACCGAAGCCCCGATGGTACCCGTTCCGATCAATGATCCCCCATCCAGCGTCAGACTCGCCGCTGTAGGTGTCCCGTCTACTGTAGTGATCCCGACTGTCTGCGTGTAGGTTTTACCTACCGTGAAACTGGTACCCGTGCCGGCCGTAACTTTTCCCGAATTCCGGAAGTTCGAGGTAGTACTTAGCACCGCTCCGTTCTGCAGGTTCAGCACACCTTTGCCCGCGTTGCTATCCAGGCCCGAAAGCGCACTATCGGTAGTACCGTAAAGAAATACCGCTGCTGCCGCGCCGGACAGGGTCACGTCCGCGTCATTTGTGACTACGGGGGTTCGAAAACTCGAGGATCCCGTTGACTGAATACGTTCCGCCGGCCAGCGACAGGTTGTTGAATGGTCCGTTAATGATCATCGTACTTCCGGCGTTCACGGTGAGCTTGCCATGGTTGGTGAAGCCGGCCGAGTTCGCCGTTATGTAAAGCGGGCTGGATTGACTCGCCAGAATCGTGCCGCTATTGGTGATCGGCATGGGATTGGAATCGCCGATGGAGCCAGCCCCGGCGATGGTGCTTTCATTTGTAAACGCGATGCCCGAGCCGTAGATGCAGGTGCCCGACGCCATCGTCAGTTTACCGGAGCCGGTTATCGTGACAGGCTCGTCTAGTGCGATGCAGCTATTGCCGGTCAGGGCTATGGTGCCGTTATTGTTGATGGTACCCTCCGCGTACAGGTTATCGTTATTCGCCTGCAGAATACCGGCGTTCGTGAGGGTGTTCGTGGTGCCATCGAGCGTGCCGTCTTCCACCTGGACCGCCCCGCTTCCGCCAGTCTTAAGAGTGCCGCCGCTGACTGTTCCTTGCAGAATGACGGTCGAACCAGCCAACGCTTCAATTGTTCCTCCGGCATTGCTCACCACAGCGTCGCTATTGGTCTCCAGAATTCCGCCGTTTTTTGCCTGAATCGTGCCGGTATTTGTGGTAGTATTATCGTCCAACATCAGCGTATTACCCTTACTATCCGCCGAAACGATGCCTTGATTTGTCAGTGGCAGCGCGTATATCGTGCCGTAGCCGTGGATCGTTTGCTGGCTGGTCAGTGTACCGGTGCTATCGTTCTGCACGAGGTTCGAAGTACCGCTCATGGCCACCGATCCCGATCCCGCGAGTGTCACATTACCAGTCATGGCCAGCGTCCCGGAGGGCAAACTGATTGTCCCCGTGTTATTGATGGTTCCCTCGAAGACTACATGTCCGATTTGCAGGCTGCCGCTGTTAGTAATACCGTTCAAGAAAGCGTCGTCATCCGCCTTGATCACGCCGCTTTTCACTGTCGTCAGTGTTCCACCCGTGCAAGCCCCATCCAACAGAACCATCCCACCATCCAACGCCTTGATCACTCCGTTGGTGTTCGTGCCGGAATAGTAGTTGCCGATCTCCAACCGCCGCCGGCAGCTACCATCACGCGATTATTGACCAGATTATTCGGTACAACCGACAAGGTGCCGCCCCTGGCTTCGATGGTGCTGTTGTTGGTGAGATTCATGCCGAGTCCTAGGGATCCCTGCCCCTGGATGGTTTGATCGCTGATCAGCGCCGCATTGCCGTCACCACCCCAAAAACGGACCGCCGAGTCAGTCAGTATTAACTTGCCGCTGCCGCTCAGGGTAGCCGTACTTGTTCCGCCGATGAACAGGCCATTTCCGTCGCCGACGGTGATGGCGCCGTCGTTCGTGATACTCGTGCCGGTAATGTATAAATATCCTGGCGTGATGATAAGGTTGTCCCCGGCCGCCAAGGTGAGATTCACAACCGACGCACCCAGGTTCTGCGTCACGGGGCCGCCTTGAATTACGGCGTTGTAGTTGCCGTTCGGCCATTCCGGCGGCTGCAGTCCGCATGTGTCCCACAACGCATTTCCGCCGTCACTGGGACAGGGATCCCAGTTCCCCGCGCCGCCTGTCCAGGTGGCGGTAGTCTGCCCATGGGCAAGCGCAGCGAATGCGGTAAGCACTAGAAAGACGCGTGTTGATGGTAAGTTCGTCGACATATAATCCTTGTTGGCCAGGCCCTCGGCCTGCGGCGGCCTCTCAGGCCTTCTCCGCTAAGTAATCGTAAATCGCCCCCAAATTGGCTCACGTCCACTCAAAAATAAATTGCGCTACGGTCCCGTGCAGAGAATTCCGCGTCCCGCATCCCCACGCCGGCGCTGAAAACAGTCCTCCCCAGTCAGCAAAGTCGCGCGGCAGGCATGCTACGCTTTCCCCAGGCAGAACCATATCGGCAAAAACTTACTTGACAAATCAAGGCGGCTGAGTGACAATTGCAGTCATGGGGCTAGACGCCAGTGCCGCCGAAATCGTCAGCTACGTGCAAACAGAACATCCAGACTTGATTGATGTCCAGTGTCAATTCATCGGTCGGCAATACGTAGTGACTTTCCGTTTGGCCGACAATAAACGCGTTCCCGCCGCGAAAATCAGAGAGGAGGATTACGATGATCGTATTTGGAGACCCATTATTGACGACCTCATTGCTGAACGTCGGCGGGGCCATACGGCTTAAGACATGTTTGGTCTTGGGGTGGTCGTATTCTCTTTGATGCTGTATGGTCTCGGCACAATGATGGGACGGCGCAAAGCCGGAAAGCAGGGCGGGTTCCTCCCAAAGCTTACAGCCGCAGTCGCTATCGTCGGAATCATCCTGATTGCGATATACATGAGCATGACGTACGGATGTTCACCGGATCGCTTCGTGTGATCCGGATCACGGAGTCTTGCGACCCGTCCGCTTCTTTTCCCGCTGGCGCTTCTCCCGCGCCTCTTCCTTCAGGATTGCCTCTTTGGACACCGCGAGCACTTTGCGGAATGCCATATCCAGGCGTTCGGCGGGCGTGCCGCCTTCAGGCAGGTTGATCGGCCGGGGACGCCTCATTGGCGGCTGTCTCTTTCATGAATAAGTTTGATCATGAGATACTTCCTGAGATTTCGTCGGTCGTACTGATCTCCTCAATCCAAAGCAGCAAGATGCGCTCGCTGTCTGGCGCGTCTCCTTCTATCGAGAAAAAGACCGAGAATCCCGGCACTGTTAGTCCCAGATACCTACTCTTGGCCATCCAAATGTCCCGGTCAATTGATCCATGGCTCTGGGATTCTTGGCTACGCCCTCGATCAGCCCCGTTATTACTGGACCGATGATGTCGACGGAATACCGTCTGATGATATCGTCGTATTGAGCCGTGTATTCGTCCGTTTCGACAAGTTCTCTTGGCGGCTCTGAATTGGCCATACCAAACCACGCTACACCTTCCAGCCATACTTCGCAGCTAGTTCTTTAGCCCTAGCCACGTCTTCAAAAGTGGCGGGCTCATCGGAGAGGTACACCAATTCATACGGGATTAGTTCGGAGTCTCCGGTGACTGTCCAGGCCTTTCCATGGGAGTACTCGCTAACACGCTTCGCAGTCCAACCCCAAAAATATCTGATCCAACCATCGACTAGTGCTATGTCTCTTGCCGCCAAAAAGTCAAAGGTCGGTTCCACGAGCGGAAAGAGGCGCTGGCTCGAATGATCATACACGCGCCGCGTCACAATCGAAATTTGGCGGTCTCTGATCATCTCATCCTGAAGACGAGAAAACATCGCGGGAGCGGGACCGAAGGGTGCCTTCCTGTACGGCATACCAGTAATTGGTTGCCTGTAGCGCCCGTATGACTCGAAATCCGAGTAGAAGAGAATCTTAAACAGCTTGAGTTTGGAAAACTTCGGATCGTCCACACACTGATGCGCGATGTATAGTATCAGTTCTTTTGAGCGCAAATCTCTATGTTCCAGTGGAAAATCGTAATGAAGCTTCGCCGGTAGAGGATGTGCCTTCGTCGTTGGATGTTCGCTCATTAGAACGCCCTCTTATCGTTTCTATCTTCCGCTCGCTTGGCTAAGCGTTTTCCGCGTCTTGACCTCCGCGAAACTCACCCCTGCTCTGCCTCCAACATCTTGCCGGTTAGGGCCTGCTAAATAATAATCTGTACAATTGCCGGAACCCCTGACAGAAAGAAGGACACCTCAATTCCTCGGCATCAATGTGTAGTTCCAGTTCGGATGTACTTTGTGCCGCTTGAGCCGTAGCTGATGGATATCTTCATCTGATATCTCGACTCCTGTTTCGTACTCGTTGGTGTCCAGGACCGCTTTGACCTTCAGCCCCGTTTGTGTTCGAGTCCCGCCAATCAGGTTCACAACGGTTTCAAAGTTGACCAGCGGCTTCCCTCTCCAGTTCAGGCTGATGAAGGAGAACAGACGATGTTCGATCTGGTTCCATTTGCTGGTCCCCGGTGGGTAATGACAGACTGTGATCGCCATCCCTATCTCGTCACTCAAGGCTTGCAGGTACAGTTTCCAGGCACGCTGTCGGTTACCGTTGCTGCCTCCACTGTCGGCGCAGATCAACAAACGTCCGGCGCCGCGATAGTGGCGCTTGCCATCCAGTCGCCACCAGCGCCGAATACTCTCTACGGCGAACTCCGCGGTTTCGTGCGTCACTCCTACGTTGACCACCGCCCGGTTACGTGCAATGTCGTAGGCTCCGTAGGGAATGGCCTTGCCATGACCCAACTGCGGGAAATCGTGGACATTGACTGCATCCGCCTTGTCCTTCTGCCGCCACCTGCGGCCCGCGTTTTTAAAGGCTCCCACGAGTTCCTTCTTCTTCGTGTCCACCGATATTACGGGATCACCCGACCGGCGGAAAACCTTGACCTGCTTGTTCAGATAGTGGAACTGGGCATCGCGGTTCGGATGCTGCGGCCCTTCTCGCGTTTTCACGTTGGACTGCAGCGTGTATCCCAGATCCTCCAGGCATCGGCCCACAGTTACGCTGCTAATCGAGTGCCCCGAACGGGTCAGTTCCTCAGCGATGGTCCGCGTGGACTTGCTCGTCCACTTCAGCGGACTCATAGGATCACCAGCCGTGGTCTCCTCGACGATCTCTTTCAGCTTTCGGGACAATTCTCCATCTGCTTGTTCCACTTTCTTGCGTCCGCCTCCCGGCTGACGGATTCCTCGCGCGGCCGGATTGCGCAGCTTACCTACCCGCAACTCCCTCATTCCCTGGGTGATCGTGACGCGCGACATTCCCGTCAAGCGCGACAGTTGACTGATCCCACCTCGACCAAACTGGGCAGCCTTCTCTGCCACCAAAAGACGTGCTTGGTACTCATTCATGGTCCCAAGGACGCGCAGCCATGTTCTCTCTGAGGTCGTCGCCATACCGCGGGGTGGACCGTAGCTCCTCATTTAAATAAAACATAACCGATCTCCGTTGATTTGTACAGATTATTCTTTAGCAAGCCCTTAGCTGATCCCAGGTTAAGCGCTTGCCTACGATCTGCCGGACTGCAATATCGAACCGCTGACCATCGTTGAGGGCCTTGCGATGATTGTAACGAGATGCCTGCTCATCGAGATACGGGAACAGATGGAAGGGTTCGACGCTCACGTAGGTGCCGCCGCCAAGGGACCGCTTCAACAAACTCCAGAAATTCTCTAGCCCGTTCGTGTGGACCTCGCCCCGTGCGTATTCTACAGCGTGACTTACTACCTCATGCTGAAACTCATAAAGGCCATCGTACGAGGCGAGGGCATCGGTGAAAATTGCGGACCCGGCGAGCACATGCCGGCGTATCTCCCGTTGCAGAGTCTTGCGTTTGGTATTGTCCACAACCTTCGTGATTATCTTGCTGCCGGTTGCTTTGCTGCCACGTTCCAGAATGCCCATGACGGCGGTCTTATCCGTGCCACCAGTTCCAGTGATTTTTTGTCCGCGCTTCGATTTGTGCATGTTGCGGGCCTTGCCGCCGATGAAGGTTTCGTCCGCTTCGATCTGGCTGGAGAGCTTGTTGATGGTTCCGATGCTCAGAGCATGGCGGATGCGATGGTCCATAAACCACGCGGTTTTCTGGGTAACGCCGATGGCGCGGTGGACTTCGTAGGAGGATACGCCGTTTTTGCAGTTCACAACCTGCCACATGGCCATCAGCCACTTTGCCAGTGGGAGTGGAGAATCCTCAAAGATGGTCCCGGTTTTCGCGGTGAACTGCCGCCCGTCGTGGCGCGCGCTGCACTGCCAACGGTCATACTTCGCAAGGTACGTGACGTTTTTGGAACCACAGCGCGGGCATTCGACACCATTCGGCCAACGGCGCGCTACGATGTACTCTCGGCAGTTTTTCGGATCGGAGAAATACTGGATTGCCTGTTGCAGGGTGTCGAGTACCGGTTCCATGATTCAAATAGTAGCCGAAGGCGTGTGATTTGTCAAGTAAGTGTTTACCGCCATATCGCTACCAGAGCTCCTTGAAATGGCTCCGTCACCGTAGGTCTCGATGCGCTGGGCGCGCGCCTGGTAGCCGATCCGGAAGCCACCAAACTGCCCGCGATGGGCACGCACATCCAGGTCACCGGCGCCGCGTGGCACATGCGCAAGCCCGAGGCGCTGCACGGCTGGTATCTGAAACTGAAACCGGATGGCGGGCAATTCGATGCGCGGCATCCTCTGCGGGGCGCGGAAAAGAGTTTATCCGACTGGGATGCGCTCTGCGCCGGGATCTTCCTGCAGCCGTAAGAATACACATTTCCCCCTTGACTCGATCCGCCGCCAGCCCGTACAATTAACGAGTTGGTTAATAATCAAGCACAGATCACGGCCGTCTTTGCCGCCCTGGCCGACCCCACGCGCCGCCGCATTCTGGCGCGTCTTGCGAGCGGCGGAGAGGGCCCCGTGGCCGCGTTATCCAAACCGTTTCCTATCTCGCCCCCGGCCATCTCCAGGCATCTTCGCGTGTTGGAGAAGGCCCGCCTGATCGGCCGCCGGCGCGCCGGACGGGTCCATCTGATCCGCGCCCGGCCGGCCGGATTCAAGCAGGCGCAGGAGTGGATGACGCATCTGGCAGCAGGCTGGAATTACAGCTTTGACGCGCTGGATCGGTTGCTAATCAACGAAGAAAGAAAGGAAAAACAAAAATGAAGTCCGACGTAAAAATCAGCGGAAATCGCCTCCAGATCACGCGGGTCTTCGAGGCCCCCCGCTATCTCGTGTTTGGTTGCTGGACGCAATCGGAAAAATTGCAGCAATGGTCGGGATGCAAAGCGGCCACCCGGTGTGAAGTCGTCATGGACTTTCGCGTCGGCGGTTCCTTCACCCAGAAAATGGAACTCGCCATCAACGGAAAGGCGTGCGAGTTTACGGTGACCGGAACATACGACGAAATCGTCGAACCGGAGAGGATCGTCTACCACGCGAATTTTGGCTTCGCCCTCACGCGTGTGATCGTGGAGTTCTTCGCGCAGGGCCAGGGCACCAAGGTCGTCATCACCCACGAGGAATGCCCGGACGATGTCTTCACCAAAAACGTCTCCCAAGGCACCTCAGAATCGCTCGATAGACTCGACTCTTTGCTGGCCCAACACGGCTTGGTTGCCGCTCTCTGATTGTGAAAGGATGGCTCATGAATTTTCCACGCGTCGCCCTCGCCGCGCTGGGCGCTTTTGTGGCGTACTTCGCCCTCGGGGGGCTCAGTTTCGCCGTGTTGCCGCTTCGTGATGAGTTCCGCAAGTACCCCGCGGTGTACCGGTCCCAGGAAGCCATGAAGAGCGTGATGCCGCCGGGCATGGCCGCCATGTTCATGGCGATGCTGGTGCTGGCGGTGATTTACGCCATGCTATACCAGGGCGGCTCGGGCCTGGCCGAGGGCGCGCGCTTCGGCGCACTGATCGGAGTCTTTTCGGTTTGCTCGTTTGTTGTGCACAACTACGTCAACCTCAATATCGGGCTGACCCTGACGGTACAACAGGCGATAGCCTACTTCATTGAATGGACCGTCGTAGGTACAATGATCGGCCTGATTTACCGACCCCTCGCACCACACTGATCATCGCTTCTGGTTCCACGCGTGGCGCCGGGATATAGATTTCGAGGAGCCTGAAGTCTCGGATCGGGGCACGGCCCGCGCGTCATCCGCCCCCGCGAACCTTGTGGGCGGATTCCGCCCCGAAGACCGGAAGGCCGGGATCGGTGAGTAACCCAATCTGCTTTAGTACCGAAGCCTGATCCCAATAGATGTGTTCATGCGCGAGCTTGCCGTCGCGAAAGCGCACTATCGCGACCAACGCCACTTCTACGTAGCGATTGGTAGGAGCAATTCCCGGCAACATCCATGGCATTTCCTGCGTGTGGGTGAATGAAAAAATCATTTCATCGACCAGCTGATCTTCTCCCACCGTGCGAGAGATAGGTGTGAGCTTAGTATCGGGAGGCATGCTCGGAATGAAGTCGACCGAATAAAAAATGCGCAAGGCGCTTTTGCCCGCACCCCCTGTCAGCACCGGGACGTGATTGACATAGGCGTCATCCGCCATGGTAGCCAGCGTCGCGTCCGTGTCGCGCGTTGAGAATTCATGACTGGTGTGTTCCTCCCATAACCGGGTCAGATCTGTTGGGGCCATGTAGCAATCTTAGTAGATGGCGCGCGGGACTGCATTTTGAATGTCCTTTCCTTGCGCAAGGGTCTATGCGGCTGCGATGATATGCGCATGCGTCTGCTCATCCTCGCCACCCTGATTGGCGGCTCCGCCGGTTTGTTCGCGCAAGAGCCTGCCTGGCAGCCCGCTCCCGGACATCTGACCTTACCTCTCTGGCCGAATGGCGCGCCAGGTTCGCCGCCAAATCCGGCACCGGAAGTCGATACGACAACAGCGAAGGACAACCTCATCGCGGGCAAGCCGCTTATCCGCCTGGGCAACGTGTCAAGTCCCACGCTCACGCTTTACACTCCGCGCTCCAACACCGGCGCCGCCGTGGTTGTTTTTCCGGGAGGCGGCTACCGCATCCTGGCCATCGACCTCGAAGGGACCGAGGTGTGCGACTGGCTCAATTCCGCAGGCATCACCTGCGTCCTGGTGAAATACCGCGTGCCCGGCTCCGGGCCTTACCCGAAGTCTCCCGCGGCATTGCAGGATGCGCAGCGCGCGCTGGGCGTGGTTCGCGCTCACGCCGGCGAGTGGCACATTGATCCGCGCCGAATCGGAGTACTTGGCTTTTCGGCCGGCGGTCACCTGGCGGCCGCGCTTAGTACTCACTTCGATCACCGGCTCTATGATCCGATTGATGCCGCTGACGGTCTAAGTTGCCATCCGGACTTCGCCGTGATCGTCTACCCGGGTTACCTGGCACTTGCCGATCAGAACTTTGCTCCAAATCCCGACATTCAGGTGACGGAGCAAACTCCGCCTTCGTTTATCGTGCAGGCGGAGGACGATCCGGTCCATGTCGAGAACGCGGTGGTCTATTTTCTGGCCCTGAAGAATGCAAAGGTACCGGCGGAACTCCACATTTATGCCGCGGGCGGACACGGCTACGGCTTGCGCCGCACTGCTCTCCCCGTCACCACGTGGCCCGTGAGCGTGGAAGCGTGGCTGCGCACGCTCAAGATCCTGCCCGGCGCCGCCGGGCCGGATGCCCCGGCGAAGTAATGTGGCCTTTTACTTACTGCGTCCGAAGCACCGTCGCCGGGTCCACGCGCGCGGCCCGGCGAGCCGGCAGGGCGCACGCCGCCAGCCCGACCACCGCCAGCGTTAGAATCACCATCGACATCACCATTGGGTCGAGCGGTTTCACGCCGTACAGTTGGCCCGCGACCACCGAGCGAAGCGCCACCGAACCTGCCGCACCGAGCAACAGGCCGGCACCCAGCAGCCACAGCGCTTCGCGGACCACCAGTTTCACCACGCCGCCGAAGGTGCATCCCAGCGCGGCGCGGATGCCGATCTCACGCTGGCGCTGCGTCACCAGGTACGCCAGTACGCCGTAGATACCAACGCCCGATAGGAACAGCGCCAGGCACCCGAAGAACATGGCCAGCGTCAGCGAGGCGCGCCGCGAGCCAAGCGCCAGGTCGCCGCGCTCCTCCATGGTGTGCACATCGAATAAGGCCAGGTTCGGCGCAATCGCCGCGAACCGGGCGCGCACGGCAGTGAGTATCCGGCCGGCGTCGCCGGAGGTCCGGATCGCCAGCGAGTATCCTCTCTGGACGTTCTGCGCGTAAGGCATGTAATACGAGGCCATCGGACTGCCGTTGCCTTCCACATTCGCAGTGTGGACGGGGCGAATGATCCCCACCACCGTCATCCAGTGAGTGTGCTCGTCCGTCTTCAGGAGGTTGTGGATGTCCTGCGGCTGATACATGCGCCGCCCGATCGGGTTGCGGTCCGGCCAGAAGTGGTGCGCCAGCCGCTCGTCCACGATGATGGCTCCGGGCGCGGCTTCGCGATCGCGCTCATCGAACGGGCGCCCGGCCACCATGGCGATGTGCATGGCCTCGAAGTAGCCCGGCGTCACCGTTACCTGTTCCGGCGAAATCAGCGACTCTCCCGGTTTCATGATGTAGCCTTCGGCCAGGATCACACTGTCGCTATGGTCGCCGCCCCAGGGGATGGTGGTGGTGGCGCCTGCCGCCGTCACACCGGGAACGGCGCGGATGGCACCGAGCGTACGGTCCATCAGGGCGCGCGCATCCGAGTCTTTGGGATAGAGCGACTCCGGCACGCTGGTAGACGCCGTCACCACGCCCTTGACATCGAATCCAGGATCGACGTGGAGCAACTGGCGGAAACTCGCCAGCACCAATCCCGCGCCTGCCAGCAGTACGAAGGCCAATCCCACTTGTGCCACCACCAGGATCTGCCGCACGCGTCGCGCCCGCCGCCCGCCGGTGCCCGAACGGCTTTCTTCGCGCAGCACTTCATTGACGCGCGCCCGGATCACCTGCACCGAGGGGATCAGCCCGACGACGATCCCTACCAGCGCCGCCGTCACCAGCATCGCCAGCACCACCAAACCGTCCACGCGGACTTCTCCCGCGCGCGGTAGCGTTTCGATCCCGCTGTGTGCCAGAGTGCGCAACAATCCCGTGCCCAGCGCGGCCCCTGCCACTCCGCCGGCCAGCGCCACCAGAATGCTCTCCGTCACCAACTGGCCCATCAGGCGTCCCGCTCCGGCGCCCAGTGCCAGGCGGGTGGCGAACTCTTTGCGGCGCAAGGTGGCCCGCGCCAGCACCAGGTTCGCCACATTCACAGCGCCGATCAGCAGCACGAATGCCGCTCCTCCCCAAAGCATGTGGAGCGATCCGCGGGAAATCAGCCTCCATCCCGCTTGGGAGTGGTATCTTCGCCGCGTCGTGTCTTAACCGAAGTCACCTGTAATGGCTAAATATTTCACGCTGAACGGTAGGGTATGAACCTCGCAAGCCTGCCTCGGAGGTGTAATGATAAAGCAGATCGTCTGGCTCGGGCATCGTGGGCTAGGGATTCAGCCACTCGCGATCAGGGCGCGTGATTAATCGCGCGTCAAGGTAAGCCATGTCCATGGTGAGGACGGTTCTTATTCTGTAAATCCGCCGCGCCTTATCCTTATCCGCCACCAGCGCCAAGTCAGCCTCGTTTTCGCTCGTCAGATTCAGCGGCAGCAAAAGTTGCATCTTGCTCTCGTACCAGTGAGGAATAGCGATTTTATAGTTCCTGATGATCTTTTGCCTAAGCAACTGAACTGATCCCTGGATCGCAGATATAGCCAAGTTACGATTGTCACGGAGGATTTCAGGAAGACGTTCCTTATTTTGCTCGAAAATGTGATCGAAGTTGATCTCGAACTCATACGACGTATCAAAGACCAGGTCCGCCGGATCGTCAATGTAGCTGGCGATTTCGGGAAGTGGTCTAAAATCTGACAGCTTCTCCGAGTAGGAGTCGAAGAATCCGAATAATGTCCACGTCGGTTTGTCTTTCTCCGCGGCCAGCTTGTTTCTGAAGAAGGTTGCAAATATATCTTTCTCGTTAGGGGTTTGCAGCCCGGTGTTGAAACAGGCGCGCGAGTCGTCCGAAGAATATGCTATCCGGTCAAGCTCCTGAAGCCGGAGGAAGGTGTAGTTCAAATAGCCGGTGAGAATCGGATAGGCGTGGTTGGGGCGCTTGAACTGGCTTCGATGAAAGTCCCATTCTTCGGTTTTTGCCATCCTGCTCAGCTTTTCGTAGGGAGTCTCCCAGCTTTCGCCCTGATCCGCCCGATACCCGAAGTGGGCGAAGACCTCGGTGGCAGGCTGATCCTTATAGCGCCTTACCAGGCTAACGTACTCTGTCGGCATTTCTTCCGCACGCCTCCATTCTCGCTAGGCGGGCATATTAGCAGCGTTGCTGTCCGGCAGAAACTTATTTTTCCTCGCGTTGCAGCTCCGGTGCGCGAGTTGGGCGTTTTCGGCGCATGTCTTGCCGCCCTTGCTATACGGATGAATGTGATCGACGGTGCTGTCGTCAAAGGAATGGATTTGATTCCCGCAAATCTTGCATACGTCGGACTTATCGAATAGCTGCCGCCTGAATGTCAGGTCGAAGAACCTTGGCTCCAGTATCGTTCCATCGATGATGGGTTCGACTATGGTCTTGAAAGTATTCCAGCGGTACTTTGTCTGGGTTGTGCCACCCGTCTGTTTCGATATTGCGGACTGCAACACGTCATCCGTCAAAAGGCAATACAGGTATTGCTCCCTGATCTGCTCCGCTGTGGCTTGCACCTTGGCGGTGGGCTTGCCCATCAGAGCGCCCGCCTGGATATCGAGCGCCGCGACCGAGAACTTCGCGTCCCACGAACCGTTTGATTTGGCGTCAATGCTGTACAGCCGCGCGGAGTTGGCCCCGAAAACATTATATATGTTCTGAACCGTCTGCCTGAAAATGTTGGCCTGCGCCTTGATCTGTTCAGGGTTGCCCGGCGCGTAGGAAGCCGTGTAGTCGTTCAGAAATCGCTTGAGGTTTCCAGCGTAGAACTGAAGCCGGTTAACGAAGGCGAAGAACCGCAAAATGATTTCCCGTTCGACAAACCTCGGCTCGGGTGTCGCGGTCCCTCTGGTTTTTCTCCAGTAGGAGTCGAGTTCGAGTTCCCTCAACAGGTCATTGAACGGCCCGCGGTATACGCAGTTCCGAAGTTCCTGCTCATTCAGGACCATCGAGCCACGGTTCAGCCGTTCGAAAACCTCATACCGCAAGTCAGTATTAGTGCCGGCGTCGATCACGACGCTCCTGATCGGTGCATCGAGGATCTTCGCCTGATGTTCGTCCGGTAGCTCCTTAAAGGATTTGCCATTCAGGCTTGCCATCCTCTGGAGGCGTTGCAGCGGAAACTTGTTGCTCATGAAGTTAATCATCGTCGTCAACCGCTGCTGGCCGTCGATCACCTCAAGCCATCCACCTGTGATCTTGCCGAAATAAATGGGCGGTATCGGTATTTCCAGAAGAAGGGATTCGATCAACCGCGAAGGCAATTCGGGCCGCAATTTCCAGACATACTCCCGCTGGTATGTCGGCTGAAGCTCCAACTGGCCGCGATCCAGCTTGTCCCGTAGCGTCGAGAGAGTCCAGTCATGCGGCTGGCTCGAAACAGGCCGGTCGTCGGCTTTTGGCGAGACCGGGGTTTCATCCTCGGGTTCCAGGAGATCAGGCGACGTGGCAGGCGTCGCGCCGTTGCCGTCCGTCGGGGGCTTCGAGCCATCATCCGGCGCAGAGGACGCGGCGGGCGGCGCTTCAGGCTGCTCGCTCGTCGGCGATGCGTCAGGCGCCGACCCGTTCGCCGCAGACTGCAAAAGGAACACGAGCGGATCGTCAATGCTGGCCTGCGCGAAAACCGGCTCCGTTTTCAGCCCAGCCAGTTTGAGGGCTTCTTCGACTTCAGCGACAACATTCGCGCCTCGACGTGCCGCATTGAACCACTTGAGTACGCTACGTACCGTCGCCCGTCTCGGCTGCTTGTTCTCCTTAAGCTGCTGGACGATGTCCACGAAACGGCTTGGAATCTGCGGCATGAAGACGCATTGTACATCACTTCACAAACATGCGCAGCACCACCGGGGATCGGAGCAAATCAGGCGTTCCAGGGGTTGACCACGGGCACGCGCGCCTTGTCGTAGTCGCTTCGATCACGGGTGACAACCGTCATGCCGTGGTGAATGGCCGTCGCTGCGATTATCAGGTCCGGCTGAGAGAATGTGTGTCCCGCTTTCCGGCCGTCCTCGACCAGAAGCCGCCACTTGAGCATGATGTCTTCGGTCACCTGCAAAACCCGCCCTTCAAACATGGGCCGCACCTTCTCCGTCAGCCACCCATTCAACTCGGCCCGTCGATTGGGTTCGCTAACAAGCTCGATGCCGAACCGAATCTCGGCGAGGGTTACGACGCTAATATGAAGCTGGTCAAGCGGACAAGCATCAACAAAAGCCACCACTCGATGTTCCGGCTTTGGCCGACGCAGTTCCGACAAGACATTGGTATCGAGCAACCACGCCATCAGAACCTAACATCACGCACGGGCAGGCGGTCGCGGGTCGGTTCCACGTCGATCTCTCTGTAGGGCGAGGCTTGCATCGCCGCGACAAGATCGGCCCCCGTTCGGCCGGGTCTTCCGTTCGACACGTTCGCCTCTCGCTCGACTGGAAGGGGCGAAGACTTCAAGGCCTGCATCAGAGCATCCTCGACAGTCGGGAACGCTCCCTTTTTCATCCATTCCTGGATCAGGGCTTCGAGTTCGGGTCGATGGATTTCAATCGTCATTGCGGCGGCGCTCCTGTCTCCATGCTCCCATAAACATACGCGAAAAGCAGTCCACACGCAAACCCGCGCATCCGCTTAGGGCACACCCGTCCCAGGGCAACTCGCAAACTCCCACCTGGCCAGCCCGTCCGGACTCCGGAACCTGAACAGACTTAGGCATTCTGTTCAACCTTTGCTCTTCCGGACCGCCCCCGTGTTCCCTTTTCCTCGCTGAACGGACTTCGTGCCGGCCTTCGCGCTCCGCCGTTCTTTCTCGTTTTCCGCAGAGGCAGCACCGGCAGCGAAGACGCGCATCATGCCGACGAGCCCCACCGCGAATTGCGGGTCAAACTCCGGCTCGTTCCAGTAGGCCACCGGGTCAACCATTCCGAAGTCCGCCAGAAGTGACGGCCCGATGTCCTCCCGAAACATCGCCCACAGAAACGAATGGGTTTTGTTCACGGCCTCGACCATCAGCGCCTTCATTTCCGCTTGCGTGATGCGAGCCGTTTTGGACCGTCCTTTGCCGGGGCCGTAGCCGGCGTGATAGTCCTCGATCACGGTGTTCCGAAAACACTGCTGAACAAGGAACTTCGCGAGCCGCTTCAGAATGAGGGGGTTTTTGCGAACGAGTTCCGCCGCGGTTTCCTCGGGAAAGGTCGCGCCGATTTTCCGGAGCATGCGCACCATGGCCCTGGCCACGATCTCGTCACCACCCGCGCGCGCCGTGGACGTGCCTACCCTCTCCCTTGCGGCCTCGCATTGGCGAGCACATATAACAGCCCGGCGATGCCGAGAACCATGCTCGTTTCCTTCGGGTACAACAGGAACAGGCCGCTGAGCGTGAGAGCGAGACCAGTTTCCCTCGGGTATCTCGCGATCAGTTCGCCGGCCGCCCGGATGCAGTCCGCGATGAGCTTATCGGATGGTTGAAAATCAATGACGGGTTGCGATTGCGCTTGCGGAACCGGAAGCGCCGCGGCGCTGCTGAATTGAAACGCCGGCACTGACAAATCCCCGAACGGAAACGAGACCCCCGCCGATAACGACGCCGTAAGCGCGGGCCGCGATCGACGCACCCGCTTGCGTCGGTATATTTTCGTTGAAGGCATAGATTAACCCCTCACGGCCATTATCGCATGGTACGTAACCCAGCGATTATGTTTTGGGACGCTTCGTTCGAACTCCCCCCGTGTTTCTTTTTGTGGTTCGTGGGCGTCTCCCCCGGAACTGTCCGGGGGCCGCGCTCTCATGCTCCGCACGGAGCCAGGCCCTTCGCGAAAAAGCTGCGGGCCTGTCTCCGCCCTTCGGGTTTCGATCGCTGACGCGCCTGTTTCCGCGCTGCCGCGCCAGTTGCTAAGGGCGCTGCCCTCGCGCGGTCCAAGCCCACTTCCACCCAGAACGATAGTTTTTCTTGCGCGATAGGGCGCAAGACAAATGTCGTTCTCGGTTCCCGCGAAGGGGCTTTCCGCTTGCTACCCCGCGTTCGCCACGTGGCAGGGGTGCAGCAGCAGCTGCACCCCATAACCAACGAAAGCGAGGACAGTCATGAGAAAGAAACTGCCACCAGACCCGGAGAACATGAACGGCGACCGCGCGGAATGGGCGGCGGCATTAAGGGCTTTCGAGGCCGTGACCGGCGCTGACTACGAGGAGGCCTTGGGCGATTTGCTTTGCGACCTCATGCACTGGAGCGACCGGAACAACTTCGATTTCGAATGCGCGCGCAACACTGCGTACAATAATCTGCGACGCGACGGGCGGCCATGAGCCAGGAAAAACTTGCTCAAGCTCCATCACAATACTTATGACGGCGATGGACCTGCTTCACCAGCATGTCCTCCAGCGGCACCACCACGGTGTGGAAGCCCGCGTTGATCAGCAGTTCCTTGAAACTCGGAAACCGGTCGAGGTTAGCGCGGTTGAGTGCGTCCACCTGGGACTGCGCCTGCTGGAGGGTCGCGCCCGGCTTGAGCCGCCCGATGCTCTGCCAATTATTGGAGTGGCGCACCTCCCGCTGTCGCGGAGTGAACGCCGCCGGCAGCCAGAGGCGGACATCGGGATCGATGAAGTCGAAGCCCGCCGGCATCACACCGACCACCGTGAACGGTTGCCCGCTGATGCGGACATCGCGGCCGAGTGCCGCCTCCGGGCTTCCGAAGAACTGCCGGCTTATGCCGTCGCTCAGAATGGCCTTCTGGTCGGCGCCGGGCTCGCCCTCGGCATCGGAAAAGGCGCCGTCCGTACGCCGGCGAGACGCGCAGCAGCCGGAACAGGGAAGGCGTCGCCAGCATCCCGGCGACGCGTTGCGGCGTGCCCTGGATCTCGAGCGTCCGGCCGGTGGTGCGGAACAGCGCCTGCTCCGAGAAAGCGTGGACGTCGCGAAGGCGGTCGTAGTAATCGCCCGACGAGCTGTTGTACCCGAAGTCCGCGCCAGCCTTCGGGTAACGATTCGCCATCAGCAGGATGGAGCGCGCCTCCGGCACCGGCAGCGGCCGCAGCAACACCGAGTTCACCACCGCGAAGGTGGCCGTGTTGGCGGCGATACAAACCGCGATGGTCAGGACCACCGTGACGGTGAATCCCTTATCGCCCATCAGCGAGCGGACGGCGTACCGGAGGCTACGAAAGACGGATGATGATCCCATACTGAGTAATACGAAATCCGGCGGCCCCGGTGTTGCAAAAAATGTGCTGACCTTCCCATGATCGATTAGATCGGCAGCCTGGGCCCGCAACCGGTCCACAGTCTGGTCTTTTTCGATCGCCAAGTACGGCCCGAGGAACAGCCTATTACTAGGTGGTGTCCGGCACAAAATTCTGCAAGCACCAGCCCTGACTCCGCACCGCTCGCCGTGACTCCATTGGCGCCGCCCACGTTCACGTCATCCGCGAGTGCGTCGCCCAACCCAGTGACGCAGGGATCCAGCACCACGGTCACTGCCGAGGTCACGTGCACGGCGCATTCCCTTACCAACGGGATCGTGCAGATCCAGGTCGTCGATCCCAGCGGCAATACAGCCGCGACGCAAGATCTCACGGCGCAGAACGTCGCCAGGGGCCAATCGCACAGCTACTCGCTGGCACTCGACCCAGCGTCGGCGGGTAACTACACGATAGAGGTCGGCCGGTTCAGTTCTACATGGCACCTATGGAATTGGGAAACTCTTCTGCGGCAACCATCACGGTCAACTCTTCCATGACGTTCACATCTTCCGCGAGCGCCAATCCATCCACGGTAGCTTGTCGAGCTTCAAATCTTCAGTCAGCCCGGGCAGCGGGGTGAGCGACCACTTACTGGAGCGGTCAGAATCTCACTCCCGGCCAGGCTCTCTCATATTCGTATAGCTGGACGCCCGGCAGCAGCATTCCGGCTTGAACCTATAACGTCGCTCTCGGCGTGTTTAATTCGAACTGGACCTACAATTACTATTGGAACGGCAGCGCCGCAACAATCACAGTGACGCAATAGGAGGACACCCGCCGCTCCACGCAGCTTACGCCTCGCGTTTCTTGAAAAGACGATAGATGCCGTAAGCCACGCCGTGCTCGCGGCGGCTCCGATGCCGATCACCAAGCCGGCGGAAAACCCGGTCGCGATGCCCCGGGCCCGTAGTTCAACGCCTACCGTGGCCCCGCCGGCGCTGCCAACGCCCGCCCCCACGCTGGTAACCGCAGCCGTTTTGGTGATCTCCTTCTCCTCTTTGGTCATTGCGGAGTAGTCCTCACCAAGTCCATTTCACATTATCCCCGATCCCGGACGCCCGGGGGTGCTGTTGTAATCCGTTAGCTTGCCACTGCGCGCGTCCATGCGGCATATTGGAATGCTACGGTGGAAGATACGCAAAAGAATGAATTCCCGTTCGCGTTGGGCACTACAGGGGGAAACGCATGATCGAAGAACACGAGTTCAAGAAGAAGACGTCCAGGAAACGTTGACCGCATTGCAGGGGGACCTGGTCCTGGCGGGTGACGATTACGGCTTCGAGTCCAGCATGCGCGGCGGCGCGATCACCATCTCGTTCGAGCATCCGCCGGGTAAATTCACGATGGTGCCGGACGCCGCCGCAGGGCAAATCAAGGTGACATTGGGGGCGCGCGGCTACAAGCTCGATTGGGATATCGTGGAGAACACCTTCGTCCACACCGAATCGGGCCAGACGTTGAAAGAACTGTTGACACAGGCCTCAGCAAACACTTGAAGCGGGACGTGGAGCTCTAGCCGCGCCGCGCCGATGTCTTTCCCGGAACAGGATCGCGCCGATCTTGCTGCTTCGGATACGCCCAGGAACTGTTCCGCGGTATGGGCGGATTCTCCAACTTCGCAGTCTCGTTTTCCATCATTTCGATTCTCACCGGCGCGGTCACGCTGTTCGGCTACGGCCTCGAGATGGGTGGTCGCTCGAGATGACATTGGGCTGGCCCCTGGCCACTGTTTTCACGCTGACGGTGGCGGCCAGCATGGCTGAACTGTGTTCGGCGTATCCGACTGCCGGCGCTACCTACCACTGGGCCGCCGACCTGGGCGGCAAAGGCTGGGGCTGGCTGGTGGCCTGGCTGAACATTCTGGGACTGATCGCCGCGCAGGCCGGCATCAACTACAGTTGCGCACAATTCATCCTGCCGTTCTTGAATCTGCCTTCCACACCGCTCAATCTGTTTTGCATGTTCGCGTTCATTCTGCTGACGCAGGGCGTCCTGAATCACTATGGCGTGCGGTTGGTGGCCATCCTGAACGATTGCAGCGTGACGGTACATATCGCTGGTGTGGGCGCCGTGGCGCTCGCGCTGTTCTTTTTCGCGCCAAAACAGCCGGTGCCGTTCCTGTTTGAAGCAGTAAACAGCAACGGACGTTCGCTCTACTGGTGGGCCTTCGTGCTGGGACTCTTGCAGGCGCAGTGGACCTGCACCGGCTTCGACGCTTCTGCGCACATGGCGGAGGAAACCCGCGATCCGCGGCGGGGGGCGCCCTGGGGCATCGTGCTGTCCGTGGCAGTATCGGGCGTGGCCGGTTACGTGCTTTTACTGGCCTTGACGCTCGCCATTCGCAGCATTCCGGGCGTGCTGGGGGCCAAGGACGTGCAGGGCAACCAGATTCCGGCGGTGATTGCGATTTTGCAACAGGCGCTCGGCGCGAAAGCGGGCAATGCCATGGCGGCATTGGCGTCGATGGCCATGTGGTTTTGTGGACTGGCGTGCATCACGTCGGCCTCGCGGGCGCTGTATTCGCTGGCGCGCGACCACGGTACGCCACTGGCGGAGCAGGTGCGCTGGGTCAGCCCGCGCCACGGCACGCCAGCGCCATCCATCTGGTTGATCGTGGCTGCATCCATGGCCGCCATGCTCTGGACCCAGGCCGTCCCCATCGTGACTTCCTTGAGCACGGTGGCGTTGTATTTGGCGTACACGATTCCGATCGCCCTGGCGTGGCGGGCGCGGCAGCAGGGTTCGGACTGGCCCAGCCACGCCGTCTGGAAGCCTCGGCCGTTTCGGCGGCCCGTTGAACCTGGTGGCGGTAGTTTTTGCGGCATTCATCTGCGTGGTGTTGATCATGCCACCCAATGGGTCGGGCAAAACCCTGGCCGGTTTGTTGGCGGCCTTGGGCGTGTTGTATGTAGCAGTCGTGCGGCAAAGATTCAACGGACCGAAATGGAGCCGGCACGATCTGAAGAGCTGACCAGGCGCCCGGCTCACATCCCCGTCGTTCCGGAGTAAACTTAGGTGTCGGCCGGAGGCGAACGGATATGCCCAGTGACGAACTGGACTTAGAGCCCAGGCCCAACTCTCGGACTCGAAAGCGAGGTTGGCACTAAGGACATCAGAGATGAACCTGCAGGATGTCGCCAAAAGGGCGGGCGTCGCCAGCGCCACGGTCTCTCGCGTGCTCAACGGAAATCCGGGCGTCAAGAACTCGACGCGCATGAAGGTCCTGCGCGCCGTGGAGGAGTTGAAATACCAGCCGAACCTGCACGCGCGTACGCTTGCTGGAGGGCGCAGCCGCGTGCTTGGCGTGGTGATGGCCAACCTTTACAACCCGTTCTTTGCCGACATCTACCAGGCCATCGAAACCAACGCCGTCGAGCGCGGCTACGAAACCGTGCTCGAAAACAGCTCGCACGACGTCAAGCTTTTGAAGGCCAGCGTGCATCGCCTGCTGGGCCAGAAGGTGGCCGGCCTCGG
>CAVWOT010000010.1:0-349597 GCA_963756605.1 Bryobacterales bacterium | reverse complement strand
AGGGTAGCGCACGCGGTCTGCGATGTTGAGCGGGAGTTGCACAGAGATCTCGCTAGAGGCGCCGCCCTGCCATCGGATGTGCACCAAAAGCTGCTTTTGATTGACTGGCTTCTCAATAGTGATGTCCTTGATCACCAGTCGTAACATCCGCTTCCGGTCCTTAGACTGCGTGGTGGAAGCCTGCCACAATCGCGGCAGATCCTTTGCCAGCGCCAGGACTTTGGCTTTCTGCTCGGGTGTGGCGACGTGGGCTTCCTGATGCTGAAATTCCGCGGCTTCCTTTTTGAGATCCTCTAAATGAACCAGCGCGTCGTTCCAGCGCCGCTCCAGCGTACCCGCTACCAGACGATTCGCCGGATCGACCTCTTGGTAGCGCCGCTCGGCGAGCGCCGCTTCGTACTCGGCGCGTTCGAGCCGCATCTGCCACTGGCGCAGGATGGATTGATCTCGCGATTCCAGCTCATGGAGAGCCGCCAGGGCAAGTTCCAGTTCGGCCGGCTGTAGCGCCTTCAGCATCTCCTCCGCAACGACCCCGTCGAGCAAGTCACAGCGGAAGACCATGCAGGACTTGGTGGCCAGGCCTTCGTGACGCAACAAATTGCACTGATACGTGGGACGGATGCCGCCATTGCTGCGGTATCGTACGGTGAGCGCGTGGCCGCAGTTGCCACACAACAGCAGGCCTTGTAGTAAGGCCAGTCCTTCGCGCGCCGGACCGCTCAATATCGTCTCCTCGCCGTTCGTGCGGTTCTTCTCTAACCGTTCCCGATTCTTGACGAACTCTTCCAGCGTGATGTATCCCTCGTGGTGCTGATGCAAACTGACACGCCAGTCGGGCATGGCAACCGCCTGCATTCGTTTCCGCACTTCGCCATCGAGGGTGATCTCGCGACGATACTGGTAACGGCCGAAGACGTAGATCCCCGCATAGGATGGATTCTTCAGCATACCCAACACGCGGCTGTGGCTTAGCCGGCCCCAAATAATCTTGCCATCCCATGCCCCGCCGTAGGCTCGCTTGGGAAATCGTAAGCCCTTTTCCGTGAAGCGATGTACGACTGCATAGGCGCTGCCCGTTTCGCGAAACAGACGAAACACCATTTCCACTGCTCCCCGCACTTCGGCATCGACGTCCGGAACGATGCGGCCTTGCTCGTCATAGCAATACCCGACCGGCAGCGGGAAACGTAGTTCGCCTTTTTTCGCTTTGTTGAGCTTACCGCCCTGGAGGCGCGCGTGCAAAAAATGTAGTTCCGCTTGAGCCATTGTTCCCTTCAATCCGAGCAAAAGGCCGTCGTTGAAATCCGACGGATCGTAGCAACCGTCTTCGTCGATCACCAGCGTCGCGGTGAGTGCGCACAACTCCAGCAGCCGATGCCAATCGAGATTCGAGCGCGCCAGCCGTGAAACTTCCAGCGCAAACACCGCGCCCACTTGGCCCATCGAGACATCCGCCACCAGAGTCTTGAAATCCTCCCGCCGGGTCATCTCGGTCCCGGTCATGCCCAGGTCCCGGTCGAGCGTCCGAATCGCCGACTCGCTCTAACCCAGTTCCAGCGCCATCGTTCGCAATGCATACTGGCGCTCCGTACTTTCCTGGTGGTGGAGCACCTGGGCATTCGTCGACTGGCGGACATAAATGTAGGCCGGTCTGCTCCGGTGTTGTTCCGTGATCTTCGAGTTCATTGCCTGCCTCCGCGCTGGTCACACCCTCCGGGTTGCCAATGAGCCAAGCCTCGATCATATTGGCAAGGAGCACGCCGCCCAATCCAGCATCTATGGGTGCGTGGAGGGCGGCGAGCACTTCGGGCATAGTGACCTTTTAGAGCGCCTCCCGGCGGCGCAGCAGTTCGCGGTTGATCTCGGAGATCGCCTCTAAGATCTCGCGGGCTCGGTGGTAGTTGGCGACAAACTCGACAATCTTGGCGTAAGATTCCTGCGGCACATAATCCATTTGTGGCCGTAGGCCCGGGTGGCTCACCGAAAGGTAATACTTGGGGCCATGGCCGGGACCCTCGGCGCATTTGCACTCCGGCTTGCCGCAGCGTTTGTAACGCTCGATGAGCGAGCCGCGCAGGATCGCCTTGAGCGGGGGCAACTGGCGCAGAAGCGCCTGGCGCCGTCTTCTCAAGGTGGCAGCTGGCTCGTTTTCCATTTCTGTCAGACCACGCGTATAACTGGTCTGATTCTACCAAAGGAAAACACATTTTTCAACCCTTTTGTTCCGGCTTGGTTAGCTGATCCAGTAGAGCAGCCAGCTCGAAAAGTGAGTCAGCATCGAGCCGCCGCAGTGGCAGTCCCAACCCGCCATACGGAGACGGATCGGCCCAGTCTGTCCACTCGCGCGCAATGCTGAAGGTGCCGCGATCTTGCTCGCGGAGGAGGAGGGTATCAATACCTGTTGACCGGCGCTCCTTCAAAACCTGGAAGCGCTGGCCGCGAAGCGGATGGAACGGATGGCGGATCTCCGCCCATCCTAAATGCGATTTGTGCTCCAGTGCAGTTCGCGCTGACCGTGGGGAAACCGAAGGCCGACCTTTTGCCTGGCACGCTGGACATGCTCGTTCTCAAGATATTGGTACGCGGCCATTTGCATGGGTATGCCATCGCGCAACTGATTCAGCAATTGTCCGACGATCTGCTGCGCGTCGAAGAAGGCTCTCTTTACCCGGCTCTCCAGCGGCTTGAGCTGAATGGCTGGATCGAGGGCGAGTGGGGCCTCTCGGCCAACAACCGGCGCGCTCGTTTCTATAAGCTGACTCCCGGCGGCCGAAACACCTCGCCGGGGAGTCGGCCCGTTACCGCCAGGTCACTGGAGCCGTAGCCCGCATCATGGGGTTCGCCTGATTGACCGGAGAGCACATGCAAGCACGTTCCAGGTGGAAGCGTTTTCGACACCGTTGGCGATATTGGCTGGACCGCAGCCAAAGGCAGCGCCTGCTGTGGGAAGAGATGGAATTCCATATCGACTCAATGGCTGACGACCTGGTCGCGCAAGGCGTGTCCGGGCCGGAGGCACGCGCCGCGGCGCGGAGAAAGTTTGGCAATATGACACAAAAATCGGAAGAAGCTCGCTCCACCTGGATCGTGCGCTGGATGAATGACCTGGCGCAGGATGCACGCTACGCGTTTCGCGGCATGCGGCGCGATGCCGGATTTGCGGCGTTTACCATCCTCATCGCCGGCCTCGGCATCGGAGCCTGTTCTACCGTCTTCAGCGTGGTCAATGCGCTACTCCTGCGCCCGCTCCCGTTTCGCGATCCGGCGCGGCTGGTATGGATTTCCAACGGCGACGACTGGGCCACCCAAACCGAACACTATGCGGACCTCCGCGATTTGAACCGATCGTTCTCGGATCTGGCGGGGTGGTCCGGCTTCTACCGCGCGGGCGACAGCGAACTGACGGGAGCCGGCGAGTCCGAGCGTCTCACGAGTGTTCCCGTGACCGGGAACCTGTTCACATTGCTGGGTGTGCCGCCGGCAATCGGAAGATCGTTCACCATGGTGGAGTGCCAAGGGAAGTATTCCGCTCCCCCGGCCATGCTCTTGAGTTACAGCTTTTGGCGGCGGCACTTCGATCGAGACCCCCACGTGCTGGGCCGGAAGCTGACTTTGAACAATCGTCCGGTGACAATTGTGGGCGTAATGCCCGCATCCTTTGATTTCGCGAGCGTCTTTGCGCCGGGCACGCCAATCGATATCTTTGTTCCGTGGCCGCTGAATGACCAAAACAAGCCCACGGGAAACACAATGAAGGTCATCGGAAGATTGAAGCCCGGCGCAACCCTGCAGGGTGCGTTTTCGGTCAGTCAACGAGTGCAGGAAATTGGAATTCGGATGGCGCTGGGAGCGTCCGCCACTGACCTGCAGCGCCGCATCGTGCTCCGTACGCTTGAATTGGCCGCTGTAGGTCTCGCGTTGGGAATGGCAGGGTCACGAGTCTTGTCGAGCGCGCTGGGCACCCTGTTGTTTGGGATAACGGCCGGCGACCCGGTGACATTTGTCGAGGTGGGATCGCTTCTTATCGCCGTTGCGGCGATCGCCGGCTATATTCCCGCCTGGAAAGCATCCCGGATCGATCCGATGATTGCATTGCGGTCAAATTAAATTAAGCAAAGGAGCGCTTCGGGCAGCGCGCTGACACCCTGGTCTTTCACCAGTGGCCCCCGACGCGCTCGCCGCGGAGGGTTGTATCGGGCACTGGCGCGGATGGCGGGCCGCGCGGAGCCCACCTATGACGGACTGCTGGAAATCGCGCGGCAGGCTCCGGTGAACGGCATGGACGAAACCGGCTGGAAGGTGGGCGGACGGCTCCAGTGGTTGCACGTGGCGGTGAGCGCGCAGGTGACCGGATACGCCATTCTGCCGGGCCGCGGATACGAGCAGTCTGAGATGATTCTGGGCGCCGCGTATGATGGATTTCTGATTCACGACGGCTGGGTGCCCTACTACCGATTCCGGTTCGCGTTCCATCAAAGCTGCCTGGCCCATCTGCTGAAGCGATGCCGGGAGATGGCGCAGGTCGCTTCGCCAGCGGCGCGGGCCTTCCCACGCGCCGTGGAGCATTTGCTGCAGACGGGCCTGGAATTGCGAGACCGCCAGGGGCGCGGCGAGATTTCCAGCCACGGTATGAGGACCGCTACCGGAAAGCTGGAGGCAAAACTGGCCCGGATGCTGGAAACGCGCCGCCGCAACCCGGCGAACCGTCGGCTGGCACGCCATCTCAAACATGAGCAACTCTGGTTGTTCAGCTTCCTGCACTGCTTCGGCTTGGATGCCACCAACAATGCGGCGGAACGGGCCATCCGCGGTATGGTGATCGCACGTAAGGTGTGGGGCGGGAGCCGAACCTGGGAAGGAGCGCGCACCCATCAGATTCTGGCCAGCGTGTTGCGCACCTGCGGGCAGCAGGGTAAGGACGCCTTCACGCGCTGCGTGAGGCTGTTGCGGGCGGCGCCACGGACGGTGATCCTGGACATCGTACCCGGCGCGGATTGAGCCGCGCCATTCTCAAACGCATGCCTGAATCCCTGACCTTTGCGGACGCACGTTCCACACCGGCGAACTGGAGTTGATGCGCCGGACCGCGCTGGAGTTCACCGCCCTTGGTGTCACCGAAATCGCGCGTACCGTCTGCGAGTTGCTGGCATGGAAACGGCCCAGTGGCGGATTGAAGAATCACGAGTGCCGGCAACTGCTGGAGCGGCTCCAGGCCGAAGGCTTCTTGCAACTCCCCGATCTGCGGAAGTTGGGCGGGAGGGGTGCGCGGCGGATAGATGTATCGACGGCCTGCGGCGATCCGGTGTCCGTCGCATGTGCCGCCAGTGAGTGCGAGCCGCTGGAATTGGTCCTGGTGGAAGGCCAGCGGGAGAGCCGCCGGTGGCGCGAGCAGGTGGAACGTCATCACTATCTCGGATGCCGTGTGCCATTCGGTGCGCAGATGCGCTACTGGGTGCGGCACCGCCAGCGGGAGTTGGCCTGCCTACTCTGGACCTCGCCTGCCTGGAAGATGCAGGCGCGGGATGCTTGGATCGGCTGGAACGACGAACAGCGGCAAAGCCACTTGCAAGAGGTGGTCAACAACGGCCGGTTTCTGATCTTGCCCTGGGTTCACGTCCAAGGCTTGGCCAGCAAGATTCTGGCGCTGAGCGCACGGCGAGTGCCGTGTGACTGGGAGATCCGCTACGGGTGTCGTCCCCTGCTGCTGGAAACCCTGGTGGATGCGAAACGTTTTCGCGGAACCTGCTATCGCGCCGCCAACTGGATCCATGTCGGGCAAACCACCGGGCGCGGTCGCATGGACCGGGAGCACGCCGCTCACGGTCAAGCGGTCAAAGATATCTACCTCTATCCGCTGGTGCGCGACGCGCGGCAACGGCTGTGCGGGGATTACCATCGAGGAGAGCCCATTATGCCGGCGAAAAAGATCGCGGTTCCACCGGAAATCTACCAGCTTAAGGTCACACTGCTCGGCACGAGCCCACCGATCTGGCGCCGTTTGCTGGTGCCCGCGGGCGTGACTCTGGCGCAGTTGCACGACGTGCTGCAAGCCGCGATGGGGTGGGAAAACGGCCACATGCACGAATTTTCCGTCGGCCAGCGACGCTTTGGGCGACCCGATCCTGAAGACCGGCTCATGGGGATGCCCTCTGCGGAAAACGAACGCACAGCACGTCTCGCCAGCACACTGGGGAGGGTCGGCTCCAAGGCCATTTACACGTACGATTTTGGCGATACTTGGGAGCATAGCATCGTCCTGGAGAAGCGGCTTCCTGTTGATCCGAATATGACCTATCCGGTCTGCACGGATGGTCAGATCGCATGTCCACCGGAAGATTGTGGAGGCATTCCCGGATTCTATGACCTGGTAGAGGCCCTTAACGACCCCAACCATGAACGGCACGAAGAAATGCTCGACTGGATCGGCGACGATTTCGATCCCCAGGCCTTCTCGGTTGACAATGTCAATCGAATGCTCGCGCCCCTGCGTATGCACCGCCCCAAGACGTCACGCGATTAGTCCTGGCACTCGCGACGGGACTACCGAAAACACGGAGATCTGACGCGGTAAACAAATACAACTCTTGTTACGCCGTAACGTGCGCCCATGTAGTTAATCCGTACGCGAACAAGGATCAGCCATCGCTCTATATTCGCGTGAATACCACTAAGGGTTGCCGTGATGTGTATGTGCCGCGCGAACGTTGGATAGTCAGCAAAGTCTCAGATGTTGCCGTGGCGGAAGTATTCGTGAAACGAGGGAACTTTCCAGAGGGCACAAAGATATGGGGTTATCCACTGCAATATTACCATGTAATCAGTACTCCAAATGTCGGGCAGACTGTCTTTATGACTGGACTGTTCTCACCCGCTCCGGGCGACAGCGTTGAGCCCCTTGTCAGAATTGGCTCTGTTGCGAGAACGAAGTACACAATGCCGGTAAAGGTAAACTGCGCTAAGCCAAACCATAGAGTCAGATCCCCCCCGCAGAGCGGGTGGCTTGATGAGTTGGACCGCCTCCAAGGCGGTTGGTCATGGGTTTAAGGCGTCGCGCTAAAGCGCGCCTCCGCTGACGTTTCAGAACTGCCCGCTGATTCCATCCGCGCTTTCTTGTTCGCGGATGTATTGGCGGACCTGCCCCAACTCAAATCCGACCGTGGAAACGGCGTACCCACGGGCCCAGAAGTGCTCGCCCGTAAAGTTCCGTTCCTTACCGCACAGCCGGGCCACCGCGATGGCACTCTTGCCCTTCAGAAACCCGATCACTGAAGCCACCGGGTGTTTGGGCGGAATCGCGATGCACATGTGCACATGGTCCGGCATCAGGTGCCCCTCGATGATCTGGCACTCCTTCTGCTTTGCCAAGGCATGAAAAATTGGCCCCAACTGCCGCCGCGTCTGGCCGAAGAGCGCCTTGCGCCGCCGCTTGGGCACGAAAACGACATGGTACTTGCAGTCCCACTTGGAGTGGGATAGGCTTTGGTAAAGATCCGACATGCAATCCTCCTCTCGTTGGTCATCAAGCCACTTGAGGAGGATCATACTCCCGGAACGGTCAAACCTGTTCAAGTCTCACTGGTCGAACCAGTGGCTTACCATTTTCAGTTAAAGTAGATACCTGTTTAATCTAGGCAATGGCATGGGGAGGGGAAAGTGGATCTCCAGTCTTTGTATATGAGGCTCTGAGCGAGAATTCGTAAAAGTGCCATTTTACGCGACTTTCTTCAAGGTGCAAACTGCGATGAATTCGAGGTTCATCACGGCCATGCGCTTGGCCTTCAGCAGCAGATAGCGGAGGTTCTTGTAGCCGCGACCCCTGTTGATCAGCATGCGAATATTCCCGTTGACGGCCTCAACTACGCCAAAGCGCACTTTGGTCTCGCAATAGTTGGCTATACCTTCCACGTGTTTCAAAAGGGTCGCCGCCAGTTTCTCAAACGGAGCCAGACGCTGCCATTTCAGTTGGTCCATCCACCGGTTCAAGTAGTTGAGCATGGCCCCTCGGTATCGGTAGTTCCATAGCCTCTCTAAGCTCTCTTTCAACAGATAGCCTTTAAAGACTCGCCGATTGAGTTCGAACAGCCGGTTCAATTCCCCGCGGTGTTCCGGAGTCAGGTTCTTCCAGCGACTCATCAGCAGCCACTTCTTCCCTTTGATGAGGCCCCGCTTCTTAGGCCCTTGCCGAAAGAATTCCGCCTTCCGCACTTCGTCGATGGCATCGTTGGCGTGTTGCACGATGTGAAACTTGTCGTAGACGATCTTGCACTGGGGTGCCCATTGCTCGATGCTCAACCGGAACGGTTCCCACATGTCGACACAAGCCGCCTCAATGCGCTTCCGCTGCCCACTGACCAACTGGGTACGAAAGTACTCATCCAGCGTCTCCTTCTTCCGCTCCTGGCCAAACCATAATGGCTCGCCGGTTTCCAGATTGCACACCACCGTCAGAAACTTGTCTTTCTTGCCCCGGTAGATTTCATCGATGCCCATCTGCCGTAACGGCGGTTGCCTCCGCTTGCTATCCCACCGCTCCAGACACCGCAGATCGATCGCTCGGACGGTGCTCTCCGATAGCCCCATCCGTCGAGCTACTTGCCGCGCCGAAGCACTCTCGCACGCCTGGCCGACCGCGTCCTCAAACCGCCTGCTGAAGGGGGCCTTGCTCGGCAGCGGCGGCACCTTCTCGATCCGCACGCCGCACGCCGGGCATTTCACCCGATACACTTCGATGTGTACCGTAGCTTGAAATACACTCCAGGGCAGGTCCCGCACCGCCCGTTCCCGGCTGTCGTGCGCATCGCTGAACTTCCGCCCGCAGCCGGAACACTCCAGTTTCCGGTTGCCGCGCTTTCGCCGGACCCAAAGATCTAAGGTCTTGTTCTTCTCGTCGATTTCCTGCCGGTACACACGGTATCCAGGCCACTGAAGGATGCGGGTAAACTCGTTGTCACTAGGCAACTTCCAAATCTAACGCCATTCTCAGAGTGGCCGCCATTTCACCAGCTTTACGAATTCTCGCGCAGAGCCGAAAAATGGCTGAGACGACGGCAACGGTTCAGACATTCAACAGCCCGATCGAGACGGGCGTGCGCGCCCTCATTCTCCTCGCGGAATCCTATCCGGCGCAGCTCGACCTGCAGCGCATCCTCGAATTCGATTACATGATGGTACACACGGAAGACGTGAACGGACCGCCCAGCATCCATCCAGCAGTTCCGCTACGTACAGGCGAGCTTCTCGTTCGCCGTCATCTCATCGAGCGCGGGCTGATGCTCATGATCAGCCGCGGCCTCATTAGCCGCCACGCAACTCCCGGCGGTTTCACATATCAAGCCGAAGACGACGCTGGCCCTTTTCTCGATTCGCTTACCGCCGAGTACATCGATGCCCTTAAAGACCGGGCTGCATGGGTTGTCGATCGCTTCAGCGGTCTGAGCGATCAGGACATTCGGATTCTGCTCGCGCGTACGTACGACCAGTGGTCGCGGGAATTTCAGGTTCCCGAACAGCCGGGGTTGTTCTGATGCCCTTCAAGGGCTTGCATCTCCGTTTCATCCGCTTCCTGGGGCCCGGCAAGGAAACGGCGGAGTTCACCTTCACCACCGGCCTCAACATCGTGTGGGGTGCGAGCGACACCGGCAAGACCTTCCTCGCCGAAGCGATCGATTTCATGCTCGGTGCTGGCGCGACATTGAAGGACATCCCCGAACGCATCGGTTACGACCGCGTTCTCCTCGGCATCACAACCGCTGGCGGAAGAGACTATACGATCCATCGCAGCATCGACGGTGGCAACTTCCGTCGCTTCGAGGGCCTCATCGCCGATATTCCTCAAAACAGGAATGCCGGAGATCCGCTTTCGGCCATTCACACGACGAAGAACTACAGGAACCTGTCCCATTGGGTCCTGCAGGAAATTGGACTCGACAACAAGCACATCCTTTGGAGCCGAAAAACCGGCGAACTGAGGTCGCTCGGTTTCCGGGCGCTAGCTCATCTCTGCGTCATTATTTACCCGAAGATCACCCAAGTCATCTCGCCACTCTATGACGGCCAGTATACGTATCAAACGCGCGAATATGGGGTGTTCAAACTCCTTCTCACTGGAAATGATGATTCCGCCGTCGAACCGGAAAGCGCAATCGAGGTCGCTGCTCCCGACCTGAGCGAGCGACGCCCGGTCGGCCCGGAGACGCTGGAACACCTCGTTATCACCTACGAAGACGAGCTCGCAAAGCTCACCAGTAATCCCGAGGGTCTTGAAGCTGAGGAAGCCGGGATTGAGGAACAGCTGGAGGAACTGCAGAAATCGCTCCACAGGATGGAAAGCCACATATCAGAGGCGCGACAGCGCAAGGGCGTTTACGAACTGTATACAAAGCTGTCGGCACGCCGCGACGAGATAACCGAATTGCAGTCGCGCTTTCAACTTCTTGACGCGCAATATACGAACGACATCAAGCGCCTGGTCGCCATTCAGGAATCTGGCCAGTTCTTCGTTCTTCGAGATCCGATGCCGTGTCCGCTCTGCGGAGCGCTTCCCGAGAGCCAACATCACGATGCCGCTTGCGATGGAAATGTCGACGCCGTGACCAAGGCCGCAGCGGCCGAGATCACGAAAGTCAGGCTGCTTCAGACCGAATTGCAGCAAACGGTCGCCGCGCTGAGTCGCGAATTAGCCGCCATCATTCGTGACCAGGGGACGCTCCAAACCGAATTGCGCGGATACCAGCAACAGATCGACGCGGCTCTTTCGCCTGAGTTTGGCGGCGCACGCAAGGCCCACGAAGAGTTGATCGAACGCCGAGCCGTTGTTCGGCAGGCCACTGTGCTTTACAAGAAAGTTGTCTCTGTGCGCCGGCGGCTTGAAGAACCGACGACTCCGCCCGAGAAGCCCGGACCTCAGGAACCCACTGCCGACGTCCAACAATACATTTCAAAGACGGTCCTTCGCAATTTCTCGAAGACCGTCGAGAAAATCCTCAAGGAGTGGCATTTCCCGAACGCCGACGGTGTCTATTTCGACGAAACAACGCGCGATATCGTCATCGACGGCCGCCCGCGCGGCAGCCGTGGTGCCGGCCTTTGCGCTATTACATATTCCGCGTTCATCATCGGGCTGTTTGATTATTGCCGGTCACGCGATATGCCGCACCCGGGATTCGTCATTCTCGATTCGCCGCTATTGGCATACAAGGAACCGAAGGGCGAGGATGAGGGCATCGCTGGAACGGACCTGAAGCTTAGGTTTTACGAGCATCTGCAGCGCTTCTCCGGCGAACAGCAGGTCCTCGTGATCGACAACACTGATCCGCCCCCAGCGTTCCAGGACGTTGCCACTCAGTTCACCGGGAACCCCGCCATTCCACGTTGCGGCCTCTTCCCACCCGTTCCGAAGTGGCCGACCTGATCTCTATCGTTAGAGCACCGAGTTGGGTATGGGGGTGAATCGGCGCGATGAAACACCGAGCGCCGAGGCGAACCTTCGCAAGCGGGTTCGGTACTGATATGGGGCTACAATCCGTTCGACCCGCGACATTTGCTCGTATCGCACCCGACATGTGGGCCACAGAAATCGATGCGCCTCATATGCCGGGTTCTGGGAGATGTGGATTGAGACGGAGCGCTCTCGCCTCTTAGTTCCAACGCGCCACCCGCCGGAACCGCTCTTGGCTTCGGAATCGAGCGGCGCCGCGCCGCCTGTCAGCTTGCGCCGCGCGCCCTGGCGCACCGCCGGATCGCCGAGCCAGCAGCCGTTGGGACACGGTCGGGGAGCAGCGGCGAGGCAAGCGAGGATGCTTCGTTTGGCGATGGCTGTGTGCTTTCGTTCCGAAACGTGCAATGCTGGTTCTGTGCGAAAGCGGTCGAATAAGAAAGGGCGGCGGCCCTTCGAGATCGAAGCCCTAAGCGAGTCTGCCGGGCAACTCCTCTCGCTGGAGGATCAGGAACGAGCCGGCCTTGAAAGGATCATGTCGGAGATGGGCCATAAGGGAGGACACAGGGGCGGTAGGCGTGCCCCGCGAAGCCGGCGCTAAACGCTAGTCTTGCCGCGGAACCGCGGACTCTTCCAGAAGCTTGACGAGCGCATAGAGGGTATCGCTTACCGGCGTCGCGATACCTAGAGCGGCACCGCGCCGTGCGACGTAGCCGTTGAGCGAATCGATTTCCGTGAGTCTTCCACGCGCGACATCCTGCGCGGTCGAGGAAAGTGCGCGGCTCATCCCCTCACCCAGCTGCAGAGCGGCGTCCACCATGGCGGACTCGGATAGGGACACCCCCTCGGCGTGAGCCACCGCTACTGTCTCCGCGATGGCACGCCGCCACGCGCATTGGCTCGAAGCTGGCCATCCGGCCGTACCGCGCACGCGTTAACGCCGAGATGGCGTTGTAAGCGCAATTCATCGCCATCTTAGTCCAGAGCTCCGCTTCAATGGCATCAGAGATTCTACAAGGGATTTCCGCGTGCTCGAACATGGCGGCCAGCGGTTCTAGCGCCGGCTTCCGCGGCCATCCCGCGCGATGCCCGATTACCAGATCGCCGCGCCCGGTGTGGGTGACGTGACCGGGCGCGGTCATCTCGGCGGCTACATACACTGCCACCGGAATCGCGCGTGAGTGGATCGCCGCGCAAATGCGATCGACATTATCGACGCCGTTTTGAAAACTCAGGACAGCAGCTTCCGGAGAAAGGAACGGCTGCAATTCGCGGTCGGCCGTTTCCGTATTCACCGTCTTCACGCAGAACAGGATCACGTGGGCATCGCGGAAGCGTTCTCCGATGCTCGTGGATGTTATCAGGGGGATACGTTCGTGAACGCGTAACCCATCAAGAAGCAGGCCATCGCGCGCAATCGCTTCCATGTGCAGGGCCCGTCCGATCAATGTCACGCGAACGCCGGCGCGCGCCAGCATCCCCCCGAAATAGCATCCCACGGCGCCCGCGCCCACTACCGCGACCGTCGTGGTCGGCGTGCATCAGGAATAATTTTACCGCGCGGGCGTCCTCGGAAACGCGTCCGCATCTTGCAGGCGGATTGTGGCCGCAATCGCAGGCCGACGACAGCACGGGCGTAAATCTCGCCAGGTTCAATCGGCCGCCAGGCGCGGGTTTCCTCACGCATCCGCGCCCGCTCCGCTGAAGCGATGGCCGGCGCAGCGGGAAATCGCACCTGCGAGAAGCTAAGCAGGGCCGGGGAGACCCTTCGCGAGCAGAACGATGGCAGTGGATCCGGCTTTGCGGTCATTCGCGATTTCCCGGTCGTCGGGAGATTCCGCCCATTCGCGATAGACCGCCTTGTCGGGAAAGGACAGCAACACGACTTGTCGCGGTCCCCCGTGCTTCCACTACTATCGGGGAACTCGTCGGCGGCCGGCAGGCGTCCCTTCCTTTCAGGACGCCCATACTCGCCCGCGCGCCGTGTTAGGGCGCATCGCGCGCGGTAGATTCCGCTCACGCATCCGCGTCCGCTCCGCCGAACAGCTTTGCGGCGTTGGATCACGAGGACGCGGGCCGTAGGAAGGCGCGCGACCGTTGTGCGCGCCGGAAAGGAGGATCGTTGGACGCTGACCGACTTCTCGTTCCTAATCTTGCAGACTTGCCCGAAAGCCGTTTCGGAGGGTTCCATAGCGGAGCACTCCTATGTGACGCCGAACCGTCAAGATGGGCTTTCGGATGCTCCAACTGACGTGAGCGGGTTTATAGGAGATGTTCGACCCAGTCCGACGTCGCATTAAGAAAGAGATTTGGGAAATTTGACCGGCGTCTGGATTCCGCGCGATCGCGGTATCAGATCGTGGGTTTCGTCCGGCGCTGGTCCGACAACACCGAGATCGGCTCCGGGCAAATCATCGGGTGGCTCGATGTGGCTGCCAGCAAGTTCCACATCTGCTTCGCCTTTCATTCGCCTACAAATGGTATCCTTTTAGGTGTACCGTTCTTCCAGATATTGCATTCTTTTCGTCAGGTTTTGTAGTCCGGGCGTCAACTAAGATAGAGTAGGTTTTCCATGGGCGCGATACGGCCAGAGGTTCTGACTTGGGCGCGGGAGACGGCTGGGCTGTCGCTCGAAGAGGCCGCACGTGCGATCGGACTGAAACAGGCAAGGGGCGAAACAGGAACGGAGCGCTTGGCGAAGATCGAGGAGGCGGGCGATCCGCCGCGCCCGCTGCTCCTAAAAATGACGAAAGCGTACCGCCGCCCTCTTTTGGTGTTTTACCTGAACCAACCGCCAAAGAGAGGCGACAGGGGGCAGGATTTTCGGACGCTGCCGGGCGAAGATCGGTATAACGCTGAGCTGGATGCGCTGATCAGGGATATCAAGGGACGTCAAGGCCTGGTCCGCTCGATACTCGAAGACGAGGAAGCGGACGAGCCCGGCTTCGTGGGTACGGCGACCGTGAAGATGCCGGCGGCCGAGTTGGCGCGACGGATAGCGGAAAATCTGGGATTTTCGCTGGGTGCGTTTCGTGGCGAAAAGACGGGCGATGACGCGTTCGCTTACTTGCGCGCGCGGATCGAGGCCGCCGGTGTTTTTGTGCTGCTGCTCGGCAATTTGGGCAGCTATCACAGCAACATCCCGTTGGAAATCTTTCGGGGCTTTGCGATTGCCGATCCGTTGGCGCCCATGATCGTCATCAACGATCAGGATGCGAAAACGGTGTGGTCGTTTACCGCGCTACATGAGCTTGTCCATCTGTGGCTTGGCAACACGGGCGTCAGTGGCACCGATTGGACGGCGCAAATCGAACAGTACTGCAACGATGTGGCCGGGGAAATTCTACTTCCGGCAACTGAACTGGAGGGGTTTCCCAAGCCATCGACAACAGAGAAAACGGCGGCCGAAATATCGGAGTTTGCCGAAGTTCGGCGAATTGGCCGGTCGATGGTGGCTTATAAGCTGTTTCGCGCTGGACGCCTCCCGCGGCCGGTATGGATGAGTTTGACCGCGCGATTTCGGGAGGAGTGGCTGGTTCAGAAGCAGCGGCAGGCAGAGAAGCAACGGGCTGCGGAAGGCGGCCCGAGCTACTATGTTGTCCGGCGGCAGCGAGTAGGCGATGCTCTCCTCGGGTTGATACGCCGGGCACTGGATGAAGGGACTACCACGTATACGAAAGCGGGCCGAGTTCTGGGCGTCAAGCCCACGAATGTAGAGCCGTTGCTGGCCTACGGACCGAATCGAGGCCTGCGATAAATAGTGCTCTATCTCTTCGATGCGAACACATTGATCACGGCGAACAACACCTACTATCCGATTGACCAGGTGCCGGAGTTTTGGGAATGGCTGCAGTTTCAGGGATGTGCCGGTAATATTAAGGTTCCGCTCGAAATCATGGAAGAAATCCTGGTAGTCAGGATTGACGATCCGTTGGTGGTATGGATCAAAGACGCGGCAAATAAGCAGGCATTACTGTTGGATGAGGTCGTTGACCAGGATTTTGTGAATTCGGTTGTGGAACTGGGATACGCAGACGATCTTACGGACGATCAGCTAGAGGAACTTGGGCGCGATCCATTTCTGATCGCTTACTGTCTTTCCGGAAGTGATCGTTGCGTTGTGACGAACGAAGTATCTGCCCCGAGCAAGAAGCGGCAGAATCGGAGAATCCCCGACGTCTGCGCACAATTGGGACTTGAGTGCTGCACACCGTTCAAAGTGAACCGCGAGTTAGGCTTCAAAACGGGCTGGAAGGTTTGAGAAGCGGTAGCTTAGGCTTCTGTGCCATCGGCAATATCACGCCGCGGATATGTAGCAGGGGTGGAGACTCAACTTCCGGTCTGACGACCACATGGGGATACGGGTAAGCGTTAGGCCGTAAGGGGAATTAATTCAGCTGGACGGTACATCATACGGCAACGGAAGTAGCTCGTTCCACGGCATCGTACATGCCGAAGGCCCTCGTCGCGCAAACGATCGGTATCTGGGCGTCAATCGGGAGACGCCAGCTTTCCAATTGTAGCTACAGCCGGCAACGGAAAGTGGGCACGGCCAGGTCGAACGCCTTTGGCGCCACGTCAGCCGGAAACACGCTAACTGCGGATTTGCATCATTATGCGGGGCCAGAAGTCGACCCTCTGGAAGATTACTCCCCATAAACGCTAGGACCCAATCGGAAGTGCCCCGGCGTATGAGGTGTTGGCGCGCGGATGAGTGTTGAGCCGGGGCACTTTCGATTGGGGCGTTTGAAGGAAGCCGCTGGCGTTTGGGGCGGACGCGACCCCTATGGGTATTGAATCGATTTGGGACTCTGGGGACGGTTGGTTTGCGACTGCGTTGGAATACGCGCTAGGATCGGCCGCTCCATTCTGACCGTCTTCCTGGGCCGGGTCGTGCATTCGGGGAGCAATTTCCGACGCGCCGCGCGGCCTCGGTCGCAGCCTCGGACCACGGCTGCGCTGTGACTGCGCTGTGACGTCGGCGCTCCGTGGAGGTGTTTCGGACCATCGCGGAATACCAACTGGACTGAAAACACAACTACTTAGACCCAACTGGACCGAACCGAACCGGCAGCCGTCGGGTTCGATTTCCGTTAGCGCTACCATTTTATCTTTTCCTTTCAAATACTTACAGACTTCAGGGGACGACAGGGGACGACGCGCAAGGCGCCAGAGGCGAGCGGAGAGGTCATCCAACATGATCCGGCCCGTTAGCCGCTGCCGCGAATGAGTTTGAGTGCCGGCTGAGACTGCCGAAATGAACGCTGAAAGCGGCCCCGCCAGAGGGGCTTTCTCCGAGTGGTGCGTAATCCAGGACTAAATCGCCATGGGATGTGCAATGGAGATTTGCCGCCAGCACTCCAGGCAAAACGGTCCACGTGGCGCGGCTCGCCTAGGCCGGCCTCAGGGGTGCCGGTCGCTTCCCCCCTGAGCCCAAGGTCAGGGCACCAGTTCGCGTTGCTCAAGCCAGCGCGGCCCCCCCAGAGCCTGGATGCGCCGGAGAGCCGGAATTCCGCTCGTTCGCGCGGCTCAGCAGGGCTACAAGGTAGTGTGGTCCACCCTCAGGTTCCGCTCCGTCAACATCTCCTCAAGTCCGAGGTAGCTGAGCGAGAATCGCAAATACCGGCGGACGCACAGGACGATGATCTCGCCGGCGAAGTGCCTTTCCCGGAACAGGCTGGCCGGCTTTGCTCATTTCGTGACCCTACCAAAGCCCGTCGGCCCGCTTTGCGACACTTCCCAGCGAGTGCCTACCCACCACAGTCAAGAATTTGAACGCCACAAAAGGGAGGCGGTTGGATGTACAATACCAGCTTGATTTCGAAAATAGGATCCCGGCTGAAAGGATACACTAATGCGAAACGTATTGACCCAAATTACCATCGGTGTCTTGGTTACAGCAATCGGAGCGTTTGCGGCTGACAACTCGCTTGGGACGTGGAAGTTGAATATAGAGAAATCCAAGTTTAGCCCATCCACCCCGGTCAAGAGTCTCAGTACCACACGGGAAGCATCTGACGGCGGGATAAAGGTGACCACTACCGGAGAGCAGGCTAGCGGCACAGCGATTAATTCCAGCTACGTCGCAAAGTATGATGGTAGTGAATCGCCAGTAACCGGTGCGCCCTATGACACCATCTCCATCAAACAGGTGAATGCAAGTACCTTCACTTACAGCGCAAAGAAGAAAGATGGAAAGTACAGCGTCACAGGGCGGAGCGTCGTCTCAAAGGATGGCAAGACAATGACCAACAGCATCAAAGGTACGAACGCTGATGGTAAGGCATACACGGCAACGATGGTTTGGGAAAAGCAGTAACCTGAAACGTAGCCTCGGGCGTCGCCGCTTTCGCGAGCACCAAGTCAGCACAATTGAGAACCTGGCGCCAGCGGGAAGCATCGTAATTTCGGGCTGCGACGCCTCCGGCTGAGCACTCGCTGAAGCGCCGACGTTGAACCTCGCATGTCAGTGCAGGTCAAGGAGTTCACCGTTAGCTCCGCGCCCGCTATTGATCTCCGGGGACCACCAAAAATCGTAGGCCGCATTCGCATATACGATTTGGCGCGCCGCATGTTTTCATAAAATCAGCGGCAGGCTGACCTGGTTCCCGGATAGCTGGAACAGAACAGCGCCGACAAATCAGGCAGCTACAGGAGATCCCCGCCCGATCTCCATGCCTTCGCCGGTCGCAAGCCAGCGAGCGCATTCGGGCCCTAATTCGGCGACGGCTCTGGCCTCGTATTCCGCCGATTCCTCCGCAGTCAGGGTATCTCGCCACCGTCCGCTGGTACCCTTGTTAATGAAGGTTTTCGTTCCGCCCACCCACAGCGCGCCGCGCAAGGGAACGATTTTTTCGCCGTGCTCCCGCATCCATTCGAAAGTGCAGTGCTCGACCATGGTGTCCCACTTGGCCTCTTCGATCGGGATATCCAGAAATCGGGCGATGCGCCGCATCTGTCCCGGCAACTGCCTGCGCAGAACGTCGAAGTGCACCATCAGAATATTCGGGAGATGGCGGATCGCCCACCAACTGCGGATGTTCTCCCAGAACGGCCAATACGGGTATCCTTCCCGTTCGAACCAGGCGCGCCAGTATTCGCGAATGTCGGCCGACGGAGGCTCCAGTGGAGGGCCAACCCGGCCGGGCCTGTTATTCAGCCCGTTGTACATGGCCTCGGTGCCCGACGAATGGTGGTTGTAGAGACTCCACAAGACGTCGCGGCCGTCGCGTCCGATGTAAATGTATTTGGCCTTCGGCGAGTACACCAGGGCGTCCACCGGCAGATGCGTTTTCACGAAGCGGCGGTGGGTCTGCGCCTCCAGGGCGGCGAGTTTCACCTCTTTCGGAGGAATCACATAGTCGACCCACGGAGACATCGCCTGTGTGTCCATCTCGGTATCGCCTGCGAAGAGCATCTGTGAAATGATCTGCTGCATCCAGGTTGTGCCGGACTTGCCATAAGTCGAGATGATAATATCGCCTTCGCGAAACTTAAAGTCGTTCCAAATCGTGGAATCAAGGTGCAGGGTCTGTAGCTCTCGGGTCTTCTTAGGCCAGATCACTTCCGTCGAAGTCATTTCTTTTCCGCCTCTGTCTTGCTCTCTGACAAAAACTCCAAAATCTTCTTCATCAGGCGCTCCCCTTGAACGGTCTGGAAGAGGAACTGCGCGTGAGCTGAGCCCTCCAGGATAATCAGCTCTTTGGGCTCCGGCGCCTTTTCGAATTGCTCCCTGACCTTGGCCGCGAGCCCATCGCCTTTGCTGGTGACGAACAGCTTCGGGCCGGTAAGCCGCTCGGGCTCCGCCACCGGCACGGGAGCCAACAGTATGAGGCGATCGATTTCGCCGGGGCGCGCGTGGATCGACGCGGTGGCCGCCGCGCCGCCTCCCATGCTGGCGCCAATCAAACTGACGGTCTTGGCGCCGTTTTCCCGAAGGTATCGTACCGCCGCCAGAATATCTTCGTACTTTTCTCCGCTGCCGGGCGCGGACTTATCTCCGCCGCGCGACTGTCCATAACCGCGAAAATCAATGGCGAGGACGCGGAAGCCGGCTTTTGCCAGAACCTCGGCCTGCTTCCCCCAACTAGCTTTGTCGAAGCGAGCGCCGTGGGCCAGCACCACGCCACGGTCTCCGCTGCCGTACACATCGGCCCAGATTAAGCCCCCGTCCGCGGTTGGGAACGAAACCTCTCCCGGCGCCGCCGTGAGTCCGGTAATTATGAGAGCCGCAATGGCAAGCCTCCGCATCGCCGCCTGTGCCTTACTTGCGTGGAGGGGTGTAAAGATCCGGCACCCGGAAACTGCGATACGCGACGGCGGCCTCAAACTGTTGCGCGTAGACGATCTTGCCGTCCACTCCAACCTCGGTCTCGCGGGTTGAAACAACGGGCAGATTGATCATGCCGGATTGAAAACTATATCCGCCGCCGGAGAGCGATTGTGCGGACCCGACGGCCGGCGAATACACCCCCAGGTCGGAGTTCACTACCAGGGTGGCGGTCATGGCTTGCTCATCCAACTCCCAAACCTGGCCGCGGTTGTTGGATTTGGGAAACTTCTTCTTCCGCCGGTCCCCGTCGTCGAAAACGATCAGCCGATTCGATCCGGGGGGATCGAAGCCTACGTCATGCTGGTACGAGAACCACGGGTATGAGTCGTCCGACTTTGCCTTGAAGTCTCCATCCAATCCCAGACGCCAAAGCACTTTGCCGGTTCCCTTGCCGTCCTTGTAATCGATCTTCACCACCCAGTCCTGCTCCGGAATCGAGATCAGAAAATCGCCGCTGCCGGGAATGTAATTCAAGGCGTTGCTGTGCAGCCAGCCATTGGCCTCAGCGGCGAGGAAGACCGAGGCACAGCCGTCAGTGCCCGGCCCCAGCTTGCATTTCTCATCGCCCAGGGACTTGCGGGTCACATCCATGTGGTCGAAAGCGTTCCAGACCCAGGCAACCTGAAAATCCGGGTCCAGGTCGATTACCAGGTCTCCCATCACATCCACCGGGTCCTTGGATCCTTGGGCGCCATCGGGAAACATACGCTCCAGACCCGCAATGACCAACGTATGATCGTTCGGCAGCCTGATAGCCTCGTGATGGAATCCCGAAACGCACTGCTCGCCGTCCTTCATACATTTAGAGCGGATACCGCGGCTCGCCAACTGTTCCGCCACGCGGCTGGCATTCGTTTCGCGGATGGTATTGCCAAGCAAATCCAGTTCCCGGACTGCCTGCCAGCGCTTAATGTCATTCTGTGAATTCGCGGCCTCGGCCAACACCAGAAACCGGCCGCCAGGGAGAACACGGGTCAGGAAGCCCGCCGAGGCCAGGATCCAAACTACATTTCCCTCCAGATCGGTAGCTTGATTATGAAAAGGCTCCGTTGCCATGCTGGTCACCAGCAATTGGTCGGCGCTACGCGCGCCGCCGGCGCGCGGCGTGGGAATGTTCACCGGCGGGAAACGACCATCTAGAAGGCCGGTATGGAAATTGATCCAGGCGCCCGATTCCATGGCCCCGCCGAGCGTCTCTGGCCGCATTTCATAATCGGTATCGGCCCGCATTCCGGCCACGTAGACGTTGCTGCTGCGGCCGGCGCGGCAAGATTCGGCCGAGGTGTGGCTCGAAAAAGAATCTCCCGCCCTGCGAAACTCCACGCGGAACTGGTTCCCCTCGGGGCAAGGCGGCGCGCTCAGCAGGGCCACCAGCGGATGCGCCGTGGGCGTAACCACCGGCCGGCCGGCCTTAATGCGCGAAACAACCTGGAAGGGCAATTCAGCCGCGGCCGTTTTCATGGTGTCGTTGTCCCGCACGGTGACCCGCACGCGCGCTTCGTGTTCGTAGAGCTCCGGCGACCAGGCGAACATCATATCCTGGCTGAAATCCCGGATCACGTGGAACGCGCCGCCGTCCACGCTCACGCTGTACTGGGCGACATAAGTGGCGTGGGTCGAATTCGCCAGCCGAGGCACCAGCGTGATTATAGTTCCGACCGGCTGCGGCGACGGGAGATTCGAGAGGAGAGTGACCTTCAGGGACTCAGGTTCCGCCGCGAACGCGGCACAACTCAGGGTGAGGGCATAGATCAGTTGGCGCACAATCTGTGTATTATGTCACACTTCGCGGAGTTCTCAACTGGTTCTGACAGCGTTGCGGGGGATTTGCAGGATGAGCAGGAAGGTAACGCACAACAGGCAGATATTCACCGAAAAGGCTCTGGAAAGAGCGTGGAGAAACACATCGGCGCCGGTCCGGCCGCCTAAGGCGCTGAAGAAGATAGTGCCGATGGCGGCCACTCCTGTAGCGAAGGAACATTGTTGCACGGTAGTTAACACGCCGGAGGCCGACCCGGCGTCATGGCCTTTGATATTGATGAGGATAGTGCTGATCAGCGTGGGCATCACGAAGCCCTGCCCCGTGCCGTAGATCATAAGGGCCGGCGCGAGTTGGAGGCCCGTCAACGCGGCGCCGCGCGAGCGCGCCATCCACAGCAATGTAACCAGGCCGCATATCATGAGTGCGGCGCCCACATTGATGATCCGGCTGCCGAGCTTCGGCTGCACGCGAACCGACGCCAGGGAGCTGCACAGAAAGGCAATCGCAAAAGAACCAAACGTCAGCCCCGCGTCCCGCGCGCTATAGCCGAGGCCGTTCTGCAGGAAGATCGTGGAGATCAAGAAAAAGGACGCCGTGGTGCTAAAGAAACATACTGCGCTCGAAAGGCCGATCACGAAGGCGCGATCGTGGAATAGCGAAAGCTCCACCAGCGGCGCGCCGCCACGGCCGGTGACGCCTTGTTCATAGCGCACAAACAGAGCCATCAGCAGCACGGATGCCGCCGCGCATTCATACGTCCACGCGGGCCACCCGGTTTCGCGTCCCTTCACCAGCGGATAGAGCAGCAGAGACAGCGACGCGGTCATCAGTGCGACGCCTCCCAGGTCCAGGCTGCGCGCCTTCGGCGAACGCGATTCCCGGACCGTGCGCCTGGCCGCCAGTATGGCGATCACTCCGATAGGCAGATTAATCAGAAATATGGGCCGCCAGCCCAATCCGAAAACATTGGCACTGACGAGCAAGCCGCCCAGCACATTTCCGGAGAAGGATGCGGTGCCCACAACCATGCCGAAAAAGCCGAACGCCTTGGCCCGCTCATGTACGGGGAAGGTCACTTGGATCAACGAGAGCACTTGCGGTAACAACATGGCGGCCATGCTTCCCTGCATGGCGCGGCTCGCGATGAGGAAACCCGGACTAGGCGCCATCCCGCAGAGAAGCGAAGCCGAGGTAAACCCGGCGATTCCGCAAAGGAACATGCGCTTTCGCCCGTAGATATCGCCTAGCCGGCCGCCGGTGATCAGAAGAACGGAATAGGTAAGCCCGTAGCTGGCGATGACCAGTTGCAGGTCGGCAAACGAGGCGTGCAGGCCGGCGCGAATGGAGGGGATTGAGACATTCACGACAAAAAAGTCGAGAGTGACCAGAAATGCGGCCGACAAGACCACGGCCAGAGAACGCCAGCGGCCCGGATCGAGACTGCCCGTGGAAACCGCGGTCGCGATGGAAGTCGCCAATTTAGGAAGCCTCCTGGAGATCGCCAGCCGGATGTAAATAGGATATTCTACACCTTGCGACTCATCACCCGCCGATCGGCGCTCTGCGGATCTCTCGCCTTGTGGGCGCTCGCCGGCCTGCCGCGTCTTGTGTTTCCTTCTGAATCGGCTTCCGTGATCATTCTCGGTTCCGGAACGCCGATACCGGACGCGCTGAGTTCCGGCCCGGCAGTTGCCATTGTGGCCGGCGGCCAGGCTTACCTTTTTGATGCGGGTGCGGGGATAGTTCGCCGCGCCGATGAAGCCGCCGCGCGGTATCGCATTCCGGGTCTGGTCGCGCCGAATTTGACCAGACTTTTTCTGACGCACTTGCATTCTGACCATACGCTGGGCTTCGCGGACGTAATCCTGACTCCGTGGGTGACCGGCCGCCGGGAGGCTCTGGAGGTTTTCGGCCCGAAAGGCACAGCAGCCATGGCGGAGCATCTCAAGCTGGCCTATAGCGATGATATCGACATACGGACCCACGGGCTGGAGCATTTGGACCCGGCGGGCCTGCGCGTCAATGTGCACGAAATCTCCGCCGGGCCCGTATATCGCGACGCGCACATTTCGGTGCGCGCCATCGCTGTTCAGCATGGCTCGTGGCCACAGGCTTTCGGCTATGCAATCGAGGCTGACGGCCGGACGATTGTACTGTCGGGGGACACGGCTCCGTGCGCCGCGATCGAAGAAGCCTGCCAGGGCTGCGACGTCCTGGTGCATGAGGTATACTCGGCAGCGCGCTTCGCCCGGCTGGCTCCGGAAGTGCAGAAATATCACTCCAGCTTTCACACGTCCACTGCGGAACTGGCGGCCATTGCAGCGCGATCGAAGCCTAAACTGCTGGTTCTGTACCATCAGATGTACTTCGGATCGAAGGAAGGAGTCGATCTGGAAAAGGAAATCCGGCAGGGTTACTCCGGGAAAGTCGTCAGCGGACGCGACCTCGATTCGTTCTAGCGCGAAGTTTGGGTGCGTCACCAAGGTGCGAAATCACACCGGCATCGGGTACAATGCCCCCAATGCCCGCAACGGAACAGACCTTCGATGTCGCGGCACTGCTTGATCGCAGTTCCTGGTCGACCTATCAGAAACTGCTAACCGCACTCGCGGCGTTGGCGGTCATCTTCGATGGCTTCGACATTCAGATCCTCGGCTTTGCCATCCCCTCGCTGATCCGGGAGTGGCACGTAGCCCGCGGCGATTTCGGTCCGGTGCTGGCGGTCGGACTAGCGGGGATGGCAGTGGGCGGTCCCCTGGCGGGCTACGTTGGCGATCGTTTTGGCCGGCGGATGGCGCTGATCGGTTGCGTGGTGACTTTCGGCCTGGCCACCATCGGCACCGCGATGGTCCACGGGTTAACGGGACTTACGATCTTGCGTTTCGTAACCGGTATGGGCACCGGCGGCGCCCTGCCGAACGCCAGCGCCCTGACGGCAGAGTTTGCGCCACTGCGCCGGCGTGCGATGGCGGTGAAGCTCACGCTGGTTTGCTTCCCGCTAGGCGGGATGCTGGGCGGTCTGCTGGCCGCCTGGGTGCTGCCTCGATTCGGGTGGCGCGGGCTGTACTCGATCGGTGGCGTTTTGCCGATCCTCTTGGCGCTGGTCCTGATGGCACTTCTGCCAGAGTCGCCGCGATTCCTGGCGCGCCGGTCCGCGATGTGGCCGCGGCTCGTCGTTCTGCTGGGCAAGATGGGGCACGCCGTACCGGCCGGAGCTTCGTTTGAAGATAGCGCCGAACACGGTGGCGCGGAACACGCCTCGGTGCGGATGTTATTCAGTTCCGGCCTGGCCCGCGATACCACCGGTCTTTGGATCGCCTTTTTCTCCAGCCTCGGATCCGTTTACCTGATCTTCGGTTGGCTGCCGGCGATGCTATCCGCGCAGGGACTAAATGTCGCCACGGCCAGCAGCGGGCTGGCCGTCTACAATTTCGGCGGCGTAGTGGGTGTGTTGCTGTGGGCTACGCTGGTGACAGTACTTGGGTCGCGCGGGCCGCTGCTCTCCGGCGCGCTGGCTTGTGCCGGGAGCGCGTTGGCGCTGCTGGTGGTCCCGATTCAGGCGCATGGCGATCACGTCCTGCTGATCGCATGCCTCGGGATCAACGGTCTGCTGGCCAACGCCGTACAAACATCCATGTACGCGCTGGCCGCGCACGTGTACCCAACCAGTGTACGCGCCACGGGAGTGGCGTACGCGGCGACTATCGGCCGACTGGGAGGCCTGCTGAGTTCGCTGCTCGGCGCGTTGGTCATTCAGTCCGGAGCCAAGACTTACTGGTCTGTCCTGGCAATCGCGATGGTGTGCGCCTTCGCCGGACTGGCTTGGGTGCGCAGCCATTACCCGGCGATTGGTAGACTGGAAACTGATGTCGCCGCGGCTTCGATGAGCTTACCGCTCGATGACGCCGAGCCAAGATAACATCTGAAACGACGCTGGTTCCGACGTGAGGGTTCCTATTAGAAATATGCAAACGCATGATGTCATCGTGATCGGAGGTGGCCCGGCCGGTTCGACGGCGGCTGCCGTGCTCGCCGCCAAAGGCCGGCGCGTGATGGTCCTGGAGAAGGAGAAGTTTCCGCGCTATCACATCGGCGAGTCTCTGCTGCCCTACGGCTACTACACGCTCGAACGCATCGGCGTGCTCGACCGCATGAAGACCTCGCATTTCGTCCGCAAGCATAGCGTGCAGTTCGTGGGCATGAGCGGACGGGCTTCCGTGCCTTTCTATTTTTCACAGCAACTCGCGCATGAAGCCTCCGCCACCTGGCAGGTGCTGCGCAGCGAGTTTGATCAACTTTTGTTGGACAACTCGCGGGAGAAAGGCGCGGAGGTGATTGAAGAGATCACGGTTCGCGAACTGATTCAGCACGATGATGCGGTGACCGGGGTCAGGGCGGTGGACAAAGCGGGCGAGACGCGCGAATTCCGCGCGCCTGTCACCATCGACGCCACGGGCCGCGAGGCCTTCGCGGTGACTCGCAATGGGTGGAAGGTGCGCGATAAGGTCCTGAATAAGATCGCGCTATGGACCTACTACAAAGGCGCGCAGCGCGACCCCGGCATCGATGAAGGGGCTACCACGGTTGCCTATCTGCCGGGCAAGGGCTGGTTCTGGTACATTCCGCTGGCCAATGACGTCATGAGCGTTGGGATTGTGGCTGAAAAGGAGTATCTGTACCAGGACACGCGCGATCCGGCCGCCATCTTTCACCGCGAAGTGGAGAAGAATGACTGGATCAGAAACCACTTGGCCCCCGGCCAGCAGTTCGGACCGTATCGCGTGACCGGAGAATACTCCTACCGCTCGCGCCACTGCGCTGCCGATGGACTGGTGCTGGCGGGCGATGCGTTCGGCTTTCTGGACCCGGTATTCTCGTCAGGCGTGATGCTGGCGCTGCGCAGCGGCGAACTCGCGGGCGATGCCGTAGACGCCGCGATCTCTGCTGGCGACTTTTCCGCATCGCGTTTCGCGGATTATGGCGCTCAGTTTTGCCAGAGCATTGAGGCTATGCGCAAGCTGGTCTACGCCTTCTACAATCAGGAGTTCAGCTTCCGGGAGTTCATCACCGAGTTCCCGAGCCTCAAGGGCGACCTGACGGATTGCCTGATGGGCAATCTTTCCCGCGATTTCAAACCCCTGTTCGATGCCGTAGCCAAATTTGCGGCAGTGCCCGAACCGCTCCCACACGGCAAGCCTCTAAACGCGGGAGAGGTCCCGCAGTCATGCGGCCACTGATTCCCGCATAATATAGCTCAGTCAGACGCTTCCAACTGTTTCCAGATGCGTCAGCTTGGCCAATCCGGAGTCGGGATCTTCACCCGGTCGTAGCGCGACGAAGATATTCTTCGGCTTCGGGTCGCGGTCGCCGATTCCCTTCACACGCGTCCCCAAGCCACGCGCCACCTGCTCCGCGTATGCCGTGCCTTTGCGCACCGGCAGAGATCCAGGACGCATCCTCTCGCGCAACATCTCGCCCTCCAAAAATCCGGTCACGATGTAGGTGAGTCTTCGAGCTCGCCGAAGCCGGCTGGAACTGCAGGCAGGACCTTAATTGCGAATTGCGACCTCGCGGCGAGCTGCGCAGCAATATACCTCACCCATGCCGCCAGCGCCTAAACACAGTCCGCTCGGGGGCCGGCTGTAAACATGAATTGGGGTTCAGGTCCAGTGTGTCCATAAGAGTGTTATAAAAAGGACGCTATCACACTCTTCGCGGGAATTGAAGCAGAGCGAACGCGAAATCCGGAAGGCGCGATTTAGGCTTCTCTGTCCCCGGCCGTCCGTCGATAAAGCGCCATCCCAAACGCGCGGAGGTTCGTTTCGGCGAGATCTACGATCCTGGTGGTTGGCGTCACTGGATTGTCAGAGGGGGGCGCGGTGGCAGTGGCGGTGGCAGTGAAGGATACTGTGCCAGATGCTCCATGACCATTCGCGCCACAGAGATCCAAAACTCGCCGACTGGCACGTGAGCGTGCCTCTTTTTCGCATAGTCCATACAGATACCGTGCTGCATTGCAATGTACGCCGCGGCCAGATTCCGTCCGAGTACCTCTTCCTCTGACGGCACCGGGCGCTTCGGTTCCGGTACCGTACCAACCCTTACGGCTTTTCGTGGGCGGGCCATAGGTCCTCCAATTCGGGAGCAGTCCAGGAAATTCTAGTTTACCGGTTTCGGCTGATCCTGGGATGCCGCTGTACGGCCCATCAACTCATCCCACTTGCAAGCCGCCTCCCGGTCGCGCCCGCGAAGCGCGTGGGCGTAGATATCGGCCGTCACGCGTACCGACGAATGGCCCAGGCGCGCGGACACTGTCGCGAGGTCCACTCCATTAGCCAGCAAAACTGACGCATGGCTATGGCGCAAGGTATGGAGGCTGCTGCCCTTGGGCAGGTGCAAGCGCCGGCAGAGAAGCGATACCGCTGATGAAATCGAATCGGGCTTCAGTGGAGTGTCATCAATGTTAGCGAATACCAAATCCAGGTCGGCCCGGTAGTCGGGTCCGAACTGCTGGCGGATTTCCTCCTGCCGCTTCCGATAGGATTCCAGGTTCGCCAGAGCCGAGGGCGGTAACTCGATGAGGCGCGGCTTACCGGTCTTGGTGCCTTTAAATTCGATTCCCTGCTTCGTCTGTGTAAGCGACCGCTCCACTTTGGCATAGTCGTTCTGTATGTCAGACCAGCGCAAGGCGAGGACCTCGCCGCGGCGCGCGCCGCTTGCTGCGCATAGGTCCAAGAACGTTGGGAGGAACCACAACGCCGACGCTGAATCGATCAAGAGCACCTGCTCGGCCGGCAGCAGTGCCACCTTGATGTTCTTCCTTGGAACTGGCGGCTCGCTGTTGGGGACTGGGTTTGTTGTGACCAACCCCCAACGGACGGCACGGCTGAACGCGGACGATACCAAGCCCGCAATGTTCCGGACGGTCTTGGCGCTTAGTGGGCGCGCTTCTTTCGTGCGCCGGTGGTGCCCACCCGACTTTAGTAACCGGGTCCACTCCCGACTGAGGTGCAGCGGCGTCACTTCCCGCAGTGGCATCTCCAGCAACTCCGGCGCCAGACTCGTGGCCATCTGGTGGTAGCGCTCGATAGTCTTCGGCGCCAGTTTTTCGTCCGCGTGCTGGCGAAAGAATTTCCTGCAAGAGCATGGAGAGCGAAGTGGGCACGTTCGCCAGGACCGCAGTGGCCGCGGATTTCGCCGCCTCATACTTCTGCTGTTCTTTGAAGCGGCGCGCTAACTCAGCATCGACAGCTTCTTTCTTCGAGGCGAATCCGCACTCCCGGACGATGATAGAACCTTCTCGTGTTGATCCCGGCGCCTGGAATTTGAAGTACCAGGCGATCTTTCCGGAAGCGTATTTGCGTTTGTTGACCGGCATCAGTTCAACACCGTTACCTCAGAACGGGGCCCAAGTAAAGGGTCGCCGCGCATGCCGCACGTGCGTTCCCATTGTTCATAGGCCTGCCTTGTGATGATCCATCGCCGGCCAAGCCGTATGGCCGGCAAGAGCCCCTGTTCCAGCATGGCGTACACGGCCAGGCGACCGATATCCAAACGCCGCGCGATCTCTTCCACTGACATGCGGTTGCCGATCCGCTCAGGTAACACCTCGCCGGCCCTCGTTGTGTTGCAGCTTGTCATTGTCTCGGCCATGGGTCAGTTCCGAACTGATACTCCGGTCTGATCAGTGTGGTTCGTGCTGGCCGTCACCCGTACATCTGCAACCTTGACGGGCTTTGTTCTACTCATGCAAATCATTTGTTGACCTCGCTAGGACATGAATCTGGGATCTGATGCGAATGCTCTGCGCTGTGAAACTGTCATGGAATCGCTCTTACTTGCTAAACCAATTTCGAGTCTCTGCTGGGTCGATCCAGTGGCGGATCGGACGCTTGTTGGGCGCCGGCGGTGCTGCGGGAGTGGACTGCTGCGCTTCCTTTGTGAGGGCTGCCAGACGATTTTCCAATCCCTGCCAGTCGCCCTCTCTGAGGCGGTCCATACCGCAAACTGCCGCGGCGGCCCTGGCGTAAGCGCGACAGTCCAGGGCTTCGTTGCGGTCGCGCGTCTTCTGCCATTCAACGCGGCGGTAACCTTTCACAATGCGCGGTACCAATTGCTCCGCAGTGAGCTGTTTGAAGTACTCCGCTCCATACTTGGGGAAGTGACAGTAACCAGGAGGATGGGCCGTTCCCTCTTCAGTGGGTGGATCGAGTCGCAGCCACCGGTACAACTCCTCTTTGATAATCGATCCGTTCACCGGCCACACCTTGATGCCATACCGAATGCGCTTTCCTTGCGGCCCGACATCAATGGGCGAAGGTGCGCTGACCGGAGCGGCCGCCCGAGTGTCACCTTTGATGACCACCGCCCGTGCGCCGCCGTACTGCCGTGCCCACGCATACACTTCCGCGGTGGCATATCCCGAATCGACCGCGAACATGGAAATCGGCAGAGTGGCGCCCGATTCCGTGGAGTAGTGCGTGTCCAGGAGAGCCGTCAATTTTCGCCAGACGGCGGCTTCGCGGGTTTGTCCCTCTAGGAGTCCGTCCGAGAAATCTTGTTCACCGCAGAGTGAAACCGTCGGCGCCGATCTGGTCCGCAGTGAGTTGACTTTTGAATAACGCTGCGACGGAGCCGCGTAGGACCCGGATTATGCGATCTGTACTTATAAGTACGGAAAAGACCCTCCGACAGCGGTTTGTTACTCGTAGCAGAGCCGGTAGCACTTTAGGATGTTGTGCGTCAGACACACCAGTGACCATTCGCCACGCACTTTGTCGATGCCCCTCAACAGAAATTGCCGGAATCCACGCGCGTGCTTGATCTGACCAAACACCGGTTCTACTATCGCCTTGCGCGCCGCGTACACGGCTTTCCCGGCTTTGGTTTTGAGCTTCCGTCGCATACGGTCTACCCGCGTAGCGCCCTTCGGCAGCGGTCCTTTGATGAGACCCTCACGCTCCGCGAGGAGGACAAGGTTTCCGGCTCCGGCGTGCTCCGGGAATTCTCCAACGGACTGAAACTCCCCTTGCGCGACGTCGTCCGCATGATGATCGTGGTCAGCGACAACACCGCCGCGAACACGGTAATCGAACGGATCACTGCCGATGACGTCAATGCGGAAATGGACCACTACGGCCTAACGGCTTACGCGTTCCATGCGCAAGGTCCGGGGCGATGGCAACGAATTGAAGGAACCCAGCGGCTTCAGCGCTGCCGGCAGGCACCTGAGCAAGCTCTTCGAGGGCTGGATGGTCGCCACGCCCGACCGTCGTGGGTTCGCTGGGCATTACCTCATACCCGGAGTTGGATGTTCCGTCCCGTTCGATTGGAACGTAACGCCGGCCGATGTGACCGAGCGCGTGCGGGCGGCGATAGATGACTGACGCCCCAGATGTGGCCACAGGTCTCGCACTAGATTCAGCGTGGGCCTTCGGCGAGCGGCTAGATGGATGCCTTCAGCGCCCGCGAGCTACGCGAACCGCGATAATACAATTGATGCTAATTGCAATCTTCAATTCCGACATCACCCAGTTCGGTGGCCGTGAGGAAGTCGATGCCGCCGGGCACGGAGATGTCCGATGACTGCCTCCCGTTCGGATACGCTGGTGCTCTTCGGCGTGACGGGCGACCTCGCCCACAAGATGATCTTCCCTGCGCTCTATGCAATGGTGAAACGAGGGAACCTCAGAGTCCCGATAATCGGCGTCGCTCTCCCTAAATGGAGTCTGGCGCGGCTGCATCAACGCGTGACGGACAGCATAGAACGATCGGGCGGGATCGATAACCAGCGAGCCTTCCGGCAACTGCTGTCGCTCTTCAGGTACGTGAGCGGGGATTATGAAGACCTGAACACATTCGCGGCGATCAAAAGGGCGCTGGATAGCGCGCGGCGCCCGGCGCACTACCTGGCTATCCCGCCGTCGCTCTTCGAAATGGTGATCAAAGGACTCGGGGCCTCGAAATTGGCTGAGCATGGGCGTGTCATTGTTGAAAAGCCGTTCGGACGCGACTTGGCCTCCGCGAGGGAACTGAACCGCGTCGCGCAAAGTGTGTTCCCGGAAGACTCGATCTTCCGCATCGATCACTTCCTCGGGAAGGAGGCGATCATGAATATCCTCTATTTCCGCTTCGCCAACTCATTCCTGGAGCCGATCTGGAATCGAAACTTTGTGGCCAGCGTCCAGGTAACACTATCCGAGGATTTCGGGGTGAAGGGCCGTGGGGCGTTTTACGAAAGCGCCGGCTGTTTACGCGACGTGATCGAGAACCACCTATTCCAGGTAGTCGCACTGCTTGCCATGGAGCCCCCGTCCGAGAGGGACTACGGAGCCGTCCATAGAGAGAAAGCTAAGGTCCTTCGAGCGATGCGTCCCCTGAAGCGTGAAGACTTGGTGCGCGGCCAGTACGCAGGCTACAGGAAGGAGCCGGGTGTCGCGAAGAACTCTGACGTAGAGACGTTCTGCGCCCTACGGCTTTTCATCGACTCATGGCGCTGGGAAGGGGTTCCGTGGTACCTGCGCTCCGGCAAATACCTGGCCGAAACCGCGGCTGAGGTGTTGGTGGAGTTGAAGCCGCCGCCGCAGAGGCTATTCGCCGACTCCGCGCCGGCGACAGGCCGCACCAACTATCTGCGTTTTCGGCTCTCCCCCAGCGCGGCAATCGCGCTCGCCGCTCGCGTCAAGGTTGCAGGGAAGGAATTCGTCGGGGAGCAGCGAGAGCTCTACCTTTGCGAAGAACAACTGGGAGAAGAAGCGCCCTATGAGCGCCTCTTGAGCGACGCCATGGCCGGCGATGGGGCGCTCTTCACACGCGAGGACGCGGTCGAGGCAGCCTGGGCGGTGGTCGAGCCAGTCCTTAAAACGCATGATAGGGCTCGTCCCTACAAGCGCCGCAGTTGGGGGCCGAAGGAGGCTGACAAGATCATCGCTTCGGATGGCTGTTGGCACAATCCCAAACCCACGGATGCATCCGGATGACGAGACTGCCCTAGCCGCGTCTCCGTCAGGTTGATCACAGCCGGCCAGCACGCCGAGAAGGCGCCGGAATCTGACAAGCTGTGGAACGCCGAAGGATAATCATTGAAGATGGATTGGTACGCATCGATGATATCGAGAACAGCCGGTGCCGACTCGCAGACGTGGCAGATGTCGAAAGGTGACCGGAGCCCACAGCCTCGCTGGCGAACAACCGCTCCATGAATGCCATCCCTATCAACGTCAAACGCGCCGACGCGGAACTCGCGCCCGATCCGACGCGGGTTCTCCTGCGGTCGTTTACCCCCGGCGATGTTCCGCGATTGGAGAGGATTGTCACTGGGGTAATGTCGATCTCCGAAAATGACGTCGGGCCGTTGCTTGACGCGGTTTCCGCAAAGTTCTCCGGACGCCACCAGCAGATTGGACAGCTTTTCAAGGAACGATTCAGGCAATTGCGAGAGGTGGTTTCCCTAGATCAATACCTTTCCGAGCAGCGACAACTACTAATCGGGGCGTATTTCGTCTCCGAGTTCTCTGTCGAGGCCGCGGCACTATTCAATCCGTCTATGGTTGCCGACCCCGATCAACAAGGCCTGCCCTCGGGCGCGTTACGCTTTGTTTTGAGCTTGCGCGCGACCGGGGATGGCAGCATTTCCTCCATCGTTTTCCGGACAGGCATCATCCATGCCGATCACCGGATTGAGGTCAGGGCTGCCACTTGCTGTATCGTGGAGCCGAGCCGAATCCCCAACGTCCTTTATGAGAAGCCACTCTTCGAACGGAAGATTCTCGAACTTGGATTGACCAACGAGCACACGCGCCGCGTTATGGAAAGGTTGGGGGCCTCGTTCACAGAACAAGAACTTCAGTCCACGATTGAAACAGAATTGAAGGAGTGCTCGACGCCGGAGGGGGAAAAGGACCGCCAGGACACTGCGCAGCGAATGTCGATACTGGCCAGGTCCAACTGCTCGGTTCAGTTTTCAACCGAACAGGGCATATCCGAACGGGTTATTTTCCCAGTGACTCGCTCGCAGCGGAACGGCATCGGAGACGCCCGGTTCGTACGTTTCCAGAACGACGACGGAACCCACGTCTACTTTGCGACGTTCACGGCCTTCGACGGTCAACTCGGTATTCCGCAACTACTGGAGACATCCGACTTCCTTTTTTTTCGATTTGCCACTTTGAACGGTCCGGCGGTTCAAAACAAAGGGATGGCCCTTTTCCCGAAGAAGGTTAACGGATTGTATGCCATGCTGTCCCGTCAGGACTCGGAGAACATCTACCTCATGTTCTCCGGCAATGTCCACTTCTGGTATGAGCCGAGAATCCTTCTTAAGCCGGTGTTTCCGTGGGAAATGGTTCAAATCGGCAACTGCGGGTCACCGATTGAGACGCAGGTTGGATGGTTGGTGCTGAGCCACGGCGTGGGCCCGGTGCGAGAATACTCGATCGGCGCGTTCCTGCTCGATCTTGACGATCCGTCCAGAGTGATCGGTCGCCTGCGTGAACCCCTGCTGAAACCAATCCAGAGCGAATGGGAGGGGAATGTGCCAAACGTTACCTATTCGTGCGGCGCGTTGCTGCACGACGGCGAGTTGTTCATCCCGTACGGAGTGTCCGATTACGCCACGCGTTTCGCCACGGTCCAGCTCGATGAAGTGCTGGCCGCTATGCAATAGAAAACCACGATCAACGGCATTATGAAAAGCAGATCTGAGTAAGCGTCCGATAAACCCCTCTTGCCAATGGGCTGGCTTGGGCCGCATAGTTGTTTCATGAGCGATACCATCGGCGAGAAGGCCGCTTCCAAAGATGATCTGTGGCGGGAACGAATAGCCGAGCAAGAGCGTAGCGGGATTTCCGTGAAGAAGTTCTGCAGCGAACGACGTTTTGCAGAGAATCAGTTTTACTACTGGCGCAAGCGGCTCCGAAGCCGACAGGAGCCGGTGCGTTTTGCTTTAGTCGAGAGAGGCGCAACGCTGTCGGCGGCTGCGGCGAAGGCGGAACTGGAGCTGATGCTGGTATCGGGCGAGCGGCTGCGCATCGGCACGGGGGTGGATGTCACGACCCTGCGGGCAGTGCTGGAAGCCCTGCGCGCATGATCCACTTACCGGCCAGCGTGCGGGTGTATGTGTGCCTGACGGCCTGCGATATGCGCAAGAGCTTCGACGGGCTGCACGCCTTGGTGCGGGAACACCTGGAGTTGGATGCGTTCGCCGGACACCTGTTCGTGTTCGCCAGCCGCCGGCGCGACCGGGTGAAGATTCTGTATTGGGACCGGGATGGATTCGCGGTGTGGAGCAAGCGTCTGGAGGAAGGCACCTACGTCATGCCGTTGGGTGAGGACGACCAGGAGCACCGGAAGGAGATCACGGTACAAGAATTAGGCGCCCTGTTGAGCGGGATCGACCTGCAGCAAGCCACCGCACGCAAGCGTTATCGACGCGCCACATAAAAAGCTGAGTTATGTGCGTTTTTCACTTGGCAGAGAGCAAGTAAGTGAGTACACTAATTACTTACTCGTGGGCATCGATCCAAAACACCTTCCCGCAGATCCTCAGGTCTTACAGCAGATGGTGCTGGACCTGATGGCCCAGTTGGATCGGGAGTGTAGCGAAAGAAATAAGATCGAGACCTTATTACGTGAGTTGCTGGACGCTCGGCGCAACCGCAAAAGCGAGCAGCTCTCCGCCGATCAACTGGCGCTGTTCGCAGCCGCCTGGCAGGCCCGGCAGGAATCAGAGGGGACGGAAAAGTCCAGTGATTCCGATGATGATGATCCCGCCACCCCTGGCGCCGGTGAAGCCGCACCGCAGAAAAGGTCCGGTGGCAGACAGCCTCTGGCCAAGCATCTCAAGCGCGAACGCATCGTGCACGATCTGGCGGATGCGGAGAAGCACTGTGCGACTTGTCAACAAGACCTGCGGCCCATCGGAGAAGAGTCCAGTGAGCGTTACGAATTCATTCCCGCGCAATTGACCGTGATCGAAGATGTCTGCAAGAAATACGCTTGCGACTGCACGGTAAAGACCGCTACTAAGCCGCCGCAGCCTATTGAAAAGAGCACTGCCGGCGCGAGCCTGCTGGCACAAGTGATCGTGGCCAAGAATGCGGATCACCTGCCGCTGAACCGGCAAGAGACGATTTTCCAGCGGCACGGCGTGGACATCTCGCGCAAAACCATGGGTGGTTGGCTGGCCCAATGCGCGGATCTGCTGCAGCCGCTGTATGGATCGGCGAAGGAAGTGCTGTTCCAATCGAAGGTCATCGGAACTGACGATACCAGCGTGAAGGTGCTAGATAGCAAATTGCCGTTCGCGCGTAACGGGCGAATCTGGCCTTACTGTGGGGACAAAGGGCATCCGGTGATCCTTTATGACTACACCGCCACCCGAGAGCGCGCCGGACCGGAGGCATTTCTCAAAGGCTATCGCGGCTACTTACAAGCAGATGCGTACGGCGGATATGACGCCTTTTTCAAGGACCCGGCGCGCGGTTTGATCGAGGTTGGGTGCTGGGCCCATGCTCGGCGTTATATGCATAAAGCGCTGGAGTCGGATCAGCCGCGTATGGGTCCGGCATTGTTGCTCATTGCACAGTTATACCGCCTGGAGCAGGAGGCCCGACCGATGACGCCGGAGGATCGACTGCGATTGCGTCGACACCAGTCTCGCCCGGTTCTGGATAAGTTGCGTGACTACTTACAGGCGATCCAGATAGAAGTCCTACCCAAGAGTCCGGAGGGCCGTGCCGTACGTTACACGCTGAAGAATTGGCATGCGCTGACCCGCTACTGTGAAGATGGGAACCTGGAAATCGACAATAATGCCACCGAAAGATCCATCCGCGGTGTGGCGGTTGGTCGTCGCAATTGGACCTTCTTTGGCAGCGACCAGGGCGGTAAGACCGCGGCGGTCTTGCGGAGCTTCGTGGCTTCCTGCCAACGTGTCGGGGTAGAACCGTTCGCCTGGTTCAAAGACGTGCTGTTGCGGATCGCATCCTATCCCATTCATCGCATCGCAGAACTGCTCCCGCACAACTGGGCGGCCGCCCAAGCTTAACTTCCAGCTTGATCATCGGATCGGGCCCACAGTCCTGGTGATTCTCAGCCGCTTACGATCTGAAGTGGGATTGGGACGAACCGCAAGAGAGTTGCCTCTATAGCATGTCCCGCCCCCTCACCACCCGCCGCGCCCGCCAGCTCGCCAAGATGCGTAAGACCGACGTTGCCGGCACTGGCCGCCCCGTAGGCTGGCGCAAAGGCCCGCACTGCCCCTGCGGTGTGATGACGCGGACGCGCGCGGCCAAGCGGCAGCACGGATGCCAGCCTGCACTGTAATGCAGCGGCGAACGGCGCGGCCGGCCAAAGCTGCTGCGGAGCCTGGTGCGCTTCTCGTGCGGGCGTGGGCCGCCGCCAGGAGCATGGCCAGCCCTTCGCGCAGCCCGATGCCGGCGGCCAATTCCAGCGCCAGCGCGACGCTGTCCGAGACCAGGACCATCATTCGGCACCAGGCCGCATGCTGCTCGACGCCATAACCACGCCCGAGCGCTTGACGCTGTGGGCGTGCGAGCTGCAGGCCGCGCACGGTTCCACGATGCACTATCCGGTATGCAAAGGACTGCACCTTGAAATGGGAAAAGTTTCCGGCCCGCGATTTCTGCCGTGCCAGGCCGGCGCGGCCGTTGCACGACACTTTCCACGTTATAATCCAGTCAAGCGGCGCGAGTGCGGCCTTTTACGGGATCTGCCAAAGGGCGAGACGTGCCTTGTATGCCGAGAGTGGGCGGTATTGGAGGTGAAGCCGTGGACGAGGAAGCAGGAAAAGCAGAGAAGGATACGCCGAAGTTCAACTGGGTAACGGAACGTTCCTCATGTTCTCTACCAAACGTATTCAAGGCGCTCAGATTACAGGTTGAGGAGGACGTCAAGACGCGCAACGCCCTACGCCCCAATAATTCCCCGTATGAGTTTTCGGTGGTGGAGAATGGCGCCGACTTTGCAGTTTTTTCTAGAAGGCAAGGATGGACACAGGTCCGTAAGATTCAGCCTTGCCGAGCACGCAATCTTAGTACTGGGCGAAAACGGCAACAAGGTGTTGGAGGTGACCCTGACCTTCAATGACAAGGGCGAGTGCAAGCTGAATGTAAATGGGATAGAACGCGATCTTTGGCAGGTGCGGCCGATGGCTCTTGAAGATCTGTTGTTTCGAAGCTATTAGGCACCCCAATTGTCGCGACGTTGCACTGTAATTGCATCCCCCAATGCCCCCCCAGAAATTTCTCGGCTTTCATCGGTTCGGCCTTCTCTAGTTTCAACGTCAGGCGGATTCTAGTTACTTTATTCGACCGTTTTCTCCGCCGTACGCCATCCACGATGCACCCTCGGCCGTCCGCCTCTCGACGTGGCCAATCACGAGCGCCGCGGCCTCGGGCCGGCACCCGACCGGACTCCCAGCCGGAGCCAGTACCTCGCGTCTGGTCCGCTCCCGCCGGGAGTCGCCGGAGCCTTAAGGGTTGCAGGCCGGCGCCCCAGCCCGATGCATGGTCGGTTGACAAGGGGGATGATCTTTGCCGACCCAAGAGGATGCAAGCGGTTGGCCGGCTTCGCTGCGCGATTTGACCCCGCGATCACTATATAACTTAGAGCTTGAACTCGGTGTCTTTGGGTGCCGGGTTGGACCGCGCCTGCAACGCCATGCCGACCAATGTTGCGATCAGGATCGCGGAGTACAGTTCCCCGATGAGCGCTTCTGCCGTGGTCAGCGATCGCGCAATCCGATGTTCTGGATACGCGTCACCGTAGGATACGGTCGTAAGGGTTTCAAAGCTGAAATAGATCAAACGGGAGGGTTCGCCCGTGGCAACTCCGGCGGCCAGCGGCGTTTGGAAATGGATGGCGCCCGGAATCATTTCCAGGAGCAGTTTGTAACCGAACGCCCAAGTCACGCCGACCAGCAGGTAGGCGGCAATGCCGCCCATGACCCGGTGCACGGAAACTGGACCGGCAAGAAGAAAGGTCTGCTTCAGCGTCATGACCACGAGAATGGCCATGCAAAAAACCTTGAGGGCAGTGTCCCGGCCCATGGGGCGGAACGAGGGTTTGAATTCGACGATCAGGTCCGCCGTGAATTCTAGGATGGTGAACGCAATGATGAGGGACTTGAGCATCCGCCTGTTGACCGTCGCGATTGCGCCGGAGAGGAGCATGAGCGCGAAGGTCAGGTCGATGGCAGTTCGCCCGGGACGCGACTCGCCGACCATCGGAACGACGATAGTCATAAGCACCAGAAATGCGAGGAAGAAGCTTAGATGTCGATCCTCACGCCAGAAGCCGGGCAACCGTATATCAGGCACGTAAATTTTCTCCTTTGGCATTCGCCCGGTTGCACGCAGCGCAGAGACGATGCATGAGCTAAATCGGTTCAGACGCGGTTGTCCAGACCGCGAGCTTGCCCCGAAGGTTCTGCCGTACGACAAAACCAATTCAGCATCCGTGCTGGGCTTTGTGTTCATTAAGAGCGCGGCGTGCTTTGGCGCATTCAGCCCGCGCGGCTTTTGAAGCCGCCAGACCTTTGACCAATTCGTCGCCGGTCTTCGTGCCGAAATTTTTCAGGGCCGTGCGGAGGCATCTAACGATAGCAGAATATTCATCTCTCAGGCGTATCTTCTCTGCGCAGACCATGCTCGACTAACCCTCCGCATCCAGGTTTGGTCGTTCATTTTTCGCATCTTATCATGCCACCGGGTCATGGCACGCGCGACGCGCCGCTCGCGTCGCCTGCCGCGTCGCCCCACGATGCACCACCGGCGATCCCGCCACGCGACGCGGTCTGGGAGGGGCGCGGCCCAAGGAGCATGGCTCGATGCTGGCTCCAAACTCCGGCGTCAGCCGCCCGTTGCGTGTCGCCGCGACCGCCAGCTTGCGGATGGCCGACATTCTGACGATGATTGACGACGATCCCAGCTTGCGCTCCTCCAGCGATACCCGCCAGGCGCTCACGGTGGCTTTGGTGAAGCCAGCCCGCGGCTCGGCATCGTACCAGCGAAAGAACTCATCCAGGGCCATGTTGTAGACCCGCTTCGTAATCGGCGACGACACAGGATCCAACACGAGCGGCTTCAATCGCTGCCATTCCTCCGTCCTTCGAACAACCGTTAACTCGTTCATTTAGAACCTCTTATTGGGCATTATCCGGCCAATTTCCGCCGACTTCTTACCCTTGGCCGAGCTTTCGGATTTCTGAAGTGATCTTAGTGAGCCGATTAGCGAGGTGGTCGAAGAGACGACGATCATGCCCTTGGGGAAGGGTGCGGCGGAACATTTCCAGAACGTGCTGAGCGACATGGAGGGAATCGAGCAGACTGGTGAGGTTGGCTTGGGGCGAACTGATGGAGGAAGGGAGCCGTGATGCGGGCAGCAGATAGCGGGGCTGGGAGCGAGCCAGATTGAACTCGCGCTGTAGGTCCGCGAGGGAGATCTCCAGATACCGGAGGGTCATCTCGGGCTTCAGGTGTCCGAGCAGTTTCATCACGGCTGGCAAACTGACTCCAGCACGGGTCATTTCAGTGCCAAAGGAATGTCGCAACTGGTGCGGAACAATTCGCGTAGTGATTCCGACCGTGGCGACGATGTCTCGCCAGAAACGGCGTAGGCTGCGGATGAGCGCGTAGCGGCTACTCGGGCGGGCCAGGAGATGGCCGTCGGGCGACGGAGGATCTTGAGAGCGCAAGAGGCGGAGACGTTCCACCAGCCGACATACGAAAGCATCCACTGGGACCAGACGTTCGGTTTTCAACTTGCCGAGGGGCACATGGATGGCCCAGCTCTCTGGGCCGACCAGGCGGAGACAATCGAAGGATAAGTCGGCGCACTCGCCGATGCGCATGCCGGTGTGGCGGAGCAGCAGGAAGACGTTACTGTTACGATCATTGCGCCGCAAAAGTTCCTGCTGGATTAATCGGTCCTGGTCGGCGGTAAGTGGGCGCGGCAGATAATGTTCACCGCGGGGTGTGTCCCGGGGCAAGACTAAGCGAGTCAGCATGGGGAGTTCTTCGGTCCAGGCGAGTTCTTCCAACATGCGGCGCAGATGGTAGAGGCGGATGGAATAAGTGATGGTAGCCAGAGGAGGCTGGTGGCAGCGCAAACTGTTGAGCCATGCCAGGATGTGTGGATCGCGTCGCCATTGTTCGAGGGATTGCACCTCCGGGTATTGGGCGCCGAGGAAACTCAGGAAATTGCGGATGGTGCCGTGGTAGAAACGGATGGTGTCCTCCTTGAGGGAAGTGGTGAGCGATTGGGCGGTGCGCTGAAACAAGGCCGCCAAGGGATGCTGGACGGGGGGGAGTCGGTTCATAGCGGTATCGGCAGAGTCGGCCGGATATGTTGTGCAACCGCGCGGGCGTATTGTTCAAAGACATCGCGGGAAGAGATCTGCACGTAGATCATGGTGGTGGCTATGTGCGCGTGGCCCATTAGGTGCATGAGTGCAGGCAGGCTGATGCCGGCGCGCACCATATCCGAAGCAAATGTGTGTCGAAACCGGTGCGGATGAGCGGGCGCGGTTGGGCTGATGCCGCGGTGCTGGCGGAACAGGGAACGCATTCCGGCGGGTGTCCTGCGCACACCGCGGGCCAGTCCTTTCAGCGAGACGAACAGCGCCGGACCGCAGTCCTTGGGCCGTTCCAAGCGCAGATAGTGGTCCAGTAACAGGATAGTGTCGGAAGCCAACGGCAGGATGCCAATCTTATTACCTTTGCCGCGCACCCGGATCTGCGACTCCGAAGGTAAAACATCCTCGCAGTTCAAGGTGATGACTTCTTGCAAGCGGAGCCCTTGCAACAGCATCAGACCTACGATGGCCAAGTCCCGCGAGGTGCGGAAGCTGGACCAGAAGCGGCCCACCTCATCGACCGAGAGGGGCATCACGAGGCGTTTGGGTTCCTTTACGCGCAGCCGGCTCAACGTCGGATCAGCACGGCCAATACCCAGCGGCGCGCGCCGCCAATAGAAATGGTGAAAGCCGGGTGCAAAGGGGCTGACCGCATCGGGGAACTCATTGCGCAAGGCACGTTCCACGACACCCAAGCGGCGGTTGATGGTGGCGGCCGCGGGCTGGGGATGATGGCCAGTTTGGAATCGTAGGTAGTCCAGCAGAACCGTAGCGCTGCGCGCACGATCATTGATAGTGTCAGTATGGTTCAGGTTGACCCACCAGCGCAGGAAGTGCAGCAGGTCCATAGCGTAGCTGCGCAGGGTGTTTTCCGCCAGGCGGCGCACCCATTCGCGATCCAGGAAACGATTGACCCATTCCACTTCGCGGCCCATGGGTGGCTCGATGATGCGAAATGGGCTTTGTGCGTTGCCGGCATCCTGCACGCGGATCACCTGGAAGGTCATGCGCGCGCCTCCTCCAACAGGCATTGGAACTGCTGGGTATCGCCGCCTTGGACGAAGAAGCTGTTCGGATCGTGCCTCGGGTAAGGAGATCCGGCAAGCGTTCAAGCCTTGCTCCCGGAGACGGCCGGCCAGCCGTTGAGCCGCCTGCCGGCCACCGCCGTTGCTGTCGGCATCAAAGGTGACATAGACGGTTCGCGCGCTACCGTCGCACAGTGGACGGAACTGGTGTGTGTTGCGATGGCTTCCTAGCGCGCAGGTGACGTTGCGAAAACCGGCCTGCCACAACACGGCATAGTCGAACAGACCCTCGACGAGAATCACGTTGTGGTTGCATATCGGACACTAACGGTGGCCACGGCAATGGTCCACATTCGACGTGCCCGCCCGCGGGTTCCGCCAAAAAGTAGGGGAAGTGTGCCCGACGATCCTGGCACGAATCGAGACGGGCCACTTCCACGGTTGCGCGTCTTAATTCCAAGTGCCCCCTGCCGGGTTCCCGGACTCCGACAGCGCGGGCGCGCTATTTCTTCAGCAACGCCTGGCGCAGAATCGAACCGCGTTTGCCGGCCGGTACAACGCAACGGTAATTCTGCCTTCCGGAACGATTCACACGTACGCGCCGATGCCTGTGCGGCCGAAGGAAATAGAGCAGACAGAAATCGTGAATTCACACTTCCCCCCCTCATCGGTCAGTAGGTGCCACGCCGGAAGACGCCCCTTGCGTGGAACTGACATGGACATCAGCTCCCTTCTGCGCAAGGAACCGCTCAATAAGCTGCTCGCCCCAAACCATACCCAATAATCCGGCTAACGCCACAAGCGGCGGCGCAGGACTCTTCACGCGCAGAAGCGCGTATGCTACGCCGACCATAAGACCAACTCCAAAAGAAATGAGCATAGCTTTCATAGTTACCTCCACACAGGCTGTTCTAAATCTTTGAGCTCTCGGACGCCGGCGGGACGCTCCGTGAATCTCTTTAGTAAACCGTTCGAACGCCGCGAGAGCACATGCTACCGATGCGATCCCGCACAGGCATAGTGCCGCTGCGACCGAACGCTTCAGGATGACGCCGCCCACGGCGGCCCCCGCAAACATCAGCAGTACGGAGGCAACGCGCCTGCGCCACTGCGGATTAGTTCCTCCTGCCAGTGAAGAATCCGCGGCCAAACCCATAATCGTTAGGGTCAAGACCGTTGTGGTTAGGTCTGGTACGCCGAGCTTACGCGTCGTGGCGTTCCTGAACCCCATTGCAAGAGCCGTAAGCCCGATAACTCCCAGGAACAAAACATTACCGGTCATGTTCGCGGTAAACACGTGCCCCAATGCCAAAAGGCTCACGCCATCGACAATTCCCCTCGTGGCCGTCATGCCCAGAAGGATGTAAGAGGATACCGGATCGGGAGAGGGTAGTGCGCTCATTTGTTAACTTCCATCGATCCTCAAAACTTGTATCCTGCCCACAACTCCAGGTAATTAATGTTGCGGCCGGGTGACGCTTCTTTCAGAAACTGCCCGGCATAAAAAATTCCGTAGTCGGCCTGAAGGTACGCATGCCGGTCGATCTGCCAGTGGACCTCGGCGCCGGGTCGGTACCCGACGAATCGCGCGCGGCTTCCGTCCGCGGGAACGAGCAGAAATCCAGGTACGGCGTAAACGCCATCGTTCAGGTTCTCCCGCCACTGGACGACTAGATCCGTCGAGACGGAAACACCGTGGCCTAGTTGGGTTTGAATCCGTGGATGCACGTCGATGAAGTTGACCGGACCAGGGCCCGTGTCCGCCAGTACGCCGAAATAGTTTCCGATGGGGTAGATCGGATTGAATGTTCCGAGCGTGTGGCTGCCAGGATTGTCGCCACTTGAAATATCGGCCTTTATGCTGAATCTGGGCCGAAGCGGCATAGTCGTCAGGCTGTAGCCGGTATCCGATGCTAACGTCCAGGCCCGAATATCGTAGGAACCGAAGGTTCCGAACTGCACAACGCCTTCATAATCAAAGTCGGCCCCCGGCTCCTGCGTGGCGATCGGCCGCCAGAGCCTTGCGCCGACCGTATGCCGAAGCTCGGCCGCTGTGCCGCGTTCAAAAGTCGCATTTTTGCGATCGAGTCCGAGGTAGTAAACATCGTAGGCCACGCCGCGGCGCCAGGGCCGCGACGCGTACAGGCCCCAGAATGCGGTTGTGTGATCCGGGACATTGTCGAAGAACCCAAAATTATCCACATCGGGCCGAACGGCCCACGCGTCGACATACCACTCACCGGCCTTACTGCGAAGTTTCACCCCATCGAAACTCTGCCGGACGTTGGGACCTTCGCGGACCGAAACCAGCCGTCCCGATCCGTTGTTCAACTCCTGCCGACCGACTCGCAAAACGGCCCAATTCTTTTTATGCGTGTTGCCGACCTCGAGAAACGCCGCTTCGAAGTCAAGCCTTTTCTCGTCGATAGGCCTCGGACCACCCGTGCGAAAGTCCTCCAATCCGCTCTTGAGCTGTACAAAGACGCGAAAGTTTTTCCCCAGATGCCAGTCCGAGTGCAGCATGTACCGCTGGAGAAGAAACGCGTTACTATACGGCTGTTTTCCCCAGTTGTCGTTTCCGACCTGCTCGAAAGCTTCACGGATTTCCCCGCCGAGACTGACGTAGCACGCCTCGCAGCGAAGCGGGATGTACTTGATCGGATCCCAGAAATCGGATTGCTGCGACGGGTCGGCCAGGAAACTCCAGTCGTCGTTTTCGCGCAGCAGATTGTAGGTCCGGACGGGGGCCGGCGACTCGTCCTGGACCTGCGCCCACAGCGGCAGAGCCAGAAACAGCGCCACCCAGAAAGCGAAGCAGCGCATAAAGGCCTACTTCCGCTCGATTGAGTGAATCTCGGCGATGTAGCCGCCAGGGAACTTGACCATCACCGCGCGCCGGTCACCGAAAAAATGGGGTTCGACCAGGACTGTCACCCCTGCGGCTCTTGCTTTTTGGAGCGTCTCGCTGAGATTGGCGACTTCGTACCCCGTCATTTCCCTTCCGTATGGGTACGGGAGATGTCCGTCGGTGACGAAAACAGTCAGCAGACCGAATTGTGAAGTGATTCGAATTCGGCGGAATTTATCGGACGCCCGGCCGATCTCGACACCGGGGGCCTGAGGATCGTCGGTCAAAACCTTGCCGTGGGAGAATTGGAGAAAGCTGCGCGCGAACGCATTGGCCCGCTCCGGGGATACGTATATGCGATTCTCAGGAATTGTTTTGAGCGCGGGATACGAAGGTGGGGTGGTGTGCCAATACAACTGCAGGTTCACGCCGCCCGGCCATTGCCGGCTAAGAAGCAGGCGGGAAGCGACGCTTGAGAATGAAGTTGGAATCAGGGCGCTTCCGTGGGTATCTGGTATGGCCCGCTGCCTCAATCCTTCAGCGCTATGAGGACGGCCGCCATCCCCACAAGAAGGGAGTTAGCAATGAGCACGAAAGAAGTAAGCAAAAACGAAGAGCCGAAAAGTACGAGCGGCGCAGATCTCGATATGAAGCTTGAGGTGGTCGTCATCCCCGTTTCCGACGTCGACCGCGCAAAAAAGTTCTACTCAAGGCTCGGATGGCGGCTGGATGCCGACCGCGTCGCCGGTGACAACTTCCGCCTGGTCCAGTTCACGCCTCCCGGCTCCGGCAGCTCAATCCAATTTGGGGTAAACCTCGCCGGCTGCACCTGGTTCGGCACAGGCAATGCTCCTCGCCGTCTCCGACATCGAGGCGGCGCGCAGCGAACTCATCGCACACGGCGTCGATGCGAGCCAGCTGTTTCACTGTGAGACCGGAACGGCTTGCAGGTTTTCCTGCATCGGCGCGCGAGTGACCGGGCCCCAGTTTGAGCCGCTGTCCGTGGCCGATGATGGTGCGCTCGCCGCAAACCGGGCAAAGCCGGGGGAGCAGTTCCAGCAGGATCTCGGTCACCCAGGGGTCAGTCTTGTTTTCTGGTTCTGGCAGTGCGCTAAAAAGAATCACGGCAGGTGTGAAGACTGGCCCTGACTGTCGCTTGCCAAGTTTCGATCTGGTGGCTGGCCTTCACCCTCCAGAAAAGTCAGTTCCGAACGAAAAAGAATATCGCGTTCTGCATATTGCCCGCAGGACCTCGCTCAAAGAACATTGGCCGGTTTAAAACGACCATACAGACGAAGGTCCCGGTGGCGATTCGCAGAAACCCGTTGTGAATGGCAACGTTTTTTATCATTCACAAACTGGGTTGACAAGGGGCGAGAAGTTTTGGGGGCCCGAAATAGCGACTATTCGCTCAAGCGGATTGGCCCTGCGAAATACGTCCAATAGATTCCAAGACACTGGGGCGGGGAACGCCCGGTAGATCGTAGAAGGTAGCGACTCTCCGCTCGCAGCCTTGATAGGCTAAGAGCAGTTTTCTTTTGCCGAGAAAAGGAGAGTCGCTATGAAGAAACCATACCAGATTGAAGCGTAGCGTGCTGTGAAGCAGTTGGAGGGCATGGCCGCCGAGGGAAATCCGGCAGTGCAGATGGTGCTGCCCATGGCCGAGATGGTGGGCTGGCTGCGGAAAGGCGTGGGCGAACAAATTCGTCAGGCCGGCTTGCAGTTGATGGATTTGTTGATGCAGGAAGAAGTCCGGGAACTGGTCGGCGAACGCAGCCAACGGCAGGCGGACCGGACCGCCAATCGGTGGGGTAGCGAGGGGGGCTACTGCGTGGTGATGGGCCAGAAGGTTCCGGTCCAGCGACCGCGCGTGCGGACCACGGAAGACAAACGGGTCCGATTAGGAAGTCACGAGATGTTCCACCGCGGCGAGCCGCTGACCGAGACGGTGTGGGAGAAGTTGATGCTTGGTTTGAGCACGCGGAAATACGGGCAAGCCATTCGGCAGTTCACCGAAGCGTACGGGTTGGAGCAGAGCGCGGTCAGCGAACATTTCATCGAGGCGAACCGGGCGAAGCTGAAGGACATGATGGAACGTCGGCTGGACCAGACACAGCTATGCGCATCGCTGATTGAGGCGACGCCGTTCGAAGGCCAGCAGATGGTGGCGGCATGGGGAATAGCGCAGGACGGGCGGAAAACGATCTTAGGCATTCGCCAAGAAGCCACAGAAAATGCGACCGTAGTCAGTGAGTTACTCAGTGACTTAGTAAGTCGCGGGTTGGATTTCAGCGAACCGCGGCTCTACGTTCTGGACGGCGGCAAGGCTTTGGCTGCGGCAGTGAAAACGCACGCCGGCGAATCGGCGGCGATCCAGCGGTGCCAGGTCCACAAGCGCCGGAACGTGCTGGATCATCTGACGGACGAACAGAGGCCGGCCGTAGCGAATAAGCTCAATGCGGCTTACTCTCTCGAAGACTATGCCGCTGCCAGGCAGTCGCTCAACCTGCTGCATCGCGAATTGATGGACCTCAATCCGAGCGCGGCCAGAAGTCTGGGCGAGGACATGGAGGAGACCTTGACCGCGCATCGACTGCACGTCCCGACGCAACTCCGGAAGACCCTTGCCAGCACCAACGTGATCGAGTCGGCGTTCTCTATTGTGGAGCAAGTTTGCAAAAACGTGAAACGCTGGCACGGTGGCGATCGGCGAGAGCGCTGGGTAGGGTCGGGGCTCTTGGTCGCGCAAGGCAATTCCGCCGCCTCAGCGGGTACAAACAGATTCCGGCGCTCATCAGAGAATTGGAAGCGCTGGCGCCGACCAGGCCCGAAGTTGCCAGCGGAGAAAGGTGTCGTAGAGCGGGTTTCAAGAGAGCCGCTACTTTCCACGGAGACTCCGGGCATTCCCCTGGGGCGTTTATTGGGAGTAATGGTTGGCACGCCTTTGTTGGCTTACCGGACGACCGGAGTCTGCTGCGATACAAAAACAGTACGTCGAGCACTCCCAAGAATTACCAAAGGACATCGTTCATCCTGATGCTCCTTTTCCGAAGCCCCCAAAAGAACGGGAGCTTCAAGGGCTCTCTTGCCCGAGCATGCAAGCCGGGATGCCGTGGTAGCGGACGCGGCCGGCGCGGCGGGTGTAAGGTTGAGTGAGGGATTCTGATGCGAAAGGCCGTGAATTGGAGAATGCTGTTCATGCGATTGAGTCAGTCATCCTTTAGTCTTCGCCGACACTGCATGATAAGGCCTTCACCATCGAGACGCGAAAGCACATCACTGTTGGTGGTGTGCACCACGAAGTCGACATTTTCGTGACGGTGGAAATCGCGAAGGGCTACACGTCAACCTTTATTTTCGAGTGCAAGAATTGGGAAGATGCCGTGGGCAAGAACGGATTGATCGTCTTCTCGGAGAAGATCGACGCAACCAGTGCGCAGCGCGGGTTCTTTGTCGCGAAGTCGTTCACGAAGGACGCTGCGGCGCAGGCACAGAAGGACCCTAGGATCACGCTGCTCACCGCAACGGAGCACGACCCGGCGACAACCATCACGCCGGAGAGGTTTCACGTCACAGCACCAGCAAGTCTGAAACCCACCGTAACGTTCCGTGTCGCAGGATCATCAGGAAAAAACGTGAGCCCCATCGACGTGCAAGGAAAGAACGTCCGCCTCTACAGCCAAGAAGTCCTTCTGACCGAATTCCTCAATGACTGGATCAAGGAACTCTACGCAGAACGCTTACTGCATTTCAGCACGGCGCATCTAACTGACGGCATTCACCCCATGACGGCCTCGGGAGAGCGATCATTCGGTTCGGGGGAATGCATCCTCAACGATCAGGAAATTGAGCACTTGCAAATGGATCTGGAATGCGGAGTGCAAATCATCCATCCTGTGGTGCTCTCGCACTACGAAGTATCCAGTCGCGGACGAGTCATACGACTAGCACCAGTCAAGATTCACAATGTCGCAATCGAGACCGCATTCGTAACAACCCACAAAGAGTGATCACTGGGCAAAAGCGAACCGCGCGGCCACATGTTACTCCCCATCGCGCGCGCCCCGGTTTTTGCGGTAATAGATTGGGAGTGCTACAGGGCGGAGAATCAACGCTGTGGCCAACATGGGAAGGGTTCACTCCTCGCGGACCTACAAGTTCGATTAGTCAGCCCCCAATATATTGGGCCCTCATTGCTCAACATGTTTTCCTACCGCAAGATCCGGTGTCTCCGTCTCCCGCCGAGGCTGGCCGTGGCAGTGGCGAACTCAAGCGCAAGGTGTCGCTCGGCCGCTCAGCCGACAGCCTGGGCATCCCTCCCAGGAGCTAAGCCAAGCTGATCGGATTCAATGACGCGGCCGTATGGCAGTGTCGCTCCGGATTAAAAACGGGAAGTCGGCTTGGGTCCCGGAGCCCAATGGCTACAGAGGTAAGCTCGACCGCCTTCCGCACGCAACCGCCGGATTTACAACCAGTGCCCTTGATGGGCTTCGCGGTCATGCGCCCGCTCGCCCAGCACCGTATGTTTCTCATCCAGTTCTTGTACATCGCCCAGCACGTTTGCTCCATGCTTCTTTCAGACCTTCTGTCACCGGAACGCCCTTGCGCTTTGCTATACTTCACCTCCACCAGGTTGTCAAAGGGACTTTCACCCCCGAGCTGTCGAAACATGCTCGGCACACACAAAAGCCGGGCGGGTGCAAAGTCGCACCTGCCCGGTGTCTATCTGACAGTATTAAAACTACCTCGAGTTAGTTCGCTTTCACCGTGAAGCTAGCCGTACCGCTGGCAGTCACTGTACCCGAGACTCCGGTGAAGGTGACCGTGTAAGTGCCGGGCGGCGTGCCGAACGGGAACAGAATTACCGTCAAGGCCTTGGCCGTACCGTTCAGGTGAACGCTTTCCGGGAAACCCAGGCATACCGAGCCAATGGTCCCGGCCGAACAACTCAGCTTCACAGTGCCATTGAAGCCGTTGACCGATTGCAGCGTCAACTCGTACCCCGCCAGCGGGATTCCCCGAATGACGGTCTCCGATGACGGGCTCGCCGTTATGGTGAAGGCGGCTCCCTGTGACACCGTAAAGCTTAGGGTCACCGAAGGAGCCGCCGCATACTGCGAGTTACCAGCCTGCGAAGCCTGTATCGAACAGGTCCCCGCCGCAAGTGTGGTTGCGGTCGTGCCCGACACACTGCAGATCGTGGGTGTGGTGGAGGCGAAGCTGACAGTCAGCCCGGAGCTCGCCTTCGCGCTCAAAGCCACATTCTCTCCGATCACCTGCGCCGAAATCGCGTTGAACGTGATCGTCTGGTTGGCCAGTACGGTAAAGCTCTGGGTAACCGGCGCAGCCGCCGAAAACTGCGAGTTACCCGCCTGGGAAGCCTGGATAGAGCACGTACCGCCATTCGCCAGGGCGACCGACGTACCGGAAACCGTACAGACCGAGGTGGTCAGAGACGAGAAGCTCACCGCCAATCCGGAACTGGCCGACGCACTCAGCGTGAATGACATGCCTTGCGGCTCACTCGGAATCGAAGGGAAAGTGATGGTCTGGCTCAAGAACAGCCCCGTCCCATTCAGCGCGATCGACTGCGTCGCCGGATTCCCGTTCAAGGCATTGTCAGTCAGCAGAGCGGCGCCAGTAAGTGGGCCGCCGGCTGTGGGCGAAAAGCTGATGCTGATGTTACAGCTTGCACCGGCCGCCAGCACGGTTGTAGCCGAGCAATCCGCCGGCGAGCCCGAGCCGGGCACCTGCGCGAAGTTCGTGCTCACGCTCAGGCCCGTGGCCGTCAGATTCGCGTTGCCGATGTTCTGCAAGGTAAACGATTGCGGACTATCGCTGCTGGTGTTGCCGATCGCCGTCGTAACGAAGGTCAGAGCGGGCGCCTGGGCGCGCTGCCATTCCATTACTGCAGTGTTGTTGAGCGTGAAAATGTTGCCGAGGGCATCCACCGTAACATTTGCGGCACCTTGGCCCAAAAACACCTGGCTGCCCCCCGCCGCGATTTCGATAAGCTGATAATACCCCGCGACGAAAACGTCCCTTGCGGCGTCTAGCGCGAGACCTAATAGGCCATTAATGCTCGCTATCGTTACCGGGCTGCCGCCGCCCGCGGGCAGCTCGACGACTCGGGCGTTATTAACGTCCGCCACGAACAGGTTCCTGGCCGCATCCACTGCCAATCCTTCCGGAAAACCCCAACCGCTGCCCACGCTCACTTGGACACCACGAGTATACTCTACGACCTGGCGGCCGGCACCGTCGGAAACATAAAGATTGCCCGCTCCATCGATCGTTAGACCGGTCGAACTAAACGTCGCTCCCGGTTCACGGTGAGCGGCTGGCATTGCGCTTTGTGATGATCGAGGATTCCTTGACCAAGGGTCACGCCAATCCAGAAGTTGGGCGATGGCAGGGTGGGATCGATTAATGTCGCGGTAGGGACGACCATCGCTGATCGCCCCCCGCACAGAACCGTACGTGCGCGTCTACGCATACGGCTCTCACTTGGATGAGTGGCGACAAAGCGCTCCATCGGATAAGGGTGCAAGACGCGGGGTATTGGAATCCAGCGGTCCAGAAGCGGAAGAGACGAAGAAGACGCAATGAGATCGACGGAAATCCGGTGACGCGTCGAGTCCTGATACTACTCGAAAAGCTTGAGGCGGGCCTGCTGGCAGCTGGTTGCCAACAGAATCGGGATGCTGCCCACCGCCAGTTTATTGAGCGGGAGGCAATTCGTCAGATGTCGCGGGATGAGTTGCTACTTGTTCTCTGCCGCTTGTCCCGGCAATACGGCGGTTATTCGCGAATTCCTCATGCCACCCGATCACCGGCAATAACCGAGTGCTCGGCACATGGGACGCCAGTCAAACGGCGCGTACAAACAACTCGCGCACGGGTATCGGCTCTCCGGTTGGCCGCGATAGTTGCCTGCGCGTGGACGAATCGTATTTTCAGACAGACGCCATGGCCGGACAAAAACAACTGGTCCCGTGTCGCACCTGGCAGTCCCGGTTCTTGGGCCAACTCAAGCGGCCTTTCCCGCCGTCGCTCGTGTCGGCACTCCCGGCAATACAACTGGCGCTTACTACCAACAGTGCGTAACGAGCGCCGGCGCAGTCTACACCTGTAACAACGCGTCCGGATGCAGGATGACCAGTCAATGGGTGGCAGCGGCGGGTCCGGGGTTCACTTGGCCCGGCGCGGGCATTATGGTGTCCACCGGATCTGCGACGGGAACCTCGCTCACAGCCACGAGTGGGTTGCAGGGCATCACGTTCTCGGCTGGGGTGCCGAGCCTGACGTCTTTGGGGACGGCTGCTACTTCCAACAGCAACGCGTTTCAGTCGGCAATTACAGGCGTGGCGAACGAAGTATTCGGCGGCACCGGTCCCGGAATGATTGCGCTCACATCCAGCTATCTGCCGCTGTCCTCCATGGGGACCATCACGGGCGGCACATGGAACGGATCGGTGATCGCGCGTGCGTACGGAGGCCTGACCTCCACCAGCGCCGGGACTGGTCTGCTGCGAGACGGAACGACGCCGGCTTAGCGGCGACCGCACCACCTCAGGTAGCAACGCGATTACCTGCACCGCATCTAATGGCGTGCGGACGGCGTACCAATGCCTATTGCGTGCACTGCCAGCACGCTTTTCGTGAAAGCTGCTACCGGAGCGACAACCCCTACCGACACCGTGACTCTGTACAAGAACGGATCGGCCACGGTAATCACTTGTGCGTTGGGCACTGGAAGTAATGCCACCAGCAGCGATGTAGGCCACACGGCGACCTTCTCGCAGGGCGACATGTGGAGTGTTGGTATCGCAACTCAGACCAGCGAGACAGTGGCAGGAGCAAGAGCAACGTTTCTTTGCAAATGAACGAAGGTCTTCTACGATTTGGCAAACAACGGATCTGGGTGCGATGATAACGGACCGCGCGTTTGAACCGATTCGGTTTCCCACGGGGCCAGTGCTTTTGTATCTGAGAGGCCCGAAAGAGCTGCCGGGATGAACTCGCCCGCTCCGGAGTCCATCACTTAGTGCTGTATCGGAATCACTTAGTGCTGTATCGGAAGCGACCCAGCAAAACAAGTGGCGGAAGTGTGAGAGGAGCTTGTGCGGGTCGCTTTCGATACAGCGTGATGGAGGAAGCTGCTCGCGTTTGCAGCAGACGCGGCCCTTTATGGGATTTCAATGGAAATTAAAGCGGGGGAAGTCGTGGGACGTGAGAATCTGTCGAGGCAGAACGCGCGCGGCCGTTTTGATGGTGGATTGGCAGTGCGGCTTTTGGTCTGGGCGCCAAGCCTTTGGCTGCGTCTGGCATACTGCGGAGGCCGCCGACACACACCTATCGCTGATGCCACGGTTTCGCGTGTAGGCGGACAACCATCTGTCTTCAAGCTGCCTCCTGGTTCGGTGGGGGAGAGCGCAGAAATAGCTGGGTCGCAGTGAGACGTTCCACAATGACCATGATGCCGCCGCAGTTCGGGCAGCGCCAGAAGTCGTTACCGGATGGCGTCCCGGTAGATCCGCTCGCGCTGGCCGGCAGTTGGGATAGGTTTAGCAGCTTGCGACAGATGGCAAGCCGCTGCTGCCGTGGCCGGTTGGCCAGGAATCCGAAATGCCGGATGCGGACGAAGTTGCCAGGGAGGATATGCCGAAAGAAGCGCCGCAGAAACTCTTCGACCCGAAGCGTGATCACCCGTTTCTTGTTGTTATGGGCCGAATCGCGCCCGCGAAAGCTCCCCGGCCCGTTCTCCAGTTCAACCAGTCTGTGGTTGGAGATGGCGATACGGTGCGTGTAATTGCCCAGGTACCGGAGAACGTGCTCCGGGCCGCGGAATGGTCGTTTGGCGTAGACCACCCACTGGTGGCGGCAGCATGGGCGGAGTAGCGCGGAAAAGGCTCGGGGTGTGGACCGGTTTTTCAACTGTCCGGGGAAATGCAGTTCGCCTGCGGCAAAGGCTTTGCGCAGGGCGTCGAGGAACTTGCCGCGGAAGGCGGTGGCCATGGCTTTGACTGGGAGAAAGAAGTTGTAACGCGGCCGGACCCCGCGGGAGCCATCGGGCGAAATGCCACCTTCCGGAACCACGGAATGTACGTGCGGATGATGCTCTAATTTCGGTAGTGGGCTACTCAAAGTAGCCCACTACCCTAATTTCTGGTTCCAGGTATGGAGAACGCTGAAGAAGCCGATCTCGGCGCCGAGTAGTCGCGGGTCGCGTGCGAAGGCTATCAAGGTTTCGGCGCGGAGGCGGAACCGCAGGGTGTAAATCGTTTTCTGGTTGGCTAAGGCCCAGGGGGCCAGTGCGTGCGGCAAGGTGAAGACGACGGGCACGTAGCGCACAGGCAAAAGTTCTGCTGGTCGGGCCCGGAGCCAGCGGCAGCGGGCGTTGCCCTGACACTTTGGGCAGTGGCGATTGCGACACGAATTGTAGGAGATGGTCCGCAGCCCGCACCGCGAGCATTCCTCCACATGGCCGCCGAGAGCTGCGGTGCGACAACGCTGCATGGCGTTCAGCGCCTTTAAATGCTGGCGGTCGAAACAGCTCAGGCCGCGCTGGATGAAAGCGGGTCCAGCGGCGCGGATTACATCGGCCACCTCTAGCGGGGGCCGGCTCACGGTTCTATGCCGGCGTGCTGGGAAGATCCAGCGTGAGCGCGTCCAGCGGACTGGCCGTCTCCTGCAGGTGTCGCCGCGACAGGTGCCAATAGATGGTGGTAGCTTTTAGGTCACTATGCCCAAGCAGGATTTGGATGGTCCGTATGTCGGTGCCCGCCTCTCATAGATGGGTGGCAAACGAGTGGCGCAAGGTATCCACATACTACTCATGGTCTACCGCAAACGAAGATCTGCTATCGCTGTCATCCGTTCTATGGAGTCGAGGTTGAAGTAGTTCGCTATTTAAGGACAAGTCACCCTGCAATTCTGATTATCCGGTTACCGCAAGGCCTACAGATAGCGGTGCCCGAATGGATGTTGAATCCACAGGTTTGTGATCGGCTCACGAGCGCCGCGGAACCGCGCATTGCCATCGACGCGCTCATGGACCTGCGTCGACTGATCGATGCGCATTCTGTCGAGAACTCTCCCCAGGATCGTAGTCGTGCAGAATCTCCATCAGGAGGTGAGGATGCACAGCAACAAAAATCCGGTCGAGTGGCAGCGCAGACTACGCTTCGAGGACGAAGAGCTTTGGAGCGAGCTTTCCGAATCGGTGCGGGAACACTGCCGAAGATTGTGGCGCCAGATGTTGGCCAGCGTTCTCAAGGCCGACGAAAGGATGCAAAATGAGCGAGAAGATTAAGGGACATCATCTCGAACGCGGTGCCTATGTTTACGTGCGCCAATCCACGTCCTACCAGGTACGCAACCATCTGGAGGGCAAAGAGCGGCAGTACGCATTGGCGGCCCGCGCCGAACAACTCGGTTTTGCCAAGGTGGTGGTGATCGATGAAGATCTGGGTCGCTCCGGTTCCGGGACCCAGGAACGGCCAGGCTTCGGCCGGCTATTGGCTTCCGTCTGCCAAGGGCTGGCCGGAGCGGTGTTCGCCTTGGAAGCTTCGCGCTTGGCACGCAACAATCGCGACTGGCATCATTTAGTGGATCTCTGTGCGCTGACCGAAACGCTGCTGATTGATAGCGATGGCATCTACGATCCCCGGCAACTCAATGACCGTCTGATTCTTGGCCTGAAAGGGACCATGTCGGAATTTGAACTGGGGCTATTGCGGCAACGTGCCCGCGAAGCCTTTGAGCAAAAGGTGCGGCGCGGATTTGCGTTGTGGGAAGTGCCGGTTGGATTCGTGCGTACCGAGGAAGGGCAAATTGAGAAAACCGCGGATCGCCAGGTGCAGCAGGCGATCACCAACGTATTCCAGAAATTCCAGCAACTGGGAAGCGCACGGCAGGCGACGATCTGGTTCCGGGAAGAGCGCATTCTAGTGCCCAAAGTGAAACCAGGGACCGCCGGCCAGGAAGTGAGTTGGGGGCTGCCTAGCAGTGGCAGAATCCGCCAGATGCTGAACAATCCATGCTACGCCGGGGCATTTGCGTATGGCAAGACCGCAGTCCGAACCCGGATCGAGGAGGGGCGCGCCCGGCAAAGCTCGCGTTACCGGAAGCCCCAGAACGAGTGGAAGGTGTTGCTTGTCGGCCACCATCCGGGGTACATCAGTTGGGAGGAGTATTTGCAAAACCAACAACAGCTGGAGGCCAACGTGGCGTGCTATGAGGGGGAAAGCAGCGGTGCGGCGAAGTTGGGCGCGGCTTTGTTGTCCGGCTTGCTGCGTTGCGGTCGCTGCGGCAGGAAACTGCAAGTGGTCTACAGCGGCACCCGCGGCCGCGTGCCGCGCTATGTCTGTCGGGGAGATCGGGGAGATCGCGAATCCAGCCGATGCCTGACGGTAGGGAGCTTGCGCGTAGATCGAGCCGTGGCCCACAGCGTACTGACTGCCATTCAACCTGCTGGGATTGAGGCCGCCGTCCAATTAAGCGAATGCGCCCAGGCCGAGGATGACGCAAAGCGAAAGGCGTTGGCACTGGCGCTGGAGCGAGCTCGCTATGAAGAGCAGCGCGCACGCCGGCAGTTTGATGCGGTAGAGCCGGAGAACCGATTGGTGGCTAGTGAATTGGAGACCCGTTGGAACGGCGCGCTGGCACAGGTGGCGGAAGCGGAGGCCCGGCTAGCAGCTGTGGAGAAGACAGCTACGCCTCTCAGTGCCCCACAAAAGCAATGGCTGCTGGCGCTGAGCGAGGATGTGATGGCCTTGTGGAATCATCCGGAAGCACCCGTACAACTGAAAAAGCGAATCTTGCGGACGGTGTTGACGGAGATCGTTATCGACCATGAGGCAGACCCCGAGATATATCGCCTGCGGCTGCATTGGACTGGAGGAGTACACACGGAAGTGAGTGTTAGGCGTAACAGGCCAGGTCAGCACCGCCACAGTGCCGATCGTTCAGTAATTGACTTAGTAAGTGACTTAGTAAAGATATGTCCAGACAAGACGATTGCAGCAATCCTAAATCGCCTGGGATACAAGACGGGACAAGAGAAAACGTGGAATGCGTCTCGCGTAGCGGGACTGCGCGGATATCACAAGATCGCGCCTTTTCAAAAGCAGGGTGACTGGGTGACGCAAGAGGAGGCAGCGCGCGAACTGCAGGTGAGTGACACGGTTGTAAAACGACTTATCCGGGAGGGCATTCTTCCGGCCAAACAAGTGGTCAAGTATGCTCCATGGATCATCGAGAAGAAAGACCTGTTGCTGCCAGCAGTTCAGACAGAAGTGAGAGCGGCCCGGCGCGGCGCCCATAGACTCCCGCGGATCCTGCTCGGCCAAGCTCAATTATCTTTAGAATGAGTGAACTCTGAAAGGTGGTGTAGTATGCCGAAGCGTGTCGGAAAGTGTGTGGGTGAATGGGCTTGTCAATGCCGGCGCGGTGAGCGGCCCGCTCGCAAGCCTGCCAGACAACCTTATCATTTATAGGATGCTCGATATCAGTGTGCTCTCTCCCGCCGGGGAATAGCCAAACGGTGGGTTTAGGTTTAAGGCTGCGCCAGTGCTGCCGCAGCACCTCCAGAAGCTTGGGGCTGAGCATTACATCGCGATCCTTGCGCCCCTTAGCTGCTCGAATATGGATCACCATCCGCTGGGTGTCGATATCCGCGATTTTGAGCCGCGTGACTTCCGTGCGCCGCATCCCGGTGGCATACAGCGTCATCAGGACGACACGATGAAACGGGTTGGCAGCGGCGTTGATGAGTCGCGCCACCTCATCGTGGCTGAGGACCAGAGGCAGCGTATGCGGCCGTTTCGGGTAGGGTATATCATCCACCGTCCCGCGGCGCTTGAGCACATGGACAAAAAAGAACCGCAGTGCTACCACGTATGCGCAGACACTGTTGGGTTTAAGTTTGGGTTCTCGAAAAAGCCGCGCTGGGTAGTCGCGGATGTGATCGAGGCCAAGCTGGTCCGGCGAGCAGTGAAAATACTGGGCGCACTCGGCCACAGCGTGGAGGTACAGTCTACGTGTATTCTGGCTGTAGTTGCCCTCGGGGGACACCTCAAAACCGGCCAGTTGGGGTCACCTCAAAACCGGCCAGTTGAGCGCATCCAGGACTCCATTAGTTTTACCTCACCGGCGACGGTTTCGGCAACAGTTTTTCGGTAGCCTTTTTTCGCAGTGCAGCTCGATGTGATTTATACTGGCCTTACCTGGGCGGAGGATAGGGCTCCGCAGGGATGCGACCCGAGCGCCAACCCAGCGGCCGGAATGGCGGGGCGGCGCAGCCGCCCCAAAGAAAACAGCCATTCTGGCGGGAACGCGCTAAATCCCAGGGGTTTGGGGACAGAGTCCCCAATTAGGGGCGCCCCCTTCCGATCTGGTAGGTCGTACATGTTCATGGAGTGGCTCCGGCGGTCGCGTCTTTGGTCCGCCAACTGCGCGGGCCACACTTAAGCACGTGCCCATGATGCAGGATGCGGTCGAGCATGGCGGTGACTGCGGCCACATCGCCGAGTAGCTTCCCCCAGTCCTCGACGGGGCGGTTGGAAGTGAGTAGCGTGCTGGTGCGCTCGTAGCGCCGCATGATGATTTCCAGCAGATCCTCAGCCGCTGTCAGCGGTAACTTGCGCATGCCGAAGTCGTCGATGATGAGGAGCGGTACCGTAGCCACTGACTCCATGAATCGTTTGCGCGTACCCTCGGCGACGGCCTCGGCCAGATCCTCCAACAGCACGTGCGTCTCCCTGTACATCACGCGATAGTTCTGCTGGATGGCGGCTTGGCCGATGGCTTGCGCCAAGTGGCTTTTCCCCGTCCCACCTGGGCCCATAAATAGCGCGTCTTCCCGCTTGCCGATGAAGGCACAGGTTGCCAGGTCAAACACCAGACTGCGATTCATCTTGGGGTTGAAGTTGAAGTCGAAGTTGTCCAGAGACTTGTGCGGATCGCGGAAGGCGGCCTGCTTGCGCCGCCGATCCAACAGCCTCTCACTGCCTGCGAGTCAGTTCGTCACTCACCAGACAGGAGATCAGATCGATGGGTGCCATAGCTTCGGCCTGCGCTTGGCGCAGTCTGGTTTCCAGCACGGCGGCGGTACCGCCGAGCCGGAGTTGTCGTAATGCACGTTGTAATTCAATCAGGTTCATGCCTGGTTCTCCTTGGTTTTGTTTTCGATGAGGTCGCGGTATAGCGTGAGCTGACGGATGAGTGGATCAACCTGGCGCAAGCTCAACGGCAGTTGGGGCTGGCGCTCCAGGTAGCGCCGCACGAAGTGGTAATCGTAAATGCCGACTTCCAGGGCGGCGGCACAGGCATCCTCGACGGTGGCGGCGCCATACTTCTTGGCCAGCGACAGCACGCCCAGGATGCGGCGCACGGCGGTCTCGCCGTCTTTCTGATGCAGGCCGCGGCAGAGCCCTCCGATCTGCGCGCCAGCCCGGTCGGCGCGTGACAACAGTTGCAAGGTGGTCAGGGGAGTTTGCTTGGGCCGGTCTTCGTCTTTGATGCGATGACGGCCGCGTGTCTGGTGCAGATGCTCGCGCAGTAGTTGTCCGGTCTGCGGGTCCAACAGGCGGACCTGCCGGCTATCCCATTGCACCTGGACGTGGCGGCCGATCCAGCCCGGCGGCGCGCCGTAGTAGGCCGCATCGACTTCCACGCAGCCATCCAGGTTCACCGTGCGCTCGCCGTATTGGTAATAGCGGAATGGCTCGACCGGCAGCGGCTGCAGCGCCGGCCGCTCTTCGGCGAACATCGCCGCCACCTGGCGTTTGGTGGTGCCGTGGATGCGCGTGTCGGCCCACCGCGTCTTCCCAGTGATCCAGATAGGTTTGCGCCTCTTCCAGGCTTTCGAAACGCAGTCCTTTCAGTGGCGTATTCTTAGCATGGCCGACGCCTCTTTCCACTTTTCCCTTGCGATCCGGATCCGCCGAGCCGGCAAGGCAGCGCCACGGCATCGTAGTGTCGCAGCACGTCGCGGTACAGCGGGTTCACCGTCGGATCGTAGACGTCCGGCGTGAGTACGCCCTCGCGCAGGTTGTCGAGCACCACGACCCGGGTCACCCCGCCCAGCCGGCGGAAGGCCTTCTCGTGCAGCTCGGCCCAGATCCGCGAGCTGGAGCGAAATACCAGCAGGCGAACCGATTTGCGGCTGTAGCCCAGCGTCATCACGAACAGCCGTGTGCGCCGATACTTCCCGCGTTGCGGGTCACGCACCATCGGGCCGTCGCCGTAATCGACCTGGCATTCTTCGCCCGGTGGCGGTCTCGATTACCACACGGGCTTCCGGCGACTGGCTTCCCACAGAACTTGCGGACGAATCGCTTGCACGCTCTGATAGCTGCGCCGTGAAACCGTAGGCGTCCACCAGATCCTGCCAGATTGCCATGGCATTGCGACCGCGCGACGAGCCCCAACTTCGATCGTCTCCCGGTACGGCTCGCAGGCGCTGGCCGACGGGACTGCGACCGGGCGGTGCGGTTCTGGGGGACGCGGCGGTTCGGCTGGCCGGCTCCGCGCCAGAGTCGGTGATCACCTCGTGCTCACTGGCCGGTTTTGCCGGCGCGGGGTCCAAGGCCGCTCTCGCCGAGCGGTTTTGGAAGCTCCGGGTCGGTGATCACCTCCATCGCCGGACTGGCCGGTTTTGTTGGTGCGCGCCCGCCACGTGCCCGGTGGGCGGAAGGCGATCCCCGGCGGCCCTTCAGATACGTCGCTGCTCGTCTCCCTCCGCACGCCGGTGGCCCGCTGAATCCGCCGTAGCGACCATCCCAGCCGCCCCAACGCGATGACTTGCTGTTTGTTTTGTTCGCTCAAGACGTTACTCACTCGAGAACGGAGGATATCGCCCTCGCGTCCGAGTCAACGTCCTGGATGAGCGGTCTATCGTCTGGCCGGTTTTCAGGTGATTATCAACTGGCCGGTTTTGGGTGATTACCGAGGTAGTGCGACGCTCGAGTTCATCGAGCATCATTTTGCGTAAGCGGGTCATGAGAATCTCCTCTGACCCGCACAATACTCCAATTGCTAACCGACCGCTCGAACCACCCCACGCGCCAGCGTCTGCTGCGCGAGCAGCTTCGTTGTGTGCTGGGCACGCTCAGCAGTTTGGGGGTGCAAGTCCCCCGCCCAACCTGATGTAGGTGAAGGGCTAGTGAGAACGCAAGGGCTACCGCCGCGAGGTGGGGTCTGAAAGAAGCGTATAGCAAATGTGCGAGTCGATGGACAAGAACCGGATATTAGGCGCCAGCGCCGGACGAGCGGGCAACTTACCGCGAAGTCCATATCCATCAAGGGTGCGAAGCGTAGATCCGGCGACTGTGCACAGAAGGCGGCTGAGCTTACCCCAGGAGATCTGCTCCGTGTCCGTTAACGGACTGAGGCTGTCGAGAGATGGCCTGACCGCGGGGCAGAAGTCAGCAGAGGGCATAGTAGGTCATGACGTCGGCAAGGCTAGTGAGGCACTCCGAGAGCCGAAAGGCGGAGCAACGGATAGGCCGAACCGGAAACGAGGGCCGAAGGCCCGAACGAGAAGGAGAGGCCAGTAGGCCATGCGTCTCAAGGACAACAAGCAGCAGAATATCCAGATGGAACTGGACTTCTCTTCTGCGCTGACGGGTGAAGCCCGGCAGGCGGGAAGGGAAGAGGCTGAACCGTCCGGGGCGACGAAGGGGACCGAAAGCCCAGCTAGCACGAATCGATTGATGGAGGCAGTATGTGAGCGAGAAAACCTGAAGGCAGCATTGCGGCAGGTGAGGGCCAATAAGGGTAGTCCGGGCGTCGACGGCATGACCGTCGTCGGCATCAAGGATTACCTGAAAGAGCATTGGCCAGCCATCCGGGAACAACTGTTGAACGGGACCTATGAACCGAAACCGGTGAGGCGTGTCGAAATCGACAAGCCGGACGGAGGGGTGCGAAAGCTTGGCATCCCCACGGTCAGCGCGAACTGCACTGGAGCACAAATCGCATTTAGGATGGGCGGAGATTCGCCATCCGTTCCATCCGCTTCGCGGCCAGCGCTTCCAGGTTTTGAAGGAGCGCCGGTCAACAGGTATTGATACCCTCCTCCTCCGCGAGCAAGATCGCGGCACCTTCAGCATTGCGCGCGAGTGGACAGACTGGGCCGATCCGTCTCCGTATGGCGGGTTGGGACTGCCACTGCGGCGGCTCGATGCTGACTCACTTTTCGAGCTGGCTGCTCTACTGGATCAGCTAACCAAGCCGGAACAAAAGGGTTGAAAAATGTGTTTTCCTTTGGTAGAATCAGACCAGTTATACGCGTGGTCTGACAGAAATGGAAAACGAGCCAGCTGCCACCTTGAGAAGACGGCGCCAGGCGCTTCTGCGCCAGTTGCCCCCGCTCAAGGCGATCCTGCGCGGCTCGCTCATCGAGCGTTACAAACGCTGCGGCAAGCCGGAGTGCAAATGCGCCGAGGGTCCCGGCCATGGCCCCAAGTATTACCTTTCGGTGAGCCACCCGGGCCTACGGCCACAAATGGATTATGTGCCGCAGGAATCTTACGCCAAGATTGTCGAGTTTGTCGCCAACTACCACCGAGCCCGCGAGATCTTAGAGGCGATCTCCGAGATCAACCGCGAACTGCTGCGCCGCCGGGAGGCGCTCTAAAAGGTCACTATGCCCGAAGTGCTCGCCGCCCTCCACGCACCCATAGATGCTGGATTGGGCGGCGTGCTCCTTGCCAATATGATCGAGGCTTGGCTCATTGGCAACCCGGAGGGTGTGACCAGCGCGGAGGCAGGCAATGAACTCGAAGATCACGGAACAACACCGGAGCAGACCGGCCTACATTTATGTCCGCCAGTCGACGAATGCCCAGGTGCTCCACCACCAGGAAAGTACGGAGCGCCAGTATGCATTGCGAACGATGGCGCTGGAACTGGGTTGGAGCGAGTCGGCGATTCGGACGCTCGACCGGGACCTGGGCATGACCGGGACCGAGATGACCCGGCGGGAGGATTTCAAGACTCTGGTGGCGGATGTCTCGATGGGCCAAGTGGGCGCGGTGTTTGCGCTGGAAGTTTCACGGCTGGCGCGCTCGAATCTCGATTGGCATCGGCTGCTGGAGTTGTGCGCACTCACCGCGACGCTGGTGATCGACGAAGACGGTTGCTACGATCCGTCGGATTTCAACGACGGCCTTTTGCTCGGATTGAAGGGAACAATGGCTCAAGCGGAACTACATTTTTTGCACGCGCGCCTCCAGGGCGGTAAGCTCAACAAAGCGAAAAAAGGCGAACTACGTTTCCCGCTGCCGGTCGGGTATTGCTATGACGAGCAAGGCCGCATCGTTCCGGACGTCGATGCCGAAGTGCGGGGAGCAGTGGAAATGGTGTTTCGTCTGTTTCGCGAAACGGGCAGCGCCTATGCAGTCGTACATCGCTTCACGGAAAAGGGCTTACGATTTCCCAAGCGAGCCTACGGCGGGGCATGGGATGGCAAGATTATTTGGGGCCGGCTAAGCCACAGCCGCGTGTTGGGTATGCTGAAGAATCCATCCTATGCGGGGATCTACGTCTTCGGCCGTTACCAGTATCGTCGCGAGATCACCCTCGATGGCGAAGTGCGGAAACGAATGCAGGCGGTTGCCATGCCCGACTGGCGTGTCAGTTTGCATCAGCACCACGAGGGATACATCACGCTGGAAGAGTTCGTCAAGAATCGGGAACGGTTAGAGAAGAACCGCACGAACGGCGAGGAGACGATATTGAGCGGTCCGGCGCGCGAAGGACTGGCCTTACTACAAGGCCTGCTGTTGTGTGGCAACTGCGGCCACGCGCTCACCGTACGATACCGCAGCAATGGCGGCATCCGTCCCACGTATCAGTGCAATTTGTTGCGTCACGAAGGCCTGGCCACCAAGTCCTGCATGGTCTTCCGCTGTGACTTGCTCGACGGGGTCGTTGCGGAGGAGATGCTGAAGGCGCTACAGCCGGCCGAACTGGAACTTGCCCTGGCGGCTCTCCATGAGCTGGAATCGCGAGATCAATCCATCCTGCGCCAGTGGCAGATGCGGCTCGAACGCGCCGAGTACGAAGCGGCGCTCGCCGAGCGGCGCTACCAAGAGGTCGATCCGGCGAATCGTCTGGTAGCGGGCACGCTGGAGCGGCGCTGGAACGACGCGCTGGTTCATTTAGAGGATCTCAAAAAGGAAGCCGCGGAATTTCAGCATCAGGAAGCCCACGTCGCCACACCCGAGCAGAAAGCCAAAGTCCTGGCGCTGGCAAAGGATCTGCCGCGATTGTGGCAGGCTTCCACCACGCAGTCTAAGGACCGGAAGCGGATGTTACGACTGCTGATCAAGGACATCACTATTGAGAAGCCAGTCAATCAAAAGCAGCTTTTGGTGCACATCCGATGGCAGGGCGGCGCCTCTAGCGAGATCTCTGTGCAACTCCCGCTCAACATCGCAGACCGCGTGCGCTACCCTTCCGTAGTGGTCGATAGAATTCGAAAACTGGCTTGCAACTTACCTGATGATGAGATCGCCGATCAGCTCAACCGGGAAGGACAGGCCAGCGCGAAAGGGCTACCCTACACAGTGAAGATCGTCCAGTGGATCCGTTGCCGATACCGCATTCCACCTGCCGAAATCAAGAGACCCGAGGAACTGACAGTCCGACAAGTGGCCGAACGGTTTGGCACGAGCGATCAGGTCGTTTATTATTGGATCGATCACAGCGTGATCCGGTCGCGGCGCATTAACCCCGGGATGCCGCACTGGATCACTCTCAGCGATCAAGACGAACAGAGGCTTCGAGAATGGGTACGCAGGTCTCGAAGGATTCAGCCGGTATCATGAAGGTCATTGGAGGAAGTGCATTATGAAACCACCATCCCGACGGTGCTGGATCGATTCATCCAGCAGGCGGTGATGCAGGTTCTGCAGAGGCAGTGGGACCGGACGTTTTCCGATCATAGCTATGGGTTCCGGCCGGGACGGTCGGCTCATCAGGCGGTGGCACAGGCGCAGCAGTATATCGCCGAAGGCCACGGCTGGTGTGTTGATCTCGATTTAGAGAAATTCTTCGATCGGGTCAATCACGACAAACTGATGGGTCAGATCGCCAAACGGGTCGAGGACAAGCGGCTGCTGAAACTCATCCGGGCATTCTTGAATGCCGGGGTGATGGAGAGCGGGTTGGTCAGCCCGAGCGTGGAAGGGACTCCGCAAGGAGGTCCACTTTCGCCACTGCTGAGTAACCTCGTGCTCGACGAACTCGACCGGGAGTTGGAGCGCCGTGGTCATCGTTTCGTTCGATATGCGGACGACTGTAATATCTACGTCAGCAGCGAGCGGGCGGGGCAACGGGTGATGGAGAGCGTTACGCAATTCATCACGCAAAAGCTCAAGCTCAAGGTGAATGAGGCGAAGAGTGCGGTGGCACGACCGCAGGAACGGAAGTTTCTCGGGTTCAGCTTTACGGCTGGTCCGGAGGTCAAGCGCGTGATTGCGCCGAAGGCCTTGGATCGGTTCAAGCGGCGAATCCGGGAGATCACGCGACGGGCAAAAGGCGTCAGCATGGAGACGACGATGGAGGAACTGGCCCCGTATATGCGGGGCTGGCGCAGCTATTTCGGATTCTGCGAAACGCCTGAAGTGCTGATCGGCTTGACCCGCTGGGTCCGATTGCGCCTCAGGGCGGCTATGTGGCGGCAGTGGAAAACACCGCGCCGTCGTCGGGCGGCTCTGTTGGAACTGGGGGTACGCGAGCGGCTGGCGAGCAATACCGCTGGCAGCGGTCGCGGCCCTTGGTATCTCGCGAAGGCCAAGGCCCTCTCCGTAGGGCTTTCTAATGCTTACTTCAAATCGCTCGGCCTTCCCTCATTATTCGAGGAATGTTAGCGTAACCGACTCGAACCGCCGTGTACGGACCCGTACGCACGGTGGTGTGGCAGGGGTCGGCGGGTGACCGCCGCCCCTATGCCGATCATCACCGCTTAATTCCGTCATGGAACTAACTTTTTGTTGACGAGGCGCGTTATAAGCGAAGTATCCCGCGCGGCGGGGCCATCGCCTACAGCTGGCCTGCCGCGAACGTTAGAATAGTCTGGCAGTCCTGGAGACTACTAGCCATGCCGAACAGAAAAATTGTGTCCGTTCTTGTGGCGTCCGTCACGCTGCTGTTCGCGGCCGACTTCACGCCGCCGGCCACCAAGGTCGACCCGGTGATCGAGGTGCTGCACGGAGTTACCATCACCGATCCCTACCGCTGGCTGGAGGACCAGAACGCCCCCGCCACGCGCACGTGGCTGGCTGCCCAAGACAAGTTCGCGCGCGCGTATCTCGATACCATCCCCGGGCGCGACCAACTGCGCAGAGAGTTGGGGGCCCTTCTCAAAATCGATAGCGTGAGATCCCCCATCACGCGCGCCGGCCGCTACTTCTTCAGCCGCCGCCTGGCGTCCGAGGATCGCTACTCGCTCTGCATGCGGCAGGGATTCGCTGGTAAGGAGGAGGTCCTCGTTGACCCCGCGAAAGTCGCCAATGACCCTACAACCTCAGTGCAATTCGCGGGGGTCACAGAGGACGGCAGTTTGGTGGCGTACGGCATCCGCCGCGGCGGTGAGGACGAAAGCGAGATCCACCTGCTGGATGTCGCTGCACGCAGCCAGCTTCCCGACGGTCTGCCGCGCGGACGCTGCGGCCTCGCCATCAAACCCGACAAGACCGGCTTCTACTATTACTGTTTCACCGTCGGGCAAGGCTCGCGCGTCTGGTACCACGCCATGGGCGCCAGCCCGCAAACCGACAAGCAGATTTTTGGCGAAGGTTACGGTCCCACTGAGAACATCGGGGCCAGACTTTCGGAAGACGGGCACTGGCTCCTGATCGCCGCCGGCGAAGGCGTCCCTAGAAAAAGAAGTGAAATCTATGTGCAAGACCTGGCGCATTCCGGCCCGCTGCAGACCATTCTCAAAGAAGACGACCAATGGGATGCCGATTTCGCCGGCGATGCCTTGCTTCTGACCACCAATTGGCGGGCGCCCGACCGGCGAGTATTCCGCGTGGACCTCAACCACCCGCAGCGCGACCACTGGGTGGAGATCGTGCCCGAATCGAATCTGGCCATCCGCGGTACTTCGGCCGTGGGCGGACGTCTCTTCGTGAGCTACCTGGACAACGTCGTCACGCGCATCCGCGAGTACGATCTCGATGGCAAGCCTCTGGGCGACTTGACGCTTCCGGGAATCGGCAACGCTTCCACTCCCGGCGGCCGGTGGTCCGGTGACGAAGCCTTTTTCAGCTTCACCTCCTTTGTGGAGCCATCCACGATCTACCGTCTCAGCGTGTCCACCGGTCAACGCGACCTGTGGTTTCGGCCCAAGATCCCAATCCAGACCGACAACATCGAGGTCAAGCAGGTCTGGTACAAATCCAAGGACGGAACCCCGGTGCCGATGTTTGTGGTTCATCGTAAAGGTCTGCCGCTGGATGGGAACCGCCCAGCTTTGCTCACCGGCTACGGCGGATTCAACATTCCGAGCCTGCCCGCCTTCAGTGCCGTTGCCGCTTGGTGGGTCGAAACCGGCGGCGTATACGCGCTGGCGAACATGCGTGGTGGTGGCGAATTCGGCGAGAGCTGGCACAAGGCTGGCATGTTTGAAAAGAAACAGAACGTTTTCGACGACTTCATCGCCGCCGCTGAATGGCTGATTCAGAAGAAGTACACCCGGCCCGCGCGTCTGGGCATCGAAGGCGGCTCCAACGGCGGCCTGCTGATGGGCGCGATGATGACGCAGCGGCCGGACCTGTTCGGGGCCATCGTCTGCGGCGCCCCGCTGCTGGACATGCTGCGCTTTCACAAGATGTCGGTCGGTGCCTGGTGGACCGCCGAATACGGCTCCGCCGACGATCCCACGCAGTTCGCCTATCTGTACAAATACTCGCCGTATCACAACGTCAAGACAGGCATAAGCTACCCAGCGATAATGTTCGTGAGCGGCGATTTCGACACACGCGTCGACGCTGCGCACGCGCGCAAGATGACCGCCATGATGCAAGCCGCGAACGCCTCCGGGAATCCGATCCTGCTGCGGTACGACACCAAGGGCGGGCACAGCGGCATCGCCAACGTCAACAAAACTGTGGAGGAGCAGGTCGACCAGATGAGTTTTCTGGCTGCGCGGCTGGGGATGCAGATTGATTAGCGGCGACGCCGGGGCTCAATCATTCGCGCGCTATGCGGCGGCAGTGCGGGGCAAGCCGTAGCCGCGTCAGTCTACCAATCTTGGTGCGCGGCCAAGTTTGCGTTGGTGCGTTTCCTCTGCAGGGATGAGCAGTCGTTGGTGTCGGGTAATGAATGTTGCTCTCCACCACCGTGGTTTCCGCGCGCATCTTCCGACCGCGCACCACGCGGCGCTCTTGTCCGATGGCCACCAACCGGTCATGAATCTCGCGAATAGCTTCCGGACCCACTGCCTGACCCAACCGCACCAGCGTCCTGGCATCCGGCACCCTCTCCACGCCGATTCGGCAGAAACTGCGGTATACCACGTTGGCGCGCACCGCCCGCTCCAGGGTTTCGTAGCTCCAGTTGCGGGCGTGCTTCGGAATGAGCATACGCAGCCACCTCCGCGGGTGTCTGGTGGCGTCCCCGGGTCCGGCTCAACCTTTGCCGTTTGGCCTGTGCATCGAAAAAGGTCTCCCAAAGGCTAGGCTGTTGGTGTCGTAAACGGATCATGTCCGAGAGACGATCCGAAACAGAATCTGGTTATTCTGTTTTGATCAAAGCCCCCACATCCCAGCCTGGCGTCCTCCGGACTCCCATTTTGCACGTAGCCTAGCGCTCCAGGCCTGTCGTCTACCTACAACCGCCGGATCTCCTTGGGCCAGGTAATAGCCTTCGCAAGGCGGCCTTCTACTCGTACCGTAGCGCGGCCACCGGGGAGATCCGGGTCGCCCTAAGCGCTGGGACGAACGTGGCCAGCAAAACGACGAGCATCATTCCCGCTACCGCAGCCGCAAACGCCAACGCGTCGGTGACGCCAATACCGAACAGCATCGCCTTGAGCAAGCGCGTGAGGGCGAACGCTCCGCCCAAGCCGAGCATGATTCCGATGACGGCCAGTGACACGCCTTGCCGGACTACCATCCGCACCACGTCACCCTGCGCTGCCCCCAGAGCTATGCGCACACCAATTTCATGCGTGCGCTGCGCCACCGAGTAGCCGATTAGCCCGTAGATCCCCACCGCGGCCAGCAGCAAGGCGATCGCGGCGAACAACGACAACAGCATGGTGTCGAAGCGCGGCTGCGAGACCGACAGCGTCCGCGCCTGCTCCAGCGTGCCGATTTGAGCTAAGGTCACCCCCGGGTCGATGGCTTGAATTTTCCGTCGAAGCGGCTCTGCCAGGCGAGCGGCGTCTCTCGACGAGCGCACGGCCAGGAACATTCGCAGACCGTACGATTGGGCGAACGGCATGTAGTAAGCCGGGTCCGTATCGACCGTCAACCCCAGGTATTTGACGTTGCCGACTACACCGACGATTTCCATCCACGGGTTGCCCAACTCCGGCCCACTCTGCCTGATACGCTTGCCGACGGCTTCCTGGTTTGGGAAGAAGCGGCGCGCGAAGCCTTCGCTGACAATCGCCACCGGCGCCGCATCCTGAACGTCGTGATCCGTGAAGTATCGGCCTCTCACCAGTGGGATGCCCAGCGCCCGGAAAAAGTCCGGGCTCACAGTGACGTCCGAAACGATCGGGTTCAGCTCACCCGGAGCCAGAGTCTGCCCCTCAATCCCAAAAGTATCGGCATCGCCCTGCTGGTCGGGCGGCAGTGAGTCCGTGACCGTGGCCGTTTCCACTCCCGGCACACTGCGGGCGTGGCGGAGCACTTCATCGTAGAAGGCCAGGCCGGCGCGGGCGTCCTTGTATTTCCGGTTGCCGGGCGAAATCAGCATCGTCAGGATCTGACGCGGAGGAGTGGAAAACCCGCCGGTCACCAACTGCAGATTCGCGAAGCTGCGGAGGAGCAGTCCCGCGCCCACCAGCAGCATCAGCGAAACCGCGATTTCGCACATCACCAGGAACGCCCGGGCACGCCCGCGCGCCCGGCTGTCCGAGCCGCCGCGTCCGCCCGCTTTGATCGTCGCGTTCAGATCCGCGCGCGCACTCTCGAACGCCGGCGCCAGACCGAATAGAACCCCGGTGAGCATCGCGACGACGAGCATGAAGCCGAGCGCGCCCAAATCCAACCGGACTGAATCGATAAACGGCAGGTTGCCCGGGTTCCAGGCGCGGATCAGTGCAATGCCTCCCCAAGCCAGCAGCAGCCCCGCTGCGCCGCCCATCACGGCCAGAAGCACGCTTTCGGTGAGCAATTGGCGCACCAGGCGACCGCGGCTCGCACCCAGGCTGAGCCGTAACGCCATCTCCCGCTCGCGGACGGTGGCGCGCGCCAGCATCAGGTTGGCGACGTTGACTACGGCGATCAGCAGCACCAGTCCCACGGCGCCGGCCAGCACCAGAATGGCGGGCTTCAGAGTGACGCCCAACAGCGCGTCGCGCAGGCTGAGCAGCGGCAGCGTCAGACGTTTATAGAAGGTGTTCTGCTGCATCATGCGCAACCCGATGCGGTTGAGTTCCGACTGCGCCTGCGCGAGCGTAACGCCGGGTCTCAGGCGCGCCACACCGCGATAGAACCAGGGGCCGTATCGCGTCGGCGGATTCAGCAGTAGGTTAGTCCAGACTTCGGTCTGCCGCCGCGGAAACTGGAATACGGCGGGCATCACGCCGATCACCGTGGCCGGAGCTCCGTTCACCAGGATGGTCTGGCCCAGCACACCGTAACTCGCGGCGAAACGTCTCCGCCAGATCGATTCGCTGAGTACGGCCAGCGACGCAGCCGTGGGCTTGTCCTCCCCCGCCGCGAAAGTCCGGCCAATCAGCGGACGCACTTCGAGCGTGGAGAAGAAGCCTGCCGTGACGGACGCTCCCTGCACCTGTTCCGGGACGCCCTCCCTCCCGCCAATGTCCATGCTCCGGTTCGTGAACAGCGAAGGATCTTCAAACGCGCGATTGTTCTCCTTCCACATCAGGTAGTCGCGAATGCACATTGTGCCAAACGCAAAGTCTCGCGGAAAGTAGCGCATGTACACCACCGCCACCCGGTCCGCATCGGCATAAGGCAGTGGCCGTAACAGGATGCCGTAGGCCACGCTGAACATCGCCGTATTGGCGCCGATGCCCAGACGCCAGAGCCAGCAGGGCGACAGCCGTGAACGCGGGGTTCTTGCGCAGCATGCGCATTCCGTAGCGAAGGTCCTGTAGAAACTCTTCCAGCATTTGACCGCTCCTCACTTGTCTGACTTCTTCTTTTACTTGCTCCAGGCCGCCCAACTCGATCCGGGCGGCCCGCCGCGCTTCCGCTGCGACCATACCGGCCGCGCGTTTTTCGTCGGTCAACTGGTCCAGGTAAGCGCGCAGCTCGTCGTCCAGGTCCCGCTCGACGTGCGGCCGCCCGAGAAGATTGCGATGGAGACTGGCGAGGCGGCTCAGCCACGGCATCCCGGGTCCCTCAGCTTGCCTGCAATGCGCTCGCCATGGCCAGCGCGATGGTTTCCCACTGGCGCGTTTCGGTCTGCAAATGCCGCCGTCCCGCCGCGGTCAGCCGGTAGAACTTGGCGCGCCGGTTGTTCTCGGAGTCGCCCCAGGTGGAGGAGAGCCACCCGGCCTCCTCCATGCGGTGCAGCGCGGGGAACAGCGAGCCGGGCTTCACCTGAAACGTGCCGTTAGTCATCTGCGCGATGCGGTGGGAGATGCCCAGCCCGTGCATTCCCGTCAGCACCAGCGCCTTTAAGATCAAAAGATCGAGAGTCCCTTGGAGAAGATTCGTGGTAGGCATGCTCGTATAGAAATGCTATACGAGTCTAATATAGAATGTCAATAGGTACGTCATCGCGGTACATCAAGGCTGTCCTGGGCAAGACTCCCGAACTGGTCGCCATGCACGTCCGGCCTGGAATGCGGCGTGATCGGTGAAAAGCATCCTGGGTGGCGGTTCTCGAAAAGGCGATTTCGGATGCCTCTGCCATGGTCTTCTATAGCGGATCGCGAGGCAAGGAGCGCGGGTCTCGCGCGTCGGCTCGGAGGTTGATGCCATCGTCCGTCCGCGTTACTTCCCAGGTCCCCATTAATCGCTCTTCATCGGCAAAGAGCACGCGTTTGCGGGCGATCAGTTGTTCCATGAGCAGGCGCTGTCGTGTCGGCCGCGAGGCATCGAATCCTCGAGATGCCGATGGTCGTTGTGCACATCCGCGAAACCACTGCGTTCCAGGCCGTGAAGGACACCTGTAATGCTTCCTGAGCTCGCTGTTCAGTCGCCTCGCTGGGGAGGTTGTGAAGAATGAAGCTGCGAAGTGCAGGAACGTCTCGGAGATCTTTCGATTGGGATACGCCGTGCGTCCATCCATCTCGCCCTTAGAGCCCCGGAACTCCTGTTTAGGCTAACCTGGAATAAACCCAGTCCTCGTCAGAAAGATCATGGTACCGCCTACGAGACTTAGAGCATATTTAAACTCTCCGGACAATCCGCTTTCCGGTAAACAAGCGCAAGCCCACCCCTAGTTCCCAACGAATGGGCGATAGTCAGACGCATCGTGCAGCGCTGGTGCTGCTCCTTTCGGTTCAGGAGTTGGCGTGGCGGCGGTTACTTCCGTTGGTTTTGAGACATCTTGATCGCCGGGCGAACTCTGTCGGACCGTGCCATGCAGTTTCGTGTTTCGGAATACCCAATTGTCCATGATACCGAAATATCCGAAGAGCCACATTAAAAGGGCTACGGCGGCGAGTACGTTTATCAATTTCTCGAGTTTGGGGCCAATCTTACTCACTCATTAAGACCGGCTTTGAAGGGACAGGGCTGCGCAGTGCCGCCGCGACGTCTCGTTGCTGTCGTTGCTAGGTGGCCCGGCGCGGGCGTTGCCGGCGTACGGAGCGGTCGGTTACGACGGCGCGGTGGAATCGGCGAAGGTCGCGGAGGATTGGGCGGCGCGGATTCACCGGCGTCAAGGCGAAGATCGGGTATGCCAGCGGAGGGCCGTTTTGCGGCTTGGTGACAGCGCGGTAGCCTGGGTCTGATCCACCGGCAGCGGCAGGCAACTCGGAGTAATACTTGACTTGCCGGGCCTCGCTCTCATAGTCTGGCTGAAGACATCGCGAGCGCGAACGGCCTTGGAGGAATGCTTTGCCGGAAATCAAACCACCAGCAGTTACGGCCATTGTTCTTGCTGCGGGAATGTCCACCCGCATGGGCGCGATCAAGCAACTGCTTCACATTGGCGGCAAAACCTTGCTTGAAAATGTCCTGGACAATCTCGGGCGCACCCAGGTAAAAGATATCATTGTCGTCCTTGGCAGTTCCGCCGAAGAGATCCGGCAACGGGTTCCGCTCGAAAACGTAAGAGTCATAATCAATGAAGCATATCGTAAAGGCATGGGGACGTCACTCCGGATGGGACTTTCCGCGATCAACCCGGAGGCCGTCGCTGCCCTGGTAGTGCTGGCCGATCAGCCGTTCGTGCGGCCGGACACGATTGACCATCTCATCGAGCAATCCCGCCGGCAGCGGCCCGAGATCGCGATTCCGATGTATCGAGGTTTCCGCGGGAACCCGGTCTTGCTCGATCGCTCCGTCTTTCCGGAACTGATGAGTCTGACCGGTGACATCGGTTGCCGGGCCATCTTCGGAAGCCATACGGACAACCTTCTCAAAGTCCCGGTAGAGGACATTGGTGTGTTGCTGGACGTGGACACGAGGGCTGACCTGGATCGGTTTCAACAAGCTCACACGCAAGAGGAGTGGGGACCGGCGCTGCTGGAAGTTGTGGATCTGGAAGGCCGCGACTTCGGCGGACCGCAATTGGTGATCGTCGGGGAAGACGCCGTTGCAAAAATGCTCGCCCAATTCGGAAGCCTGTTGCACTTTTCGGTCATCATCGTCGATCCATTTCTCGGAATCGCCGACGTGCCTGGAGCAGCGCGCATTCTGCACGCCCTGGATTTCGCGCATTTGCCCGTGGCCGCCGAGACCTACGTCGTGGTGACGAGCCGGGGCAGATTCGATGAGGAAGCGGTGGAGCAGGCCCTCGGCGCCGGAGCGGTGTATGTCGCACTGATGGCCAATAAGAGGAGAGCACGGGAAATTCTGGATCGGCTTAAAGCCAAGGGGACATCCGATGAAAGATTGGCTAGGCTGCGCGCGCCCGCGGGAATTGACATCGGCGCCGATAACCCCGAAGAAATTGCTTTGAGCGTCATGGCTGAAATCGTATCGGAGCGGGCGCACAAGCGTTTGCAACTCAGTGCGGCAAACCAACGTCACATTCCGTGATGACTGCAGCTTGGGTCTCCGCGATGGTCCGGGCACGCGAATTCTTTAGCGGCTGAGATCCGCCTCCCCGCCGCAATGCCACTATCTGGCTCATGATGCTCAGGGCGATCTCCTCCGGTGTCGTCGCACCTATATCCAGACCGGCGGGCGCCCAAACCCGTTCGAGTTGCGCGGGCGGGATCCCGGTTGCGGCCAGATAGTCAAGTACCAGGGCGGCCCGGTGCCTGCTGGATACCAGCGCAATATAACCAGCCTCGCTCTCGATCGCCTTCTGCAGTGACAGGTGATCGCCCTTGTGCTGAGTGGCGATCACCACGAAACTGGCCGGGCCGAGGGAGAGTTTGCTGTAATCCAGGTCGTCTGTAATCAGGTGATCGACGTCAGGGAACAAATTCCTGACGGCGCCCGGATCGTCCACCGTTACATGGAAACCCATCAGGCTGCCTAACCGGGCGAGAGCTTCGGCGATGCGGCCATGCCCCACGATCAGCAGTTCCGGCTTTGGCAGCACGGGCTCGATGTACACGTCCATGATCCCTCCGCACGGCATTCCCACGCCCAGCACCTCGTCCGTCATATCGAGGGTAATGATCTGGGGCCTGCCGCCCGCAATGCACTTCAGGGCTTGATGCCGCACCGCGCTTTCGGCGCAGCCACCCCCGATCCACCCGCTGACAATCTTCCCCTCACCGTCGATGATCGCCTTGGAACCGGGTTTGGCGGACGTGGACCCCTCCACCCGAACCACGGTGGCAAACGCGAACGGTTGACCAGCCGTCGCCAACTCCGTGAACGCCTTGAGGAAATCCGAAGACATCGTCCAATCGTATTGTATATTCTTGTATATTCGCCGGCCCCCCCGCAGGTTTGCCGGCTGCGGCTGTAATTGTGATGCATCGTACAAATACGGAGAGCGGCGTACCCGCCGTGTAACATCCCGGAGTAGAATGTTTGGCAGTCCGTCTTGCGCCGAACGTCTTTTCGGAGGGGTGTTCGACGATACGAGACCACGCAACGCGATGAGTTACCGCACGTCAAATTTCTTGACCACGGAGGTCGACATTTGTATTCCGCGTCCTTTGAATATCTCAGACCAAGTAACATTTCCGAAGCCATCGCTCTGCTTGAAGAACATGGTGACGATGCCAAGATCCTAAGCGGCGGTCAAAGCCTGATTCCCATGATGAAACTGCGGGTGGCCCGGCCCGCCTGGCTGATCGACATCGGGCGGTTGCCCGGCCTGGCGCACATCAAGGAGGAAAACGGCTACCTCAAGATTGGTGGGCTGGTCCGGGAAGCCGAGCTGGAATCGTCGGAGCTGATTCGCTCGAAATTCCCAGTCATTCATGACACAGCCAGGGTGATTGCCGACCCTTTGGTGCGCAATCTGGCAACAGTCGGAGGCAACCTGGCGCATGGCGATCCGGCCAATGATCATCCTGCCACCATGATGGCCCTGGGTGCGAAGGTGGTGGCCACCGGCCCGCGCGGGGAGCGTGAGATCCCTATTACGGATTTCTTTGTCTCGATTTTTACCACCGCGCTCGAACCGAATGAAATCCTCACGGAGATCCGCATTCCCACACCGGATGCCGGCAGCGGCGGGGCTTACTTCAAGCTGGAGCGAAAAGTGGGCGATTTCGCGACTGCGGCCGTCGCGGTGCAGGTGACTTTGCATCCCGACGGCACCTGCAAGACGGCTGGAATCGGATTGACCAATGTGGGGCCGACGCCGATAAAAGCTACGGCGGCGGAAAACTTCCTGCGCGGCAAGAAGGTGGATGCGGCGGTCATCGACCAGGCGGCCCAACTCGCGGCGGATGCGGCCGAGCCCAGTGCGGACCTGCGCGGTCCGGCGGAGTTCAAGAAAGGGATCGTAAAGGAGTACACGCGGCGTGGGCTGAGGCGGGCGATCGAACGCGCGGGAGGAGCGAGGTAGCCATGGCCAAGAAACAACACATTCGCGTCACATTGAACGGCGCCAGTGCGGAAGCGGATGTTGAGCCCCGACTTCTGCTGGTTCACCTGATTCGCGACGTCCTGGGTTTGACCGGCACACACGTCGGCTGCGATACCACCAGTTGCGGCGCTTGCACGGTGCTGCTCGACGGCCGGGCCATCAAGTCTTGCACGATGTTCGCGGTGCAGGCGGATGGCCGCGACATTCTCACCGTGGAAGGCCTCATCAAGAATGGCAAACTGCATCCGCTGCAGCAGGCTTTCCATGAGGAGCACGGTTTGCAGTGCGGCTTCTGCACGCCGGGCATGTTGATGTCCACCTGTGCGCTGCTGGCGAAGAATCCAAATCCCTCCGAAGCGGAGATTCGCTGGGGCATTTCCGGCAATCTGTGCCGCTGTACCGGGTATCAAAACATCGTCACGGCCGTGCAAAACGCGGCCGCCAAGATGCAGGAAAAAGAGGTGGCCGCATAATGTACCAAACGTCGCCTGAAATCGGTGGCATGGGCCACTCGGTCAAACGCAAGGAAGACGCCCGGCTGATTCAGGGCAAGGGCCACTATGTCGACGATGTCCATCTGCCGCGCATGGTCTACGGCCAGGTGGTGCGCAGCCCTTATGCACACGCGCGCCTGAAGAGCATCAACATTGAAAATGCGATGAAGCTGCCCGGCGTCCTGGCAGTCATTACCGGCGAGGATCTGGCGAAAGCCGGCCTGGCCTGGATGCCCACGCTGTTTCACGACAAGCAGATGGTGTTGGCCACCGGCAAGGTTTTGTATCAAGCCCAGGAAGTGGCTTTTGTAGTGGCCGAGGACCAATATACGGCCGCCGACGCTGCCGAGCTGGTCGAAGTGGATTATGAGGAACTGCCGGTGCTGGTAGATCCGCATAAAGCGCTCGATCCGGAATCGCCTATCCTGCGCGACGACCGCGAGGAGAAGAGCAACCACATCTTCCACTGGGAAGTGGGCGACAAACTGGCGACCCAGAAGAGCATGGATAACGCAGCCGTGCATGCCAAGGTGCATGCCGTATTTCAACGCTGCCATCCGGCGCCATTGGAAACCTGCGGCTGCGTTGCGGATTACGACCCGGTAAACAAGCATCTGACCATCTGGCTGACCTCACAGGCGCCGCACGCGCATCGCACCCTTTTCTCGATTGTGGGTGGGATACCGGAGCACAACATTCGCGTGATTTCTCCGGATATCGGCGGCGGTTTCGGCAACAAGGTTCCCATTTATCCAGGCTACGTGTGCGCCGTGGTGGCATCCCTCACTTTGGGCCGTCCGGTGAAGTGGATCGAGACCCGCTCGGAGAACCTGCAATCCACGGGATTTGCCCGCGACTACCACATGACCGCGGAAATCGCGGCCGACAAAGACGGAACCGTGAGGGCTCTCAGGGTCAAGACGCTGGCCGATCATGGCGCTTTCAACGCGGCCGCCCAGCCGTCGAAATTCCCGGCAGGTCTGTTCAGCATCTGCACCGGATCTTACGATTTTCCGAATTCCTTCTGCGAAGTGGACGGCGTCTACACCAACAAAGCCCCCGGCGGCATCGCGTATCGTTGTTCGTTCCGCGTCACGGAAGCGGCCTACCTGATCGAACGGGCCATGGATATCCTGGCCATGGAATTGAAGACCGACCCGGCGGAACTGCGCCTGAAGAATTTCATCCCCTCCGACAAATTCCCGTACCAGTCTCCGCTCGGTTGGACTTACGATAGCGGGAACTATCCGGCTGCTATGAACCTGGCGCTGGAGATGGCCGGTTACCGTGAGCTGCGCAAAGAGCAGGAAGAAAAGCGCAAGAAGGGCGAGCTGATGGGGATCGGCATCTCCAGCTTCACCGAGACCGTGGGGGCCGGTCCCGCGCACACCTTCGACATCGCCGGTATCAAGATGTTCGACAGTTGCGAGATTCGAATTCACCCCACCGGCAAAGCCATCGCCCGGCTAGGCACGAAATCGCAAGGGCAGGGTCACGAAACCACATTCCCGCAGATCATCGCGCAGGAACTGGGCATTCCGGCCGCGGATATCACGCTCGAAGAAGGTGACACGGATACCGCGCCTTATGGTCTCGGCACATACGCCAGCCGCAGCACGCCAGTGGCGGGCGGCGCTACGGCGATGGCGTCCAGAAAGATTCTGGCGAAAGCGAAGAAGATCGCCGCGCACCTGCTGGAAGCATCGGAAGCGGATCTGGAATGGGAGCCCGGAAAGTTTTACGTCAAGGGGGCGCCCTCGAAGGCCAAGACCATCCAGGAAATTGCGTTCGCCGCTTACACCAACCTCCCCGAGGGCATGGAAGCTGGTCTCGAAGCCGTGCATTACTACGATCCGCCCAACTTGACTTTTCCATTCGGCACTTACATCTGCGTGGTCGATATCGACAAAGGGACTGGCGAAGTGAAAGTCCGCCGCTTCATCGCGGTCGACGACTGCGGCAACATCATCAATCCTATGATCGTCGAGGGTCAAATACACGGTGGACTTACAGAGGGTCTGGGCATCGCCTTCATGCAACTCATCGACTACGATGAGAGCGGCAATGTGCAAGGTGGAAACTTCATGGATTACCTGATTCCCACTGCTATGGAGACGCCGCACTGGGAGACGGGCAAGACCTGCACCCCGTCGCCGCACCATCCCATCGGCGCCAAAGGCGTCGGTGAGTCGCCCAACGTAGGCTCTCCGGCCGCGTTCGTCAACGCCGTAGTGGACGCGTTGTCGCACCTCGGCGTCAGGCATATCGATATGCCCATCACACCCTGGAAGGTGTGGCAGATTCTCCAAGAGAAGGGCATCGCGGGTTAGGCTGTGGCCGTACGGATCGAGAACACGTTTCAAGTCAAGGACTCGGTCGACCGGGTGTGGGATCTCCTCAGCGACCCGCGCAAAGTGGTCGTTTGCGTTCCCGGCGCGCAACTCACCGAAGCCATCGACGATCGCACGTTCAAGGGATCCATCAGCGTCAAAGTGGGGCCGAGCGTCACCGACTACAAGGGACAGGTCCACATCGAGCGGCGCGACGCCCAGGCGCACGAAATCGAGATGGTGGGGAGGGGGCAGGACGTGCGCGGGAAGGGAAGCGCCTCCATGAAGATGACCGGCAGTATCCGGGCCTTGCCGGACGGGGGGTCGGAAGTCTCGGCGGTATCCGAAATCAATGTAGTCGGTCTGCTCGCGCAGCTTGGAGCGCGCATGATTCAGGATGTCTCCGCGGTGATGTTCAAGGAATTCGTGCGGCGCTTTCAAGAGCAATTGCAACAGTCGAAGCCCGCCGCGCCGGAGACGCCTGAGCCGCCTGAGCCGCCTCCCGCGCCATCCGCCGCGCCGCCCGCCCCGCCGCCGCTTGCCGCGCCACGGCTTACCGAGCCGCGACCGTCAGGGAGCGGGCCGCCCGCCGCCCCGCCACCGCCCGTAGACGCCGGCAGCTTGTTCTGGATAGCGCTACGCGGCGCAATCGTCCGGTTCTTCCGCAGGATTTTCGGAGGTTTGCACGAACCCACGGCCCATTGAGGAGATCCGAGACATCGAGGACTTGGTCCGGGGCTTCGAAAGGTTGGGATATGTCCTAGACCGCGCTCTGGCCACCGCAATTTATCTGCTCATCAGGCTGGGCAAGCCGCTGCTGATCGAAGGCCATGCGGGCGTGGGCAAGACAGAAGTCGCCAAAGTACTCGCGAGCCTGCTCGGTACCGAATTGATCCGCTTGCAATGCTACGAAGGGCTGGACGTCAGCTCCGCCGTCTACGAATGGAACTACCAGAAGCAGTTGCTGGCCATCAAAATCCAGGAGCGCACGGATGAGACGGTCGAAGAGAAGGTGAAGCACATCTTCGGGCCGGACTTTCTTCTGGAGCGCCCACTGCTGCGATCGATCCGTGCCGCAAACGCTTCGCCGGTCCTGCTGGTGGATGAAATCGACCGGTCGGACGAGGCGTTCGAAGCTTACCTTCTGGAGTTGCTCTCCGACTTTCAGATCAGCGTTCCGGAAATGGGCACCCTGCAAGCCACACATCGGCCCTACGTGATACTCACGTCGAACCGCACGCGCGAGCTGAGCGACGCTCTGAAGAGAAGGTGCCTCTATCATTGGATCGACTATCCTGGTCCGGAAAAAGAGGCGAAGATCGTGCACGCCCGGCTTCCAGAAATACACACTGAGCTAAGCAGACAGGTCGTAAGCTGGGTCCAGACACTGCGCCAGATGGATCTGACAAAACCCCCGGGGGTGGCGGAGACCTTGGATTGCGTGCAGGCGCTGAGGGCCCTGGGCAAGGACTGCTTGGATCCCGAAGCAGCCGAAGAGACACTCGGATGCGTTTCGAAGTCAGTCGAGGATACCGCCAGGATCCAGTCGGAAGGTATCGAAAAGATCCTGTCGCGGTGAAGATGCAATGTTTTGAGGAGTACCCAGCCGGACTGGCCGCGCGGATCGTGGACTTCTGCCGTTTCGTGCGCGAAAAGGGATTCGGCGCCGGGGTGACGGAGACCCTCGATTCGCTGGCGGCTGCCCGAACCCTGCCGGCCGCGGACTGCGACGCTCTCAGATTCGCATTGCGCAGCGAGTTGTGCTCATGCAGAGAAGAGTGGGACAGATTTGAAGAGCTGTTCGAACAATTCTGGAGCGGCCCCAGTGGGCATGCGGCGCGGCGGCCGGCATGGCGCGCGCATGAGGAGCGCAGCACCTGGGCATTGATCGGCAATAACGGAAATTCCGGCCCGCGCGCGGACGAAGAGACCAGGCGCGTATCGGGCGCCAGCCTTCACCAGCGGCTCCGCAAGGCTGATTTCTCCGAAGTTCCGCAAGAAGATCAGGAAGCGCTCGAAAGAATAGCGGAGCGCCTGATGAAGCGCGCCAGCTTTCAGTTATCGCGCCGGCTGAAGATTTCGGAATCCGAGGCGCAGGTAGATCTGCGGCGCACCATCCGCCGCAGTATCGGCCGTGGAGGCGATCCGCTGGAGTTGCGTTTTAAAGGAAAGAAACCGCGGCCAGCCCGGCTGGTTATTCTGCTGGATATCAGCGGGTCGATGAGCCTTTACAGCTTCTTCCTGTTACGCTTCGCGCACGCGCTGCAGAGACATTTCAAGAAAGCGGACACGTTCGTTTTCAGCACGTCGCTGGTGGATATCACGAGCGCCCTACGCCGCGAGCGCCTGCCGGAGGCGATGCGAATACTCTCCCGGATGGCCGCGGGCTGGACCGGCGGCACGAAGATCGGCGAATCGCTCGGCGAATTCAACCGGCGCTATGCGCGGCGCACGCTGGCTTCCAACACGCTGTTCATGATTCTGAGCGACGGTTGGGACACGGGAGAGCCCGAAGTTCTAGCCGCGGAACTGGCCGCCATCAAACGTCGCGTGCAGAGGTTGGTATGGCTCAATCCGTTGCTGGCTCTGGACGATTACCGGCCGATCACACGCGGAATGGCCGCGGCGCTGCCGTACGTGGATGTTTTCGCGCCGGCGCATTCCCTGGACAGCTTGCTCGATCTCGAGCGGCATTTGACGCAACGATCCCGAGGTGAACGAGGATGTTCGATGAATTCCTGAATAAAGCCGCTGAACTCCGCAGCCGCGGTGAGTCCTTCGCCGTAGCTCTGGTGGTGCGTTTCGAAGCTCCGATTTCGGGCAAGCCCGGCGACAAGGCGATTGTTTATCCGGACGGCAGGATCTGGGGTTGGATCGGCGGCGGATGCTCGCAGCCTGTGGTAGTGAAGGAAGCACTCAAGGCTTTGGCGGAAGGTACTCCGAGACTGGTTCGAATCACCCCCACGCCGCACTCCGGTTCCGAGCCGGGAATCGTCGATTACAGCATGACCTGCCACAGCGGAGGAAGCTTGGATATCTTCATTGAACCGGTATTGCCCAAGCCGCACCTGGTGATTATGGGCCGTTCGCTGGTGGCGCAAACGCTCGCCAGTCTTGCCAAGAGCATCCACTTCAGGGTTACCGTGGTCGCCCCGGGAGCCAGCCGCGAGAACTTCCCAACCGCGGATGCGATCGTCGAGAAACTCGATCTCGGTCCGATTTCCATCGGGTCACAGACGTTTTTGGTCGTCTCCACGCAAGGTGAATACGACGAAGAAGCTCTGGAACGAGCACTTGCCGTCGACGCTCCCTACGTTGCGTTTGTTGCGAGCAAGCCCAAGCGGGATAAGATCTTCGAGTACTTGCTCGAAAGAGGCATCGCGGCCCAGCGCCTGGGCCGCTTGCATGCGCCTGCCGGACTCCAGATTGGAGCAGTCTCGCCCGAGGAAATCGCCGTCAGTATTCTGGCCGAGGTCGTGCAGGTTTCGAGAAGCAAACCGCAACGGGTAGCCGCCCCGTTACTCCCCGTAGTGACGGTCGAGGAGAAAGACCCCATCTGCGGGATGCTGGTCAATCCGGGCAACGCAAAGTATCAGTCCGAGTATCAGGAACGAGCTTATTATTTTTGCTGTGCCAGGTGCAAGCAGACATTCGACAATGATCCTGCGGCCGCCCTGGCCCCTGCTCATGATCGTCCGCCGGATAGGTTAAAGTGACAACGTTCTGACGGCACTGGCGAGACGGATCTGGTGCTTACAGCCGGGATCGGCTTTGCCGGTATCCCTCGGCGGCGATGGCCCTCCAACCGACAGTATGCTAAAGCCGGCGCGCGATGTACGCCGGAAGAGCCCGGCTGAGGTGAAAATTCGACGCCGGGGTCGAGCGGCTCTGGCAGAAGTATTTACAAGAAGAGGCCGTATGGCCGGCCGAGCATGGGGCCGGGGTTCTACTTCCGGTGCCTTCTGATCGGCTACGTGTTCCGCTGGGTGCTGACAGTGCGGAGGCGTTGATGAGCGGACGGACGGTCCCCATCGACGCCACCACGCTGGAAGCCAACGCGGCCCTGAAGAGCATCGTGCGGTCGGGATAGCGGGCAGAGCTACAACGAGTATCTGAAGAAACTGGCCCGCGCGGGGGGCATCGAAAACCCGACGCGGGAACAGTTGGCTCGATTGGATCGGAAGCGGAAGAGAAAGGGATCGAATCAGGAATAGAAGAGTCCCAGCGACCCGGATGCGCATCGCGAAGCTGAAAGACGGCCGCACGCACTTGGCGCACGAGGCCGAGCATGCCGTGGATCTGACGCCGGGAGCGTTGTTGGCGATGACGCTGCAGCCGGCCGATGATGGAGATACGACCAGCATCCGCTAAACGCCGGAAGCGGCGCAGCCGGCGGCGCGGGAAGTCAATGGACAGGGAGTGGAAGAGGTGTTAAGCCGACAAGGGCTGTCACAGCGGCGCCGTGCTGACGGAACTGCAGGAGCAGGGCCAGAAGCTACCTCTCCGAACCGGAGTGGGGACGGCGGAAGTGGCGGGGCGAGGGCAAAGCTGAAGAGTAGAAGCGGACGTATAAAACAGGCTGCGTGTGCGAGGAGAACGCAATAACCGACTACAGAAACTGCCTAGCGAACTAACCGAGCGCAGCTTCGCACACCTGTACGAAACCGGCGGCCTGAGGCGATTCCAGTTGCGGGGAAGGACAACATCCCTGAAGCGCCTGCTGGTGCATGGGGCGGCGTTCAATCTTTCGGATCAACGGGGTTGGCGGCCGGCCCATGCCCCGGATACGTAATTGACCATATCGTGCCACTGAAGCGCGGCGGAACCGATTCCCCGGAGAACATGCAATGGCAGAGATCGGGGGAAGCGAAAGCCAAGGATCGAGTGGAATAGGCTCACTGCCGGATGCTGCATCTCACCGCCGGCTACAATGGCCTATGTGCCGAACGTTCGCCTAAGCCTACTGGTCTCGGCCGCGGATGCCCACCGCCTAAGCCTCCTCGCCGAGTTCGTCGAGGAGAACCGGACGGCCATCGGTCAGACAATCAGCGCCTCACTCCATGCGCCAAAAGGACCGGCGGCGGCAGAGTTGATTCGGCAGGTCGGCGGTTTGGGAATTCCGGTCGAAGGTCACGCCCAGACCGGTCGCCACGACTACTTGACGGCCGGCGATGGCAACCAAACCAGTATGGTCGAAGCCTGGGCGGCGACCCCGGCTGAGATGGAGCTACCACCGCTACGGTGCGATGGGTCCATGGATCTCGTTCGGCAACGACAATGGGAATCGTATGCGGGGTTCCTGGCGAACGTCCGGCTGAAGAGGGGCGCCTAGAGAAGCCGCCAGACCACGGTTAGGTAGCGGCGCAACGGTAAGCGTAGCACTGGGCGAAACCAGTCCTGCCCAACCGCAATGAGCGCTGACGTGCACGTGCGCCCGCCTACAGTCTGGGCACAGTGTACGCAGGTGACGGGGGTATCCTGTACAGCTTTCCTGGCGGCGTTAACGGGGAGGGTGCCGGTGTAATCCGCGACCCAGCCCGCAATCTGTACGGGACGGCGTCTGGAGGTGGCCCTGAGGGGCTCGGTGTGCTGTGCAAGCTGGGTGCTGCTGGCAACGAGTCAGTGTTCAATGTGTTCACCCCCGCTCCCTCCGGGAGCGAGCCTGCCGGTCCCTTGATTCGGGACGCGGCCCGTAACCTCTATGGCACTGCCGTGGGAGGCGTGTGGAACGCGGGCGTAGTGTTCAAGATCGATCCCAGCGGCGCCGAGACCGTGCTTTACACCTTCAAGGGCCAGCCGGACGGGGGCAATCCCACACCGGGGTTGATCCGCGACTCGGCGGGCGACCTCTACGGAACCACCGAGGCGGGTGGCGTTTACGGCCAGCGGACGACTTACAAGCTGTATCCGAGTGGCAATGAGACGGTGCTCTACAGCTTCACGGGCGGAAGCGACGGTGCCATGACGTTCGCGGGTGTGACCCTTGACCCGGTAGGCAACCTTTACTGCACAACCTCCGAAGGCGGCCTGAGTTCTGGTTCTGGCGTGGTCTACAGGCTGGATCCCCGCGGAAATTAGACGGCGCTGTATAGTTTCATGGGCGGTGCGGACGGGGGTACCCCTTTCGGAGGAGTCGTCCTCGACGCTGCCGGCGACCTTTACGGGACTACCTACGGCGGCGGCCTGGTACAAACCTGCACATGCGGAGTCGTTTTCAAAATAGATCCGAGCGGCAATGAGACGGTGCTGCACAGTTTTGAAGGCGATCCCGATGGAGCGAATCCCGCCGCGGGTGTGATCCGCGACTCCTCCGGCAATCTGTACGGGACGACTTTTGATGGTGGTTCTAAGCAAGCGGGTGTGGTTTACGAACTCGACCCAACTGGCGCAGAGAGCGTGTTGCATGATTTCAGGGGAAGAGACGACGGGGCCCTTCCCACCAGCGGTGTGATTCGCGATGCGGCGGGAAATCTCTACGGACCTACGCAAAGCGGCGGCGCGCCTGGATTCGGGGTGGTCTACGAGTTGGATGCCACAGGTCACGAACATATACTGTATTCGTTCACGGACGGGACCGATGGGGGGAGCCCGGATAGAGGTGTGATCGCCGGGCAGGACGGCATCCTCGATGGAGTTGCGCGAACAGGCGGGAAATATGGCGGCGGCGTAGTGTTCGAGATCTCGCGGCAGTAAGAGCAGTAAGTAAGAGGTTACTGCGTAGCCGGATACCGCACCACGGTGAAATTGCGCAGCGTCACCGTATCCGTGGTCGTGGCGGCCATCTGACCTTGAAACGCCACTATAATCTGGTACGACAATGAATCATACGCATTCATCGCGCCGGCGGCGAAACCCAGCACCGTTCCCCACGTCTGGATCGACATCTGGCAGGCGGACGTGTTGGCGCCCGCTTCGGCCCACCCCGAAATGAACGCCTCCGTCGCCGCGCCATTGCGCGTCACGAGCACCGTATTGCCCCAGTTCACGGCGAAGGTGAAGCCGGTCAGCGTGCCTTCATGCGAGAAGTCGAAGTCGATCTTCACACGATCGCCAGGCTGCACGGTGCCGGCGGTAATCGCACATGTAGCCAGACTGGAAAGCGTGATTGCTGAAGTGGCCGTGCCCATGCCGGCGCAGAGGACTTGGGGCGCGGGCGACCCCTGCGGCGTCCCCGCCGGAGTCACACGATATGAGGCTATCAGTGTATCGCCGGCCTGCGGAGTGGAGGCTGCCGCAAACTGAATCGTATTTCCCGCCAGCGAGTAATCCTGGCCCGCCGCTTGCAGCACTCCATTGCGGTACAGCGCGATGCTCGAAGTGGGCACCGGCACGGCGCTCAGCGTGAACGATGCGTTCGTGCCATTCACTAAGCCGGCGGGAACTTCCGCATCGGTGAAATTGGGCCCGGCCGCGCCGGAGGCAGCGGTGCCGCAAGGCCCGGATGAACCATCCACACGCACGCAATCGGAAACGTTGCCGGTGACGGTTTCAAGAAAGCCCGACGCGTCAATCACGGCCAGTCCTCCGGCAGTGTACGCGGGGCCTTCCACCGGACGCGCGGCCAGGTCAGCCAAGAGGCCGACCACGTTGGATTCCGCTATAGGAGCATTTCCCGTGATCAGCGACGATGGTCCCGCGTTCGGAGACATCAGGACGGCCGCCACTTTCAGTGCCACCGTGCTCGGCGGAACGGCCCAGGTCTCGGTGAACTGGTCGTTGCCGGAACTGGTGAACAAAACCGTGTAATATCCGGCGGGTGTGGCATTGGTGGTGGGCACCAGTTGCACGTACAGATTGCCGGCGGTGATGTTCACAGTCACCGGCTGCGTGCCAATCGGGGAAGTGTTTCCCGCTACGAAAGGCGTCCACGTAATCACGGCAAAGCCGTTGTAAGGGGAGCCATTGGCGTTGTAGATCACATCCTGAATGGTGGTCAGGGTGGGACCGGCCAGCAGCGGCAGCGCCAGAGATACGGCCAGAGCGGCCGACAAGAGTTTCCGGGCAAACATTTTTCCAATCCTCATAAAAAAGCCCGGGCCCAGAGTGAGCCCGGGGGAATCCCAGAAGGCAAAGCAGCAAGACACTTACCGCCTACAGTGTAAATCGCGGCGGTGCGGGCGGCGGCTCCCGAGAACACACACCCCGCGCGCCAAGTTATACTCAACGCTTGCCTTGCCCGAACGGCAGGGTAATTTCTAGACGTGTGACTGGAGGAGTATGAGCAAATCAGACCGGCGCGCATTCATTCGCGGCGGCGCCCTGGCCGCGGCAGCCGCGGGCGGAGTCGCCAAAGCGCAATCCGGACCCGAAAAGAAAGTCTACTTCCGCGGCGAGAAGCCCAAGGGTCCGCGTCTGTTCAGCGGCGCAGTCTCGTATGGCAACCTGCTGTTCATCGCCGGCATTGGCGCGCACTTCCCGGGCGACATCAAAGCGCACACCGCGCATGTGCTCGACGAAATCCAGAAGGAGCTGGAGAACGCCGGATCGTCCATGGACAAGGTGCTGAAGTGCAGCGTCTTCCTGAGCGATCTGAAGGACTACAAGGCTATGAATGAAGTGTTCATGGGCCGCTTCGGCGAGAATCCGCCGGTGCGCACTACCATCGCCGCGGCCGGCGGGATTCCGGGCGATTCGCTGGTCGAGATGGACGTGATCGCCTACATCTGAGGCGCTCGGCACACGCCGCCATCCCATGCTGCCCTACCATCTTGTCTACCACGAAGGTTACGACCTGAAGTTGGGAGACCATGTGTTCCCGTCTCAGAAATATCGTTTCATCCACGATCGCCTGCTGCGCGACCGGTTTGCCACCGAGGAAGATTTTGTCCGACCGGAGCCAGCCCCGGACGCGGATATCCTGGCCGTGCACGAACCAGGTTGGGTGGACCGGCTGCGCTCGGGAACTCTCGGCTATCACGAGATGATGCAACTGGAGGTGCCGTACAGCCGCGCGTTGGTGGAAGCCTTCTGGCTGGCGGCAGGCGGCAGCACACTGGCGGCGCGGCTGGCGCTCGAACAGGGCATCGGGTTCAATATCGGCGGTGGTTTCCACCACGCCTTTGCCGGACACGGTGAAGGGTTTTGCGCCATCAACGATATCGCGGTGGCCATCCGCCGCATGCAGCGCGATGGGTGCATCGAGCGCGCCATGGTGGTGGATTGCGATGTGCATCACGGCAACGGAACGGCCGCCATTTTCGCCGGCGACGCTTCCGTTTTCACCTTGTCCATTCATCAGTACAACAATTATCCTTCGGAAAAGCCGCCTTCCAGCCTCGATATTCACCTGCCGGACGGCACCGGCGACGAAGAGTATCTGCACCGGCTGGGCGAAGGATATCGCACTGCGATGAGCCTGTTTCATCCGGAGCTGCTGGTGTATGTTGCCGGGGCGGATCCCTATTGCGAGGATCAACTGGGCGGGTTGGCGCTGAGTTTTGACGGCTTGCGGGAGCGCGACCGGCTGGTGATCTGGACCGCCCTGCACAGTCGCATCCCGGTCGCCATCGTGCTGGCCGGCGGCTATGCCATGAGTGTGCTGGATACGGTGACCATACACGCCAATACGGCGCGCGTGGCCAGGGAGGTGCTGGACAAGACCGGCTGGAAAACCGCTCCCTGACGGTCGCGGCTCAGCAACCCGGCAGAAGTTAATGGCCAATCCCTTGACCGCAGCGATCACCGATGCCGTGCTCCGCCGTTTGGCGGACAAACAAACCTATCAGCGCGGGCTGGATTATTTCAGCCATGGCCACGTCGTCTCGCTCGCGGAATCGAACGGCGGCGCATCGGCGGTGGTGCGAGGAGAACAAGACTACACTGTCCAACTCACCGCAGATGAAGGGGTGCTGGAATTCCTGCGATTGCCCGCTGGGCAGCGAGGGGGCCTTTCTGCAAGCATTGCGTGGCGGCCGCACTAGCCTGGCTCGACCGCCCCGCCGCGCAGGCCGTGATGCAGCGGCTAGGGCAAGGCGCGGAGTTCGTGCGCCGTTTAGAAATTTTGCGCGCGCAATATAAGGCCAAGCGCAACTTCGTCAAACTGGTTGAGCAGAACCGAAAACTGCTGTATCTTTCGTAGCGCCGCCTAGAAGGGTCGCGGCGGATACGCGCTGACTGTTGTAGGGAAGCCATCGTCCGCGGCCGAATTGACGAACGGCGAGCCGCTTACTTCCACTGGACAACCATTGGGCGTAATCTGCATAAGCGCGACGGCTGATGGATTGCCGAATTCGGCGACGTACAGATAGCCGCCGTTTCCCGTACCAGCCGCCGTAGCCAACCCCACAGTGTTGTAAATGCTGCCGCCGGCCGGGCTCTTCAGCTGGGGGCTGAGACACGCGAACTTGAGCCGGTGCCCGGCGGCGTTCGTCTCCGTGTACCTCAGCGTGGTGATCTGAAGCGAAACGTTGCTACTGACATATAGGATGGCCTCGTCCGGACTAAGCCAGACATTATTGGAATCACCGCCCCCGCCCGCAATGTTGTAGTAGTCTTCGCTCCCCAGCGAGCTATCCGACTTAATCGGAACGACTTCAATCTGGGTCAGGTCTAGGCTATAGTCGCCTATTATCGCGAACTTACTATCTTCGGTGATATCGATGCCGGCCGTGGGTCCGGTCGTATTGTAAGGGCCCATCGCAGTCAGAGCCGTTCCGGAGATCGCGAATGAACCTACACCGGGGTTCGTCTGGCCATAGGTAGCGATGAGCGTGGCGCCATTTGGCGTGACAGCCAGATCGTCGACCGGTGCGGGCGTGGGAGTATTACTCGCCGAACTTCCGAGAGTCAGTGAACAATCGGCATTGATCGCCCACACGCCGATGTTGACGGACGCGGAGTAGCCGGCGAACAGCGTGCTACCGCGCGCCGCCAGCGCGATACCCGTATAGGCGCCGGAACCCGTGGGATCGTCGTAGTTTCCCACTTTCACGGGGCTGGCAAAGCTGGTGGTATTGAAGGCGGCGATATCGTCGCTTCCCGGGTCACCCACATACGTACACACATTGGTTCCGACTTTGATTACGGTCTGTTGATTGGTGCCGTAGTATCCGCCCGCGATGCCCCAACCGGTGGTATCGAGCGCGGGCGAACTGACCAGGGAGGAACCTGACAGCCGGAAGACCGTAGCGCTGTTGGGTGCCCGGTAAATATCATTGGCGGTGATGACGTAGTGAGGAGTTCCGGCGTCCTGCGCCAGCATGTCAGAAGTGTATAGTGCAGAGGCCGCGAAGATCATGGCAACGGAAAGTAAGGTTTCAGTTAGTTGTTTCATCGCATTTCCTCCGGATGTTAGTTACAAACCGCGGGGCTTGAGTAGTTGTTGCCAAAGGTATACCAGCCATTCACTGAAGTGGATGGGATGGTACCCGAGAACCATGGCAGGAATGTCAGGTCCTCCGGATGATATGTGTATCCGTTCAGGACCACCGGGCCGATTCCGAGGTCGGATACAGGATCGCCGACTTCGAGCAAATCGCTGCAGGTGCCCGGCGACTGCGGGTTATTCCAGCTCGGGACGATGTTATTCACGAAGGGATCGTCGGTGGATTCCCCCATTTCATGGCTGAGGAAGACGATGTCACCACCATAACTGAATATATCCTGGTCATAGAAGCCCGCTGAGATATAAACCTGCGCCGGGCTGCCGAATGCCGTGTGATAGCCGGCATAAATGAAATCTTGCGAATACTGCTGGATGTTGTAGTTCAGGAAGATAGGCAACGTATTGGTTTTGATCTTCAGTTTGTATAGAAGCACGCCCAACTGGCCGTCCCACCAATTGTAGTAAATATATCCGAGGCGGCTGCCGGGTCCGGGCTCCGTATATCCGAAGTAGGCCGGTACGGTGAGGACCTGAACCGGCATCGTAGTGAGATGAAATTTGACGTGATATGCAGGGGTGGAAGTGCTGACATAGGGCCAAAAGTTGGCCCGCTGAAAAGCGTCGATGTATTGGGTTGTTCCCACATGGGTGCCGCCGGGTTTGAAGGAGTACGGCTGAAACAGAGGGGACTGTTGGGTTAGCTCGGTGGCGGATTTTGTCTCACCGAACACCGGGCTGGTCGCATCGAGCACAGTGCCATCGGAAAAAACTAATTTCAGCGGAATCAGAATTGCCTCAATGGTGGTGGTTGCGGAGCCAGCCGCCGGATCGGTCCCGAGCATTGTGTAGTTGTAGGTTGTGCCGTTATCGATGAACGAGCCGGACCAGTTGGCAAGGGTGGTGCCGGCGGCGGCATCGCGGGTGAGCGACGCCGGATCGATGCCCCGGGATGGCACCGCGCCGGCGGTCACGGGCAGGGACTTGTTCGCATGCGGAGGCGGGCTGGGCGGCACCTCTCCCGCTGGATTTTTCGCCACGGGCGACTGAGCCCGGACCGGGGCGCCACTTGCCAAGGCCGCCAGTAAAGCGAACGCAGGCACATTACCCCGTATAAAGATTCGCATTTGAGTTATCTCTCCTTAGCCAGGATTTCCGTCATGGACCTCCGGAGGCTGATATAGATTACTCCTGGCTACCTTTCATGTATAGCCCCAGTGGCCGATGTTTTGTGCGTAACTGCACTTAACACCGCTCCCTGAGCGATAACTCCGGCTGAAGCGGACACTCGTGGAATCCGAATGGACCAAGGCGCCGGCGCAGAGAAAGCCGGCGACAGGAGCTCGGTTGGGGTGCGCGGCATCTCTTATTTGTGGATCTGTGAGATTTATCGCGATGCGGGCCAGCACGACCGGGCCCTCAAATGGGCTGAATGGGGCCTGCCAGCCTTCCCGAAAAAACCTGCACCGGGCCGCGCGAATTCTCCGCTGGCGAATACCTCCGCCGCGGACTGCACGGCGAAGCCACGTAACTGATCTGGGCCGAATTCTGCGAGCGGCCGTTTTTGCGCAACTACGAGAAGCTGAAGCACCACGGTGAACCGCGCTATTGCCTAGCCGTGTGCAGCAGCACCAAAGTGGTGGTGTCCGGGTTGGGGAAGTTCCCCGGAAGTTGCTGTTCACTGCCGAAGATCCATACGTGGCCTGGCGCGGTTACGACTCCGGCATACAGCGGATCGTTCACCAGGGTCGGATCTCCAGTGGGGTCGGGGGTCGGCACTACACTCCAGCTCGTCCCGTCCCAGTGCAGTACCAGGGTGAACTCATCTCCGGATTCGCCGCTTGGATTTGCCGCGTACCATCCAAACGCGAAAATGTCGTTCGGCGACAACGCCACAATGCCCCGCAGCACGTTATCGCGAGCCATGTTGCCGTAATCGACATTCGGGCTCGGGACCACCCCCCAACTGGCGCCGTCCCAATGTTCGATCAGGGTCCGATCCGGTTTTTCAATGCCGTGTTCCGGCGCGACAGAATAACCCACCGCCCATACGTTATCATCGGCCAGCGCCACTAAGCCATATAGTTGATTCGATCCCGCCCCCACGTTTGGGCTCGGCGTTTCTGTCCATTGGGTACCATCCCAATGCTGGATTTGGGTGCTGTAGATGTTGCGTCCACTCTGAGTCCAGCCGGCGGCCCAGACGTCGTCACTTGATGAAACGGAAATAGCCTGCACACAAGACTCGTTATCAACCCCGCCCGATCCCCCGGAGGGCACCACAGTCCATTGGGTGCCGTCGAAGTGCTCGAAAAACGCGGGGATGCACCCGCCTGCCCAAATGTCATGGGCGGCTACGGCCGCCATCGACCAAACGATCCCGCCTGCGGCCGCATTCGGCACCGGGCTCCACTTCGAACCATCCCAGTGTTGGAGGTTACCGGTCGTCGTCTGCGAAGTCTTATATGTGCCAACCGCCCATGCGTCCGTCGGGGAAATCACTGCGACCCCTTCCAGTTCACTGCCGATCGCGCCCTTGATGTACGGCAAAGGATACCCGGTCCAGGACGTGCCGTCGTAGTGTATCGCGGTGGTCCCAACGGCCCAAATGTCACTTGGCGAAGACGCCGAAGCGGCAAACAGGTAGTTTGTCGAAATAGCGTTGGGTGTTAGGCGTGGCGACCACTTGAAAAGGGGACGTGGCGTCTTGGGCATTCGCAGCAGCCAGGCTGAGTGCGGCCGCCACAAAGAATGAAAAGGCGGCGTTTGGAGCAGACTCGATTCTCATGGAAATCCTCCTTACCCAGATAGTCGCAGGAACGCGCCATGACGGAATGTGAATTCTGCGGACTGTCCCCATCAATCTGAATTTCACGCTTATATCAGCGTGAGGGCCCGCGCGCTGCAGGCCGCCAAAAAGACGCCAAAAAGAAAGGTGTGACAAATGAAACTTCACAGCGTTTTGCCTATGGTCGTGTTTGGGCTGTCCCTGGCCTACGGTCAGCAGGATCCCTTGACCATAGCGCTCAATACCGACCTTAATGGCGAGTGCGACGAACTTCTCCCTGTGTGTCAGGGTCTTGAAATATAAGGGCGACGGCAAGGACGATTACGCGCTGGCACAGCTTATCTCCGGCGCGCCGAGCGACGCCGCCAGGCAGCGCTACAAGATCGCGCAATCGAGGCCAAAGGACCAGTTCTGGATCCAGGTGGCTACCGGCCCATACTACCCCGTCCCGCCTCTGCCACCTCTGCCGCCTGCGATTGATTGCGCGGTCGACCTTACCAATGTCCTGAACGCTCATTTTGCCGCCATACCTGAAGATCTTGGCAACGCCGCCAAAGACGCCGATACGAGCAGTTACCTGGCGCTCTACGATCTGCTACGGCGCATTCCGGCGGGTGGCTTCCCCGGAGCGCCGCTGGCTGTGAACACCTACCGCGCATGTTTTCGCGACCCCACCAACCTTGTGTTACACGTGAAGCAGACGCTCGGTCAGACGCCGTAGCGCGTATCGACTGCACAAACAGAAACCAGGAGAAAACATGCTCCGCTTCACGTCTAGTATGCCCGCCCGGGTGGCACACTCGAGCGGCCCCGGAATCCTTATGGCGGCCTGCCTGGCGCTTACCACTATCGCGGCAGGTCAGCCCGTTGGGCCGATTCCAGTTCCGGTTTCGGTCAAGGTCCGGGAAGTATACCGGCTCCCATTCTTTTGCATCGAAGAAGGACTCGCAGCCGGCCGCAAGATCCGCCGCTGCCCGGGACCCACTGCGCCCGTAAGCGGTTGGACGGAGCCAGTGCCGTACAGTCCCTGCGCGCAGTACACCCTGCCGGCCGCTCCCTGCGCTGCGCCGCCCGCCACCCCGCCGGCTAAGGAGACCAGCGCGCCGCCTAAGACGATCTATGTGCCGGCGGCCAATGCCGACGAGATCGCGAAACAGCTTCAGCCTTCCGCCCCGCCTGGCACACCGGGCAGTGCCAGCGTCACCGCCGCCGCCGTGGTCACCGGCACCGCGACCGCTTCCGCCACCGGCACGGGCATCGCGCCGCCCAATCAGTTCGTACTCACGGCGACGGCCGATAAGCGGGCTGAGATCATTTTTTGCAGGGATCTGATTTGTCCTCCACCTGCCCTGAGCCGCCTGGAAGAGGCTATCTATGATCTGGCCAAGCCGAAATACGCATACTTCAAGGACTACCCGATTGATACCGAAAAAACCGGCAAGCAGCTCACAAAGGCAATCCTATCCATCAACAAAAAGCTGAGCGGCGAGGTCATCAGCTCGACGGCCATCCGCGTGGAATCCGACCAGCCCCTGAACGACGCCGAGCTGGTTATTTTTGAAAAGCGCCTGGCCAAAGATCAAGCCGCCATCGTAGCCCACGACGTGCACGCCATACCGATTGACGACAAGGATGTGAAGAAGGACCTGCAAGGTCCGGCACCGGACGTGGAGGCCGCCGCCATCGATCTGCCGTTATTCTGCCAGGCCAACGATCTGAAGACCCCTTCCACGCCCTTCGATCCCGATAACGACACCTGTGCGGCGCCCTCCAGAACCGTACAGGCCGGTAACTTCGATGCCATCATGCAGGCCGTCAGCAAGGCGCTGGGAAACGCCTCCTCGAAATTCGCGCTATCGCGGGATGGATACCGCATCCTCATCGCATGCGAGGGAAAGTGCGACCCCGACGCTCTGCAACTGGTCGAAGACACCATCTCAACCACCGCCCGTCCTCTTCCGCTGTTCGTCGCGGACCTCGATTTTCCACGCGGAACATCCGCCATCGCCGCCAGGGTACTCAGCTACCCGCCGCTGAAAGCCACCGAGCTCACCGACACTCGGGTACGGGTCACCAGCGACACGCCGATTGCCGCCGGCGATTGGGCCGCTCGCTTGGAACGCGTGCGCGAGCAGGGCTTCGGCGCGCACGAGTTCCCGCCATTGCAGCGCATGTTCTACCGTTCGGCGCAGGATGTGGTGGGCGATCTACTCTCCACGCCGCTGCCGGGAACGCCCGCCACTCTGGGGGGAGAAGCGGCCACGGCACCTGCCACCAGCGTGGCGCCTTCGGGTGGAGGCGCGCCGCCCGCTGCCGCAAGCGCGACTCCGGCGGCCACCACCAGCACCACCACGCCCGCCGCGGGAACCACCATTTCCATCACTAACAATCCCGCCGCTGCGCCTGCCACGACCGCCCCTGCCGCACCTGTGCCGGGTCCCGCTCCCACCGGTACCGTGGGCCAGGGCATGGCCGCGGTGGACGATAACGTGGTCTTCACGGACACCACATCCACGAGCGCCGTCAAGCAGCGCATGCGACTGCTGACCATGCTCGACATGCCCCGCCCCGAAGTGCTCATGAATATGTGGAGCTTCCAGGCCAGTTCGCCCGACGGCCGGGAGATTGCCCGTAACCTGCAAAAGGTTCGCGACCTGGTCAGCGCCAATAACGACGCTCTGCAGCACGCCATCGATTACGGCTGGGCCTACTTGAGCCGGCAGATGCGCAGCCCGGAATTCTTCGAACCTGTTTTCTACAACTACGTGACCGAGCGTTTTGTCGCGGATACCGAGGCGTGCGAAGCGCACGATCCCGCCGCCACTGGCTGCCTCACCGAAGCACAGCGCGCGCTCTGGGGCGTATGTGCCGCCGGGCAATACTGCCTCGGTTACGAAGGCGCATTTCAGCCCGTGCGCCCGAGCCTGACCAGCATCCTGCTGGGGATGATGGCCGCCCGAAACACCCCCCGTGCTGTCCTGACCACCATTGGCTGCATGGAAGGCAAATTCGAAGTGTACGGCGCGCAATGCTTTCCCAACCGCGACGCCTTGAGGTCGAAGGTGGACCCCTCTGAGTCGGACGAAGCCACCCAGAGTTGTATTAAAAAGAAGCGGGCCGAATTCCTGGCAGACAACGGCGGCGGCGTTGCTCGTGGAGAGGAACTGATCGCGGATACCAAAAGCGAAAAAAGCCAGACGCTCAGTTGCGAGCTTCTCGACCGTGCTGCCGTGGCAGCCCAACGGGCCTGCGGCCTGCCGGTCACGCTGCCGCTCAGCTGCTTCACCCTGCAGGCGGCCAAGAGCTTCCTGCCGGACAATTCGTTCTCAACTTTCCCGCTGCAGCGGCTCAACTCGCTGGCGGAACAGAATATCGCGGATCTCGAAGAGTCGCTGCCACCGCAGCAGCAAAGCTACAGCACCACCAGTCTCGGCCTGCTGCGCGGTGCCGTCGCCGATTTTCTTTTCAATTACAAGGTTGCCATCCAGTATCCCAGGGATCTCGGCACCTATGCGCTGCCGCACAGCGCGCAGGAGCTGAACGCCCAATTCAACCCGCTGGTAGTGGCCTTCAACCAGGATGTGGGCGCCTTCAGCCGCACTCTGCTGGACCAGGCCCAGCGGGATGTTCCGAACCAAAATAGCTTCTTCCAGTTGTGGCGGCACAATAAGTCATACATCGCGAATGGGCTGATTACGGTGCGTGGGATCAGCGGCGTGGAGAGCCTGGTCGACACGGATACGCAAAACGCCTTCGACGCCACGCAGGCGCAAACGCTCAGTTCGGTGCTCGGCTCTATCATGGGGACTTCCGCCGCTACCAGCAACACCACCACTGCGGGCGGAAATACGGTCACCGTGAATGCCGAGGGAATAGCTACCGGTCCACCCGCGCCAGCTACACCTGTCCCGGGAATCACGTGCAGTAACGGCGCGGCGGCGGGCAGCCCGCTTTGTGCGGCGGCGGGCTTGTTCAGAGGCGCCAGCACGGCCACCGGAATCGCCACGGCATTGGCGGCCATCGCGCCCACCGAAACGCATTCCATCATCGGCCGCCAACTGACGCTCGACGTGATTCCGCACACGCTGCCCGGCGCATCCTCCGCTGAACTGGATGTCCGCCTCTGGGCGCAGGAAGATTCAGCGCCCACCATTTATTCGGAAACCGGCTCAACCGATAACGACTATGTTTCGCGCATTGCCCGGCATAACGTCGCCACTCGCGTGCGCGTCGAATCGGTAAAGTTATTCGATGTCTCGACGTTCACCGCCATGATACAGCGCCCGCGCACCAAGCTGCCCATCGTGCCGCCCTTTATCGAAATCCCGCTGGTGAGCAGCATCCTGAGCGTGCCTTTACCCGCCGCCAAGGTCTATCACGCTTCCAGCGCCATCGTAAGCGCCATCATCGTTCCCACTGCCGCGGACCTTGGGTACGGGATTGTCTTCGAGGAGGATCGGGCCGTGTTCCGCGAAGACAAGAACTTCTCGCGCCTTGGTTTCTCGCTGCGGTCATTGACCTCGCACCATCAGCTTCCTGAAACCGCGCCCATTTACGCCTTCCACGGCGCCATGGTGAAGTGCCTCGCCACCAATGGCGCGCTGGCCTTCACGGGTACAGTGAAGGGCTTGCCATGCGGCGAGCTGACTTTTGGCAAGCTGCCGCCGGAGCGTTGACATTGTGGCTCTCAGCCTGCGGCGGCCTCTCGGGCCGCCCTTTTCCAAAAAAGAGTCAGACTTCGGCCAAAGGCGGCGGGCGTGCTTCTCCGAAACTGGCTTGCGCCGCCCGTGTTTCCCTGCTTTCGTGGGCTATGTCCGTTCGTGACCGCAAATGGCCAAAATGAGGCCCGGGAGTTCAGTGTGAACGCAACGCAAGGTCCCAATGGTTGACTATCACATTGACGCTGAGTCATCGCGAATGACCTTCAGCGTTGCGAGGACCCTGCTGTCGGGTGGTTTTGGAACACCGGCCCATTTCGTTAAGCCACCAGCATCTTGAAGATAGCGCCTGAAGGCCTTCGAAACATCTTCTGTAACCGCCAACACGTGAACAGCAAATTCGCTTCCACGGTCATCATCGCCTTTGCGGCCAATCACTACGGGTGCGTGAAAAGCTCCGCTGTGTGTCGGTAACGGCGCGTGCTGCGGATGGTAAACCGTACCTGTTTCAACGACCAGCCAAACCTCGGTCCCGGCCGAAATGCTCTCCAGGGTCCCCGACAGGCGCGGTGTCCGGGGGACTCTCGCGCCGTTCGGCGGGGCGGTGAAACGCGCGCCCATGGCAAGTGAAGAGAGCTCCCAGCGGGCATATCCTTTGAGCCGGCCGATGAGTGCAGTCGCTAATTCGCTGATCCTGTGCTTGGCTTCGTAGGACGTGATACCGCGATGTCTCAGTGCCCTGATGTCTTCATAGTTGTGCTCGTCGACCGTCCGCGCCAAGTAATCGGCTGCCTTCTCAAATTCATCTTCCAGCTGCGGAGTGGCGATGTAATACAGCGGCAGGATTAATTCCCTGAAGCCGGTGGCATTCTCGCGGGTAACAAACTGTTGTAATTCCTGGCGGCAGGCGTCGCTCGCGAAGTAGCTTGGCGTAATAATCGGGATCAAAAACACAGCGTCATCTGCGGAACTTACGAGCTTTTGTTTCCACCGCTCTCCCCACGCGATGCCGTCTTTGTCCTGAAAAATCTTAAACGCCTTGCCGGACGACGCGCGAACCTCGGTAACCAGCGCTTCGCACAACGCCGTCAGCCATTGCTCATCATTTTCGTTGTCGAATCTGGTATAGCTCCAGAACGCGCCGTAGGTTCGCCCGGCCACTAATTTTACCTCCACGCGTTAGCATATCAGTGGGGATCACCGAGGCGGATTCTCCGCTGAGCGGCTAACATGATCTCCCTCCTGTCGCGCAGTGGGTAGCGTAATGCAGTTCAGGGCTTTTCCCACTGCTCGGTGCGCCACCCAGTCGCGCCCGGCAGAACCAGCGGCTAATTTACCGGCGGCCAACGCTGCGCGCCGTGGATGACATTGACGATTTCGACTGCCCCGGCGCCTTCCAGTACCCGATAGATCACGATGAAGGGCAATGGAGGCAGGGGTAATTCGCGTGTCCCCTCCACCCGGCCGCGCCGCCCCTGATACGGATGACGTGCGAGCGCGGCTGTCCGATCATAAATGATCTTAGCTACACGCTGTGCCGCTACAGGGTTGTCCGCTCGGATGTATTCGAAAATTTGCTGGAGGTCGTCAGCCGCAGCGGGTGACCAGCGAATCTGCATTTTTAGCGCTGGAACATCTTCTCCAGGCGCGCGCCGACTTCCTCATGGGTGAGGAATTCGCCGCGGTCGAGCTGGTCAAGGCCGCTCTTCACCTTCTGTCGAAACCATACATCGTGGTCAAGATAGTGTTCAACGAGCTGCTGCACGTATTGGTCCGCGCCAGCCGGGATATCCGCGGCAGCACGATCCAGCTTCGCTTGCAGCTCCGGCGAAAAGTGGACTTCCATGTACCCAGGGTAGGAAAAGCTGGGACTGGCGTCAAGTAAGCAGCGTTAGAGAAAAATCAAAACGGTGCATCTTGCCCGTACCACTCCGCATGCCGCGCACTCCAACCGCACCACGGCGCCGGCGCCAGCCAGTCCATTCCTGTATCTCCGCCAATGGGGGCGCCCGGAGGTGCGGCTGGCGCGGGCATGGGCCGCTCCACCTCTGCCGGACGCTCCAGAAACCGTTTGATATCCGCCGCCAACAGCGCGTGCTGCGCCTGTTCCGCTTCGCCCGTGCCAGCCTCGCTCTTCAGCCGGCCCGCCAACTCCGATAGCTTCCACGACGCCACGGCGCGCACTTGGCTATTCGTCGCACCGGTGGCCAGCCACATCACCCGATCCACCAGCACGCGCTCCTCGGCCCGTCGGATCTCGGCTTCGTATGGCGATGCCACCGGCGCGCCAAAAGTGGCTTTCGTCAGCCGGTCGATCACTTCCTCTAACCCCGGCAGCGACGGATCCACCGCATGCTGCGCCACCATCCGCGCGGCGCGATCCAACTGCAGCACGAACCCGATGGTCACATCCCCCGCCACCGTCGCCGGACTCAGTGGATCGAATGCATCGCCGGTCGTGCGCGGAAACAGTTCCCGATGCCGGCCAAATCCCGGCGGGCGTGGCGGAATCGCATCCAGGACCTGCTTGGGCACCCTCAACTCCGCGGGCCGCAGCGTATTCGCCAGCGCCTCCAGCGCCCTTCTCTGGTTCGCCGCCGATTCCCATTTCACCGGCGTGCGCCCATCGCCGCGCATCGCGTAAATAAAATCCTGGCCGCCCAGGCTCGATGCCGCCGATTCCACCGAGTAGCGGTGATACATGAAAATGGGCGCCAATGCCTCTTCGATCGTGGCCATGGGCGCGCCCGCGCGAATCGTGCGTTCGCCCATACGGTCGAGCGCCGCCCGCCGAATCTTCATGATCCGGTTCAGTTCATCCGCCTGGTTCACCCCGTTCGACCACTGGTCCACGCGCGGATGAATATCCGTGTCCTGGTTGGTGAAGAACCGCAGGTCCTTCGTCCAAGCCTCGTCCAAAATGTGCGCCAGCGCCGCGGATTCGTCACCTGGCGGAAGCTGGCTGTACCCGTATTGAATCGCTACTTTGTCCCACTCGCCAATCCGCGCCGGATACGCCTGCGACAGGTCGATGGTGCCATCCGCCAGCAGCTTTTCCTGCGGATGCGGATAGTCCATCACGGAAATCCACCCTTGCGTGCTGTCGTAATAATTGTGCGCGAGGCCGAGCGTGTGGCCTACTTCATGCGCCGCCAGCTGCCGTATCCGCGCCAGCGCCGTCTGGTACAGAATATCGGGCTTTTCGCGGCCGGTCGTATAGGGCGAAAGCAACCCTTCGAAGATCAGGTAATCCTGCCGGTCGCGCAGCGAGCCCAGCGTCACCGTGCCTTTGATGATTTCGCCCGTGCGCGGATCGCTCACCGTGCCGCCCATACTCCAGCCCCGCGTCGAACGGTGTACCCAGTTGATCATGTTGTAACGGATGTCCATGGGATCGGCGCCCTCCGGCAGCACCGCGACTTTGAACGCGTTCCGGAAACCGGCGGCTTCAAACGCCTGGTTCCACCAGCTCGCGCCCTCGATCAGCGCCTTGCGCACATCCTCAGGCGCGCCTGGATCCACCCAATACTCGATGGGCTTCACCGGATCGCTGATCGCGGCCGTGGGATCCTTCTTCTCCAAACGGTGGCGATGGATATATCTCCGCACCATCGGTTCGCCGATGGGCACGCTGTAATCCACAAAACTGAAACCGCCATAGCCCGCGCGCGGATCGTCCACACGCGGCCGGTAATTGTCGTCCGGCAATTCCACCAGCGAGTAGTGCTCGCGCAGAGTGACTGCGTCGGCCGTGGGCGTGACGCTGGCCACCGTGCCGGAGAACAATCCGCCGCCGAAGCCCCGCCCGCCACCTGCAGCCGCACCACCCGGCGCGCCCACCTGGATCGGCAGCGAACCTTGTGTAGGTATAAATCCTTCCCCACGTCCGCCCGCCGATTCACTGGTGAAGGTCAGAGTAACTTCGATCTCCGTGTTCTTCGGGAACGCTCTGGTGCGCGCCAGATACACGGCGCTGCGCGCGCGATCCACCTTATAAGGGGCGCGGCCGGATAGCGCGCTGCCGGCGCCGCCACCGTCGCGTACGAAGAAATCGGTGGCATCCACCAGCACGCGGCCGTTCGTCTCCGCGCCTACCGTGAAACCCCACAGCACCGACTTGGCGAACGAATCCTCCACCGAACGCCGCTCGGCCGGATTGGCGCTCGACGAGCGGAACGTTTGGTTCCCCTCGGTCAGCAGGACCTTCGGACCCACGCGCTCAAACCGCACCACCTTGCCGCCGCCCTCCTGCCCGCGGTCCAGGCCGATATCGTTCGATCCCAGTCCGGCGGCGAGGCCAGTGGTGAGGAGGAAATCGCTATCGAAGCGCCCGATCTCCAGCCACAGGCTGCCCGTGCGTTCATCCCAATAGAGCGGAAAATATCCGTCAATCTTGCGCATGCCGGCAGTCCGCTCCTCAATGGTGGACAGATGTTCCGGAGCTGCCGCCAGCATCACGAGCGAAGAGCAAATCACAAACAGACATAAAACTCGAACCATCGGTCCATTGTAAGTGGAGGGCGGGCTTTAGCCGAATGCCACTTGAATTGTGGGGCAGGACTCCAGTCCTGCGGCCGACGTCCACGTCGGCCTGCTCGCGTTTGGAACGGCTGATTCCAGGCGCGAAGGGCGGGTCCTGGAGGACCCGCGCAGACCTGGAGGTCTGCCCCACAAATTATGCAGCATTCCCAATTGGATCACTAAGGGACATTGGGCTTTAGCTGGGGCGGGGCTTGAGCCTGGCTTGAGCCCGCCCTCTGTACCGGCGTTTCGGATTCGTTATATACTGGCACAATCCAAAAGGAGGCACCCCAATGTCAAATGCAACCCTAGCCGTATGCGCGGCCTTAGCGGCGCTAATCGCCGCCCCGGCCATAGCGCAAGAAAAACCGACCACCACCCGTCTGACCACCGAGCACTACTTCGATCTCGAGCGCCTGAGCAACGCGCAAATCTCACCCGATGGCGCGCGCATCGTCTACACCCGCCAGCAGGTCAACAAGCTCGAAGACAAATGGGACTCCGCGCTGTGGATCATGAATGCCGACGGATCGCAGAACCGTTTCCTGGCCAAAGGCTCCAATCCCCGCTGGTCGCCCGATGGCAAACGCATCCTCTATCTCGCAGACGGCGAACCGCGCGGCGCCCAGATCTTCGTCCGCTGGATCGATATCGATGGCCCCGCCACCCAGGTCACCCACACCACCGACAAGGTATCCGACGCGCGCTGGTCGCCCGATGGCAAATCCATCGCCTTCGCCATGTTTGTCCCACATAAGAATATCTGGACGATCAGCATGCCTGCCGAGCCCCAAGGCGCCAAGTGGACCGCCGCGCCCCGCATCGTGGAGTCGCTCCACTACCGTCAGGATCAAGTCGGCTTTCTCGATGACGGCTACACGCACCTGTTCGTCGTGCAGGCCGATGGCGGGACGCCGCGTCAGGTCACCAGCGGCAACTGGAGCGTCAGCTCCGGCGAAACGCGTGGCACCGTGGTCTTCGACTGGACGCCCGACAGCAAATCCATCGTCTTCAATGGCGACCGCAGCCCGGATGCCGACCTCAGGTATAAGAACACACAATTGCTAATCGCCGATGTGGACACCGGCGCCATTCGGGACCTGGTCTCGAAGCCCGGCTCTTGGGGAAATCCAGCGGTTTCGCCGGATGGCCGCACGGTCGCCTTCACCGGTTACCCGGATTCCCACCACACGCACTCCGTATCGGATCTATATGTGGTTCCAGTCGCCGGCGGCGAAGAGCGCAAGATCAGCGGCGACTACGATCGCGATCCGTTGAATATGCGCTGGGCGCCCGACGGCTCAGGCTTATACTTCGATGCCGACGACCACGGCTCGCGCAATGTCGAGTACGCTTCCCTAGCGGGCGGTGTGCGCAGCGTGACTTCCGGAACGCATGTACTGACCATGGACTCGGTTTCGAGCGACCTGATGGCGGCCGGCACCACCAGCGATCCGGACAATCCACCCGAAATCGTGCGCTTCAATCTGCGACGTCCGGAAGAGCTGGTGAAGCTCACCAACGTGAACGCCGGTCTGCTGGCCGGCAAACACCTCGCCAAAACGGAAGAGATCACTTACACCTCGTCAGGTAACGCCAAGGTGCAAGGGTGGATCGTCAAGCCGCCCGATTTCGACGCTTCCAAGAAGTATCCGCTGATTCTCGAGATCCACGGCGGTCCCTTCGCCATGTACAACGTAGCGTTCAACTACATGTTCCAGAATTTCGCCGCCAACGATTTCGTGGTGCTCTACGTGAACCCGCGCGGCAGCACCGGGTATGGCACCGATTTCTCGAACGGCATCGACCACAACTATCCCGGGCCGGATTTCGACGACCTGATGGCCGGCGTCGACACCACTGTCGCGAAGGGCTTCGTGGACACTTCGCGCATGTACGTTTCCGGCTGCAGCGGCGGCGGCGTGCTTTCGAGTTGGGTGATCGGCCACTCCAACCGCTTCGCCGCGGCGGCCGTGCGCTGCCCTGTCATCGACTGGTTGAGCATGGCCGGCCATACCGACATTCCGCTCTTCACCGCCAGCTTTTTTGACAAGCCCTTCTGGGAAGATCCCACTGCCTGGCTGGCGCATTCGTCCCTGATGTCGGTAGGCAAGGTGACCACCCCTACGCTGCTCATGACCGGAGTCCTGGACCGCCGCACTCCCATGCCGCAAACCGAGGAATATTATGCCGCCCTGAAGATGCGCGGCGTGCCAGTGACTCTGCTACAGTTCGAAGGCGAATACCACGGTACCGGATCGAAGCCATCCAACTTCATCCGTACCCAGCTATATATGATGAGCTGGTTCAAAAAATACACTCGCTCGCCCGAAGGCAAAGCCACAGCCATAACCGCCGAAGAATAGCGCCGCGGTGGGACAGGACTAGAGTCCGGCCCCACCTTCAGTTGGCGGCCAGCGCGGCCGCCAACACAAACACCAGCGGCGCATTCCAATTGATGGCTACCTCGTTGCTCGCGTAAGAGGCCTGCTCATCCAGATACATCCTGGCAGGCGGGCCATTGGGCAGCTTCCGCATGGCACCGTCCTGGCGGCCGCGGTTGGGACCTCCTGAAAGCAGTCCCGGCCAGGGTTCCGCCAGCCCCACGGCGGCGCTCGGACGATGGTGCGGATGATGAAACGGGTTAGCGCCTACCTGCGTGACCCAGGACAACGAAAACGTATTGCGGCCCAGCAGGTAATGCAGATTGTCCAGCGCCGCTTCCACAAATTTGGGATCGGGCTCGAGCGCGTTGGCCACTAACAGCTGCAGGCTGTAATTCGCGGCCACGCCGTTCGATCCCCAGACATAGTCCGCCGGTGTCAGGCTGATGCGGTATGGATGGCGCGCGGCGCGCTCCGCAATTTGCCGGGCAGCATTCACTGAATCCTGCGTGATGGCAACTACGGCATCGGCATTCTTGCCGTGGCCCAAAGCGTAAGTCCACAGCCCGAGCGGCGCCACGTCACTCCACGAGGGCGGACCAGCCCCCTGAATCGTTTTGCGAAATTCGCCGTAGTGGTCCAGAAAATAGTGTTCGTAGATTTCGTCGCCGGTGGTGCGCGCCAGTTCGGCCGCGGCCCACAGGCGCTCGTCCGCGCAATCGCCATCGCCATATTCGCCGGTCGATACGCCGGGAGGGTTACGGAACAGGACGTCGGGATACTTCTGCAGCCACTGCCACGCCTGCCGTGCGGCGCGCAGACACTTATCCGCATAAGCCGCATCAAATGGCCGGTACGCGCGCGCGGCGATGGCTGTCACGGCCGCGAAATCCGCCGTGGCGCAGGAACTCTTGTAGGGCGCCTGGCCGGTTCCGACAACGTAGCTGATCAGCGTGTCCTTTTCAGGCGAGATGAATCCGCAGAATCGTTCGCTGGTTTGTTTATGCCAAACGCCGCCGTCATCGTCTTGCATGGAGAGCATCCAGTCCACGTTCCAGCGGATTTCGTTCAGGATGTCGGGCGTGCCGTTGCCGGATTCCGGAAGGTTGAGGTTCACCGGCTTGACCCGGTCGCCGAAGATCTCCCAGGTCCACAAAAGCGTACCCGTGGAGATGCCGGAGTTGACGACATAGCGGCCATAATCGCCGGCATCGTGCCAACCTTTGGCGGAGATGTGCGGACCGGTTTTTCCCGATGAGGCATGATAGGCGCCTTCCAGGTGACAGGCGGCGTGTTTGTAGCCGGGAAACTCCGGGCCCAGGTCCACCGCAGTGCCGCAACGCTGCCCGTAGTACGATCGCATGGCTAGGTAGAACGGCCGCGCGAAGGCATCCGGGCCGATGCTGAACTCCCAGCTCCGGCCCACGCCCGGCACTTCCAGATAATACTTCCCGGGTTTGTCGAGCTTGCTGAAATCCGCTATTTGGACGAGATCACCGGAATCGGGATCGTTGGCAGGTTCGGCCAATTTGCCGCGATAAACCACCGCGTCCCTGGCGGTGCGGTGCACGGAAAATTCCTTCGCCAGGGTGGGAGAAACTACCATGGCCAGCTTGGAAAAATGGGGCAGATAACCTGCCTGGTCCACTTTAATTTCGGCCGTAGGCGCCGCCGCGAAGGCGCACACCGAGATCAGGAATATGGAGGCCTTTTTCATTGAAAACCGAAGTATAACGCGGCGTGCGCAGTGTGCGATAATCTGCCAAACGGGCGTGGTCGGATGTCTCTCCCTTGCCCGCCCCTTGCATGTGCGCGGCGGGTCTGGTATAAGAACTTACTGACTCAGTCGCCAGTGGCTTGGGCTCCGTTATGCCCGTTAAGAAGACGAAACCGATGCCGAAGAGTTCCGACAAGCGCAATACTGCCGAAGATTCGCCAGCGCAGGAATTGAGCAACGGCCAGCCGGCGCGCGCGGTCGCGAGCGGCAGGACCGGCTCCGGTGCGGGAGCGCGCGAGACCGGGCCCAGCCAGATGGAATCCTTTCAGGACGGCATGCGTCTGTTTCACACGCGCCAATTCCAGCAAGCCAGAGAATGCTTCGTGCGGGCGATGGCAGGAGCCGATCGCGCGGTCGCGCACCGGGCCGGATTGCACGCGCGCATGTGCGAGCAGCGCCTGGGATCCGGCGGCGTGGTGCTGAACACGCCGGAGGAGCACTATAATTACGCCGTCACCCTGATCAATTCGCGGGATTTGACGATGGCGCAAAAACACCTGCGCGCGGCTCTGGAGATGGACTCTGCGGCCGACCATGTGCTTTATGCGCTGGCCGCCTGCCAGAGTCTGGCTGGAGATTTGCAAGCGGGTTATGAGAACCTGAAACGTGCGATCGATTTGCAACCTCGTAACCGGTTGGCTGCCCGCCAGGATCCCGATTTCGGGGCGATGTCCGAGCACCCGGCGTTCATCCGGCTGCTCTATCCGGACCGAAAGTCATAAGATTTGTAGCCACGCGCCGGACGGGCTGGGAGCCCGCGGCAGCAAACAATACGCTCGCCGCTGCGGGGCTGAAGCCCCGCGCCGGCTAACGCCCGCCCTCCACGGCCCGCGCAAATTGCAAAGGAACAATGCCTAGCTCCGAACCGCTCCGCGTCGTAGCAATTGGCGGAGGTACGGGCCTGTCCGCCCTGCTGCAAGGATTGAAACAATACGCCGCGCCGGGGCGTGGTCCGTTGTTAGACATCACGGCCGTCGTCACGGTGACCGACGATGGAGGCAGCTCGGGAAGGCTGCGCCGCGAGTTCGATGTATTGCCGCCAGGCGATATTCGCAACTGCATGGTGGCGCTTTCCGAAGACGAAGCCCTGCTTTCCCGGCTGTTCCAACACCGCTTCCAGACGGGGCTGGGACTGAAGGGCCACAGTTTCGGCAATCTCTTTTTGACGGCACTCACACAGATCATGGGCGACTTTCCGGACGCGGTCAAGGCATCCTCCGAGGTGCTCAAGATCAAAGGCCGCATCTATCCTGCCACCGCCAGCAACGTGGTATTGGAGGCCACCCTGGCAGACGGCACCCGCGTCATCGGAGAAACCAAAATCAGCAAGAGCCGCAAACCCATTCGCACGGTCCGCTTGCGTCCCCGCAAGGTGCGGCCCATGGCGGACGCGCTGGCGGCCATCGCCCGCGCCGACCTGATCACGCTGGGTCCCGGCTCGCTGTTCACCAGCGTGATTCCAAACCTGCTGGTGGAGGGCATCTGCGCCGCCATCAGGCGCTCGCCAGCCCTCAAGGCGTATCTGGTAAACCTGATGTGGCAGCCGGGCGAGACTGTGAACTTCAGCGCTTCCGATCACATCCGGGCCATTCACAAGCACGCGGGCGGCAAGCTGCTCGATTGCGCCATTGTCAACGTGGCTCCTATTCAGATGGCCGCGCGGAAGCGGTACGAAAGGCAGCAGGCTTCGCCGGTAGAAAACGATTTGGATCGCATCATCAAAATGGGAGTTAAGGTCGTGACGGGCAGACTTTTGCAGCAGGAATCCAGAAAGGTACGCCACGATCCCGGATCGACCGCCGCGCTGACGGTGCGGCTGGCGTACGAGGGCCGGCGGCGCAGGCTCCGGGCCGGTGGGAGGAAATAGTGGAAACGCCCCTTACGGTAGTGGTTCTGGCCGCCGGGCTGGGTACCCGCATGAAGTCGCGTAAAGCCAAAGTGCTGCACCGCGTCGGCGGCCGATACTTGATCGAGCATGTGCTGCGCAGCGCTGGGGCTCTGGCGCCGCCGGAGCATATTTTCGTCGTGGTGGGCTATCAGTCGGCCGAAGTGCGCGCGGCGATCGAGTCCGCCGGCGTCGGCTTTATCGAGCAGACCGAACAAAAAGGCACGGGCCACGCATTAATGGCTGCGGCCCCAACGCTTTCGGGTTTGGACGGACGGCTGGTGATTCTATATGGCGACTGCCCGCTGGTCCGTCCGCAGACGCTCGCCGGCCTGACCGAGGCACAGCAGTCCTCCGGTGCGGCCGGCGCGATACTGACGGCCGTGATGGACGACCCCACCGGTTATGGCCGAGTGCTGCGCGAGCCCGATGGCCGCATCACAGGCGTGGTGGAGCAACGCGCCGGCACACCGGAACAACTTGCCATCCGGGAAGCCAATATGGGGCTGTACTGCTATCAGGCGGCGCCATTCTGGCGGCACATTCAGGAACTCCGGCCCGACAATCCGGCACGCGAGTACTACCTGACCGATATGGTCGGAATTCTGCACCGCGCCGGTCAAGCCATCACTGCTTATCAAATCGACGATCCGCGCGAAGTGCTGGGCATCAACGATCGCGAAGAGCTGGCGGTAGCGGACCGCCTGCTGCGCGCGCGCAAGGTTCGTGAGCTCATGTTGGCCGGCGTCACCATCGAGAAGCCGGAAACCGTGACCGTGGACGCGGATGTGACCATCGGCATGGACACCATCGTGGAACCGTTCGCACAGATCCTGGGCGGCACCACGATTGGAGATAACTGCCGTATCGGCGCCTGCGCCATCATTCGGGATTCCGAGTTGGCCGACGAGGTGGAAGTGGGGCCGTTCACCATCATCGGCACGTCGCGGTTGGAGCGCGGCGCGCAAGCCGGACCGTTTGCGCGCCTGCGCATGGACGATCATCTGGAGGCCGGCGCCCACGTGGGGAACTTCGTGGAGCTCAAGAAGACCCGACTCGGCGCCGGTTCCAAGGCCATGCACCTCGCTTATCTGGGCGATTCCGACATCGGATCGGGCGTCAACGTGGGCGCCGGCAGCATTACATGCAACTACGATGGAACGCGCAAGCATCGCACCCGGATCGGCGCAGGGGCTTTCATCGGCAGCAATTCCACGCTGGTGGCGCCAGTCCAGATCGGCGACGGCGCTTACCTGGCGGCGGGGTCCGTCATCACCAGCGATGTCCCGGCGGATGCTCTGGCGGTGGGCCGCGCGCGTCAGACTAACAAGGAAGAGTGGGCCAGGAAGCGCCGGGAACTGGGAAAAAAGCCATAGTACTGCCCGGTTTCCGTCTCGCGCCAGTCGATGATATCATGTCACCTGACTGTGTCTATGTTCCGTACTTTTCACTTATACGCCATACTTGTTACTTTTTCCTGGGTATCACTGGCTTCCGCGCAGGTTGCTATAACGACTTACCACAACGACAACTTCCGGTCAGGCCTAAACCTCAACGAAACCACCCTTACGCCCGCGAATGTAAATGCGGCTTCCTTTGGCAAGCTGTTCACTCATCCAGTCGATGGCCAGGTCTATGCACAGCCGCTGTATGTGGCGGGCCTGGCGATCGCCGGCAAGGGCACGCATAACGTGGTGTTTGTGGCGACGGAGAACGATTCCGTATATGCATTCGACGCGGATAGCAACATGGGGGCCAACGCCGCGCCGCTGTGGCAAGCAGCCTTCGCGAATCCGGCCGCCGGAGTTACGGCCGTGCCGGCCACGGACGTGAACTGCGGGAATCTCACACCGCTGATCGGCATCACCGGAACTCCCGTGATCGACCGGGCCAGCGGCACAATCTACGTGGTAGCCAAGACGAAAGAATCCCCAAGCGGCTCCGTCCACTATTACCAGCGGCTGCATGCGCTCGATATTACCTCCGGCGCCGAGAAGTTCGGCGGACCTTTTTTGATCGAAGCCACGGCTCCGGGAAGCTGCTATCCGAACCAGAACGGCAATGTGATCTTCAGCGCCCTGCGTCAGAATCAGCGAGCCGGCCTGGTGTTGAGCAACGGTGTGCTGACGGTGGCCTGGTCCTCGAACTGTGACAACAACCCATACACCGGTTGGGTGATGGCGTTTTCCGCAACTACCGGAAAGCGGCTGGCGGTCTTTAACGATGCACCCGATATGGGCGTGCTTTCCTACGAATGCCGCGGCGGCATTTGGCAAGGTGGAGCAGCTCCGGCGGTGGACGGCGATAATAACATGTACCTGGCCACCGGTAATGGCTATTTCAACGCCAATACCACCGGCGGAGCGGATTACAGCGACAGTGTCTTAAAGCTGCAACTGGGCAAATCCGGGTTTGCCGTCGCCGATTACTTCACGCCTTTCAACCAGGACACCCTCGATGAGCAAGACCTGGACGTAGGCTCCGGCGGTGTGATGGTTCTGCCCGATCAGCCCGGACCGCATCCCTATTTATTAGCCGCCGCTGGAAAAGCGGGTACCGTCTATCTGCTGAATCGCGAGAATTTGGGGAAGTACAATGCGAGCGGCGACACGCAAATTGTGCAGGAGCTGCTGAACGCGATTGGGGGTGTCTGGGGCACCAGCGCTTACTTCAACGGGACGGTCTACTGGGGCGGTGCTAATGATTCGCTGAAGGCCTTTACCCTCACCAACGGGCTGTTCGGCACCAGCGCGTCTTCACAAAGTTCGCACGTCTTCGCGTATCCGGGAACAACCGCCAGCGTGTCATCGAACGGCAAGACGAACGGGATCGTCTGGGCGATGGATATCGGCGGGTTTAGCAACGGCGCCCCTGCAGTGCTGCATGCATACGCCGCCGTGAACCTGGCCCAGGAGCTCTACAGCACGGCGCAGAACCCGGCACGCGACCAGCTCGGCCCCGCGGTGAAGTTCGCGGTGCCTACCATTGTGAACGGCAAGGTATACGTCGGCACCGGAAATTCGCTGGCGGTCTTCGGCCTATTATAATCGCTGCGGCGATTCGTGCGAATTTTACCTAAGCTTAACAAAGGCGGCGAAACGGATTGTGTCGGACGCACGCCTCACGTACTTGCTGGAAACGCTGACAGCCCCTACCACGCCACCACCCGACTCAATCCTAACTGACACCAACGCTCTACCGGCGCGCGTGAAGAGGTACTTCGGCGCGCTGGATACTCTGGATGCCGATGCAGCGGCATCTTTTTTTGCCTCAAGCGCAACTGTCAGATTGCCGGGTTTGCCTCCGATATTGGGAAGGACCGCCATTCGCCGCGCGCTGGTGCAGTTCCTATTGACCGTCGACGACCTGCGCCATGCCCCCGTGCAACTATGGACCGGCGTCGGCCTATCGGTGTTCGAAGCCGATATGACGCTGACGCTGGCGGACCGCACCACGCTGGTTTTTCCCGTCACACATATCATCCGCTGGGTGGACGGTTTGATTGCGGAAGCACGCGTCAACGTCTATCTGGAGTCCCGCATGGCCGTAGCCATATCCGCCTTCGATCGCCGCAATTCTGCATAAATCACGGAGCGGTGATACGCTCCGCGACGGGCGGAACGCCGGCCTGATTCGTCTCTACGGCGCGCAGTTCCCGCCGCAAAATTTTGCCGACCGGCGTCTTCGGCAGCGCGCTTCGAAACTCGACGATCCGGGGGACCTTGTACCTGGTCAGATTCTGCCGGCAGTGAGACACGATCCGATCGGCGGAAAGGCTCGGATCCGCTGATACCACGAACGCCTTCACGACTTCGCCGGCGATCATGTCCGGTACCCCGATTACGCCGCATTCGACCACGCCGGGCACAGCCGCGATGATGTTCTCGATCTCATTCGGATACACGTTGAATCCTGAAACCAGAATCATGTCTTTCTTCCGGTCAGTGATCCGCATGAAGCCGTTCTCGTCCATTATGCCGATATCTCCGGTGCGGAGCCAACCGTCCGGGGTAAAGGCTGCCGCCGTTTCACCCGGCATCTGCCAATAACCGGCCATTACTTGTGGACCTTTCACACAGATCTCACCCTCGGCGCCTATGGGCAGATGACGGCCCTCTTCATCCATGATGGCGACTTCTGTAGATGGCAGCGGCAATCCAATGGAGCCCGAGAAGGCCTGGTCCAGCGGATTGCACGAAACAAACGGGGACGTTTCGGTCAGTCCGTAGCCCTGCAGAATGTGTTTTCCAGTGACGGCTTGCCAGCGCTCGGCCACCGTGCGATGCACCGCGGCGCCACCGCCCAGCGCGAATTTCAGATGGCTAAAATCCAGGGTCTCGAAACCGGGCGTATTCAGCAATCCGTTGAACAGGGTATTCACACCTGTGGTCACAGTCCAGGGCGTATGGCGCAACTCCTTCACAAACGCGGGCATGTCTTTAGGATTGGTGATCAGCAGATTAAGGCCGCCCAGGCTGATGAATAGCAGGCAATTGGTGGTCAGAGAAAACACATGATACATGGGCAGGGCGGTAACCACAATTTCGCGCCCTTCTTCCAGGATGCCCCGGGACCAGGCACGCGCCTGCAACATATTGGCCACCAGTCCACCGTGCGTCAACATGGCGCCCTTGGACATTCCGGTAGTGCCGCCCGTGTATTGCAGGAAGGCGATATCGGTGTGGGAAGGCGTGGCTTCGACGAACTGCGCTCCAGCGCCGCGTTCGAGTGCGGTGCGGAATCCGATAGCGCCATCGATATGCCATTCCGGTACCATTTTCTTCACGTGCTTGACCGCGAAGTTGACCATCAGACGCCGCGGCGGCGAGAGCAGATCGCCCACCTGCGTCGTTACTACATGCGCGACCTTGGTAGCCGGCAGAGCCTTTTCGAGTACGTGCGCGAAATTCTCCAGGATAACGATTACCTCAGCGCGGGAGTCCTTTAGCTGATGCTCCACCTCGCGCGCGGTGTACAGGGGATTGACGTTGACAACGATCATTCCGGCGCGGAGCACGCCGAACAAGGCGACCGGGTACTGCAGGAGATTCGGCATCATCAGAGCCACGCGCGCGCCCGTGCCCAAGCCCAGGCTTTGCAGCCAGGCGGCGAAGTGGCGGCTCAAACGGTCGAGGTCGGCATATGTAATGGTGGTGCCGAGATTGCTGAAGGCCGGGAGGTCCCGGAATTTGCGGCAGCTTTGGGCGAGCAGGTCATTGAGGGATGTATATTCGTTGAGGTCGATCTCGGCCGGCACGCTAGGGCGGTAACTTTTCAGCCAGATCTTGTCCATGCGCTAACCTCCTCCGCTGCGGACAATCGCCGGGCTCGTCGTTTCGTGCATGCCTGAGCCTGAATGCCGCTCGCGGATATACTTCAATTGTATAGTTTAATATCTTATTTAGTTGAAATGCAAGGAGCGTGCCGGTAAGAGCTCCCGCTGGATGAAGCGGCCGGATTGACGACGTTGATCGGCCTACCAGCGCAGAAGGCCGTGATTTGGTCGAAGATATCCGAGAATTGGATTTCGTATTCCTCGTAGGTAACGTAGCCTAGGTGCGGCGTGCAGGTGACGTTATTCATGACCAAAAGCGGGTCGTGCATGTCTCGCACCGGCTCCTCGTCGAATACATCGACGGCGGCCATGCCAGGACGGCCTTGTTCGAGAGCGCGCACCAGGGCCCCAGGCTCAACCAGGCCCGCGCGGCTGGTGTTGACTAACAAAGCCGTGGGTTTCATGCGCGCCAAATCAGACCCGGTCACGATGCCGCGCGTCGCATCCAGCAGCCGCAGGTGCAGCGAAACAACGTCGCACTCTCCGAAAAACGCCTCTTTCGATAACGCGGTTCGATAACCGTGCGCGCGGGCGCGATGGCACGCAGCTTCTCTGGCCCACACCAGCAAGTTCATGCCGGGTACACGCGTCGATGTCGATGTGCGGATAGACGCTGCGCTGGCTGATGAGCTGCAACTTTGGAAGGCGCTCGAGCAACCGAGCGGAGACTCTGGTCCGCTCGCGAATAAGCACCAGCGCCTCGGTCTCCCTCAGCCGGCGTGCGAGGAGTTCAAGATCGTCAAGATGGGCGCGAACAGTATCGAAGTAGTCATCCAGGATTGAAACCTTCATTCGGCCGCTCCGGCCTGAACTTCTTGAGAAGCTCAAACCCGGCGGGCGTGACGCGAACGTACGATCGGCCATTCCGGTTCTCGATCGAGACTAAGCCTTGCTCGTTAGCGTCCTCCCAGACCGGAAGCTTTGGACAGGACGTGCGCCAGGCGTCCATGGTTTCCTCATAGGACCGATCCCGGCGAGCGAGCCACTCCAGGAGATCAAGGACGAGAACTGCGACGGTTTGGGTCATGGCTTGGGCCACGGCTTGAGTCAAGGTCGTTATTCATTTTATCCGGCTCGGGAGTGACCGGCAACGCGCGTGTCCCTGCGGGACATTATCATCAATTTAACGAGGTGTCCTTAATGAGAACGTATCGAGTGGGAAAACATTTCCTACCGCTGCTCGCCGCCTGCTTGAGCGTGACGGCGCTGCGCGCCCAGGACGATGCCGCGGCGCTGATTGCCAAGATCGAAGCCGCCCAGACCGCGGATCGCCAGGGACTTGACGGCCTCACGCTCGCTGAGCTGATGCAGCGCTTCCACGTCCCCGGTCTCAGCATAGCCGTGATTCGGGACTTCAAGATTCACTGGGCCAAAGCGTATGGCATCGCCGATGCGGAATCGGGCCGCGCTGCCGGGACGGACACGCTGTTTCAGGCGGCCTCCATCAGCAAGCCGGTGACGGCCATGGCGGCGCTGCGGCTGGTGGAGGAGCACCGCTTCTCGCTCGACGACGACATCAACACCATCCTGAAATCGTGGCACACTCCCGCTCACGGTGTGACGCCGCGTTCCTTAATGAGCCACACCTCGGGTGCAGACGATGGGTTCGGATTTCCGGGATACGATCCGCCGGCGCCGCGGCCCACGCTCGTCCAGATCCTGGACGGAAAGCCGCCGTCGAACGTGGGTCCGGTGCTCTTCGCGCGGCCACCGTATCAAGCGTACAAATATTCGGGCGGCGGTGTGACCATCATGCAACTGGCGCTCATGGATCTCACCGGCAGGCCGTTCCCCGAATTCATGCGCGCGATGGTGCTCGATCCGTTGGGCATGAGTGACAGCTCCTACGAACAGCCGTTACCCGCCGCGCGCGCCAGTCACGCCGCCAGGGCGCATGACGGAGAGGGAAAGTCGATGGGTGCCGCATGGCACGTTTATCCCGAGCAGGCCGCGGCGGGCCTTTGGACCACGCCCAGTGACCTGGCTCGTTTCATCATTGAAGTGCAGAAAGCGGTGCGCGGCCCCAAAGGCGCTGTGCTGACGCAGGCTTCCGCAAGCGCGATGGTTTGTCCCGTGGGAGTGGGACCGTTCGCAGTCGGCCTGTCCATCGAAAAGCGCGGCGAAGGATGGTATTTCAATCACGGCGGCTCAAACTGGGGATTCCGGGGAGACATTCTCGGGCACGTGCGCAAAGGTTATGGAGTAGCGATTCTCACGAACGGGGACAATGGGGGCCCGCTGATCAAGGCAATCGAAACTCGAGTCGCCGCCGTGTACCACTGGGATTCGCTCGATAAACCGCTGCCTCGATAGTAACTGGCGGCACGTCTACGGACACGGCAATTCCGTGAATCGGAATCACAGATGTAGCCGTCGGTTCCGCTGCCGCCCTCGATGCACACTTCGCAAGTCCGTTTCGTCATTAGAAAAGAATCTCACTTGGTTAGTGGAAGGAAAACTGCCAGCAGGGCATTTCGTTGTAGCCGGACATTTTGCGGCCATTTTGCCGCCATTTTGCGGCCAGGATGGAGAGGAGACCATATGAGATCGAGAAGGATACGTGTGCTTGCAGCCGGCATAGCGGCCATTACCCTGGGCGTCTATGCCGAAACCAATCTTTCGCGAGAGAAGGCGCTGTCCGGTAATGATCCCGTCGCGCAGGCGATCGCGAAAGGCGAGAAGTGGCTGATTTCGGTGCAGGGGAAAGATGGAGGCTGGGGACAGGATGGTGGCGAGACCTCATACGTGCGCCAGGGGGAAAGACTGGAATCCACCGGCAATGACGTTGCCAATACAGCCGTGGCCGCCGAGGCGTTGCTCCACACGGGCAACGCGCCGAACGCCGGTCCCTACCGGGAGTCGTTGCAGCGCGCCGTGCGGTTCATCCTGGCGCACGTGGATAATAGTCCGGCGGACGGGCTGGCAGTGACGGACGTGATGGGCACGCAGATCCAGCGCAAGCTGGGACCGTACATCGACACGTTCCTCACCTCCAAACTGCTGGCCGAACTGGATGGCCGGATGGGCGATGCGCAAGCCAATCTGCGCGTGCGGCGGAGCCTGGAGAAGTGCGTCGCGAAGATCGAAAAAAACCAGCTCAAAGACGGAAGCTGGAATGTAGCCGGCGGGTGGGCGCCCATCCTGGGCACATCGCCGGCGTCGCAAACCTTGTATGCGGCCCAAGCCAAGGGGCTGGCGGTAGCGCCAATGGCGATGGCCAAGGTGGACAGGTACACGACGGCGACTGCGATGCCGGCGGGTGTGGGCGGTGTCGGAGCCGGTATCGGCGCCGGTGCAGGAGGCGGCGTCGGGTCCGGTGCTGGAGGTGGTGTCGGCGGCGGAATGGTTTCCCGCGACTCTGTGCGGAGCTTTTCAGCCCCGCGCGCGGAGGTGTCGGCCGTATCCGCCGGTGTTCCGCTCTACAAACGCGCGCAGGAAATGGAACAGCTCAGCCGTACCGAGGCCGACCGCAAAAAGAATGCCACCACCATCAATGCGATCGAGAAGGATCTTTCCGATCCGCGCTTCGTGGCTGGCTTTGGATCTGTCGGCGGAGAAGAATTCTTCTCCTATCTGAATATCAGCGACAGCCTGCACCGCGCCGGCGGCGAGCCGTGGCACAAGTGGAACCAGGAGATGACCGCGAAGCTGCTGACGATGCAGAACGAAGATGGCACCTGGGCCGGGCACCATTGCATTACGGGCCGGGTGGCGGTAACCAGCGCGGCCATCCTGATGCTGACGGTGGATCGCGAGCCCGCCGTGGTGGTCGTCAGCGCGAAGAAAAAGTGATGGCGGCCCGACATTGGATGGCGCTGGTGCTGCTGGCACAAACCGGCTGCCGACACACCGGGCAGCCGGCACTCGCCAGGGCGGCGGCGTACCTGTGGCGGCAGCAGGCCGATGATGGCGGGTGGCACAGCCACACCTACGGCCTGTTGCGCTCCGGGCAGTCGCTCACGCCCTTCGTGCTGGAGGCGCTTCTCGAAGTGCCGGAGCGGGTCTACCCGCTGCCGCGCGCGAGAGTCGGCCGGGCTATCGCGTTTATTCGGAACAAGACACGAAGCGATGGTGCGCTGGGAATGCAAGACCCTGGCATTCCGGACTACCCCAATTACGCGACAGCCCTGGCGGTAAGCGCGCTCTGCCGGGCGCGGATCGCCGGGTGGGAAGAGCAGGTTCGTCCTATGGTCGCGTACCTGCGCGTTCAACAATTCACGGAGCAGAACGGCTGGGACCGTGAGGACCCCGTGTACGGAGCGTGGGGCATGGGCGGCGAACGGCGCACCAAACCGGGTACCGGGCATGTGGACCTGTCCATGACACGGCATGTTCTGGAGGCGCTGCGCGCGGCCGGAATGCCGGATTCCGACCCGGTTTTCGAGTGTGCGCGCGTGTTCGTGGGACGCTGCCAGAACTACGATCCGCGGCGTGCGGACGATGGCGATGGCGGCTTCTTCTTCTCCACCACCGAGTTTGATACGAACAAAGCCGGCCATGACGGCACGCATTTCCGCAGTTACGGCACCACCACTGCCGACGGCATTCTGGCGCTGCTGGCGATTGGGCGGCCGCCGAGCGACGCACGGGTCGCGGCGGCGGCACGCTGGCTGACGAGCCATCACCGGGATATCGACGTCCCCGGCTTCGTGGGTCCGGCGTACCAGCGTTGGCCCCACGGTCTGGCGTTCTACTACGCGGCCGCCAGCAGCCAGGTGTTTCGCGCGCTGCGCGTGGATGCCGGCGCACGCGTGGCCGATAGCTTGCAGCGAACTCAGCGAGCCGATGGCTCCTGGGCAAACCCGGAGAACCTGGTCAAAGAAGATGATCCGTTGATTGCGTCGGCCTTTGCCGTACGCGCGCTGATCGCGCAACCGTGAGCTTTTCGTTCTATCAGGACCGAATCGCCAAACTCATGGGTCCGGTAGTTCATGGCGCCCAACTCTTTCGCGGCCCGGCGCAGGGTGGCGTCGTTTGTGAATGCTTCGAGCAACTGGTGATGACTCGTGCCGGGCGCATGCACTCCCGTAAGAATCGCATCGACAATGCGCAGTCGGCTTCCCGGACCGATGCGTTGGGTCGCCAGCCCATCGCCGGCATGCACGCAGCCGTCCTGGCTGGCCGCGTGTTCCAGTGCGCGCACGACCGTCGTCCCGATCGCGATAATGCGGCCGCCATGCCCGCGCGTGCTCTCGACGGCGGAGACGGCGGATTGTGAAATACGGTAAGGTTCGTCGAATGGCAATTTGAGATCGAGTTCGATGTCACCAGTGGAGGAGATACCGGCGGTGTGTGTGAGGGTAACGAATGCGGCCCCCCGGGAGCGGATTCTATCGACCGCATGCCAGTCCAGCGCGAAGCCCGCTGAGGGCGGCTCGAAGGCGACGGGTGGTCCCGCAACTGGTGGCCACACATCCCACAGCTCCAGCGCAGCCGGCATATAAGCGTATTGGATGGGCCGCCCATGGTGCGCCAGGCCGGCCCAGATTGCGTCGGCCGGCCCATTCAAATGCAGCTCCACGAGGCGAGGGTGATTCAGCAGCCGCGCAATCGTCGCCGACAGCGGACCGAGCGTTAGATGGTCACCTGCCTTGAGGCGGGGAGGCGCAGGCCGGTCTTCCGTGCGCGTACGAAAATCGCCTGCGCCGAAGACGATGGCCGTAAAGTCGCGCACTTCGTCCAACGAACGGCGACTGGCAAGCCGTGTTTCTATTGGACAACCGGTGGCCGAATGCACACCCCGCAGGCTGGCCGGCAAGACCGCCGCATCGTTCGCAATGACCAGGTCACCCGGGCGCACAAATTCGGCAAAGAATGTGCGCGGCATGTGCGTGATGGCGCCGTATTTGTCGATAACCAGGAGTTTTGCGTCCGGCGGCCGCTGCGCGGGCTGGGAAGCCGGGATCATTGTGCGTTCCCCGCGGCGGCTCCGGCCAGCAGATCGCGCCGGAGTGTCGCCGTGATCGCGTCGGCTACTTCGCGCGCAGCCGTTTCCGGACGTTTCAACGACGCCGGGTTACAGTCCGGGACGGCCAATGAGTGCATCGGGGTATCCATATCGCCGGGGTCGAGCGAAATAAACCGCACGCCGTCCGGCTCCAGTTCTTCGTTCCAGATTCGAGTCAGGTGCAGCAACGCGGCCTTGCTGGTCCCGTAGGCTCCCCAACCGCGATAGGGATTGGTGGCGGCGTCGCTCGAGATATTCAGCACCACCGCGGCGCCATTGTCACGGGCCGAAGCTGCGAGCGCACCGAGCAGCGCCTTGGTCAGGCGAAACGGGCCGAGCACATTGGTGGCGAGCGCGCGCTCGAAATCCAGGCAGTCGGTGTCGCCGAGTAAGGCCAGCGGCGCCGGCCCGAGATCGGAGGCGTTATTGACGAGCACGTCAAGCCCGCCCAGTTCACCGGTGATCTGCAGTGCCATCGGATAGATGTCGTCTTTGGCCGATACGTCGCCGACAATCCCGTGCGCGCCGGGATGCTCCGCCACTACGCGCTCCACGCGCTCGGCCACACGCGCGACGAACGCTACGTGCGCACCACGGGCGAGGAATTCCCGGACCAGGGCTAGACCCAGACCTGAAGTTCCTCCTGTGATCGCGACGCGAAGGCCCGCGCCCTGGTAAACAATCGTTTTGTCCTGCATAAGTTCACCACCTCAATCCCAGACTACAAGTTAAAGTTAACTTGAAGTCAAGAGCTAAATGTGATATTTTTGGGACTATGGCCGACCTACTCACCATCAGCCAGGTTTCACGGCGCAGCGGCGTGGCCGCATCGGCCCTGCGTTTTTACGAGGAGCGGGGCCTGATCAACTCCGAACGGGCCGGTTCGGGGCATCGGCGGTATCCACGCGCGGTGCTGCGGCGGATCGCGTTTATTGTCTTCGCCCAGCGGATCGGGCTGACCCTGGAAGAGGTGGGCGCGGCGCTGGCTAAGCTGCCGCGAGACCGGGCGCCGGAGGGTGCGGACTGGGCTAAGCTTTCAGGTGGGTGGACCAGCCGGATTGACGAACGCATAGCCGAGCTGGAGCGCCTGCGGGCAGGACTCACCGGGTGCATCGGCTGCGGCTGCCTCTCGCTCGAGAAATGCAAACTCGCAAACCCCGGAGACCGCGCCGCGCGCTACGGCCCGGGCCCGCGCTACTGGGTTGGAGACTCCCGTCGCCCGCACTAACCCGCGCGAAACTGTGAGACCGTTCGCCGGATGCCCTCGTGCTGGTGCACAATGGAAGTGGCGCCCATTGACGCTCGGTTCAGCCCGATGATCGACTCGGTCCTCAACCTGATTTTCCGCTGCCCGCACAAACGCTTGACCCGCCCCGTCACGCCTATCAGCATAGACGGCAAGCCGCACGGGGATACCTACGTGGTCTGCCTGGCCTGCGGCAAGCAGTTCTCATACGATCTGACAGAGATGCGCATCGGCAAGCCGCTGCCAAGTTCGGCGGACTTCGGAGTCTTGCCGCGGGGGATGCCCGACCCAGGAAAATCAAAGATCAAGCTGGCCCTAGGCATTGGAGTGCCACTCGGGATCGTCCTTGGATCAGTCCTGTCATCGCGGCGAAAGAAGGCGCCCAAGACGCGGGACGCCGCAGAAGGCAAGCCGGCCAAGCCTGGCCCCGATGAGCCCAGCTAAACTTGCCGGCCCGCTTAAAGGTGCTGATCGACCAGAATCGGTTTCCGTCGGGATCCACCGCGACAAAACTGGCGGGGCCCGTGGTGCTCTCGTCTGCCTCTTTCACCATTTTCACGCCTTGCGCCTTCAACTGGCGCTGCAGTTGGCGCACGTCGGTGAATGCAGCGAGCTTTTGAGCGTTACTGTCCCAGCCCGGGTTGAAAGTCAGTATGTTCTTGTCGAACATGCCTTGAAAGAGGCTTCAAGATGAGCCAGTTCTTTGAGGCGTCGCCGCTGACGGCCTTGAACCCGAACTTCTCGTAAAACGCACCGAGGTCTATGTGTCCTCCTCCACTTTCAGTCGTTTTTTTCGATTGACTCCAGGCGGTCATCGCCGCGGCGGCCAGCGTTAGAGCCGCACGACGGGTATACAAGTATGCAGATCGAATGTCTCCCATCCTATTTCCTCCGGAAGCCGTACGAACATCTCCATGGCCGGCAGATCCGCCGGATCGAAGGCACCCGAGGGAAGCCAGATCCGGTACAGATACTGCCAGGCGCGCCCCACATGGTCAAGGTCGCCGACGCAGTGGAAGGCGACGACCTGTTGGGACTCGAAATCGCGGACCGTGAAGCCCGCCGCATCGCATTCGGACTGATCCGGCAACGATACAAGAGAGGCTGTCGCCCGCCCCCGCGAGCGGACAATCTCGCCCAGCATGCCGCCCGGCAGCTTCGGGAATGCGATGCCGAGATCATAGCGGCACTTTTCCGAAGGGGTGATGGACGGATCGTCCAGCGACATGCCAATGACAACCACTTCCCGGATGCCGGTACCCTCTGGGCGAGCCACGCGGTGAGCGCGTGGTAGCAGTCCACCAGTCGTGTGTTGCCGTAGGGCGCGTAGATCCGGCTGTAAACATAGCGAAAGGCTTCGAACCGGCGGACGCGAACCCGCGCATTCTTTGCAGCGGATTTCCAACGTTGCAGCTCCTCTATAGTGTGGAACGACAGCGTTCCCGGTGCTTTGCAAATCTTGCTTTTTTCGAGAGGGCTGCGCCGGTCCCATGAGCTGGCGGTTCTGTCGAAGTGATTCTTGAACGCGCGGGAAAATTCAGCGGTTCCCGCGAATCCGGTCTCGATGGCGATATCGGTGATGCGCTTTCGAGGCGATGCTTTCATTAACGAGGCAGCTCTTTCGAGTCGCACACGCCGCACATGGCTGTTCAGCGTCTCGCCCGTAACACCTTGAAAAATGCGGTGGAAATGGAAAGGGGAGAAACAGCCGATGCCGGACAGTCGGTCAGCGAGAGTTCGCCGGCGAGATTTTCAGAAATGTAGTCGAGCACGCGATTGACCCGATCGTGATAGCGCTCGCTGCGCGGCATGCTGCGAGTCACCAATATGTACAGCCTAACAGCCCAGTACCCCGTAGGTGGAGAGATCTGAGCCGCGGGCGGCGATTCAAAGCGCCGCGGCCGTTCGCCATGAACCGCGGCACACCCGCCCGAAGGCGAGAGACCCACCTCAACGGCCTGCTTTTTCACCGTCATCGGCCTCGCAACTCGCTACAATAAGGTTATCGGACTAATCGGTATGGAATTCCTCCAGAGCAGCCTCCTCGAACTAATCACCCAGACTTCCACCAACCTGCCGCCGGATGTGCGCGCGGCGATGTCGCTGACCGCTGGCACGGAGACGCCCGGCACCCAATCCGCGCAAGCGCTGAACATCATTTTGTCCAACATCGACATGGCGCATGACGACGAAGGCCCCATTTGCCAGGACACCGGTATGCCCACCTTCGTGGTCCACACGCCGGTTGGCGTGAATCAGATGGAGATCCAGCGGGCAGTCCGCGCGGCTGTCGCCGAAGCCACCCGCCGCGGCAAGCTCCGCCCGAATTCGGTCGATTCGCTCACCGGCGCCAACAGCGGCGACAATCTTGGCCCCGAAACGCCCGTGATGCACTTCGATCAGTGGGAGCGCGACGACATCGAAGTCAAGCTCATCCTCAAAGGCGGCGGCTGCGAAAATAAAAATATCCAATATTCCCTGCCCTGTGAGCTCGACCATCTCGGCCGCGCCGATCGCAACCTGGAAGGCGTGCGCAAGTGCATCTTGCACGCCGTCTGGCAGGCGCAAGGCCAGGGTTGCGCACCGGGCGCGCTGGGCGTCTGCATCGGCAGCGATCGCGCGCATGGCTACGAGCTCGCCAAAGGCCAGTTGTTTCGCACGCTCGACGATGTGAATCCGAATCCCGTGCTGGCCAAGCTCGAGAGTGAGATCATGGACCAGGCCAATCAGTTGGGCGTCGGCGCCATGGGCTTCGGCGGCAAAGCGTCCTTGATCGGCTGCAAAATTACCGCGGCCAACCGCCTGCCGGCCAGTTTCTTCGTCTCCGTGGCCTACGATTGTTGGGCCTTCCGCCGCCTGGGCGTGCGCCTCGATGCGCGTGACGGCGCTATCACCAATTGGCTTTATCGTGATCCCGACCGACCCGTTGCCCGGATGGCTAAAGCCGAGGGTTTTCCGCTCACCGGACGCGAAGTGGTGCTCACCGCGCCGCTCAGCGAGGCCGCCGTGCGCGCGCTGAAGGTCGGAGACGTGGTGCTCATCAACGGCGAGATGTTTACCGGGCGCGACAACGTGCACGCCTACCTGATGAAGAACCCGCCGCCCGTCGATCTGCACGGCGCCGTGTTGTATCACTGCGGACCCGTGATGCTCAAGCAGAACGATCGCTGGATCGTGAAGGCCGCCGGTCCCACCACCAGCGGCCGCGAAGAACCCTATCAGGCGGACGTCATCAAGCGCTATGGCGTGCGGGCCGTCATCGGCAAGGGCGGCATGGGGGCAAAGACCCTGGCCGCGCTCCAGGAGTATGGCGCCGTATACCTCAATGCCATCGGCGGCGCCGCGCAATTTTACGCGCGTACGGTCCAGGATGTGCCAGCCGTCTATCTGATGGAATTCGGCATTCCCGAAGCCATGTGGCACCTAAAGGTGAACGGCTTCGCCGCCATCGTTACGATGGACGCGCACGGCCACAGCCTGCACGCCGATGTCGAGAAAACTACGGCCCAAGAACTGGCGCTCATCGCGCGCTAACAAACGAAGCGCCCCCGCCGGCCCTCTGTTACAATAGCCGGTTGGCGGCCAGGTAGCTCAGTCGGTAGAGCGCAGCCCTGAAAAGGCTGGCGTCGGCGGTTCGATTCCGTCCCTGGCCACCATAAAATCAATAACTTAGAAGTAGCCAGAAACATCAGGTTTCAGTCAAGGGAACAATAAGGGAACATTCAAACGGCAGTTCCCTGAATCTGCTCCCGCCTCTCTCCTTCCATAAGCTTCCACATCTCGCGGGCCGTGCTCCCCGTCTTGGCAATGTGACTCCGGGCGAGCTTGGCGTACCGCTCCGTCATTTTAATGTTCGCGTGGCCCAGGATCTTGGCCAGTTCGTAAAGATCTCCACCGTTCATCATGTACCAACTGGCAAAGGTGTGCCTCAGATCGTGGAATCGGAAACCCTCGATACCGGCCAACTCCAGGATGGTTTCGAAACTCTTGTCCACCCTTTGGCGTTCCCGCTTGGCACCCGGTTCCGGCGGGAAGATCCGATCCTCCCCCAGGATCACCGGATACCGCTTGAATTCCACGGCCAACTCCGGGCACATCGGCGCGTACCGAACCTTGCCACGCTTCAGCTTGGCCCGAACGGCAATCAGTTCTTCCCGGAATAGCAGGTCGCTCCATCTGAGCGAGAAAATCTCTGCTATCCGCATGCCCGTGGTCAAGGCCGTGAGGACGATCAAGCGCAGATGAAAAAACGTCTGGTTGATGCCCTTGCCGGCCTTGCGGTACATCTTCTCATCGAGAACAGCCTTGAGCCTGACGATCTCCTCCACACTCAGGTACCGCTCACGTTGGTCATCCGGCCGCTGCACCTCCACGTCATCAGCCGAATTCCGTTCTATGCCGGTTTCCTTGCTCCAGATCGTGGCGGCCTTCTCGATCATGTGGTGCATGACGTTGAAGTGCCGAACGGCCGTGCCCGCTGACAACCGCTTCGCCTCCGAGAGGCCTTGGTACCAGCGTTGGATGCTGGCGCCGTCAACCTCTCGGACAAACAGGTCGCCTAGCTCGCCCCGGATTCCCTCCAGAACAGCCTTCTCGCGGTCCTGAGATTTTTTCTTACTGGCGTACTGCTCCCAGTACCGATCAATCAGCGCGGACATTCGGAAATTGACCTCCCGCTTGATATCGAGGTGGCGGTTTTCATCGCGCGCCGATAGCCGCTTGCGGAGGATCTTCCTGGCCAACTCGTGCGAACCATGAACGCGCAGACTTCGGTTCCTGCCTCCTTCCCTCCAGCGAATTTTGAAAACTCCGTCTTCAACTCTGTGAATAGACACTCTGCGTACTCCTTTCAGTCGATGGTTTTGATTGTGTGCTGTTCGATCAGGCGATCTAACGCCTGTTTGTCGAACCGCAACGCTCGCCCCACCTTGACGAAGGGAAGCTCCCGGAGGCGGGCCTTCTTGTAGACCGTGTCCACCTTCAGACCCAGGTATCCGGCAGCCTCCTCGACGTTCAGGAGCCGCTTACCGACGCCACCATTAAACACCATTGCGGATGTGACTGGCAAGCTACTTACCTTTCTCCGAAGGATCTCCGGCTCAGGTTGAGAAGCATATCATCCAGGACGCTGTTCTGACGCGTGTCATCGTCGAGTTCCGAAAAGGATCGACGTCGTCCCTCGCAGCTCGTGCCACCGATGGCAACTACTTTCTGGAGTGCCGGGAGACGTCCACATCCTGTAGGCCGCCAGGTGCCGCGGCTGTGACATCCGCAAGGTTAATGACAAGCGGCACGAACCGGGAGCCACCCGGTAAGTTGCTTACTGGAATTGTCGGCCACGGGTTCTAATCCGCACGCCGCGAGGGGAACGGGTGCGCGACAGTTTATCTCAGCAATTCACCACAAAATCCCACAAAAGTTTCACATGCGCGGCGATCCAACGAAGAATCTACAGAAAGTCTCAGATTTTCACCAAATTGTCTTGCCTGCAACAGGCAACCCCCATCATCAGGCGCGAAAAACACCGGTAGTGGAACATAAAGGAAACACAACACATTTGTCCGCGTTGGATCTACGAACAAAATGCACGGCTGACTGCCGGTTCAATCGATTGTGAGGCGGCCGCGTCGGGAGCAAGGCGGCTCCCCAAGGTTGTTATCCTCAAGCAACCGTCTGATCTCTGGGATATGGCAGTCCCCTCAAGCGGCCCGGTTTCGACTCGCTGTCCGCCGATCTGGACGGCAGTAATCTCTTCAGCGACTGAGGAGGTTCCAATCTTATGATCGTCACCGCTGGTGACACGTGTCGTCATGTAGAGTTGCCGATAGTCTGCCCCCATTGTCATTAGATAACCAGCCTGGGCTAACCATTCGTAACGCGAGTTAATGTCGATGCCTTACTACTATTGAGTATGGCGTTACGCCACGTGCCTCATCACATGCGTTTTGCCTGGAATCCCAGAAGAGCCCAGGTCTATTTATTCGCGCTGGCGGCCGTCTTAGCGGCTACCGCACTGCGATTGCTCGCCCAGCCTGTATTCGGGAACACGACGCCGTACATCATGTACATACTCCCGATCATGGCGGCCGCGGCCTACGGGGGCTTCTCGCCCGGCCTCTTCACTACGATCACGAGTTCAGTCGTGGTTGTCCTGGTCTTTTTAGGCGGACGCGTGCTCGCCTTTCCGGACGCACCCTATCTGTTTCTTTTCCTGCTCGATGGCCTGTACATAAGCTGGCTCGGTGAACAGATGCGCTTGGCAATGCGCACCGCTGATGAAGCTCACGGCGAGGCCGAAGCCCTCCGCAACAGGGAAAGAACCATCCTCACCTCGATTTCGGACGGCTTCGGCGCACTGGACGGGAATTGGCAATTCGTACACGCGAATGCCCAACTGGCCACTTTGACCAACTTGCCGGTAGCCCAGTTGCTTGGCAAACAACTCTGGGATGCCTGGCCCGAGATGGCAGAACCTGCAGCCAGAAAGGAACTCCAACGGGCGATGCAGCAACAGGTTCCCGTTCGGATCGAAGTTTTTGTTCCCCGCTCGAATTGCTGGTACGAAACGTGCGTTTATCCTCAGAAACGCGGCCTCTCAATTTTCAGCCATGACATCACCGATCGCAAGCAGGCCGAGCGGCTTCTACGCGAAAGCGAGGAGCGCCTCAGACTTGCGCCGGAAGCCGCCCGCATCGGAACCTGGACCTTCCACCTGGTTCGGCGAGAAATCGCCTGGTCCGCGGAACTGGAACAGATCTTTGGCTTGGCATCTGGAACCTTCGCCGGAACCGAGGAGGCCTTTTTCGACCTGGTGTTTCCGCAAGACCGCCCCCAGGTACTTCATGCCGTGGCGGCGGCTGTCGCACAGCGCAGCGAATTCGAGTTGGAGTTCCGCTACCTGCACGCCAGCGGCGAGACCCGCTGGATACTCGGCAGGGGCCGCGTTTATTCCGACCCGTCCGGCCCGCCCGCCCGTCTCGTGGGTATCGGCATGGATATCACGGACCAGAAGCGAAACGAGGAGAGGTTGCGTCACACACAGAGGCTTGAGAGCCTCGGAATCCTTGCCGGTGGCATCGCTCATGACTTCAATAACCTGCTGGTGGGCATTATCGGACATGCCAGCCTGGCCTTAGATGAACTGCCGGCCGAGCATGCCGCGCGGAACCACCTCCAGGAGGTTTTTCACGGTGGTGAAAAGGCTGCTCATCTCACGCGCCAGATGCTGGCCTATGCGGGCAAGGGACGCGTCATCATCGAGCACCTGGAACTCTCGAAGCTAATTGAGGAAACGGAACGCCTCGTCCGTTCATCGATTTTGAAAACCGTCGATCTGCACCTCGACCTCGAACCAGGCTTACCCTGCATTGAAGGTGATGCCGGACAAATGCAACAGTTGATCATGAACCTCGTGATCAACGCTGCCGAGTCCATCCCTGCCGACCGGCCCGGAATCGTACTGGTGCGGACGAGTATGCAGACGCTGGATGAGCCACCCGCCGGCATGCAACCGGCTGGCCAGGAATTCACGCCGGGCGACTACGTCGTCCTGGAGGTGCACGATAACGGTGGCGGCATGGATGAAGCCACCCAAGCGAAAATCTTTGAGCCATTCTTCACCACCAAGTTTGTGGGCCGCGGGCTGGGACTCTCAGCAGTGCTGGGGATCGTTCGCGGCCACAAGGGCGCCTTGAAAGTCATCAGTTCTCCCGGTAAGGGCTCCATGTTTCAGGTGGTGCTGCCGGCTGCGGCCGAATCTGGAAGGGAAATACAGTCCGGCGGCGCGGGGGCGAATCTCCATGGAGAGGGTTTCGTGCTGATCGTGGACGACGAGAGTTCTGTCCGCAAGCTGGCGCAAGCCGTGCTCTGCAAATACGGCTATACGGTATTAGTGGCTGAGGACGCATTTGCTGCCATCGAGCTCTTGCGCCGAACTCCCCGGCAAGTCGCCTTGGTCGTCTTAGACCTTTCCATGCCAGGGATGAGCGCGCAGGAGGCCATACGGGAGATTCATCGCGGCTGGCCAAACACGCGCGTCGTGCTGACGAGTGGCTACGACGAGAACGAAGTATTGGGAAGGTTTCGCGGGATGCAGCTTACAGGCTTTGTACAAAAGCCATACGCGCCCGCGCAACTGGCGGAGAGTGTCAAAGCCGCGATGGGCAATGGGGCGATAGGTGCTCGCCATCCCGTAGCGGCTAACTAGCGATCTTAGGTCGCACGTTAATCTTTTCGCGATACGCTGGCAGTCGCGGCGACGGACAACGGGACGGCTGGCGCCGGAACCGGTCGCCGGGCACCGCGCGCTGAATTGTGAAGAAGCCCTACAGTGCCTGCGCGTCATAGCGGCGAAGGTGTTGCCAGTCTGCGGGCTGGCGCAAAGACCGGGCTGTCCCTGCGGCGGTCGGCCCACGCAAGCCGTTCGATTCAACATCCATACTTTGATTTCAACCAAGTTGTCGTCGGGCGACCAGCTGTATAATTCCAGGTATGCGTGTGGACGCTCCGGGCTGGGCGGATAGATCGCTGCGAAACTATGGGTCTCGGCGGTTTGCGCCTCCCTGCGGTCTGGCCGCGTCATGAGCGCAAAAGTGGGGTGCAATTTGAGTAGAGGTCGGATGATTTGTGTGTTACTGCTCGTCGAGGGGGTTCTGCTGCCTATGAATTCACTAGCGCAGTGGAAGACACGCTGGAGCTACGAAGGGGCAACCGGGGCGCCCCACTGGGCTGAACTGGATCCGGACTACGCCGCGTGCAACGGCGGGGAACAATCTCCAATCGACATTCGAGATGCGGAGATGGCTGAACTCCGTGCAATACGATTCGAATACAAACGCGGCCCTCTCAAATATCTAATTAACAATGGCTATACGATCCGAGTGAACTACCACGACGCACCCGGAGGCGGAAGTTTTTTGATAGCGGGAGGCAAGCGTTACCAATTAACGCAGTTCCATTTTCACCGTCCCAGCGAAGAGTACATTCGGGGTAAACCATATGATATGGTGGTCCACTTCATGCACGAAGCAAGCGACGGACCGATTGGGAGCGCCACCGCTGCAGCAGCGGAGGACCAGCGGAGGAAAGCAACGTATTGCCGCCATGCCAGCTCCATGGCGATGCGCAGCCGAGCCATAACATAGTTTGCGTCGGCGTAAAGCCGAATTCGATAACGACGGCTGTTTCTACAAGGATTTGGAATCTGTTAGTTGCCGTTTGAATGGCGCTCACCCATACTCGGCGTAAAGCCGCACCCGGTTATGTTGGCACACTGGGAAACAGTCTGAGATCGGAGGGGGTTCGTGGTCGCCCCAGTCTGCCGCGACTGGAGTTCGGCTTTACGCGTCCGTTTCGAGGCGTGCGGTTTGCTTGTAACTTGATGACCAACGGTTCTTTTCCGAAACTGGCGGAAAGGGAGTTCGGTATTACATCGCTATTAACCACCGCCATGGTTTCGGAGAGCTAGCCACTTGGTTTGGAACGCGGCTATTGTGCTTTCCTCCGCTGGTCCTCCGCTGCACCAGCGGAAGCTCTGGGGAGACCGGGGGCCAGAAGCAGGCCCAGGCACTGCTGAACACGCCGGATATCTCGATGCTCAAGGGCCTGCGCGACCGCGCCATCAACGCCGTGCTCCTCGGCTGCGGGCTGCGCCGGTCCGAGGTGGCGGCGCTCACGATGGAGCACGTAGCCGGCCAGCCTTGTCGTGGCTCGCCCAGAGGGCCGTTTTGTGGGAACCTAGTCCATGTAAAGATGGAACGGGGTCTGAACAGATCGGACCTGATTGAGCGCATCTCGACGTTCTCAGTTACGACTAAGCACGAAGCCAGCACCATCCTGGAAACCATCCTAGGCAGCATGGCGCGCGATGTTCGGAACGGCGACAAAGTGGAGATCCGCGGCTTCGGCAGCTTTCATACGCGGCAGAGGCCAGGCCGGCTGGGACGCAATCCTAAAACTGGCGCTCCAGTTGAAGTGCCGCCGAAACGAATCGCCTACTTCAAGCCGAGCAAGGAACTGACTGCGGCATTGAATTCGCACCGTCCGTAAGCTCCGCGAGACAGGGCAGCGCCGGCAGCGCAGAGACGAACGCAACCACGGGTGTGAGCCAGCCATTTGGTCGCGATGGGTGCCGCCGGCGCAACGTGGGCGAACGTGGGGCGACACGTGGCGGCATGGTTCTCGGTTGCGGATGCTTTGTGCACGCGGCGGAAGCCGTGCAGCCCGGTCGCGATCGGGCTCGCGGACCCAACATCCACCGTGCTGCGCATGCGGCCCAGTGTCGGAAAAGAGGCGGCCGGGCAAAGCGTATCTTTCGTATCTTGGGCCGGATTCCGGCATTTTTTCGGTCACACCGCTTCTAATCCTGTTGAGCTTCAGTGTGGCAAGATGGTTCAGGGGAACATAGAACCATCCAAATGCCGACAGCTAAACTCACGAAGAAAATCATAGAAGCCGCCATCGCCGGCTTTGAAGCGCAAAAGAAAAGCATTGACGCCGAAATTGCTCAGTTGCGAGCGATGCTGACTGGTAGTCCGGAAACCGTTGCCGACCAAGCTCCGCCAAAGCGTAAAGGTCGGAAGCTCAGTGCCGCCGCCATAAAGCGCATGAGCGAAGCTCAAAAACTGCGGTGGGCGAAGATCAGGGGCGGATCCAAAGCCGCTCCCGAGGCGAAGGCGACGAATCCGCCCAAGACGGCCAGGCCAAAACCACATTTCAGCGCAGCGGCGCGTAAGGCACTCTCCGAGGCCATGAAAAAGCGATGGGCAGCGAAGAAGGCGGAGGGCGGACAATCGGCGCCCGCGGGAAAGAAGGCTGCGCGGAAGAAAGCGGCTTAGGACGCGACCGCCCTTGCCTGAGAATTACATCCGGCAGCAGGTTTGTACCGCGGAGCCGACTAGCTCGAAGCGTATGAGCCGGACGCGGCCCGCAGCGGCAGTTTACCTCGTGCCATCTACATCCGCAACAAACCTGCTATGCCTCAAATGCCTATCCTCTGTCCATTCCAGGAACTCGAACCGGCCGGTCAATTCCGGGCGAACCCACCGGCAGTCCTTCATCTTGTCTGCCGTTAGCCCTTCGCCCCATCGACCGGGCCGTGTCTCTGGCAGGTTGCAGAATGGGCATTCGCTGATCTCCAGCGGCTTCATTTTGCGCAGTAATTCGGCGCGCAACGAGTCCAGTTCCCCGCATTTAATGAATGGCCAATCTGATTGATTTGTTGCTTGGGCAAGCCTGCATGGACCGAGTGATCGGGACGGCAACGGGTAGAAGTGGCAGAAAACATTCTTCAGAGCTTGACAGTGGGTGTATGATTCTTGCATCGAAAATGAGGATTTTGGCTGGGTTAGCCAATAAGGGAGAATCATGTAGAAAAAGGGGCACATCAATGAAACGAATCGTTAACGCATTGGGCAAACCAAACTGGGGGAAGCAAGGATATGCCGTTTTTGTGCTGAGTGCAACGACGGCGATTGCCCTTCCCGCTCAGACGTTCACCACGCTGTTCAGCTTCGATGGTAAGGACGGCCAACAACCTGCGTCGGCGCTGATCCAGGCCACCAATGGGGACTTCTACGGGACAACGTACTACGGCGGAGCCGACGAGATAGATGGGACAATCTTCAAAATCACTCCAAGCGGTAAGCTGACGAGGCTTCACAGCTTTTGCTCCTCAGGCGTCTTCCCTGATTGTCTGGACGGCCAACAACCTGAGTCGCCGCTGATCCAAGCCACCAATGGGGACTTCTACGGGATAACGCGTGCGGGCGGCACCACCGGCTTTGGCACAGTCTTCAAAATCACTCCAAGTGGCACGCTGACGACGCTGCACAGCTTTTGCTCCTCAGGCGTCTTCCCCGATTGTCCGGACGGCCAACAACCTGGGTCGGCGCTGGTCCAGGCCAGCAATGGGGACTTATACGGGACAACGATCTCTGGCGGGGCCTACGACGGTGGCACGATCTTCAAAATCACCCTGGGTGGGACGCTGACAACGCTATACAGCTTCTACGGCGGATACCCCGAAGCGGCGCTGATCCAAGCCACCAATGGGGACTTCTACGGGACAACGTCGTACGCCGGGGCCAAGGGCCTCGGCACCGTCTTTAAAATCACCCCAAGCGGTAAGCTGACGACACTACATCGCTTCGATGGTACGGACGGCGAAAACCCCGCAGCGGCGCTGATCCAAGCCACCAATGGGGACCTCTACGGGACAACGCCCGGTGGCGGGACCGGGGCCAACTGTCTTGCCCCCAACGGCTGTGGAACAATCTTCAAAATCACCCCGAGTGGCACGTTGACGACGGTATACAGCTTCTGCTCCCAGAGCGGATGCACGGACGGCCAAGGGCCACGAGCGGGGCTGATCGAGGCCACCGATGGGGACTTTTACGGGACAACGTTTGAGGGCGGCACCAACTGTGCTCCCTACGGCTGTGGGACAATCTTCAAAATCACTCCAAGCGGTAAGCTGACGACGCTGTACAGCTTTTGCTCCGCAGGCGTCTTCCCCGATTGTCCGGACGGCGACGGCCCCGACGCAGGGTTGATCCAAGCCACCAACGGTGACTTCTACGGGACAGCGGGGGGCGGGGCCAACGTCGATTATGGCATGGTATTCAGCCTGTCTGCAGGTCTTGCCCCGTTTGTGGAAACCCGGACTGCTTCCGGCAGAGTGGGAGCGGTCGTCGAGATTCTGGGGACCGATCTGACCGGCGCGTCGAGCGTCAGCTTTAACGGCACTGCGGCGGGTGTCTTCAAAGTGTTTTCGAGTTCCGCAATCGCGGCCAGGGTACCCGCAGGCGCGACCACCGGTACGGTCCAAGTGGTCACACCCAGCGGGACACTTTCGAGCAATATACCTTTCCGGGTGGTGGAATAGAATCCTGGGGAATAATTCGTCAACGTGGCCGAACAGCCGCACGGCTCCACGGCGACATGTGGTTTAAGGGGCACCGGATAACTCTAGTAAAAACATTTGCGGCAGGGGTATGCTCCGTCTAGACACGCCCACGTATCCGGCGGGCTGTGACTGAACGGAATCGCCAGAACCGTCTGGGAGGCCGTTGGCCTATAACAGATCAGTTGGGGTGGACAGATAGAAGTGATAGAAAAGATTCTTCAGAGCTTGACAATAGGTGTATCATCTTTGCATGCCAAAGTGAAGTTCCTGGCTGGGTTAAGCCAAGAGATAGGCTCAACAATTGAACTTCCTTTACGAGAACCAGGGCGACGGCGGCGCTATCCAGCTTCTCCCCGGCGGTTCCTCGCCGGAACGTGATCTTCGAAAGTCGCCTGCTCCGAGATGATTGGGCCGACCGCAACCACTCGAATCTACACTCCTCGTACTTGACCGCTCAGAGATGGCTGATTTAAAGCGGGCCATCGCCGACGACTTGCGGCTGCGCGGCTATGTTGTCCTTGGTACCCACCCGCGCACCGGCTCCCCTGACCAGTCCGTGCAGGCAACTCCAGGGTCTGACCGCCAGTTTGAATAAGGCGCGCCGCAAACTGCGCGACTTGCAGCAGCAACTCAGACGCTGGCGACAGGGAAAGTGAAAGGCAAAGCGCCCGCGCTGGAGTCGGTGAGAAAGGGGCGTATCCGTACAATAAGTGAACTGTTGATTGGTTCCAGCAGTCTGACCCTGACCGGCGGCGGTACGGTGTCCATGGGGAACAGCGCCAACAACTACATTTTTGGATCGCCAAACACCGGCACCCTCACCAACAAGAACAACACCATCCAGGGATCCGGCAACATCGGCAACAACCAGCTGACGCTAGCAGGCCACGCGTTGCAGAAAGTTGTTCTTTGTTCTGCAAATTGATACGCCTTAATCCGGTAAGGCTTCGCGCTGGTGCCGAGCCGCGCATGGAGTGCGACCGTTTGCAACAGATCCTTCGTGATGCTTATGAATCAAGAAAGCCGCCGGGTTGAGCCCGGCGGCTGAAGGTTTCAATCAACCTACACTGTTGACGCACTGTCTACCAGGCTCGGGGTTACGGGGTCCGCAGGAAGCCGTGATGTACATTGTTTGCGTCAATATACTGTCCAGTGATCACCCCAAACATGTTAGGGGTCTCAGGAAGGGTGCCCTGGCCAGCGCCCGTCCCCGCTCCCGGAGCGTCGAAGGTGGTGATGGCGCCGGACGGACGCCGCACGAAGCCGTGATTCACGCCGTTCGAGTCAATGTATTGTCCTGTGATCTCCCCCAACAGGTCGATGCCTTCAGGTATGGTGCCCTGGCCGGAACTTGTTCCGGCGTCCGAAACGTCGAAGGTAGCGATGCCGCCGAACCGACGGCGCAGGAACCCGTGATTCACGCCGCTCGCATCAATGTAGTTTCCCGCAATCCCTCCCAGGTCGTCGATGCTTGACGGTGACGTGCCCTGGCCGGAACCTGTGCCTGCGCCCGTCACGTTGTATTCGTCAATCTTGCCGTCCGCAGCGCGCACGTACGCGTGGAGCGCGCCGGTCGCATCAACGTAAGTTCCCGTCACTGCCCCTTCTATGTTGAGAGCGCTTGCGATTGCGGAAAACGTGTTTACGGAGCCTTCGGGATCGTATGAAATGAAGGTGTGGTAAGGCGGAGCCGTGACGAAGCCGTGGGCCACACCGTTTGCGTCAATGTAGTATCCGGCGATCTCCCCGCCCAGGTTGACGTTGCCCGCGAAAGTGCCCTGGCCAGCGCCTTGCCCGGCGTCCGGCTCGTTCAAAATGGTGAATTTCTTGAACGGAGGAGCAGTCGCGAAGCCATGCGCCACGTTATTTGCATCAATGTAGTAACCTACAACCACTCCGAACGGGTTGATGCTGAAACTGATAGTGCCCTGGTTTGCCCCTGTTCCCGCGTCCGGAGCGTCATACTTGGTGATGGTGCTGAGCGAACCGCAGCCTGAAACGCACTGGAAACCGTGAAAAACGTTGTTGTCGTCAAGGTAGGATCCCACGACAGTCCCCTGCGGGTTGATGCCAAAGCCCCCCGTGCCCTGTCCGGCGCCTGTGCCCGCGCCCGGAATACTAAATGTGGTAATGGTTTGAGCGCTTGCTAAACCACATGCAAGAAGTACAACACTTGCTGCTTTAAAAACCTGCAGTCGATCCATATCTCCTCCTGGGTTTGATTCGTGCAATGCGTGGTCATGCTGGAACTCGTTAGAAGCGTTGCTTGGTGTTCGAGCGTGCGTGCTATTGCGCGTACCACGTGTTCAAGAGCATTTGAGGTGCCATCAACCGCGTCGTACGTCGCCCATCCTCGGCCTCGGTTACGGTGCCAGGGAACGCAGGGATAACACACTGGCGTGTAACGCGATTCCGGAAAAGCGTGATTTGCAATCACATTCGTTCACAAACTTGACTACGGAAAGCCGGAGGCATATCTACAAAAAACCGGACTTCAGCAAAACCGATTCTATGAGAAATAATAGACTGATTGCTTTTTGCAACTGGTTATATATAACAACTGGTTTGATTTTCCTCGATGTCTGTCGGCTGGAAGACTGCTAACCAGGAAGAAAACTGCCGACGAGAAGGCCGATGCCCCTCTGGACCCTGCCTGCGACGGCCTCTGAAAAAGGAAGAAGTTGGCGGGGAGCCCCGACGACTTCAGGCCGCAAACACAACTGGTTCTCACTCGCAAACAGTTGTACAATCATCGGTTGAAGTAACACCCCGCCGCAGTGGAGGCAGCGTGCGCAAAGATCACAGGTCAGAGTGCGTTATGAACCGAATGGTCGAAATGTTTGGCGATCAGTGGAGTCTGCTCGTCATCCGCGACATCATGTTCATGAACCGAAGGCATTTTCGCGAGCTCCTTACCGACTCTCAGGAAAGGATTGCGTCGAATATTTTGGCCGATCGTCTGCAAAAGCTCGTCAAGCTAGGGATCATCGTCAAGTCTCATGATCCCAGCCATAAGCAGAAAGCCATTTACAGTCTTACGGAAAAAGGCATCGACTTGCTTCCTCTCCTGATGGAGATGAGTGCATGGGGGCAAAAGCATGTGCCGGGATCCGGGCTGAGGGGCCTGCCTCAGTTGCTGAAAGAAGGAGGACCGAAGCTAAGGGCAAATTTTATGGCTGAACTTCGCGAGTCGCATCGCCCGCAGTCAATCGCCAAGAAAAAGGCCCGTCGGCCCCTTCGGAACCGAGCCACGACTACAAGAAGGTAGCGTGATGCACCGTTCTATTTGGATCTTTCGCAACGGCCATGGCGGTGACCCTGTTTGGCGGTCTTCTGGATATTTTGCGGATTTCTAATCCTCTCGCATCAAACCCGTCTTATCACAAGGTGGAATGGATTCGATCAACTGGTGATAAATCCCGATAGCAATTGGGGACAATCGCCATTGTGGCGGCATGGGCGTGGCGGTTCCCGGCGTTGAGTCGGGGGATGCGTTGGTTGGGCCGGCGCGGGTTAAGCAACTATGAACCACTCTCATCTCGTGGGGCGGCCATCTTTTGGCCCTTTGCATTACAGGCCGACACCACCAAGGCGGACCCGCGAGACCATCGACGACGAATTCTGAGGAGCACGCAGACGACTGAAAACCGCGGCCCGGTTGGTCGCTCCAGACGTAGCCGCACTCGCCTGTGGGGTTGGACGGTTGACAGATCTGTCGTGGGAACCCATAAATGCACATTCGCTTCGGAGTCCGCATTACAATGGGCCGCCGTGCGGCTGTGTGAGAAAATGGGATTCTAAGCGCCGCATGTTCGGCGCGTGCTTCTGGGAGGGCCGATGAAGGCGGATCTGTGGAAGGCGCTGCGCCTGCTGGCGAAGAACCCAGGATTCACCGCGATCGCGGTGCTGACGCTAGCTCTGGGAATCGGAGCGAACACGGCAATCTTCACGATTGCGGACGCTTTGCTCCTGCGATCGCTGCCGTTCGCCGAGCCGGGTCGCCTGGTGCTGGTTTCAGGCACTCTGCCCGGCGAGCCCGACGAAGCCGGCCGGCTCTCGTTTCCGTTTTACAACGTCCTGCACGATCGCAATCATTCCTTTTCGAGCATCGCGATCTGCACCTTCGAAAGTTTCAGCCTGACCGGGCATGGCGAACCGGAACAGATCTACGCCGCGCGCACGAGCTGGAAGTTTTTCGATCTGCTAGGCGTAAAGCCGATCGCCGGGCGCACGTTCAGCCAGGAAGAGGACCAGCGCGGTGGACCTCAAGTGGTGATGATCAGCTACGAGCTGTGGAATCGCCTGCTGGGCGGGGAACGCAACGCGGTGGGATCGACGCTCGCCTTGGAAGGCCGCGATTACACTGTGATCGGAATTCTTCCGCCGCATATCGGAATTTCTCTGCTCGGCTCGAAGGTGGATATTTGGGCGCCGCGCGTTGCCGAAATGAGCCTGGTGACGCCGGCGCGCGTCGCCGCCGGCGGTACATATTTTTACGTCGTCGGCCGATTGGCTCCGGGCATGACCAATCAACGGGCCGAAATCGAAAGCGACATGTTGTACCAGCAGTACAAGCATGACGATCCAGGAAAGTACGACGGTACACTCGATTTGAAGATCCGGGTGCGTAATCTTCAGGACGAGCTGGTGTCCGGCATCCGGCCGACCATTTTGATTCTTTCCGCTTCAGTCGGGCTCGTGTTGCTGATCTCCTGCGCCAACGTAGCGAGTTTGCTACTTTCGCGCGCGCTGGGCCGCCGGAAGGAGTTCGCGATTCGAACAGCGCTCGGCGGATCGCGCGTCAGGCTGGTGCGGCAGTTGTTGACGGAAAGCGTTCTGATCGGATTAGTCGCGGGCGTCTTCGGAATCGCGCTGGGCGTCGCGGGGACACAATTGCTTCAAACGTTCGGCCAGGAGACGCTGCCGGGCACTGCCGAAGTTTCGATCGATGTGCGAGTGCTTCTGTTCACTCTAGCCATCTCGATCTTCGCGGGAATCCTGTTTGGCCTGGCGCCGTCCTTGCAGCTTTCGAAGCCCGATTTGAATACGGTGCTGCGCGACGAAGGACGAGGCACGGCGGGAAATCGCAAGCGCAATCGCGGACGCGCGGTGCTGGTCGTGGCGCAAGTGGCGCTGTCGACCATCTTGTTGATTGGATCGGGATTGCTGATCCGTAGTTTCGTCCGGCTGCGCTCGGTGAGCCCGGGATTCGAGGCGAAAAATCTCCTGACCATGCAGGTTTCGCTGCGCAAGTACACCGAGGCGCAGAGCACCGCGTTTTATCAGGACGTGATCCGGCGCGTGGACGCCCTACCCGCCGTCGTGACTTCTGCGATCTCCACCGCTCTTCCGCCGACCGCGACTCACATGACGGCGATTCTGTTTGAAGGCCAGCCCAATGTCCCGTTTGGAAAGCGACCGATTATCAATCTGCAACAAACCAGTCCGGACTACGCCAAGGCGCTCGGCGTTCCGCTGCTCGCCGGTCGATCCTTCAGCGGGCACGACGATGCGCAGTCGCCCAAAGTCGCGATGATCAACCAAGCCGCGGCGATGCGCTTTTTCGGCGAACAGAACCCGGTGGGCAAGCGAGTGTGGATCGGAAATCTGCCGGCTCCCGCCGAAATTGTCGGCGTACTCAGCGACACGCGCAATTCGAGCCTGGCTTTGCCGGCCACGCCCGAAGTATTTTTGCCGTTCCCGCAGCTTCCCTGGGCGTTTTTCTGCCTGAGCGTGCGCAGCGCCATCGAACCGCACAGCCTGATTACCGCGGTACGGCGCGAAATTGCCGCTTCGGATCGCGATCAGCCGGTGATTGAGATTCACACCGGCGATGAGCTGCTCGAAGCTTCGGCGGGGCAGACGCGATTCATGATGTTCCTGCTCGGCGTGTTTTCCGCAACGGCTTTTATTCTGGCTGTGATCGGGCTATATGGAGTCATCGCGTATTCGGTGGCGCAACGCACCAATGAGTTGGGGATTCGAATGGCACTCGGCGCCGCGCGAGCGGATATTCTACGCCTGGTGATCCGGAGCGGATTGCTGCTGACCGGGACCGGGATCGTGATCGGGTTTGTGGGATCTGTGGCGGCGACGCGGCTGCTCGAATCGTTGCTGTATCAAACCAGTGCGACCGATCCGCTCACCTTCATCGCGAGCGCGATTCTATTCGCCCTGGTAGCCGCGGCCGCGAGTTACATCCCGGCGCGGCGCGCCACGCGCATCGGCCCGATCGACGCCTTGCGAGCGGAGTAGCGTCCCCGCATGGATTTGCAAAGCATCGTCTGACAAAGTTGAGGGGCGGCCGGTGGACTGCGCGGGTCCGGCTACCTGTCACGAATACGGGCGCGGTGGGACAAGAAACGGAAGCGGGACGTATGGGCCCACGGGGCGACGTTGTCCAGGTAATATCGCTAACCGTTTGGGTCAAGGCGAGCGCTGATCCGGCCTCATTAGCCAATGCCGACCGTCCACGAGTTCTGCCGCAACCTATTCACCTTTCAGCCCGGCCTTACGCAGTAAGCGGCGCAGCGCGTCTTCTCCCGCCGCGCCCTTTTGCCTGCCCACGACGTTGCCGTCCCTGTCGATCAGCACATACAGCGGATAGGACCGCGCGGCATAAAGCGCGGCCAGGTTGGTGTCCTCCATCAGGACGACTCGGCACGCCCGAGGCGACTCTGCCAGATACTGCTTCACCTTCCTCTTGGGCTCGCCCACATTCACCGCAAGCACCACCAGTCCTTTATCGCCAAAGTCCTCAACAATGGCGTCCACCGACGGTTGATCGCGACGGCAATATTGACACCAGGTCGCCCAGAATTGCACCAGCACGACCTTCCCCTTCAGCGACTCGTTGCTGAACTTCTCCCCATCCATCGCCTTGGCCGTGAATCTGGGTGCCGGTTCGCGGCCCGCCTCGACCCCCAGCACATGGCTCAGGGCGGCAGAGGCAACCGTCAGCATCGCGGTGCGGCGGCAAATGGCGTCAGGCGGCAGCATAGCCTGATCTTAACAGAGTAGATTCGGGTGCGCGGCCGGGTCGCCTGACCGGCCGAGACGATGTCGTTTTGCTCCTGATTCGACGAACGACGGCGTTGTTTGCCATTATCGACCCGTGCTTCGGCGTGGCCTCACGCAGGAACCTGCCCACTGGGAACTGCCTCTGCACGTGTCGCTTCGTCTAGATCGCCGGATCATTGACTGCCGGCCTTTGAAACCAACCCACGACAAAGGATGTCGCCAGGCGTTCAGCGTTGTACACTGAGGACATCTGTGCGTTGGCTTGCCTGGCTCCTAGTTCCAATTTGCACTTGGCGCCGCCGATTGGCCGCAAGTTCGCGGGCCGAACGGCTCAGGCGTATCATCCTCCAAAGGCCTTCCTGAGCGCTTCGACGCGCGAAAGAATCTTGTCTGGCGAACCGCTCTGCCAGCAGGGCATTCCTCACCTGTGTTCACCGCTGAACATATCTTTGTTATGGCCTTTGAGGGCAAGGTGCTGCAAACCCTATGTCTGGACCGCGAGAGCGGCAGGATTCTCTGGCGCAGGCAGGCCCGCGCGACAGGCAGGAGGCTTTCCAGGAAACCAATGGACCGGCATCTCCTTCGCCCGTAACGGATGGAGTCAACATCTACGTTTTCTTCGGCGATTTCGGGCTACTCTCTTACGATCCGGAAGGTCAGGAACGATGGCGACTGCCAATGGGACCGTTCAACAACCCCAACGGCCACGGCTCCTCGCCAATTCTGGCCGATGGGAAACTTGTGTTGATCTGCGATCAAGACACCGGGTCCTACCTTCTGACCGTCGATCCGGCCAATGGCCGCGTTATCTGGAAGACGATGCGGCCCGAGTGCACCCGTGGCTATGCCACGCCCGCGGTGTACCGGCCAAAGAACGGGCCGGCGGAACTGATTGTTCCCGGCTCGTTCGAATTGGCGTCGTACGCCGCCGAGACCGGGCAGAAACCGTGGTGGGTGAGCGGGCTGGCGTGGCAACCAAAGACCGTACCGATAGTCGACCATGACCGAATCATTGCCAACGGTTGGGAAATCGGAGGAGGCGGCAAAGCGGTCGCTTTTGCAGAGATCCTGGCTGTGTACGACAAAGATCACGATGGAAAGTTGTCGCGCAGTGAAATGGCCGGCAGCCGGAGCGCCGAATGGTTCGCCGACAATGATCTGAACCACGACGGATACATCGACGAGCGGGAATGGGGTTCTATCAAGCGCTCAACACCGCGGATAACTGTCTGATCGCAATTCGAGCCGGCGGGCGCGGCAATGTTACGAAGAGCCACGTGCTGTGGAGGTATCGCAAGGCACTTCCAAATACCTCGTCGCCGTTGCTTTACCAGGGTGTGATTTATCTGGTTCGCGATGGCGTTATGACAAGCCTGAACCCCGACAACGGACAAATCTTCAAGCAGGGGCGTCTAACCGGGGCACTCGGCCGCTACTGGTCTTCGCCCGTCGCCGCCGATGGAAAACTCTTCATCGTGAGCGAAGATGGAAAAGTTGTCGTGATGCGGGCCGCGCCGGATTGGGATATTCTCGCCATCAATAATCTTGACGAAGATGTCTTCGCGACTCCCGCGATCCTCAATGGCCGGATCTTCGTTCGCACCCGCGGGGCGCTTTATTGCTTTGCGAAACGGTAGCCGCAAGAACACTGATTGAACGTTCCGGGCCGACACGGCGGACCAAGCCATTTTGGGGCTTGCCCGGCAGATCGTAGGACAAGTATCGGCCTGTAGCTGGGCCGAGGCCGCGGGTTGGAAAACTCAAGCTCAGTTTCAAGCGACAATGTTCGACCGCCAAGGGCACTTCCGGAGATTGCCGAACTTGCTCCCATAAATACAGTCCGCCCTTGGCCCCCGGCAAAAACCGATGAGGCGGCGCCGAAGTCGAGAGACTGCGGCCATAGAGATTGCCTTCCAGCGGGAAGACGATCCGATGCATGAAGGTGTCGTATCCCGCGGCCGAAACCAAACCGGCTTGACGTAGAGCCGGGAGTGGGTAGCCCAACCGCGTCAGCCAGCCGCGCAGGCAACCGCCCGGCGCGTAACCGATCCGCATGTGCTCGATCAGTTCCGGCGAGCGCAATCCGCGGTAATGCAGATAGGCAACCGCCTCGGCGTGACGGTGTAACTGCATGCGCTAGAAACTGGCGGCTTCCTGCCGTAAAGGTGCTCCGCCACGCCATTGGCGCAGGAGCGTCAGAGCCTGCGGAAACCGCACTTGGTGATAGACCTCGGCAAAGCGGATCACATCGCCGCCGCGGCCACAACCGTAGCAGTAGAACAAGTTCTTGTGGGGATCCATCAGGAAGCTGGGCTGGTGATCGTCGTGCAGCGGGCACAACCCCATCCATCGGCCGCGGCTGAGTCGCCGCATCGGCCGCCAATCGTGTGCTTCCAGGTAGTCCAGTAGGGGAATTTGCTGTTGGAGTTCATCCAGTTCCTTGCGGCTCACGGACTGCTCGCCTCCAACAGCAGAATACGGCGGATTGCGGTCCAATCCCAGGCAAGGATGGTGGGTGCCGTTGAGATGCTCCAGCCGGCGGCCTGCCGGAGCTTCGTCGCCAACAGCATTCTCAGATGCAGCAAGCGTCCAGTCCACCGCCTCACCGTAGATGGGTCTGGCGACCGCGACGCATCTGCGACGTCAGGAACCGATCGCTCCCAGGTGCCATCGGCTTGCTGCACCAACTCCCACGCTTGTTGCCGGCAGTGGAGGGTGTAGTGACCTGACGGCGGCGACCACTCTGGCAGCACAGTAAAAGTCTTGTGGCATGGGCGACAGCGGCCCCGGCGAATCCAGATCTGCCGGTACCGTTGGTCGTGCGCTGATTTGAGGCGCTGTCCGTGACCGATGATGGTCCGCTCGCCGCAAAGCGGGCAGAGCCGCGGGAGCAGTTCCAGAGGGATCTCGGTCACCCCGGGTCGGTCTTGCTTTCTGTCTCGGGCAGTGCGACAAAAAGAACCATGGCTGTGAAGTCCGACCGCCAACCGCGCCTGCCGAGCTCGGGTCCGCAGAACTGGCCTTCACCCTCCTGGTAAACCAGTATCGAACGAAGAGAGAATCCTCCTATCTTGCCCGCCAGCGTACGGAACCTTCCTCAACCTGCAAATTGGCCGATATAGTGGGCAATATCGGTGGCCATGAAGACCTTGCCTCGGGACGGCGGAGACAGCAAGCGAGAATCGAGGGTGCGGCGATGCGGACAGTCCGAGCAGGGAACTCACGACATTCGCCCGGTTGTGGGGTTTCTCGAAGATTCACGCAAATCGTCCCCTGATTTTCCGCATTTCCATGAAGTCGCAGTGGAATTGAAACGTTTTGGCAGGCGGTGTCACTACAAGCTCGATGCCCGTGAAAAAAGCGAACCATCGAAAAGGAAAATGAATCAATGAAAAGAAGCTTGTTTACCCTGGCGCAGCGATCACAGCGCGAGACATTACGACATGCGCGCAACTGCGCGGGCCTGCTTGCGGCGGTGGCAGTCATCGCTTTTGCTGGCGCGCCCCAAGTGCGCGCCCAAGCTGTCGGATTCGTCTGGAACAACAACCCGACCACTGCGGGCACTACCACGCCGGACACCGCCTACAGCTACAACTCATCCGGCGGCGCAATCAGCATCACTCGCAATGCTGTCGGCAATTACACCGCTATCTTCGCAGGTCTTGGTAACGGACTGAACAGCAACGTCGTGGTAAGCGGCTATGGTTCGGGCGCGGACTTCTGTATTGTGGAAAACTGGTTTTCGACGAACGGTACGGATGTCGACGTAAATGTACTCTGCTACAACAAAGCCGGCAACCTGGCCGACCATAGCTTCACCGCGCTTTACCAGGCACGCACGCACGGCGACCCGACCACCCCGACTGTCGCGTTTTTGTGGGCCAACGAACCTACGACCCCTAGTTACACGCCGGACCTGGATTATCAGTACAATCCGGGCGGCGGTACAAATACGATTGTGCGCACCAGCACCGGAAACTATACGGCGACCTTACCTAGCCTGACCCAAACCGGAGGCACGGTGATCGTGACAGCTTACGGTAGTGCGCCGGCGCACTGCCAGGTGACCGACTGGGCCAGCGGCGGAGCGGGCACAAATGTAGACGTCAACTGCACGAATGGAACCGGCGTGGCGACCGACGAGGAATTCTCACTAGTGTACTCGATCTTCGAGACCGCCGGATACAGCCCCGGCTCGGGCAACGGCGGCGCGATTTGGGCATCCAAGGACAAGGACAACAATCCTTACGATGTCAGCACGAGGTACAGCATCGCCATAGACGGCGAAGAAATGCTCGCCCAGCGCATCGGCAAGGGCTCGTACACCTGGACCATGAACGTAGAAGACACATGGGCGTCCAGTACGGTGATCGTGACAGCGTATGACGCTCCGGGCAATTACTGCAGCACGGAGGAGTGGCTCAGCAGTTCCACAACGACAACAGTGTACGTCCACTGCTTCAGCGCCGCCGGTGCGCCGGCGGACACGCGTTTCACCGCTACATTCCAGTTAGCTGGGGTTTCCTGAGCGGCGGAGTCTCCGCGCGCAACCTCAAACTTAGCGACCATCACAATGATTCTTGGCGATATAATATCGCCGTTGGAGTCCCGACGCAGAGCATCGACTGAGGGCACGACGGCGTTATCATTAGCGATCGTTCGGCCCGTGGCGGGCGCAGGCCCTCGAACTTGCGTTGCGCCCTGCTGGCCGGCCGTGTGCATTTTGTTCTCGCGATGACCTCGCTCCTGTTCCGGGTTGGCACACTTGCCCTGTTGATCGCCCCAATCGCACCCGCCAACGTTTCACACCGGTACGTCCGTAGCGAACCACGCGACCAGGGGCGCCCGAAGTCGCGGCGGGCCGACTACTGCCAGACTTGGGATGCCTCGCCGGCCGCCAACACGAGCGGACAGCACCGTTCAACCTACTGCGTTACGTGCGAGCGGACGCCCAGCGGGCCGGATTCGGCGCCGTTCGAGCGCACGGCATGCCTTCCGAAACTTGCATCCCTGCCCAGCAACTGGGCCGACGGCCGGCCCGTGCCCCGGATATGTTGTTGATCACGTCGTGCCCCTGAAGCGCGGCGGAACCGATTCCCCGGAGAACATGCAATGGCAGAGTTCGGGGGAAGCGAAAGCCAAGGATCGAGTGGAATAGGATCTGCCTGGTGGCTTGATCTCACCCCCGGATACAATGGGCAGTGTGCCGACGGTTCGCCTAAGCCTGCTGGTCTCGGCCCGAGGCTCGCCGCTCTGCACTTTAGAGGAAGAATGTATCCGGAGCGGTCGCGGGCGATCACTCCACCGCGCTGAGTCACGCCGACGCCTCGGCCCGAATAATTGGTAAACTGCTTAAATTGGTAAACTGCTTAAATAAGCCGATGTGTACTGATCCAAAGCTCTGCTCAGCGCGCGCTTTCATTGCCGCCGTGTTCGCGCTGCTCTTGCAATCAGGTCCGGCGCAGACCAATTCAACCCAGCAGCAAGCAGAGCGAACGACACAGAAGTCAAGGTACGCTCTCGCAGCGCAGGCAATGAAAGAGTACGAGAGCAGGAATTATGCTGAGTCGCTGCGCTTATTCGATGAGGGGTTTTCGGCGGGCCTGGATCGCGACGAGGATGCATACAATGCGGCTTGTTCCGCCGCGCTTGCCGGGGACGCCCGCAAAGCCATCGCGTATCTCGACCGGGCAGCCGGGTTGGGTTTTCGCAATCCGGAGCACATGAAGGCGGATACGGACCTGGAATCGGTTCGCACGAGCGCTGAATTTGCGCCTATATTTCAAAGGGTACGAGAGAATGAGCGTGAGTACGAGCGCACGCACGCCGACCCGGAACGAATGGCCATCATCACAACAGACATTGATCTTTTTTGGACAGTGATGGACAAACTCCAAGCCTCAACCCAGCCAGATGTGGTGATCGAGAATGAATATTTTCGGCGCGGAGCCCAGGATTGCAGGACTTCATATTCGCGCGGATTCATTCGGGACTTGATCTTTGGAACATGGTGAAAAGCGCCCCTCGATATTACGCCGCCGTGCGTACCCCAGCCGAAGCAAATCAGGGACCTGACCCCGAAGATTCGAGCTTCCTTCCGCAAAATGAAAGATCTGTACGCTCCGGCTACTTTTCCGGACGTTTACTTCGTTATTGGCAGAATGAACTCGGCTGGAACAACAGGTCCCAGCCTTTTGATCGGAGCAGAAATGTTCGGCAAAGGACCGAATGCCCCGGTCGATGAACTCGGCCAATGGCGCCGGGACGCGATCGGCTCTGTGACGGCCATACCCTGCACCGTCGCACATGAACTCATCCATTATCAGCAGAAAACGGAGGGAAAAACGCTGCTTGCCGCCGCCCTGAGAGAAGGCAGCGCCGACTTTCTCGCAGAATTGACTTGCGGACAAGCGGTTGATGAGCCGCGTACGAAATATGGTCTCGAGCATGAGGGCGAGTTGTGGAGGCAGTTCAGTCAAGAGATGCACGGCACCGACACTTCCAAGTGGATGTACGGAAGTGGGGTGAATGGCCGGCCTGCCGATCTTGCCTATTTCATCGGTCATCAGATCACAGCGGCATACTACGAGAAAGCTTCCGACAAGAAGAAAGCCATAGCCGAGGTCTTGGGTTTCCAAGACGCCGACCACCTGCTACACGCGAGCGGATACGCGGAGCGATTCCAGACGCCGTAGCGCCCTTCCGCGGCTTACGTAGACTGAATTCGGGATGCTCGCCATCAAGTTTGCCGCATTGCGCGCGTGTCGGTGTAATGCCGGCCCAGCCGCAGGCGGGACGGCATTCACGGCCTGATGTCACTTAGTGCTGTATCGGAAGCGACCCAGCAAAACAAGTGGCGGAAGTGTGAGAGGAGCTTGTGCGGGTCGCTTTCGATACAGCGTGATGGAGGAAGCTGCTCGCGTTTGCAGCAGACGCGGCTCTTTATGGGATTTCAATGGAAATTAAAGCGGGGGAAGTCGTGGGACGTGAGAATCTGTCGAGGCAGAACGCGCGCGGCCGTTTTGATGGTGGATTGGCAGTGCGGCTTTTGGTCTGGGCGCCAAGCCTTTGGCTGCGTCTGGCATACTGCGGAGGCCGCCGACACACACCTATCGCTGATGCCACGGTTTCGCGTGTAGGCGGACAACCATCTGTCTTCAAGCTGCCTCCTCGTTCGGTGGGGGAGAGCGCAGAAATAGCTGGGTCGCAGTGAGACGTTCCACAATGACCATGATGCCGCCGCAGTTCGGGCAGCGCCAGAAGTCGTTAGGCGTCGTAAATAAATAACATTTACATCTACCATGCTGTTGTGGTATCAAGTTGGGTATGGACACCGATGCCCAACTCACCCAGTACTTTGCGGGCATGTGGCCGCATTTGGATGAGCATGCCCGCCGCTTGGTGGCCGCCGGCAAAGCTGTGGAACTAGGCTATGGCGGTGTCTCGCGGGTCAGCCGCGCCTGTGGTTTGTCGCGCGTCACGTTGAGCAAAGGTGTTGAGGAACTGCAGGCCGCACCGCTGGCCCCCGGTCGGATTCGCCACGAGGGCGGCGGACGACACGCGTTGACCTTGAACGATCCGGACCTAGCACCCGCCTTGGACGACATGGTGGAGCCCACGGCCCGCGGCGATCCGCAGTCACCACTGCGCTGGACCTGCAAGAGTACCCGCACATTGGCGGCGGAACTGACGGCCCGGCACCACCCGGTGAGCCATACCAAAGTCACCCAACTCCTGCGGGAAGATGGCTTCAGCCTGCAGGGCAACCGCAAGACCGAGGAGGGGGATGACCATCCCGATCGCGATGCGCAGTTCGGTCATATCAACCGCGCCGTGAAACGTGCTTTGCGGGCGGGCGAGCCGGTGATCTCCGTAGACACCAAAAAGAAGGAATTAGTCGGCAACTACCAGAACCAGGGCCGCCAGTGGCGCCAAACGGGAACGGCGCACAAGGTCCAGGGACATGACTTTCCCGGTCCCGAGGTGCCCCGCGCCTATCCCTACGGCATCTATGACCTGGGACGCAACGCCGGGTTCGTCAATGTAGGCACGGACCACCACACGGGCGCATTCGCTGTGGCTTCCATCCGCGGCTGGTGGCGCGCCGAGGGCCACCGCCTGTATCTGTGCGCGCGACGGTTGCTGATTACCGCCGATGGCGGTGGCAGCAACGGCTGGCGCCTGCGGCTGTGGAAATGGGAGTTGCAGCGACTGGCCGACCAAACGGGACTGACGTTGACCGTCTGCCATTTTCCGCCAGGCACCAGCAAATGGAACAAAGTGGAGCACCGCTTGTTTTCCTTCATCTCGTCCAACTGGCGCGGCGAGCCGCTGCGTGATTACGAGACGGTGGTGCGGCTGATCGCGGGGACGACGACGGCCAAAGGCTTAAAAGTGACCTGCCGCCTGGATCACCGCAAGTACCCCGTTGGACGAAAGATCACGGATGAAGAGTTCGCTCATGTCAACCTGAATCCTGACAAATTCCATGGCGAATGGAACTACACAATTCATCCAAATGCTTAACGTTACTTGTAAATCTTATTTATTTACGTTGCCTTACCGGATGGCGTCCCGGTAGATCCGCTCGCGCTGGCCGGCAGTTGGGATAGGTTTAGCAGCTTGCGACAGATGGCAAGCCGCTGCTGGCGTGGCCGGTTGGCCAGGAATCCGAAATGCCGGATGCGGACGAAGTTGCCAGGGAGGATATGCCGAAAGAAGCGCCGCAGAAACTCTTCGACCCGAAGCGTGATCACTCGTTTCTTGTTGTTATGGGCCGAATCGCGCCCGCGAAAGCTCCCCGGCCCGTTCTCCAGTTCAACCAGTCTGTGGTTGGAGATGGCGATACGGTGCGTGTAATTGCCCAGGTACCGGAGAACGTGCTCCGGGCCGCGGAATGGTCGTTTGGCGTAGACCACCCACTGGTGGCGGCAGCATGGGCGGAGTAGCGCGGAAAAGGCTCGGGGTGTGGACCGGTTTTTCAACGGTCCGGGAAAATGCAGTGCGCCTGCGGCAAAGGCTTTGCGCAGGGCGTCGAGGAACTTGCCGCGGAAGGCGGTGGCCATGGCTTTGACTGGGAGAAAGAAGTTGTAACGCGGCCGGACCCCGCGGGAGCCATCGGGCGAAATGCCACCTACCGGAACCACGGAATGTACGTGCGGATGATGCTCTAATTTCTGGTTCCAGGTATGGAGAACGCTGAAGAAGCCGATCTCGGCGCCGAGTAGTCGCGGGTCGCGTGCGAAGGCTATCAAGGTTTCGGCGCGGAGGCGGAACAGCAGGGTGTAAATCGTTTTCTGGTTGGCTAAGGCCAAGGGGGCCAGTGCGTGCGGCAAGGTGAAGACGACGGGCACGTAGCGCACAGGCAAAAGTTCTGCTGGTCGGGCCCGGAGCCAGCGGCAGCGGGCGTTGCCCTGACACTTTGGGCAGTGGCGATTGCGACACGAATTGTAGGAGATGGTCCGTAGCCCGCACCGCGAGCATTCCTCCACATGGCCGCCGAGAGCTGCGGTGCGACAACGCTGCATGGCGTTCAGCGCCTTTAAATGCTGGCGGTCGAAACAGCTCAGGCCGCGCTGGATGAAAGCGGGTGCAGCGGCGCGGATTACATCGGCCACCTCCAGCGGGGGCCGGCTCACGGTTCTATGCCGGCGTGCTGGAATCCAGCGTGAGCGCGTCCAGCGGACTGGCCGTCTCCTGCAGGTGTCGCCGCGACAGGTGCCAATAGATGGTGGTAGCTTTTAGGTCACTATGCCCAAGCAGGATTTGGATGGTCCGTATGTCGGTGCCCGCCTCTCATAGATGGGTGGCAAACGAGTGGCGGAAAGTGTGTGGGTGAATGGGCTTGTCAATGCCGGCGCGGTGAGCGGCCCGCTCGCAAGCCTGCCAGACAACCTTATCATTTATAGGATGCTCGATATCAGTGTGCTCTCTCCCGCCGGGGAATAGCCAAACGGTGGGTTTAGGTTTAAGGCTGCGTCCAGTGGACGGAAAACACACATTCTTAGAAACAGGCCCAAGCGCTGCTGAACACGCCGGACATCACGACGCTGAAAGGCCCGCGCGACCGCGCCATCCTCGCCGTGCTCCTGGGCTGCGAATTGCGCCGGTCCGAGGTGGCTGCGCTTACGATGGGGCACATACAGCAGCGGGATGGCCGGTGGTGCATCGTGGATCTGTATGGGAAGCACGGGCGCGTTCGGACCATCCCGATGCCGACTTGGGTGAAGGTAGCCATCGATGCCTGGATCGCCCCCGCCGGCGTGGTAGACGGCTACGTATTCCGGCGCGTGATTCGCGGCGACCAAGTGCGGGCAATGTGCTGTCCGAGAAGGTCGTCTGGCAGATGCTCCGGCCTTATGCGAAGGCGGCCGGCGTCGCGGGGATCGCGCCTCATGATTGTAGAAGAACGGCTGCAAAATTATGCCGCACGGCCGGCGGCGAGCTGGAGCAGATCCAGATGCTGCTGGGCCATGCAAGCGTTCGCGATGGCAACCCGCGGATTCGACGGCAAAAATAAATTAGTTTTCCCCCCACTTTTGTTTCCGAGTTCGTCCCCCTACTCGCACCTTTCAAAAGTGAGTAGGGCGATTTTCGCTAGCGACGGTATCTTTTGAACTCGCGCACAACGGACTGCCGCGCCTTCTCTTTGCGCCCTGAGGAGAAAACGCCCGAAGGAGAAACTATGTTGACTTCAGATCGAATACAACTGCACGCCGGTACGGGATGCGTTCCTGAAAAGCCGGTTTTCTATCTCGCCGCGCGCCGCACGTGCCTGGCTCAATGCTTGGCCGCGCTTCTGATGCTTGCCGGCGCAGCCGCTTTCGGCCAATCCCCGCCCAGCCAACCGGCCTTCAGCATGAGCTTTGCGCCTTCGCCCGTTCCACTCGGCGGAAACGCCACCCTGACCATGGTCATCGTGAACAACACCACGCAGGCTTTCACGAACATCCAATTTGTCATTCCGCTGCCGTCCGGCGTTCTCACCACCACCCCTCTAGTGGCCAACAACTCCTGCGGCGCAACGATTTCTGCGCTGCCGATCACGCTGGTTAACGTATCCGGAATTAGCTTAAACCCCGCCAACGGCCAGTCGTTCTGCTCGTTCAGCGTGAACGTCATCGCCGACGCGAATATTTCCGGCACCGCGACGACGGGCGTCATCCAATCGGACCAGATCGCCAACCTGGGAACGGCGTCCGCCACGATAACGGTTCACGTTCCGGCGGCCCTGCAGGTTCCGGCGCAGTATCCAACTATCTCGGCCGCCTTGGCCGCCGCGCAGAACGACATCATCGCAGTGGCGGCGGGCACCTACAACGAGCTTCTGACCATAAACCAAGGGGTGACGATTACCGGCGCCACCGGCAATCCGGCCGACGTCCAGATCAACGGCACGGGCTTAACCGGAAGCGTGGTCGACGTGACCGCCGGAAACACCGTCGCGATTTCCAACGTCACCATCGAAAACGGCGCCAACACGGATCCGGCCTGGGGTGGAGGCGGCGTCCGCAATGACGGTACGCTCACGCTCTCCAACTGCGTGGTCACCGCCAATAGCGCGGCGCTTGGCGCAGGCATCTCGAATACCGTGGGCGCAGCGCCCACGCTGAACCAGTGTGCGGTTTCCAATAATACGACGACCGCGTCAACCACCGGCGCCGGCTTATTGAACAACGGCACGGCCGCCATCACCAACAGCACATTCTCCGGAAACACGGCTGTCGGCAACGCCTCGGCCGGCGGAGTCGGCGCGGCGGTGTTCAATGGCTTCCTGGGTTCCCTCACCGCAACCGGATCGACCATCGCGCAGAATCAGACGACCGATCCGGACAGTGCCGGCGGCGCACAGGGCGCCATTCATAGCGATGGCCTGGCGTCCTTCCTCAGCGACACGATCTCCGCGAACACCGCCGGCGCACCCTGCGGTACGGGAGTGACCTCGAATTCTCCAAGGATGGGAAAATGGGTTGCCCACGTTGCGGTGCCGGATGGATCGCTTTGGAGGAGCGCGGCTGATGGTAGCCAGCGCCTGCAACTAACTTCACGTTCGTTTCAGGCCGCCATGCCTCACTGGTCTCCGGATGGGAAGCAGATTGGATTTTTTGGAGCGCAGGAGTGGAACCACGACAGGATCTACATAGTATCCGTCGATGGCAGCGCGCTCAGGCGGGTAACCAACGGAGAGGGCGGCGAGCTTGGCGACTAGGACCCATCCTGGTCGCCGGACGGGGCGTCGCTTGCTTTCGGGTGTACCCTAATACGCCTCGCACCGCGGCGTTCGTTCATCTGGTGGACCCAAAAACGGGTCGCGTGTCAGCCTTGCCGGGTTCGGGCGGGATGTGGTCTCCCCAAATGGTCGCCCGATGGACGATTCATCGCGGGTGTGTCGACCTCTGGTTGGAAGATCGTGCTCTACGATTCTGGAACGTAGAAGCAGTCCGAGCTTTCCAGCGTGCCGAGCGGTTATGCAGGCTGGTCCCGGGATGGTGAATACTTGTTCTACAGCACTATTGGCGACGATGCGTCCTGGTGGAGGGTGCGCGTGCGCGACCGAAAGACGGACCGCATCGCGGCCCTGAGGGGCTTGCGCCTGACTTACTGGGTCGCGCCAGCTCCAAACAATTCCGTCATCACGGCGCGCAGCGTCGAAACCGACGAGATCTATGCCCTCGATTGGGAAGCGCCATGAGCTCCAGGATTGCCCTAGGCGTTGCATGAGCGGATCGGTTCGTGGCGTGTCTGGCCGTCTCGCACACCACAGATTCCTTCAGGCAAGATCGCCGGAAGAACGGATCCTCCGAGCACAAAAGAAACCCTGGTCTGCGATAGCTAACCGATATTACCTGACATGAAGCCGCAGCTCGGATTTGCCAGAAGCGCGAGGTGCGTCCAATCCCGGAAGATTCACTGACCTTATGACTTTCCCGCGTGATCGCCATATTCCCAGTCATAGGGCACGCCGGCAGAGCACTTTTTCTCGTTCTGGTGACAGTCCGTTCGGAACCGCTGGCCAATGACCATTTCACGATGGTGGACCCTCCAGGGCCTGATTAGAGTTTACGCAATGGATACTCCCGCGGAAAGTTCCGTCACCTTCGTGGGTTTCGCGGCGTTGCGGTCTGAATGCAGCGGCACCGCTGAGTGGCGCGACCACAAGGTTACCTCGCGATATTGAACGACAACTCCGGTGCAGAGCTAACCTGATCGCAGATGCGCGCCTCAACGAGGGTATAATCGGACCGATGTTACGGCGCAATTTCTGCATCTGCGTAATGGCCGCCGGCGCGATCAGCCGGTGGGCACGGGCACAACAGCAATCTCCGGCACCGACCGCCGGCCGGGCGGTTCTGGACCGTTTCCAACCGGGCCAGCCGCACCGTGGTAAAGTCCTGCTGGCGGTCCAGGCGCACTCCGATGACATCCCCCTCTTCGCGTCGGGTACCGTCGCCAAACTGATCGAAGAAGGATATACGGGATATCTCGTTCGCGCGACGAACGATGATATGGGGGACGCCGTGGGCCTGGGCACGCCGGGCACTATCGGCGAGCACGTGTTCAGCAACGAACGTGACAACGCCGAGGTGGCGCGGGTCCTCGGTTGCAAAGATCATTTCGACCTGAACTATAACAATCACCGCATGGGGGATGTCTCGCTCAACGAAGTGATTGGGCGCCTTATTTTTCTCATACGCCTGTTCAAGGCCGATACTGTTGTGGGATGGGATCCCTGGGCACACGACGAAGAGAATCCGGATCATTACACTATCGCCAGGGCATTGGAGGCAGCGTGCTGGATGGCGGGACGCGTCCATGATTTCCCGGAGCAGTTCGCCGCCGGGCTGCAGCCCAAGACCGTTCAGGACAAGTATTACTTCGCCCGACGTCCCGAGATCACACGAGTAGTGGACATCAGCAAGCAGATCGATAAGAAGATTGACGCTATCCGTGCCAATGTCGCGAAGGGTCCGGGAGGGCGCTCGGGATCGCGCCTGCGGGCTGAGTTGGCGAGCCGCCATCAGCGCCTGCCGCTGTTGGGCGACGACGACGTCACTGCCGACCGCAACTACATTCGCGAATTCGGCTTAACGCACAACCGAGAATTGGGCGAGCAGTACGGAGTGAAATATGCCGAAGCCTTCCATTACATTCCAGCGGGTTCTTCGGGCGCGGACCGCGACCCGCGCGTCGATGAGTACATCAAACTACACGCTGTCCCCAGCAAGTAGCTATTCCCGGTGTACAGCCCTCTGCACAAGGGAATAGACGCCGATATCGCCGGATCAGGCCGTCGTTAGCTGGCGAAAAAGTCGTCCTCTTCTGAATCATAAAGCCACAGAGAGACTCCCCTTGAGTTGCGAAACAATGATTACGGTCTATCGCTATTGGCTATATGCACCTTACATGCCCATTGCGGGCGAAGATGGTCCCGTGGCGGAAACTTGTGACGCTCATGCCGGACAGGGCAGTCTCTAAGGTCTATCCACTTGGCATCCACCGTAGTGACCTCGATCTTCACCGGTACCGAGATGGGCCGTCCAACATATCCCTCGAACGACTGCGTTCTCAATGCCACCGTTCGTGAAGGTTTCAGAAACAAATTTCCGTTGCCGTTTGGTCGTTCGAACGTTCCAGCAGACCGCTTTGCGAAGCGGCACTGGGTCTCCGGTCAAAATAAAATCGCGCCCCATCTAAAGAACCCGAGATCCCCGCAAGTCGGTCGCCCCACCAGGCGTTCGAAACTGCCACACCTAAACAAATGGAAAATGCCACCAGGGCTTCATCGGTCCTTCTGTGTACGTCCGCGCCCCAAGGGCCATTCAAACGTGATTCCTGAAGCTGTGCCTCCCGGCAGTCTCAACCGTATAATCTGAGCCCGGTTTGGGGCGAAATAGGATTTGACGGGCTTCCCCCGGAAATGTGGTCATCTACTCGGAAATTCGTAAGCGGCTGAGAATCACCAGGGCGGCAGGCTTGATCAGATGCGCAAGCCCGGAATTAAACTTGGGCGGGTGCCCAGTTATGGGGAAGCAGTTCCGCGATACGGTTGATCGGATGGGAACCGATTCGGGACAGCACGTCACCTTCCCCAGTCTCTCAGTGATCGAAGCGTTTATCTGCTCCGAGTGTGGCGAGGAAGTTGGCGTTGAATTGGGATTCAGCGCGGCGGTCTGCAAGTGGCTTAGACAATGGTTCGCGTCGGCTCTGGCGTATCAAAGCGAAGGTTCTACTAAACTCTGCAAGGCGATCCAAGGGCCCGGATTTGGTCCGCGCCACCTATTCACTGGTCCCCGCGCCCCGAATCCACAGATTCCACGCAAGTTGAGTCCGTGCGGGCATCAGATTGGCCGGTGCTGCCCAATAAGAGTTCCAGATGAACGAGTTAACTGTTGTTCGGAGAACGGCGGAATGGCAGCGATTGAAGCCCAGCAACCAAGGCCACCGTGAGTGCCTGGCGTGTGTCCCTTGAGGAACGCGGCTTGGGGTCGTCGTCGATCATCGAGCGCATGTCCGCCACCAGAAAGCTGGCGGTGGAGGCGAGGCTACCTCGGTCCGACTCCGTTGGCGCCCGGGCCTAGAATATCAACGATGAGTGCCAGCGCGTCGCCGCGCGGCAGTGGCCACTCATGATTCCACACATTGCTGTAGAATCAGGCAATGCGATCATTGGCCGGCAGTCTTGTCCTCCTGTCTGCCACCGCACCCGCTTTATTTGCGCAGGCGGCCGCGGGTGCCGTTGACGCCGATTTCTTCGAGACGAAGATCCGCCCCTTGTTCGCGGAAAAGTGCTACGCCTGTCACACGGACGCGCGTATGGGAGGACTGCAGCTCGACTCACGAGAGCACTTCCTCAAAGGCGGGAAGTCCGGACCCATTGCCGTTCCTGGAGATCCCGCCGCGAGCCTTCTAGTGAAAGCTTTGCGCTACGATGCCAACCCTAAGATGCCACCCACCGGCAAACTGGCCGCGGGCCAGATCGCCGCTGTCGAAGCCTGGGTCAGAGCCGGCGCGGTCTGGCCGCAAAACGAGAAAGCCGCCCTGAAATCGCCGCCCTACAGGATCACTCCGGAGCAGCGCGGGTTCTGGTCCTTCGCACCAGTTAAGCCCACTCTTCCGCCGGATGTGCCGCATGGGAAGGATACCAGTTGGGCCCGCACGGACATCGACCATTTCATCGCGGCAAAGCTCGAGGCCCGTGGGCTACACCCGGTTCGCGGCGCCGACCGGCGCACGCTGATTCGGCGCGCCAGCTACGATCTTACCGGCCTCCCGCCGACTGCCGAAGAGGTCGATGCATTTGAGCACGATCGCGCGCCCAATGCGTTCGCCAAAATTGTCGATCGTTTGCTCGCCTCACCTCGCTACGGGGAGCGTTGGGGACGTCTCTGGCTCGACGTCGCCCGCTATTCCGACGACCAGCTCGACTCGGAACGCGACCACCCCTACCCGGCTTCCTTCCGCTATCGCGATTGGGTGATTCAGGCCATCCAGAACGATATGCCCTACGACTTCTTCGTGAAGGCCCAAATCGCCGGTGACCGGCTTCCCGATCATGAAAAATACGAAGCGGGCCTCGGTTTCTATGCCCTGAGCCCCGAGATGCAGGACGATCGCGTGGATGCCACCACCCGCGGGTTCCTAGGTCTCACGGTGGCGTGCGCCCAATGTCACGATCACAAGTACGATCCTATTCCCACCCGCGATTTCTACTCTCTGATGGGCATCTTCCGCAACACAGACCTGCATGAGATTCCGCTCGCTCCCAAGGAAACCGTGGATGCGTATAAAGCGCAGGACGCCGTGGTTCAGAAAAAGGAGAAAGAACTCAAGGAGTACGTGGGAGCGCAATCCGCACAGCTCGGTCTCATTCTCGCTTCCGATACCGCGCGTTACCTGCTCGCCTCCGGCCAGCCCTCGAGCCATCCCTCGGACGACGTTGAAGACTCAACCGCCGGACCCGTGCTCGATCGGGAAACGCTCGCCCGCTGGATAAAGTATTTGGCGGAGCCCGAAAAGCAACATCCCTTCTTGAAGGACTGGTACGCAGCCTCCACGCAAGAGCAGCGCGCGAAGGCGGCCACTGCATTTCAGGCCCAGGTCCTCGCCGTTATTGTCGAAAAGACGCAAATCGACGATGAGAACCACATCCGCCTGGGTCTCGATCCCACGCGCGACGATCTCTCTAATGCGAATCTCGTTTCACTGGACCGCGCTAAGTTTGGCCTCTGGGAAGACATGCTCGGCGATCACGGCGTCCTCCACTACGCAGAATCCGACAAAGAGGAGGCCAAAATCGACCGCTTCCTCTCGGGCGTTTGGCTCGATCACCTGAACCGGCTTCGCGCGCAATTAGCGGCTTTGAAGAAGGAACTGCCGCCTGCTTATCCCGTGTTGCAAACCATTACCGACAAAGAGAAGCCCGAGGAACAACATGTCTGGATTCGCGGCGATCAGAACAATCCCGGCGACCTGGCTCCCCCGCATTTTCTGGCCATCCTGTCTCAAGCCGAGCCTGAGCCCTTTGAGCGTGGCAAAGAGCGGCTGGAGCTGGCGGAAGCCATCGCCAGCTCCGCCAATCCGCTGACCGCCCGCGTCATGGTCAATCGCGTCTGGCAGCAGCACTTCGGGTACGGCCTTGTGCGCACACCCAGCAACTTCGGTTCGCAGGGCGACCGCCCCTCACATCCCGAACTGCTCGACTATCTCGCGGACCGGTTTGTGCGCGAAGGCTGGTCGCTCAAGAAACTACATCGCGAAATCATGCTGACCGCAGCTTATGCATTGAGCGATGACCCCTCCGACCGCAACTACGCAGAGGACCCCGACAACCGCCTGCTTTGGCGATACAACCGCCGCCGCCTCGACGCCGAATCGCTCCGCGACTCCCTCCTGTTCGTCTCCGGCAAGCTCGATTTGAAGGCAGGCGGTCCAGCCGTCCGCATCGACGGCGAAAATAACCGTCGCACGGTCTACGCTTACATTTCCCGCCGCCAACTCGATCCGATGCTCGCGCTATTCGATTTTCCGAATCCGAACAACACCAGTGAACAGCGCCTGCAGACTACCGTGCCGCTGCAGAAGCTTTTCTTTATGAACAGTCCGTTCGTAATCGATCAGTCCGTTGCCCTGATGGCTCGCGTTGCCGCGACTGCATCGAATGACGACCAGCGCATTGCGGCCACTTACCGCTTCGTACTCCAGCGCGATCCCACGCCTGAAGAGCGCAGGCTTGCGCACGAATTCATCGCCGGAAATGCCGGTGCGTGGCCCGAATATGCCCAGATCCTGCTGAGTTCCAATGAATTCACCTATCTCAACTAAGGACCGAACGAGATGATCTTTGCGCCATCGCGCAGGCAAATACTCCGCACCATGGGCACCGGCTTCGGTATGGCCGGACTCGCCGGTATTCTCAGCGCGCAAAGCGCCGGGACAAGGGCCTCCGCCGTCGCGGACGCTCCGATGGCTCCGATGGCTCCCAAAGCCCCGCACTTCAAGGCTTCGGCCAAACACATTATCTTTCTCTTTCTCAACGGCGGTCCCTCCCAGGTAGACACCTTCGATCCCAAGCCGATGCTGCAGAAGTACAGCGGCCGGCCCATCCCGACCGGCAACCTGAAGAGTGAGCGCAAGACCGGCAATCTGCTCGGCTCGCCCTTCGCCTTCCGCCGCTGCGGCAAGAGCGGCATCGAGATCAGTGAAATCTTCCCCAAACTGGGAGACGCGATCGACGACGTATGCGTGATTCGCTCGATGTACACGGAGATCCCCAACCATGAACCATCGCTCTTCCTGATGAACTGCGGCCATCGGGTCCCAGGCCGTCCGTCCATGGGTTCGTGGCTGACCTACGGCCTCGGCTCGGAGAACCAAAACCTGCCCGGTTATGTCGTCTTGTGTCCAGGTTACCCCATCGTGGGGGCGCAACTTTGGAGTTCCACATTCCTGCCGGCAATCTACCAGGGCACGTACATCCCGAACAACCAGAAAACTCCCGACAAACTCATCAACTACATTCGCAATCCGTCCACGCCCATGGCCGAACAGCGGCGCGCCCTGGATCTGCTGCGCCAATTGAACCTGATCGAAGAAAAGCGCGATGGCGAAGATAGCCAGCTCGAAAGCAGTATCCAGGCGGCTGAAATCGCCTATCGGATGCAAAGCGAGGCGCCGGAGGTTTTCGATATTACGCAAAGAGCCGGAAGCTGTTCGCGGCCGCTACGGGGACCATGATTTCGGCCGTGGCTGTCTGATAGCCCGTCGCCTGGTAGAGCACGGCGTGCGCATGGTGCAGGTCTATTACGGCAACGGCCAGCCGTGGGATAACCACGACGATATCCTCATTCATCGCAAACTGGCCCATGACGTAGACGGCCCCATCGCCGCCCTGCTGGCCGACCTGAAGGCGAGCGGTCTGCTGCAGGAAACGCTGATCATCATCGGCGGTGAATTCGGTCGTACGCCTGTCCTGGAGGTTAGCGGCCTGGTGAAAGTGCAAAATGGCCGGGATCATAACAGCTACGGTTTCTCGACACTGCTGGCCGGCGGCGGCGTCAAAGGCGGCACGACCTACGGCAATACTGACGAGTTCGGCTTTAAGGCGGTGGAGAATCCCGTGCACATTCATGATCTGCACGCCACAGTTCTTCACGCCCTGGGGATGGATCACACCAAATTGACCTACCGTTACAGCGGCCGCGACTTCCGGCTGACCGATGTTTCCGGAAATGTCGTGCACGACATTTTGTCCTGAGCCGCTATTCAGTCAACGACGGCGTAGCCGGGAGCTTTCACTGCTTGCGCCCGAGAGACGAATGCCATCGGGTGGGTGATTCTGGTCCACTCAAAGTGGCACCTTCACTCCTCCATCAGCGGCGTTCAATTGTGTGGCGGGTGGCTCCCCTAATTTCGATGTCGCCGGCCTGGAGTTTGGCGACCACGGAGACCCTAGGGCCGCCGGCATACATAGTGGTGAGCGGCGCGATTGCGGAGGTTACGGGGGCTTCGAGCAGGGCCTGGACCTCTTCCCGCCTCATGATGATCGGAAGCTTCCGCTCCCTTCGAGGGAACGGAATCCGCTCAATGCTGACCTGACGGTTCAGGGTCTGCGTATAGAGGAACCGATGCGCAGAGAGCACCTGGATGTACGTGGACTGCGACAGCCTACCTTCCTTGACCAGAAACAGCTGATAGGTCCGGATGTGTTCGGCTCCAAGCTGGTCGGGCGATTTGCCAAAATGCTTGGCGAACCGGCATTCATTGGCGTAATGCGGTCATGACGAAAAAGCTCCTCTCTGGAAAGGAGATCACGCCACCGCATCGATTCGGAAGGGGCGGGGATTCTCGCGTTGCCCACCACTGGTCGTCCCGCCATTGGCAGCGACTCACGAAACTGCCCCGATGATATCCCGATGATATTTTGTCGATGGCTCGGTGCACTGGTTAACAACGCCGTTAGGAACCGAACGTGTCGTGGACCGTCTATTTGGTGATGCATTCCGTCCGGCTGGACTTTAGGTTCGGATTCCGAACGGCGCTAGGCGTGCTCGCGATCCTGGTTCCGGCGCTTTTCATGCTGCCGACCTTCGCTGGCATGCCGTACAACACGGGCCAGCTTCCTGGCCGCAATTCCGGGGACCGGATTCCACTGGGATCGGTGACGGCAAACCACCGGTCGAGTTTGGTCCTGACAAGAACTTGCTTTGGAAGGTTGCCAGCGGATCGGGAATTTCTTCGCCCGTCATTGCGAAGGGGCGCTTGTTCCTCACGGAATTTGATCGCCACACGAACCAGCTTGCGACCGTGTGCATCGACCTGCGCACCGGAAAAATTCTCTGGCGGCGCAACGTCGCGCCTGCCCAGATTGAAAAGGTGCACGAGATCAGCAGTCCTGCGGCACCGACACCCGCTACAGACGGGGAGCGCGTCTACGCCTACTTTGGCTCCTATGGTTTAGTCAGCTACGATTTCGATGGAAAAGTGCAATGGGAGCGGCGGTCCCCTCTCCCGGAGAATATCTACGGGGCGGTCGCTTCACCAATCGTCGCCCGCCACTTGCTGGTACTCAATCATCAGGGCAAAGAAGCGTACCTGCTTGGAGTCGACCGCCGCGATGGCCGGACTGTCTGGAAGACTGACCGTTCGCAGTATCAGTACGGATGGTCGACACCCGTGTACTGGCATCACGACGGAGTCAATGAGATTGCGGTTCTGGGCGGTGACTTTCAACCGAACCAACGGCTGATGGTCTACAACCTCGCCGATGGAGCGGAGCGCTGGTGGGTCGCGGGCCTTCCGCCGTGCGGCAAGAGTACGCCCGTCATCGGCGGCGGATTGTTGTTCTTCGCCGCGCCGGACATTATCATGGACCCCGCCGGTGAGAAAGCAAACCCGGAACGAGCCGCGCAGATGTACGCCAACAACGCGTCCCGCGAAGTAGCGGTTCGACCGGGTGGCCAGCACGAGGTGAACCAAACTCACATTGCATGGTCGGAGCACAAGGGAGCACTCGGCGTTCCTTCGCCTCTTTACTGCAACGGACGCCTCTATACATTCCAGAACGGCGGTATCGTTTTCGCTCGAAACGCGCAGACGGGCGCGCTCGTGTATAGTGGCCGCACGGGAGCGCCGGGATATTATTACTCGTCGCCCGTGGCGGCCGACAACAGGATCTACATTGCATCCGAAGAGGGCGTTGTGACCGTCCTCGATGCCGGCGAGCAATTGAACGTGCTGGCAAGAAACAAACTTGATGGCGGTATTCTGGCTACACCAGCGATTGTCGACGGGAAACTTTATGTACGAACTGAAACCGACTTGTACGCATTTGCAGCAGCGCCGGCCGCCCATTAACGCTCGCGCAAATTGCGCGTTACCACCTGCGTCTCCACGAACGGGCCCAGACCTGCAGACAAGCTGAAGACCGTACCATAGCCGTTGGCGCCGCCGCCGAAAGTCGTTCCGTAAAAATCCCCATTGGTGGCTTGAACAAGCCCCGCGTACGGGTACGCGCCGCCGGCGCACCCGCTTTGGAGGCAGAAGCCGCAAAGCGTCGTCAGCGTCCCACTCCGCGTAATCTTGAAGGCCGTGCCATAGTTGCCGTTGGCCCCGCCACCTTTAGTTGTTCCGTAGAAGTCCCCATCGCTGGCCCGGACTAGATCCCCGTAAGGGTAGTATCCGTCGGCGCACCCGCTTTGGGAACAGAAGCTGTAGAGCGTCGTCAGCGTGCCGCTCGGAGCGATTCTAAAGACCGTGCCGCCGGCGTGAGCCCCACAATACTGGGTCGTCCCGTAGAGATCCCCATTGGCATCCTGGGCCAGCCCCGCGTAAGGGTCTTGGCCATCCATACACCCGCTTTGGGAGCAGAAGCTGTAAAGTGTCGTCAGCGCGCCACTCGGGGTCACCTTGAAGACCGTCCCCAGATTGCTGATCCCGCCCGCAAACGTGGTCCCGTAGAAATTCCCGTCGGCGGTCTGGACTAGCTCCGCAAAGGGGTTGGCGCCGTCGGTGCAGTCGCTCTGAGCGCAAAACCGGTACAGCGTCGTCAGCATGGCGCCGGGGCTGATCTTGAAGACCGTCCCGCAGCCTTGTTGGGAACACTTGATCCCGCCATACTCGGTGGTCCCGTAGAAGCCGCCGTCGGCGGCCTGGACCAGCCTCGCCCTGGCGTACGCGCCGTCCGGGCATCCGCTTTGCAGGCAGAAGGTGTGCAGCGTGGTCAATCTGCCACTCGCGGTGATTTTGAAGACCGTGCCAGCGCGGTTAGGCCCGCCCGCGGCGGTTGTCCCGTAGAAGTCCCCATCCGTGGCCTGGACCAACCCGGCCTCGGGGTGTTCGCCGTCCGGACACCCGCTACGCGAGCAGAAACTGTGAAGCGTCGTCACTGCGCCATTCGGGGCGATCTTGAAGATCGTCCCGCGGTCGTTGGCGCCGCCTTCGTAGGTTGTCCCGTAGAAGTTCCCGTCGGTGGCCTGGACTAGCCGGGCGTAGGGGGCTGCGCCGTCCGTGATGTCGAAGGCCTGCAGGGTGGTGAGAGTCTGCCCCGTCACGCCCATCGTCGTCGCCGCGCAAAGTACGCAGACAGCGTATGCTCTCTTTGCCCAGTTCAGTTTACCTGCGTTAACGATTCGCTTCATATCACACATCTCGTTGAAGGCGTTCCGAGGAGCGTGCCTTTTCCGGGTGCTGTCATCAAGTCCGCAGTCACCGCTAGTATACGTCGCCCCGTAAGGTTTCCGTCGCGGCGTAGGCCGTCCCAGGCCGGAGCAGTTCGTTCGGGAATGCAGTGAAGGTGACAAGATTTTTACAATTTAGCGACACTTTCGGGCTGATCTAAGTGCTAGGGTAAGCGCAGTTCGGAATCCCGTATCACTGAGCGCCGGGGACGGAGTCCAGTGACGAATCGGGTCGGCGCCGCAGGAGCCACAACTATTCTGGGGGGAATGAAACGCGGTCGAAGTTGGATTGATTTTATCGCGCCATTGTTCCTGAGTCTAGTGGTGCAGTCGCCGGCAAGCGCGCAGTATCAACAGATCTACGCCTTTCCGGTTTACGACGGCCCCTCTGGTGCAGTTCCCTACGAATACGTGATTCCGGATGCGGCGGGCAACGTTTTCGGCACGACCACACTAGGCGGCCAGGGCCCGACGGATGGTTGTTGCGGAGTGGTGTTTCAGGTGGACAGCGCCGGTGACGAGACTGTGTTATTCAATTTCGCCCCGGGGGTGGGGGCCAATCCGTGGGCAGGGCTGATCCAGGATGCGGCGGGGAACTTCTATGGCACCGCGATCGACGGCGACTTGAGCTTTGGCGTGGTGTTCAAATTAGATCCGGCCGGCCACCAGACCGTGCTGCACGCCTTTAGCGGGCGATCGGACGACGGAGCATATCCGGCGGCTGCCCTGGTGCGCGATACGGGTGGCAGCCTTTATGGCACTACCATGGGTTGCTACCCGCTAAATAGATGCGGCGACAAGTACGGGAAGGTGTTCAAGGTGGATCACGCCGGCAATTTCACCGTGCTGCATACCTTCACGGCACAGGGAACATACGGGCAAAGCCCGTGGACAGGACTGGTCGAGGACGGGGCGGGCAATCTCTATGGGGCAACTATTGGCGGTGGGGCATTTCGGGTGGGCACGATATTCAAGTTGGATGCGGCCGGGAGCTTCAAAACGCTGTACTCCTTCAGTGGACGCGCGGACGGAAAAGTTCCCCAGTTGGGAAGCCTGATACGAGATGCAGCGGGCAACCTTTATGTATGGCACGGCTGCGGGGGGGGTCAAGGGTTGGGGACTTGTGTTTCGGTTGGACCCCGCTAGCAAGTATGCGGTGCTGTATAACTTTGAAGGCGGCGAGGATGGCGGACTTCCCAACATGCCCCTAATGCGGGATACGGCAGGAAACCTTTACGGCACAACCCTGAACGGCGGAACTACAGGATGCGGGGGACCAGGCTGTGGAACAATTTTCAAGCTGGATCTGAAGGGCAAGAAGACCATCCTGCACAAATTCACCTCGGGGACAGACGGGGCCAATCCGCAACAAGGTCTGATTTCAGACTCGGCCGGCGTCCTCTACGGCACGACGCGGTGGGGTGGCGATCCTCTGGTGACGTGCGGCAACACACCACAGGCTGTGGCGCGGTGTTCAAGATCGCTCCATAGTAAGTTGACAACAGTTCCGGTGCTAGCGGGCCGTTGTCGATTGCCTGACTTATTTTACGCTCGGGCTGTCGTCGGCCTTCAGGTCGCCGAGAGCGTACTGGATCCCCGCCAGCATATGCGCGATAAAGGGCCGCGAGAAGTACACCTTCTCATCGTGACCGTGGGCCTCGTAGAACACGCGGCCATTGCCCACGTGCTGAATGTAGCTCAGCGCGTAGTCGCCGTCGGTGCGCCTGGTGGCTGCCGGCTCTTTGGCCTTGTCTTCCGCGCTCATCCTGCCGTAGTTGATGCTGGTGAGAACATGAACCCGCTTGCGGCTGAATGAATCCTGCGCGAACGTGTAGGTCTCGTCGACGATCTCGAACCCACGCGCCGGCCACATAGCAGTCAGGGGACTGGTTGGATCGTCCACCTTAACCGGGATCAGGGTCGGGTAGGTCCAGTGGAACTTGAAGAAGCCGCCGATCATTTCGTTGAACTCGGGCCACGTTCCGGTCAGCGTGGGGCTATTGGTATGGTAGCTATCGGTAGCCGCGTGGACGCCGGCCAGACCCTTGCCGCCTCTGACAAAGTCGAGGAGCGCCCGCCTGCGAAGGTCCGTGGCAGCTTTGTCGTTCGGGTCATCCAGAAATTCGCCGGTGGTGCTGGACAGGAAGATGGCATCGTATTGCTGCAGGTTCTCAGGCGTGATCGCGGCCGCGTCGTACGTGATGGTAGTCATCCAGGCGCCGGTCTTGTCTCCCAGGTATTCAACCATTTTCGCCGCCAGCGGGATGGACGTGTGCACCCAACCGACGGCTCGGCAGAGGACCAGCACCCGGCGCAGGCGCTGCGGCGCGGCGTAGGGCCTGTCCGGCAGCGCGGCCATCATGGCCGAGATGTCGGAAGGGCTGGCAAATTGTTTTTGTGGGCAGCCGTGCGAGAAGCCGCCGCTAAATCCTTCCGCTGGGCAATTCGCAGGTTTCGCAGGAGCATCTGCCTGCTGTGCGAAACCCGCGGCGCCGGTTAATGCCACGGCGGCTAACGCCGTACCGATTGCAAGGGCCTTCAGTTTCATGATCGGACACTCTCCGGGATAGAATCCTGGATTGAAACATCTAATTATATCCCGCCCGGTCCGGGCATGCAGTCCGCCTTCTGCTCCAGGCCCGCGGATTCTATGGCAGCACCCGGAAAGGCACGTTGCTCGAAAGCATGCCGCCGGGTGTCGCCACCAGGACAGTGCCGGTGGTTGCGCCGCCGGGCACCGTGGCCGTGATCAGCCATGGCGAAACGACCGTGAACGCGGCAGCCTTGCCGTTGAAGGTGACGCCGGTCGATCCGCTTAGATCGGTTCCCAGAATGTTGACGGCGGCTCCTGCCTCTCCGGAGGTGGGTTGTGTTTCTACAAACGCGCCGAGGCCGACCGGCAGGCTGAACACCAGACCGCTCTTGCTGGCCCCGCCGACATAGCTTGCCCGTAGAAATCCCCGTTGGTGGCCTGCGTCAGCCCCGCGAAGGGATATTCGCCGTCCGCACACCCGCTTTGGGTGCAGAAAGCGTACAGCGTAGTCAGCGTGCCACCCGTGATTTCGAAGATCGTGCCGGCAGCATTGGCCCCGCCCAAATGTGCTGTCCCATAGAAGGCCCCATTGGTGGCCTGGAAGAGCGCCCCGAAGAGATTCTGGCCGTCCGGGCAACCGTTTTCGGCGCAGAAGCTGTATAGCTTGGTCAACTTGCTTTTCGGGGTGATTTTGAAGATGGTGCCATCCTGGCTGGCCCCGCCAAAAGACGTTGTTCCGTAAAAGTCGCCTGGTGGCCTGCACCAGTGCCGCAGTAGGGTAGTAGCCATCCGGGCACCCGCCTTGGGAGCAAAACTGTATAGCGTCGTCAGCGTGCCGGTCGGGGTGATCTTGAAGATCGTGCCACAGCCACCGTATGGCGGGCACCCGGTGACCCCGCCAATCTCGGTTGTCCCGTAGAAATCCCCATTGGTGGCTTGGATGAGTCCGGGCGGGCTGATTGCCGTCCGGGCACCCGGTTAGGGCGCAGAAGCTGTACAGCGTGGTCAGGGCGCCCTGCGGCGTATTTTTGAAGACCGTCCCACCGCCGTGGGCACCGCCGCCCCGCGTCGTCCCGTAGAATTCCCATTGTTGCCGAGCACCAACCCGGCGTAGGGCCCCCCGCCATCCGTACACTCGCTCTGGGCGCAAAAGCTGTATAGCGTCGTCAGCGTGCCCCCCGGGGTGATTTTGCAACCGTCCCCAGGCTGTTGGCTCCGCCCCCATAAGTTGTTCCGTAGAATCCCCATTGGCGCCCTGGACGAGTCCCGCGGAGGGCGCTGCGCCGTCCCTGCACCCACTCTGGGCCCAAAGCTGTATAACGTCGTCGGCGCATCAGCGCCCGCAGTTCGCGTCAGCGCTCTTTCAGAATGCGGATGCCGTCCGTGCCTGCATGCCCGGCAGGCCGATATCCACCTGCCGATATCTGGCACATCCCGTGCGATCTCTTCCAGCGCATCTTCCATGGAGCACCAGGCGCCCGACACGCGATAGCCTATCGCAGGGGCCGGGTCGGTCATTTGGGACGCGAAGGGTAATCGCGCTCCCTGGCAAGGTTGCGAGGCGATGGCTACAGCCGCCAAGCTGTAAGAGAAACTGGAACGCAGGTTCCGTCTTTTCGCAGGCGGATGGTTTCCGGGCGGGCCATCCCGTGCTGGCCACTACCTCAGATCGAAACACGCCAGCGTCCGCTCATTCCGCACGTAGAGTTTCCCATTGGCGAGGGCTGGATAGGAACGCACCGTGGCGGGCAAGAGTTGGGCGCGTGAAATCGGCCGAAACTCCTTTGGAGTCGCAAGCGCCACGATCAGTTCGCCGTTTTCTCGGATTAACAAAAGCTTGTCACCGGCCAGAGTGACCGTGCCAGCACCGAAGTGGTCGAAGTTCCACTGCACCTTCCCGGTTTTCAGCTCGATCGCCCGCAAGCTCTGGCCGAATTCCTGGCGGCCGTGATAGCCGAAGACGTAGCCATCGTGGTACACGCTGCTGGCATAATGGTTCGAGAGCGCATCATCGGAATCCCAAAGCTGCTTCACCGACGCGCCATCGATTTGTAACAATGTTGCGCCGGTACCATAACTGGCGGAAAGAAACACCAAGTCGCCGACCACAAGAGGCGTCGCCGCGTTAACCGAAGCGTGGCTGCGCGAGCGCCGCGGGAACTGGAACCGGACCTTCCCGGTCGCAGGATCGACGTCCACCAGACCGGCCCGCGTCCAAAACAACGCGTGGCGCGCTCCACCGATGGTGGCCACCACGGGCGCAGAGTAGCCGGCCTCGTCGTTGGTGGCGGTCCAGAGTATCTTGCCGGTGGCCGCATCGAACGCCCCAATCCCTGCTCCATTTGGGCCGCCGATATTCATGAGCACGCGGCCGTCATCCACCAGCGGCGAACAGGCGGCTCCGAAGAAGCCTTTCGGCGCATCGAACTTCTGCCGCGTATCCACGCTCCAGAGGCGCTTGCCGGTGGAGAAATCGAGAGCTTGCAAAACGCCCTCCGCTCCGAACGTATAAATCCTTTCGCCTGCGACGGCCGGCGCCGCGCGCGGTCCCTCATCGAAGCCAAAATCATCGCGATAATCGGTCAGGTACCCGGCCGACCAGATGCGCTTTCCGGTGTCCTCCTCCAGCGACTCCACGATCGCCTGCTTTTCGCGCCGATGGAACAGAATGACCCGTCCGCGCGCCACGACAGGGGCGCTAAAACCCTGGCCGACGTCCACCTTCCACAGCACTTCGATCCCTGGTTTCGGCCACGCTGCCGGCAACTGGCCGGCATAAACGCCGTTGCGTCCCGGTCCCAGGAATTGGGGCCAATCCTGACCGTGGGCGGCCTGGCACGTGAGTAGGAGAAGCATCAAGATTGCTGTAGTCCGATGCGTGCCTGGCCCAACAGGACGGAACTTCCCTCCGACCGTCGTTTCGACAACGCGACGAGCCATCACAGTGAAGTCATGTTGGACCACGATAAGCGAATCATTGCACAAGTGACCGACCTTATGCACGCAGGCCTGCCTCGTTCGCTATTCCGAAGCGGCTGGGCGGAGACGATTGCGCCGGATGATTCGTCTTCGCGTCATTCGGCCGAATACGTTAGTCGCTTATCGGAAGGACGTCGGCGGGCCTGTGCTGAATGGAACCGGCCGGCTGATCGCCGGCGCCCTTTTCAATAAGGCCGTTTGAAGGAAGCCGCTGGCGTTTGCGGCGGACGCGGGCCTATGGGTTTTAAATCGTCCCCGGTGCTTGAGGATGGATTCATTTGTTGTTCGTTGCGTGGTTCGTGGAGAATTGCCCGGTGCAGAGGTGGAAAACTGGCGTCCGTGGGCGCACGGCGAGGATACCAAACGGTGGCGAGGAAGCGGTTTGGTCAAGGTGGGCGCACATCTGAAGAGCGTGCTGGCAGGCACGGTAGCGTGGCGGGATATGGACTCGTGTCAGGACGTATCAAGGGACCCATTTTGACCTATGGATTGGCGCCGGATCCGGTCAGCGAGAAAACCGAAGAACCGGATACGGACCAACTTGCGTGGAAGGACATGCAGGAGGAAACGCCTGAGGAACTCCTCCGCTGAAAGTGTCGTCAGCCGGCGTTTATTTCCGTCCGCTTAATCCTTCCAGCGAAACGTGGCCTTGCCGTCCAGGATGTCGACCAGATGTTGGTTGGAGATGGCCACCCGATGTGTGTAGCGGCCCAAATAGTTTAGAACGCACTCCGGCCCACCGAATGGCGGCTTGGCATAGACGACCCCATCCTGGCGGAATAGGGAGCGGAGAAAGGAGTGAAACGTCTTTTCCTGGGCCAGCAGCTTCAGGGGACCGGGTAAGCATAGTTCACCCTGTCGGTAAGCGCGCTTCAGCCGGTCAACGAATTTGCCTCGAGAAACGCGGCTGAGAATCTTGACCGGCAAGAAGAACGGATAGCGGTCTTGCCCAGTGTTTGTGATCGAGAGAGATGCCTCCAGCCGGGATTACGCACTGCACGTTGTGGATGGTGGCACCAACCTCCACAATACCCTGAGTACGGATAATAAGATGTTCAGGTCTTCTACCCTTTGCATCCGCTACGTGGTATTAGGTTATCTCGCGGGATTCGTCCTCGATAAAAAGGACTCCAAATGGGCGAGATCGCATGATCGCGCCCGGAATGACCGGCGACTGACCAACCACCAGGACGTCACACGGGTCGCCATCGGCGGAAAGCGTATGCGGGATGACATTTACGTCATCCGGCGGGCTCTCGCCGACTTTGATTTTGTTGATGTCCATACCTGATCATTCAGTATCGCACCGAGGGTGATCGGTGGCGGAAGCGACTGATCATCCATGATTCCCGCATTTGAAGGATCTACGGTTTCGTCCGGAAGCAGGAACTCATGTGCCATTTTCGATTTTCGGATGATGCCAGCATAAGAGCTGGGCGAGGTTGTCAAACAACGCGCCCGGACTCTTGGCTCTAAGTGACGGACCAGCCGGACAGAGTGGCTCGACCGATCCGAAGCTTTACGCCCCAGTTGCGCTGCAGCATAACGCACTGCTGGTTCAGTCTCGACAGATACGCTAACCAATCGATGCCGTGGCCGTCTACAATTGTTGACTATCTAGGCGTATGGCTAAACCAACCGATCTGGTCCAAGGGACTTTGGACCTGCTGATTCTTAAGACGATTTCGCTTCAGCCCAAACACGGTTGGGCAATCGCCAAGCGCATTCAGCAGGTTTCACGAGAAGCCCTCCAGATCCAGCAGGGTTCGTTGTACCCGGCGCTGCACCGCCTGGAGCAGCAGGGCTGGATCGAGGCTGAGTGGCGGCCAAGTGAGACCGGCCGAATGGCGAAGTTTTACTCCCTGACCCGTGCCGGCCGCGGCCAAATGAAGAAGGAATTGGCCACCTGGAGCCGCCTCTCGGCTGCGATCGATCTCGTGGTCGAAGGGGTTTGATGTGCGAGTCTTCCGTAAAGTCCGTTTGCGCGTCCGCTCATTATTCGAGCGCCGTCTTGTGGAATGCGAGCTCGAGGCCGAATTTCGCTTTCATCTCGATCAGCAGATTCATGAGAACCTCACGTCGGGCATGGTGCTTGACGAAGCCCGCAGGGCCGCGTTGCGCACGGTCGGAGAGCTTACTCAGTATCAGGAGGAATGTCGCGATATGCGCCGTGTAAAGCTGATCGAGAATTTCGCGCAAGACCTGCGCTTTGGTCTCCGCACTCACAGTAAAACCCCGGCCTTCGCCGCGGTCGCTATTCTCACCCTGGCCCTGGGGATCGGGGCCAATACGGCCATTTTTTCGGTTGTCCACGCCGCCTTGCTCCGTCCCCTGCCCTATGGCCGGCCCGACCGCCTCCTTACCATCGGCGAAGTGCGCAGCCAGGAAGAATTGTCCGGCCCGCTATCCCTGCAGTCCTGGAACGCCTCTTACCCCGATTTCCTCGATTGGCGGGCACAGTCGAAGACCTTTGAATCGCTCGCCGGTTTCACCGGGGACGGCTTCACGCTGCGCGGCGCCGGCGAACCCGAGAGCGTCTCCGCCGTGCAGGCCACCACCAATTTCTTTTCTACGCTCGGCGTCAAACCGTTCCTCGGGCGCGATTTTCATACCGGTGAAGACGCAGCCGCGGGCCCATATGTTGCTATCCTTACGCATAGTTTCTGGAGAAGCCGGTTCGGCGGAGATCCGCGCGTCATCGGCGGCTCCATCCGACTGGACTCCAATAGCGTTACCATCATCGGCGTTCTCCCCGCTGAGTTTGAATTCGCGCCGCGGGGGAACGCTCAGATCTGGGTGCCCCTCCATATCGTTCAGGATCTGGTCACACGGCGCAGTCTCCGCTGGATGCGCGTCATCGGCCGCCTCGCCCGCCGTACTACTCCTGCGCAAGCGGGCGCGGAAATGGATCTGATCAATTCCCACCTCGCCGCCGCGTACCCGCGCCAAAACGGTTTGACTCGACTCATCATAGCTCCGCTGCGCGATCGCATCGTCGGACAAATCCAGCCGCTGCTGTTGGTTCTGTTCGGTGCCGTGGGGTTCGTGCTGCTCATTGCCTGCGCCAATGTAGCGAATCTTCTTATGGCTCGCGCGACGGGGCGCCGGAGGGAATTCGCCGTTCGCGCCGCCCTCGGAGCCGGCCGTGGCCGGTTGACTGCTCAACTCCTGGCCGAAAGCCTGATTCTCGCGTCAGCTGGAGCCGCACTCGGCTTTTTCGTCGCACGCTACGGAACCAGGCTGCTCATCGCAGCGATACCTCAGACACTGCTCGATTCGATGCCATTCTTGCGCGACGCCCACGCCGATCCCCTGGTGCTGGTATTTCTGTTCGGCATCATGATCATCACCGGAGTAGCCTTCGGCTTGGCGCCCGCGCTCGAACTTTTCAATCGCAATGTGGGCGCGACGCTCAAAGACGAAAGCCGCGGATCCACGGGGGGAATGCGCACTCGGCTGCGTTACACGCTCGTGATCGCGGAAATCGCCTTCTCGCTCGTACTCCTGGTTGGCGCCGGCTTGATGGTGAAGAGCTTTACGGCTCTGCTGCATCGCAATCCCGGCTTCAATACGGTGCGCCTCCTCACATTCTCGGTATTCCTGCCGCCCGTCTCCTACCCCAAAGATCCCGACGCCATGCGCTTTGACCGCGATTTCACCGATCGTATTGGAGCCCTGCCGGGAGTAGTGGGAATAGCTTCCTCCAGCGTCGTTCCGCTGACTGGCGGCGGCAACACCATTCGTTTTGCGATTGAAGGCTATCCCGCTGCCACGGGCGAAGAGAACGAATGCAATATCCGCGACGTTTCCGCCGGATACTTTTCCTTGATGGGAATCCCGCTTGTCGCGGGGCGCTTCTTCAACGATTCCGACGATACCGCCTCCGCGCCCATGCGCGTCATCGTCAACAAGGCCTGGGTGAAACGAAATCTTCCGGGTGAGGATCCGATCGGAAAACGCATTAAGTTCACATACTCGCCTACCCAACCCTTCCGCCAGATCGTCGGTGTGGTCGGGGATATCGCAGATGCCGACCTTGACAGCCCTAATGAACCGATTCTCTTCGCGCCGTACCTCCAGGATGTGAGCCCGTTTATCACCTACATTGTGCGCACCGCCGGCGATCCAGCCGCCGCGATTGGCGCCATACGCGCCGGCCTGCGTAGTACAGATCCGCAGCTGGTTCTGATCGGTCCCGCCACGATGGACCAGATCATCGCGCAGTCACCCTCGGTGTTTCTCCGGCGCTACCCGTCCTTGTTAATCGGGAGCTTCGCCCTGCTCGCGCTGATTCTCGCCACGGTCGGGCTGTATGGGCTAATTTCATATTCGGTTTCGCAGCGCACACGCGAGTTGGGCATTCGCATCGCTCTGGGGGCGCAGCCGGCCGACGTGGTGCGCCTCGTCGCAGGGGAGGGAGCGCGTCTGACCGCGATTGGCATTGGGGTTGGCGTGTTCGCCGCCCTGGGATTGACGCAGCTCATGCGCAGCCTGCTTTTTGGCGTCAGCGCCGTGGACCCACTTACCTTCGCCGGCGTCGCACTCCTGCTGACGCTAGTGGCCGCTGCGGCGAGTTACATTCCTGCCAGACGCGCCATGCGCACCGATCCCATAATTTCCTTGCGCTATGAGTAAAACATGGTCCTTCGGACGGCAACGAAGGATGAAAGTTAACCGCACCCTTATGTTCACGCAGAATCAATGGCTTAGACGGCTACTTTCGTAGGAGTTAGGCGTATGAATAGCTTCCAACAAATTGAATTATCGGGCGCCGAATACCGCTCCGGTTGTGCTCCTGGCGGCTTCAGGATGTGATCCTGACGCCGACTACGCGTCCATTCATCTCAACTACTGTGACCGGCGTTCCAAGGTAGAAATCCGGACTGGACCGTCAACCTTCGCACATTCGCGACTGCCCGAATGCATCGCCCGGTTTCAACTTCCGGACTACGCCAGGGAAGCGCAGGGGCATGGGCGACGCTTACCGCACCCGCGGACGCCTGAATAGCCCGGCGATCTGGTGCGCGATCAGGCACCCTGCCGGCACTCCAAGCCGGACGCGCGCGCCGAACGCTCGCCGCGGAGGGGGGTGCGACACCTGATGCCGCCCGAGCCCGAGCAGTTTATTTGGCCTGCGATTCGAGTACTCTCCAGTCGGCTGCCAGTCTTGCTTTGCCGGCATTGGGCGCCTGGCGGTTCCACGGCAAACTCCATCTTGTCATGCAGTTCGACATTTGCGATTAGGCACAGCCGTCAAGAGGACCGAGGCTCCGTCGCGAATCTCTTCGCGGAAGCAAGTTGCCGTTTGTCCCCGGGGCTTTACGTAAGCAGCGCCCCAATCTTCTTAGTCGCAGTCGGGAACTTACCAATACCCGCGCATACCACTTCATCGGCCACCGTCACATACACATCGGCGACCGTCCCGGTAATCCGCGTGTGACCTCCTTTGGCCAACTTCCTGCTCCCTCCGGCCACCAACATCGCCAAGCCGCTGTTTTTATGCGGATTGGCCTCGGCATGTTCGTGGACGAAAATCAGGCTGGTGTGGTCGAACAGCGTGCCATCGCCTTCCGGAACTGATTCGAGCTTCGCTACCAGATAGGCGAACTCCTCCACGTGCCACCGGCAAATGTCGCGCAGCACGTGCATGCCGTCCGTTCCGTCCGCGCCCGCTGCCTTGTCTGGCGAGTGCGTGTAGTCATGATGCCGCGCCGCGGTATAGCCAAGCCACGGAAATCGCGTCAGGCTCTGGCATTTCGTCAACATATAAGATGCTACGCGCGTCTGACGCATCGCCAGCGCTTCGACCAGCAGGTCGCTCTGCAATCTCGCAATCCGCGGCCAATCCTTCATATCGCCGTCGAAGTCGGGCGGATCAACCCGTGCATACTCCGGAGGCAGCCCGGCAATGGACCGCTCCAAATCCCGGATACTCGACAGATGCTCGTCCACGCGGGCCCTGTCGTCTCCCGGCAGCGACCTCTCAAGCGTGGAAGCGTCCGCCCGCACCGCGTCCAGAATGCTGCGCTTCCGGTTCACCCAGCCCTCTTCGCGCGCGCCAAACAAGCGGTCAAACAGCCGGTGCGGAATCATTTCAGGCGGCAGCGCCCGCTCGTATCCCGCCCAGCTCATGTTACGCTGCATGCTCTCGCCGAAAGATTCCTGAGCCACACCAATCTGTAGCGAGCGGAAGCGCGAATCGCCGCCGATCTTCCCCGCAATGATCTGGTCAATCGACGGCCCGCTCGGTCCGCGGCCGGTGAAATCCAGGCCCGTCATCAAACCGCTCATGGAGTTCGTATGGCCGTTCCCCTTGCCGCTGGCGGCCGCATTGTCCACGCCGCTCAGCACGTGAATATCCTTGCGCCAGGCGGCCAGCGGAGCGAGGCATGGAGTCAGTTCGTAGTCGCTCCCTTCTTCAGTGGGAATCCAGTAGCGTTCCGGAATGCCGTTCCCGTTGAACCACAGAACAAAACGGGTTTCAATCGGCTTCTCCACCAGGGCTCGATCCGCTGGTCTCGTCGGGGGTGTGGCCGCATAAGCGGTCCCCGTCGAGTTGAACATCGACGCCAGTGGCGGAAGGCCAACGACAATCCGCGCTCCGGCAGCCGTGAGTCCTTTCAGCAGCGCCCTACGGGACGTCCTAATGCGGTTGGTGATTATTTGCGACATCCATCCTCTGTCCCTCTTGCGGAAATTCTCTATACAGGACTATTGACAATATTAACTCTTTAAAGCGGAAACCTGAATTGCGAAAGTCGCCGGTGACGAACCGGATCAAGGGCCGGTCCGCCGCCGTTTCGCTTCTTCCGGCCTGAAACCGGAAATACTGCTTCACGATGCATTCCTGGCATTGGGGGCTGGTTGCCAGCACCGCGCCCAACTGTTGGGGCGACGAAAACTCCGAATTCGGGATGCCGGCAACGTAGGCATTCGTGTTCAGTGGCAGGGTGATGACTCGCTTCGGTATGGGATGTTTTCCATCCTCGTCGTCGTCCTCATCCTTTTTCCTGCGAAATTCAAGGACCATTTGTTCTCTTCGTGCCCCCACCGCATCGAACTTCTCAAGTCCGAATCCCACGGCATCCATCAGCTTGTGGCAGGTGGCGCATGAGGCATTGGTCGTGTGTTCCGACATTCGGTCGCGATTGGTCTGGGGCTTGGCCTCCGTCACCGGCGGCAGATTTGTGTTCACACCCGGCGGCGGATCCGGCACATGCTGACACAGGAACTGTTCCCGTACAAAGAGGCCCCGCGCCGTAGGCGATGAATCATCCGGCTTCGCTGTCAACGCCAGAAACAAACCTTGCCCTAAAATCCCCGCCCGTTCAGAGTTCGCTGGAAATGACACACGTTCGAAATCCCTGGCCGGCGCCGGTACGCCATAGATCCGCGCCAGTTCCGGGCTGACGTAGCCGTAGTCGGCCGTGAAAAGATCCATGAAGTTGCCATCGTTCCATACCAGGTCGGAGACAAACGTGCGTGCCTCCGTGATCATAGCGTTGGCTGTTTCGCGCGTATAATACGGAAACTTGCGCCGGTCCTTGCTCGCCGTCGTCAACCGGTCGAATCGCAGCCATTGGCTGACAAAGTCATCCAACGATTCGTGAGCCCGCGGGTCCGCCAGCATGCGCCGCACCTGCTTCTCCACGCCCGCCCGGGTCGCCAGTTCGCCACGCTCAGCGGCGGCGAAAAGCTCGGCATCGGGCATCGTGTCCCACAGCGAATACGAAAGCCGGCTGGCCGTCGCCCACGCCTTCAATTTCGGGTCTGTCGCTGTGTTGATCCAAAACAGGAAGTTCGGCGATTGCAGCATTGCCTCCACAACCAACTGCGCGCCCTTCAGGGGATCCGGTTCTCTTGCGAGAAGCGATTCGTAGCGCCGCTGCTCCACAGGCTCCAGCGGCCGCCGGAACGCCTTCCGTCCGAATTCCCGCACAAACCGCTTGCTGCACTCCGGCGAAGGCTTGCAGGGAAGCAGCCCATGCGTATCGCCACCGCGAAAGGCCGATCGTGCCAGCTTCTCCGCGGCGTCGCTATATGCCTCCACCAGCAGCGGCGAAAGGCTCTGCCCGCGGGACTGGTTCAGGAATCCGTTGACGAAGTCCTCCGGCGGAAATTGCGTCGCCGGGGCGGTTTGGTCACCCAGTAAATCGCGCACCGTGTGGTTGTATTGGCTGTGTGTCAAGCGCCGCAGTTGTGCATCCTGCGACGGGCCCCCGCCCTCACTTTCCAGCTCCCGATACTTCAGCGCCGTCGCCAGTTCGGCCCCTGATAATTGCGCCAGCTTCGCAATCCACGCTTTCAATACCGCTTCTTCCGGGCTGTTCTGCTTAATCCGCTCGCCGCCGGTATGCGGCATCCGTGCTGTCGGCTTCCGCAGTAAAAGCGAACCGTCCGGATTCTGCCGGTCCACCAAAACAACCAGCGAATTCCCAAAAGCGGCTATCTTGTCGGCATCGGCATCGGCCTCGGGAAAATGCAGCCGTGTCGCCAACGCCACGCCATCGGCGTTGTGGCAGGCATGGCAGTTCGCCTTTTCCAGAATCGGGAAAAGGGTGGTCCGGAAATCGCCGCCCTGTGCCCACAGAGCACCGCCCGCCAAAACCAGCGGAATTGTCCGTTTACTAACGAAACTGCGCATGCAACTCGGCGGTTTCTTCAGCCGCACCCTCGTCCCTGTAGAATAACAGGAGATGCGCCAGTTCATTGCGGCCTTCCTCTTTTTTGCAGTCGCGGCGCCGGCAGCGACCGAACGCGAGGTCGCTGAGTGGGCGCTCCGCTGGGAAGGCAGTCTGATCCTGGAAGGGTCAAACAAGCCCATCCGCGATCTCTCGCAATTGCCTCCCGGCGGGTTCCACATTACCTCCATCGACCTCACCGCCGCTGTTATGCGCCCCGTCGAGCTCCGCAAACTCGAAGGCCTCACGCACCTGCGGCAGCTTTATCTGCCGGGCCGAATCTGGAATCCGGGCGCAGGCAACGAAGACAAAACCGGTGTGTTCGAAGCCCTCGCCTCGCTGACTTCCGTCGAGCGCCTGGCCTTCAGTTGGCATTTCAATTCGAATATCGAAGTCGATGACAAAGACATCGACAAGCTCGCTACCTGGTCCGGCCTGAAGCAACTCCGCTGCGCGCAATGCAGCCTCGCCAAACCCAAGTTGTCAGCGTTCTCGCAACTGCGCGATCTCGATCTCAGCGACAATCCCTTCACCGACGAAGGCATGGCTTCGCTCACCGGGCTAAGAAACCTGAAACATCTAATTTTGCGGAACACTTTGGTCACCGACGACGGCCTCAAATATCTGCAGGATTTGACAGCTCTTGAAGAACTCGATCTGTCCGGGACTCGCATCACGGGCCGCGGCCTGGAGCATCTCAGTAACTTGAAATCGATTCGGAGCTTGAATCTGCTAGGCGCGCAGGTGCCCGATGAATTCATGGACATCCTCGCCGGCATGAAATCGCTGGAGGTCTTGAACCTCTACCGGACGCTGGTGACGAACTCCGGCCTAGCCCGTCTGCATTCTTTGAAAAACCTCACCGACGTCGATGTCCGCTACAGCCGTGTCACCACCAATGGTGTCGAAGCGCTCCGCGCAGCCCTGCCCGAAGTCAAGGTCCGTTTCGATGGAGCTGCTCTCTCCAACACGCATCGCGCCAGCGCGAAGCCCACCGATTCCTCTCCCCAGGCCATTTCGACGTGGGTTCGCCTGATGGGCGGAAGCGCTGACTTGGTGAACGGCCACATTACATCCGTTAACCTGGCTTCTACCTCCTTGAGTGATGCGCAGCTCGCCTTCCTCGAAAACTTCCCTGACGTCCAAAAACTCGAGCTCCAGGTCACGCAAGTCTCCGATCTGGGCCTGGCCTCCGTCCAGCGGCTCACCGGTCTTCGCGAACTCGATCTAAGCAACACCACCGTCTCGTCAACCGGCCTCTCGAAGCTTGCGGCGTTAAGCCACCTCGAAACTCTCAAGCTGGCCGGGACGCTGGTCGACGGGCCGGGACTGGCCCAGTTAAAAGGGCTAACGGCATTGCGCTATCTCGATCTGTCCGGCTCCCATGTCGCCGATCGTGGCCTTGAAGACATCGCCTTGCTCACCGGTCTGCGCACTCTGCGGCTCCGCTTTCTCGACATCACGGACTCCGGCTTAGGCGGACTCGCGAAACTCGCCAAACTGGAAAGCCTTGATCTCAGCAGCACCGAAATCACCGACGCCGGCCTGAAACAAATCGCCGCCCTCACCAACTTGCGCGAGCTTTATCTGAATTACACCAGCATCGGCAACGCGGGCCTGGCGGCCTTGAAACCTTTGCTGCAACTCCAGCGCCTCGAACTGACCCACACCCGCGCCAACGGCGAGGGCATCGCCTCAATCGTCGCCCTGAAGAACTTACGCGTCGCCAAGCTCGACTACATGACCCTCGATGATCAGGCGGTCGTGTTTCTCAAGGATCTTCCCCGGCTAAGTGAGCTGAGCCTGGATGCTACCAGCATTACCGACCAGGGCGCCCAGACGTTGCGCTCCATGACTGAGTTGCGCGCCCTCAACATCTATCACACGCTCGTCACTGAAAACGCCTGGCGTGCCCTGAAAACCGCTCTGCCCGAATGTCAAATTGTATTCGATCGTGATTCGGCTTTGCCCAACCGGAGAATCCGCCAATGAAAGCTCTTTGTTTCGCCCTCTTCCTCTGTGCTGTTTCAGCCTGGGGCGAAACCCCAACCGGCGAAGACACTCAATGGATCACCGACCTCGGCGGCACCGTGGCGCGTAACGCTCAGGGCCTCATCACCGGCATCAGCCTGCGCGGGACCTGGGTCAACGATACTGACCTCCGCCGCTTGAATCGTTATTCCGCTTTGAGTGTTCTTGATCTTTCCCTCACCCACATCACCGATGGCGGCATGCAAGAGATCAAGAACCTGCGCGGCATTACCGATTTCGATCTCTATTTCGCCGAGTACGTCACCGACGAAGGTGTCGCCGCCATCAAAGGATGGAAATATCTCAGGCGCCTCAACCTCCACGGCACCAAGGCCGGCGACAACGCTCTCGAGCATATTGCCGGGCTCACCTTACTCGAATGGCTCGATGTCGGCTCCACGTTAATGACCGACGTCGGCCTCGAACGGCTCACTAGCCTGACGAACCTCAGGGCATTGACCATGGGCGGCAACGAACTGGGCGACGCCGGCATGCAAGCGCTTCGCCAGATGCCGAATTTAACTTACCTCGATCTGAGCGGCCGCCAGGGCAACGACAAGAACGTCTGGAGTATCGCCATGTCCAACACCGGACTCCAGGCTGTTCTCACTCTCAAGAACCTGCGCGACCTGCGCTTCTCTTGCGTATCGACGTCGGTGGGAATCGAAGGCGCGAAGCTGGGGGAAGTAAGTACCCTCAGCGTCACCCAGGAATGGTTGGAGCAATTGAAATCGCTGACCGCTCTCGAGCGGCTGAAACTGCAAGGCTGCGGACGCATCAATGATCAAGCCGTCGCCGTCCTCATCGCAATGCCGTCCCTCCGCGAAGTCGACCTGAAAGGCACCGCCGTCACGGAAAAAGGCGCCGACATGTTGCGCGTCGCCAAACCACGCGCCGTGGTCTACATCGGGCCTTGGGAAGGCAAAGCTGCGGCTTACCGTAACAATTGAGCGCTCCTTTGCAGGAAGAGCCTGGAGCAGGGGCTTGAGCAAGGTCTCAAGTGCGTCCAATTCGGTGCCAGATTCCGCCGCATACACTAGCGAGGTCTTCGACCTCAAACCGACGAGCCCACTGCTCGGCTTGCCATAAAATCCAAGAATGGCGACTATTCCGGAACTCCTTGACGGGCACGTCACGTTGGAAGTGGAGTGCCTCGACCGTCTCTACCTTAACGGCTACATTGGCAGGCTGGCAACGGGACCCCAGTTGTCGATGTTCATGCGGGAGCAGTTGGGGAAGCCGGTACCGTCCCCAGTGGTATTGGGACAGGTGTCGGAGAAATTCCGCCAGGCCGTCAAAGTGCTCGCGGAACGGGACGGAATACCGATTTACCAGTTCGACCATAAGGAACGGAAGGACGATATCGCCAATCAATTCCGCCAGCAAAGGCCAGTACGGGATGGCATCGTATTCATCGGGGTAACCCAAGAGAAGGCCATAACGTTCAACGGAAAAAAGGTGAACGGCCAGTTCGAGTTCGAACGGGACAAGTCGGTCTACGTCAATCACTACTACTTCTACATCGATGATGCAGACTTCGGTCCGCTGTTCATCAAAATCTGTAGCTACGCCCCGTGGAGCATGAAACTGTGCCTGAATGGACACGAGTGGGCCAAGCGGCAACTGCAGAAAAAGAAGATCGCCTACGAGGCTTTGGATAACGGATTCCTGTCGTGTGCCGAGCCGGAGAAACTACAGCAGATCTGCGACAGTTTGGGGCCGGAGCACATTGATCGGGTGTTTCGGAAATGGCTGCAACGGATTCCACTGCCGCTGCGACCGCAGGACCGGGAGGCGGGCTACGACTGGACTTTGTCGATCTGGCAGATGGAGGTTAGGGCCTGCTAAATAATAATCTGTACAATTGCCGGAACCCCTGACAGAAAGAAGGACACCTCAATTCCTCGGCATCAATGTGTAGTTCCAGTTCGGATGTACTTTGTGCCGCTTGAGCCGTAGCTGATGGATATCTTCATCTGATATCTCGACTCCTGTTTCGTACTCGTTGGTGTCCAGGACCGCTTTGACCTTCAGCCCCGTTTGTGTTCGAGTCCCGCCAATCAGGTTCACAACGGTTTCAAAGTTGACCAGCGGCTTCCCTCTCCAGTTCAGGCTGATGAAGGAGAACAGACGATGTTCGATCTGGTTCCATTTGCTGGTCCCCGGTGGGTAATGACAGACTGTGATCGCCATCCCTATCTCGTCACTCAAGGCTTGCAGGTACAGTTTCCAGGCACGCTGTCGGTTACCGTTGCTGCCTCCACTGTCGGCGCAGATCAACAAACGTCCGGCGCCGCGATAGTGGCGCTTGCCATCCAGCCGCCACCAGCGCCGAATACTCTCTACGGCGAACTCCGCGGTTTCGTGCGTCACTCCTACGTTGACCACCGCCCGGTTACGTGCAATGTCGTAGGCTCCGTAGGGAATGGCCTTGCCATGACCCAACTGCGGGAAATCGTGGACATTGACTGCATCCGCCTTGTCCTTCTGCCGCCACCTGCGGCCCGCGTTTTTAAAGGCTCCCACGAGTTCCTTCTTCTTCGTGTCCACCGATATTACGGGATCACCCGACCGGCGGAAAACCTTGACCTGCTTGTTCAGATAGTGGAACTGGGCATCGCGGTTCGGATGCTGCGGCCCTTCTCGCGTTTTCACGTTGGACTGCAGCGTGTATCCCAGATCCTCCAGGCATCGGCCCACAGTTACGCTGCTAATCGAGTGCCCCGAACGGGTCAGTTCCTCAGCGATGGTCCGCGTGGACTTGCTCGTCCACTTCAGCGGACTCATAGGATCACCAGCCGTGGTCTCCTCGACGATCTCTTTCAGCTTTCGGGACAATTCTCCATCTGCTTGTTCCACTTTCTTGCGTCCGCCTCCCGGCTGACGGATTCCTCGCGCGGCCGGATTGCGCAGCTTACCTACCCGCAACTCCCTCATTCCCTGGGTGATCGTGACGCGCGACATTCCCGTCAAGCGCGACAGTTGACTGATCCCACCTCGACCAAACTGGGCAGCCTTCTCTGCCACCAAAAGACGTGCTTGGTACTCATTCATGGTCCCAAGGACGCGCAGCCATGTTCTCTCTGAGGTCGTCGCCATACCGCGGGGTGGACCGTAGCTCCTCATTTAAATAAAACATAACCGATCTCCGTTGATTTGTACAGATTATTCTTTAGCAAGCCCTTAGTTTGACGCAGATCTTCGATCGTCCGCTGCGGGGCCGGGAGTTCTTCGAAGAGATCATCCGCGACAATCTGGATCTGGGGCGGCCGGATCGTGTGCAGTTGATCTTTGGGCGGAGAGTGACCAAGAGAACGCCGGGGGAGTTTCGCACCCGCGTGATACAAGACGGCGTGCACCCCAGTCTGCACATCGCATACAAGAACTTCGACCTAAAACAGTACTTCAAGGAAGGCCGCGGCTGCCGGACTGAGGGGACCTTCCGGGAGGCCGGCGACTTTGGGGCGAATAAGGGATTGAGCAATCTGCCGTACCTGCAAAAGATCGGCCGACAGATCAACCGGCGCTTACTGGAAGTCGAACGCGTCAGCCACAACAGTGGCCTGAGCGGCGACAGCATCCAAAGAGTGGTGCAACCTGCCGTCACAGAAGACGGCCAAAAGGCGCCCGGATTGAGGTTCGGCCAACCGCGAGTGATGGCGCTACTGCTGGCGCTCACCATGTTTCATCATCTCATCGACGGTTTTCGCAATCGCCATCTGCGGCAGCAGGTGGCGGATCTGTTGGGCGTGACGCTGGCCGAGTACACTCCGCACCAGATGACCTATGACTTGCGCCGGCTCCGGCTGAAGGGTCTGATCTACCGTCCACCCAAGACCAATCGCTATTTCGTTACTCCCTATGGTTGGAAGGTCGCTCGGTTGTTTTCGCGGCTGGAGGCCCGCGTGTTCCGGCCCGCCATGGCCATGTTCACCGCCAACGATGCCGTTCTACCGTTCCCACTTCGGCAAGCCTTGGATCGCGTCGACACGCAACTTGACCTGCTAATTTACGACGCTTTTCCGCTGCCGAAAGCCAGCTGAAAACTTGACACTTTTAGATACAAGCCACTTACATTAGACGACTAGAAGTGAGGCAGGGAAGTTCGATTGTTCGGACAGAGCTTTCGCCCAATCGTGGCGCAGGCTGGCGGTTTTCAATTTGGATGAGCAAAGAAGGTGGCGGGGGCAGACGACACGAGCGACAGCACCAAGACCAGCGAGACGGGCGAGTGGCGACTACACCTTCCTGGTTGTACCGCACCGCTTTTATGAACTCACTGTGAGTCCCGGATTTAGCTCCGTCTTCCAGGTCTAATCCCATCGCCTTTCAGGCGATCAGCTTCGAGCCTCCTGCTGCGAAAATAGGAGGATGGGCGAGTACCGAACCAGCGCGCGCGGTGTTCGATATCAAATATCACATCGCATGGAATACGAAGCACCGATACAAGATACTGCGCGGACGAGTGGCCGGGCGTGCGCGCGACCTGCTCCGACAGATCTGTCAGGGTAGCGAAGTGGTGATGGTACGAGGCGCGGTGTCGCCGGATCACATTCACCTGCGGGTGTCCTCTCCGCCGAACATAGCGCCGGCAAAACTGGTGCAGTACCTAAAGGGCCGCTCGTCACGCCGGGGGCAGGACGAATTTGGCGAACTGCGGAAGCGGTATGTGGGGCAACACTGGTGGGCGCGGAGGTACTTCTGCGCGAGCGTGCGCGGTGGACGAGGATACGATCAAAAAGTATATCGAGGCCAGCGATGGGACGACGAGGATCAGGGGTTCAAGATCACCGCGCCCACCGAGCCTTGAGCCGGCTCTCAGCTGAGAGTCGGAACCGAATTCTACCGGCTTTAGCCGGCAGTTATTAAGCAAGAGACGTAAGTCGTGACTGAAGAATGGGGATGAGTCGCCAAAGCTCGCGGGGCAAAGGAGCGTAGGACTTGGCAAAATCGGCCGTTCAGAGCTGTTCCAAAAACTGCACTGGTCCCAAGCACCATCGGGACTGAAAATCGAGGTTGGAAAGGAGCGCTGTTACGGCGTTCCACAATTCTCGAGTTTGGGAGCACCTCCAACCTAGTGGCTAACCTGCACGATCCCTTAGTCAGCGGTCGACACTTTAAAGCACTCATGTCAATTGCAAGTAAACGTCTTGCGGCCGCCATTATTGTTACCGGCGCATAAGTTGTAGGGCGCGCTGTTGCAATCAGTCAATGCTTGCAGCAGGAGCGACGGATGGCGCCGCACTACAGATGTATACCAGCCATACGGAAAATGTACTTCGTCGGCGGAGGTGGTGCGGCACGGGGCGGCCAAACTGCTGATTTCACAATGGTGGTCGCGTGGCGCGAAACATGCCCTTATGGAGAGCATGACAAGAGATTGGGAAGGCAATTTGGACAGATGGACGGCCGCGGGCCTACTGGAAATCGACAGCGCCAGCCGCATCCGCGCCTGGGAAGGGGCGCATTCGCGCGCGCAGGGCCTGGGTTGGCCGGTGCGGATCGCGCTTGCATTTGGGGCGATTCTGCTGGCCGGCGGCATATTACTGTTCGTGTCCGCGCACTGGGACGAGCTATCGCGCGCCGGCCGCATGTCGCTGCTGGTGGCCACCCTGGTTGCGCTGCACGGTTCGGGCGCGGCGGCGGCGCACCGCTTCGCAGGGCTTTCCGTCGCGTTGCACGCGGTGGGCAGCGTGGTGCTGGGGGCGGCCATCGCACTGGCGGGACAGATTTTCAACTTGAACGAACGCTGGCCGGCGGCCATATTGTTGTGGGCCATCGGCTGCGCGCTGGCATGGCTGATGCTTGGGCATTGGACGCAGGGCGCCTTGTGTGCGGTACTGCTTCCCTGGTGGCTGGCCGCCGAGTGGGGCACACGCGGGCCGCTTGATTCACGCGCCATGTTGCCCATATGGGTGGGCTTGTGCGCGTTGAGCTTCGCGTACCTGAGTGCACGCCGTTCGGCGGCGGATGGGCCGCTGCGCAAGGCGCTGGGGTGGCTGGGCGGACTGGCATTGCTTCCGGCGGCGGCGATACTGGCAGCGTTTGGGTGGTGGGGACGCACCGGTGTGTTGTGGGGATCGGGAGAACACTGGATCGCGTGGGCTGTGGCGCTGCTTGTCCCGCTGCTGGCCGCGCTGGCACTGGACGCGCGCCGGGCCGTTTGGAACGCGGGGGCGATTGCCTGGGCCTTGGTGCTAGGCGCAATCGGCATTAGACTGCACGAGTCCATTGCTTTGTACTGTTGGTGCGCGACCGGCGCGGCGGGGCTGGCGGTGTGGGGCGTCCGCGATGGGCGGGTCGAACGGGTCAACCTGGCGTTCGCCGGCTTGGCAATCACGGTGATGGCGTTCTATTTTTCGAACCTCATGGACAAGTTGGGCCGCTCCGCGAGTCTGATCGCGATGGGCGTGCTATTTCTTGGCGGCGGATGGGTGTTGGAACGGGCGCGCCGCCGGCTTTTGACACATATGTCGAGGGAGGCTTTATGAAACCGGCACACCGCGCTATAGCGGTTACAGTTTTGCAATGCCTGATTGTGCTGAGCGTGGCCGGCAAGTACGCGCTGGATCGCGATCGGTTGCCGCGCGCATGGGCGAAGGCGATATCGTTCGATCCGAATCTGTTCGTGCGCGGACGCTATGTGAGTCTGAGCCTGGAGGTGGAGAGGGCAGCGGCCACTGCGCCAGGGAGCGGGGTGGTGGCATTGACATCCGCCCGTCTCTCCGCCGTGGGAAGGCGGCTGGTGGCAACGCCAGACCCCAGCGGCACGGTGCAGATCATGGAGCGAGCTGTCCGAACCGGGGCCGAGCCAAACGTCAACGCGTGGGTTCTCGCCGAGCCGGTCGCCTTCTTTATTCCCGAACATGTTCCCGATCCTTCGCGGCGCGCTCCGGGCGAGGAACTCTGGGTGGAGGTGAGTGTGCCGGCAGAAGGCGACCCTCGCCCTATCCGGCTGGGCGTGAAGAAGGGCGGGGTGATTACGCCAATGACGTTGCGGTAGGATTCTCGTGGGGCGGGGAACGCCGACCGCAGCCGGCATGGGCGAGATTCGTGCGGCTGGCCGAGTTTCGCTGTTTGCCGGGCATGCTCAGCAGTTCGATTTCAGATCAACGTGCCGAATAGGCCAGCGCTTGACACGTTTTGACGCGTTCTTGACCATGTAATCTGAGGCGAGCACCGCGTCGTCTTTCGGAAAGAGCGTCCAGCTTGTTGTCGGCCAACAAATAAGCGCGCTTCTCGATTTTCGATTGGCGAACAGAAACCGAACATAAGTGTGACATAGAATGGGGGGCCTGGAGAATGGACCTCGACAAGCCGCATACATACGTTGGCGCGCTGGACCTGCCAGTGCCCGCCGCAGTGGACGCCAGCGCGCGGATGGGATGCGCGCCGCTTGGAGGCGCCGCATGTCCTTCCATCCTTGAAGCGGTGACCCTCCGCGCGACTGGCGCTGCCGGCATGCGAGCCGTCTGCCGCGTGTGACGCGCCTGCCCCGCGGCGGGCGTGTCCCTTACACGATCTCCGCCGTCCCGCCAGTCCTCGACGTGGCCTATCGGAAGCGCCGCGGGCCGCAGCCCCGGAGCACGCTGGCGACTACGCCGGGCGCTTGGCGCTGAAGGTGTGCGAGCGATTAGACCGTGGCGATATGTCTGCGCGCGCCGGCCGTAGGGCCTAATCTGCGATGCACCGCCCGACCATCCCGGAAGAATCGCGGCAAATCAAAATTGACGGCGTGAGCCCGCGCGAAGGTGGCGCCGCAGAATTACTTGAGGCTTTGTGGCCCGGCCAAGTTGAAGTCGGCAAAAGAAGTCAAGTGCCGTGAAGCTCTGGATGAAACTTCTGGCTTTGATTGCCCGCCCACAGCGACGATGGTAACTCAGGGTCACTTTCTGTCCCCAAAGAGCGACGACGTTCTGCCGGCACTCAACGCTTGTGAACCTCGTTCGGCACACGGAGGAAGTACTGCGCTTCTAACCCGGGAGGGCGGCGCCTGGAGGCGCCTTTGGCGTAAGCCAGGGTTGATCACAAATCGCTGCCACCGGATGCCCCTCCATGGTGGACGACAGATTCTGGTTTGCGAGCTGGATGAAGGCGCGCCTGGCATGATCTGGACGGACCTCTACCTAAAAGTGGATGTGCTTCATGAAGCAGACGTGTGGCGCGACTATTATGACGATCACGCGATCTTCAGTGCCGCGGAGTCGATACCCTGCGCTGGGCCGGCTGATGTCATAGGGGAGCCAATTGCTGGCTCGTATATTGAGCGGGTAGAGTTCCATCCTCGCCCTTCTGCGAGAATATGACAATCTTTGCTCAGTATGGCAAAGCAGCAATGACTCCGGAAATGATCGCAGCGTGCTCGGGCCCACCTATGAAACCCTACCGCATCGACTTCCTCTTCGACGGTCGCGCTTACAAGGTAGCCGCGCACAGCACCAGCGCCTTGCGAGCTTTCAGCCAGCGTTGAACTCGGAGGCCGGGACATTCGGAGGATCTCCCTGAGTTCCGCGTCGGGGCAGGCTTGGGTGATCGCCCCAGTCAAACGTCTCGTACCCGACCAGAAGATGCGTCGCCGCGCGTCTCGCCGCTTCCCGCAGCCAGCCTCGAAGGTCGTCCCGCGTGGTCATCTTCTGGCCCTTTCGACGAAATAAAACATTATGGGTCAAAAACTGAGAACTTTCGGAACACCATCGCGGTGCAAAATCGTAACAGCCTTTCTTGAGGGAATAGGGGCCAACGTCCCGGTTCGCCTAGCGTTGCTCCGTCTTAGGGGGGCGAGTAGGCAGTTCTTAGTGCTGAACTCAGTCGGGCAAGTTCAGTTCGATCAATGTTTTGACCAATGGCATCGAACGTTACCGGACAAACTGGTAGCCTTTGATGCGAACCGATGGCGGACAAGTCAGAAAGCGCAAAACCTAGAGATCAAGAGGCGATATGTATGTGTTGGGGAATATGTTCCGGCATGCGCCGAGCCGCGCTCGATAACCGACCCTACGGCAATACGCTTCCTGGAGCCCCTACGCACAGGACGGCGAGGTCAGCGTCATTTTGTCACCGTCACCGTAATGGGTGCCGAGGCTGCACGTGGGTAGACCGGAACCGGCGTTCCTCCTCCTGGTGGTTCCGATGGATTGCAGCACGGGGCGATCGAATTTCCCGAGTACACTGCGGTTATCGTGTTAGCGCCCTGCGCAAGCTGCGACCCGTTGATCGGCAGACTGGCCGCCGAGGTCGTGGCGCCGGTCGGCAGCAGGGTTTGCTGTTCCAACAGGTTCGCCCCGAGCATGAAGTTCACCGTACCGCTCGGCACACCGGCGCCCCCAGGAACGGCGGAGACCGCGACCATCAGGGTGGTCGACTGATTGGGCTTGAGAGTGTAAGTCCCCGCGGTTAAATCCACGGTCAATGTGTTGCTAGCTCCAGTGCCTTGGTAAGCGCCAATATCGATGCTTCCGTTGGTCATTCGGGGGTTGCCAAGCAAGTCCGTGCGCCCATAAATCGAGTTGGAAGAACTGGGATCGCACCACCCGACGGCGCAAGTGAGGCTGGTGCCGCCTGCGCCCACGGCCGGCGAAGAAGGCGTGATCTCAAAGTTTGGAGGCGTGGCACCCGCATCCACAAAGAGGGGATCCAGGTTCACGGATTCGGCATCTTCCCCGCTGGTGCTCTGCCAGTTTGCAAAACTCGTGTAGCTGCTCACGTTACCCCACGAGATCGATGCGCCTTCCTGGTAACCTGCAACAGAGTAATAAAGGTTCCAATTGAGCGTGGCCGGCGGGCATGGATAACTCGCGTCGCAAGCGACATAGCTGTTGATCCAGATATTAGGTGAGCCGGCATAGAGCAGGTTGTTTTCGTAAATGTTCCCTTGAAGTTTGCCCACCTGGTGCTGAATCTGGAATTCCCCGCTGGGTGTGCCTTCGCTTGAGTTGCCCGGCTGGGTGCCGTTGTCGTAAAGAGTGTTGTTGACAAAGACGTCGTGGTAGCTGCTGCCCCCTCCGTTGCTCCCGCCGCCCCTGCGCGTGGCGTACGCGTAGCCCCCTATGGAGTTACCGCAGGAGTTTGCTTTGTAGAAGAGATTGTTGCGCACCGTGGCAAACCTTCCGTAACACGGATGCTTGCCTCTGGAAGCTGTTCCCGATCCCGGATTTCCGCCCGACCACTCGGTGCCATTCTCCAGGCAAACCTGGTTCTCGCTGGTGGTCTCGATGCCGTAGTCCACCTGAAAGATCACGTTCCTCTCGAAGGTGACATATGCGCACCCGTCGCAATATAGTCCATCGGCATCGTATTCGTCGCCCTCGCCCGCATTTGCTATCCCGCTGATGTTATAGATCGTGTTCCCGCTGATCTCCCCATACATAGCCTGATCGTAGCCGACCGGACCGACGCCTTCGTAACCAATCGCGTCGATGCCGATGTTGTCATTATCGTGAACGAGATTATTCGTAATTTTAAAATGCGTAACGTTTCCATCCACGTTCACCGATTCGCTTTGCCCGGTCTTCAACTGGTAGACCTCATTACCGCTGATCGCCAGTTGCGTGATAGGAATCTGCGACGTGCCGTACACCGAAATTCCGAACGCATTGCCGTTCGCTTCCGACGTGGTCGTGATGTCGTGCACTCGATTGTTCAGAATTTTGACCCCGGTGCCATAGCCCGTGATCCACACGCCGGACGGAGTCGCGTTCGAACTGCTGGTCGTATAGTTACGGATCTCAAATCCACTGATGGTGATGTAGCTCTGGTCGATGATATTGATGAGACCTTGAATGCCCGATGCGCTCAGGCCGGTCCCATCGATCACCGCGGTCTGACCGGGATAGCTCTCGAAGGTAATCGGCGCCGATGCCGTTCCGGAATTGGGAAATTTAACTGATTCGTTATAGACGCCCCCGAGCACGTACGCTGTAGCGCCTGCCGTGACGGTGTTTGCGGCGTGTTGGACGGTCAACCAAGGCTCGGCGCGTGTGCCGGGATTGCTGTCGCTACCCATTGTCGACACGTAGTAGGTGGACCCGGTCTGTGCGAGAAGCGAAGTCGAAGCGAACGGAACCATAACGAACGACAGCGTCCAGAAACTACAGAAACGAAGCGCACGGAAGGCGCCGCGGATTGTCATTTTGAACCTCCTTCTTACTCTTTCCTGACCGGTACTGGCCGAGTTGTCCCCCCGTCGTCTGCCTCGGTGATCATCAACCAGACGCCCCGCACTGTGGTTTTGTTGTATCATGCCGCCCTCGCTCTGGCAACATTCCCACAAATGGATCGTCTGCAGCTCTGGAACGGAGCGCCTGACCGTGCGCGCCGCCCACAGCCGCACGGGCATCACGGCGGCGAATTTTCCCGCATGCGGACGCGGACATCGACAGGTTCACTGTGGACCGCCGCGGATGCCTGGGCGTGATCTCGAAAGTGCTTATGCTTTCGGAAAGTTTGCTGATGGTTTCGAAAACCACCGTGCCATCCAGCAACTCATACAGTCTGACCGTGCAGCCTGCCAGAGTGTTCCGCCAGCTTCACTCAACGTCCTCGACCGCCTGCCCTTCGGCCTGATCCGCCGCGTGCGCAGTGGAGTTTTTCGTATAGCACCGACAGCCGGCTTGCCCCTGCGCGAGCAGGTAGTGATAGCGGTGGTTGGTCTCTCGGGAGTGGCGAAGCCGGAGAACTGCCGCATGGTCCAGGGCCGCCCGCGATACATCGTCTCGTGGATGCCGAGGCGTGTATGGAAACCTGTGGGCTGGCCGCCGTTCGCCCGCAGACTCATGAGACGCGCGGGTATGCGGTGAGCTGTCCGCCGGCGCCGCCAGATGCGGGGCCGTCTATGCGGAGCTGCACCGTGGCATTTCCAAGCCTGACTTTCAGTGCTTTCGCAAGGTCCGTTAAGCGTTGCCCGATGTTCCCGCGCCCCCCCCGCCCCTACCCGCTCGGCACGGGGGGCAAAACCGGATCCGCCTATTAAGTCGGGCTTCCCGGACCAAACGGACAAGGAGTTGGCCGACAAGTTCCGCACTGCGTGGGGATCGCCGCGTTCGACCCAAACTGCGTCGGTGTCAGCATTCGTCCCCAATCGGCTGCCAGTCCCGAAACGTCTTGCCGCCAAACCATCCACCGCGATGACGGGCGCATCCTGGCCACTCCCCGCGATCCGCGTCGTTTGGGCGGCCACGATGGTCCGGCACGTATCGGCAGGCGTGCGTGCTTCTATTTATAGAACATCTGATCGGCGCGATCAATCAGCCTACCGAAGGCATCGTCCATCGCGACATCAAGCCACCTCCGGTATCAGAGCGCCGCCGATATGCGCGCGGATCTCGAACGGTTCAGGCGGGAGGCGGAGAGAGTGGACATGTCGCGGGGATGCCTTCGGGCTCGGGCACAGCGGCACCCGTGGTTCGGTAGACGCGCCGGGCGGGTGCTCGCTTCCGCCGGAGGGGCGCTGCTGGCTGCGCTCATCGCGGCGGGTGTCTATTACCGTTCGCATCGAAGGACGCCTCTAACCGACAAAGACACTGTGGTGGTGACGGATTTCGCAAACAGCACCGGCGATGCTGTTTTTGACGATACGCTCAAAACGGCGCTCACGATCGCATTGAGCCAATCTCCTTTTCTGAACGTGTTGGCGGAAAGCAAAGTTAACGCAACGTTAAAGCTGATGACGCGTGCCCAAGCACACGCTTGACACCCGAGGTAGCCGGCGAGGTTTGCCCGCGAGCCGGCTGTAAGGCGTACATCGCCGGCTCCATAGCAGGGCTGGGCCAGGAATACGTCGTGTCCCTGAAGGCCGTGAACTGCCAGACCGGCGACACGCTCGCGCAGGACCAGGTCACCATGGGCGCTAGGGAAAAGGTATTGAACGCGCTCGGCGGGGCCGCCGCGAAGCTGCGTGGGCAACTGGGTGAATCCCTGGCGACGGTCCGGAAATTCGACGTGCCGCTCACGGCCGCGACCACTTCGTCGCTGGAGGCCTTGAAAGCCTACAGCCTGGGCGGGAAGGTCGCCGACGCGAAGGGCGATGAGGCGGCACTGGAGTATGCGCAGCGGGCCATAGAACTGGGCCCGAATTTCGCGTTTGAGGCGAATACGAAAGCCTGGGACAGGTGGGACGGGCAGCGCAGTACGCTACGAAGGCGTTCGCGCTGCGCGAGCATTCGAGCGAGTGGGAGAGGCTGGTTATCAGCGCCCGCTACTATGACGAGGTGACCGGAGAGCTCGAGAAATCGTTGGGCGTTATCGAGGAGATGTCCGCGAGCTACCCGCGCAGGCCGCTCGCCTCGATGGCCATTACCTACGCGGAACTCGGGCAGTATGACAAAGCAATCGAGGCGATCAAAAGGATCCAGCCTTCGATCTCGCATTACGGAAGCTTCGCCAATTTTCTGGTGGGCCTGAACCGGCTGGAGGAAGCCGGCCGCGTCCTGCACGAGGCGCAGGAACGTAAACTAGATAGCTATATCTTTCACGTGGCCCTTTATGCGATAGCCTTTCTGGGCGGCGATTCCGCAGCGATGACGCGGGAGCAGCAATGGTTCGCGGCGAAGCCGGATATGGCGATGGTTGGACTTTCGCTGGAGTCCGACACGCAAGCGTACGGCGGGCGCCTGGCGCAAGCGCGAAATCTGACCAGACGGTCGGTGGACGCCGCCGTACGCGCGGACAGCAAAGAGAACGGCGCGATCTGGTGGGAGAGCGCGGCGCTGCGCGAAGCGGCTTTTGGTAGTTCGGCGGAAGCGCGGCGCGCGGCGGACGCGGGGTGGAAGCTCTACCCGGAAAGTCAGGGCGTGGCGGTGGAGGCAGCGCTCGCCTATGCGATGGCGGGCGATTCGGCCAAGGCGGAATCGCTGGCCGCCGAGATTCGTAAGCTCCATCCGCTGGATACGCAGACGCAATCCCTTTGGCTGCCCGCGATTCAGGCCCAACTGGCGCTGAACCGGCATGATCCGGCCGGGGCACTGGCCGCCTTACAGCGCGCGGTACCCCCGATCGAATACGGCGCGATTGCAATACCTCAGCAACCTTTCGCCGATTTATACGGCTTACATTCGCGGCGAGGCCAATCTCGCGGCGGGTGAGGGCGCCGCCGCGGCTACGGAGTTCCAAAAGATCCTGGAGCACGGCGGGTTGGTGTGGAACTGCTGGACTGGCGCATTGGCTCGCCTGGGGATCGCGCGCGCCAATGCGCTGGGAGCCAAGCACGCCGATGCCGATGCCGCACGGGTTCGGGCACCGGCGGCGTACAAGGATTTTCTGGCGCTGTGGAAGGATGCGGACCTGCAGATCCCGATTTACCGTCGGGCGAAAACTGAGTTCGTGAAGCTGCAGTAGTCATCCGGCCAGGGCGGACGACGATTTCGACCGGCGCTCCGGCCGAATCAGTCGCAAGCGGAAGTTGGGGATTGGGCCTCCGGATCGATTATCCGATGCTGAACCACACCAGGCGTGGGGAGTGGGTGTATGAGCCATTTCTGGGCTCGGGGACCACGGTGGCGCCGGCGGCGCGGAGCGGGCGGCTGTGCCGCGGGATGGAATTGGACCCCAAGTTCGTGGACGTAGTGGTGGAGCGCTGGCAAACTTAACCGGTAAGTTTCGGGTCAAACGCGGGATGCTCTGAAATCAAGGCCTGCAGCGTCTCAAAAGTATCATCGCCGTGCTGTTCGGGCGCCTGGTTCGGCGCGTTTCGGGTCAGAGAATCGGACGGGGCGGCATCTCTCTTGCCGCGTTATTGCGCGGAGCGTGCGGCCTCGAAGCGAGGGTCCAAGAGGTGGCCATCCTGATTGAGCGGAATCAGGGCGAGCACCTTCGTGCCACGGTCCTTCGCGTGAGCTGGATGCTGTCTGATCCAACGCGGGCTCGTGGGTACCGGAGATTTTCGCGTTACTGACTCTCCTTCACAACTCGTCCGTTGAGCGGCTGAATAGGCCGGACATCGTGTGGATAAAGCTTGGCGAACGCGTTGATCTCCTCTGGCGAGATTTCAACCGGAGTCTTCAGCACAAACCACGTGACTCCCTCACTACAAGGCGGAGCCGTTAGCGACCCCATGTACGTATAATAGGCGGCGTCCCTGGGCAGCAAGCCGGCTGGACTCACCTCGACTCCGGGAATCTCCTCCTCTTTGCCAGGGGTCGTTGGCATATGTGCCCAAATCTGCTGAATGGTGGCGTTCGCGCTGCCGGCCTTAAGGAGAACTGCGACTCCGGCAATGTTCCCGTCGCTGGCTTCGTGCATGAAGTGGATCACCATATCGTATGGCTTACCCTGAATGTACTCTTCGCTGGGACGGTGAAAATGGAACTGCGTTAACTGGTAGCGCTTGCCTCCCGCTATCAGAAAGCTTCCGCTTCTCGGTGCGTCATGGTAGTTCACTCGGATCGTATAGCCATTGTTAATTAGATATTTGAGCGGGCCGCTTTTGTATTCGAATCGTATCGCAGGGAGTTCAGCTTTCTCCGCATTTCGAATGTCGATTGGAGATTGTTCCTCGCCATTGCAGGCAGCATACGCCGGATCCAGTTCACCCCAGTGTGCCGCCCCGGTTGCCCCTTCGTAGCTCCAGGGTGTCTTCCACTGCGCTAGTGAACCGATAGGTACCAGAACCTCCGGGGCGACCAGCAAGACAAAAGTCATCCAACCTTTTCTCAAATTGCACCTCGCCTTGCGCTCATGACGCGGGCACACCGCCGTGAACTACGGTTTTGCCTGGAAATGTGGCAAGTGTTAGTAGAGTAAATCGTGGCGGTCAACGCCAACACATCGCAACCGAAAGTCAAGGAGGCGAAAATCTGCCAACCCCATGGCTACGTGGCGATCTATCCGCCAGAACGCCCGCACTCATACCTGGAATTATACAGTCGGCGGCCCCACGACAATTCGGTTGACATCGAAGTATGGATGTTGAACCGAATGGCACGTGTCGGCCACCCGCAGTCCAGGACATGTCCAGCATTTCGCGCGAATGATGCCGGGCCGCTGTTTCCAGCGTCGCGCGAACAGATTCAGCGTCCCGTGACGACAAAGCTCTGTGGTTTACCATCGGGTCCGGCGAGATCGGCCGCATCACGACAGCCGGGCAGATGACCGCATATGCAATACCGACCGCCAACAGCCGGCCCGATGGGATCGCAGCTGGTCCCGACGGGGCGCTGTGGTTTACCGAATATGGCGCGAACCTGGTGCTTGACAACTACGGAACGTACAAGACGCCCCAAGTGATTTGCTGGTTTGCACGCCATCCGCGATACCGCCATTTTACCCCGACCAGCGGATCATAGGTCAATCAGCTAAAGCGATGGCTTGCCGAGATCACGCTGAAGCGAATTCGCCGCGGCTCGTTTCCCAGCGTACCCAGCCTGGAGAATGCAATCCAGGAATACCCGCAGCACTACCATGAAAACCCGAAGCTCTTCGCCTGGACCGTAGATGCGGATTTGATCCTTGGGAAGATCCAACACCTTTGGGAACGGAATTCTAAATCACAAAGTCCGGTGACAACTTAAGCGGCGAATCTCCAATTCAGGACACTAGCGATATTACCTGACAACGCCCGTGGCGCGAGACCGGCCGCGCCGGCTGGAGGGCCAGATGGAACTTACAGCGACAACGTCTGGTAATGGTTCGGTTTGAAGAGGCGTAGCCTAAACTAATTGGGCTAGGTTGCGGCCAAGGCTCCTGGTGCCCATGTAGGCCAACTGGGCGTCATTCTCGACAATCCCCTGAGACATAAGTCTGAAGCGCCCTCTGAAAGTCAGCGGTTCCGCAGTGCGTCCCCCAACATTGTGGACGTCTTCTCAACCTTGACGGTTCGCATGGCAGGCGACGCAGTTTTCATGCATCTCCATAGATCCCTCGCGTTCATTCGACGCCACCTTTCCTTTGACACCATGATTATACCGTGGGAGCGGACGATGGAGGAGTTAGCTATATAAGTCTGCTCAACGTGGCCGTGTCACAGAGATACTCTCCAGAAATTTCCGCCCACGGAATTCGCCACTTCGACGCAACTTTCAGCCACTCCCAGTGTTTACATTAGTGCAACCTAGCTTACGTTTACCGCTAAGCATCTTCCATGAATATTAGTTAATCCTATCAGCTCTAAGGAGCTAGTTCTCCGAGAAACCAAGTCGCCTCGGCACTATCCTCCAATCTGCTCCAGAAAATTTTCCATCAGCGTGCTGGAGGCGAAGCTGTTGAGGCTCAAACACCGCCGGATTGCCTTGATTCGCGCCATTTTGGTTGCTCGAAGAAATCATGCTGATTCGGCTGAATCGGCCCCCGGAGCTAGCCGCCCTCATTTCCCGACCGGGCTGGTCGCCTGAGCCCGACGTCATCTTGACGGCCAGGGCATCGTACGCCAAGGAAATCCTCAAAAGGATGAAAATGGATCCCAAACGGTTCAAAGAATTGCACGTGAGGTGTCTGGAAGCGCTTAAGCACTATGTGCACGAGGCCGAAAGGATGTGCGAGTTGTTCGGCCAGGGCATCCCCGAACAATTATCCCTGCAGACTCGCTCAGAAATCATAGAGCAACGCGTCCGCGAAAACAATGCTCACGCCAGTTACATCAAGATCCGCCGGCAACTCCTCGAAGCGGTTCGGATCGGCTAGCGCATCGGGCGGCTCATTCGAATTACGCACCGCGCGCGACCGGTTGGCGGTGGCGCCGGAAGTGCGCGAGATCGTGCGGCAGGCCGGCAAAGATATACCGGTGGTATCAAGGCCCAAGTCCAGCAGATCGATGCGATGCATTTCCAGGAGCGCTTGATTGCGCGCCTCGCCATTCTTTTCGGCTTGGCGGCGCTGCTGTTGGCGGCGATCGGCCTTTACGGCCTGCTGGCCCAGGAGGTCACGCGCGGGACCAGCGAAATCGGGATTCGCGTGGCTCTGGGCGCGCCAACGGGACAGGTCCTGCAGCACGTGGTGCGTCGCGGCGTAGCGTTGGCTGCCGTGGGCATAGCCATCGGCATTGCGTCATCGTTGGCGGTCACGCGCTTGCTGGGCACCATGCTGTACGAGGTGAAACCCGGCGACCCTTCACCCTCCTCGCGGTGACTTTGCTGCTCATGCTGGTGGCGCTGGCCGCCCGCTACATTTCGGCGCGACGGGACACCCGTATAGACCCGCTTGTGGCCCTCCGCCACGAGTAAGCCGCGGCATCGTCGGCATCGTTTCACCCCATGGGAGTCCGTGAGCGCCTGGCGAGTAACCCTGGAAGAACGCGGCTTGGGGTCGTCAAGCATCATCGAGCGGATGTCGGCGATCCGCAAGCTGGCGGTGGAGGCAACCGACAACGGCTTTGCTGGCGCCGGAGCTTGCCGCCGGCATCCAGCGCGTGAAGGGCGCCAAGTCCATCGGCGTGCGCGCCGGGAACTGGCGTTCGCTCAAGCAGGCCCAGGCGCTCCTGAACGCGCCGGGTATGTTGACGACCAAGGGGAGGGCGACCGTAAGCACCATGGCCGATTTGGGTTATATTCGCAGAAGCGATTATCCGAATGACGCGCCGCGATTACTTGAACTCCACCCTGCTGGCCTCGGGAAGCTTTTTGCTTGGCGGCGCGACCCCCAAGGATCTGCTCGCCAAAGACGATTGGGACGGTTACGGTGGCGTGGGCGACTACGCGACTTCAAATGGCAATACGTTCGAGGTTATCGACGACGCGCACAAGATGATACGGGACCATGACTCCCCAACACTTCCGGCGAACGTCATCGACACCGGCCAACAGTTCGATTGCGTAGTGGTAGGCGGAGGCATCAGCGGTTTAGCGGCAGCGCTTTTCTTTAAGCGTAAAGCAGGCCCGCGCCGCACTTGCCTGGTGCTCGAAAACCACCGCATCTTCGGCGGCGAAGCCAGACGTAACGAGTTTCTTGTCGAGGGCCGGCGGCTAGTTGCCCATCAGGGTTCCGCAATGTTCTTTCCTCCGCTTGCCGGAACACTCCTGGCGGATTTTTACGACTCCATCGGCATCGATCCCCGGCCATTTGAATACCAAACCTGGGCCGGGCGCGAGCCCGAAATCCCGCTCGGCAGAACCTCATACATGCAAGGCGGTGCAAACTCCGGGTTTTTCTTCGGCGCAAGATTCGGTCAACCTGAAGGTTCGTGGCTGATCAATCCTTGGGGGAGGGATCTGGCGGGCGCGCCCATCTCGGAAGCCGCGCGCCGCGAACTCCTGGCGGTATCCGGTTCGAGGCCAGTCATCCCCCAGCGTCACGGCGACGCGCTCTCGCGCCAGCTGGACAGCATCACGCTCGAAGAGCACCTGATGGAGTTTCACCGCATCAGTCGGGAGACCGTCCGCACGTTTCTCTCGCCGGTAGCCGGCGGAGGCTCGGGTCTCGGCGCGGACGCGCTCTCGGCCTATTCCGAATACGCGGCCGATGTGCTGCTGCCGTGGAAATACGACGCCGGCGCGCAGATGTTTCCGGGCGGAAACGCGGGAGTCGCACGGCATATCGTGAAGGCTCTGGTCCCGGACGCTTTCTCCGGCGCCGTCACCCTGGCAGACGTGTGCCGTTCTCCAGTGAATTTCCGCACTCTGGATCGGTCGGGTCAGGCGTCGCGCGTCCGGCTGCATGCCACTGTCGTCGCGGTCCAGCATGAAGGCGAACCCCAATTGTCACGTTCCGTAAGGATTGTTTACGCTCAAGACGGCAAGCTGTACGGCATCAAAACCCGCAGCGTGATCATGGCCGGCGGAAGCTGGACCACGAAACATATCGTGAAGAATCTTCCGGAAACGCACCGCCAGGCATACGCACAGTTCTATCGCGCGCCTTGTTTAATGGCCAACGTGGCGCTGCGCAACTGGCGCTTTCTGTATAAGCTTGGAATCAGCGAGTGCCAGTGGTTCGAAGGCATCGGCAATTATTTCGCGCTGCGTAAGATGGCCACTTTCGGGCCGGTGGCGTCATCCGTGTCCCCCGATTCTCCGGTAGTGGTGACGCTCAAGATCCTGTTCTCCTCGCCCGGCCTTCCCATCGGCGAGCAGGTAACTCGGGGCCGCGGGGAGCTGCTATCCACATCCTTCCGGGATTATGAGAGACGAATTCGAGAGCAGTTTTCCGCGATGTTCTCGGGTACGGGTTTCGACGGCCGCAGGGACATAGCTGGCATAATTCTGAACCGCTGGGGCCATGCCTACTTGAGCCCGCAACCCGGCTTCTTCTTCGGGAGGGACGCGAATCCGGCCCCAGGTGAATTCTTGCGAAATACGCCTTTTGGCCGCATCGCCTTCGCGAACTCTGACTTGGCCGGGATTATGGACCACCGTGCCTCCATCCTTGAAGCGCGGCGGTCGGTCGGGCAGACAATTGATCGATCCTGAGCGAGTCCGTGAGCGCCATACGGCGCTTGAGGGCCATACGGCCTCTGGTGCGACACACCTACTTGAATGGTGGGGTGGTATCGAGATTCGGGGCAGTTTCCTGGATTACTCGTCTTCTCTGGCGTGGTCTTCGACCTCACACCGACGAGCCCACTGCTCGACTTGTCATAAATTCGGGAATGGCGACCATTCCGGAACTCCTTGACGGGCACGGGAGCGGTTGGGGACGCCGGTTCCGTCCCCAGTGGTGTTGGGACAGGTGTCGAGAAATTCCGCCAGGCCGTCAAAAGTGCTCGCGGAACGGGACGGTATACCGATTTCCCAATTCGACCATAGGGAACGGAAGGACGGTATCGCGAACAACTTCCGCCGGCAGCGGCCAGTACGGGATGGCATCGTATTCATCGGGATAGCCCAAGAGAAGGCCAAGATATTCAACGGGAAAACGTGAAGGGATCGAAATCGACCCGCGCTCCCAAATGGAATCCCATCGAGCACCACCTGTTCTCCGAAATCTCCAAGAACTGGGCCGCTGAGCCGCTGGACAGCTTACCCCAAAGCCCGCCACTTCATCCGCAACACCCTGCACCCCGAACCGGTCTCTCAGTCTCGGCTTACCTCGACCGTAAGCATTATCCAACCGGCACCTCACCCGATCCAGAGCATGTCCGCCGTCTTTCCATAAGCTGTGCGTTGCCGCCGTTGTCGGGATTGTTCGGCACCGTCCTGAGGGGTTCTAAAGCCACAGATCGTCAGCCGGCATGCTTGAAATACTGAACCGCACGCTCGTGCCTTTCGGCCTCCGCGCGAGTGGGAAAGGTTCCGAGGTTTTTGCGCTTCCCGGTCTTGGCATCCAGCTTTCTGGAGTAAAGCCGATAACCGCCGTTTTTGAGTTTTCGTATCATGTGTGCCCTCCATCTGACCTCCATCTGACCTCCATCTGACCTCTAGGATGGGTCCCGATTACGCGTGCGAGAGACACCGCGCGCCACTCCCAAGCCGGCGAAGATTAATACGACTACCGTGATCCAGCGCGCGGGGACATGCAAGTAATGCGCGCCCAGCCCTAGGCCGATGATGAATATCACAAAGCCGGTGACGTACAGTGCGTAGGACATCCTTCCTCGTGCTCCTGGTCAGCAATCGGAGCAACTGAGCGTCCACCCCTGTGCCTGGCTGGTTCGGAATCACACGAAGTTGCGCGATCCGCTTTAGCGCAGGTTGAATTTCTTCATTTTGTAGCGCAGGGTGTCGCGCGTGACGCGCAGCAGGCGGGCGGCTTGAGTTTGATTGCCGCCGGTCTTTTCCAGCGCGCGGGCCACTAGCATGTGCTCGTTGTCTTCGAGCGAGAGACCCTCCGCGGGGATGTCGGCGCGCGGCGCGGCAGTGTCAACGTGCGCGGCGGGACCGGTAATGGCGATGGGCAGGCTGGGGGGGCGGATATAGGCCGAATCTTCTAGAATCATGGCGCGCTCAATGGCATTGCGCAGCTCGCGCACATTGCCGGGCCAGTCGTGCGAAAGAAGCAACTGCTCGGCTGCGGGCGAGATGCCCTCAATGGCGCGGCGGAATTTGCGGTTGTAGTGCTCGATGAAGAAGCGGGCCAGCGGCAGGATGTCTTCGGGGCGTTCGCGAACGGGCGGCAGCACGATCTGAATAACATTCAGCCGGAAATAGAGATCCTGGCGGAAAGCGCCTTCCTTGACGGCCTCGCGCAAATTCTTGTTGGTGGCGGCGACCACGCGCAGGTCCAGCTGAATGTCCTTGAGGCCGCCCAGGCGGCGGAAGCATTGGTCTTCGAGCACGCGCAGGAGCTTGGCCTGCAGCATCATGGGGATTTCGCCGACTTCATCGAGGAACAGCGTGCCTTTGTCGGCCAACTCGAAGATGCCGCGTTTCTGCTGGCGGGCATCGGTGAAGGCGCCTTTTTCGTAGCCGAACAATTCGCTTTCGAGCAGGGTTTCCGGAATGGCGGCGCAGTTGATGGCGATGAATGGTTCGGCCTGGCGGATACTCTGGTAGTGCAGGGTTTTGGCGATCAGGTCCTTGCCCGTGCCGTTCTCGCCTTCGAGCAGGATAGTGGTAGCTTCGCTGGCGGCTACGCGGCGCACGAAGTTGAGCAGTTCGCGCATGGCAGGCGATTCGGCGATGACTTCCCGCTTCTGCGGCGCGGCCTCTTCGGTGACATCCTTGATGGTGGCCACCACCCCTTCCAGGCGGCCTTCGGCATCGAACATCTGCGCGGTGCGCATGACCACCAGGCGTTCCATGCCGTGATCGGTGTGCACGCGGATGGTGGAATGTGGCGCCGAAATCGACTGGTTAAGCCCCGCCGGAATACCGCAGCCAGGTTCGCAAACACCGCAGCGGAAGACCTCCTGGCAGTGGCGTCCGACCATGTCCGCGGAGGCCATGTTGAAGAGTTTCTCGGCGGCGCGATTGACGCCGGTTATAGTGAAATCCGGCGAATATAGGACTAAGGCATCCGATAATTGGTCGAAGACGGCTTCGAGGATGCGGCTCTGTTGCCACTCGGGCGTCAGCTTGGACATCGTTGGGATAACACTTGATTATAGCGCCGTGCTATGCGCTAATTCGCCCAAGCATTTGAACAGATCGGGGGCAATTCACCCGTCGTGGAGGATACGCACGCGTGAAAAGGGCGGACAATCGGCATGCGCGTGCATGGTGATCCGATTGCACGTGCTCCGGGTGGAGGTTTCATGTCGAAGATCAAGTATGTCGTTCCCGCCGCGATTTTGCTGGCAGGCTGCGTGGTGAGTTCGACGATATCTTTCGCCAAGCCAGAGTACGTGAAGGCTACTAAGAAGGCGTGCTCGTTCTGCCACGTAGATTCCAAGGCGAAGCCCAAGGAACTGACCGAGGCCGGGAAGTACTTCAAAGAGCATAACTCGTTGGACGGTCACACCGAGAAGAAGTAAATTGACGGCTCCGAGGCGGAGCGGGCATCATGCAAACCATTCAGCTCGCAATCAATGACCCGGCGTTGGAGTGCGGCTTGCGCGAAGCGCTGGTCCGTAGCGGTCCGTGGCTCGTGGAAAGTGTCGCGCGGCCGGGCGCGGCCGAAAGAAGCGTGCTGGTGGGCGAGAGGTGCGTGCTGGTGATGGATGAGGAAACCTTCAATTTCCTGTCTCTTCCGTTGCCGTATCCGGAGCGGATCGTGCTGGTCACGCGCCAGGATCCCGCGAACCTATCGCATGCCTGGGAAGCGGGGATCGTGTCGGTGGTGTCCCCGGACGATGCCCCCAACACGATTTTGCTCGCCATCATGGCGGCGGCGCTGCGCGTTCCCAAACCGCAAACGGCCTCGACTTTTGGTGGAATTTCCCCCAGCAAGCTCGCCGAAGCTGCGCCTATATCCCCAGCGACTTCCCTCGCCAGCGCAAAACGCTACAAACACAACAGTTACTAAGTTTGAATGTTGGTCTCCGGCGTGCACTGCTGTGCGCTTCCAGGAGGCATTCAATATGGACCGCACGCTGGTCGAGCTTGAGGAATTAGTGCGTGACCGGATTTGTGCCGTGTGCTCAGACCGTAAGATGGATGGCACGTGTGGACTGGAGGAACCCGGAAAATGTGCGTTATTCCGATTATTCCCACAGGTCGCCGAAGCTATCCAATCAACCCACAGCGATCGAATTGACGATTACCTCGACGCAATTCGCCGGAACGTGTGCACGGTGTGCAACCAGATGGAGAGCGACGGCAGTTGCGGTCTGCGCCAGGAAGTGCAGTGCGCACTGGATGCGTATCTGCTGCTGGTGGTGGAAGCCATCGAGGAAGCCACCGGCAAGGATTTCGGACGGCCGTTGCCCGGCCGGCCGGGTGATTCACCAGTTTCAATTCAGTCCTAAGAGGAGACGCTATGAATATCAACTTACTGCCATACGCCATTTTTTGGGGCGTTTTGGCCATTGTCGTATTATTCCTGATTGTATATCGGAAGTCGGTTTCCAGCCAGGAGGACGATTCGATCCACCTGGAGGGCAATGTAACCCTGCAACAGACGTCGTTGGCGCACAAGTTGGCTTCGATCGACCGGTGGGGCAAATCGTTGACTATCGTGGTCGCGGTGTATGGCATTGCACTGGCCGCGATTTATCTGTACCAGATCTGGAACACGGTGCCTACTTACTGAAGAGAAGAGAAGTCAGAAGTTAGAAGCCAGAAGCCGGGTCGGGAGCGAGAATGACGCGTGCAGACAGATCCGCTTGGGGAATCGGTGTGGCTCTGGCCGCTCTCGTCACATTGGCGGCTGTGGCCGCTCCGCTATTGGCGGCGGACAACTTGGTATGCCTGGCCTGCCATGACGAGCAGGGTGCCAAGCTGGCGAAGAGCGCACATGCCGACATGGCTTGCGCTTCCTGCCATGTACAACACGACGAGTACCCGCATCCCGCGAACGTTCCCAAGCCGGCCTGCAGCCAGTGTCATCAAGGCCAGCAGGCCGATTACGATCTGGGAATCCACGGACAGACCGCTCGCAATGGGGGCGCCGCGCCGGATTGCGGCGTGTGCCACGGGACGGCGCACGAGTTGCTGCGGCCCAAGGCGACTGAGTTCCGGGAAAAAGTTCCCGAGACTTGTGGGATGTGCCATAGCGAAGTGGCGGACCAGTTCAGAAAGAGCGTGCACGGACAGGCGTTGGCAAAGGGCATTACGCAGGCGCCCATCTGCACGGATTGCCATGGCGAACACTTCATTCTGCCGCCTGGCAATGCCGCCTCGATGGTACATGGCTCTAATATCCGGGACACCTGCGGCAATTGCCACGGCAACGTAGTGTTGTCGCGGCGTTTTGGCATACCCGCCGATCGCGTGGTGAGCTTCGACGCTTCGTTTCACGGCCTGGCGGCCAAAGAAGGCAGTGAGACGGTGGCCAACTGCGCCAGTTGTCACGGAGTGCATAACATTCTGCCCTCGCGCGATCCGCGTTCCACCATCAACCCGAAGAACCTGGCGGCGACCTGCGGCAAATGCCACCAGGGCGCGGGCAGGCGGTTTGCGATCAGCCAGGTGCACGTGGCCGAGGGCCAAAAAGAAGCTCCGGCGATGCGCTGGGTCAGGCAGTTTTACGCGCTGATGATTCCGCTGACCATTGGGCTGATGCTGCTGCACAATGGCGGCGATTGGATTCGCAAGCTGTTGCGGCTGCGCGGCAATGGAGGGCCGCCACGCCGGAGGGGCGGCGATGAACTGCCCGGCCGGCCCAAAGTGCGGATGCTGGCGTTCGAGCGCGTGCAGCACGCGCTGCTGGTAATCTCGTTCGTCACGCTGGCCTGGACCGGGTTTGCCTTGAGATATTCCGGCGAATGGTGGGCGCGCCCCTCCATGTACGGAGCCGGCAACCTGCGCAGCGTTTTGCATCGCATAGCGGCCGTGGTATTCGTAGCGGTCACCCTGACGCACGTAATTTCACTGATCGCCAACCGGCGCCCGCGGCGGCATTGGATGGAACTTTTCCCCAAGGCACAGGACGCACGCGAGGCGCTGGCCAACTTCGCGTATAATGTCGGCGTGCGATCGGCCAAGCCGGGACGCTCCGCGCACAGTTACATTGAGAAGGCGGAATATTGGGCCGTGGTTTGGGGCGCGATCGTCATGATGGTAACCGGGCTGATGCTTTGGGGCAACAATCTGATGCTGGCGCTGTTCCCCAAGCTGTGGCTGGACGTGGCCACCTCGGTCCACTTCTACGAAGCACTGCTGGCCACCCTGGCGATTGTGGTCTGGCACTTCTATACGGTCATCTTCGACCCGGATGTTTACCCGATGGATACCGCGTGGTTGACGGGTGTGAGCATTAAGACGGAGCCGGATGCAAATGCGGAGCAGCCGGAGGAGCCAGCGATGCAAGAAAATGGAGAGATGGCTGCCGATCGCGAGACCATATCCAAATGAATCCATCGCCCAAGCTCAAACTGCCCCGCCAACTTTCTCCGCTGGTGCATCTTTCGAATAATTGGGTAAGCCTGATCGGAGTGGTGGTGGTCACCAGCGCCACGGTGTTCTGGCTGTTCCTCCTGCCCACCACGATGCGTGGGGAGGTCCACAATCCGTATAACGGGATTCTGGCGTTTTTATTACTGCCGGTCCTGTTTTTCGCCGGGCTGATCCTGATTCCCTTGGGAATTTACTGGCGGAACCGAAGAGAAAAACTACACGGGTTGTATCCCGCCGAGTTCCCACCCCTGAACCTGCGAAATACGGAATTCCGGCGGCTGCTGACCTTCGTGGGCGTCACCACGTTTGCGAATATCGTGATTGCCAGCCAATTGGCCTACGGCGCGGTCTCCTATATGGAAACGGTTTCGTTTTGCGGGCAGACCTGCCACACGGTGATGCAGCCGGAGTTCACCGCGTACCAGAGCTCGCCGCATTCGCGCGTAGAATGTGTGCAGTGCCATATTGGGCCGGGGGAATCGTGGTTTGTACGCAGCAAGCTGTCCGGCATCCGCCAGGTGTTCGCGGTCATGTTCCACACTTACGAGACGCCCATCCCGACGCCGGTGCGCAACCTGCGCCCCGCGCGCGAGACGTGCGAGGCCTGCCACTGGCCGCAGAAGTACGGTGAGGACCGGCTGCGGGTGATCAACAAATTCGGCGACGACGAAAATAGCTCGCTGGTCAAGACCGTGCTGCTGATGAAGATCGGCGGCGGCAATCACGGCATTGGCATTCACGGCACGCACCTGGGGCCGGGGGTGCACATCCGCTATGGGCATTCCGACGTGCAGCGCCAGGTCATCCCCTGGATCGAGTACAGCGGCCCGGGCGGTAAGACCGTGTACCGCGCGGAGGGCGCGCCGGTGGACGGCAAGGGATTGTCGATGCGGGAGATGGATTGCATCGACTGCCATAACCGGCCGGCGCACGCTTATAAGCTGCCGGAGCGGGCCGTGGATGAGGCCATGTTTGCGGGCGAGCTTTCGGCCAGCCTGCCGTTCGCACACAAAAAGAGCATTGAGATTCTGAAGAAAGATTATGCCAGCCGGGAGACGGCGGCGTCCCAGATACCGGCGGCGCTGGTAGCTTTCTATCGCGACACTTACCCTGCGATTTACAAAGAGCGCCAGGCAGAAGTGGTGAAGACGGCGATCGGTTTACTCGCTATCTATAACCGGAATGTATTTCCGGCGATGAAAGTTACCTGGGGCGCTTATCCGAACAACATCGGGCACACGGATTTTCCAGGGTGCTTCCGATGTCACGACGACAGCCATGCCAGCCTGGACGGGCGGAAGGTCACGCAGGATTGCGGAGCCTGCCATAGTCTGCTGGCGATGGAAGAGGCGGCGCCCAAGATCCTCACGGAGCTAGGCGTCGTGGAAAGCAAGGAACAGAAGTAAGGACCACGAGACGTGACGGCTGCGCGGCGGACGCGAAGCCGGGGAGGTTGCAATGAGGTCGTTAAGTAAGATCCTATTACCAGTGGATTTTTCGGAGCGTTCGCTAGGCGCGGCGCGGTATGCCAAGACTCTGGCGGATCGCTTCCATTCCGAGCTGACGTTACTGCATATTTTGACTCCGCCGCACTACGAATTCGGCGCGCTGGAGATCGGCGGTTCGATGTTGACAGAGTTGTACAGCAACCGCGCGGAGCAAGTGGAGAAAGAACTGGAGACATTCCTGGCCGGCGAACTGGCGGGACTGGATGTCAGCCGGGTGGTCCTGGAGGGCGATCCGGCACGGCAGATCGTCGAGTATGCACAGGCGGAGAAAGTGGGACTGATAGTCATGCCGACGCACGGCTACGGGCCTTTCCGGCAGTTCATCCTGGGCTCCATCACCGCCAAGGTACTGCATGATGCGGACTGTCCGGTGTGGACCGGCGTGCATATGGAAGAGGCGCCGCAGACCCAGCCCACGTCATTTCAGGAGATCGTATGCGCCATCGATCTGGGCCCGCAAAGCTGCAAAGCTCTGGAGTGGGCCACCATGATGCAGAAGGAATTTAAAGCGCGGCTGACGGTGGTGCACGCGATGGCCAACGCTCCGGCAACCGGCCAGGCTGATGAGCGCGCCTGGGAGATGGAACTGGCGGTGCGGGACGATATGGCGCGTCTGCAGCAACGCTTCGGCACCGAGGCGGAACTGGCGATTGAGCCCGGCGACCCGCCGCACGTCGTTTGCGAGATGGCCAAGAAGCGGCAGGCGGGATTGCTGGTGATCGGGCGCGGATCAGCGGCGGGAGTTTTCGGCCGGCTGCGCACGAACGCTTACGGCATCATCCGGCAATCGCCGTGTCCGGTGGTCAGCGTCTAAACGTTGCCGCGCGCCGCAATTGTAGTAATCTGATCGAGTGACAGCCAGTCCAACGCGGAGGCGGCGAGCCGGACGCGCGAAGCCCAGAAATTCCGCCAGGTTTATCAGCCTGCTATTGGTGTCGGCGGCCGCCGCCGGCATCGCAGCCGTAGCGTTGCAGGCCCGATATACCATCACACTGCGATCGCCGTTACGCGTGGGCTTGCAGTGGCCCATAGTCATCGCACCTAAGACCTCGGCGGAAAACACCGCGGAGGCCCAGGCAGACCAGCTTGGCCACAGACTGACAGCCTTCCAGCAATATGCGTGTAACAAGTTCGGATCGGCATGCCGCATAGCTCTGGCCGTGCAGCGGGCCGAGAATCCACGCGGCGAGTGCGAGATCTATCACTACAATACGGACGGCACGCTCGATTGGGGTTACTTCCAGATCAATACGGTCCACTTGAAGCGCGCGGGAGTGAATCTGCGGGATCTGCTGAATTGCAAAACGAACATTGATTTCGCATATCAACTGTATACCGAGCGCGGCTTTGCGCCGTGGAGCACATATAATAGTGGCGCATACGAGCGATTCCTCCGCAACTTTTGACCCAGCATCAGCTGGCTTTCATTGAAGATATCTCAAATGGCCGGTCAGCGAGACCGCGCCGAAAACCCTCGCGCCAGGTCGGGTAGAAAGGCTGCCATCCCAGCAAGCGCTTCGCCTTGGCATTTGACGATCCGCGCACCTGGGTCATAATCGAGACACCCACCTCGCCGGCGAGAAGCTTGCCCAACCACAGGGGCAGACGGTGCGGCGGCTTCACTCCCAGTATCTGCGACAGGCCGGGCAGCCAGGCGGCGACTTCAGCCGGCTCGTCGTCTACGACGTTGTATACTCCGGCGGGCCCCTGTTCGATGGCGCGCCGCGTGGCATTGGCGGCATCGTCAATGTGCACGAACGACCAGACACCCGCGCCGTTGCCGAAGATGGGGAGCTTGCGCTTCCGGATCATCTCGAGAAAATCGCCGCCCTCCCCGAGCGATGTCCCGGGCCCATAGAAGGAGCCGTAGCGCAATACGATACCGGTCAGATTCCCGGCGCCGGCAACCATCTGTTCCAACTGGCGGATGGCATCGATCGTCTGCCGCATCTCCCGGGGCGGGTTGGGATCTAGCGGATCCTGCTCGGTCTTCACGCGGCCGCCGGTGCGCACATTGGGCCAGCCTGAATAACTCTGGGCGATGAACCGCCGCACCCCCGCCGCTTTCGCCGCGGCCAGCAGATTCCGCGTACCCTCCGTACGCAGGTGATTGGTAAGGGCGAATTCGCGATCGAAATGTTTCAGATCGCGCAAACCGGAAATCGCTGTGAGCTCGTGCACTACCACATCGGGCCGGGCCTTGATCACCGCCTGCATGACGGCAGCCGCATCCAAGGCATCCGCGACTACGGGCACAGCGCCGGCGGCTGTCAATTGATCCATGCGGCCTGACCGCCGGGTCATTCCGAACACCTGGTGACCGGCCGAGGCGAGCAATGGCACCAGGCGCTTACCAATCGCGCCCGTGGCTCCTGCAACAAAGACCTTCATCAATTATTTGGATGGCGCAGCTGGGCGAATTGTTGCTCAATACAGTAGGAATGCCCACATCTGATCTCCCGTCGCCGCGATGAGATACTGATGGCCATCCAACAGGAAAGTCTGCGGTGCATTCGTAACATCGCCAATCCGCGTGTGCCAGAGTGGTTTCCCGGTAGATACATCGTGCGCCACCAGGCTGCCGGCGCCGTCGCCTCCGAACAGCAGCTTACCAGCGGTGGTCAACAATCCGCCTCCGCCTCCATCACCATAATATGGACGATTCCACACGATCTTACCGGTCTGGTAGTCGATGGCCGTCAGGAAACTGCCGCCCGATCCCACCTGCGCTTCTTCCTTTCCGCCCAAGCCCATGGACCCGCGCGGATCGAGGTCAGTTAAGTAAAACATCGAGTAACCATTGTGCTGCGCGACATATAAGAGGTTTGTATCTGGCGAGTAAGACGCCGGCTCCCAGTTCGTCACACCATCTGAGGTGGGTGATACAAGCGACCCTGCCACCGTAGCATTCTTTTCCGGGTCGTAGACCGGCGCGCCTTTCTGGTTCAGCCCTTTGGCCCAGTTCGTGTACATGCCATATTTGCTGGTCACCAGATGTTCGCCGGTAACGCGGTCCAATGTGAAATAGTATCCATTGCGCGCCGCGGTCAATAACAGCTTCCGCATTTTTCCATTGAACGTGGCATCAACCAAGACCGGCGTTTGAGCGGAATCATAGTCGTGCATATCATGCGGCGAGGTTGAATAATACCAGGCCATCTTGCCAGTGTCCACGTTGACGGCAATGATCGCGCAGGTGAACAGGTTATCGCCCGGGCCGCGCGTGCCGGTGGTAAACGCTGGAGTGGGATTGCCCGTGCTGAAGATATAGAGGTTCGTTTCCGGATCGTAGACGCCAGGAACCCAGGCCTGCCCGCCGCCGTGCCTGGCCGCATCCAGACTGCCCCAAGTCTGCAGGCCGGGATCTCCCTTCTTCATGGGCACGGTGAAGAACTTCCATTGCACGTCGCCGGTTTCGGGGTCGAATGACTGTATGAATCCGGGCGCGTCAATGTCGTCGCCCGTGCCAACCAGGACGTGGTTCCCGATCACCACGGGCGCCGGCGTAGAGAAGTAACCCTGCGACAGATCGGCGATCTGTTTGTGCCAGAGTTCCTTCCCGGTGGCCGTGTCCAGCGCGACCAGGTAATCGTCGGGGGTCTCCATAAAGAGAGTCTTGTGCCACATTCCCAGGCCGCGGTTTCCGATGTGCGTACCGCCCTTGGTTTTCCAGAAGTAGTGCCACAACTCGCTGCCATCGCGCGCATCCAGGGCCCAGGCATTGTCCGGCATGGTGAAGTACAGCACGCCATTCACTTCGAGCGCGGAAGCCTTGATCGTCCCGCCGCCCACGTTGATGTCGCCGGGACCTTCTCCGCCGACTATGGGACGCGGCCGGCCGAAGCCGCTGCGCTGGCCGGGAGTCACTTGGGACATCCAGGCCAGCGTCAAATGCGTGACGGTGGATTGGTTGATCTGATCCAATGTGCTGTAACGCTTCCCGGTGTAGTCGCCGCTGTAAGTCGGCCATGCGTCTTTGAGCGGCTTCAGAAGATCGGCCGGATCCAATCCAGCCTGTCCCATCAGAAGTGTCGAAGACAATGTGAGCGGCACGGCCAGCAGCAAGTTGCGGATTATCATTTCAAGGTCACCAGATAGGCAGTCACGTCGTGGATGTCTTTATCGGTGTAAACGGCCATTAAATCGCGATGGGCTTCCATCGGGTCATGGATCTCCACCCGCGGCGTGTCTCCCTCGCGGCGGAAGGTCCGCACGGTTCCGTCATCCAGGCCCACGGTGACCAGGAAGTCGTCGATGCGCACCAGCCGGCCTTCGACCCGTTCGGCGGGCAGAGTCACCGTCACCGTAATAGTGCGGCGGCCGGGTGTACTCGATGTCGTGAAGCGTCTGCGCATGCCCGCGGCCACCCACCGGGTCTGCAGCGACTTGGGATCGGTGATGCGTGAGGCGATGCCTTGCAGATCGCCGGTGGCGGAATGGCAACTCGCGCACTTAGCGGCGAAGTAAGCCTGCCCGGCAACCGCATCGCCGACCAGGACGCTCGGCGCCGCCTTCCCCACCGATGGCGGGCGGCCTTGCATACCGATGGTTTCGACGACGCTCCGGATATATGCCGCGACGGCCAAACCATCCTCCTGGCTGAGCGGGATGGCGGGCATGCCCTCATCCTGGCGGCCTTCTTGGATGATGGGAACTATCAGCTCGCCGTTCAGATCGGTGAGTGCCACATTCGACCGCAATAGATTCGGTCCGCCCAGATCGCCGCCGCGCAAGTCTACGCCGTGGCAGCCCGCGCAGTTCACGCCGTAGAGCGCTTTTCCGCGGGCAATCTGCGCGGGGTCGCCGGGCGCCCGGCGATGGAAGGGGACAAAACCGCCGAATCGCTGCGCGGGGGGCGCAGGCGTGCTTTGCGGGGTGGGTGTAGAACTCTGCGCAGCGACGCGGCTGGTGACTCCAGTGGCCAGGCCCGCTAGAGCGGCGGCGGCAATTAAGACCCTATTTTGCATTTTGTCCAAGTCAACGTATAGACGCTAGAGTATCCGAATTGACAGGCTCCTAGCGAATCAATCATTGCGGCAATCGTCCCCAAAGCGCTGTGGAAGATGCGCGAAATCTCAACCGCGTGTTGCGTGACTTGGTAGACCACAATGTAGGGGAGCGGTGAAAAGACCAACTCGCGCCGTCGGGTCATGCGGCCGCTGAGTCTTCCAAGGTGGGGGAAGTCCTTCAAGCATGCACGACCATCATAGATGGTTCGGGCGACACGGCGGGCAACTTTCGGATTGTCCCGCTCTATGTGTTCGCAAATGCGCTCCAGGTCATCCGCCGCAGGCATCGACCAACGAACCTGCATCAAGTTTTCAGAAACCGCTGAAGGCGCTCGCCGACTTGCGCATGGGTGAGGTATTGGCCCCGCTCGAAGGCTTCTTCGCCGCGCTTTACGGCCTCGACGAAGCGGGCCTCTTCCTCGAAATAGTGCGTCAGCACGTCCTGCACCAACTCGTCAGGCTTGCCCCCCTGCTTGGCGGCGGAGTGCGTCAGCTTAGCTTCCAGTTCTCCGGTGACGTGCAATTCCATAGGTGGCTCCTCCTCTCAAGAATACATCGTCAAACTACCCGCCGGGACCTCCGCGTCCGCTACTCCATTCTTAGCGCCTGGGTGGGTGATATCGATGCTGCGCGCAGCGCGGGAATAATGGCGGCCGCAAATGCGCACGACGCCAGCGCCACGGTGGCCACGGTCAACGCCAGCGGATCCCAACTGGAAACGCCGTAAAGTTCCGCGGAGAGCAGACGGCCCGCGCCAATTGCCAGCGGCACTCCCAGTAGCAGTCCCAGGAACACGCGATGCGTGGCCCCGCGCAATACCATTTGCACAATCATGGCCCGGCCGGCGCCCAGGGCCATCCGAATACCAATTTCATTCGTCCGCTGCGCCACCGCATAAGCCGTCACGCCATACAGGCCGATAGCGGCCAGCAGCAGTGCCACCATCCCGAACAGACCTGCCAGGCCCGCTACGGCGCGCTCCTGATCGAAGGGGAGAGCCACTTGCTCCTGCATGGTCCGGACGCCGGTCACGGTCAGGTTCGGATCTATTGCCGCCAACATCTTACTAAGCAGCGGTTCCAGGGTGCCCGGCGCGGCGTTGGTGACCAGCATAATCCCGCTGATGAAATGCGAGCGCAGTTCAAGCTTTTTCATTAAATCGTCGCGGTAATTCACCGTCTGCGCCAGCGGCACGAAAAACATGGGACGCGCCGGCTGGTTCAATGCGAAGCCCGCAAACTTCGCATCGCGCACCACGCCGACGATGCGGAATGTGCCGGCGTACTCCGGGAAGTCCAGACCGAAGTGCTGATCCAGCGGGTTTTCATCGCTCTTGAAAAAGCGCTTCACGAAGGACTGGTTCACGATCGCCACCGGCGCCGTGGTTTCATTATCGGCCGTCGTAAAGCCGCGCCCGCGCAAGATCGGCATACCGAAGTTCTTTTGATAATTCGCACTGATGCGGTCCCACGACGCATTGCTATCCTCGCTGAGCTTGGCCCCTGGATGGCCGCTGACGAAAATCAACTCACCCCAATTATCCGTGAGCGGGTTGTACAGCGCGAGGCCGGACCCGCGCACTCCGGGCAGGCGGTTCAGGCGCTCTTCAATCGAGCGGTAGAGCGCGGCCAACTGCGGCGGGGTATAGGTGGCCGGCGGACTGTGCAGTGAAACCACCACGCGCCCATCCACCCGATAGCCAAAATCCTGATGTTCGAGCTTATTCAGGCTGCGTCCCAGCATGGTGGCGCCCGCCACCAGAACCACAGACAGCGTAGCCTGCACCACCACCAGCGCTTTGGTGGCGATGGAAGAGCGATCCGTGGTGCCGCGGCCCGATCCGCGCAGCGCTTCCGCCGAGTTGGTGCGCGTGGCGAACCACGCGGGCGCGGCTCCAAAAATAAGGCCGGTCACCAGCGCTAATACGAACGCGAAACCTAAGATGCGCAGCGATGGCGCGGTGCTGATCGGCAGGAAATGGGAGCTGTGAAAGGCCAGGGCCAGCAGCAGCCGGGCGGCCGCGCCTGCCACCACCAGTCCCGCGATGCCGCCGGCTATAGCGAGCAGCGCGCTTTCGGTGAGGGCTTGCTTCACAATGTGCCATCGTGTGGCTCCCACGGCCAGGCGCACCGCCGTCTGCCCGCGACGCGCCACCGAACGCGCCAGCAGCAGGTTGGCGACATTGGCGCAGGCGATCAGCAGCACCAGCCCGCATACCGACAGGAGGATCCGCAGGCTGCGTCCATAGTCCTCTTTCATCTCCGCCACGCCGGCGCCTGCCGGCACTACGTTAATGAACTGCTTGGGCAGCATGCGGATCACATCGGGCATCCAGTTGGAGGGATACCCGGAATCGTTCCTGATCCATTGCCGCAGCACTCCGGTCAGGCGCGGATTCATGCCGGTAATGGAAGCCCCCGGCCGCAAACGGCCCAGCATACGCAGCCAGGCGGAGACCGATTGATTCAACAACGCGCCCTCGCCATCGATCAACGGTTCCTGCGCGAGGGGTATCCAGATATCGGGAGGATCGCTGCGCAGCGTTTCGCCGAAAAAGCCAGGCGGCGCCACGCCGATCACCGTGAACGGATGGCTTTCGATCACGACGTTCGCGCCCACCACCGTAGGGTCGCCTCCGTAAATCGTCTGCCAGGCATGATGGCTGAGCACGGCCACCGGCGGCGCGGATGGCTTATCGTCTTCCGGCGTAAAGACGCGTCCACCAAAGGCACCGACGCCTAGCGTGGAGAAATAATTTCCGGTGACGTATTCGGAAAGCAACGGTCTGGCCGCCGATGCGACACCGGCGCGGCGCACGCTCAGCCCTCCGCGGCCCGCCTGGAAAGCGGCCACCTCTTCGAATTCCGGCGACTCGGCTTTCAGGCGCTGGAATAACGGAAAGGAATACATTCCCCAGCGGTCCTGCGGGCCGCCTTCTACGCAGCAATCGTCGCCTTCGCCGACCCGGTAAAGTCTTCCTGGATCGGAAACCGGCAGCGAGCGCAGCATCACGGCATCGATCAACGTGAATATCGCGGTGGTGCCCCCGATTCCCAGAGCCAGGGTTACGACGGCCGCGGCGGTGAAAACGGGTGACAGCCGGAACTGCCGCGCGGCATAACGAAGATGGCCGAGCAAGTTTCGCAATGGATGCCTCTTTATGGATTACGAACTTGGAGCTATACCAGTTCCGGAAAGACTGAAGGAAACCACTCCGCCGAAGAAGGGGGCCGTTGGACAGACCTGCTGTCTATGGCAGATCTGCGGCGGGTCTCCAGACCCGCCTGGACCGGCGTGGTCGGCGGTCCACAAGCTGAAAGCCTACCCCACGGGGTAGCAGAGCCGCAACCAAGAGGTTCGGTGCGGCGCTGAAGCGCCGCGCCGCGCCGGCTTTAGCCCGCCCTCCATATGTGACCTCGCCTTGCGGCCCACAGGAGATAGCGGCACACATCCGCGCGCCGCTGCCACGCGAATCGCCAAAAATCGCCGCAGCCGATTTGCTCCGCGTCGAAGCCCCAATAGGTTTCCATGCGCCACCGCAAATACGGGCTGCGCCAGGGAGTGAACCGGTAACCGCGGGTGATCTGCCAGAAAACGCGCAGCATTAATTGCTGCCGGAGTTGCGAGCCGAGGCGTTGCCGCCGATGCCGTCGGGCGTGGCATAGTAGCCGGAACGCGTGCGCACCGTCGGCCGGTTGGGTCCGTTCGCAGTCACCTTAATCTGGCGGAACGAGCCATCCAGAGCCAGATTGTTGGGCGTGTAAGCCAGCGTGTACTGGTTGCGGATATCGTGCGCCACCTGGTGGGCGACGCGGTCCACCTCCGCCGCTTCTTTCGGGAAATAGGCTTCGCCGCCAGTGACCGCGGACAGCTCTTCGAGGGCCCGGCGGCAGCGCTTCGCCTCGCGGCGCTCTTCTTCACTCAGCAGGCCGACCGTGTAGACCAGCACGCCGCTATCCTGCGCGGACTTCACCAGGTTTTCCAGGCTGATCAGGCTGCTGTTGTCGTTGCCGTCAGTCACCACCACCAGGACCTTCTTATCTTTTTTGGCCTTCTCCTTCAGGTGGTCGATGGACATGCGGATCGCGTCGCGCATGGCGGTTCCGCCGCGCGAATCGATGCGCGCCAGGCCATCCTGCAGGCTCTTCACATCGTTGGTGAAATCCTGATCCAGAAATGCGTCGTCGTTGAAATTTACGATGAAGACTTCATCTTGCGGGTTGGATTCCTTGACCAAAGCCAAAGCGGCCGCCTCTACCTTGGCGCGCTTGTCGCGCATGCTGCCGCTGTTATCGATCACCAGGCCCATGGAGACCGGGACGTCTTCGCGCTTGAATATTTTTATCTGCTGCTGCACGCCGTTCTCGAACACCTGGAAAGCGGTTTCCGGGAGGGTCACCACCAGGTGGCCGGTCTTGTCCACCACCGTGGCGTGCAACACCACCAGCCGCGAGTCCACACGGATGACAGGGGTCTGCTGGCCGGGCGTTTCCGCCGCCCACAGGCCAAAAACAGCGACGGCGCCTAGCGCCCACGTGAGAGTTTTCTTATTGGGTCGGAGCATAGTAGCCCAGCCTCCAGAAGGCCCGCAGAGGAGGCAGCCCGCGCGGCTGCACCAGCTTGACTTGCACCCGCCGGTACTTGCCATCCCGTTCCAGGTTCTTCGGAGAGTAGCCGATCACGTATTGATTGCGCAACTCGATGCCGATCTTCTCGGCGATGTTAGGGAGCTCGTTGAGGTTCTCCACGGGGAAGTGCCGTCCGCCGGTCTGCTCCGAGATTTCGCTCAACAGGCTGGGGCCGCCTAACTCCTCGGCGGTCCGGCCGCGCGTGGCCGCCGGTTCGAAAATGCCCATGGCGTAGATCTGGACGTCGGCTTCGCGCACCAGGTTCTTGATTTCGGTTTCCGTGTAGCGGCTGTTATTGTCGCCGCCGTCGGAGATGATCAACAGGGTTTTGCGAGCATTTTTGGCCTTTTTCATCTCATGCAAGCCCAGGTACACGGCGTCCAGCAGCGCGGTCTTGCCTTTCGAGGGCGTGAAGGCCAGCCGGTTTTGAATCTCCTCCAGGCTGGTGGTGAACTTGATGGTCAACTCGGCGCGGTCGTTGAATTCCACGAGGAAGAATTCGTCTTCGGGGTTGGCCGTCTTGAAGAATTGCGCCACTGCCTTACGCGACATTACCAATTTGTTTCCCATGCTGCCGCTGCAATCGAAGATCACGCCTACCGACAAGGGCGCATCCTCGCTCGAGAACTGGGCGATCTGCTGTTCGGTCTTGTCCTCGAAAATACGGAAATTCTCCTTTTCCAACCCCGTAACGAACCGGTTGAGCGGATCGGTGACGGTGACCGGGATCAACACTAGCGTAGTATCTACGCGAATGTTGCCCTTCGGCAAAATCTGGCTGGGCGCCGCCGCTTTGGGCCGCGGAACAATGGAAACCTGCGGGTCCGACCCCGGTTTGTCGGCACCCTTTTCATCGGCGTTACCATCGGCGCCGGAAGCCAGGGCCAAACAGATCGGGAGGAAAGAAACCACGCTTGCCACCGCCAGCAAGCGCTTAAATCGCAGGCCTGTCACAGCTTCCCAGCCTTTCTTTCTTCCATGAGTGTAGCACAGCACTTTTATGGTAGAATCGCCTGTGCGCCGTAAAATTTTGGGCGTGATCCCTGCGCGTTACACTTCCTCCCGTTACCCAGGCAAACCTCTCGCTCTCATCGGCTCCAAAACTATGCTGGAGCATGTCTTCGAACGCGCTTCCATGGCCCGTTACCTCACCAGCGTCACCATCGCGACCGACGATGAACGTATCGCCGCCGTGGCGCGCGGCTTCGGCGCTCTTGCCCGTTTGACGCGAGCAGACCACCTGTCGGGTACGGACCGCGTGGCTGAAGTTGCATCCGCCGATACAGCCGACCTGATTGTTAACATACAGGGCGACGAACCGCTGATCGATCCAGCCGCGATCGACGCCGCTGTTCTACCGCTGCTGCATGATGACGACATCGTGATGGGCACGCTGAAGAAGCGCATCGAAAATCCGCGCGAACTGGCAGACCCCAACGTGGTGAAGGTGGTCACGGACCGCACGGGCAACGCGCTCTACTTTTCGCGGTCGACCATTCCTGGGGGGCGGGATTTATCCCGCGCGGGGCTTGAGCCCCGCTCTTCCGTCGCCCATTACAAACATGTCGGTTTGTACGTTTACCGCCGCGAGTTTCTCCTGGGTTATTCCGAACTGCCGGTAGGGCCGCTCGAACAGGCCGAGCGGCTGGAGCAGTTGCGCGCGCTGGAGAATGGCTACCCCATCCGGGTGGTCGAGACCGAGTACGAGTCGCTGGGCGTGGACACGCCCGAGGATCTGGAACGTGTATCGAAGCTTTTCGCCGCTTCGGTGCAGCTTGCAAAACCTTATGGCTAAATACGTATTTATAACGGGCGGGGTGGTCTCGTCGTTGGGGAAGGGTATTGCCGCGGCGTCCATCGGGTGCCTGCTGGAGAGCCGCGGCTTACGCGTCACGTTGCAGAAGTTCGACCCCTATTTGAATGTGGATCCCGGCACCATGAGCCCCTTCCAGCATGGCGAGGTGTTCGTCACCGACGATGGCGCCGAAACCGACCTGGACCTGGGCCATTACGAGCGCTTCACGCACGCCAAGCTGACGCAGGCGAATAACCTCACATCCGGCCGCATCTACGAGCAGATCATTGCGCGCGAGCGGCGCGGCGATTATCTGGGCAAGACCGTACAGGTGATCCCGCACGTGACCAACGAGATCAAAGCCGCCATGCGCAAAGTCGCGGCCGACGTGGACGTGGTGATCGTAGAGATCGGCGGCACCGTGGGCGACATCGAGTCACTGCCGTTTATGGAAGCCATCCGCCAGATGCGCCATGAGCAGGGGCGCGACAATTGCGTGTTCGTGCATGTGACCCTGGTGCCCTGGATCGCCGCCGCCCAGGAGTTGAAAACCAAGCCCACCCAGCACAGCGTGAAAGAGCTGCGCGGCATCGGTATTCAGCCGGATATTCTGCTGTGCCGCTCGGAGCGCTCCATCGGCGCGGAAATGAAAGATAAGATCGCGCTGTTCTGCGACGTGGACGCGCGCGCGGTGGTGACGGCGCGGGATGTGGCGTCGGTCTATGAGGTGCCGCTGGTGTTTGCCGAAGAAGGCGTGGACGAAATGGTGGTGCGGCTGCTCAAACTGGACGGCGGGTCGCGCGATCTCAGCCGGTGGAGCGCCATGTTGGGCCGCATGCGGAATCCGGTGGATGAGGTTTCGATCGGCCTGGTGGGCAAATACGTCGAGTATGAGGATTCATACAAAAGCCTGAAGGAGGCGCTGGTGCATGGCGGCATGGCGCATCAGCTGAAGGTGAGCATCAACTGGATCGAGGCCGAGGGCGTGATGGGGGCCGAATGGGAGCGGCAGTTGGAGGGTTACGACGGCATCCTGGTGCCGGGCGGTTTCGGCAAGCGCGGCATTGACGGCATGCTGAACGCGATTCGCTTTGCGCGCGAAAACCAGGTGCCGTACTTCGGCATCTGCCTGGGTATGCAGACCATGGTGATCGAATTCGCCCGCAACATTTGCGGCCTGGAGCAGGCGGATTCGACCGAATTCAATCCGGGCACGCCGCACCGGGTGATTTTCAAGCTGCGCGAGTTGAAGGGCATTGATGAATTGGGCGGCACCATGCGGCTGGGGGCCTGGCCGTGCCATCTGGCGGAAGGCAGCGTGGCGCTGAAATCCTACGGATCGCGTGAGATCAGCGAACGGCACCGGCATCGCTACGAATTCAACCGCGAGTACGAGGAGCGTCTGACCGCGTGCGGACTGCGCATCACCGGCGAGACGCCCGACCAGACTTACGTGGAGATCTGCGAGATTCCGGCGCATCCGTGGATGCTGGGCTGCCAGTTCCATCCGGAGTTCAAGTCGAAGCCGCTGGAGCCGCACCCGCTGTTCAAGGCGTTTATTGGGGCGGCGTATTGTTACCGGCGGCAGCGGCTGGCGCCGCTGGCGCGGCAGGTGGAAGTGGAGTTTGCGCGCGGGGATTGACCGCGTGGGGCAGGACTCCAGTCCTGCGGCCGGCGTCCACGCCGGCCTGCTAGCATTTTGGCGATGGCTGATTCCAACCCGGAGGTCCGGCCCACAACTCACTCGTCGCGCAACGCCACCACCGGATCAATCCGGCTCGCCCGCGCGGCCGGCACAATACACGCCATCACCGCCGCCGCACTGAGCACTACCGCCGCCGCCACGAACGTCACCGGATCCGTCGCGCTTACGCCATAAACAAGCGTGGCCATCATCCGTGTAAGGACCAGCGCGGCGACCGTCCCCGCCAGTATTCCGAGAACCACCAACACTATTCCCCGCCCGACCACCATACGCAGCACTTGCCCGCCATCCGCGCCCAGCGCCATGCGCAACCCAATCTCCCGCGTGCGCCTTTGCACGCCGTACGATATCACGCCGTAAATCCCAATTATCGCGAGAACCAGCGCGATGCCGGCGAAGATCCCCATTAGCCAGCCGATGAACCGCGGCCGCGCAGTCTCCTGGCCGATCAACTCCTCCAGCGTGCCGGCGTTGTAAATCAAAATCGATGGCGCCGCCCGCTTCAGCGCCGTCCGGATGGTCGTCAGCATAGAGGTCGGCTCAACCGAAGTCCGAACCAGCACGGAGAAGTCTTGCGCCCGTTCGTTGAACACTTGAAACAGATCCGGATCGGCAGTTGGGTTCTGCGGCAGTCCGCGGTACCGCATCTCCCCGACCACCCCCACAATCGTCAGCCACGGCGCCGACGAACCCGCCGGCCCGCGCTTGATTCGCTTTCCGACCGGGTCCTGTCCCGGCCAGAAACGCCGCACCAGGTTCTCGGTCACGATCGCCACATTGGCATTGTGCGCGACTTCATCGGGTGAAAAGCTCCGTCCGGCGAGCAGGCGCGTGTGTAGGGTATGGAAGAAGCCCGGCGACACCCGATGGAAGTATGCGCGCGGCATATTATGCGCGTCCATCGGAGGTTGTCCTTCGGCCGTGTAAAATACCGCGCTTTCCCCAGTCAGCGGCGCGTCGCTCGCGATGCTGGCCGATTCCACCGCCGGCAGCCCCGCGAGTTGGTGCAGAATGTCACCGGCCGCTACGGCAACCTTTACGTCGGGCTGATCGTTCGCCCGGAGGCCAGGCGGTTGGATTTGTGGCAGACTGACCCTGAAGTTAATCACGCGGGCGGGATCGTATCCCGGATCGAGCGCCGCCAGCCGGCCGAGACTGCGGATCATCAGGCCGGCGCCGATCAACAGCAACAGCGAGATGGATACCTCAACCACCACCAGCGCATCTCGCAGGCGCGAGCCGCCGCGTGCTCCGGTCGATCGTCCCACGCTCCGCTTGAGTCTTTCCTCCAGACCGGCGCCCGCTACGTGAACGGCCGGCGCGAGCCCCAGCGCCAAGGTCACCGCGCCGCAGACCAGGATCGTGAACAGCCCAACCCTTCCATCGATCGTGGGGTGGAAGAAACTGGGCAACTGCAGCGGGCTGGCCGCCATGAGCGCGCGAATTCCGTAATACGCCAGCGCCAGTCCGGCGGAGCAGCCGCATGCCACCAGCACCGCGCCTTCGGCCAGCAGTTGCCGCAGCAAACGCCCGCGGCCGGCGCCCAAAGCGGCGCGCATGGCCATCTCGTGCTGTCTCGCATCCGAGCGCGCCAACAACAGGTTTGCGACATTCGTGGCGGCGATCAGCAGCACAAAACCGACCGCGGCCAGCAACACTAAGAGCGGTTTCCGGAGGCTGCCGAAGGTCTCCTCATCGAGAGAGCTCACCTCCACGCCGCGCGCCTCGTTCGTCGCAGGGTACGCCCGAGCCAGGCGCTGCGAGATGGAATCCATTTCGGCCTGTGCCCGCGCGCGCGGCACTCCTGGCCTCAGGCGTGCCAGAACCAGAAACCAGCGCAAACCGCGCTCATTCAGATCTTCGGCGCTGCTTGACATCGCATAAGGCACCCATAGCTCAGCCGCGTCCGATATACCGTGAAACCCTGCCGGCGCCACGCCAACCACGCGATACGCACGTCCGTCCAGTTGAATCGACCGGCCCACAATTCCAGGGTCGCCGCCGAACCGGCGTCTCCAGAGGCCATCGCTCAGAACCACGACCGCTTCGCGCTGCGGTACGCGGTCTTCCTCGGCCGTGAAAGTCCGGCCTAACGCCGCCTGGATTCCCAGCAATGCGAAGTACGGTTGCGAAACGTGTTCGCCTGGAATACGCTCCGGATTGTCGATGCCAGTGAGCGCGAATTGCGCATCGTCGAACGCCGCCATGGCGGCAAACGATTGGCTCTGTTCCCGCCAATCCCGGTAATCCGGATAAGAAGCGCCCCGCCGCTCGACGCGCACGCGTTTGACGTTTCCCCATAAGACCATGAGTTGCCCGGGATCCGGATACGGAATTGGACGCCAGATGGCCGCATTCACTATGCTGAAAATCGCGGTGTTCGCGCCGATTCCCATCGCCAGCGTAAGAATGGCCACCGCTGCGAATCCTTTGTTCTTGCGCAGGACGCGCGCGCCGTAGCGCAGATCCTGCCAAAGCGTTTCCAGCCAGCGGGACTTCCGCATATCGTTTTGCGCCTCCTGTAAAGCAGTCAGATTTCCGAACTGGCGGCGGGCGGCGGCGAGGGCCTCTGCGCGAGTCATCCCCTGCGCCGCGAAACGCTCGGCCAGCAGGCCGATGTGGGATTCGATCTCGTCGTCAAATTCCGGTCGCCGCATGTAAGTCACCTCGGATGAGCCAGGCTTAGCAGCCGTCCGATGGCACCGGAGATCCTGTGCCACTCCTCCGCCTCGCGCGCCAGTTGTTTCCGGCCGGACTTGGTGATGGAGTAGAACCTGGCGCGGCGATTGTTTTCCGAGACGCCCCACTCCGAACGGATCGCGCGCTGCCGCTCCAGGCGCAGCAGCGCCGTGTAAACAGTGCCTTCATTCAACTGCAGTACGGCCGCGCTGATCTGCTCGATCCGCCGCGCGATCCCATACCCGTGCAGCGGCCCCAAGGCATCCAGTGCCTGCAGCACCATCAGATCGAGGGTGCCCTGCAATATATCTGTTTTCTTCCGGGAGGTTCCGTCTTCTTTGGACATTCCAAAGGACAGGATATCACAGCGACCTATGGAATGTCCAATGGAGCGTAGGCGCTGACCGGCCGCCCTGTCAGGGTATCGAGTCTGTGTCAAAGTGAAGAAATGTCGATGAGCAAAGCAATAGACAATCTACGGGCGGCCCAGCAACGAGCCGTCGCTGGCCGGCCGAAGACCGGAGGTTTCCCCTATCTGGCCGAGACCCTGCGGCAGGCAGGCGTAACACGCAATCTCTGGTTTCTGCCTGCTTGTCAGAGCCTGTATCTGACCGGGGATGGGCCGGTTGTGACCGTGGGCACGCCGCTGCTCTCCGGCACCGCGGATGTGCCGCCATTCAACCGTGAGGCGCTGATTGCGGCGCTGCGAATCGACCAGGCCGGGAACAGCACCTTCCCCGAGTTCCTGTCGTCCTGCTGGCGCGCCGGGGTTGTGCGCTACGATGTCGATTTTACGGCGCGCGCAGTCGCGTACTACGGCTGCGATGGCGAGGAGTATATCGAAGACTACCCGGCGGTAAAGGTGGATTAGCTGTGGGGCAGACGATCGTTTTATGTCGTCTGCCTGCTCCACCAGGAGTGGCAGACCACGAAAGCACCTCTGAGGCCGCCCTACGGCTCGCCCTTGTCCCCATCCGCGGTCCAGACGCCCTCGAAGTCCACCAGGTAACACGCCACCTGGATCTCGGGAAAAGCCTGCCTGACACACGCCGCCGCACGTCCCAACTCTTCGCCATGATGCTGCGCCTCGGCCAGCGCATCCCCTCCGAAAGCCGCCAGTCCCCCGTAAGCTCCGCAGTCGGAATGCACCATCAACACCACCCGCCGGGTGCCGTGCAGCCGCACGGATTTGCGGATCTGTTCCAACACGAACTCCCGCTCCGACTCCTGCTCCGGAGTTGCCAGGCATTTAGCCCCGCCCGCCAGGCGAATCGCATCCGGACGCATTACGCCGGTGCGTTTCAGAATTTTCCGCATCGCCGGTTCGAAGCGGTGATCGTAGCACCAGACCACGGCCGCGTCGCAATGATAGGGCTCGCGCGGCGAATCGAAATGCAGGACTTTTCGCATATCCTACTCGCAGATCAAATTGATCTGCCCAATCCCGCCGTTCACGCTCACGTGGATGGTCGCCTCCGTCTCGCCCGCGGGCTCGTTCACCCAGCGATCGCCGCGCTTGGTCAGTCCATGCGCCGAAATCTCCCCGATCCCGCCATGTGCTTCTATGTCCAGCCGCGCGCGCTTCGGCAGCCGCACCGTCGCTTCGCCCACGCCGCCCCGCATCCGCACATCGATGTCGCCGTGCGGATGGCCGGTCAGGTCCACTTTCATCTCTCCGGCACCCACTTCCACGTCCAGACTGTGCAGCGCCGTGTTGCCCAGCTCCAGTCGTCCTTCGCCCGCGCCCATCTTGACGCTGATGTCCATAGGCACGCTCTCGTTCAGCTGCAGCACCCACTGATTCTTATCGTTGTTCCCCATGCTGTGGTGGCTCGGCTGCCGCACCGTGAGCGTGCCGCGCGTACCGTTCATGTTATATTGCACTTCCGGCTTGCCGTCGCTGGTGCGATAACGGAAGTCGGCGTCCAGCAATTGCGCCGCGCCGCCGCGCATCGTCAAATCTCCCGTGCCCATATCGACTTCCACTTGCACGCTCTTCGCGCTCTGCAAATCAACCGTCCGGGTTTCCCGTTCCACAGACCCCGAGCTCTCGCTATTGACATAGCACGCCGTCCCGAACAACGCTAGTGCAGCCACACCCGCCACCCACGCCGTGCTTTGAATTCTGGCTCCGTTCACAAGTTGACCTCCACCCGTAAGCATACGTGAATGCGCTGCCGTATGTTCCCGGAGGGCGGGCTCTAGCCGGCGTGGGGCTTCAGCCCCGCTGCGCTGTGAATCCATGCCAGCCTAATGCTAGCCTAAATCCGGGGTGAGCCTGAATCTCCTCAAGACCCTGATATTCACCGTGCTCGTGCCCGGCACGGTAGGTATTTACGTCCCCTACCGCCTGCGCGCACCCGGAGCACACGCCGCCGCTCCCCTCGCATGGCTGGGGCTCCCGCCTATACTCATTGGAACCGCTGTGTATCTTTGGTGTGCTTGGGATTTCGCGACGGTTGGCCGAGGAACGCCCCTTCCCCTGGATGCCCCGCGCATATTAGTAGTCCGCGGGCTATACCGCTACATGCGCAATCCCATGTATGTGGGTGTGCTGCTGGTCATCCTCGGCCAGGCGCTTTTCTTCGGATCCGTCGCAACCTTATGGTATGCCCTGTCGGCGGCGTTCTTCTTTCACCTGTTCGTGCTGCTATACGAAGAGCCCACCCTCAGCCATCAATTTGGCGAATCCTACACGCGCTACGTCAAAACCGTACCGCGGTGGATTCCTAGACCCGCCGCAAAACCCGCGCCGGCAAAGTGATAATCGCCCAAACCAGCTCCAGCACACCGCCCACCGCAATTCCCACAATCCGGAATGGCAGCAGCAGCAGCCAGATCAGCGGATACAAAATCAGCGCGACCAGCGCCAGCGGCCAACAGAAGAACAGCACTACGCACCAAATCAGAAAAGTCAGCACATCGCCGCCCCGCGGAGCGCCCCCTCCGCCTCCTCCACATCCTGAAACAGCGGAACGATTTTGCTGATCCGCGTCATCTCCAGCACTTCGCGCACCCGCTGGTTGGCTCCCGCCAGCAACAGTTGGCCCCCGCTCGCAGCTAGAGACTTGTGGAGGTCCACGACGAACGCCAGACCTGTCGAATCGATATAAGGAACGGCTTCCAAATCGACTATGGCACTATTCATTCCTGCTTCTTGCAGAAAATTCCGCGCCGACGCCAGTTCCGCGTCGGATCCGGTTACGAACCGGCCGTACAGCCGCAACACACAAACGCCATCACGAATCTGAGGTTCCACTCGCATAAAACAGCTCACATAATTAGACGATTCTTCCCGCAAAAAGGTTCACTCATTCGTGCGGCCGCCGCGCCCCATGACAAGCCCTATGTCAAAATAGTATCCACATGTCCGAAACAGCAGACGTCGTCATCATCGGCGGCGGCATCGTCGGATCGAGCGTCGCCTGGCACCTGACCCAGTCCGGCTGCCGTAACATTCTAGTGATCGAACGCGAAAGCCAGCAGGGCTTGGGCTCCACCGGCAAAAGCATGGGCGGCGTGCGCGCGCAATTCGCTACCGCGGTCAACATCCGCATGTCCCTTTACTCCATCCCTATCTTTGCCGCCTTCCAGGAAATCACCGGTTACCCGTCCGAATACAAGTCCCATGGGTACCTCTTCGTCGCCACCACGCCACAGCATCTCGCATACCTCCGCCGCAACTTCGAACTCCAGACCACCTTGGGCTTGCGCCAGGTTGAAATGCTCGACCGCGATGAGATCGTCCATCGCGTTCCGCAGCTTCGCTCCGACGACATCTTGGGTGGCAGTTTCTGCGCCACCGACGGCTTCGTCGACCCCTACAGCGTGATGAAGGGCTTCATGGCCGCCGCCGCCGAACACGGCGCCCGGCTTTGGCGCAACGTCGAGGTGACCGGTATCGACGTGGATGCGCGCGGTGTCGCCGGTGTGCGCACCTTGCGCGGGAACGTGGCCGCGCGCACCGTGGTCAACGCCGCCGGCCCATGGGCCGCCCAAGTCGCGCGCCTAGCCGGCCTCGATCTCCCGATCGTGCCACTGCGCCGCATGCTGGTCCCCACCGAGCCCTTCCCGGGCTTGCCCGATCGACTGCCCATGGTCATCGATATGTCCACCGGATTCCATTTCCGCCCGGAAGGACTGGGCCTGCTGATGGCCTGGAACGACCCGGCCGAAACACCCGGCTTCAAAACCAGCTTCGACCCCGCCTTTATCGAAAAGATTCTGACCCACGCCGTCAATCGCGTCCCCTCCTTCGAGGATCTGCAAGTCAATCCGCACCGCGCCTGGGCGGGACTCTACGCCGTCTCTCCCGATCACCACGCCATCATCGGGCCCGCTCCCCGAGTCCCCGGCCTCTTCTTCGCCAACGGCTTCAGTGGCCATGGCGTCATGCATTCGCCCGCCACCGGCCGCATCACCGCGGACCTGATCCTGAACGGCTCGAGCAACCTACTGGATGCCCGCGATTTAGCCCTGGAGCGCTTCGCCGAAGGCCGCGCCCTGGAAGAAACCGCTGTCCTTTGAACTAGATGCAAGCCCTTGGGGGCGGGCAACGTTTTGCCTCACGGCGCATCCAATCAAGTGGGTTCAAGGTAGTGAACCCGAGGTGCTCGAAGTAGCGAGCAGAAGGAGGGACGTCATGTTCCGATTTTGGAAATTGCCCGTTATCACCGCAATCGCGCTGGGTAGTATGTTCATGTCAACTCCCGCGGCATCGGCTGCAGTCACAGCTACGCCGGTCGCCTTTCGCGCAGGTTTCAGAGGGGGCTTTGGCTACGGCGGTGGCTGGTACGGCCCACGATGGGGCTGGGGCTGGGGTCCTGGTTGGTATGCGTGGGGTTACCCCGGATACTACGGCTACGGCTTCTATGGTCCATCCGCCGGTAAGGTGAAGATTGTCACACACGACAAGAACGCCTCGGTGTACGTCGATGGCGGTCTGGTTGGTCCAGTGGCGGAAGCTAAGAAATTCCCGCTTCGTCCCGGCGATCACGACATCGAGTTACGCGACCTGAACGGCCGCACGCTGTACCACGAACGCGTTAATGTAATCCCCGGCCGAACCGTAGAGGTCCACCCCAATCTCCCGAATGCCGGCTAATAAAGTGGGGCAGCTCGTGGTCTGAGGGCGGGGTCAAAGCCCCGCCCTCACCACTCCGCCCGGTGAGCCGATTCCCCCGCCGCTTCCAAATTCCAATCCGCGCCAGGCTCCCGTCCCAACGTCGCGGTAACCCGCACCATCCGTCCACGCCGGGAAAGCCCTAACACCAACCGATCCCCCGGCCGGAAGTTGCGCAGTTCCGCCTCCCACTCATCCGGCCGCACGCGGAAATCGCCGAAGCTCACGATTTCATCGCCAGTGTCCAGACCCGCGTCATAAGCAGGCGTCCCCCGCCGTATACCCGTCACTATCAACCGGCCGTCTTCCACTTTCGTCTCCGCACCCAACCAGGCCTGCGGACCGGCATGCTCTTCGGCGAACCGCAGCCCGAACCACTCCAGCGCTCCGTTGAAATCGAGTTCCGCGGTCGAGTCGAAAACGCGGGTGAACCAACCGCTCAAATCGGTTCCAGCCACCTCCGATGCGGCCGCCCGAAACGCCGCCGGTGTATATCCGTTCGGATTCCGCTCCAGCGCCAGACGCATGACATTGTCCAGAGTCTTGCCGCCGTGCGTATCGCCGCGCACCCGCGCATCCAACAGAAAGGCGGCTACCTCGCCCTTGGTGTAATAGCTGATCGCCGTGTTCTGGGAATTCTCGTCCGGATGGTAAAACTTGATCCACGTATCGAACGACGACATCGAGAGCGACTGCACCAGCCGCCCCGGCGTCGTCTGCAACTCTCCGATCGCGTGCGAAAGACTGGCCAGCAGTTCCTCCTCCGTCGAGAGGCCCGCCCTGTGGATCAGCACCGGCGCGTAGTAACTCGTGAAACCTTCCGCGATCCCCAGGCTGGTGGTGTAAGGCTCCGTCTCATATTCGCCCGGCGTCAACTCCACCGGCCGCAGCCGCTTCACGTTCCACGCGTGGAAGAACTCGTGGCTCGCCAGGCCCAGCCAGCGCAGGTAATTCCGCCGCGTGCGCGTGCCCCAGCGATTCGACATCAGCGCCGTCGAATTGCTATGCTCCATGCCACCGCCGCCGCCCGTGAGCATGTTCAGGAAACGATAATTCTGGTAGGGCAGCCCGCCCCATACCTTGGCATCTTCGCGCACGATGCGCGCCAGGTCCGCGGCCGCGCGCTCCCCATCGAACACCCCATCCTCCCCCACATCCACCAGGTAGTGCGGCTTGCCTTCCACTTCGAATTCGTGCACCGCCGGATTGCCCGCCACTACCGGCGAATCCACCAACGTCTCGTAATCCGGCGCGCGGTAGTGGTGTTCACCGCCCGCGGCGGGCATCCCGGTCTCCGTTGTTTTCCACTCCGCCGGCAGGATGATCTGCACATCATGCGGGCGCGCCGTGTGGTCAGCCAGCGTCATATAGGTGGCCGCGCCGTTCAGCAGTGCGAATTCATCGTCCACCCAGTTGTCTTGCACACCCATTACATGGCAGTAAACGCGATACGACACAATCGCCGGATCGGTCCCGCTGGTTTCGATGCGCCAACGGTTCTTGCGCGATTTCGCAATCTCCAGCGGATGTCCATCCGCCCCGCGCGCCGTCACCGCTTCCACGTTCTTCGCATACTCGCGGATGACGTACGGCGTCCACACCGCCATCATCAACTCCACCTGCGGCTGTCCGCCCGTGGGGACGCGCGCCTCCACTTCCACGTAATGATTCTGAGGCGCCGGGATGCGCACCGTATAATAGATCGGTTCAGCCGCCCGCGCCGCGCCCCACCCGATGAAAGCGCCGGCCGCGAACACCACCAGCAGCGCACCCTGCCAGACGGGCGTCCCTGGAACCGTACTTGGAACATGGATAGGTGGCAAGACGGTCGCGATGGCCGGCGACGGGATCAACGAGGATCCGGCGCTGATGGAAGCTAATGTCCGAATCGCCACGGGTTCCGGCACCGGGAGCGCCAACGTGCTGCTTCTTGGCAACGGCCTGCTGAAGGTGGTCGAAGTCATCCGGGTTTGCCCGCCGGTGCCACCGCATCATTATGACAAACTTCGCCGGTAGCTTGGCGTGAAGGTGCGGGAGTCGCGCCGGCGGCCTTCGGATTTCTGAACCCTCGAAATCTCACGCCGGTGCGGCGCGTCCTCAGGGTCTTCACTCAGGGCGTTTCCAGCAGGCCGTGCAAGAGGTCGCGCAGCCGGGCAGATTCTTTTTCAATCAATTCAGCCAATTCCCGCTGTTCCGGCGACAGCGCCTTAGTCATCAACAGGCCGGCGCTTGCGGTGCAGATCAACGTCAACGGGGTCTTGAATTGTTCAGCCAATTCCGCGTATGGCTTTGCCGCCTTCCCGGAGCGCCGCCGGCCGGAGTGTTCGCTCTCCGTAGGGTTCGCGAAGCGAGTCTGGAGGATCTCGATTTGAGTAGCCCATTGCTGGAAACTGGCCTGCATTTGTGCGCGTAAGGCGGCTAGACGGTCTTCCGCTGTCATAGCCTGCGCCCACGGCGTGATGCCGCTGGCCGCCAGCGCGCGAGCTGCTTCCGCCCGCGATACCGGCCCAAACCCAAAACCGGACCGGAGTGATGGCGGTCCGGCGCCGCGGTTCATTAAGCTGCCCACGGTGTCACAGCCCATCCGGCGCAGCGCATTGCGAGTTCGGTTCGAAAGCCTCAGATACTCTATCGGATCGTCAAGCGAAACTTCCATAGACAACTCGCTCGCTTCCAGGCAGGCTGTTTTCCGTTTGGCCGCTGTCGCTACTTCCTTTCCTTGGCAAAATGGCTGACGCGTAACTTGGATTGCGTTAGCTCCTTGGCGTCCAACTCCCCGCTCCTGTCCTTATCCAGCCTTTCAAACTCCGCTTCCATAAACTTCATAAACTCTGCTTTGGAGATCTTCCCGTTCTTGTCGGTGTCCATCAGGAGGAGCAGTTGCTTAACCTCGTCCTCTCCGAGTGCCAACTTATCTTGTGGTTTCGGAACCGATGCCTTTTGCGCGAACGCCGTCGCTAGCACAGTGCCGTACACAGCCAGCAGTGCGACGATCACGACGATCCATACGATGTGCGTGCGGCTCAACATGCGTTCTCCTAAATGTCATCGGCGCCTGTTACGCCGGGGCCCGGTCATGACTCACCTAGAACTTGACCATAAGGTCTATGTCGAGAAGCCACTCCCTCTTGCGTAGACTCGGATTCCACAGCCCGCCGTTTGTGGCACAGCCGGAGACTGTAAGGGATGGACTGCCGTTCATGCATGCGTACTCGGTTGGATAACCGTTATTGGTGCCGGGAAACAATCCACCCGCCGCCGGGGGCGTAATCCCCCCCGCACCAGACCAATAGGGTACATTCGCATGGCGGAAATCGCCTTCGAAGCGAAACGTGAGCCATTGCCTGGGCATGTAATCGAATGTGCCGGAAGTGTCCCAAGCCTTGAACGGGTCCCCGGGATTCTCCGTAAAGTACGGCGAATTGATCGCCGCGGAAGCGGCGGTCTCTCCATCGATAGGCGGGAGCAGCACCAGGTAACGTCCCGGATTGTTGATCACACCGCCGCCGAGTGTGAATGCGAACCGGTCCCTGTCAAACCAGTAGCGGTCATAGACCATGAAGCCGACGAAGCTCTGCTTGGGGCCGCCCGCAGTATCGCCGTGGCAGCTCACGCCCCCGCCGAATTCACATCCTAAATCACCGGTGAAGGAGAGAGCCATTTTGTCAAGGATTTTCTCGGGTTTGTCATAATACTTGATCTCGATGCTGTTGTCGGTGTGGATGCGGGCGCGGTTTGGTACGTACAGGTCGTCGTGGCCCAGACCGTAATTGTTGGAGATGATGTTTAACCAGGGGTAGGGAGTCCACTTAATCTGCCCGCCCAGACCCTTCCTCGCGTTGGCTGACGCGTACGACTGCCATCCATTGATGAACCAGGGTTCGATTTTCAGGTGGTGTGTCGGAAAGATCTGTATGCGGATTCCCTGGAAAAACCAGGGCGTATTTGAGGAAACGTACGAGGGCTGGTAGGCCCAGTTGTCGAAGTTGTAATAGCTGAACAGGCCGATGTAGGACATGAAGATCCCGGCGTCGATGTTGATGCCGTGCAACACGTTCAGGTGGTATCCGCCGTACGCTTCCGATAGATAGCGATCCGCATCGGCCAGGTCCCACTGTCCTTTCGCATAGCTGGGATCGTTCCGGATGGTTGCCGTGGAGTACTCGCCGAACTGGGTCATGAACCTGGCACGCACATTATCCCAGTGGAAATCACCGCCTAAGCCGAGCTGCTCCAACTGGATTTCGTTTGATCTAAACAGCTCGCTGGACCCACCCATGGAGTCGTCCGAGGGCCGGTTGAAGTCGAAAGTATAAGTCAGGTCGGCCCGGATTTCCGGGGTGAAGAATTTTGAATCAAAGGCGACGTCTTTGTTGCGCGGGTTGCCGTTTAGCCAGGTCCAATCGTAATCCGCGAAGGGGATAATGTTGTCTACCGTGGGGGCGGCCGCCGGGGTGGCTGGCGTCTCCTGCGCTTGCGGAACTGTGGCGCCGGGCATTGCCCCGGGCAGCGGTCCGTTGGCCGGTGCAGGGCTGGCCGGCAGATTCCCCGCCAGCTGCGGGGGTTGGAGCGACGGAGAACCCAAAGAGGGTGTGGACAGGGATGCGTATAGCGGCAACTCGTGCGCAGCGTGGACAGTGGCAGGCTGTGCCGCGGCTGATTGGGACCTCAACTGGTTGAGCTCCCCTTCGAGATCGTCGATGCGTTTTTGCATGGCTTCCAGGCGCTCAATCCGCGCTTGCATAACCTCGAGCGCCTTCGCTTGCGTCGCCGCCGTGCCCTGGTCCACCAGCACGGCAACCGCCTGGGATGGCGCGGCGGACGCGCTGTATTGCTGTCGCGCCGAAAGAGCCAGCGCCACCCGGAGGTTCTCGTGCGCTTTCAACTGTACCATCGCGGAAGATGTGAAAAATCCCTCTTTGCTGGCAATCAACTGGTACCGGCCCGATTTGAGGTTGACAACCACGAAAGCCCCATCCGGGCCGCTCACGACTCTCTGGTCGGTGTTGTCGTTCTGGTTGTGTATCAAGACTTGCGCTTCCGCCAGGGGGACGCCGTCCGGCCTCACCGTGATTCCGCGAATGGCGCTCGCATTCATCTGGCCGTATGCGTCCGCCAGGCCGTCTGTGGTGGATTGACCTCCCGATTTGCCAATAGCCACAAATGTGAACAATACGGGTATTATCAGGCAACGAGTGTTGAATGGAACAAGCATGGGTACGACCTTCTTTCCTGGCCCTCCACATGCCGTTGACGGGAGCGATGCGAGGGGGCTCTGCGCCTCATCAGCAGCGTGGCTATGATCAGTAAGTATGGAAGAGTCGATATAAGGAAGGCATAAGGGACAGGTGGCAAATTCAAGAAATCCGCGGGAGTCGTGTGTCGGTAACAAGTCAAGTTGTCCGGTTTTATTATTAAGTGATCTGTCCGCTTTGTGAAACAAAGCGATACGGCCTTCAGGCCGCTGCCTTGGTTTTGGGTTTGGCTTTTGCTTTCCTCTTGGAGAAAACAGAAGCCGTCGTCGGCGCGGTGGGAAAGTGGGAATCTCGCGGTTTGGGCGAGATTTCCAAGGGAGTGTGGGAGCGGGGGGGAACCTGCTTTTGGTTTTCCCCGGCTTCCATGCTCCCGCCTTTTCCACGGCGCTCTTTAGGTTTGGCGTCAGTCAGTTTCTCCCCCGTGCGACTATAGCGCCCCACCACGTGAGGGCCGTAGCGGATGGAGACGGTTTCGTCCAGATGATTCATGGATGGTTACCGTACTGCCCGCCAACGTGTTGCGGAATCGCGTCTTGTCGATCTGCCACATCCGATCCCGAATGGCCACCGTATTGTCCTTCTGCACTACGCGCTCGGTCTGTACCCTGAAAATCCAGTTGCGGTCGGCCCGCGCCGTCCGCCGAAACGCCGTGCCCTTCTCCGCCGCCGGCACCCTAAATTTGTCGTTGAATTTCGCGATGTACTGATCCCGCAGAAAAGCATTGGCGCCCTCCACGGTGGTGATTCCAGCCAGCCGGAGTTCCTGCGGCAAGCGCCCCTGCCAAGTCCCGAAACTCCGCTCCGACCGCCCCCGCGCCTGCGGGGAATACGCCGCAATCATGGGCACCCCCAGTTCTTTCATCGCCCGCCCCACCTGCGTCAGGCGCTGCTTATCCACCTTCTCTCCGGCCTTCACCGTCACGAAAAAATGACTGCCTCGGTCGCTATACAAAGCGCAAAATAGACCCTGGGTTTCGATCACCTCGCGCAGCCCCGCCATCACCGTCCGGGTCGATTCTTCCTCCACCAATTGCGCATAGTAGATCTCCGTGGTGGCGTCGTCCAGGATCACGATCAGGTCGTGCCAGCGATCGTCGTTCAGCCAGCGATGTTTGCTGCCATCGATGTGCAGCAGCATCCCAGACAACGGCCGGCGTGGCCGTCTCCGTCGGTGCGCTCCCCGCTTGTGACGCTGGGCCACCAGCCCGGCTCCCTGCAGGGCTTTCTGTACCCATGTGTAGCTCAACTTGATGGCGTGCTCATCCCGCAGTTTTTCAGGGAAGTGCCGGATGTTCAGGTCGTAATACGTCTTCTTATACAGCGCCAGCACCTCTTCTACCGTCGCCAACGGGATGCGCTGCGCGCTAGCTTTTCCCTTGCGTCGATCCGCCAGTCCGGCATACCCGTCCGTCTCTAGTCGCTCCCGCCACCTCCGCATCGTCCGGTCGCTTACGCCGATAATCTCGGCGGCTGCCCACCAGGTGATCTTCTTCGCCATCGCCTTCAACAGCACGTCTTGAACTTTCATCATCCGCTCCATCTCGGCGGCCGAGCACTGCCAGGTTTCATCCACCACCCAGCATCCCTCACCGCCGCGCCAAGCGGACAACTCACGTGTGAATTGAACCGGACAACTCACATACTAGCGACAACGTGGAAAGCGTCGGCAGCCTCTCCATTCGGCTATATGTTATGCTGGCGCCGAACGAAGCTCCCACTCACCCTCAGCCACCTTGTACATGCGACCGAACGCGGCTATCGCCCAACTCCTCGAAACATTTTCGGAAAGGCACGTGCTGGTGGCCGGCGATCTGATGCTCGACCGCTATTGGTCGGGGGAAGTGGACCGCATCTCGCCGGAGGCTCCCGTGCCCATCGTGCGGAAGGTGAGTGCCTACGCGGTTCCGGGTGGAGCGGCCAACACGGCGTGCAACGTGGCCGCCCTGGGCGCGCGCGTGACACTTTTCGGCGTTACGGGCCAGGACGAAGCAGGCGCGGAGCTACGCGCAATGCTGGCACAGCGAGGTATAGACGGCGCGCACATCTCCATCGCCGCGGGACGGCCCACCACCGTGAAACTGCGTGTGGTGGCGCATGATCAACAGATCGTGCGCATCGACGATGAAGAAACGGAGCCTATCGATGCCGCCCTCAGCGATCGGGTAGTGGAGCAGGCGGAGCGCCTTGCGTCCGATGTGGATGCGATGCTGCTTTCCGACTATGCCAAGGGCTTTGCCACTGTGCCGGTGGTGAAGGGAATCATCGGCGCGGCCTTGCGCCATGCGAAGCCGGTGGTGGTGGATCCGAAGAGCGCTGATATCGAACGTTACCGCGGCGCCACCGTGCTGAAGCCGAATCGCGCCGAGTTGGCTCTGCTCACCGGCTTGCCGGCGCGCCAGCACGAGGAGACGCTACGGGCGGCCAGGCGTTTGATGCGGCTCGTGGAGCCGGCAGCCGTCGTGGTTACCGAAGGCAAGGATGGCATGACGTTGCTCCCGCGGGATGGGCCGGAAGAACACTTTCCCAGCTTCGCGCGCGCGGTCTACGATGTGACCGGCGCCGGCGACACTACCCTGGCTACGCTGGCTGTGGCCCTGGCGGCAGGAGCCACGCTGGGCGATGCTGTCTGGCTGGCGAACCTGGCAGCCGGATTGGCGGTGGGCGAAGCCGGCACGGCGGCCATATCGCGCGTGAGACTCATCGAGGCCATGGCCAGCCTGCGGCGCGGGAAATCGGCCACCACCACCGATGAATAAGATTCTGACCAATGACCAGGTGGATGCCTGGATAGACGCCATACGGCGGGCTGGCCGGAAGTTCGGATATACTTGCGGAGCGTTCGATTTGCTGCACGCCGGCCACGTGGATTACCTGACGCGCAGCCGCGCGCGATGCGATGCGCTGCTGGTCGCGATCAATTCCGATTGGTCGATTCGCCAATACAAAGATCCACACCGGCCCATCTGCTCCGAATTGGAGAGGATGAGCGTGGTAGCGGCCCTTGAATCGGTCGACGCGGTAACGATTTTGAATGACGTGCGTCCGTTGGCGCAGATTCAGCGTTGGCGGCCGGACTTCTACATCAAGGGTGGCGACTATACCGCCCTCCAACTGCGCTCGGCGGAGGCGGTCAGGGAGTACGGTGGCGAGGTTATCACCGTGCCGGTCCATCACCTGGTCAGCACCAGCCGGATCGTGGAACGCATCCTGGCAGCAGACCGGCTGGCGCCGCCTTCGCCGCTGGTGAGCGCCGCGCCTACGGGCATCGTCTTTCTGGATCGCGATGGCACGCTGATCAAAGATAGCCCTTATCTAAGCGATCCGCGCGCTGCCGAATTGTTGCCAGGCGTCGGAGAAGGTCTCGCGCAATTGCAACAGGCCGGGTATCGGCTGGTCATCGTCAGCAATCAGCAGGGAATCGGGCTTGGTTATTTCTCCGTGCGCGAATTCATCGCAGTGAATGCCGCGCTGTTCCGGCTGCTGGCTCCATTTGGCGTCACCATCTCGCGGATCTATTATTGCCCGCACTCCGCGGCGGACGCCTGCAACTGCCGAAAGCCTCTGCCGGGACTGCTACTCCGGGCACTGCGCGAGTTTGATGTGGCGGCAGATCTCTGTTTTATGGTGGGGGATCGCGATGTGGATGCCATGGCTGCCGATGGCGCCGGCTGCTCTGCCGTGCTCGTTGGCGCGGGTGCGTCAGACGCTCGCTGGCCTCGATTTGCCACGTTCGCACAGGCGGCCGCATGGATCAGTAGTGGTCCCCGCCTGGTTGTACGTTGACGGCGCACATCGCACTTGTGTTGCACACCGTAAGGGCTTAACCCATGGACAAGGTGCTGTTTCTCGTTATACTGTGGCGGCGCCGGCATCACACCGAAGGACGGAAATATAAAGCGTCTCACTCGAAGAATCATGCTCGACGCATGGAACAAGGTATAGGGCTACGTCGAGGCACACCGAGTCGAGCGGGCTGAACAACAGGCGCGCGGCCACCGGCCGAATAGCAGATGATCTTGGTGATAGGCGTGCCGCAACGCCAGCCAAATAGGCCGGCCACAGATCGGCAAGCCTTGGTGCGGATGCTGGACCGGGTGCAACGGCGGAATGTACTCTATGATGCATAGCCAACCCTGTATCCGCGGCGCGATCTGAATCATCCTGCCGCTTCCCGCCAAGCGCGCAACAAACTCACCCAATCGCGCGGCGTGGCTGCCTTCCACTGGACCCGCATTTTGTCTCCATTTGGCGCCTCGAACCCGATCATACACTCCTCCGACAGCACGATCAGTTCGACGAATCCGGCTTGCAGTGACTCCGGTAGTTTCGTCCGTCGTGGCCGGCTGCTGCGAAACTGATCCAACTGGCGCTGCAGTTGGAGAATTGATTCAGGAATCGTGAGAGTGCTTTTCCGATTCACGGTCAGGCGCCTCCGGCGCCTGACTCAACTTAACAGGATAGGCTACCTTGCGTCACGCACGCTTCCCGGCGATGCATCGCGCCCCAGATGATGATCGCGATGAAAGGGCAGAACCTGGCGCCCTCCTCCGCGGACGCGAACGGGGTTCCGCTGCCCGACACACTGGGCGGCGCTCGGTAACATTCACAGGCCCGCGGGGCTCCGTGCGCGCCTCACTGTTACACGCCTCGCCCGGAAATCGATAAACAATTGCCCAATGGGATATTTCGGCACGAACGTACAGATTTCCATTGAATTGCCCGCTGTCGGCGAGCTAATCCCTTCACCGAACCCACGCGCACTAGCCCGATCATCTCCCGCGTTCCGGCACTCTTGCCGTGGCGCTGCTCCAACTGCTGCCAGATCCGGTCCATGCACTTTGGCCAGCGACCCGCCTGTCGCCACTGCTGCAAGGGCGTCGAGCCCGCCATCGCCTCCGGCTTCCCCTCCGGCACATCCAAGTAATGCTCTGGTTCAGAATCTCATGCCCTCGTCCATAACACCGCGGATGTCGAGCTGCCACTTGGGGGTCATGCCGGATCTATCTGCAACGGTCCCACCACCGCCGTCACCCGCAGCCCTGGCGGCAGCGGCAGTAGGAAGGCCGGCTCATACTGACTGGCTTCGCCCACCGTCACTTGCCGCGGATCGTCCGGTCACGGTTGGCCACGCACGCTCCCAACAACCGCGCATTCAACGCAGCCAGATCTTGGGCTTCCGGCACCGGCGCCAAACAGTTGGGCCGCTACTGGAGTTGGCCGCGAGTGAGTTGCTTCATCAATTGGGAATATGGCAGGGGCGGGCCTGAATTGAAAGACGGAGATTTCCGTTCGGCATTTACCAGCCCGAAAACTAAAAAAAAGCCTGATGGCGCGATCAAGTCGCGACTGAACTGCGTGCGGGGACGGAACAACATCCTAAAGCGACTGTTGGTGCGCGTTCAATCTTTCCTTGATCCTGCGCACGCTCGTGCGTGCAGTAACGAAGGCGAGTGGACGCGCCTGTGCCAGCAAGAGTGCCCGCACGGCGCGCCCGGGGGCGTGCGCCACCCCGGTTGTGGCAACATAGAGGTGACTCCATGATCCGTTCCATAGCTCACGTCTGCGTCGCCGCGTCGCTAGGCGCCCTGGCGGCATCCGCACAGCAGCACGCGCCGGCCCCCCGCGGCCAGAAAGAGTTCGCACAGTCTTGCGGCTTCTGCCATGGAGACGACGCTACCGGCTCGCGCGGGCCCGATCTGGTGCGCTCGCCCCTGGTCAACAAGGATTCGGGCGGCGACCTGATCGCGCCAGTCATCCGCAACGGTCGTCCGGATCAGGGCATGCCCGCCCAGCCCTTGGCCGACAACACCATCCAGGACATCGTGGCTTTCCTGCACCTACGCGTACAGCAGGCCGCGAAAAGTTCCAACGTCGGCGGCGATTATCCTCTGGAACGCTTGCTCACGGGAAATGCGGACGCCGGCCGGGCTTACTTCAACGGCGACGGCAAGTGCGCGTCCTGCCACTCACCGACGGGCGATCTGGCGGGCATCGCGAAGAAGTACGCGCCGCTTTTTCTGGAGGAGCGCATGCTCGCTCCGCATCCGCGCGGCCGCACCCCGGTCACAGTGACTACGCGTTCAGGCGAACAGGTGAGCGGCCAGCTCGACCACCTGGATGACTTCTCCGTCTCGTTGCGCGACGCTGGCGGCTGGTATCACTCATGGCCGCGCGACAAAGCGACGGTGAGCGTCCAAGACCCGCTGCAGGCCCACCGCGACATGCTGACGAAATACACGGACGTCGACATCCATAATCTATTTGCCTATCTGGAGACTCTGCAGTGAATGCGAATCTGGTAAAGTGCGCTGTGCTCTGCGGCAGCATCACGGCGGCGTTAGCGCAAGGGTTGAACCCGGCCGCGCTACTGAAGCCGCCAACCGACACCTGGCCGACTTATAACGGCGACTACACGGGCCGCCGTTACAGCCCCCTGCAGCAAATCAATTCCTCGAACATCAAGTCGCTGACGCTGGCTTGGGCCTTCCAGGCCAACTCGCCGGCAATCAAGTCGACGCCCTTGGAGGTGAACGGCATCCTGTACTTCAGCGTGCCGGAACAGGTGTGGGCCATCGACGCGCGCACCGGCCGCCAGGTCTGGCACTACCACTACAAGAAGTCCGAAGGCGATCACATCGGACACCGCGGTGTGGCGATGTGGGGCAATTGGCTGTATTTCGAAACGCCCGACGCGCATCTGGTTTGCCTGGACGCGAAGGACGGACACGCACGCTGGGATATCGTGCTGGCGGACGTGCAACTCGGGTATTTCGCCACCATGGCGCCGCTGGTGGTCGGCAATCACGTGATCGCGGGCGTCTCGGGGGACGCCACCGATATCCCCGGATTTCTGGAGTCCGTGGATCCGGAAACCGGCAAGCAGCAATGGCGCTGGTATACCGAGCCGCAACCCGGCGAACCGGGCTCGGAAACCTGGCCCAAGAACAACGACGCCATTACGCATGGCGGCGGCATGACTTGGATGACGGGCACTTACGATCCCGCGCTGCACCTGCTCTACTGGGGCACCGGCAATCCAAACCCGGTGCTGGCTGGCGACGCGCGCCCCGGCGACAATCTGTACACCTGCTCCATCGTCGCGCTGAATCCGGATACGGGAAAGCTGGCGTGGTATTTCCAACCCTCGCCACACGACACGCACGATTGGGACGCCGTGGAAACGCCGGTGCTATTCGACGCGGATTTCGGTGGCAAGCCGCGCAAACTGCTGGCGCAGGCCAGCCGCAACGGCTTCTTCTTCGTGCTCGACCGGACCAATGGCGAGCATCTGCTCACCGCGCCGTTCATCGAGACGAACTGGACTTCCGGAATCGACGAGCGCGGCCGTCCAGTGGCGCTGAAGGAAAAAGAGCCGCACGCCGACGGACGGCTGGTGTATCCGGGCTCCGATGGCGCCACCAATTGGATGTCGCCCAGCTTCGACCCGCAGGTCGGCTTGTTCTACGTGATCGCGCGGCGCGTCTATAGCATCTTCTATTACACCGCCACCGGAAAGCCGGAGGGCTGGGCCGGCCGCGATCACGATTTGTACGAAGAGTCCACCATACGCGCTATCGATTACCGAACCGGCAAGATCCGTTGGAACCACGAATTGGGTCCCAACGAAAGCGTCGCGGGAATTCTGACTACCGCGGGCAACCTGCTATTCACGGGCGATTCGCAAGGCAATTTGCTGGTGCTCGATCCGGCCACGGGCAAGACGCTGTGGCACGTGAACGCGGGCGGGCCTATGTTCAGCTCTCCGATGACGTATGAGTTAGATGACCGGCAGTATGTGGTCGAGGGAATCCAGGGCGTCTTGTATGCCTGGGCATTGCCGGAGTGAATACAGTCGTTAGATGCCGACGCCCTCGTGGACACCATCGCGCCCTCCTGGATGCAGCGGGCGAGCAGGAGGACTTTCGCGGATGTTCTTCACAGTTTCAGTCCGCTTCTCATCGGGGGCCGCGTGCTCGAACACCGCGTCTGCAAACCGCACACCGAGTTCCATACGCAAGACCTTTCGGCCCAGGCATCTTGGCTTGAGGGCGAGTAAGGACGTAAGATCTGGTCCGGGTATCTGACCCTTCACTTCCCCAACAGCATTTAATCGCAGCCAAATTCCGCTTCTTACCAGTGAAACGAGCATGGTTGCAGCGCCCGGCGGGGCTCCCGGCCCGGCGGCAGGTTCCGGCCGTCAGAGAGCTTTGGCTGCGCCGGCACCTACGCGGCTGACCTGGCCGCCGGAGGGACAAGAACGACGCGCTACTACCGGGTCGGCTTCTCAAGATCGCGGGCGAGTCTTCCAGGAGGCCGGATGGTCTGGTTTTCCAACCTTCGATGTCCGGGATGCCACCTAGCTAGACTTCATCGCCGGCATGCGCGCGGCTCTAGCACGAATTGATCATTTGGGCCTCGCGGGTGGGCTGATCAACGCTGATCATTTGGCGAGCTTCGGGTCGCAGAAGATCGTACAATCGCATGATGGCTCTCGCGTGAACCTGACCATCCAAAGTGCGATTCAAAAAGGAGCGAGTGTGAAGAAACGTTCAACAGTGCTCTGCCTTGGCGCGGCTATCGCAATGGCTGGCTTGGCCGTCCCGGCATTGGCCGCCGGTCCGGGGCCGATCTTCCCGGCGCCGCGCGAATCGTCTACCACGGCTGGCGATTTCGTCTTGGACCAAGCAAGCATTATCGCCATTCCGTCCTCTCCCTCCGAGCAGGACTTGTTCCTGGCGCGGATGCTGGCCGAAGAACTTGGCGATCGTTTCGACGTGCACCTGAAGATCGCGCGTTTGGAGCATCTTGCGCCCGCCAGGAAGCTGATCGTAATGGGTATCTTCTCCAACCCCCTGATCGCCGAGTATTGCGCCGGCCATGCTTTGAAAGTAGATGCCGGCAACCCGGGGCCGGAGGGCTATATCCTGCGTACGGGTCCCGGGATCGCCGTGGTCGCGGGCAGCGATGACCGTGGCGCTTTTTACGGGCTGCAGTCGCTGCGCCAGTTGACCATGGAGCGGGTAGTGTCAAGCCGGACCTTACAATTCGCCGGCTACGAAATTCGCGACTGGCCCACAAAATCCTTCCGCGGCTTCAAGCTCTACCTGCCGGGGCGTAACAATATCCCGTTCTTCAAGCGCTTCGTCCGTGACACGCTGGCGCTCTACAAATACAACACGCTGATCGTGGAGATGAACGCCTCCATGCGGCTCGAGCGGCACCCCGAACTCAACAGTGCGTGGGCCCGCTTCTCCCGCGAGACCAACTACTGGCGCCGCAACTATCCGCCAGGCGCGCCCCACGACATCGAAATCAACTCCTCGCACCAGGACACCGCCGATGGCGGTTTTCTGGAGAAGGACGAAGTCGCCGATCTCGCTCGCTATGTCCGGCAGTTCCATATGGAGCTTGTTCCAGAACTGCCATCGTTCACACACAGCTACTACCTCTTGTCGGCGCACCCTGAACTGTCCGAAGTGCCGGGCGAACTCTGGCCCGACACTTACTGCCCCTCAAATCCCGAGAGCTACAAGCTCCTGTTCGACGTCTACGACGAGTACATCGACCTGTTGAAGCCGCGCATGGTGCATGCCGGGCATGATGAGCTGTTCCAGCCGGTCGGCCTTTGCCCTCGCTGCCTCGGTAAGGATATTCGCGAACGATACGGAGAAGACGTGCGCAAGATCCACGATTACCTCGCCGGCAAGGGCGTCAAGATGGCTATCTGGGGCGACATGCTGCTCGAAGGCGTACGCGGCGTGGGGCTGCAGAAAAAGAAGGCCCCGGATGGGTTCGCCTACGACGCCCCCGGCGGTATGACTCGCGAACAGGTCGCGCGCCTGATCCCCAAAGATATCCTGATCTTCAACTGGTTCTGGTCCGCCTCGCCACCGGAGTGGAATGCGAAACAGGCGGAGGGCTTCGAGGCGCAGCTCGAAGAAATGGGGTTTCGAGAGGTCTACGGCAACTTCACGCCGGGAATGGAGAACTTCGCCGCCCGGATCCGCCGCAATTCAATTCTCGGTGGCGCGCCGTCGGCGTGGTTTGCGACCAACGAATCTGGCTTTGGCAAAGACCTGCTGGCCGACCTGCTGAGCTGTGCCCAAGGCCTCTGGCGCGGAGACCCTATCGATGGGCGGGATCTCTCCGCTCTCGTCCAGCAGATGCTGCCGGACATCCGCATCCATTTCCGCGGGCAGCCGCCGCCCAGCCGGACCGAGCACACCATCGAGCCCGTCTCCATCGCGAACAGCTTCAACTCCGATTTGGCGGAAAAGATCCTCGGCGTGGATCTGACCGCGATGAACAACGGCATGGTCCGGTTCCACAATATTCCGTTCGATCTCTCAGGCAGCGCGAACAAGTCGGTCGTCGTTGTGGGCACAGACGGCACAGGGAAGACCGGACTGCCGAAGGAGTCCGGTGACATGGCCATCGGTATCGACGCCACCAGCCTGATTTTCCTTCACGCCGCGGCGCGCCCGGCGACAAACAAGGAATCCTTCCGGCTGATCTACGACCCGGAGGACACCGCCGACCTGCTCGGGTGGTATGAGGTGGTCTACGCCGACGGATTCGTCACGACCATTCCCATCCGCTACGGCGTGAATATTCAGGAGTGGAACTGGGCTGCACGCACCTCGGCCAAGGACTACTGCTACGCCGCCGACCCTATTGCGCTGGGTGGCGCCGGCGATAAGGCCGTGACCTTCTTTGCCTACGAATGGACAAACCCACGCCTGGGCCAGACCATAGCAAGCATACGACTCAAGGGCACCACCGGTTTCCGCGGCGGCGATGCCGACTTTATCAACGGCTTAGGCCCCGTCATCCCGAATAACGCCGTCTATCTAAAAGCCATCAGCGCCGTCAGGAAGCGCGGCTGAGCATTTGGGGCTCTCGCTGAGCCGGCGGCTCGCGAAGGCGGCGGGTGGCGGTTTGGTGATTGTCGAGTGCCAGGACGGCGCGTGTCTGCGGCTCGACGTGCCACCGAATGATATGATCGCTCAGGGGTAAAATGGGCCGCCCGAACATCAAGCTGACAATGTTTATGCTGGCCGCGTCGATCGTCGCGGCGGCCGCACAGGTCAGCGAAGTCGTGATTCACGACTTCCAAAGCGCTCCGGCCGGCGAGTCTCCAACCGGGATCATACGTGACCCGGAGAGAAACTTTTACGCTTTCGACTGCAGCGATGGCGGCGCTCCCTTTGCCGGACTGATCCAGGCCACGGACGGGAATCTCAAGTTCCGGATAATCCAGTCGATGTGATGAAGCAAGCCGGAATCGAGCAGTTTCGATAATTGCGCGGAAATTACCCGGAATGAGGAGAACTGCTGAAATACTGAGGGGAGTAAATTCTCCTAAGTCATTGGCAAACATGCTTTTTTACCGCGCAATTGCATAGGTCCAACACGGCGAGCTGAGCGCTGTTCCCGAGTAAGTGTCCGGCCCTGAAAACTAAATGCAATCAATAGCTTAAATGACTATTGTCTGAAAGATGCTTGGCCTGTTTCCGCTTGTTAGCACGCCCCCGGTCACGCACGTCGCCATCGATTTCCGACGAATAAAAATAGTCCCTCGCCGGTCATACATCTGTAATATTGGCGTGATACGTTAAGCAGCGCAATCAGAGCCAAAACCAAGGTGAACGACTTGACATACCAAGAAGGTACATGTTTGCCCGAAGGGCGAATCGGAAAAATCGCGTTAGCAATCGGTTTGCTATCGCTGATGTCTGTGACAGCGTTTGCGCAGCAGGCGCCACAACCCCAAGCCCCGTATTTCACGCCTGGGAATCTGGTCGTGTCCGTTGCGGGCTGCGGAGTTTATGGAGGTACGCCGCCGAACGCTACACCAAGCACGGCCACATGTGCAACCCCCCCAGTCGGAGGGACCGGCGGCACCACGGGGACCGGCCCTAACAGCTACGGGGACGATCAGGGAGCCCCCTGGAACCTGTGGCAGTATTCGGTGAACGGCGCGTCTAGTGTCACGTTCGTGAATTCTCTCCAATTGCCGCAAAACATATCTGGTGCGAACTTTCCCGTTTCCGATGATTTCGGATCTCAGTCGGAGGGCACGGTACAGCTTTCCGGCAACGGCATATACCTGACAATGATGGGTTACGGCCTCAATGCCGCGACCTTCAACGTCAACTATCTTAATTACTGTCCCGGTTCTACAAACCTCCTCACTGCATGCGTCCCGGAGAACGGGAACCCGGCGATGGCCCAGACGGGAACCCTGTTGGGACAAACTTACAGCGGAAACACGCCAGTACCACGCGTGGCGGTGTTGATCGACGCCAACGGCAACGTCAATTCCTCAACCGTGCTCTACGGCATCATGAATCAAAACGATGCACGCAGCGCCTATTCCCCCGACGGATTCAACATCTACGTTTCCGGCCAGGGATGCAAAAATTGGGATCCGACTGACGAACTTTGCGATTCGGCATCGAAAAACTATGATGACACTCAGGGTGTGTACTTAACCACGCTGGGAGCCAACAACTTTTTGGGAACCAACAATCCCATAGCCATCACCGGGCCCGACAACGGACCGACGGGATGCACGAACGCAACCAACTGTACTTCTTCCGAAAGCACGCGGATGGTCCAGATCTATAACGGCACGCTGTACGTTTCGGCGGACGACAAGCCAGGGAGCCCAGGGTATAATCGTAGCCTCATCGGCACGCTGGGCGATCCTGCGGCGACCTCCCTGTTCACATGCACAGGCATCGGAGGCGGTTGCGGAACTGGCTACGGTCCCTACGGCCCGGCCTTGATGCCCGGTTTCGGCAACACCGGCGCAACCGGGAAATATACCATCAATTCGCAAGGGTCAGGCGACACCAGCAACGGCAACAGCCTCAATAATACTGGGCTCGCAATTAACTTAAGCCCGCAGAATTTCTTCTTTGCCAGCCCGACCGTGTTGTATGTGGCGGACACCGGCAGCCCGAAAAACAGTTCCAACACCGACACCACCTGCACCGGCTTAGGCGGCACCGGGAGCGTGGGCGACGGCGGGTTGCAAAAGTGGATTCTAAACCCAACCGTCACGGTCTCCTTAACGAGCGGATCTGCAACCGCGTCCGCTTCATCCGGAGCATTCACCCAGGGCGAGGTTGGTCTCCCGATTTCCGGAACCGGCATCCCGGCCGGCACGACGATCACCGCAGTCTCTGGCGCGGGTGCAAATGCGACGATGTCGGCGAATGCGACTGTCAGCCACAGCGAGAGCGTCACCGTGTCGGGATGGAGCCTAGCCTATACGCTTTACAACGGATTAAACCTGGTGCTGAGCTCGAACTGCAATCCCAACGCGTTGGCCGCCCCGGGAGACCTCGCCACGACTGGCTTATATGGCGTAACAGGCGTTGTGAACGGTGGCGTTGCCACCCTTTACGTCACCACTTACCCCAACAATGATCTCGTCCAGACTTACCTTTATGGAATCACCGATACCCTGGCGACGACGACGATCAGTACGACGGTTAATCCGAGCCCAGCCTTTACGTTGCTGGATACCGCCCCAGCCGGTTCTATCTTAAGGGGAGTGTCGTGGGTGCCGACGGTCCACAATGGCGACGTCGCGGTCACTACTGTGCCCTCCGGCCTTACCGTAACGAGCGCCGGCACCGGTTGCGCGCCCTCCACTTTTACCACGCCTCTGACGCTGGCCTGGACGCCGACAAGCGCCTGCCAATTGAGCGTGACCACGCCGCAGGCCGGCCCCACGGGTGTTCAGTACGCATTCTCTAATTGGCAAGACGGCACCACCAGCACCACTGATACTGTAACCGCTCCGTCAAGCACAGCCACTAATACTTACACTTATACCGCCACCTTCGCTACTCAGTACCAGCTCACGACTTCGGCGGGAACGGGAGGCACGGTGAGCCCGGGCGGGTATTACACTTCCGGCACGAATGCCACCATCACCGCGACACCCTCCGCCGGCTACTACTTTGTCAACTTCACAGTCGTTGACTCCAACGGCACGACGACGCCTACCAGCAATCCCCTGATGCTGGCGATGAACGGACCTGAGTCGGTCACGGCCAACTTCTCGGCCCAAACCAGCCAGACCATTACCTTTGGGGCACTGTCGAATCAGGTATACGGGACGGCGCCGTTCGCGGTTAGCGCGACCGCGTCCTCCGCCCTGACGGTAAGCTTCAACTCGCAAACAACATCGGTCTGCACCGTATCGGTTTCCACCGTGACCCTCGTCAATCTTGGTACGTGCACCATCCAAGCCACGCAGGCCGGCAATACGGACTATGCCGCTGCCCCGTCCGTCAATCAGAGCTTCCAGGTGACGCAGGCAAGCCAGACCATTACCTTCGGCCCCCTCACGAATCAGCCCCTGGGCACGGCTCCGTTGACGATGAACGCAAGCGCGTCCTCCGGTCTTAGTGTGAGCTTCGCGCCCACTACCCCGACCGTTTGCACAGTGTCAGGCGTGCTGGTGACCCTTGTCACAACGGGCGTCTGCACCATTCAGGCCACGCAACCAGGCAGCGTCGATTACGCCGCCGCCGCGCCGGTAAACCAGAGCTTCGAAGTCACGTTCCAAAGACTCGGGACCACTTCGCTTTTGGTTGGAAGCGCCGGAGGCAGTTCTGCGGTCACTTTGACCAACGCCGGTGCTTGGACCGCCACGTCCAACGCATCCTTCTTGCACATCGCAGGGGGGAGCGCCAGCGGCACAGGCAACGCGCTGGTGGTATTCACGGTTGACCCATTTGCGGGCACGGGAACACGCACCGGCACGCTGAGCGTCGCGGGCATCACCGTCAGCGTCACGCAGGCCGGGACGAATTACATCGGGCCGGGCCCAGTCCTCGCGCTGGAATCGGGACTGAACAGTCCCACCGGGACGGCCGTCGATGGCGCCGGTAACATCTACTTCAGCAATAGCAGCGCCGGGACCATCCAGGAGTGGAACGCGGCCACGCAGCAGGTCAGCACGCTGGTGTCGTCGGGGTTGAGTAACCCTTCGGCCGTGGCGGTGGACAGTTCGGGGAACGTCTACATCGCGGACACCGGCCACAATGCTATCCAGCAATGGAATGTGGCGATGCAGCAGCTGATCCCTCTCATATCCTCGAACCTGAACAGCCCGCTTGGCGTGGCTGTGGACGCCGACGGCAACGTGTACATTGCAGACAGCAAGAACCAAGCCATCGAGGAGTGGAACGCGGCCGCACAGCAATTGACTACCGTGGTGTCCGGTTTGAGCCAGCCGAATGGCGTGGCAGTGGACGGCTCCGGCAACCTTTACTTCTCCGACAATGTGGCTAACGAGGTCGAGGAGTGGAATGCGGGCACACAGGTGGTGACCCCGCTCGCGTCCGGACTCAATAATCCATCGGCAGTCGCGGTGGACGGTTCGGGCAATGTGTACTTCTCCGATACCGGCAACCAAGCCATCAAGAAATGGAGCGCGGCGACGCAGCAGGTGACCGCGTTGGTTTCGTCAGGGCTATCGTCTCCATATGGCGTCGCGGTGGATGGTGCCGATAACGTCTATTTTGCCGATGCCGGCGCCTTCACGCTCTCGGAGATTCCCAATGCCTATGCCGGGCCGCCCAGTTTGACAGAATCGTCTCCGGCCGGTTCAGACGCTTCGCTTCCCGTGCTTCCCGCCACGGCGCCGCTCACGGGGATCTTCGCGCCCTCGAGCGACCAGAGCTGGCTGACCATCGGAAATATCACGAGCGGTGTCGTCAACTTCTCGTTTACAGCCAACACGTCCACCACGGCCCGCGTGGCACACGTCTCCGTGCTGGGGCAGCAGATCACGGTAACGCAAAGCGGACTGACCGCCCAGACCATTAGTTTCGGCACGTTGTCCAATCAGGTCTACGGGACCGCTCCGTTCATGGTGAGCGCTACAGCCTCCTCCGGTTTGCCGGTGAGCTTCGCATCCCTGACCACCGCCGTTTGTACGGTGTCGGGAACGACAGTGACGTTAGTCGAGGCGGGCGCCTGCACCATCCAGGCCACACAGGCAGGCAACGCAACCTACGCGGCCGCGACGCCGGTAAGCGAGACCTTCCAGGTCACGAAAGCGACCCCCACGGTGACCTTCACTGGCGCTCCCGGTAGCGCTCCATATGGAGCTACGTTCACCATCGCCGCTACCACGAATGCCAGCACCACGCCCATGTTCTACGCTAGCGGGGCCTGCTCGGTGGCGGGCGCAACGGTCACCATTACCGCGCCCTCCGGAACGTGCGTGCTTACCGCGGTGTGGGCGGCCGACAACAACTATATAGCGGCAACCGCCACGCAATTGACCACCGCCACCAAAGCGACGCCGACCATCAACTGGGCTACTCCGGCGGCCATCACGTACGGCACCGCGCTCAGCGGTACCCAGCTCAACGCAACGGCCACGTCTAACGGCGCGGCAGTGGCCGGCACGTTTGTTTACACGCCCGCGAAAGGCGCCGTGCTCGATGCCGGGAGCCAGACTCTGTCGGTCAGCTTCACGCCCACCAAAACGGCCGACTACAACGGCGCAAGCAGTTCCGTCACCCTACAAGTCAACCAAGCGACACCGAAGATCACTTGGGCGAAGCCGGCAACCATCGCTTACGGTACTCCACTCAGCAGCACTCAACTGGATGCGACCGCGTCGGTGCCCGGCAGCTTCGTGTATTCGCCCCCATCCGGCACAATTCTGTCTGCGGGAACCCAAACGCTTTCCGTCACGTTCACTCCTACGGATAGCACTGACTATACGACGGATACCGACGCCGTGACCATCACCGTGAACAAGTCTGCGCCAACGGTTACGTGGGCCACGCCGGCTCCCATTATTTACGGAACCGCGCTCAGCAGTACGCAACTGGATGCGACCGCTTCAGTTCCCGGCGCGTTTGTGTATGCGCCCGCGGCGGGCGCAATACCGGCCGGTGGAGCCGATAAGCTCTCCGTCACCTTCACCCCGAACGATACGACGGACTACACTACAGCCACGGCATCCGTCACGCTCCAGGTGAATCCAGCCACACCGGCAGTCAATTGGGCGACGCCAGCCCCCATCACTTATGGCACTGCGCTCAGCGCCACCCAGCTCGACGCAACAGCTACCTATAACGGCTCCACTGTGGCCGGCACCTTTGTTTACAGCCCTGCGAAAGGTACCGTGCTGGGCGCCGGGAGCCAGACTCTCTCGGTAACATTCACCCCAAGTAACGCCGCTGATTACGCGGTAGCGCCTGCCTCAATTTCGATTCAAGTGAACCAGGCAACACCCAAAATTACCTGGGCGAAACCTGCGGCGATCACTTACCCCACGCCGCTCAGCAGCACGCAACTGGATGCCACCGCCTCAGTGCCGGGCACGTTTGTGTATTCACCCGCGGCTGGCACGGTGTTGTCTCCAGGAACACAAGCCCTATCCGTCACGTTCACGCCGACGGACACGGTCGACTATACGACAGCCACGGATACGGTGACAATTACTGTCAAGCAGTAACAGTCCGTTGTAGGCCGGCAAAATATAACCGCGGAACGTCAGCGGCGCAGTCTCGTTTGCTAGAAGAAAAATGACGGAGATACGGCTGAGAAGGCCTCGCATTTGGGTTTCTCCCAGCAGTTGGCCCGGCGATCATGGATGTTGCCACCTAGTCGTTGGGAATTTTTTGGGATCAATGTCTCGCCGACGGTTTGGAGACATCCACAGCTTCGGTTCGTCCGACGGCGCTCGCTAACCGCGATTGTCGGCGAGCCCGAACAAAACATCTTTTTCTATACTCGATTGCTCAGCCGAGGCGACCGCGAAGCTGCTGGGATCCGGTGCGGCCCAACGCGCCTGAAACTTGATCGCTCAAGCCGGCATCGATCGGTGCCGCTTCTTCATCGTCGATGCGCACGATGTGTTGATCATGCGCCACGACGCGGCAGTCTTACGGTAGTGGGCCGTCCGGCGGCGATGGGGATATGCGCGCCGTCGATGCCTCGCTGGGCCAGGATGCCGCGCGGTTCCGCACTGCTTCGTCCGCGCCCGTAACACCGAAAAGCGTGACGTACGCGCCCAGGGCCGCTACGTTGCCCGTAGTGTTCGCCGCACCACCCGGAACCCCGTAGGCGCTCACCTTCCGCACAATGGGCACGGGGGCCTCGGGCGAGATACGATCCACCGCCCCCTGACCAATAGCGGTCCAGCATCAGATCGCCGGCGTTCCGGGGTAGCACTACATATCCTTAGGGTGTCAGCTTATAGACAGTGCCGCCGTTGAACGCACCGCCGGCGCTTGTCGTGCCGTATAGCGCGGTCCCATCGGTGGCCAGCGGGCTTTCGGGCGTGGCACCGTCACTTCCTCCCTGGAAGCTGTAGACCACGCTATAATGCCAGTCGTTCACCCGCACCGGGTCGGGCGCGAGTTTGAAAACGGTGCCCAGTCCACTGGCGCCTCCCGCCGTCGTCGAGCCCCAAAAGGTCCCTGATGAATCTTTGAACAGACCCGCCAACGGCGTAGAGCCATCGGAGCCATCCGCGAACTGATGCAGGATAACCATTGTGTAGAGGGGATCGTTCGCATACTCCTGCCACAAAAAGAACACCACGCCGCAGCAATCCCCGGAGAGCGGTTGGGCTCCACCGTTCTGGGTAGTGCCGAATAGCGCGCCCGTACCGCCGAGCAAGCCACCGTTAGGGCCGGCGGCACTGTAAAGAGTACTGGCGGAATCGAAATCCCAAAGCGTGGCTTTGTTCCAGACGCCAATCGTACCCGTGGGCGTCAAGCTGAACACCGTTCCAGCCTCGTATGAGCCACCGTAAAACGTGGTGCCGAACAGCGTGCCGGTGCTATCGAGGAGCAGGTCGCCATTAGGGACATAACCATCGTCGCCGCCGGTGAAGCTGTAAAGTATGGTCTCTGTGAAATCGTCTCCGGACGGCGGTTTAATCAACTCGAATACCGTGCCATTGTTGTTGTTGCCTCCTCCGCTGGTGGCGCCGTAGAGATTGCCACTGGCATCGAGGGTCAATCCACCCGCCGGTTGTGCGCCGTCGCTGCCGCCCTGGAAGCTGTACAGCACCCTCTCCGTCCAACCCTTCTGGCCGGACGGATGGGTGAGCATGAACACGCTTCCCAGACCGTGAGCTCCCCCGCTGATCGTGGTTCCGTAGATGGCGCCGCGCGGGCCGGCAATCAGGCGCGCACATGGGTAGAGTCCGTCGCCCTCGACGTCGTTGACGAAACTGTGCAGTATGTTCCTCTGACCTTCGGTCTGGTCCCCTTGCGGAATCGTCAGGCCAAACGCAACTCCATCCCGCGTATTTGGCAGACCTAGCTCGCCGGTGCCGCCGCTCGGAGTTGTGCCGTAAAGCCGGTCGTTCAGATACAGCAGGCCGGCGCTTATCTGGAGATTACCGCAAGCGGTGGCGCTGAATTGCGGATCGTTGAAACTGAAAATCACGTTTTCGGTTTGTGCGTCGAGTCGCACCGGCACATAGCCGGCGGCCAGTGTGGCCGCCAGGATGATGCCCGTGGGACCGCTGAACCGGAAGACTGCCGGGACACTTTGCATACGTTGCATACTAGAGAACTCCTTAGTCTAATCCAACAAACGGAGTTCCGGCACGGATTTTTCGCGGGGACGGGAGAATATTTTGGCGGGTCTATTCGCGGCCGTGCTGACCGGGGAATCCCGCAGTGCGTTCCCGGATGAATTCGTTATCGGGAAAGGCCGCGGCCAGGCGCGTCCAGAGTTCGTGCGCTCTGCTGCGCCAGTTCTCCCCCGGCCGGCCGGCCGCCTGCAGCCAACCTGCCTCACCATCAAATGCCAGGGCCGCGCTCGTCTGCATCATGGCGTCGGACGGACTGCGCGCCAGGCCGTCTTCGCCGGCGCGGGCCGCCGCGGGCCATAGCTGGTCCACAGATCGCGCCTTTACCTGCGCGGCCTCGGATGCCGTCCACCACAGAGCTTGCGTCCGTTGCGCCGCTTCGCTGCGGGGCAGTTGCAAGTTCAGGAAGAGCGCCGGACAAGTCAAAGCCGTAATCTGCTGTGCGTAGCCGACCGCTTCCGAGGTGCGGCCTTTCCGCAGAAAGAACTGCAGCGCCGACTCGCCGCCCGTATATAGCGCGATGCGCGGCGGCAGATCGTTGGTGATCACATCCGGGTGCTGCGCAAATGCCGCGATCCCTTCACGGTACAGACTGGCGGCTTCGCGCGCGGCGCTCTCCTCGCAATCGTGCGCCAGATCCAGGGTAATTTCGGCTACCGCCAGTTGGGCGGGGATATCGCCGGTGTCCAGTTGCGCGCGGCGCAGCGCGAAATCGCGCGCTTTGCGGTCGAGTTCCGTCCACTCACGCACGGTCCCTTGTCCGGCGTGCTTCATGTGCCTGGCGAAAAACACATAGTAATTGCAGAGCTTCCCCAACACCGGCGCCGCCAGGTTCGCTTGTGCCGCGACGCGTTCGGCAACCGGCTGCAACCTCCGCGCGGCCTCCACTGCTTTGGCCGGCTGCTCCCGCGCGCCGGTCAGCCATATCTCGAGAATTCCAGCGGTCAGCAGATTCGTCTGGTACACGGCCTCGCCGCCCACCGGCCGCCAGACTTCCGCGGCACGGCGGAGTGCGGCCAGCCCGCTCTGGCAGTCCGCCCACTGTTGGCGCGAAATATCGATATTCACGAGGGCGGCCAGCGCCAAAATCCGGTTCTGGCATAGGGCCGTACGTAGCGCATCACACGGCGATAGCACCACCGCGCGTTCGAAGTCGACGCGGGCCGGTTCCAGTTGCCATTTCTGTGTGAGCACTTCGCCGCGCTGCTCGCGCAGCAGCGCCTCGGTGGGCGCCGCGATGGCCAGCTCGACGGCAGGCATGCCTTGCAATAAATCGATTCCGCTATTGAGGCTCGCGAGAGAGGAGCGTCCGCTGGCGGCCGGCGCGGCGTGGCGGCTGTCGAACTCCGCCGAGGCCAGGCGCAAATAACCTGCGGCCAACTCTCGCCGCAATGCGTAATTTCGTCCCGCTTCGTTGGCCAGCGCGTCCAGGTATTGGACGGCGGTAGAGGAAATCTGCTCCCGCAGTGCGATCGCGCCCGGCATGCTCTGCACCTTGTCGTGAATATCGAATAGCAGCGAATTGGCCAGTTTACGTGCCAGGTTGAAGCGGCGCTCGGCGATGCGCGCCTGCCAGGCGAACGCCAGCGCCCCCGCGATGAGCGCCACCAGCACCGCGGCCGAAGCGGTCAACGGGACCCAGTGCCGCCGTACGAACTTGCCCGTGCGGTAACCCCATCCCGAAGGGCGGGCGAGAAGCGGCCGCGCGTCCAAATAGCGCGCCAGATCCTCGCTGAGCAGGTCGACAGAAGCGTACCTCATCTGCTGGTCCTTCTGTAGAGTCTTGGCCACGATGGTATCCAGATCGCCGCGTAGCGATCTGGCGAGCGCCGGTTTCCCAGCCTGCGCGGCCCGCGCGCTCGGGACCGGCTCCTCTTCCTTGCAGACCACCTGCTGCAACGCTGCCGGCGCACTGGAAGCCAGTTCGTGCGCCGGTTCGTCCGTCAGCAGCTCGAACAGAATCAGGCCGAGAAGGTAGACATCGACGCGTGTGGTGATCTTCCCTCCCGCCACCTGTTCCGGGCTGCAGTACGAAGGCGTTAGCAGCGGCAATGCCGTTTGCGTAAGGTGGAGGCTTGAGTCGACTGGCGACAGCAGCTTCGCGATTCCGAAATCCAGCAGCTTCGGGTTTCCATCCGGCGTTACCAGAATATTTCCCGGCTTCAGATCCCGGTGCACGATCAGGTTTTGATGCGCGTATGAGACGGCCGCGCACACTTTGCGAAACAACTCGATGCGCTCCTGGAGACTCGCTTTGCGGCTGCGGACGTAATCCGTGATCGGCGCGCCTTCCACGAGCTCCATGGCGAAGTAGGGAAGACCGCCCGAGGATGCGCCGCCATCCAGAAATCGTGCAATGTGCGGGTGGTCCAGGCCGGCCAGGATCTGGCGCTCCTGCTGAAACCGCTCGACCCACGCGGGCGTGCCGATGGGCGAGGCTGCCACCTTCAGGGCTACCCGCTTCCGGTAATCCTGCTCGCGCACGGCTTCGAACACGGTTCCCATGCCGCCCGTCGCAATCGTACGCACCACCCGATAGCGGCCGAAGGTCTGTCCCAGCCACGGCAGCCCCTGTTCCGCGGGCGCGGTGGCACGGTCCAGGATGCCGCGCAAGCGTTCGCCGGCCGTGCGCGCGTGATCGAGCAGGGAGTGCATCTCGTGCGCCAGCACCGGGTCGTCGGAGGCGAGCCGTTCAATGAAATACGCTTGTTCCTCCGGCGGCAGGTCTGCCGCCTCCGCATATAGCGATTCCAACCGTTGCCAGTCCAGGGGATTCATCTTGTCTCTCTCCCTAACATACGCGAAAACGAAGGGTTTGCCTGGCACGCGAAAAAGCTTCTCAACGCCGCAGCAGGCATTATTTTCGGCTGGCGCCAGCATGACTTGGCGCCGTCATGGTGCTCTGTTTCATGGCGCTGCCCACTATGGAGAGATGCCGGATGCTCCGGTCACCTGAGGTAAAGGCGGAACAACGTAAGTTAGCCGCCTGAAACCGCGCGGCTCAGCCAGGCCTCGGCCAGACGCTGGCGCCGGTCGGTGGCAGCTACGGAAATCGCCAGGGATTCGGCTGTCTCTTGCAAAGTGAGTCCCGCAAAGTAGCGCAGTTCGATCACGCTCGCCAGATCCCGGCTGTGTTCCGCGAGCTGGTCAAGTGCCCGATCCAGGAGCAGGAATTCGTCGGGGTCGGACGTGAACCCGGCCTGCGCCTCATCCAGCGGAATATGCTGCACCGCCTCGCCACCACGTTTGAGTGCGGACCGCTCGCGGGCGCGATCGGCCAGGATCTGGCGCATGATTTTGGCTGCCAGGGCAAAGAAATGTTTTCGGTCGAGAAACGGTCCGGGGGAGCGTTCTACCAGGCGAATGTAAGCCTCGTGAATCAAAACGGTGGGCTGCAGAGTGGCGCTGGGGCGAGATGCCCTCACGTACGATTGTGCGATGCGGTGCAGTTCTGCGTAGAGCAGACTGCTGGCGGCGTCAAATGCCGCCGCATCGCCATGACGCCACAGCTCCAGAAGCTGCGTAATATCCGCGGCCCCGTCCGCCTCCATCGGCCCGATCTTAGCATGATCGGCGAGTCGCTTAGTTTTCGGCAATTGTGGGCACGCTCCCAGCCTGCGCGTATCCCGACGATTATCGGACGGAACAATCAGAAAAAGCAGCGGCGGCAAGCAGGTGCTCTGCTATTCGGAAGTAGCGGCGCGAGCCTTGCGCAATCCGCGCCCCCGCCTTCGGCAGGAGTATACTGAGAGGCTACCATGTACGATCACGAAATTTGGGACAACGGCGCTCAGGGAATGCTCGCGGGCCGCATCTTCGGGAACTGCGGCTTGTAAATCAGTGGCGCTCTTGGAGAGATCGGTCGTTTATCATCCCGGAAGAACCGGTGGGCACTGGGTTAAAGCAGTCCTCCGCCGGGCTGGCCTGGTGCGATGGAATTCTGCACGGCTACACGATAGCCCAGAGGACTTACAGCACTGGCCGGAGGGCGCCTCACGACCATGGTCGATTGCCTTCGTGCGCCACCCGTTGAGCTGGGTGCGCTCCCTTTGGCTTCACGAAACCCACTTGGGATGGACGAATGACCTGCTACGGCCAGATGATGAGTTCGCGACTTTTCCGGAATATCTGGACTACTTAATCGAGGCGTTTCCGGGCGTAGCGGTAAAGCGGTACTTCGCTTTTTATCGACAACGCCAACCTGATCGGCAGGTTCGAGGAACTGCGAGCCGAATTGTTACGGGTATTGCAAGAGGCTGGCGTGAGCGTGCCCGAACTGCTTGAGGGACGCTTCATTAACCGCTCGCCAGACGATATTGTGTCCGCATGCGCCGGCGCCTAGAGCTACCCCTGGAGCGATTTCTCACGAACGAGGCAGACTACTGTAGCCGTTTTGGCTACGACGGCCTGCTGGAGGAGTGCCTGGACGAGAATCAGGAGTGCCAAAGAAAATGGTTTCCGGTACTGTCATTCCGGGGGCGGCGCCAGAAGACGGCAAGCTAGCCCCGGGCAACACGTTTGTGTTTTCTGATGTCACGCAGTACGGCGCAATTCATCGACGCGCCAATGTTTGCCCGTCTGGGCGATGGGTTAGCTAGGACGATTCTGATCCGGAATATGCTGAACAACACGCTCTGGTCGCGTCTCCTGCTGCTGCATGCGAAACGGATGCTGACCGAAGGCGGCGAGATCATCATCGGCAGCGTCATCATGTCCAGAACGATCCTGCTTAACCTGGTTTCTCAATGTGGCCTTGCCATCGGCGGGATATGTTCCGAGTATGACGAGATCATTGATCAGCAGAAAAAGGAAACTCTTGGAAGGCTTGCAAGGATCCTCCACAGCCCCCCTGAGGGCCTGCTGCAGAGGGTAGTGTGGAGACTGCGCGTAGCCGGGAACCGGACGGACTCTCCTGAGCTGGGGTGGTGGCTGCATTCGGGTTCCCTTTGGCTGGCAGATTGCGGTTCAATTAACTTGAACAAGGCAGCGCGCCACGTCATTGATCAGTTGACGGCGGAGAACACGCAACTAAGGAGTGAAGTCCACGGTTTCGACTAGCGCTGCATGATCGGGAAGTCGATCTCCGACGGGAACGTTGCGACAGCGTACTAGGCAACGCGGAACTGGTAGATCGAACCAATCGAGTCGAGCGCGCGCTTATAGAGTTGAACGCATCCACTCAATAAGCACAAGAAATCGCTCACCTTGCGGCAGGATTTCGCGACGTCCGCGCAAGGAGCTTTCTAATATCGTGGAAATCATGTCAGTGGATCTTGATTTGAGCCGTTTATGTGTAGCACCTCCGACGACCAAGCCCTATGGTTATTTGGCTATTAGAGATGTGGCGGGGTAAACTGAGTGACGCCCTGATGACAGGCGAATCGTTGAAGAGAAAATGAGCATGCATTCACACGGAGGCAAGCCGCTGGAAGCTCCCTGGTTTTGGCCCTATGACTTCGATGAACTCCTCCGCGCGGTGGCCGCCCGGGAGGGTCTCAGAAAGGCCGTGGGCGCCGTTAACCCGCGGCCTCCCGGGTGGCACAACGGCCTGATCCAACTTCTTAAGAAGGTGCTTGCTCGCTGGTTGAGTTGGTATACGCGGCCCACGCGCGAATTCAACGCCTCGGTAAGCCGATCGCTGGCGGAAATCGTCTGTGTCCTTGACCACCTTTCCATGAATATGGTTGCCATTGAAGCGCGGTTGGCGCAGTCGGAGAAGCAGAATGCCGCGCTGGCGGAGTCAATCGCGGAACAGCGTGACCTATTGCAGAAGCAGGTAGAATCCTTAGCCGGCTTACGGGGGTCCGTAAATCAAAATGTCCGGTCCAGTGATCATTTCCGGCTCCCCATCGATGCGGCTCCGGCTAGGGATAGAACGGCTTATGTTATCGGTCTGTTCGGTACCGGGCGCCGTTATATCAATGAGCTCATCCAGCAGAATATTGGAGAACGGGCCAAATATTTCAGGGATACGATCCGTCTGCATCCAGGTCCGACACCTATGATCTACAGCGGCCATGCCACCATGCGGTATGTTTGCCGCGGTCAGGAGCCGCCCGCGGTAATGGGCTGTATCTTGAAAGCCGTCGAATCGGGATTTGCCAAATTGATTTTTGTCTATCGTCATCCCCTCGATTCGCTACTGACAAACTGGATTTGGTGGCGCACATTCATTCGCGACAACCGCGCGATTGCCGGTATCTCGCAGGTTTATAGGAACCGAGACCATCTATGTGCCGAACTGGAGCAAAATTTCGCGGAATTCAAAGCCTTTGCCGAAGGCGATCCAGATTTCTTCGCGCGCGTACCAGGGCCGCCCTTTCTCTCTTTCGCACAGTTCATCGAAGAAACCGAGCTTCATCTCCATGCCGCCAATCTTGTGCTGCGGCTGGAAGACTTCGCGGCCGATCCGATCCGGGAGTTTTCTAAGATCGCGGCAAACATGTCGGTCGATCTGGATTTGAGCCGTCTACATGTGGACCCTCCCAAAACCAAGCCTCACGGTTATTTGGCCGTCAGAGACAAAGTCCCCCGATTTGGAGACTTTATCGATGGGCTGAATGCCGAGACTAAGCAACGGATCGAGAGAATCGGCTATGAGCTGCATGGTTAAGCCGTAGGGCAGAGCTCCTGGTCTGCGGCGGGTCTCCAGACACTAGCTCGCTCGTAACGTTGCATGACGATTTCCGGCAGATCCTCGGCCGCCGCTATCCGTGGGCATTGTGCCCTGCGTAAAACGTTGCCGCTGCAAAGTACTGGCAACCCGCTTCGAACGTCTGCCACCCGATCCATCTAACCCTCGCACGGAGAGGAGCCGCCAGACCGGATACACAACGTCAGCAGCGCGGTGCGGTTGGGTCGATTCGTGAATCAAACGCGCCGGACAATACGGCAGGAATGGTAAGTCGCGGTTCGACCGGTACCGATTCCGCAAAATCGTCCGGTTTGCGCGGCACTATCCCATCTGCTTCCGATGGCAGTACACCAACTAAGGGCGCCTCAGCCGAGTTGACCGCGGCCACAAGTTCAAAGTGTCCGCATTTCCGAAGCAGTTACAGAGGGGGCGCTGGTGAGGGCCATCGCCAGACGACTGCGCCGGCTGGAGAATCGAACCGCCCGGAGCGCGGCACAGGCTTCCGGATTCGGTACGGCTACCTGAAAACACTACCGGACGATTACACCGGACTGCGGCACGCCGTCACGATGAAACAGCACCGCCAGGACATTGTGGCGAAGATTGGTTTGAGTGGGAGGAGCGCCCCGGACCTGAGCCAACTTCGAGCGCTACCGGCGGCAATGACCAGACCTTCATCCAAGTCTGCGATGTGGAGAGAACGCAGGCCTGACTCCGCGTGCTTGCCGGCCAGACACCGCTACCGATATTGACGAACATCGTTCCGACCTCGCGGGCAAGGTGCCACACCTCTCGGAGTTCGGCTACACATGAGTAAGCGCGGTCAGGGAAGCGGCATAGCGGCACTTCGAACGTACGACGCAGTCACCACATTTCGGGTTCGTGCGCTTGCAGATGTCCTGCCCGAGTCTTCGTAGCAACAGGTAAGCCTGCATTCGTGCATCGAATGTGGCGGGCACAGCAGCTTCTATGGACTCCTGCGCCATGCGATAATTCACGGCGTAGTTTTCCCGCTCCCGTCCGTGCTCGATTCGGACAAGCACGTGCGCACAGTTAGAGGGTACGGCCGCGATCGGCGCCATGCCTCCGAACAATAAAATCCGGTCCGCGCCAGGATTGGCAATGCTCGGGAATCTGACGAGCGCAGCGCGAGCTTGCTTACGGGACATGGCCCGCAGCGCCGCCGCCAGGTCGCCGCCAAATTCCTTCAAAACGCGTTCCGCGATTTCCTTGAGCCGCATCGCGCGAAGCTCTGGCACCATGCCCCCGGGTCTCAAAGCTTCCGTTAGTCTGCCTGGGTGAGCCTGAAGCAGATCGGCTGGCTCGATTCGAGTTGCCTTCGTGAGCGACGCCCATCCTTTGGCGCAGGCTTTCTGGCTCTGTGGATAGCCGCACTGCCACCACACAATGAACTGGTAGGGATCGGTGGGAAAATCAGGTTTCAGCGTGCCGTATTTGCCAGCGAGCACCTTTAAAATCGCGGCGGCGGAATTGTTCATATCTCCAGAGGGCGTGGGTCTGTCGCTTCCGAACGATTGCAATGGGGGACAGCGTGCGAAGCAATACATCGTTTTCAGGGCCGCGGACCGATCAGACCCGCGGCTCAAGGTAACGCTAGCTAATGTGCGCGCTGTCCGGATTGTCGATGAACGGGACCGTTCCATGGTTCTGGCACAGATGACTGCACATACCCGTACCGTTCTTGCGTGCAATTTTCCGGGAATTCAAGTCGAGCCGAACATTGCATACAAACTACAGCATAGCTGATCTTGCAGCATAGCTGATCGTTTTCACCCGGACCATCAAGCAAAGCGCCCGCCGGTTTCGCACGCGTCTCATCGGGAACGAGTCGCCGTGAAGTGCACGCCGCCGGCAACCAGAAATCCGACGAACCAGGCATAATCGTACAGCGGGCGCAGCGGCTGGACTATCAGGCCTGACAACGCGATCGCAATACCGCATACCAGGGCCACCAGCGCCCGATAGTTAAATCCGCCCGAGTACTCATAGCTGCGGCCGCGCAGATATAGATCCTCAACCGCCAATTCCCGCCGCCGCACCAGAAAATAATCCACGATCATGATGCCGGCCACCGGCCCCAGCAGCGCCGAATAGCCCACCAGCCAGCCGAAGATATACGCGCTGTAGTCCCCGAGCAGTTTCCACGGCATCATGGCGAGTCCTAGGCAACCGGTGATCAGGCCGCCGGTGCGGAACGAAATACGCCGCGGATTCACGTTCGAAAAATCGTTCGACGGCGATACCACATTGGCCGCCACGTTGGTGTTGAGCGTCGCCAGCAGCAAGGCGATCAAGGCCACAAACGCCACGGCGGGTTGATGGAACCGGCCCAGCAGCACCACCGGATCCCAGATCGCCTCGCCGAAGATGACCACCGAAGCGGAAGTCACCGCTACGCCGATGAACGAATACAGCGTCATGGCGGTGGGCAGCCCCAGCGCCTGCCCTAACATCTGCGCTCGTTGCGAGCGGGCATAGCGCGAGAAATCCGGAATATTCAACGCCACCGTCGCCCAGAATCCCACCATGCCGGTAAGCGCCGGAACGAAGAAACGCCAGAATGCGGCGGGGTCCCGAAAGTGGCTGGGCGCGCTCAGTACGGGGCCGAAACCGCCCGCTTTGCGCGTCACCCACCACAACAGCAGCACACCCACGGCCAGCATGAAGGGCGCGCCGATCCCTTCCAGGAACTTGATAGTCTCGATACCGCGCCAGATCACCACGATGTTGAGCGCCCAGAAGCACACGAAGCAGACTGCCGAACCAGCCGCGAAAGCGCCCCAGGCCGGCCACAGGATGCGCAGCATGGCGTTGATGGCCTGGCCGCCGATCCAGGTCTGGATGCCGAACCATCCGCAGGCCACCAGGGCGCGCAGCATCGCCGGCACGTTGGCGCCCAGCACGCCGAACGGCGCGCGCACCAGCACGGGAAATGGAATCCCGTACTTCGTGCCGGCGTGCGCGTTGAGCAGCATCGGAACGAGCACGATCAGGTTGCCCAGCAGGATGGTGCCGATCGCCTCCCACCAGTTCATGCCGCCGGCGATCAAGCCGGAGGCCAACATGTACGTGGGAATGCAAACACTCATCCCCACCCACAGCGATGCGTAGTTATAGATGCCCCAATCGCGGCGGGATTGCGGGACAGGCGCGAGATCTTCGTTAAAGAGGGAACTCTCGCGGATGTCGGCGGCCGGGCGCGCGTTCACTTCCATGCTCACTTAAAAGCACCGCCGTGCGCGGCGCGCTTGAGGAACTGGCCGCGGCCTGCACGGGCCAGGTGCCGTCCGCCATCCACGATCACCTCGCCGCGCGAGAGCACCATGCGCGCGTTGCCCTTCACGCGGAAGCCTTCGAACATCGAATAATCCACGCGCATGTGATGGGTGGCCGCGCTGATGGTGTGCTCCTGTGCCGGATCCCAGACCACGATATCGGCATCGCTGCCGGGCGCCAGTTCACCTTTGCGCGGATACAGGCCGAACAGCCGGGCCGGAGTCGTCGAGACCAGTTCCACGAAACGGTTCAAGCTCAGGCGGCCCTCATTCACACCGTAATGATAGAGAAGCTGCAGGCGATTCTCGAGGCCGGGTCCGCCGTTGGGGATCTTGGTGAAATCGTCCTTTCCCAGCGCCTTCTGATCGGCAAAGCAGAACGGGCAATGGTCGGTGGAGACCACTTGCAGATGATCGCTGGCGAGCCCATCCCACAGCTTCGGCTGATGCCGCTTCTCGCGCAGGGGCGGCGTGAACACGTACTTGGCGCCTTCGAATCCGGGCCGCGCCAGTTCGTCCATCGAGAGCAGCAGGTATTGCGGGCAGGTTTCCGCGAAAGCCGGCAGGCCGCGATCGCGCGCTTCGCGCACCTGGTTCAGCGCGTCTTCGCTCGAAAGATGCACGATGTAGACCGGCGCGCCAGCCATCTCAGCCAGGGCGATGGCGCGATGCACGGCTTCCGCCTCGGCCGTAACCGGCCTCGTGAGCGCGTGATAGATGGGCGCCGTCTTGCCTTCCGCCAGCGCGCGCCGCACGATCACGTCGATCACGCCGCCGTTTTCGGCATGCATGCAGATGAGCGCGCCGTTGCGCGCCGATTGCGAGAGCGCCTTGAAGATGGTTGCGTCATCCACCATCAGCACGCCCGGATAGGCCATGAACAGCTTGAAGCTGGCCACGCCTTCCTCCACCATGGCGTCCATATCTTCCAGGCCGGCTTCGTAGAGATCGGTCACGATCATGTGCAGGCCGTAATCGATGGAGGCGCGGTTTTCGGCTTTTTTCCACCAGGTATCGAGCGCCTCGCGCATCTTCATGCCGCGCGCCTGAATGGCGAAATCGATCAGGGTGGTGGTGCCGCCAAAGGCCGCCGCGCGCGTGCCGGTTTCGAAATCGTCGCTCGAAGTGGTGCCGCCGAACGGCATATCGAGATGCGTGTGCACATCGATGCCGCCGGGCAGCAGCAGCGTGCCGGATGCGTCGATCACGCGATCCACTGTGTCGATCGGGATGTTGCCGGCGACCTCGCGAATGCGCTCGCCGTCGATCAGGATGTCAGCCGGAAACGACCGCTCCGATGTGACCACCGTGCCGTTGCGAATGAGTGTCGTCAACCAAGCCCCTCCCCCGCCGTGCGCTTGAGCATCACTATAGTTTAAACTGCCTGCTGCCGCAGGTAACAAAACCACCAGCCACCAGCCACTAACCACCAGCCACGCCGCAGGCGGCCTGAGAGGCCGCCGCAGGCCACGGGCCTGCCCCACATGTATCATGGCTTTATGAGGCTTCTCCTGTGCGCATTGCTGGCGGCGGCCGGCGCGGGCGCGCAAACGTTCTCCGCGTCAGCACTGCTCGATCAGACTATCGAACAGGCTATCCAGGACGGACGCATCCCCGGCGCCGTGCTGCTGATCGGGCACCAGGGCCAGATTGTCCACCGCAAGGCCTACGGCAAGCGCGCGCTGGTGCCCGCCGTCGAGCCGATGACCGTCGACACTATCTTCGACCTCGCTTCGCTGACCAAAGTGGTGGCCACCACGTCATCGCTGATGCAGCTTTTCGAGCAAGGCAAGTTCCGCCTGAACGATCGCGTCACCCAATACTTTCCCGAATTCCAGGATGGCAAAAGCGACATCACCCTGCGCAACCTCTTCACCCACTTTTCCGGCCTGCCTCCCGATCTGCCGCTGACCCCTCCGTGGAGCGGCTACCAGACCGGAATCCACATGGCCATGCACGTGAAGCCCGACGGGCCGCCGGGCGCGCGCCTCGTCTATAGCGACATCAATTTCATTCTGCTGGGAGAGCTGGTGCGCCGGCTGAGCGGGCAGATGCTTTCCGACTATTCCCGCGAGCATATCTTCCTGCCGCTGGGCATGCAGGAGACCATGTTTCAGCCGCCGCCATCGCTCGCGCCGCGCATCGCGCCCACCGAACGCGACGGCCCCAACGGTGCGCCCTGGCGGGGCGTCGTGCATGATGAAACCGCGCGCTTCATGGGCGGCGTGGCGGGCGATGCCGGTCTGTTCTCCACTGCCGACGATCTGGCGCGCTTCTGCGAGATGATGCTGCGCAAAGGCGAACGCAACGGCACGCGCCTGTTCAGTCCGCTTACGGTGGAAAAGTTTACTACCCCGGAAAGCCCCGCCGATCAGCCCATCCTGCGCGGCCTCGGCTGGGATATCGATTCGCCATTTTCCGGTAACCGCGGCGAATTGTTCCCCATCGGTTCTTACGGCCACACCGGCTTTACCGGCACGTCCATCTGGATCGATCCAGTCAGCGACACGTACGTGATTCTGTTGGCCAACAGCGTGCACCCGTTCCGCCGGCCGGCCATAACAGGACTGCGCGGGAAGATCGCGACCATCACCGCGGCGGCGCTCGGCATTGCGGCGCCCGGCGTGGCCCTGACCGGCTATAACGAGACCATCAACGGTCCGGGGCTGCACCGCATGGTGGAGCGTAACGCCCCGACCATGACTGGCCTGGACGTGCTGGCCGCCGATGGTTTCGCGCCGCTCAAGGGCAAACGCGTCGGGTTGATCACGAACCAGACAGGTGTCGACCATACCGGCAAGCGCAACGTCGACCTGATGCGGACCGCCGGCGTGAACCTGGTAGCGTTGTTCTCGCCCGAGCACGGATTCGCCGGGAAGGAAGACCGCCCGGACGTGGGCGACACCACCGATCCGGCCACGGGAATCAAAGTTATTAGTCTCTATGGCAAAACCCAGCGGCCCACGCCCGAGTTGCTGGGTAACGAACTCGGCCTGCAGGCGCTGGTGTTCGATATCCAGGATGTGGGCGTGCGCTTCTATACCTACGAAACCACCATGGCCTACGCCATGGAAGCCGCCGCCAAAGCGCAGATACCCTATTATGTTTTGGACCGTCCCAACCCGATCACGGGCGTGCACGTGGAAGGGCCGCTGCTCGATAGCGACCAGCTTTCCTTCGTGGGCTACTTCCCGCTGCCCGTGCGTCACGGGATGACCATGGGGGAGTTGGCCAAACTGTTCAACGGAGAGAAACACCTGGGCGCCAACCTGATGGTGGTCGCGATGAAGGATTGGGAGCGCGGCGACTGGTTCGACTCGAGCGGCCTGCCATGGATCGATCCCTCGCCGAACATGCGGAGCCTGAATGCGGCGCTGCTGTATCCCGGCGTGGCGATGCTCGAATATTCGAAGAACTATTCGGTGGGGCGCGGCACCGACGCACCCTTCGAGCAGATCGGCGCGTACTTCATTCGCGGACCCGAACTGGCGGAGTATCTGAACCGCCGGCGCATCCCGGGCGTGCGGATTTACGCCACGAAGTTCAATGGACTCGAAGGCGTGCGCTTCGTGATCGTCAGCCGGGACGATCTGGATTCCACGCGTCTGGGGCTGGAGATCGCCGCGGCGCTGCAGAAGTTATATCCAGGCAGGATGGACTTCGAGGCCGACAAGAAACTGATCGGTAGTGCGGAGGTGATCCGCGAATTGGCCGCGGGGGACGATCCGCGCGAGATTCAGCAGAAGATGGCGGATAATGTGGCGGCGTTTCTGAAGGTGCGCGAGAAGTATCTGATCTACCGGTGATTCCGCTGGTTTTCGCTCGGCCTCACGTCAAGCGCCATGGTGTGGGCTCGTTAGGACGGGCGTCAAGATTCAGGTTCGTGGCCGGCCACCGGTTGAGCGCTTCCTGGCGCTTTGAGTCGTGCGCACGACGGTACGCGGCTTCTCCGCTTTGCCTTCGGGCCGCTCCGCTTGCGCGATGGCGGCTCTTACCAACTCTCGAACGCCGGGCGCGTCAAGGTCCGCCGCCTGCGCGATCCGGACGTGACGAATCCATTTACCCTCGCCGCGCAGCAGGCCGTCCGGATCGGGCAGCAGCGAGCCGAAGTTAAAGCCGAGGTTGACCCAATTGGCATGCGTAGTAGTGAAGACGAACGCGTCGCCAGGCCGCTCCGTGAAGGTGAAGTGGTCGGCGATGGTATACACTTCGTAAACGAACTCGCTGGCCTCCGGAGCCTCTTCGAGGATCAGTTTTCGCGCGGCCAGTGCGATCTTTTGAATCACTACGCCGTAAGGCAGGAGGAGTTTGAGGTACTCCGGATCAGGCGGGTGCGGGTGCATCTGGCCAGTGTAGCCCACGGGCGGTCGGTTATCGAAGATGGCGCCGCAGGGTGAGTTCGGCGCCTTCCACCACCGCGTGCGCGATGAACCACGGCAGGAAGTGAAGGGGCGTCCGGAATTGGTCACAGGATTCCGTACTTGGCGAAAGCGTCGGATGCGGTCATGCCCTCGTCCAGCGCACGCCCGACGCTCCTCTCGGCCCGCGCCTTCTCGAGGGCGCGGACAAAGACCTCCTGCTCCGCGGCTTTGGGCACGACACATACTCCATCCATGTCACCGAAGAGGATGTCACCGGGTTCAATCCGCACCCCTTGCATTTCGATAGGAACCCGGTAATCCAAAACCTTGCCGCGCGGCCCCTGATCCTGTGCGTAGGAACCCCGGGAAAAAACCGGGAATCCAGATGCCAGTACGCTCCGCGTATCCCTGGAATAACCGTCCAGGACTGCTCCCGCGGCGCCGCACTTCATCGCCCGCCGGGTCATGAGTTCACCCCAAAGCGCGAAGCGCGGCGACGCGCCCGTGCATACATACACCTCATTGGCTTTTAGATCGTCGAGTGCCTCCAGCATCAACCCGAAGGACCGCACCGAGATCGCACTATGGGAGCCTTCGAATACTTCTTCGAAAAAGTCCGCTTCGAGAACCGTCAGCGCCCGCCCCACCACTACCATTTCGCGTTGGAGCGGTTGAATCGGTTGAGGCAGGAACTGGCAGCGCATGCCCAACTTGTCCATTACGTCTCCGATCACGGCCGTGAATAGTTCCCGCCGAGCCGTCTTAAAGAACTCCGAGTCATCCTGCCGGATCATGATTCAGATCCAGATGTAAATGGCGCTGTCAAGGGTGCCGCCTTCAACTGCCCTACGCTGTTTCCACCGGGGATCCGAGCGGTCTCGCAGTTGATCGTCAACGTGCCAGCAGCGCCGGCGGCGTAGTCTTCCACTTGCATAATGTGTGGATTGTAACGCGGAGCGTCAACCCTCGCCCGGTTACCTTCACAGCGCTTGCCTCAGCGTCTTTACCGGCTGTATGGAATCCGTCGCCGCGGGTTGATACGACGGCCGCAGGGTCTGCATGAAGGCGACCAGCGCAGTGACTTCCGCGGGCCGCAAATTCTTGCCCTATGCCGGCATGTTTCCGCTGCCCTGTATGACCTGCCGAATGACCTGATCGCGCCGTGTCCAACGCGGGTCCCCGAATCCCACCGTCGCCACAGAGGCTGTGATAGTTCCGGCACTGCTTACTCTGAATCAGAATTGCTCCCTGGAGTTCCAATCCTGACCGCCCTTTGACGTATGCCGCGGGTGAGGGCGCTCCATGCCACCAATACCAGCCGAAGATGAAGGGTGAAACCGGGGCTCTTGACCAGTAAGCGGGCACCGTAAAATGCTACTTGACAGTCCACTCTGCCCGTCATAATATGGCGTAATGCGACATGTCGTGATACGTCAGGTAACCGAGCCTGTCCTGCTGATCCTGACCGGCCTGGCGGACCAGCCCCGCCACGGCTACGCACTGCTCAAAGACATCCAGACGCTCAGCGGCGGCCGCGTGCGCCTCAGCACCGGCACGCTCTACGGCGCCCTGCGCCGCCTGTTGGAAGATGGCTGGATCAAACGCTTCGCGCAGGCGGATACTTCGCGCGACAAGCAAGCCTACCGGCTCACTCCCGCCGGACGCAGCCAATTGCAACAGGAACTGGCACGCATGAAGCAACTGACGCGGGCGGCTAGCGCACGGCTACGCGCCCCCGCGCACGAAAGGGGTATGACATGAGACGGGCTTACCAAACCCTCCTAAAGCTTTATCCCTTCGATTTCCGAGCCGCCTTTGCCGCGGAAATGTTGGCGGCCTTCGATACTTTGGACGCGCAGCGCGGCGGCGTGGAACTGGCCGGGCGGGCGCGGCCGTCGAGTGGACCGCCAAGCTCACCACCGACAAGTCCGTGCGCGGACGCAGTCTGCCGGATCTACGCATGATGCGGCCCGCCGGCATGCCGCCCGAGTTGTGGTTCGCGGGGGCCGCATGCTCGTCGGACACATCGCGGTAGGCTTTGCCGCCAAGCGAATTACCCCGCGCGTCTCCCTGGGTACGGCAGTCCTGGCGGCCGTGCTGCCCGATCTGCTCTGGTGCGCGTTCCTGCTGGCGGGCGTCGAACACGTCGCGATCAAACCCGGCCGCGGCGCCGCGAACTACCTGGCCCTTTCCGACGTCGCCTTCAGCCACAGCTTGCTGATGGACGCGATATGGGGCGCCCTGCTCGCCGCGGCCTACTACTCGGCGCGGCATTACGCGCCCGGCGCGTGGATGCTCTTTGCGGCGGTGATGAGCCATTGGCTGCTGGACTTCGTGGCGCATCGGCCGGATATGCCGCTCGCGCCCGGCATTCATCGCTATTTCGGTTGGGGGCTTTGGAATTCAGTCGCCGCCGCGGTCATCGTCGAAGGCGGCATGTGGGTCGCTGCGATCATCGTCTACGTGCGCGCCACGCGCGCCAGGAACCGGACGGGCATCGCCGCCTTTTGGATCGGAGTCGCCGTTCTGACGCTGGCTTGGTATGGCAACATCACCGGAGCACCGCCCCCCACACCGCGGGCCATGGCAGCCGGCAGCCTGGTCTTTTTCTCAGCCATCGTGGCGTGGGCGTATTGGATGAACCGCCTGCGTCCGTCCTGCTACAATTCGGTGTGACTCGCATCCCGGCTATCCTGCTGGCGGCCGCTTCTCTACGCGCTTCTTTACTAATGGGGGCAGATCTGAAACCCGAAGCCGTCCAGGCTTACGATCGCTATACTCACGATACGGAAGCGCGCCTGGCAGCCTCCAAGCCGTTCTTGTGGGCGGATGCTTCACCGGAGCGTCTGCGGCTGGTCAAGCAGGGACAAACTGTTGTCGAACCCGCGAAAGGCGATGGCGACACCTTCGTCCCGGGAGCATCCATTCACGATTGGATCGGCGCCACCTTCATCCCGGGCGCATCGCTCGAAAAGACCCTGGCGGTGCTGCAGGATTACGACCATCACAAGAGCATTTACAAGGACGTGCCGGAGTCCAAGCTGATCGCGCATAACGGCGACGAATTCAAGTACTACCGGCTGCGCGCGCTTCACAACGGGCCGGTCAACGGAGTCTTCCGCACGGAGTTCCAGGCGCACTATCAGCAGATTGATCCCGCGCGCTGGGTCTGCCAGACGCGCACTACGCGCGTGACCGAAATCGAAGACTACGGAAAGTCCAAAGCGCACGAATTGCAGCCGGGACATGGCAGCGGCTATCTGTGGCGTCTGAACGGCTATTGGCGCCTCGAGCAGCGCGACGGCGGCGTTTACCTGGAGTGCGAGAGTACCTCGCTGACCCGCGGCTTGCCGCCAATCATCGGCGCGCTGTTCGTTTCCTCCACGCATACCATTGAACGCGAGGGCTTGACCGCCACGTTGCAGGCCACGCGCGACGCCGCCCGGAAGTGAACCAGGCCGTGAACAAAGGCGTGACCCGTCTGGCGCTGATCGGCTACGGCAATGTGGCGCGCGCACTGACGCGGCTCTTGCGGCAGCAGCACGCGAAGTTCCCCTTTCGCATTACCGGTATCCACACGGCGCGGCATGGCACCATGATCTCGGAGCGCGGTGTTCCGCCCGATCCGGAATTCGGCCCGGCGGCGGCCTCTGTCGGCGAGTTTCTGGACGCGGCGCAAGCGGACATCGCGGTGGAATTGACCACCCTGAACCCGGCTACCGGCGAACCGGCCATCTCGCACATACGCGCCGCCTTCGCGCGGCGCATGCACGTGGTCACGGCGAACAAAGGCCCGATCGCGCACGCCTACGCGGACCTGCGCGACATGGCCGCCCAACAGCGCGTCGAGTTCCGCTTCGAATCCACCGTTATGGACGGCGCGCCGGTGTTCAACCTGGCGCGCTACAACCTGCCGGGCGTGACCGTGCAGGGCTTCACCGGCGCGCTCAATTCCACTTCGAAGCTGGTCATCGAAACCATGGAACGGGGCGGCTCGTTCGAGGACGGCCTGGCCCTGGCGCGCAGCCTGGGTGTGACGGAAGCGGACGCCGGCTTCGACGTGGAGGGCTGGGACTCCGCCGCCAAGACCGCCGCGCTGGCCAACGTCCTGATGGACGCGCATACTACGCCGCAAGCCGTCTCCACGCGCGGCATCACCCGCCTCACGCCGGAGCGCATCGCGGAACTGGCGCGCGCCGGCAAGACCGTGCGCCTGATCAGCCGCGCCCGCCGCAATGCAGGCGGCATCTCGCTGCGCGTGCGCGCGGAGGTGTTAGACAAAACCGATGTGCTGGCCTGCGTTGAAGGCACCTCGAACGTGTTGCTGCTGCATACGGATCTGATGGGCACCATCGGGACTGTCTCCATCTCGCCGGGCGTGGAGCAGACAGCCTACGGCGTCTTCGCGGACTTGGTGGACGTGGTTGGCAGATCGGCGCTAGCTGCGGGTGGGTAAGCGTTCCGGCGCCGCGGGCGCGCCGCGCAGAAGGCCAGCTGTGCTCAGATCTTCGTCGACATCCGGTCAGTGGATACCATAACCCCCGCCGCTGACCATCCAATTTCGACGCTGTTCAGGCGTAGCGCCGAGGAGCCGTGGGTACCAGACCAAAGGAACGACTATCGTACGTCCATCGATGAGATCGACCGCCAACGTGTCCTCCGTGACGTGAACGTCACCTTTTCTCCCGGCTTAATTTCCGAATCGTGCATTCCATTTCTCCAGCAGGATGGCCTCATTGCCTTTGACCACACTCTCGTTGCGGCTTCCTTCCATCTCGCCGTTCGGATCGAACGGCGTCACACGACTCGCAGCCCAAGGTGCCTGACGAACGGATCAAAATCCCGATCGCTATGCAGCAGGCTGTATCCGCTCTCGATGCATCGCGTAGCAATCACCGTATCGGTGGTCTTGCGCACCGTCACGCCCAGGCTACGCAAAACGCGGAAATTTTTCGCCGCCTGAATCGCGATCTCCATGCCGCCCAGTTCTACCACGTCGAGCGAAGTCAGCATTTTCCTGGCCACGTCGAAATCTTGTTCGTTTTTGAAGCCCTGCAGAACCTCGGTCAGGATCAGATCGCCGACGGCCAAAAGTTCACGGCCAAGCAGCGTGTCGAGTTTTCCGGTCTGAGCCGTCGGCGTTCCGCTGAAGTAATCGATCCAGACGCTCGAGTCAACCAGTATCAACGGTCGCTCCGCATGGCATGCAGGTCGCCTTGCCAGTCGAGCTTGCCGCGCAGCCGCCGAATCCCGGCCTGTCGGCTCAGCCGGAGCAGCGTGCGCAGGCCCTGGTCCACCGCTTCGCGCTTGGTCTTGATGCCGGTGGCGCGCAGCGTATCCCGCATCAGCTTGTCGTCAATCACGATGTTCGTGCGCATTGAGGTGTATCTCTGGTATCAATTATACACATTGCCGAAGATTATACACATCCGCTACAAAGCCCGCGCCGAAGCCAAATAAACTGCATTCAGCAGAAACTTGAAAGTCCCGAACGGCTGCCCCCGGAACTGCGGGCGAAACGCGAACAGCACCACATGCCCGCCGCCGTACCGCGCATCCACCGCCGCCGCCTTGCCCAGCACGGCCTTCTCTCCGCTGATGTAGCCGCTGGCCAGCAGATCCTTCGCGGCGAAGCGCGCCGCCACCCGCACTTCGCGGTCGCCCCGGTTGTATTCCGGCGCCAGGTTCACATCGAAAGCCTGGCCGCCAGTCACAAACGCAATCGCCTCTTTCGGCATGCCGAAAGCCATAGGCTCTGCCGTATCCACCGTGATCCGCACCAGCGATCCTGGACACGAAAACGGCGCGCCACCCACATTCAACAACGGCAGCGGAAAGAAGTCCCGAGGCAGATCCGCGGCCGAATCGAGCGCGATCAGCGTGCCACCCTCGCGTACGAATTTCTGCAACTGCGCGATGCCCTGCGCACCAATGCCGCCGGTGTACTCCGGCCTCTCCACCATCACCTCGGACTGCGCACCCTCCCGCCGGAACGACATCTCGCCGTTACGCCAGCCGTTCAAAATCGACGTCGCCGATTGCGATGCCAGGATCAGGCTGTCGAACCGCGAGCGCAATTCGCCTTTGCCGAAATCGTCGTTGTGCAGCAGCGTGTAAGGCACGTGATAGCGGTCCAGCAGCCACTCGGTCCAGCCTTCGTCGGCATTGGCGGCCCAAGGCTGGTAGAGCGCCACCCGCGGCCGGCGCAGTTCATACGCGGGTTTGGGCGCCGTTTCAGCCAATGTCACGCTGACGCCAAACTGGCGCGCAAAATTGTCAGCGCGCGCGCCGTTTTCGGTATACGCGCTGTCCACTTCAATCGTCCCGTCGGCTGCCCAGCGTACGGCGCCCTCGCGATCCATGAAAAACGACGTGGCCAGGAATGCGTCGTTCTCCCGATGATCGAGCAGCAGCACGGCGCCCCGTCCGGCCACCGCGCCTTGCGCGCGAAATTCATTCACGGGCTCCAAATTGGCGTCAAAATGGTCATCGATCCGGTCCACCCTCACACCCATCTGCATGGGAAGGGTCCAGCCGGTAATGTCGTAGGGTTTTTCTTTCAGATTCGGATAGCGCTGCGCTTCCAGCAGATCGATCAGGTAAGGCCGGAAAGGCTGCGCGGCGGGAATCACCAGCGTGCCGGCGCCGTACTGTTGGCCATGCGCGCGGAACTCGGTGCGGGCGCGCCGCACTTCAATTCCGGCCAGCGTCAGGCGCTCCAGGAAATCCCACGCGGTAGGCCAGTCCCATTGCTTGTCCGCGATCACGTACGCATACGGCTTGCCCTCCGCGCCCGCGGCGATGGCCTGTCGCGCCATCTGATAGCTCTTCAATAAGTAGTCCGCGCGGCGCGTGGCGGCTTCGGTCAGCAGCGCCATGTCCGCTGTCAGCATGTAGTCGATCGCGTCCCGCAGGCCCCATTTGCCGCCCATCCAGGGATATTCGTAAAATATGGACGGCTCGCGCGTGGCCGCCCCATTGCCGAACGTCGCCTGCAGATCCTCCGCCTTGTAGGTCTTCGGCGTGGCGTAAGCGTAGCCGGCGGTCTCCGTCAGGATGCCGTGCATGTTGTGAAACGCGGGCGCCGAGCGCAGTCCGCCATTCCACCAGGCATCGAAGCCGTAATACGACAGCACGCCCGGCTTGCGCTCGCGCGCGAAGCGCTCCCGCATGGCCGTGCCCAGTTCGTTGATGCCTTCCATCACCGCGGCGGGGATGTTCGGATTCAGCGGTTCGGCATAAGGCGGCACGAAGATGCGCGCCGGAAATGGTGGAGCCTGATGCTGGTTGTATACGATCTGCGGAAACCATTCGCGAAACAGCAGGCGCGATACGTTGCGGGTCTCATCCAGGTTCAGCATGAACCAGTCGCGATTGTTATCGTGCCCCGCGTACTTCTGGAATAGCCAGGGCATGGGCGCCGTTTCATAGGGCGTCCCCACGTTCTGCCGGTACCAATGCGCCACCATATCCAGGCCGTCCGGATTGATCACCGGCACCTGCATCAGAATGACGTTGCGCCGGATCTCTTCGAACTCGGCGCTCTCGCTGGTGAGCATCCGGTAGGCCAGCAGCGGCGCTTGCTGCGCGGGCGCGACTTCACTGGCATGCAGGCCGGAGTCGATCCAAACGATCGCGCGTCCCTCCGCGGCCAGTGCGTCCGCTTCCGGTGCCGTGGCTTGCCCCAGCGCCAGCCGTGCGGAGACCTGGCGATAACGGTCCAGCTTCTTCAGATTTTCCGGCGCGGAGATGAACGCAACGTACATGGGCCGCCCTTCCGAACTGCGGCCGAACTGTTCCAGGCGGATGCGGTCGCTCGAGGCGGCCAGCTTCTGGAAGTATCCGTAGATTTCGGTCGTATCGGCCAGCTTGTAGTCTTCGCCCGGGGTATAGCCGAAATGCGATTCCGGAGTGGGAACACCAGCCGCGCAGCAGGCCAGCGCCAGCCACCCCGCAATTCCAAAACGTGCGCACCGGGCAATCATATTATTCTCGCGTGGGGCAGGACTCCAGTCCTGCAGCGGGTCTCCAGACCTGCCATCTTCAGTCATGCGCGCGCGGGGCGAAATACGCCGGCGCTTCCGGCACCGCCGCCCCATCCTTGCGCGGCGACGACGCGCCGTAGTTCACGCCCGCATCCGAATCGTGCAGCACCGCCTGTCCCCCGCCCATCCAGCCTGAGAAGTCGCCCAGCACTTCCAGACTGTGGCCGAGCCTCGCCAGCGCTTCGCGCACGGCGGCCGGCACCCGGCCCTCGATCATCACGTCGCATCCGCCGAACGTCAGCTTGGTGAAACGGGGAGCCTCCAGCGCCGCCTGGATGTTCATGTTATAGTCCACCAGGTTCGAAACAAACTGCGCGTGCGCTTGCGCCTGGTTGTACCCGCCCATGATGCCGAACCCGATGTGGATGTTGCCTTTCTCCATGAACGCCGGGATGATGGTGTGCAATGGCCGCTTGCGCGGCTCGAGCGCGTTGGGATGTTCCGGATCCATCTCAAAAAGTGCGCCGCGATTCTGCAGGTGGAATCCGTAGTCGTCCACCACCACGCCCGAGCCGAAGCTCAAATAAACGCTCTGAATCAGCGATGCGATATTCCCGTCGCGGTCGACCACCGACAGATAAATAGTGTCGCCCACCGTGGACGGCGGCTTTCCCGGCGTCGCCGCACAGTTCGCTTCGTCCCGCCGGATCAGCGCCGCGCGCTCCCGCGCATAATCCTTCGAAATCAGCCCGGCGGTGGGCATGCGCGCAAATCGTGGATCGGCCACGTAACGGCGCAGGTCTTCGTACGCCAGCTTCTGCGCTTCGATCTTGAAGTGCAGATCCTCCACGCTGGCCGGCGTGTAGTTGAATAAGGGAAATGTCTCCAGGATGTTGAGCATCTCCAGCGCCGCGATGCCCTGGCTGTTCGGCGGCAGTTCGTAGACTCTCCATCCGCGATACTCCGTGGACACCGGCTCTACCCATTCGGATTGAAACTCCGCCAGGTCTTCGGCCGACATCTTCCCGCCCAGCCGCCCCGAGGTTTTCACAATGCCCCGCGCGATATCGCCTTTGTAAAAAGCCGCCGCGCCCTGCGCGGCGATCAGCTTGTACGCCGCGGCCAAACGCCGGTTGCGGAATATCTGCCCCACCGCGGGCGCCTTGTCTTCCGGCAGGAAGATATGCCGCCCCGCCTCATCGCCCCATAGCTTGGAGGTCGCCGATTTCCAGGTGTCCTGAATGATTTCGGTGACGGGGAAACCCTCTTCCGCATAATAGATTGCCGGCTGGAACAACTCCCGCCAGCTCAACCGGCCGAACCGCTTGTGCACCTTCTCCCAGCCGTCCACGCATCCCGGCACGGTGACCGATTGTATGCCGTCTTGCGGCATCGTAACGCGGCCCTGCGATTTCAGAAATTCGATGGTCAGCCCGCGGGGCGCCCACCCGCTGGCGTTCAGACCGGTGAGCTTGCCCGTCTTGGAATCCCAATAGATGACGAAAAGGTCGCCGCCGATGCCGCAGCTCATGGGTTCCACCAGGCCCAGCAGTGCGTTCGCGGCGATCGCGGCATCGATCGCCGACCCGCCGCGCTCGAGCACCTGCGCGGCAGCCTGCGAGGCCAGCGTCTGGCTGGTGGCGGCGATTCCGTGCCTGGAAATTACCATGGATCGCGCCTGGCTGCGCTCCTGGGAATAGGCGGGCATGGCAATCCATAGTGCGGCGCCCCACAAAGCCGCAACTCGTGGCATAAACCGCATCAAGAGAAACGATGATAACAGAGCCGCGACCGTAAGGGAGCGGTTTGCTAATCTGTAACGAGAGTGTGCCATACCACCTGATACCGGGCGAGCGGGTGCCTGCGGGCGTCCAGCGCATCGTCCGCGAAGAGATCGAATCGGCTGTCGGCCAGTTGACCGGCAAAGGAGAATCCGATCTCGACGAAGCCATCCACGAAGCGCGCAAGAACATCAAAAAAATCCGCGGCGTGCTGCGTCTGGTACGCCCGCAATTGGGCGAAGTTTATACCCAGGCGAATATCTATTTTCGCGATATTGGCCACCTGCTCTCGGAATTCCGGGATGCCGGCGCCATCGTCGAGACATTCGATGCGCTACGCCGCAAATACCGCGCCGAACTGCTTCGCGGCGGCCTGGCTTCCATCCGCCGCGGATTAGTTGCGCGTAAAAAGCAGGCCGAGCAACAGGGCGGCATCAAAAAGGTGCTGAAGGGCATGGCTGTGCTATTGCGCCAATCGACGAACAACATGCAGGCGTGGCCGCTCACCGCGGATGGCTTCGATGCCCTTGCGCCGGGACTCGAGGCCACCGTCCGCGGCGGCCAGAAGGCGCTGGCGCGCGCCCGTAAGCGTCCCTTGCCCGAGAATTATCACGACTGGCGCAAGCGCGTGAAAGACCACTGGTATCATGTCCGCCTGCTCGAAGGCGTCTGGGATGGCACCATGCCGGGTTATGAAAGACGGCTCAAAGACCTGGAGACCTGGCTGGGCGACGATCACAACCTGGTGGTGCTGGAGGCTAAGGTCATGGCCGAGCCGGACTATTATGGCAAACCGTCCGACATTGCCTTGTTCCGCGGATTGATCGGTCGCTATCACGAAGAATTGCGCCGCGATGCGCTGTCCATGGGCAAGCGCATCTACGGCGGAAAACCGCGCCAATTCTCCAGCAGAATGCGGCAGATGTGGGAAGGCGGGCTTTAGCCGGCGCGGGGCTTCAGCCCCGCACGCACCTTGATAGGCAACCCAGTCAGATTGATGAAGCCCAAGGCATCTTTCTGATCATACGACGCGCCCATGGTGAAGCTCGCGATATCCAGCGAATACAGCGAATATGGGGATCTCCTGCTCACCGGCTCCAGATTGCCCTTATACAGCCGCAGCGTGACTTCGCCCGTAGTCGAAGCGCTGACCTCGTTAAAGAACGCGTCCAGAGCCTCGCGCAGCGGTGTGAACCACAGCCCGTTGTAGACCATCTCAGCGTAATCGAGTGCCAGCCGCTGCTTATAATGCAGGGTCTGCCGGTCGAGCGTAAGCGCTTCGAGTTCGCGGTGCGCGGCATAGATCAGCGTTCCCCCCGGAGTCTCGTAGCAGCCGCGCGATTTCATACCCACGAAGCGATTCTCCACCAGGTCGATGCGGCCGATGCCATGCTCGCCGCCGATACGGTTGAGTGTTTCGACCAACTCGACGCCGCTCAGGCGCTGGCCGTTGACCGAGACCGGAGTGCCCGCCTCGAACCCGATGGTCACCTCGGCCGGCTTATCGGGAGCTTCCCGCGGGCTGCGCGTCAGCATCCAGATATCGTCCGGCGCTGCATTGGCCGGATCTTCGAGCGCGCCGCCTTCGTGCGAAATGTGCCATAGGTTGCGGTCGCGGCTGTAAATCTTGGTGGTGGTCTGCGCGATGGGCACGTTGTGCGCCTGCGCGTAGGCGATGGCGTCCTCGCGCGAGACGATGGTCCATTCGCGCCAGGGAGCGATCACCGGAAGGTGCGGCGCGAGTGCCTTGTAAGTGAGCTCGAAGCGTACCTGGTCGTTGCCCTTGCCCGTGCAGCCGTGCGCCAGGCCGTCGCAACCCGTGCGCAGTGCCACTTCTACCTGTTTCTTCGCCAGCAGCGGTCGCGCCACGGAGGTGCCCAGCAGGTACTTGTGTTCGTACACGCCGCCGGCGCGTACCAGCTTCCACAAATACTGGGTGACGAACTCCTCGCGCATATCCTCGATGTAAACTTCCGAGGCGCCCGTGCGCAGGGCCTTGGCCTCCAGGCCGGTTAATTCATCGGCGCCCTGGCCGATATCGCCGCAGACCGCCACCACGTCGCAGCCGTAATTTTCCTTGAGCCAGGGAATGATGACAGAGGTATCCAGCCCGCCCGAGTATGCCAGGGCGACCTTCTTCGGTTTGTGCATATAAGGCGATTATCCCAGCATCATGAGCAACAGCGCCTTCTGGGCGTGCAGGCGGTTTTCGGCCTGATCGAAAACGACCGACCGGTTGTGCTCGATGACTGAATCGGTGACTTCCTCTTCGCGGTGCGCCGGCAGGCAGTGCATGAAAACCGCGTCGGTCCGCGCCAGTGCGAACAGCGTTTCGTTCACCTGGTAATCGGCGAATGCTTTGCGCCGTTTCGCCGATTCTTTTTCCTGCCCCATGCTGGTCCAAACATCGGTGTAAACGGCGTGTGCGCCATCCACGGCTTCGGCCGGATCGCTGGTGAGTTGCAGGCTCGCGCCGGAGACGGCAGCCAGCCCATCCGCCTGCGCCAGAATCTCGGGATTCGGTTCGTAGCCATCGGGCGCGGCGATTGCGAAATCGATGCCCAGCCGCGCGCAGGTCAGCATGAGCGAGTGCGCCACGTTATTGCCATCGCCGCAGAAGGCCAGCTTCAGGCCTGCGAAATCGCCGAAGCGCTCCTTCAGCGTGAGCATATCGGCCAGCACTTGGCACGGATGGTACATGTCGCTCAGGGCGTTGATCACCGGGACTGCCGACCAGCGTGCCAGCTCGTCGATGGTGTCCTGTGAGAAGGTACGGGCCACGATGGCGTCGACCCACCGGTCCATATTGCGGGCAATATCCTTGATCGGCTCGCGCGCACCGATAGGTCCCTCCGTGAAAACGGCGTCTCCGCCAAGCTGCTTGATGGCGAGTTCGAAGGTGAGGCGGGTGCGCAGAGAAGCTTTTTCAAACAGCAGGCCCAGGTACTTGCCGTCGAGCGCGTGGGCATAGTCGCGGGGCGATTGCTTCATATCGACTGCAATATCCAGGAGGGCGGCCAGTTCATCATCGACGAGGTCGAGGTCGCGGCGCAGGTGCGGGGCGGAGATCCGGGTGATTTGAGTTCGGGAAATGGGGAAGGTGGCCACGGCAGCGCCTCGCTTTGAATTTTTATTCACTACTATGTATAATCACACAAAATGAGTAGCCTTGTCAATATGAGACCTATCGGGGTACGTTGCTGGACCAAATGCATGATTATTCAGTGTTTAGGATCAATGCGTTGCGGGGACGTAAAACAGATTGGCGCGGATGCCAAGGAAAAATCGAGCGCAGATTCAATTAGGGCAGATGGCCCTAGACCGGCTGCAGGCGGTGCCGTGCCGGGGTACTGTTTGTAGCTCCGTAAAAGTTCTCGTAGTAGCGATAGATCGTGTATATTTGGATCTTGAAAGCTAGATGCCGCTTGAGAAACATGAATAGATGGGTGCAGTGCCGTGCCGTCAGTAGGATCAGGCTAAGGGTCGGGCTGTTGTATTGAAGTGCTTCCATTACTACCTGCACAAACGCTTTTATTGTCGTCTGAACCTCTGGGGGAGATTCCTCCAGCTCCGTGAGTAGGCGCTCTCTGTTTTGCTTCTCAAGCTCTGTCTTAACCGCCAAAGAAGCGCGGATGAACGATACCAGCGTCTGCTTATCTAGATTGGCGATGAATGTATTGATGGCTCCATAGAAGACCGCGAATACCAAACCATTTTTGTCGAGCACACCTGTGGCTGCAAGATACAAGAACTTATCGCGAACGGCGAACAGTTTGAATTTTGTCTTCTCCTCATGAGCCTGAAGCGCGTACACCCCAATCGCGGTTAACACCGCAGCAGAGGCCATCCCTTGCATTGTTAGAAACCCAATTTGCTGAGATGTCATCTTTGTTTGGGTCCTTTTTGGGAGCCGCCGCCGCTCGACCGCCAGTTATCGATAAACAATTTCTGGAATTTGTCTCGTTCGGCGGCTATCCGGTCAATCTCCTCCTGCTTACCCCTGATCAGTTGTCGTATAGCCCAAACCGCAAACCAACCAAACCCGAGAGCCATCACAATAGCGAATGCGGCGTACGATCCCTGCTCATGCAGGAATTTGAACGTCCCATCTAACGCCTGGCTTAAAAGAGCCTTGAGGTCGCCGCCCGAAAGCTTACCGAGCAGGAATCCACCGGCACCAGCGCCACCAGCAACAGCAACATACTTTGCTCTAGCCAATCGCGCTCCCTATCAGAAGCGCAATATCTTGTTGCCTCATTCCATGGTACCCCAATATGGTACGATTTTCACGGGGTATCGTGTTATACATCTCTGTAGCTGACAAGTGCAATATTTTGTTGTAGAAAGCTGTTGATAAATGGTTAATATCTAGGCGAGCAGGTCTGCCACGCTCCACACATGACCCGTAGTCCCGGCTTCCATCGCGGGGGTAAAATGATAAATGGCAGACGAGTGTGGAGGGACTTGTGATCAGTGAGGCTCCAGCTGGACCAAAACTGCCGATTCATCGCCTGATCGGCGAATTCATGTCTGCCGCTCCAGGCGTAGAGCGCGTGCTCATCTCAAGCAATGAACGCGCAATCTGCGTGTGGAGTGTTGTGAACAACCTTCCCGTGGACGAAGTGCACCAGATATACGCCTGCGAAAACATCCTGCTGGATCGCTTTCCTCAGATTACTATTGATTTTCACGTCGTTGACAGACGTGATGCCCCAGCGGACAGTCTCATCCCCGGAGCGGAAACCGTCTACATTGGCGAGCAAGCAAGAGCACCTTTCCAAAGCATCCGATAACCAGGCTTTCGTTGAGAGTCTGGAAACCACCGATCGGGCGCAACGCGAATGGGGGCTGATCATCCGGTTTTACTCCGCGGTGCATTACATTGAAGCGTACCTGTCTGTTGTCAGCCGTGAATCAACAGGGCATGCAGATCGGCGTCGTTTAATCAGGGAACGGCCCGAACTGGCAGCGATCGAAGCCCCTTTCCAGGATCTGTACAACCTGGCTTGGGCGGCGCGCTACCTCTGCCTCCCGTGCCCGCTTCGGGATGTGCTAACGGCACATGATATTCTCATCGCGGTACGGCAGCACATTCAGGGTTTGCTCTAACCGCCAACATGAAAAACGGCTCGTCGCGTCATAGTTGCACCCGACTCCCCCTTGTTATAATCAGATAATTCAGCTCGACACGAGATGCCACTAAAACCCATAGCCGCCAATCCGGGGGCGGAAAAGAAAGTGTATCTGCTCAAACCGCGCGGATTCTGCGCCGGCGTGGTGCGCGCCATCGATGTGGTGAAAATCGCCCTCGATCTCTACGGCCCGCCGGTCTACGTGCGCAAGGAAATCGTGCATAACAAGCACGTGGTAGACGAGTTGCGGGAAGCCGGCGCCATTTTTGTAGAGGAGATTTCCGAGGTGCCCGCAGGCGCGCGCGCCATCTTTAGTGCGCACGGCGTGGCGCCGGAAGTGCGCCGCGAAGCCGCCGCCCGCCGCCTGGAAGTGATCGATGCCACCTGTCCCCTGGTCACCAAAGTGCACCTGGAAGCCGTGCGTTTCGCGCACGACGGGTACAGCATCGTGCTCATCGGCCACAGGCATCATGACGAAGTGACCGGCACTCTGGGAGAGGCGCCGGACGCCAGCTATCTGGTCGAAACCGTGGAGGACGTGGACCGCCTCGAACTGCCCGATCCCACACGCGTGCGGTATCTCACCCAAACCACGCTCAGCCTGGATGAAACGCGCGATATCATCGTACGCCTGAAGCAGCGCTTTCCGTTGATCCAAGGCCCTCCCGCCCAAGATATCTGCTATGCCACCGAAAACCGGCAGATGGCGGTGAAGGGGGTGGCCCAGTATTGCGACCTCCTGCTTGTAGTCGGTTCGCAGAATAGTTCCAATTCGAAGCGCCTGGTCGAAGTCAGCGCCAACGCCGGCGTGCGCGCGCACCTGGTGAATGACTACGGCGAGGTGGATGCCGCCTGGCTGGACGGCGTCCGTAATGTAGCGGTCACCGCAGGAGCCTCCGCACCGGAAAACCTGGTGGCGGATTTAGTCGGATTCCTACGGGACCGAGGCTTTCACCGGCTGGAAGAAGTCGAATTGATCGACGAAGACGTGCGCTTCTCCCTGCCACCGGAGTTGACGCGAGCAACTCCGGGTTTAACGACGATTTCCGCACGATGAGCACATCTACAGCTTACGAACAACAGACCCTGACCTCGGCGGCGGCACAGGCCGCGTGTGCGGCGGCCGATCGCCTGCTGGCGCTGCAGCATCCCAACGGCTATTGGTGCGCCGATCTGACCGCCGATACCACCCTCGAATCCGATTACATCCTGCTGCAGCTCTGGATGCATCCGCCGAAAGACGGCGCCTGGGATCCGCCCACGCGCCCGTTCATCGATAAAGCCGTTCGCTCGATTCTGGCGCGGCAACTGCCGGATGGCGGCTTCAACATTTACGTCAAGGGGCCTTCGGAAATCAGCGCCACGGTCAAGGCGTACTTTGCGCTGAAGGTCGCGGGACTGCCCGTCGACGATCTGCGCCTGGCGCACGCGCGCGAGCGCATTCTGGCGCTGGGCGGCATTCAAGCGGCCAACAGCTACGTCAAAATCAATCTCAGCTTGTTTGACATGTACCCGCGCCAGTACTGTCCCTCCATCCCGCCGGAGGTCATGTTTCTGCCGGGCAACTTCATCTACCAGATGTCGGCCTGGACGCGCGCCATTGTGGTTTCGCTGGCCATCGTGCATTCCAGCAATCCACGCCGCCCGGTGCCTGCCGGCTTCAATCTGGACGAGTTATATAAGCCGGGAGTCAGCCCCGCCTTTCAGCCCGCCGACGGCTTTTTCACCTGGCGGAATTTCTTCCTGACGATCGACCGTTTTTTGAAATTCTGGGAAAAGCACGGCTCGCGCGCGCTGCGGCGCAAGGCGTTGGCGGCCGCGGAAAAATGGATGCTGGCCCGCTGCGAGAACTCCGACGGTTTGGGCGCTATCTATCCGCCCATGATGTATGCCATCATGGCGCTCGACGCCCTCGGCTATCCGCCCGATCATCCCGCCAGCCAGGAAGCCCGCTATCAATTCGACCGGCTGATGATCGACGACGGCCAGCGATTCCTCTTCCAGCCGTGCTTCTCGCCGATTTGGGATACGGGCATCGCCGGCTTCGCGGTCGGCGAAGCCATTGGAGGGCGGGCTTTAGCCGGCGCCGGACTTCAGTCCGGCTCGTCTTTGGCAGCGCCAGCCCTGCGCCGCGCGGCCGACTGGATCCTCTCCAAAGAAGTCCGCGTGAAGGGCGATTGGTCCGTCAAAAGGCCTAAAACTGAGCCGTCCGGCTGGGGCTTCTTCTTCCGCAACGATCACTACCCGGATATCGACGACACCGCCATGATCCTGCTGGCGCTGAGCCGCGCGCAGGCCTCGGATGCCGCGGCGCAGCAGTCCTGTCATCGCCGGGCCATCGATTGGATCCTCGCCATGCAAGGCCGCGACGGCGGATGGGCGGCGTTCGACGTCGACAACGATTGGACCTTCCTCAATGCCGTCCCGTTCGCGGATCATAACGCCATGCTCGATCCCACCTGCCCGGATATCACCGGCCGCGTGCTGGAGGCTCTGAGCGCGCACCGGTTGGGCGATACGCATCCGGCGGTGAAGCGCGGCGTCGAATTCCTGCTGCGAAACCAACAGCCGGACGGAAGCTGGTATGGCCGCTGGGGGGTAGCGTACATCTACGGCACCTGCTTTGCTCTCCGCGGATTGCGCGCCTCCCGCTATGACGATCGCGAGGCTTGTATCCTGCGCGCCGGCGAATGGCTGCGCTCCATTCAGAACGCCGATGGCGGCTGGGGCGAGAGTTGCGCCAGCTACGATCAGGCTTGTTTCGTTTCCGCCGAAAGCACGCCTTCGCAAACGGCTTGGGCCTTGATGGGCCTGATCGCCGGCGGCGATACGAACAGCTTGAGCGTCCGCCACGGCATCGAATACCTGCTGGATAAGCAGCGAAGTGATGGAGGCTGGGACGAAGAACTAGCCACCGGAACCGGCTTTCCCCGGGTTTTCTATTTGAACTACCACTACTACCGTCTCTATTTCCCGCTAATCGCGCTGTCGGAATTCGTGAGTGGTGCATCAAAATTATGAGATTCCCTTTATCCCTGACCGCCAATATGGCCGGATACATCATCAAGAACAGGATGCGTCCGCGTCCGGAATGGCAGAAAGATGCGACCGGCGCGCCGGACGCCGCCAACCCGTTCCGTATCCTGCACGGCGTACCCGCGGAACGCGCCCATCGCCAGCCGCATCCTATGATCCGCAAGCGCTTCCCGCTGGTGATGATGCTGGAGCCGCTGCACGCCTGCAACCTGACCTGCACCGGCTGCGGCCGCATCCGCGAATACGAGTCCACCATCACCCAGCGTGTGCCGCTCGAAGAGTGCCTGGCGGCGGTGGATGAGTGCGGCGCTCCCATGGTCTCCATCTGCGGTGGCGAGCCGATGATGTATCCGCAGATCGGCGAGTTGGTTTCCGGTATCCTGGCCCGCAACCGGAACATTTACCTCTGCACCAACGGAATGTTCATCGTCAAGCGCCTGCACGAACTCACGCCCGACAAGCGCTTCTTCTTCAACGTGCACCTGGATGGCCTCGAAAAAACTCACGATATCTGTGTCGAGCGCGAAGGCGTGTTTCGCGAAGCTATCGAGGGCATTAAAGTTGCCAAAGCCGCCGGTTTCATGGTGTGCACCAACACCACGATTTACAAAGAAACCGACATGAAAGAGATTGAGGCGCTGTTCGAGTATCTCGAACAGTTCCATCTCGACGGCCACCAGATGGCGCCGGCGTATGGCTATTCCGCCGTCAACGACCGGGAAATCTTCATGACGCGCGACGATATTCGCGAGAAATTCCGCGATATCGACAGGCTGGCCCAGCGGTTTTATATCAAGCAGACGCCCCTTTATCTGGATTATCTGAAGGGCGCGCGCGAACTGCCCTGCACGGCCTGGGGCACGCCGACCTACAACATCAAAGGCTGGAAAGGCCCGTGCTACCTGATCACCGACGGACACTATAAGACTTTTGAGGGGCTGATGAACGAGACGCCGTGGGAAAACTACGGCCCTGGGAACGATCCGCGTTGCGAGCATTGCATGATGCACTGCGGCTTTGAACCATCGGCGGCGCTCGGCCTGACGGCCAGCCTGGCCGATAACTTGAAGATGTTCGCCTGGGCGCTGAAATGACGTTGTGGGGCAGACCTCCAGGTCTGCGCGGGTCCTCCAGGAGCCGCACTGCGCGGTGCGCAATCGACGTCATCCGAACGCGAGCGGGCCGGCGTGGACGCCGGCCGCAGGACTGGAGTCCTGCCCCACAATGAAGCCGACGCTGGTAACAGGTGCGTCAGGCTTCCTCGGCTGGCACGTGGCGCGGCTCCTGGTGGAGCGTGGGCATCGAGTCAGAGCGCTGGTCCGCCGCAAAGTTCGCGATCTGGATGTCGAGGAGGTGCCCGGCGATTTGCGCGATGCCGCGTCCGTCGAACGGGCCATGGCCGGCTGCGGCCTGGTCTTTCACGTAGCCGCCGACTACCGGCTGTGGGCAGCCGACCCTAGAGAGATATATGACTCCAACATCGAAGGCACCCGCCATGTGTTGGAGGCGGCCCGCAAGGCCGGTGTCGACCGCATAGTCTATACCAGCACCGTCGGCTGCATCGGCCTGCCGCTGGCCGGCGAAGGCGACGAAGATTGCCCGGTCGCGCTCGATGACATGAAGGGCGCCTACAAGCGTTCCAAGTTCCTGGCCGAGCGTACCGCCGTGGCGCTCGCGGCTTTTGGGCTGCCGGTAGTCATTGTGAATCCCACGGCGCCGGTCGGCGACCACGATGTGAAACCGACGCCCACCGGCAAGATTGTTTTGGACTTCTTGAAAGGAGAAATGCCCGCCTACATCGACACCGGCCTGAACGTGGTGGATGCGCGCGATGTGGCGCTCGGGCACCTGGAGGCCTGCGAGCGCGGCCGTGTGGGGGAGCGCTATATTTTGGGATCGGAGAACCTGACGCTGGCACAGATTCTGGCGAAACTGGCAGCCCTCACGGGCCGTCCGGCTCCTACGTTACAGTTGCCCTATGCGGTCGCCTATGCGGCCGGTGTGATCACCACAGCGTGGGCCATCGTGACCGGAAAACCGCCCCGCGCGCCGCTCGATGCCGTACGCATGGCCCGCAAGAAGATGTTTGTTTCGCACGCCAAGGCCGCGCGTGAATTGGGATTCGCGCCGGGCCCGGCCGACGCGGCGCTGGCGCGAGCCGTGGAATGGTTTCAGGCCAACGGATATTGTTAGTCGCCGCCGAGCCCCGCGAATTTGATGGGCTGCTGCGCTTTTGTACCAGCGTGCGCAAGCCCGGCTGGCCGCTCTATTGGGCACGCTCCGGCGATTGCGGCGGCCGGCAGTTTTCGATGGTGGCGAATGGCGCGGGGGCGGTACACGCCGCCAAAGCCACGGAGGTGGCCCGCCAGGAGTGCAGGCCGGAAGCGATCGTGAGTATGGGATTTTGTGGAGCGCTGGACCCGGCGCTGAAAATCGGAGACATCTTCGTAGCCACTCAAGTACAGGAGGGCGGGATTTATCCCGCGCGGAGCTTGAGCTCCGCCAAACCATATACAACCGGAATCCTCGCCTCCATCGATCGAGTAGCCCAAACCGCCGAAGAGAAAACCGCTCTCCGAGCCACTGGCGCCGCGGCCGTGGAAATGGAAGCGGCCGGTGTGGCCAAATCCGCTGCCGCCCGCGGCATTCCGTTCTTTTGTGTACGATCGGTCACCGATACCGCCAACCAGACATTCGTTATCGATTTCAATAAAGCCCTGCGCGACGACGGGCATTTCGGTACAATAAAGCTTTTAACATCTGCATTAGGGAACCCTGGAAAAGCGTTTCCGGAGCTGTTCCGGTTACGGCATTTCTGCCGTATCGCTTCGCGCACATTAGGAGAATTCATTGCCGGTTGCCGATTCTGACTGGAGTATCCCGCCGACCATGCACGCGGCTGTGTACAAAGGCCAGAGTGTCGTTAGCGTGGAGCAGGTTCCCATTCCTGAGATCGGCCCCGGCGAGATGCTGGTGCGTGTGGAAGCCTGTGGCATTTGCCATACCGATCTGAAGAAAATTGAATACAACCTTCTGGCGCCTCCGCGCATCTATGGACATGAGACGGCTGGAGTAGTGGTGCGCGCGGGGCGAGAAGTGTGCCAGTTCGTGCCGGGTGATCGCGTAGTCGTGTTTCACCACATTCCGTGCAGGAACTGTTTCTATTGCCAGCGGAAACTGTATGCACAATGTGCGGTGTACAAGAAGGTCGGAGTGACTGCCGGTTTCGAACCGGCCGGGGGTGGTTTCTCTCAGTATGTGCGGGTCATGGACTGGATTGTCTCGAACGGCGTAGAAAAAATACCGGATGGTGTTTCCTTCGAGCGCGCCAGTTTCGTCGAGCCGGTCAACACCTGTTTGAAGGCTGTGGTCGAATGCGCGCCGCAACCGGATGAGACCGCGCTAGTAATCGGCCAGGGACCCATCGGTCTGTTATTCACCATGCTGCTCGGCCGCACCGGGGCAACAATTGTAACAACCGACACCATTGCCGCGCGGCGCGAGCTTTCCCGCCGCTGCGGCGCCCAGGAAGCCTTAGATCCGCGCGAGACGAACGTGGAAGCGGAGGTCCGGCGGCTGACGGACCAACGCGGCGCGGATCTCGTTATTGTAGCGGCGTCCGTGCCAGGCATTGCGGAGCAGGCTATCCGCTTCTCCCGTCCCGGCGCGCGCATTCTGTTGTTTGCACAAACGTCCGAAACCGAGCGCGTGGAGGTTTCCGGCGCATCGATCTGCGTGGGCGAGCGCAGTCTGTTCGGATGCTATAGCGCTTCCGTGGATTTGCAGAAAGAATCCGCGGAACTGGTGTTCAGCGGGGCTTTGCCCGTGGAGGAACTCATTTCCCACCGGGTGCCCCTCGTTAAAATACGTTCAGGATTCGATTTAGCGTTGCATCCCGGTCCCGAATCGTTGAAAATTATCGTTCAGCCACAGAGGTGGACACAGTGAAAACTCACATGATGGCCGCCGTGCTCTATGGCAAGGAACACTTGCAGGTAGAGCCGGTGTCCATTCCTACTATCGACGATGGCGACATTCTGGTTCAAGTTAAGGTGGCACTGACCTGCGGCACTGACGTTAAAGTTTTCCGCCGTGGTTATCACGCGCGAATGATTGTGCCGCCCGCCGTGTTTGGACATGAACTGGCGGGCGACGTGGTGGCTGTAGGGCGGGATGTGAAGGCTTTCGCGCCAGGCCAACGCGTGGTGGCCGCTAATTCCGCGCCCTGCGAGGAGTGCTTCTTCTGCCGCCGCGGGCTGCAAAACCTTTGCGAGGACCTGTTGTTCAATAACGGCGCCTATGCGGAGTACATACGCATTCCGGCGCGCATCGTGGAACGTAACACTTACCTAATTCCGCAGGATGTCAGTTATCATGACGCGGCGTTGATTGAACCGCTGGCCTGCGTGTTGAAGGGCTTTGAGGAGACCAACCCCCGGCCGGGCGACACCATCGCCATCTTAGGCCTGGGTCCCATCGGACTGATGTTTGTGCGCCTGGCCAGCCTGTATGGGTGCCGCGTGATCGCCATCGGCCGGCGCCGCACGCAGCTCGATCGCGCCGAGGCCATGGGAGCGCACGAATTGGTGCGCGCCGATCAGCATGCCAACACCGTCGAGGCCGTACGCAATCTTACGGGCGGGCGCGGGGCCGACATCGCCGTGGAAGCGGTGGGTAAGCCCGAAACATGGCATTGGGTGCTCGATATGGTGCGGCGCGGCGGGACGCTCAACTTCTTTGGCGGCTGCCCCAATGAGAGCCGGGTGATGTTCGACACCAACTTGCTGCACTACTCCGAGATCACCTGCAAGGCCAGCTTCCATCACACGCCCGCATACATCCGCAAAGCGCTGGACCTGGTTACCCGCGGCGACATCACATCGCGCGACTTCGTCAACAGCGAGGAACCGCTGGCCAACTTGCTGGAAGTCATGCGCCACCTGATGAGCCACAATGGCCATCTGAAAACGGCCATAATCCCGTGATCGGCAGTGGGGCAGGCGTCCACGCCTGCGCGGGACGACCACGTCCCGCCAGATGGCGCGTCTGGAGACCCGCCGCAGGACTGGAGTCCTGCCCCACATCATGACTCGTCTTGCACCCAAAGACTATCTCCGATCGCCGGAGGCGGTGGCCGCCCGTTACACCACCGCCGAAGCTGAAGCCTACACCCGCTGGCTGGCCACGCATCATTACGAGAATTTTCAGGTAGTCAGCTTTCTGCTGCCCAAGCGCCTCCATCAGGATTTCTACAACGTCTACGCCTACTGCCGCTGGGCCGACGATCTGGGCGATGAAATGGGATCGCCGGCCGAAAGCCTGCGCCTGTTGGCCTGGTGGCGCGAGCAGCTTGCCGCCATGTACGCGGGTGAAGCTACCCATCCCGTCTTCGTGGCGCTGCACGGCACGGTGTCGCGCCACGCCATCCCGCAAGAACCATTTGCGGATTTGATCCAAGCATTCGAGCAGGATCAGACTGTCACCCGCTATGCCACCTGGGACGATGTGTACGGCTATTGCCGTTACTCCGCGAATCCGGTTGGACGCCTGGTGCTGTATCTCTGCGGTTATTCCGATCGGGAGCGGCAGCGGCTCTCCGACGCCACCTGTACGGCGCTGCAACTCGCCAATTTCTGGCAGGACGTCGCCGTCGATCTGGAAAAGGATCGCGTGTACATTCCGCTCGAAGTGCTGGCGCGGCACGGCTACACGTTGGAGGATCTTTACGCGCGGCGCATGACGCAGGCTTTTCGCGAAGTCATGCGCGAGATCGTGGCGCGCGCGCGGGAATTGTTCTTGGAAGGCTTGCCGCTCTCGTCGCTGGTAGACCGGCGTCTGGCGCTGGATATCGATCTATTTAGCCGCGGCGGCCTGCGCGTGCTCGACAAGATCGCGGAGCAGGATTACAACGTGCTTTCGCGGCGGCCGGCCATCAGCAAGGCCGAACGCGTCTGGCTGCTGCTCGGTTCGCTGGCGCGCGTAGCCATCCCCCGAGCCACGCCGCGAGCGGCGTAAATGACCGCGCTTGACGAATCCTACGTTTATTGCCGCCGCGTGGCGCGCATCCGCGCCCGCAATTTCTACTACTCGTTTGTGCTCCTGGCGCGGCCGCAACGGAACGCCATGTGCGCCGTCTATGCGTTCATGCGCCATTCGGACGATTTGAGCGACGAACCCGGAGCCAATCGGGCCGGGCTCGAACAATGGCGCGGGGCGCTCGACGAAGCGCTGGCGGGCCATTGCGAGCGAAATCCCATCCTGCCCGCCTTTCACGATACGGTGACGCGCTATCAGATTCCGCCGCGCTATTTCCACGAGATGATCGACGGCGTGGCCTCCGACCTGGAACCGTGCCGCTTCGAAACCTTCGATCAGCTGTACCGCTATTGTTACCAGGTGGCCTCCACGGCAGGCTTGGCCACCATCCATATCCTTGGGTTCGATTCGCCCGAAGCGCTGCCGCTGGCCGAGAAGTGCGGCATTGCGTTTCAACTGACCAATATCCTGCGCGATATCCGCGAGGATGCCGCGCGCGGCCGCATCTACCTGCCCGCCGAAGACCTGGCCCATTTTGGCGTAAGCGAAGATGACATTCGCGCCGGCCTGCGCACGCCGGAATTCATCGATCTGATGGATTTCGAAACCGATCGCGCGCGCCGGTATTATAAGGAATCGCGGCCGCTGCTACACCTCATTAACCGCCGGGGCCGCGCCTCTCTGGCCGCCCTGGTCTCGATCTACTCCCATTTGCTCGACCGCATCGAACGCAGCAACTACGACGTGTTTGCCCGCCGCATCTCGCTGCCCGCCGCGGAGAAATCCTGGATCGTGCTGCGCGCGCTGTGGGGCCGCGAGTGACCGCGCTTTCGCGCCGCGAGCTGCTGACCGCCGCGTCTCTGTGGATGGCCGGCTGCGCCGCGCGCCGCACCGTTCTGACGCCGCCCGCTCCAAGTTCACTGGCCCGCGTGCGCGTGGCGCCGGAGCGGGTGATTCAGACCATTGTCGGACTGCGCCCGTTCCGCCCGTCGGGCTTCGTGGTGCGCGGCGAGAAACTGAACGATAAACTGCTGATCCACAATTATGGCCACGGTGGGGCGGGCATCACGCTCTCGTGGGGCACGGCGCAACTTGCCGTCACGGAAGCGGCGCAGGCCGAGACGCGTGTGGCGGCGGTGATCGGATGCGGCGTGGTCGGGCTCTCCACCGCGCGCCTGCTACAGCAGCGCGGCTACGCCGTCACCATCTACGCGAAGGCCATCCCGCCGGACACCACTTCAAACATAGCCGGCGGACTGTGGAGTCCGGTCACCGTCTTCGACCACGAACGGATTACACCCGAATTTCGACGCCAGTTCGGGGAGGCCGGCCGCTTCGCCTTCCGCCGCTATCAGTCGCTGGCCGGAGATGCCTACGGCGTGCGCTGGCTGCCGCTGTATTCGTTGTCTCGCGATTCCGCCTACCAGCAGCCGCCGCCCGAAAGCGCCTATCGCGAGATCGATCCGCTTTTTCCCGACGCCCGCCAGCTTCGGCCGAACGAGCACTGCTTCGATGTGCTCTACGTCTACCGGCGCTACTCGATGTTGATTGAACCGGCCATCTATCTGAACGCGCTGCTGCGGGATTTCCTAATCGCCCGCGGAGAGCTCGTCGTGCGGGAATTCCACGATACGCGCGACCTCGCATCGTTGCGCGAGCCGCTCCTTTTCAATTGCACCGGCTTGGGCGCGCGCGATCTCTTCCACGATGACGAACTGACGCCCATCCGCGGGCAGCTATCTTTTCTGCTGCCGCAGCCGGAGATCGATTACATGACTGTCGGTCCGGGCGATATCTACATGTTTCCGCGCCGCGACGGAGTGCTGCCTGGCGGCACGCACGAGCGCGGCGTGTGGGATACGCAGGTTGATCCGGCGGCCACCGATCGTATCCTGCGCGAGAACGCGGCCGTTTTCAATGCCATGCGCGCATCCGTGCGGCGCAATGGATAACTTTGGGCGCGGCCCGGCCCTGCTGGTGGGTGTTCTTCGTTAAAACTCGCACAAACAGTGGCCGCGGCGGAAATACGAAACCATCCCGTCTTCACTGACCTTGAGCACGGCGCCAAAATGCGACGCGGCCACGGCCGCCGCGGTCCGGCTCCCCTCGCCGGGATTGGATGCTCCCGCGATCGAGTTTTGCAGGATGGCCCCAAACGCGAGCAGCTTGGCGTCCTGGTCCAGCACGATCGCGCCATCGATTCTTGCCACGGACTCCAGAACCGAGGGGCACAGCCGCAATGCATCCTGATCGCGCAAGAGATAATGAAACCGCCGCTTAACGAGACTCTCGGCACCGGCCTCGGATGGATCGGTGCGCAGCAAATCCTCGGCCGAGATCAATTGATCGACCCGCGCGGCATCGTCCAGTACCACGAAAAGCGCGCCGCGCCGGTCCTCGGCAAGATCCAATGCGACCGTGAACAAGCGCTGCGCAATCGACTCGCTCCGGATAGCTTCACTCCACAATCCGTAGCACACGGCTGCGTTGGCCAGATGCCAGCGGCCATCCCGGAACGTAAACACTTGCGCGCCTCCCGCGAATACCTTGATTTCGCCGTAGGCTGTCAGAATCATGCAAATGTGGCCGCCGCACAAAGTGGCCCGGCTGTGGAACTGGTATCGTGCGGCAACGGGCGCAGGCAGTTCGAAGTTGCGATAAGGGGCGGCCCAGGCCTCTACATCAACCAGCTCCACCAAAAGACCTTCCGCGTTTACCAGCGCCACCGTTTTCAATCCGTCCGACAGCCGGTGGAAGCTGCGCGTGGTAGTCAGATCGCTCGAGTAGCGTAGGGCGCCTTCGGGCAGCGAAGGCAGCGCATGGCAGGCGTCCGGCTGTGAACCGAAAAGTATTACACCGGTCGAGATCCGGCGGTTCTCGTAGGTCGACATGGCGCTCAGCCGCAGCACCTCAATCGCGCTGGCGATCTTATCCGGTATCCTGGCCGCCTCCTCCGGGTCGCGGTATGCCCTTGAGTCGAGGAAAGCGGAAACATAGCGGTCCTCCGGCAATCCACGAAAGAGGTGCGCGCTCTCCGCCGACAAAACCGGGTGAAAGGCTAATTGATAGCGAATGGAGAGCACCCGGCCGATGCTCTTCACCAGGCGCACCTGGCCGTCAGTAAAGGCGCCTTGGCGGTCTTTGACCCGATAGCGATAACCCAGCCAATCGAACTCGATCACGCCGGGTGCCGAATCGTAGCAGGTGACCACCGCATCCGTATTCGCAAGGGTGCTTAGGACTTCCACCTCCACCGTAGGCATGAAGTACTCGATGCCCTGTTCCAGCAGCTGGCGGAAGATCGTATCCAGAATTCGTGTGACGCCGGGCAACGCATGATCGGCGGAATCAGGCTTCGTATCGATGTCGTCCACAATCACTCTCACTTAGTGATGCATGGCGGGGGAAAGAGGATGCTGTTGGAATATGGCCGGCAGTTCGGAATGTAATATTTGACTGGGCCCGCCTCCGCTCTCTCATAGTCTGGCTGAAGACCCCGCCTGCTGCGATCGCGGACGGGCTTGGAGCAATACCATGCAGGACGTTATGCCCCTGCCAGGAGTGTCCACCATTGTCCTGGCGGCAGGCACGTCCACCCGGTAGCGGCCACCGATCGCGGTTACCTTTTATCGAGGTTTTGGGGGCAATCTTCGGAGCCCATGCGGACAAACCTCTCAAAGTCCCCGTAGAGGACATTGGAGTCCGGAGCGATTTCAACAAGCTTACGCGTAAGCCAACTGGGGATCGGCGCTGCTGGAATCCGTGGATCTGGAGGGCCGCGGCCTCGCCGGGCCTCAGTTGGTGATCGTGGGGAGGACGCCGTCGCAAGGGCACTCGCCCAGTTCGGAAGCGTGATTCTGTCCGCGTCCGCCGAAACCTATGTCGTCGTGGCGAGCCGGGGCAGATTCGATGAGGAGGCCGTGGAGCAGGCCCTTGGCGGTCGAGCACGGTAAGTCGCACTGGTAGCCAATAAGAGGAGAGCGCGGGAGATTCTGGACCGGCTGGGAGCGAAGGGCTTGTCCGATGAACAATTGGCAAGGCTGCGCGGGCCGCCTCAGCCGTTAGCAGGTTGCTCTCCCTTCCCCACGTTTCCAATACGCCGGATGCGATAATGTGGTCGTGAACCGGCTCCTGTTGCTCCCGTTCCTTTCTACAGTCTTGTGCGCCGCCGAGATCAGCACCGGAGCCATGCTCGGCCCGCATTACGATCAGCGCGCGTTCTACGTCCGCAATGGTGTATTCTCTAATCCGTTCGATGGCTGGCAAAAGACCTACAGCGGCCCTGCCTACCGGCCCGAAGCGCAAGGCAAGCTGATGAATATCCGGCTGGCCAACGCCCTTTTTCTCGATGAGTGGATGCACGAGCGCATCTTCGACCCTGAGTTCAATACCGACGCCGTCATTCAGGCGCTGGATTTCTACAAGAACCACGGCGTGCTCATGATCAACGTGAGCCTGCAGGGCGCGCAGGCCGGATACGATAAATCCATCAACGGGATCGATCGCGATACCGCCTACCGCCTGGGTCCGGCCAGGGGCGCTTACGTGAGCGCGTTCCGGCCGGATGGTTCACTGAAGCCGGATTGGCTGGCGCGCCTGGAGCGCCTGCTGCGCGCCGCCGATCAGCGCGGCATGTTCGTGAACCTGTCGTATTTCTATCACGGCCAGTCGGGACTCTTCCAATCCACCGGCGCCATACATACCGCCGCCGCCACGATCACCGCATGGCTGATCGCGCACGAGTTCCGCAACATTATCGTAGATGTAGCCAATGAGTACGATCTGCCCGGACCGCAGTGGGGAGAATACATTCCGCAGAACATCATTCCGCTGATCGACGAAGTGCGCCAGTGTTTCAAGCACAGCAACTTTGTTCTGCCCATCGGCACTTCGAGCGATGGTCACATGCGCTACCCGCAGTCGCTGCAGGGCCAGGTGGATGTACTATTGATCCACGGCGACGGCCGCGATCCGCAGGAGAAAGGCCGTCGCGTGGCCGAATTGAAGAAGGCCGACCGTCCGGTCCTGATGACGGAAGATGACAATGGCCGCGCTACCACCCTGGAGCACCTGGCGGGCGACCTGGCCAGTTGCGACATCTTCTTTCATGGGGCCGAGGGCTGGGGATACCTGCCCTGGATGCAGGCGCAGCGGTTCCCTTTCCGCTATCTGCCTGCCGCGACGGCCGAGGTGCGCGATGACATGCCGGAAAAAGAACGCGACATGGCCTATTTCCACGCCGTGCTGGACCACATCGCAGCGCTCACGCTAAGCCATCCACCCGAGGAGGGCGGGCCGTGAACACACGCATCGCGGAGCTTTGCGGCTTGCGTCAATTTCGGCTGTTGAATGCGGCAGTGGCCGAACCCGGGCCGGGCGAAGTGCAGGTGCGAATTGACGCGGTCGGCATCTGCGGCTCCGACCTGCATTCCTACGCCGATGGCGGGGTGGGCGACACGCCGTGCCGGTATCCCATGGTGCTGGGGCACGAACCGGCGGGCGTAGTGATGAAGACCGGCGCGGGCGTGACCGGCTGGAGTGCGGGCGACCGCGCGGCGTTCGAGCCGGCCATTTATTGCTACCACTGCGAGTTCTGCCGGTCGGGCCATCACAACGTATGTGCCAGTATCCGTTTTATGAGCATGCAGCCCGATCCCGGATTTTTCCGCGACTATGCCAACATTCCGGCTGGGAACCTGATCGCCATTCCGCCCGGTTTGAGCCTGCCCGATGCGACCATCATCGAGCCGCTGGCGGTGGTAGTGCACTCCATGCGGTTCGTGGCGCTGAGCCTGGGGGAGACTGTCGCGGTATTCGGTGCCGGACCAATCGGGCTGATGACCGTCATCTGCCTGAAACTGGCGGGAGCCGGCCGAGTCTGGTGTATCGAGCCGGTGGCCGCGCGCCGCGAGCTGGCGCGGCAGGCCGGCGCCGATGCCGTGCTGGATCCCAAGGCTATCGACCCCTCGCGCGAGATTTTGCGCGATACGGGCGGCCGCGGTGTGGATGTCGCCATCGATTGCGCCGCCATTGCCGGCACCACGAATCACTGCCTGCGAGCGGTGCGCAACGCGGGTCGGGTGGTCATCACCGGGATTGCGGTGGAGCGGGAAGTGCCCCTGGAATTCTCGCCGATGCGCCGCAAAGAGCTGGTCATCTACACGGTGCGGCGCTCGAATCACGATTCGGAGACCGCGCGCGAGATGCTGGTTGCCAATCTGGGACGATTTGCCGCGATGATCACGCATACGCGGCCGCTGGAGCATATCGCGGAGGCGTTCGATCAGGTGGTGAACCATGCGGATGGCGTGGGCAAGCTGGTGATCACGCAATAAGTTTTGTGGGGCGGCCTCGGCCTGCCCCACTGCACCAGTCCCGCTGTAATCTATAGGGATGCATTCTCCCCGATTCCTGGCCGCTGCCGTGGCATGCATTGCCTCCGCCTGCGCCCAAACCCCCTTCACTCTGGAGCAGGTCATGAGCGCTCCCTTTCCATCAGCCCCAGCCGTTTCGCCCTCGGGCGGAAAGATTGCATGGGTCTACAACGCGCGTGGCGTGCGCAACATCTGGGTAGCCGAGCCTCCCGCATACCGCGGCCACAGCGTCACGTCCTACGCCGCGGACGACGGTCAGGAGATCTCTGAACTGCAGTGGTCGCCCGACGGACGTGCCATCGTTTATGTGCGCGGCGAGGGCGCCAATGGCGCGGGCGAGTATCCGAATCCAACCAGCGATCCCAGCGGGGCTGAGCAGCAGGTATGGGTTGTCGCTCTGGAAGACGCGGCGGACCAGAAGGGTCCCCGGCTGATCGGTGAGGGTAACCAGCCGGCCATCTTCCCGGCCAGCGGCCGCGTGGCTTTCGTACGGAAGGGACAAATCTGGTCGGCGCCGCTCGACGGCAAGGAGAAGGCCGAACAACTGATCCACGCCCGCGGGCAGAATGGCGATTTGCATTGGTCGCCTGACGGCGCTCGGCTGGCCTACGTAAGCCGCCGTGGTAACCACAGCTTCGTGGGGATATACGACGCGTCCGCCAAGACAGTCCATTACCTGGATGCCAGCGTGGACCAGGATGAAGCGCCCGTATGGTCGCCCGACAGCCGGCGCGTCGCGTTTCTGCGGGCGCCGAGCGTGGATGAACACCGCTATTTCACCTCCAGGCGCAGCGGGCCGCCGTGGTCCATTCGGGTGGCCGATGCCGGCGGAATTGGCGAAGGCAAGGAGGTCTGGAAGGCGTTCGAAGGCGATGGCAGCGTATTCCGGGAACTGGGATCGGCGCAACAGTTGTACTGGGCTGGCGACCGGATCGTGTTTCCCTGGGAGCGCGATGGCTGGACGCACCTGTATTCGGTCCCGGTGACGGGGGGCGATGCGGCGCTGCTCACGCCCGGCGCCTTTGAAGTGGAGCATGTGGCCATGACGCCCGATGGCCGCGAAATGATCTACTCATCCAACCAGGACGATATCGACCGCCGGCACATCTGGCGGGTGGCCGCGGCTGGCGGCGCGCCTGCCGAACTGACTGCCGGAACGGAACTCGAGTGGTCGCCTGCCGTAACCAGCGACGGTGCGGTGGTCTTCCTTCACTCGGATGCGAAGCGGCAGGCGCGCCCGGCGATCCGCCTGGCAGCGGGCGAGGTGCGCGATTTGGCGCCGGACGCGATCCCGGCAGACTTTCCGCGGGACGCGCTCGTCACGCCGCAGCAGGTGATCTTCTCGGCGGCCGACGGTCTCACTCTACACGGCCAGTTATTCCTTCCGGCGGACGGCGCGGGACAGAAGCATCCGGCCGTGGTGTTCTTTCACGGCGGTTCGCGGCGGCAGATGCTGCTGGGCTGGCATTACATGTATTACTACAACAACTCCTATGCGATGAATCAGTATCTGGCAAGCCGCGGATACGTGGTGCTCTCGGTAAACTACCGCAGCGGCATCGGCTACGGCATGAAGTTCCGCGAAGCCATCAATTATGGAGCGGGCGGCGGCAGTGAGTTCAACGATGTGATGGGCGCCGGCCTGTTCCTGAAGAACCATCCGGCGGTAGATCCCACGCGCATCGGATTGTGGGGCGGGTCGTACGGCGGATATCTGACGGCGCTGGGCCTGGCGCGCGCGTCGGACCTCTTTGCGGCTGGGGTCGACTTTCACGGCGTCCACGACTGGACCGAAGAGTTGGGTATCCGCAAAGACGATGATTTCGGAAGACTGGCGTTCAATTCCTCACCCATGGCGAACGCCAAGGATTGGCGCTCGCCGGTGCTGCTGATTCATGGCGACGACGACCGTAATGTGAATTTCCGCCAGACCGTGGAATTAGTGGAAGCTCTGCGTGGCCGCGTGCACCTAGAACAGTTGATCTTCCCGGACGAGATTCACGATTTCCTGCTGTACGCGCACTGGCGGGAATCGTACCAAGCCGCTGCGCGATTCTTCGACTCACAATTGCAACCGAACGCCAATCGGAACGGAGCTTCTCACAACTAATCCGCTTCTGATGACTAGAGTACGAACGTCACGGCAGTCTTGTATTTTCTCATACTTCTCTTTGGCCATCTAGCGTTACCTTATGAAACTCCAGGTTACTGTCCTGAATCTTTGTGCTTGGAGAAGACGATGGCTACAACTACTCAACCTGCATTTCGAATTGACGTTGCGATTAATGACCTTCTCATTCATTCAGCCCCACAGCCACCCGCGCCGCCGGAAGCCCGGGGAGCTGTTCTGCCGGAGCCTGTTTTTCCCCAACGCCCCGAGCTGCTGGCCGACCCGGGACCAGAGGCGCCGGCCGAGAAACGCCAGTGGAGCAGGGAAGACATCATGCGTAAAGTACGGGGATGGCTGGTACCGTATATGCGCTCGCGCGTGATGCCGGGAGATTTTCATCCGATCACCGCTTACCTGTTTCTCGAATACAAATGCAATATCGACTGTTGGTACTGTTGGTCTTTTAATAACAAAGTCAAAGGCATGACCGAAGACGTGGCGCGCCGCTCGATCGATTGGCTACACGACCACGGCTGCCGCGTGTTGGCGTTGATGGGCGGCGAGCCGCTGCTGCGCCCTCAGTTCGCGCACAAGGTCGTCTATTATGCGGCTAAGAAGGGTTTCTGGATTTACATTGGTACTAATGGCCGGTTACTGCGTCCGGATGTAGCGGACCGGCTGGGTGATGCGGGTGCGGCGGTCTTTAACTTCGCCCTGGATGCGTGGGATGAAAAGCCGGGCCTGCCGAAGGCTCTGGTCCCGGCGCGCCAGAATCTCGAGTATCTGGCCCGCAAGCAGTATGCGTACGGGTATATGGTCTTTTTTAACATGAATATCTGCCGGAATAACCTGGAAGATATCCGGCTCTTAACCCAGTATGCCCGCGATCACCGTCTGGCCACCGACTATCACCTGAATGAGACACCCATGCTCGAACAGGACAGTCACTTCAGGCACTTGAGTGAGAACCCGACTTACATCCATCCGCGAGACTGGCCGGCCGTCGACGGACTGATCGACTGGCTCATCGAAAGGAACAGATCCGGCTATCAAATGGTGAACTCGGTCGCGCGCCTGCAAGAGATGAAGGCGTTCATGCGTATGTCATCCGGACTCGACCTGCGCAGGTGGGCTGGAATGGCGATGGCCAGAGCGTCGATGCGGCCGGCGACGACTTGCTGGCGCGTATGCCCGGTATTGTGCGCGATGAGAACGGCACTCTGCGCTTCACTGATTGGAACTGCCGTGCCGGGCAAAACAACGTGATCATCCGGACTGACGGAACCGTGGGACCGTGCTTCCCGATGTATGCCGCCACTTATGACTGGGGGACTATCGAGGGGCATAAGTTCGATAGTGCGCAACTGGGAGAGATGAAGAAGACTTGCCAGAATCATTGCTTCTCCACGTTGAATCACAATCTCGGATACTGTTACAACGATGCGCGAGTAATTAAGTGGCTCTGGCAGCAGGCGCGCAACGGATTCAACGGCGGCGCGCGCAGTTTCGAAGATTAGTACTACTGAATGGTGACATTGCCCGGCAGCCCGTCGAGCACCGGCAGTGGCGGCTGCCTCGAGGCGCGCTGGTCCATGACAAATATTTGAAGCGCGGGGCGCAGCGCTCTGTCGTCCCCGCTTAAGAGGCTGCGCCCGCTGAGACGCTGTGCCGTCTCCTCGAAAACGCGCTGCTGGTCCGCGACAATGGCCTCCATTTCGCCGCGGTAAGCATCCGGGCTCTGCCACACGATCGTGTGCCACACATGCGCGCGCACGCCCGGCTCGCCGGGGGTCGCCGAGAGTAAGGCAGTAAGGTAATGTTCGCGCACCAGATCCCGATCGAGATGGCAGCAGCCGGATGCACCGCTCGCCCGGTAAGCGGCGGTCACTTGCCGGTCGTAATATGCCGGATCGGCGCCGCCCGCCAGCAGCGTTGCGCCAGTCTGCGCGTCTGCGCCGCACCCGCCGAACGAATACACTCCCAGAGGTGGCCATCCGGCTTTCGGATTGGTCGAGCCGCCCGCGCAACAAGAGTTCCCGCCTCCGAATCCGCCACCGGTTAACGGCTCGGTCACGATGACCTGCAGGTGTACGGTCATGCCTTCGATGACGGCCGCGGCGAAGCCCCCCGCGCGGCGCGCGGCTAGCAGATTTCCACCGGCCAGCCACGCTACCTGCCAGCGTTGCTCATTCCGGAAGATGTCGAGCAGCGCGTCCGTGGTGTCCTCCTGCGAGCGCGCCAGCAGAATGAGCGATTGCACTGGAAACTCCGGATAGATGCGCTGGGCGTCGCCGGCCGCTACCGGCGCATCGAACTGGATGAGTGCGTCGAGCACGCCCAGCATGGCATCGTGCCGGTCGACCTCCAATTGCGACGCTTCCTGTGGGATAACCGGATACGCCTCCAGCATCGACAACAGAACTGGAATGGCATCGGTGCGCTGGTCCCGTAGCACCAGGTATGTGCCCCAAGCCTCGACCCGTGGATCGGCGCTGTTGAGCCAGGAGCTCGCGAACGGCGCCAGTTGTTTCTCCAAACGGTCTATGACAACTGCCGGATCGGGCGGCGCCGGCTGCGCGCGTGCGGCCATGGCCAGCACACTCAATCCGCATAAGAGCACAGCGGTTCGCCGCATCAATATGCTGGACGACCCGTTCCCCGGAAACGTTACGTCGGCATAGCATTTGACCGCGCGGGTACCCGGACGCCATACTAGGAAAATGCCCGCAAGTACACCAGTGGCCGCACTCTGTGTCCGCAACCTGCGCAAAACATTTAAAGACGTGGTAGCGGTGGACGGCCTCGATCTGGAAGTTCGCGCGGGCGAGTGCTTCGGCCTGCTGGGACCGAACGGCGCCGGCAAAACAACCACCATCGAAATCTGCGAGGGGCTGACCGAGCCTGATTCCGGCGAGGTCGAACTGCTGGGGATGCGTTGGGGCTCGCATGCAGCCGAGCTGCGCCAGCGGCTGGGCATCCAACTGCAGGAAACGCAGCTAGCCGACAAGGTCACCGTCATGGAAACGATCCGGCTGTTCCGCAGCTTTTTTCGCCATGGACCGGCGCCCTCCGAAGTGATCGGGCTGGTGCAGCTCGAGGAAAAAGTAAATTCGCGCGTGGGAGGCCTTTCCGGCGGACAGAAACAGAGGCTGGCACTGGCTTGCGCATTGGTCGGCGATCCGGACTTTCTATTTCTGGACGAGCCCACTACCGGACTCGATCCGCAGGCGCGGCGTCAACTTTGGGAATTAATCGAACAATTCAAATTGCAGGGACGTACCATTTTGTTGACCACGCATTACATGGATGAAGCGGAGCGATTGTGCGAACGCGTGGCCATCATGGATCACGGCAAAGTGATCGCACAGGGCACGCCGCGGGAATTGATTACCTCCATCGGCGTGGAGCATGTAGTGGAGTTTTCCGCAGGGGGCGCCGCGAAGGCCCTCGAGATTGCCGCACTGCGGCGCATGGAGGGCGTACGCGATGTGCGCGCGGAGAATGGGTCGGTGTTGATGCAGGTGAACGAATTGCATCGTGCGGTGCCCGCGCTGCTCGAAGAGCTCAACCGCCAGGGCGTGCCGCTGACGGAACTGCGCACGCACTCGGCTACGCTGGAGGACGTCTTCGTCACCCTTACAGGGAGGCATTTGCGCGATGAGTGACATAACCGCGGTTCCCGAAATACGCGCGCGCGAGGCGGCCCGCAACATACCCCGCGAGAGAGGCTTGGCGGATCACGCGCTGGTGCAGTTGACGCTCACCCGTTTTCGCGAGTTCCTACGCGAGCCGGAGGCGCTGTTTTGGGTGTTCATTTTCCCGATTCTGCTGGCGGCCGGGCTGGGCCTGGCCTTTCGCAACCGTCCGCCGGACGTACTGAAGATCGCCGCGGTCACGCCTGAGCTGGTGCAATCGCTGCGGCAGGACAAACTGCTCGATGTCCAGCTGCTGTCTGCGCATGCCGCGGCAGAGGCGCTGCGCACCGGCAAGGTCGCGCTCGTTGCTGAGCCTGGACCAGCGGGTTCGGTGGTTTACGGCTACGACAATACCAACCCGGAAGGGCGCAATGCGCGCATGCTGGCGGATCGGGCCGTCGAACGCGCGGCGGGCCGCGTGGATCCGGTTCGCTCGACCGACCAACTGATGCGCGAACCGGGATCGCGCTATATCGACTTCCTGATTCCCGGACTTCTGGGAATGAATCTCATGGGCAGCGCCATCTGGGGCATGGGATTCGCCATCGTGGATGCGCGGCGCAGGAAGCTGATGAAGCGCCTGATCGCCACGCCCATGCCGCGCCACTATTACCTGCTGTCGTTCCTGTTTTCGCGGCTGATCATGCTGGTAATCGAAGTAGCCTTCCTGCTGGGCTTCGGCGTTTTCGTTTTCAAAGTGCCCATGCGCGGTTCGCTGCCCGACCTGGTGCTGGTATGTGTCGTCACGTCGCTCTCGTTCGGCGCTTTGGGCCTCCTGATTGCGTCGCGCGCGCGGACGATTGAAGCCGCATCGGGCCTGATGAACCTGGTGATGATGCCCATGTGGATCGTTTCCGGCGTGTTCTTCTCGGCGCAGCGGTTTCCCGACCTGTTGCAGCCCGTGATCAAGGCGCTGCCACTGACGGCGGCCATCGACGCATTGCGCGCCAACATGCTGCAGGGCGCCGGCCTGGCGCAGGTGTCGCCGGAACTGATGGTGCTGGCGGCATGGCTGGTCGTGTGCTTCCCGATCGCGCTGAGGCTGTTCCGCTGGCGGTAGTATGTGGCGCACGCTGCAGCGTGCTGCTGTCGGCTTCAGCCGACAGAACGGCGCACTGAAGTCCGCCGCTGCACGCTCTCCAGTAACCCACTCTGGAAGTCATTGAAAAGGCGGGACTGAAGTCCCGCTGCAGGCTGAAGCCCGCGCCACGTCCCAGCGCACGGTTACCGAGACTGCTGACGGCCCGCAGGGCCGCTGGTGCTGAAGCGTGCGCCACAGGCGTTAACGATCACGCGAATGTCACGCCGATTTCGGCAGCTACCTTCTGTATGTACCGCCTGCCCTCTTCGTACTCCTCCGCCGTCTTCAGATGTTCCAGCATCAGCGGCGTTTCCACCGGCAAGCGCGACAGCTCGTTCAAGTACGCACGGTAATCGATTTGGCCGCGCCCCGGAATCACTTCCTGAAAATGTACGTTCAACTCCACGATCCAGGCCAGATCCTTCGCATGGCAGGAAACGATTGAGCGGCCCAGCTTGCGGAAACAATCGGCGATGACTTCGCTGTTGCGATAGAAGCGCTCGGGCGAGTTGATGACGTTGCAGACATCCAGGTGCACTCCAAACGCCGGCCGGTCGACTGCCTGGATCAGCTTCAAATAGGAGTCCGGGCCATCGGGCAGCGACCAGCCCATGGCTTCAATGGTGAACCTGGTCCGCTTCGGTTTGATCGCGTCGATCACATGCCGGCAGTTATCGACCGTGGCATCGAAGAACTCGGGCGAAAGGTTCTTCGGGTTGGGTCCGTACCACACGGTAGGATTGTAGGAGCCAGCGATATCCACGCAGCAGCGCGCGCCCACGGCTTCGGCGAGAGCCATGCGCTCCACCACGTATGCCAGATTCGCGCGGCGCTTTTCGGCATCCGGGTCGAGCATGTTGACCCAGGCGCCCACCTCGGCGATGACTACATTTTCGGCGGCGAAGGCCTTCTCGATGGCGGCCACGCCAGTGGTGTCTGCGGCTTTAGCCGGCGGACAGTAGGCGGCGCTATAGCCCAACCGGCGGTGCTCGCGCGCCAGTTCAGCCGGATCTTCGCTCGTCAAGAATATCGGCCCGCCCAGACGGACAGCGCGGCGGTTATCCGCTTTTGCCGTGGCGGCCAGGGCAAGAGCGCCCGCGGCGGCCAGAAACGACCGGCGATCGGTTCGCAACATGCCCTGATTCTAGCAGCCCCACGTCTACACCGCCTGCTTTACCTTCTGCGCGAATTTGTGCCGGAACTTCTGCAACTTCGGCGCTACCACATACGAACAATACGGCTGCTGCGGATTGTTAGCGAAATATTCCTGATGATAATCTTCCGCCACGTAGAACGTCGATGCGGGAGCCACTTCCGTCACAATGGGATCGCGAAAGACTTTCTCCGCCGTTAGTTCGCGGATCACTTGCTCGGCGGTGGAGCGCTGCTCGTCTGAATGATAGAAAATCGCGGAGCGATATTGCGTCCCCGCATCGTTGCCCTGCCGGTTTAGAGTGGTGGGGTCGTGAATGGTGAAGAAAACTTCAAGGATGTCGCGGAAGCTGGCCACCTCCGGATCAAACGTGATCTGCACGACCTCGGCATGGCCCGTGCGCCCCGTGCAAACGTCGCGGTAGGTTGGATTCGGCTGCCGCCCTCCCATATATCCAGACTCCACCGAGAGCACGCCTTCCATATCGTCAAAGACAGCTTCCAGGCACCAGAAACAGCCTCCTGCCAGCGTGGTGGTTTCGCGTTTGGACATGGTTTCAGGGTAGCGCAGCCGCGGCCGCTTCGATTTCCACTTTGTCGCTCACGCGCAGAAGGAGTGTGCTGGGATTCTTCATCCCCCACTCGACATACGGGATGGTGAAGTTCGTCTTCACCGAAACCTGGCCGCCGCTTATGTGCACGTCGACGGGAAGCGTGATTTCGTGCGCCGCGCCGTGGATGCGAAACGTGCCGTGTACCTGGACGCGGGAATCGCCTTGGGCCGCGACCGTGCCCGTGACATGGTCCGGCGTGAAAACAATTTCCGGATACCGTACGCTCTGGAGCACGTCGCGATGCATGTTGCGGTCGCGTTTTGGGTCGCCGCTCTTGCCGCTGGCGGCGTCCACCACGATTTCGCCCGAGATGTGGCCGGTGGGCGCATTGTACCGGACCGCGCCGCGCGCCAACTGAAATGTGCCATGCACCGTGTGCAGCGTGGCCCCCAGCTTGAACTGCACGGTGGAGTGGGCGGGGTCCGGATGCAGCACGATCTCCTGGCTCCAGGCCGCCGCGCAGACCACCAGCGCACTTAGGAAAAGTCGGGGACGCATAAGTGAAAAGACAGCAGCGATTGAAAGATACGCGGCTCAAACGCCATGGCTCGGAACGCGCGCTGCCGTAGCCAGGTCCGGCGATCCATACCAAGCATCAGCTTCGACATTAGCAGAGGGCGGCGTGCCAGGCGGCGGTGCGCGCGTTGGTAGTGCGCCAGGTCTCCGGAGGCCAGGCTCTCGGCCAGCGCCAACGCCTGGCGGAATGCGAGGCACAGCCCTTCACCGGTGATGGCATCGACGGAGCCGGAGGCATCTCCAACCAACGCGACATTGCCGCAATACACGCGCCGCAGTTTGCGGTTTGCGGTTACTGCGCCGCGTTCGGTGGTCACGTGCGCCGCTCCCGCGAGCGCGGCCAGTTGCGGAAACTGCGCCAAAGCTTCGGGCAGGCGCAGGCGGGAATCGCTGGAGATCAGCGCCGCGCAGACCTCACGCGGGCTGACGGGAGTTACGTAGATTTGGCAACCGCTGCCCCAGTGCAGTTCCATATAGTCACTCCAGGGCGCGACCGGAAAGTGGATGCGAAAACCGAAACGCTGGCGGTGGAGCTTGATACACATGCCGGCGGAGGCCCGTTCGCCGAAGGCCCAACCTCGCGCGCGCGAATGAAAACCATCCGCGCCGGCGATCCATCGCGCGCGCACCGTGTCACCCCCGACCGAGACGCACTCCGCGCGAATGCCCGTAACCGGCGCGCCCCACAACATACGCACGCCGGCCGCAGCTGCGGTTTCGAGCATCCTCGCGTGCAGCACCGTGCGCCGCACGCCCAGGGCATATCCTTCAGGAAACGCCGACGCGAAGGAAACCTCGCCATCCACAAAGCGTATGCCGCGAAAGGGCTGCGCATCGCCGGCGTCCAGCACTACCCCCAGATCGCGCAATGCGGCCAGACCATCGGGCATCAGCCCCTCGCCGCAAGCTTTATCGATGGGCGGACGGGCACCATCCGCGAGTGTGACACGCAGTCCTTTGCGGCGCGCGGCGATCGCCGCGGCCAGACCTGCGGGACCACCCCCGATGACAAATAGATCCGTGGCCTCCACATTAAGCAGATGTGCGCCGGCGTCCCAAAGTTCCGGCCAGCTTGTTAACTCAGGCTTTCCAGAAATTGAAAGCTCTTGCGCAGCGATTCGATAGGATCGCCGGGCGTTTCATCCTGCTCGACGAAGTAATGCTTCACCCCCACCTGCTTGGCCGCGCGCACGGCCGCGGCCACATCCACCGCGCCGTCGCTCAGATCGTGAAATCCGGCTCGCGGGATGTTCTCGTCAAAGCGCGAGGGAACGCCGGCCGCGACGTTCTTCAAGTGCACCAGCGAAATGCGATCGCCATATTGTTTCAAGACGGCGACCGGATCGGCGCCGCCCACGTGCACCCACATGATGTCCAGTTCCAGGCCGACGAGCTGCGGATCGGTGCTCTTCATGAGTACGTCCAGCAGCCGCCCTTCCGGCGTCGGTCGAAACTCGAATGCATGATTGTGATAGCAGAGCCGCATCCCGGCTTTGCGGGCCAGTTCGCCGGCGGTGTTCAGCGTTTGTCCCAGTTTGCGAATCATCTCCACGCCGCCGCGGTCGCGCGGATCGATCCAGGGACAGACCACGTATTCGAAATCATGTTTCCTGGCCCCCTCGATGGCGGCCGGCAGCTCTTCGGGATGGCGCACGAAGACCTGCGAGTCCAGGTGCACGCTGACCGGCTTCAGGGAAGTCTGTTTGAGACTGGGCCAGATGGCATCCAGGCCATCGGCAGTGCATTCCACTTCGCGATAACCGATCTGCTCGATGGCGCGTAACGTCTCGAGCGGTTTCGCGGGTAAAACGTGGCGCACGGTGTAGAGTTGGACGCCCACCACAGGGAGAGCGCGCGCGTTGAGAGAGGCGGCGGTTGTCATAACCGTAGTAGTCAGAAACGAACGACGGGAAATCGAATGCATGCTCCTATGTTACAGCGCGTCAGTGGGGCAGGACTCCAGTCCTACGGCGGGTCTGGACCAGACCCGCCATGTGGAACCTAATTCGGCCCAAACGCCAGCAGCACATTCCCCGGCATGCCGCCCAGCGCCCCGTATCCCGAATTGACAAACAGCAACCCGCCCGAAACCACGGCTCCGCTCGCGCTCATCGATCCGCCGTGGGCCTTCACACCGTTGACGGTATCGAAATCGCGCAGCGTGTCGTAATCCCAGATCAACGCGCCGTCCGTCGTGTTGTAAGCGCGCAGATGCCCGTCCATCGAGCCGGAGAAGACCACGCCCGGAATCAGAGTGGCCGGCGCCATCTGTGCCGGCGTACATCCCAGCGTGCCGATACATTTCGGTTTCGCGGGTGCCGCATACCAGGCCTTTTCACCCGTGGCGATGCGCAGCGCAAACAGTCCGCCGCCCACGTTCGGGTCGCCTCCCTCGGTGGGCCCCAGCAAAGTGAAATCGGAGAGCGGGACGTATACCTTTTCCGCGTCTGCCGCGGGGCCGAACATGATCCCACCCAAAACGCCGCCCTTCCCGAGCCGCTGCTGCCAGACCACATTGCCCTCATGATCCGGATCGAGCGCCCACATCACGCCGGATTTCTGCCCCACCAGCAGCAGGCGCTTGCCGCCATCGGATACCAGGATCGGCGATGCGCCAATATCCGTATCATCGCCAGCCTTCTCCGGACAATTGGCCTGGTCCGGAAGCACGCAGGCCACATTCCAATGGTCCGCGGGCGTGAGTTGCTTCGACCACAGGATCTTCCCGCTTCCCATATCGAGCGCCAGCACGGCGTCACTCGCGGTCGTCTCCGGCCCGGAATGTTCGTTGCCCGTGCCCACATACAGCACCTTGCGCTTCACGTCGACGGTCGGGGCAGACCACACCGATACGCCCGATGGTCCCATCATCTGCGTGCCGGCCGAGTTTACGCGCGTAGGTTTCGGCTCGGGAATGGTGAATGTCTTCCACAGGCGCTCGCCGTTGCGCGCATCCAGCGCCACCACGCTGCCGCGCGCCGTGCAGCACTTGTATTTCGGATCGCCGGCCGCCACGAACTCCTCTGCGCCTGTCGACACCGGCACGTACAGCCGCCCTTCGTAGAGCACCGGGCTGCCGGTGATGTGCGAGAAGGGATGCTCGTCCACGCGCGTTTTCCAAAGCAGCGCGCCCGAATCCGCATCCACGGCGTAGGCGGTGGACTGCGCGTCTCCGAAAAACACCGCGTGCCGGCCGCTTCCGTAGGGCGCCACGTTAATCGCCGTGCGCACGGTCTGGGCCGCGTGAAATGTCCAGTAGGTGCAGCCGGTGCGCGCGTCGAGCGAATATACCGCGCCGCCCGCGCTGCCCACGAACAGCCGGTCATCCGCCGCGGAAGGCTGGCCGAGGGCCGAGGTGGCGCCCGGGAAACCGAACGCCCACTTGAGTTTCAATTTGCCGACTTCAGCGGGTCCCAAACCCGCCGCCGCAGCGCTTTGCCTGCGGCTGTTTTCCGGATCCACGCTCCAGCCGTGCCAGCCGCGCAGGTCCGCGAGCGGCGCGGGCGCAGCCTGGCACAGCCCGCCGCTCACCTCCTCCGGCTCCTTTGCGCCTAAATAAGCGGCGATCATCATGCGCTCGATCACCGGCAGCGAGCCCGCTACCAGGATCATTTTGCCGGTGGTCAGGGCATCGAAAATCTTGGCCCGCGACATCTGCCGCAACGCCTCAGGCGCGGGTGCGTGTGTCGCACTTCCCGCCTTGTGGCAGCCCGCGCAGTTCTTTTCGAACAGCTCCGCACCGCTCTGGGCTTTGGACGCCGGGATCGCCAGCGACGCGGCCAGCAAAATCCACGCAAAATTTTTCATCGTATGATCCTACGTTTGCGGTAACATGCTTGTCAAATGGCCACCCGACAGGAGGTGGCGCTGCTCGATGAGCCCGCAGGACAGGATACTGCGCGTATCGCCATCGGGCGTGCCGAGGCGAATTCACGCTGCCGTGATGTATTCGGCAATCGTGCTCGGCTCAGGGATCTGCTCTGCGTCTTCCCGCATTCCGGCAAGGTGCATCTGAATGGCCCGGCGCATCGGTTCGGCTGTTTCTTCCATTGTGGCGCCTGCCGCGACGCATCCTGGAAGGTCTGGAACGTACGCGCTGTAGCCGGTCGCGGTCTTCTCGATCAACCCCGCTTGTTTCACGATGCTGTTTCGCGTCTTCGGGTCCAAATCCATTGAAGGATGCCCGCAATCGTGACCCGCCCTTTTTGGTTGGGTGTTTATACTGGCGATGACTGCCCTCGAAATTCACCAGAACCCACCCGTCTCGTTCCACCAGCTTCATTGCGTCGCGGACCTTCAAGGTTAATCGTGGCTCTTTCCGCGCCGGTGTGTCAACCTACGGGCTGACGCTTGCCCACCTGCTTTCCCCCACCGCATTTTACTGACGACGACCAACTGCCGTTGACCGGCGATTGCTGCCCGGAAGGTGGAACTGGGCAATCACGGGCAAATTTTTCTTCGCTTAGATCCTGTGATGCGGTAACATGCTTGTCAAATGGAGTCTATTCTGGAATTACGTGGTCTGGTGAAGCATTACCCCAACCAGCGCGCCGTGGATGGCATCTCGCTGCAGATTCCGCGCGGCGGATTCTACTCGCTGCTGGGGCCTTCGGGCTGCGGCAAAACCACGACCCTGCGCCTGATCGCCGGCTTCGAGCAGCCCACTGCCGGCGAAGTGCTGCTGGATGGCGTGGTGGTCAACGACCAGAAGCCGTACCAGCGCAACGTCAGCACCGTGTTTCAGAATTACGCCCTGTTCCCGCATCTGACGGCCGCGGAAAATATCGCCTTCGGGCTGAAGCGCAAGAACCAGCCGGATCTCGCGCGGCGCGTGCGCGAAGCGCTGGAACTGGTGCGGCTGACCGGCAAGGAATCCCGCCATCCGGCCCAGCTTTCCGGCGGCGAGCGGCAGCGCGTGGCACTGGCGCGATCGCTGGTGCTGGAGCCCGATGTATTGCTGCTCGACGAACCGTTAGCTGCGCTCGATCCCAAACTGCGCAAGCAGATGCGCCTGGAGTTGAAGGAGATGCAGCGCCGCGTGGGGATAACGTTTCTGCTGGTCACCCACGATCAGGAAGAGGCGCTCTCCATGTCCGATCAGTTGGCGGTGATGAACGCCGGCGCCATCGAACAGGTGGGCACCCCGCAGGACGTGTACCTGCGCCCCCGCACAAAGTTCGTAGCCGGCTTCCTGGGCGCGGTGAACTGGATCGACGGCGTCGGCCTGCGGCCGGAGGTCACCCGCATCTCGCGCACACTGCCATCGAACGGCAGCCCGTTTCGTCCAGCCACCGTGACCGGCTCGGTCTTCCTGGGCAACTGCGTGCACGTGCTGACGCGCCTCGAAAGCGGCGAAGACGCCGTCGCCGAGATTCCGCGCAATAACGGCACGTACCACGCAGGCGAACAAATCCACCTCTGCTGGAATCCGTCAGACGAGATGATCTTTCCATGACGGCCGCCGGCTGGGAACCCAACAAAACTGCGTCCGGCTGGGAACGCCTGCGCGCGTGGTTCCTGCTGCCGGCGTGGGTCTGGATGGTGGTGCTGTTCGCCGCGCCGTTCGCCATCGTCATCATCTACAGCCTGCTGACGCGAGGCGCGTATGGCGGGCTCGGCCAACCCTGGACGATCGAGAACTATCAGCGGCTTTTTGATCCGCTCTACCTGGGCATCGTGCTGCGGTCCTTCGTGATGGCGGGGGCGACGACGCTCATTTGCCTGCTACTGGGCTTTCCGCTGGCCCTGTTCATCTCGCGCGCGGGCAGCCGCAAGAATATCTACCTGCAACTGGTGATCCTGCCGTTCTGGACCAGCTTCCTGGTGCGGCTTTACGCGTGGCTGTTCCTGCTGCGCGACACCGGCTTGATCAACACCGCGCTGCTGCACCTCGGTCTCATTCACGCGCCGCTGCCGCTGCTGTATAACGATGGCGCGGTGCTGCTGGGGCTGGTGTACGGCTATCTGCCGTTTATGGTGCTGCCGGTCTACGCCACGCTGGAGCGCCTGGACCCGGCGCTGGTGGAAGCGGCCGCGGACCTCGGCGCGAAACCCTGGCCCACGCTGCTGCACGTCGATCCTGCCCTTGTCCGCGCCCGGTATCCGCGCCGGCAGCGTGCTGGTTTTCATTCCCGCGCTGGGCGCGTACCTGACGCCCGACTTGTTGGGCGGCGGCCGCACGGTGCTGATCGGCAACCTGGTGCAGAACCAGTTCACCAATGCGCGCGACTGGCCTTTCGGCGCGGCCACTTTCGGTGGGACTGATGGCGTTGGTGGGCGTGCTGGTGCTGTTGATGCTGCGCCGCGATCAGGAAGGCCTGGTATGAAGCGCTGGCTGGCTCTCTATGCCGCGGCGGTCTACCTGTTCCTGCATGTGCCGCTGGTGATCCTGGCCGTGTTCAGCTTCAATTCGTCGCGCTTCACCGTGTGGCAGGGTTTCTCGCTGCACTGGTATCGCGCAATTTTCCAGGATCAGCAGCTTGCCGAATCGGCCTGGAACAGCGTGATCATCGCGCTGGTGGCCACGGTGCTCTCCACGATTGCAGGAACGCTCTGCGCTTACGGCTTATGGAAGCGCGGGTCGAAGCTGCTTTCGGGATCGCTGTACCTTTCGCTGGTGACGCCCGAAATCGTGATGGGCATCTCGCTGCTGGCGCTGTTCCAATGGTCGTTCCGCTGGCTGCACTGGCGCCTGGGACTGCACACCGTGATCCTGGCGCACGTGGCGTTTTCGATCGCCTACGTGGTGATCGTGGTGGCCGCGCGCCTGCGCACGTTCAGTCCGTCGCTGGAGGAAGCCGCGCTCGATCTGGGCGCCACCGAGTGGCAGGCCTTCCGCTACGTGACGCTGCCCGCGCTGCTGCCCGGTATTGTGGCCGCCGCGCTACTGGCGCTCACGGTTTCGTTCGACGATTACGTGATCACCAGCATGGTGGCGGGCGTCGATTCCGAAACGCTGCCCATGGTGATCTACGCCATGGCGCGGCGTGGAGCGAGTCCGGTGATCAATTCGATTTCGGCGTTGATCGTGGTGGTCTTCGGCGGGTTGGTGCTCGTCTCCGAGCGGGTGCGCGCATCGTGAACCGGCTGCTCAATCGGCGCATCTTTCTGATGGGCGTCGCGGGAGCCGCCGGCTGCGCGCACGGGCGGCCGCGCCTCAACGTCTACAACTGGTCGAACTACGTGGCGCCCGACACCATTGCCAATTTCGAGCGTGAGTGCGGCGTGCGCGTGCGCTATGCCACCTACGAGAGCAACGAAGAGATGCTGGCCAAGGTGCTGGGCGGCAACTCCGGCTGGGACGTCGTTTTTCCCACGCACAATCGCATCGCGCCCATGCGCCAGTATGGTCTGCTGGCGCCGCTCTATCATGCGCGCCTCACCAATCTGCCGAACCTGGAGGCGCGCTTTCAAACGCCGCCCTGGGACCCGCATCTGGAACACTGCGTTCCGTACATGTGGGGCGCGACAGGCATCGCCTACAACGGCTCCGTTACGCCCGCGCCGGCCGCCTGGGCCGATCTGTGGGAGGCGCGCCTGAAGGGGCGGCTCACCATGTTGGACGATCCCGAGGAGGTGCTGGGCGCTTGCCTGCTCAAGCTGCGGCTTTCGTACAACTCGACGGGCGGCGACCACCTGCGCCGCGCGGAGCAGGAAGCCATCGCCCAGAAGCCGCTGCTGCGCGCTTATCTGAACGCCGAGTATCGCGACCAGATGGTGGCGGGCGATATCCTGGTGGCGCACTCCTGGGCGACCACCGCGCAGCAGGCCATCGACGCCGCGCCGCAGCTTGCGTTTGCCTATCCCGCCGAGGGTTTCCCGTTGTATTGCGACAACGCGGTATTGCTGCGGGAGAGCGGCCGCGCCGAACTGGCGCACGCGTTCATCAATTACCTGTTGCGCGCGCCGGTGGCCGCTGCGATCGTGGAGACGTCGCGTACGGCGACAGCCAACGCGGCCGCCCAGGCCTTGCTGCCGGACGCACTGCGGCGCAATACTACGCTCTTTCCCTCCGCCGGGACGCTGGCACGCGGCCAGTGGATCGGCACGATGCCGGCGGCCACGCAGCGGCTGCGGGACAGGATATGGACGGAAATCAAGTCGGCGTGATCAGGCTGGCCTGACTTAAGCCGGAATAATGCGCGCGTGACGTTTGTGGCCGTAATTGAGCAGCGCCTGGTCGCGGGTCATCAAGCGTGCGCCGATATTGCGGGCAGTGGCAACCAGGATACGGTCCGCGGGATCGGCATGCATGTTTCCGGGGAGGCGGGTGCTTTCGACTGCGATTTCCGGAGTGAGAGCCACGAGCGTAAGGCCGGGCGTCTCCAGCGCCTGGCGCACCCACTCCATGCAGTCCATGTTCAGGTGGAGGCGCCTCTTCGATTCGAGAAGCGCCACTTCCCAAACAGAAATGACCGACACCAACAGAGTCTGCTCCGCGGCGGCCTGCTTGAAACTCGCCAGGCCCGTCGCCGAAAACTCATGCGTGTGCCCGAACTGGCTCCAGACCCAGCAATGCGTATCCAGCAGGATGGGGCCTTGGCCGTCAATCATCCGTGTCTTTCTCCGCGTTCCAGACTTCGCCAGTGGAAGAGACGATGTCGCCTAGGATTTCGCCGGTTCCCCGCATTCTCCCGAAGATGTCGGGCATTTCAGTGGCTAGCGGAAGCAGGCGCGCCACGGGCTTGCCCCGCTTCGTGATGATGATCTCGCGATGTTTCTGCTGTACCTCGTCGAGCAGCTTCAGGCATTTGGCTTTGAACTCGCCAGCCGGAATCTGAGTGGGTGTCGATTTAGCCTTCATGACTGGTCATTTTACCATGGTCACGATGCCGCCGGCACCCGTTAACGATCCATGATGATCTTTTCAAAGCTGGTGATCCCGTTGTGGATCTCTATCTCCTTGGAAGATTGCTTACCGTCTTTCTCGACCCTGATCGTGTACTTGCCGGGCGGCAGTTGCAACTTCGCGGGAGTAACTTTATCCGACTGCGTGCCATTGATAAAAATGCGCGCGCCCACCGGCGCACTGGCCAGCATCAGAACGCCCCCTGGAACGCGCAAGGCGACGGTCGGGATCTCCACCGCGCTATTGGTGACGGTGACCAGGCGATGCTCGGTCTGATAGCCTTGGCGGCTGATGCTTACGCGGTGCTGTCCCGGCGTGGCATCCAGCGCGCATGGCGTGGTACAAGCGCTGTCGGGCTGATCGTCCAGCATGGCCGTGGCATCCGGAGGAATGGTGGCGACCGCAACCTTAACATATGGACTGGCGGACAAATCCGGTGGCGGCTGGCGCGGCACGGATCGCGTACGCTGCTCCGGTACGACAGGCGGTGGAATAGGTCCGCGCTCAGGCGCTTCGCTGGTGACCTCGGTCTTGGGCTCGGCTTTAGCCTCGTTCTCGGCTTCCTTCTTTTCGCCGGAATTCTCGGCAGCGGCCGGCGCCGGCGCCCCATCAACCGGCGGCATGGGGCTGGGTTTCTTCTCTTCAGGCGCCGGCGTGGCGGGCGATGAGGTCTGGACTGCGGGCGCTTGAGTTTGGGTGGCGGCCGGCTGGGAAGAACTCGGTTCGGAAGATCCCGAAAGCCAGGGCGCTGCCTGCCAGGCGATCAACACCACCAGGCCGGCCGCCACCAGAATGGCGAAGACCACCGGCAGAACTCCCACTCGGCGCCGCTCGCTGGGCTTGGTCTCCTCCGCGCTGCGCGATAGAGAAACGTTGCTGGGACGGCGCGCTTCCATGGCTGTGGGGAGGTTCAACCCGCCGCCGCGCGGGAGCAACTTCCAACCCTTGGCCTCCGCGCAGGCGGCTTCCAGCGCGTCCACGAATTTCTGGCAGTTGGGGTAGCGCGCATCCGGCTTCTTGGCCAGCGCGCGCCGCAGCACGTTGGTGATCCCCTGGTTGAGCGTGGCATTCAGCCGGTGTGCCGGAATCGGCTCTTCGGCCACGATCTTATAGACCACGGTGGTGAGCTGTTCGCCGGTGAAGGGCTTCTCGCCGGTCAGCATTTCAAACGTGATAACGGCGAGCGAAAACTGGTCGGCGCGCCCATCCACCGCCAGGCCCTGCACCTGCTCGGGCGCCATGTAATGCGGCGTGCCGACGATGGCGCCCGTCATAGTGAACTGCTCGTTGGTGCTGATTTTGGCGATTCCGAAGTCGGTGATCTTGGCCGTGCCATCCTCGCTCACCATGATGTTGGCGGGCTTAATGTCGCGATGCACGATGCCCTTGCCGTGCGCGTAATCGAGCGCCACGGCGGCCTGGCCCAGAATGGCGAACATGCGGTCCGGCGGCAACGGCTGCCCGGAAATCAACTGGTCGAGCGTGGGACCGTTCACGTATTCCATGGCGATGTAGGCGATGTCGTCCTGCGCCTCCATGTCATAGATGGTGACGATACCGGGGTGCGAGAGGACGCCTGCCGAGCGCGCTTCGCGGAACAACCTCTCGCGCAGCCGCGCGCGTTCCTCGGCGTTGCTGACTTCCCCCAGTCTGATGGTTTTGATGGCCACCGGACGCCCGATGGTGGGATCCGTGGCGAGGTACACGACGCCCATGGCGCCGCGGCCCAGTTCGCGCACGATCTTGTATCGCCCGATGCGATCCATCAGACTTCAGTTTACTGTACGAGGCCACGCGGGGCACACGCCTCCCGGCGCCACCGCTCGCTGACGCGCGCGGCTCGGTACTGAGCCACGACCGTAAGGGAGTGGAGCTAATCGCTCTTCGAGTAATAATACGTGTATTTGCTGTACAACTCGGAGGCCCGCGCACCATTCGCCACGATGCCCAGCACGTTGTTTTCGCAGAGCGATTGCATCGCGCGGGTCACGTTGTCAAACGTAGTCGAACCGATCTTGACCACCAGAATGGTGCCGTCGGCCAATGTCGAGAGCAGGTTGGCATCCGCGGAAAACAGCAGGGGCGGGGTGTCGAAAATGGCCCAGGTAAACACTTTGGGCAGCTCTTCGAAAAGTACCTTGGCCTGCCGGTTGTTCAGCAGTTCTAAGGGATTCTTCACCAGCGACCCCGCCGGCAGCACATACAAATTCATCCCGGACACTCTGCGCAGCGCGCCCGCCAGCGGCACTTGGCCCATCAGATAATCCGTAAGGCCCGGCGCGCGATCTATCTGGAACAGGTTATGAATCAGGGGCCGGCGTAAATCAAAGTCTCCCAGCAGCACCCGGTTCTCGCTCAAGTGCGACTCGGCCAGCGCCAGGTTCACGGCGGTGAACGTCTTGCCTTCGGCGGGCGAAGGACTGCTGATCACAATCGTATGCAGCGGCTGCAGCGTCTGCAGATGATTCAAGCGCGTGCGCAGGGTCCGGAACTCTTCGGCCGGCGTCTCGTGCGAGTGCTGCAGGTCGAGCAGGTGCGATTCGGGCGCCGGCTGGAAGGCGACTTCGGGCACATTCTCGAGAATGGAGGGATGCAATCCGCCTGGCGTGGCATCCTCGATGGCCAGCCGCACCGTCCCGTTCCCGGGTGTCAACGCCGGAACGCCGCCGTCTTCCACACTGATGACGCCACTCTGTTCGGCGCGGCGCAAAGCATCATGTACTCGGCTCATCGTTCTTCCTAACTCTTCCCGAAATAGTAGTAGTACATCGAACTGCTCATGGCGATCGTGCCCAGCATGATTGCCATGGACCAGGCCAGCCAGAAGAGGCGGCGCTTGCGGCGCACCAGCAGCGCGTTTTCCAAGAGCGGAATGCTGCTCAAGACCGGCAAGTTGGTGTAGGCGCGCACGTCTTTCAGATTTTTCAAGGAAGTGTCTTTCATCTCCCTCACGCCCGCCATCAAAACTCCGAAAAACAGGCCGAGTCCGGTGCCAGCGCCGGCGATCAGCAGGCGGTTCGGCTCGCTGGCCTGCTCCGGCAGAGAGGCCGGGTCCAGGGTTTCCAGATTCTCGCCCGCCTTGCGTTCCTCCAGGTTGCTGGAGGTCTGGGAAGTCTCCATCTTGTGAGTTTTGTCTTCGTAGTCAGTCTTCGCCAAACTGTAATCGCGCACCAATGCGGCGTACTTCTGCTCATTCACTGGGCTGGCTTCGATGCGGGCCTGGTAAGCGGCGATTTCCGCCTGCACTTCCCGGAGCTGCTTGGCGCGCTCGGCCATCTCCATGTTGCGCGCCGCGATTTGCGCCTTCATATTGGCGATCTGCATCTGTACGTTCTCAAGGGACTGGGCCGCCTGCAGATTCGTCACTTTGGGGGGCGGACCCGCTTTGGCCGCGGCGCTGGATTCTTCCTTTTCCAGATCGTCCCGCTGTTTCTTGAGCACGCTGATCTGGGCCTCGAAGCGCCGAATGTCCGGATGATCCGGTTTATAGGTCTGCCGCGCGGCCGAAAGCTGCGTATCCAGATCCAGAATCTTGTTGTTCAGCTGGATGATCCGCTCGTTCTTCACCTGCTCGCGGCCGGACTGCTGGTCCAGATTGGAACCGATAAAGTTAGCCTCCTGCTGCAGGTTCTGGAGATTGCTCTCCATGATCATTTTGTCCTGCTCGTCCCGGTTGATACTCTCGTTGATGTTCTGTTGCTGTATGTCCAGCGTGTTGAGCGCCTGCAGATTCGCTTGCAACTGGTCGGGCAGGCGGCCGGCATTTTCGGACTTGAACCGGGCCATCTCCACATCCAGTTGGTCGAGCTTCTCTTTGGCTGCCTTAAGCTGATCGGTCAAGAACTGCGTGGTCGTATTGGCCTGCTGCCGAAGCTGATTGTTGGTCTCCTCGGTGAACTTCGAAACCAATTCCCGTACCACGGCCTGCGCCTTGTACTTATCGGAGTAAGAGAAGCTGATCTCGAAAGCCGAGGCGAATCTCTGCTGCTGCTGCGCGGCGCCCGTTTCCACGATATTGATTTTGATCGCCTTGCGCATCTGCTCGACGACGTCTTCCATGGGCTTGCGCTGGAGCTCTTTGGCATACAGTTTGAGGGCGGGCCGTTGAATGAGCTCCTCCAGTTGGGTGCGGCTTTCGATCTGCTGCTGCATGGCGAGCAGCCGCTCCGCCATCTGCGTGCTGATGTTGCTCGGTACCAGGCGCTCGGAAACCTGCTGCGGCGTGATGCGCATAACCGCCGTGGAAATGAAAGTATCCGGCCATAGAAATGCCACCACTACCGCGGCCACCAACCCGGCAAAAGTCGGCCCCACGATCCAGGAACGATAGCGGCGCAGAATATCGATATAGTCTTCGATATCCGGCGGGCGGCGGGAAACGCTGACATATCCTTGCTGGGGTACCATAAATCCGAAAAACTCTCTTTCTTATAATCCTTATAATCGGCAGCCGGTCCGGAAACTTACCAGGGCGCATGTCACGGCACGATGATCTGGTCGCCCGGCTTCAAAAGAATATTCTGCGCCATATTCTTGCCGTGAGTAACCTGGTGATAGTTGAATTTCAGCCTTTCCGACCCGCGCAGGATCACAATCTTCTTGGTGTTGGCAAACTCCCGGAAGCCGCCGGCGTTTACCAGCGCTTCCAATATGGTAGTAGGGATAACCAGCGGGTAGGATCCCGGCTTATTCACTTCGCCCTGAATGTAGTACTTCTTGCTGTTGACCTTTTCCACCCCGACCGTCACTTCGGGATGCACCATCACCCTTTCCAGGCTGGCGGCGATGCTCTCGCTCAACTGCTCAGGTGTGAGGCCGGCGGCCTGGATCTCGCCGACGAGTGGAACGGAAACCTTGCCGTCCGGACGCACCGTAAAATTGCCGGAGTTTTCCGGCTCGCGCCAGACCCGTATGGATATGACATCCTCCGCGCCGATTATGTACGCATGCGGATCCACTCCCGGGGTCCCCGCGGGGGACTTGGCATCCGGAGCTGTGTTTTTCGCAGGTTGGGCTTTATTCGTAGCAGTCTGCGACGGCGCGGAGGGTTGCTCAGGGGCGGCCGGCTGCTGGGCGCCGAGTATGCCGCATAGGGCCGTGGCCAGCAATGCAGGCACACTGATAACTTTGCGCATTTCTCTTTAGTTTACAGCAATCCTGGCGGCCGCCGCCAAGTTCAGGCACCTGCCGAAGTTCATGTTAACTCTGGTTAATGGTACTATGCTGGGAAATACCTCTATGAACTACTTCCTCGCCAAGACGGACCCGGAAACTTATTCGATTGAGGACCTTGCGCGCGAGCGCAAGACGGTTTGGGATGGCGTGCGCAATCCGCAGGCACTGCCCGCGATTCGCGAAATGCATCCTGGCGATCGTGTCTTCGTTTACCACAGTATGAGCGATGCCCGCATCGTCGGATTGGCTAGGGTGGCATCGGCGCCGCGGCCGGACCCTAAAGACCCCAAGCTTACCGTGGTGGACTTCGAGTTTCTAGGCATGCTGGAACCGCCCACGACCTTGCACGAGATCAAAGAAAGCGGCCTTTTCGCCGATTGGGCACTGGTCCGGCAAGGCCGGCTTTCCACCATGACCGCTCCCGGCGCGTTTGTCGAATGGATGCGGAAGCGCTACGGCAAGTCGAACATCTGATCGTGGGGCGGGACTCCAGTCCTGCGGCCGACGTCCACGTCGGCCTGGGCGGGTCTGGAGACCCGCCGCCGACCTGGAGGTCTGCCCCACTGAACTCCGCGTCTCCATAGCCGCTTCTCCCAATTTCCGGATTCCGTGCTGCTTCTTAGCTGGTAACTGCAAGAAAAGTTTACTATTATGATGGTGGGCGGGTGGCATGCAACGTGCTTCGGTCGAAACCCCGGGCAGGAGTGTGTCCTCGAAATCGCTGGCGGCGTAAATGTTTCAGGAACTCAAATTTCAGCTCTCCACCGCGATCCTGACGATTCTCACCATCGCCGCCGCCGCTTCCGCCATCATTAATTTCCAGCAGCAGCATAAATTTCGCCTGGCCGATGACGGCGCCGTCTGGGTCGATCGCGGCAACAGTGTGGAGGCCCTGCACATTGATCCCGATGGACCGGCTGCCAAAGCCGGTCTCAAGGACGGTGACAAGGTGCTGCGAATCAACGGGGCAGCCACTCAAAAGGCCATAGACGTTCCCCAAATTCTGGCGGCTGTGGGAGCCTGGAACAAGGCCGATTATACGGCCAGCCGGCAAGGCGTCGAGTTCAAGGCCACGGTCTACATCCGCGAAGAGCCGCTCGATCCTGCGGTCACTTACCAGTACATGGTGGGCGGCGCGTATCTGCTCATCGGGCTGTTTGTCTACTTCCGGCGGGGCAGCGCGCATATGGCGCGGCACTTCTACATCCTCTGCCTGGTCTCGTTCATCCTGTGCTCGTTCCATTACACCGGCAAGCTGAACGGCTTCGACAAGGTAATCTATTTTTGTAACGTGGCGGCCGGTCTGCTCGCGCCTACCGTCTTCCTGCACTTCTGTCTGACTTTCCCCGAGCCGCGCCGCTGGTTCCGTTCCAAAACCGCGGTAGCGATTCTCTACCTGCCGCCCGCGTTGCTGTTCGCGACCTGGCTGGCGATCACTTCCGGCACGCTGCGCATCGGCATTTCGCTCGTGGAACTGCGCTGGATGCTCGACCGCCTTTGGCAGCCGCTGCTGATCGTTCCTTACGTGTTGGGAGGCCTGGTCCTCAGCCGGGACTATCGCAAAGCCGAAGATCCCATCGTGCGCCAGCAGTTGAAATGGCTGCGCAACGGCACATTCTGCGGCATCCTGCCGTTCACTGTGCTGTACGTGTTGCCCTATGCGCTGGGCATGCTGCCCAACCAGTACATGCGGCTTTCCGTGCTGTCGATGGTACTCATCCCGCTGACGCTGGCCTATGCCGTCGCGCGGTACCGCCTGATGGACGTCGACATCCTTTTCCGGCGCGGCTATGCTTACACGCTGGCTACGGTCTGCGTGCTGGCGGCATTCTACGGGATCGTGTTCTCGCTCGGCAGCCTGGTGCAAAAGAATTTTAAGGACGTCGGCAACACCGGCCTGATTGCCGTCATGCTGGTGGCAGCGTTCCTGTTCCAACCTATCCGCAACTGGATTCAGGAGCGGCTGGACAAGCACTTCTATCGCGACCGCTATGACTATCGGCGCACCCTGGTTGAGTTCGCCCGTGAGCTCAGCGCCGAAACCGATCTGGATGCCATGCTCGGCTCGGTTTGCGAGCGCCTGCTCAAAACCCTGTCCATCCGGCACATGGCCGTATTTCTGTCCGAGGATCGCTCCCCGGACGATCAGCCCTTTTTCCGCCTGAAAATGTCGATGGGCGCACGCCGCCGGTCGCCGGATCTGACCGCCGATCAACTGGACCTGAGCTTTCTGAACTGGGAGCTGCCGCAGCCCTATATCTTCTTCGAACGCACCCGCCACCAGCTGGATGCGGTGTCGCGCAGTTGGCCGGCCAGCGTGCGCGCTGCCATTGCCGATCTCGACCTCACGTACTATCTCCCGTGCACCGTGCGCGGCCGGACCATCGCGTACCTGGGTGTGAGCCGCACCGAAGACGGCGATTTTCTTTCTACGGTGGATGTCGAAATGCTTGCCACCATCTCCGGCTATGTGGGAATCGCCATTGAAAACGCCACCCTCTACCGCTCCCTGCAGCGCAAGATGGAGGAGTACGAGCGCCTGAAGGAGTTCAGCGAAAATATCGTCGAGTCCATCAACGTGGGAATTCTGGCAGCGGATCTGGATGACCGCGTGGAGAGCTGGAACACCCAAATCGAGAGGCTCACTGGAATCGCACGGCAGTCCGCCGTGGGGCGCAAGCTGTCGGAGTTGTTTCCCGCCGAACTGTCCGATCAGTTCGAGCGCGTAAGCGGCCAGACCGGTATCCATCACATTTACAAGTTCGTGCTGCACCCCACGTCGCTCTCCGTGCTGCCCAGCCATGAGCCGGTACCCATCAACGGGTCCGGCCAGGCGGCGGGAGCGGCGCAGGCCAGTCATCTGAGCGCTACTCTGAACGTGGCCATCGCGCCGCTGGTCTCAAAGGATTTCGAACAGATCGGCCGCCTGATCATTTTTGACGACGTGACGGACCGCGCCGAACTCGAGCAGCGCCTGGTACAAGCGGACAAGCTTTCGAGCATCGGGCTGCTGGCGGCGGGGGTGGCCCACGAAGTGAATACGCCGCTGGCGGTTATCTCCACCTACGCCCAGATGCTGGCCAAACAGGTGGCTAACGACGACCAGAAATCCATCCTGCTGGATAAGATCGCCAAGCAGACTTTCCGCGCCAGCGAGATCGTGAATTCGCTGTTGAATTTCTCGCGTACTTCGACCACTGCCTTCGGCGATGTGGACCTGAACAAGGTGATTCGTGAAACCATGTCGCTGCTCGAACATCAGATCCAGAAAGTGGGTGTGGAAGTGAAGCTCGATCTGGCGCCCGGGTTGCCCACCGTACACGGCAACGCCGGCAAACTGCAGCAGGTGTTCTTGAACCTGTTCTTGAATGCGCGCGATGCCATGGATGGCGGCGGCGTACTCTCGGTGCGCAGTTGGCCCGAAGAATCGGGCGCGCTCGTGGAGGTTTCCGACACCGGCCACGGCATCCCGCCCGAGCACCTGCAGCGGATTTACGATCCGTTCTTCACCACCAAGGGCAGCCGCAAAGGCACCGGCATGGGTTTGGCCGTGACCTATGGGATCATTCAGGAACACAAGGGTTCCATTGAAGTATCCAGCCGCCAGGGAGGCACGCGATTCCAGCTTCGCCTGCCGTGGTCGAGGACTGCCCTGGCTCAGGGCGCCAGTCTGGCCGCCTCCACACAACCGGTGAACGCCGCGTGACCGAATACTCTGCAAACCGCCTGTTCGCGGTGTTTGGATGGCGGACTTCAGCCGGCGCGGGGCTTCAGCCCCGCTGCGTCGAACCTCTTGGTTGCGGCTCCGTCGAAGACCGATTGTGGCGCAGACGAACGTTTTGTGTCGTCTGCCTGGTCCACCAGGAGTGGCAGACCACGAAAAGCGATGGTCTGCACCACGAGGGGTTTTCATCACATTTGTTGGCCCGCAGGGCCATGAAGACAGGCTCTCAGCTGGCGCGGGGACCGCGGCCCGCCTGCCGCACAAAGGCAGGGAGCCTGCCCCGCGCTGAATGCCTGGCATGAGCGCACCTGAATCATCTTCCGTCGCCGACAAGGGCCGCGTCCTGGTTGTGGATGACGAATTGGATATACGCGAAGGACTGGAAACCCTTCTCAGCCTGGAAGGCTATCGCGTGGATCTCGCCGCGAACGGCACCGAAGGACTGCGCAAGATGGAAACGCGCGCCTACGACATGGTGCTGCTCGATCTCATGATGCCGGATCGTTCCGGCATGGACGTTTTGCGTGACGTCCGCGGGCGCGACCGGGAAACGCCTATCTTCATGATCACGGCCTACGGCTCCGTGGAAGCCGCCGTGGAAGCGCTCAAGCTGGGTGCCAGCGATTATTTTCCCAAGCCGTGGGACAACGAGAAGCTGTTGATCGAGATCGACCGCATGATCTCCAAGCGGCGCCTCGAATACGAGAACACCCACCTGAAGCGCGCCCTGAAACAGCGCTACAGCTTCCCCAACATCATCGGCAAAAGCGACCGCATGCTGCGCCTGCTGGATCTGGTGAGCCAGGTCGCGAGCAGCCGTTCCACCATCCTTATCACCGGCGAAACCGGCACGGGTAAGGAGTTGATCGCCAAGGCCATCCACTCCAATTCACCGCGCGCCGACCGCATGTTCGTGCCCGTGAATAGCGGGACGCTGCCCTCCGATCTGCTCGAATCCACCTTGTTCGGTCACATCAAAGGCGCCTTCACCAGCGCCATACATACCAAGAAGGGTTACTTCGAGGTGGCTGACCACGGCACCATCTTCTTCGACGAAATCGGCACCATCGCACCGGACATGCAAGCCAAGCTGTTGCGCGTGATCCAGGAGAAGGAATTCACCCCGCTGGGCGCCACCGAACCGGTGCGCGTGGATGTACGAATTCTGGCCGCCACCAATGAAGACTTGAAGAAACGCGTGGACGAGGGCACCTTTCGCGAGGATTTGTATTATCGCCTCAACGTGATCAATATCGCGCTACCGGCGCTGCGCGAACGTAAAGAAGATATTCCCGCGCTGGTGAGCCACTTCTTCACCAAGTACTGCCGCGAGAACGAAAAATTCCTCGACCCGCAGGGCAACTCCACGCTGCATTTCCAGCCCGAGGTGATGCAGATCCTGATGGAGCACAACTGGCCCGGCAACGTGCGCGAATTGGAAAATGCCGTGGAGCGCGCCGTGGTGCTGGCCACCGAAACGGCCGTCCCTATAGATGTGCTGCCCGATCACCTGCTGCAATCGAGCGGCATTCGCCTGCGCCGCGCCGAAGGCGGTGCGCTGCCGGCCGATGCGTCATTGTTTGAAATAGTGGCGGACTTCGAGCGGCGAATTATTTTGGAGCGTCTGACCCAGTCGGGCGGCAGCCAGACCGAGGCCGCGGCTAGTCTGCACGTGCCGCTGTCTACGCTGAATCAGAAGATCAAGCGCCACGATATCAAGATCCCGAAAAAGTCGGAATAGTACGGCTTATCTTCAACAGTGCAGCATCCGTATTTCAGCCCATTTCCTGGGAGGCCGGCGGCGAAGATCAGTTCGCACATTCATGCAGAACTGGTCGCGTGAAACATCTCTCCTCCACTACACGTCCGAGTATCCGCGACACCGGCGGTTCTGAAAGCCCCAAACTTCGGCGGTGACGTCCTGACCCCCGCGCCGCGATGCGAGGTGAGGAGTGGGGCCGATATCTGTTGGAAAGTAGGCTACCCCAGAATCAAGCGCCATCAGTCCTCGCACGACACCATCCGGTCTGTGTACAGAAGGGCACGGCCCCACCGCCCCACTCACAGCCTACCAAATCGCCAGAGAAATCGGCGTTAGAAAGATGGCTCGTGTCACCAAATACGTCGATGCCCAACTGAACCAGGGCGTCCGTCCCCGGGGTCCCAATCGCACTTGTACGACGGACTACTGCCGCGCCTTGCCGAAAGCGCCGCGTGCATTGCAGCGCGCAGGGTATCGTTGATGCGCGTCTGGTAACCCGCCCCTTGCCGCCTGCAGAACGCCAGCCCGTCCTTATCCAGCCGGATCGACACGATCTCCTTCGCGGGCCGGTAGAACTTGCCCCGCACCGCACGCGCGAACCATTCCTCGGTCAATTCGGGGATGTCGGAGAAGTCGATTATCTTCAACTTTGATTTCGGCAATCCGCTTCAGGTTCTCCTTCTGCCGGCGCGTGAGCGGGTCTCCGGGCTTTCTCTCATAACGGACGATGGCCACGATAGTAACGATTCCTTTCCGTGCGGTTCGCTTTTCGAGCCGAGACGATCCGAACGACATCTTCCTCGGTCCAAGTCTGGCAGACGAGCAGGAGTTCGTTTACCAGGCCAATGGTCTGACAGCGCTCTTCGCCATTCACGAAGCGAACGCTGCGATGGTTTGGATCGTCGAACACTAGCACCGCGACGGCGAAATCGAACCCGCGTTTGAGCCTCGGCGGCCTTCCTCGGGCTGCGCGGACCTGGTGGACCGGGCGGCGAGCAACCGTTCCACCATCCTCATCACCGGCGAAACCTGCACGGGTAAGGAGTCGCTGCCCTCCGACCTGCTGGAATCCACCTTGTTCGGTCACATCAAAGGCGCCTTCACCAGCGCCATACACACCAAGAAGGGTTACTTCGAGGTGGCCGACCACGGCACCGTCTTCTTCGACGAAATCGGCACCATCGCGCCGGACATGCAAGCCAAGCTGTTGCGCGTGATCCAGGATAAGGAATTCACCCCGCTGGGCGCCACCGAACCACTGGGCGTGGATGTGCGAATTCTGGCCGCCACCAATGAAGACCTGAAGAAACGCGTGGACGAGGGCACCTTTCGCGAGGATTTGTATCACCGCCTCAACGTGATCAATATCGCGCTGCCGGCGCTGCGCGAACGTAAAGAAGATATTCCCGCCCTGGTGAGCCACTTCTTCACCGAGTATTGCCGCGAGAACGAAAAATTCCTCGACCTGACGGCCGTTCCTTATCGACATCGACCAGACCGGGGCCGCGGCCAGTCTGCACGTGCCGCTGTCCACGCTCAATCAGAAGATCAAGCGGCACGACATCAAGATTCCGAAGAAGTCGGACAAAGCGCCGCTGCGTAGTGTTTTTCGGCCATACTGCTCGCGATCTGTTAAAATGGATTTAGCTTCCTTACTGGGACTGCCGTTTCTTATGCCGTTGTACGAGTATAAATGCGCCAAATGCGGAGATATTTTTGAGGTGATTCAAAAGTTCTCCGACAAGCCGTTACCGGAGCACCCCGGTTGCGGGGGCGCCGTGGAAAGACTGGTTTCCGCGCCGACACTGCAATTCAAAGGGTCCGGGTGGTATGTGAATGATTACGGGCGGAATGGCGGTGGGGGCCACGATAAGTCCAAGCCCGAATCCTCTGAATCGAAGAAGAGCGAAAAGACCGACGCTGCGAAACCGGCGGCCACCCCGGCACACGAACCCCCCAGCACCACCAAGTCATCCTAGAAAGGCGCAAGGCTACAGGGGGCCGCCCGAAGGTATCGTTGCGGTGTACCCGTGGTCTCTAGCCGCGGGCAACAGCTTCCGCCCAGCGGCGCAGCTTCTGGTCGCTTCGCGCGGACCACGCGTTCTCCGGCACTACCCGTGCCAGAGTGCGGAACTCATACTGCTCAATGGTGCAGGCGATAGTGCCCGTGTCGCTTCTGAGCACCCTTCCAAAACCGATCAGTTGAAGCGGGCAGCGATTTTCGAGCAACGCCGGCCAGGCGATGGATACCTCAATAAACGCCCCAACCGGTAATTCTTCGACAGCGACAAAAGCCACCCCATTGCTGCTTAAATTGACGGTTTTGCCGCTCCCCACGGCAATGATTCTGTCCTGCTCCAACACCCTGTAGCGGATCTCACGCTCCATGATGAAGCGCTTCTTCGCCCGTCGTTCGACTGGTAAGTCTCCTTGTTCAGATCCCATTCTATTTATCCGTTACAGCTACGTAACCCTTCCTTGCCAAAACGAGTATTCCACTTGGTCGGAATGGCTGAAGCCGGCACTGGGCCAGGCGGGCGAGAGCGCCCCTCCCGACAGCCTTTGCCGAATATCTTCAATATGATACCACTTGCGGACATTAACTCCGGTTAACTCTATATAACAAAAGTTCCAATAGTTCTAAAAAGTCTCGTGAATGTTTAGTACTGGCCGGGCGGACCGGCCGCCGCATGCCGAGCTCGGGTAATCCCCGGCTCAGGATGGCTCAGGATGCCTCGCGCGGTACATCCCGCCGTGCCACCCGCGACACCGCGTGCACCAGCTTGCGATAGGGTAAGTTTTCAAAGGACTCGATGGCCAGCCATTCGCCGTCGCGCCAGCTCGAATAATACCAACGCGCCAGCAAGGCCAGATACTCCTGGCGCTCGCGTGTGCCGAGCCGGCGCATGGGCAGTGTACCGAATACCTCCCGCAGCTTGCCGTCGAGCGAAACAGGCTTGCCGTCCTGGATCTCGAAGCTCAAGCGCCGCGGTTCCTGCCATTGCCCCTCCCGTACGATCCAAAGCTCCACCGCGTTGGGCGCCGCGGAAAACGTGATCGCTACGCCGTGCATCCGGTCGATATCGCGCGCCAGCTCATCGCGCAGCTTGAGCACTTCCTGCACCTTTTCGTACCGTTTGTGCTGCCGCGCCGCTTCCTCGAATATCATCTCTTCGCTGTAGCGGTCGCGCGCGCTGCCGATCACGTCCAGCAAAGAGCGGCCGCCGCTCTTGAGGAACTCCGCTGCGCGCGCGGTTTCGTGCAGATACTCGTCGCGCCCGACCACTTGCTGGCAGGGCCGCAGGCACATGCCCATTTCGCCGTAGATGCAGCCGGGGTGCTCGGGCGAGGGCACCAGGTCTTCCTGGCAGCGGCGCATCTGAAACAGGTCCAGAAATTCCGATTCGAACTTCTCGGCCGTAGCGCGGCTGCGAAACGGTCCGCAATAGAGGGCCGGCGCGCGCCCCAGGTGCGTCGTGAGCTGGCTGCGGGGAAACTCGTTCGAGAGTACCAGCTTCACGTATGTGGGCATGCGCAGCTTCAGCAGATCGAGATACCTCTTTGGAAAGTAGCGACGCGCCAGCTCGTACATGAGGATGGCGGATTCGAACGCGGAGCCCGTGAGGCAGTACTCAATACGCCGCACGGTGTGGCGGAGATTGAGCAGGCGGGACGGCTTTTCGCGTTCTTTGAGCAGACGCAGCAGGCGCCGCCGCAGCAGCGCGGTCTTGGCCAGATAGGGATCGCCTTCGCGTGGCCAAAGCAGGAAAACAGCCGGATTATTGGGGACCTGCGCAATGGCCGCATCGAGGCCGGACAGATCTTCGGGAACCTCGATGACGGTCATCGCCACTCATCTTCAGTGTAAGTGATCGTACCGGGCTTCTTGAATCGCCGCGCGCGCGGGTGTTATCGTGGTTCGCATGGCATTGTCCGCACGCAACCAACTTCGCGGCCAGATCACGGATGTGACCCGCGGCGACGTGATGGCTCACATCGTGGTGCAGGTGGGCGAGAACGAGATCGAAAGTGTCATCACGCGGCGCAGCGCCGACGAGATGAATCTGCAGCGCGGCGACACGGTGAGTGTGGTGGTTAAATCCACCGAAGTGATGATTCAAAAATAAGGGTGGCCGCGTCGCTTACTCCGTCACAGCCTTAGAATCGATCAGCCCCCGGATCTCCGCGATGCAATCCGCCACCGCCTTAGCCCCCTGATCGCCGGACTTGCGATGCCGCACCGACACCTGCCCGCTCTGCGCCTCGCGATCACCTATCACCAGCATGTAAGGAATCTTCTGCAACTGCGCTTCCCGGATCTTTAAATTAACCTTCTCGCTCCGTTCGTCCACCGTGGCGCGAATCCCAGCCGCTTCCAACTGGCTGTGCACGGATCGCGCGTACTCCAACTGGCGGTCGGTGATCGGCAGCACGATGGCCTGCACCGGCGCCAGCCACACCGGGAAAGCTCCGGCATAATGCTCCAGCAGAATGCCGAAGAAGCGCTCGATCGAGCCGTACAACGCTCGATGCACCATTAGCGGCTGATGCGCCTTGCCATCTTCGGCGATATACTCCAATTCGAAGCGCTGCGGCAGGTTGAAATCGAATTGCACGGTGGAAAGCTGCCAAAGCCGGCCGATGGCATCCACCAGCTTCACGTCGATCTTCGGCCCGTAGAACGCCGCTTCGTCGGGCGCCACCTTCACCTTCATGTTCAGCCGTGTCACCGCTTTCATGAGCGCGTCTTCGGCCAGTTTCCACTGCTCGGGCGAGCCCAGGTACTTGCCGCTGACGCCGTTGTCCCAAGTAGAAAGCTCGGCTTCGTAGTCGTTGAATCCGTAGGTGTGCAAGGTGTCCACCGCAAACTCGAGACAGCTCACAATCTCGTCTTCAATCTGTTCGGGAGCGCAGAAGATATGCGCGTCGTCCTGCGTGAAGCCGCGCACGCGCAGCAAGCCGTGCATCACACCGGAGCGCTCATACCGGTAGACGGTGCCAAGTTCGCCCAGCCGAACGGGCAGGTCGCGATAGCTGCGCATCCGGTCGCGATAGATCAGGATGTGGCCCGGACAATTCATCGGCTTGAGCTGGTACTCCGCGTCATCCAGCTCGATGCGCGAGAACATGTTCTCGGCATAATGGCCGTAATGGCCGGAGGTCTTCCACAAATCCGCGCGCATCACGTGCGGCGTGTAGACCAGCGCATAGCCGCGCTTGACGTACTGGTCGCGCATCCAGTCTTCGATCTGCCGGCGCACCACGCCGCCCTTTGGGTGGAAGAAGATGAGCCCCGGACCGGCCAGTTCCTGAATGCTGAAAAGGTCCAGTTCCTTGCCGAGTTTGCGGTGATCGCGCTTCTTGGCCTCTTCCAGCTTGGCGAGATGTTCGTCCAGCTCCTTCTTGCTGAAAAATGCGGTGCCGTAAATGCGCTGCAACTGCTTGTTATGTTCGTCGCCTTTCCAGTAGGCGCCCGCGATCGACAGCAGCTTGAACGCCTTGATCTTGGAAGTCGCAGGCACATGCGGGCCGCGGCAGAAATCGATGAAATGCGGACCGAGCGTGTATTGGCTGAAGACATCGCCGGCGCGCTCCTCGATCAGTTCCTTCTTCATCCAGTCGTCGGCATACTTCCGCAGGCCTTCGTCCTTGGGGGTCATGACGCGCTCATACGGCAAGTCGCGCGCCTGAATCTCCCACATGCGCTTCTCGATTTTTTCCAGGTCTTCGGGAGTGAAAGCCGTGGGCCGATCGAAATCGTAATAGAACCCGGTATCGATGGGCGGACCGATGCCCAGCTGGGTCTCCGGGAACAGCTCCAGCACAGCCGCGGCCAGCAGGTGCGCGGTGGAATGGCGGTAAACCGTAAGCGCGGCCGGATCCTTGGCCGTCAGGATCTGCAGAGTGGCATCGCCCTCCAGCGGACGAGTGAGATCGTATAACTCGCCGTTCACTTTGGCGACGATGGCGGCGTCGGCCAAACGGGGGCTGATGTCGCGCGCGATATCGATGGGCCGGCTCCCCGCCGCGACCGACTGTTGACTGCCGTCGGGCAGGGTAATCTGGATGTTACTCATACGGAAATTCCAGCGTAACACGCGGCGCCGGATCGAGCCCTGACCTTGAAGCGAAGCTGGCCCGGAAACGTAATCCGTCCGTAGCGAGTGGCGCTACCGGCAGGCTGAAAATCAAAAATCCCGCGGGTTACTTGTGGGCAACTCGGAAAGACTGCGTGAGAGGTCGGCAAACGCGAAGCGCGACTCCCAACTCATGGGTTGGTGGTTGTCACGGAAATTCCGAGACGATTCTCCGGCCCTTGGCGAAACGCATCGCGCAGGTTCCCACCAGCAGTTTCGCTACACGCGCCGGGCGATGGGCAGCAAGCGCAGCGCCGCGATCCACTCGGCCAACTGCTCTGGCAGTCGCTTGACGCGGAGTAAGATCTGCCGCGCGTGCGTCACCAGCTTGCCCGGCGAACAGAAGATCTGAAAGCGCATCCGCTTGGGATGTGCCCGCAGCCACGGCTCGGGCAAGGCCAGCCGCTTTAAGGCGGTCAGCACGTTGTGTGTCATCACGGCCAACCGCAGCCAGGCCGCGTTGGCGCCCCAGCGACCGCACGGCATCACGCCAGCCGCCAAATCGTTCTTCAGCGCATCATGCAGCGCCTCCACCGTGCCCGCCTTTTCCCGGTCCCAGGCCCACTCGTTGGTGGCCACCGCGAAATACTTCGCCTCGCTGCCATCCGCAAATAATTCGCCCTGCCCCGGGACTCGATTCCCACACCAATTTCCTCGAGACACGCGATAATGGTCTAGGCGTGATTATTCCAGCCGTCTTCTCGAATACGCCCAAGCTTCAAGCTGACGTGCGGCGCACTGCGCGATCGATCGGTGCCGATGTAGTGAACATCAAATTCGAGATTGGATTCGACGCGATGGGATTCCCTGCTATTTTCTTCAACATCGTGCTAACCGACGAAGCCAGCCGTCCTGCCCGACTACGTATCGTGGCCCAGCATGTCGGCCTAACTCTAATGAACCAGCTCAAAACGGATGAGAACGGCGTGCACGCGTATTTCAACTTCCGCAGCCAGTCCGAAGTCGCCGGCATCAAGGATCCTGCTTGGGTTTGAAACCTCCCAATGCCGCTCGCTAATGACCTTTTGGAACAGGCATATTACCTCGCGCGCAGGGAGCGGAAGCGGCCGAGGCAGGCGAGCTTAAGGCGCGCGGTTTCCACCAGCTACTATGCCCTGTTCCATTTGCTGATTTCGGAGGCCACCCGGAATTGGAAGCGATCGAGCCAGCGCGCTGCGCTCGGCCGATATTTCCAACACGGCAGCATGTTTAGGGCATCGGACGAGCAAAAGGCCGCCTGCCATAGATTCCTTACTTCCAAGCCAGCTCCGGCGCCTGGACCCGATAGGAATTGTATGGCGCACCTCCAAACCGTCTCATTCGCGTTCTATCAGGCATATCAGCAACGGCAAACGGCGGATTACGACACCGACAAGCAGTGGACGCGTACCGAGGCACTGGCCATCATCGATTCGGTCGACGCGGCATTCAAGGTGTGGCCCCAAATTCGAGATCACAAATTCGCGCAGGATTATCTGCTCTCCCTTCTCGGCAATCCGAAGGGAAGATAATTCCATTACTCGGCCTCGGCTGCGCGGTCTCCCTGGTGCCGGTAATCCCCCGCTCGAAGCGACCCAGGCCCCCACGCCAGTCAGTGCAAAAATGAATTGACCTGCGCCAGCGCCTTCTTATACTCCGGGTCGGACAGATCATGCACGCTTCATCGGAGACTGCTTTCCGGCCGACGCCTGTACCGGCCGTGTACTAGCCGTACCCACGAATGCGCATAAAAAAAAAGCCGAAATCAAGGGTGGATCGCATCATGGCCAATTCGTAGCATTGCGTACATCGCAAACCCGGTGTATAATCGGGCAAGTTTTCCTCGAACTGCCCGGCGGAACGAGCCCCGCATGTTAGGGAGATTGCCGCAATGAATACAATCAAGATGCCCCATTGGGTCCTAGCCGTACTAACCGCGTTGCCTGCCGCGGTGTACGCCCAAAGCACCCAAAGCACGGACATCCAGAAGAAACTGGAATCCGAATACACGCTGACTAAGGCCAATTACGACAAGACCGATATCGTCACCGCCGGTTCTGTCGTGGTACTGCAGAAAGACAAAGTGCTGATGCTGACGGCGTCCAGTACTAACCCTTGCCGGAATACATACAAGCGCGGGCAGGGACAGATCACCCAGAGTGGACCCTGCTCGGCCAACGAAAAGTTCAAAAAGATGCCGGGGTTGCTTAAGAGCCATATCCCGGGCGCGAGCAGTGTCCCGGATTCTCCCGCCAGCCACACGTTCGTAAGCGGCGAAAAATTCTGGGTCACGAAGATCGAAGTCCGGGACAGCGGCAAAGATGCGGGTATCATAATCAGCTTCTTCACCGACGCCATCAGCGACGTTCGTTATGCGACGACGTTGGTGATTCCCTTCGAGGGATCCATTCCGACGCCGGATGAGGCCCTGAAGCTGGTACATGAAGTGATCACCGTGGCGCCTGCCGAAGACGCCAAAGACGCTAAGAAGGACGACAAGGCGCCGGCTGCGGCGCAAGGCAGCCAGCAGGAAGCGGCGCCAGCCAGCCAGCCAGCCCCGCTCGCCGCACCCGAACCGCCTCCCGCCGCGCCGGTTGCAGAAGCGCCGCCCGCTCCTATCGAGCCTCCTCCGCCGCCCCCGCCGGACGCACCCGAAGTGGCGGAAGGCCAAACCATTGACCAGGTCGTCGCGGCCCTGGGACAGCCTTTGCGTAAGGCTAAGATTGGAACCAAGGAAATCTACACTTACAAGGATCTGAAGGTGACCTTCGTCAACGGCAAGGTGAAAGATATACAGTAGCCGCTTTGTTACCAGTCTGATTGGAACAATTCAGGAGATTTGAATGAAATTACGTGGACGCACCATATTGCCCGGCCTGTGCCTGGCTGCTTTCGCTACTTTGCTTTTTTTAGCTTCCCCGGCGCTCTGCGCGGATAAGCCTAAGACTACTCCCGCCCCAGCCAAACCCGCCGCCAAGCCTGCAGCCAAGCCGGCCAGCGGCGGCGCTAGCACTTCCAAGGGACCGACCACATCGTCGTCGCACGGCCCCACCACCAGTTCGCCGAAACCTGCCACCACTACCACGGCTCATCCGTCCACTACGACGGCTCATCCGTCCACAACGACGGGGCATCCAACCACCACAACGGTGCATTCGCCCACCAGCGGTACTGCGGGACACTCGACCACGGCCGGCACCGCAAAGGCTCCCACCGGTACCACCGGAAAGACATTCGGCAAAACCGCCACCCCGACTCCCAAGGGCAGCACCACTGTTGCCACTAAGAATGGCGGCACGGTTACCAAGCGGGCGGATGGACACCTCGCCACCTTGCATGATCCCAAACGCGGCATGGACGTTCACCGCAACCTCAGCGGAGGCCGCCGCGTCGTGGTAGAGCGCCGCGATGGCTCCCGCGTGGTCGCCGAGCGGGGCGGCCGCGGCTATGTGCAAGGGCGGCCATACATGTTCCACGGCCACGAATACGCCCGTCGGTCTTACTACTATGGCGGACGCTACTACCATGCGTATTACGGCCGTTATTACTATCACGGCTTGTATGTGAATCCGTACTACCCGGCTTATTACTGGCGCCCGGCGTTCTATGGATGGGCTTACAATCCCTGGGCCGCTCCTATAACGTTCGGCTGGGGCTGGGGCGTGAATCCCTGGTACGGATACTATGGCGCCTTCTTTACCCCGTACCCGGTGTACGCCGGCCCGGCGTTCTGGTTGACGGATTATATCATCGCGAATTCGCTGGCGGCAGCTTACCAGGCGCAAGCCGCGGCTCTGGCCAATCCTGCGCCGCTATCGCCCGAGGTCAAGAATCTCATTGCCGACGAAGTCAAACAGCAGATCGCCCTCGAAAACAACGAGGCTCAGGCTGCCTCCGCCCCGAATGCCGAACCCAACGTGGCTTCCAGCAGTATCCAGCGCATGCTCGATGACGGCAAGCCACATGTCTTCGTAGCCGGCCAGGATCTGGACGTGGTGGATGCCGGCGGCAATGAGTGCGCGCTCAGTGAGGGCGATGCCATCCAGCTCAGCGGCCAGACTACCCCCGACGCTCAGGCCGCGACCCTCGCCGTCTTAGCCAGCAAGGGCGGCAAGGAATGCCCCAAGGGCGACACGGTGTCCGTGCAGCTCACAGACCTGCAGGAAATGCAGAACCACATGCGCCAGACCATTGATGAGGGCATGCAGGAACTGCAAAAGAAGCAGGGCACCGGTGGCTTGCCGGCCGCCCCGGCATCCGCTAAGGCCGCTGGGACGGAGAGCCCCATGGCGGCCATCGCACCGCCGCCGCCGCCGGAAGACGAAGTTAAAGGCGAGATCAATCAGGAATCGAAGGAAGCTGACAAAGCTGAACAGGAAGCGGGTTCCGGTGTAGCCGCGGCCGGCGGTCCGAACGATTCAGCACCCCCCGCCCAGCCGGCCAACGTCGAGCTCGGCTTCACTGTCGCACAGGTTGAGGCAGCTTGGGGTCAACCGGTGCACAAAGCCACCGTGGGCACCAAGACCATCTATTCCTACAAAGACACCAAAGTCGTCTTCGTCAACGGAAAGGTCACCGACGTCCAGTAACATGCTTGTGGGGCAGGACTCCAGTCCTGCGGCCGGCGTCCACGCCGGCCTGCCCGGGCTGGCCTGCCTCACTCCTCCCACCGCGCGACCACCGCGCTGGCCAGGCAGTTCCCCACCACGTTGACCGACGTGCGGCCCATGTCCATCAAGGCATCGATGCCCAGCAGTACCGCCGCACCTTCCATAGGCAGCCGAAACGTGGAAAGCGTCCCTGCCAGAATCACCAGAGCCGCGCGAGGAACACCCGCCACCCCTTTGCTGGTCAGCATCAGCGTCAGCATCATCAGCAGTTGCTGGCCGAATGTCAGATTCACTCCCGCGGCCTGTGCCACGAAAACAGACGCCAGCGAAAGATACAGCGTGGTCCCGTCCAGGTTGAAGCTGTAGCCGGTCGGAATCACGAACGCCACAATATGTTTGGGCACGCCGAACTGCTCCATATTTTCCAGCGCCAGCGGCAGCGCGGCCTCGCTCGATGCCGTGGAAAACGCGATCAGGAACGGCTCGCGCACCGCCCGGTAAAAGGCGCCCACGGGAATCCGCACCAGCAGGATCACTGCGCCGAGCACCACCACCACGAACAGCACTTGCGCCGCGTACATCGTCAGGATCAGCTTACCCAGTCCGAACAGCACCCCGAAACCCTTGGTGCCCACCGTGACCGCGATCGCCGCGCCCACACCCAAAGGCGCCAGGTACATCACATAGCGCGTGTAGCGGAACATCACTTCGGCGAGCGCTTCGCAGAAGGCCACCACGGGTTTGGCCTTGTCGCCCACCGCGGCGCAAGCCGCTCCGAACAGAAACGCGAACACCACGATTTCGAGCACGTCGCCGCGCGCCATGGCGTCGATGATGCTGGCCGGAAACACATGCTCGATGATGGCCCCCGCGCCCGGCTGCTGTGCCGGCAGCGCCGCCTCGGCCGAAGTCGGCGCCAGGTGCATGCCCACGCCGGGTCGCGTCAGGTTGACGGCGGCAAGACCCAGAAACAGTGCGAACGTAGTAACGATTTCGAAATAGACAATAGCCTTGATGCCGATGCGCCCCATGCGTTTCAAATCGCCGCCGCCGGCGATGCCATAAACCAGCGTGCCGAAAATCAGTGGCGCGATAATGGAGCGGATCAGCCGCAAAAAGATCGCGCTGATGGGACCCAGTTGCCGCGCCACCCCCGGCGCCAGCGCGCCCAGCGCCACTCCGGCGGCCATGCCGATGAAGATCCAGGCGGTAAGTGACGGCCGCTTCAACGCTCGCCCCACTTCAACTTCTGGCGCAGCACATCGAAGAACATCATGCGCGGCGGCCGGATCAGGTGCAGCGCGTACTGCGAACTGCGGCAAACCACGCTATCGTCTTTCTTCAGCGGTTCGCCGATCTGGCCGTCGATGGTGAGGAACACCGAAGAATCCTCGCCGCGGCAACGCACCTCCACCTCGCTCGTCTCCGGCACCAGTACGGGCCGGTAAGTCAGCATGTGCGGGCAGATGGGCGTCAGACAGATAGCAGGCACGGAGGGGAAAATGATGGGTCCGCCGGCGGAGAGCGAATAGGCCGTCGAGCCGGTCGGAGTGGAAACGATCAGGCCGTCGGCCTTGTAGGCGCACACCAACTGGCTATCGACGTAAGTATCCAGATCGATGATGCGCGCGATGGCGGCTTTGGTGAGCACTACGTCGTTCAGGGCTTCGTAGCGCGATACGACCGTTTCTCCGCGGCGCACTTCGGCATGCAGCAGCTTACGGCGCCCGATGCGATGCTCGCCGCGGAACGCCCGCTCCAGTTCGGGATACAGTTCGTCGATGGTGATAGCCGTCAGGAAACCGAGGCCGCCCAGGTTCACGGCGAATAGCGGGATCTCGCGGTTGCCGATAGCGCGCGCGGCGGAAAGCAGCGTGCCGTCGCCGCCCAGCACGATCACCAGGTCGCAGCCCGCGGGCACCTCGTCGCGCGGCAGCCCGTTCGCGCGCGCGGCGTAGAAGGCCGTGCGCTCGTCATAGCGCACCTGGATGGAGCGGGCCTCCAGCCACGCGAGCAGGCTGGGGACCACCTCAGCCGCAGCCGGTACGGCTGGCTTCGAAATGATGCCTACGGTATTAATGTGGGGCATAAGCGAAGCTTTCACCTCCGCGCATAAAGCAAAAACTCCCGGTTCCCTTCCGCCCCCAAAATCGGAGTTTCGATCACCGCCGTATCAAACCCCAGCCCCCGCGCCGCATCGTCCACGCGGCGGCACGCGGCTTGATGCAATTCCGGTTCGCGCACGATTCCTCCCTTACCCACCTGTCCCTTACCAACCTCAAACTGGGGTTTGACAAGTATAACCATTTCGCCGTCCACTTGTAACAACGGGGTGACCGCCGGCAGAATCAGCGTCGCGGAAATGAAACTCACATCGCAAACGGCCAGGTCGATGCGCTCGCCGATATCCTCCGGCCGCAGATAGCGCGCGTTCAGCTTTTCGTGCAAAACTACGCGCACATCGCTGCGAATTTTCCAATCGAGTTGGCCCGCGCCAGTATCCACCGCATGCACTCGCGCCGCGCCGCGCTGCAACAGGCAATCCGTAAAACCGCCGGTAGAGGCGCCGATATCCAGGCAAACCCGCCCCGCCACCCGAATCGCAAAGTGTGCGATCGCGGCATCCAGCTTCACTCCTCCGCGGCTGACGAAAGGCGGCTGCGCCAGCACCTCTATGCGGCTTTCCTCATCCACCGGCTGGCCGGCTTTGGCGGCTTTGCGGCCGTTCACCAGCACCGCGCCCGACATAATCAGCGCCTGTGCTTTTTCGCGCGTGGGCGCCAGACCGCGCTCCACCAGCAATCGGTCGATGCGCGGCTTCATGACTTGCGATGCACGATCAAATCGGCCAGTTCGTGCAGGTGTGCGGCGCGCTCGCCGAACGGGGCCAGAGTTTCGTGGGCACGCTCGCACTCTTCATCCGCCATGCTCCGCGACTCCGCCACGCCATACACCGCCGGGAACGTGATCTTGTGCTGCTGGGCATCTTTGCCGGCGGTCTTGCCCAGCGCGGCGGAGGATTCCTCGACATCCAGGATATCGTCCACGATCTGAAACGCCAGCCCGATATGCTCGCCGTAGCGCGACAGCGCCCCGTAATGCGGATCGGCGGCGCCCGCGCAAATCGCGCCCAGGCGCAGGCTGGCGCGCAGCAAAGCGCCGGTCTTCGCGCGGTGTATGGATTCGAGCAGCCGAGGCGTCGGCGCTTGGCCCTCGCCCTCCAGATCCGCCACCTGTCCCGCGATCATGCCGCCTACCGTACCCGCGGCCGCAGCCAGTTCCGCGATCATGCGCGACTTACGCTCCGCCGAAACGCTGTTCATGGCGGCCAGCACTTCGAAGGCCAGGGTGAGCAGCGAATCACCCGCCAGAATGGCCATGGCTTCGCCGAAGACCTTGTGCGAGGTCAGTTTGCCGCGCCGGTAATCGTCGTTGTCGAGCGCCGGAAGATCGTCGTGGATCAGCGAATAAGTGTGGATGAATTCGAGGGCGCAGGCGGCCGTGAAGTGCGCATCGCCGGGTTCGGTCCCGCAGGCGCGCACAGCCTCCAGGCAAAGAATCGGCCGGATCCGCTTGCCTCCCGCAAACAGGCTATAGCGCATCGCGCGGTGAATGGTTTCGGGCGCCTGCGTTTCCGGCGGCACCAGGCGATGAAGGTGCGCATCGACCAGTTCCTGCTGCCGGGCGAGGTAGTCGCGAAGGTTCATGATTTATCGGGACGAAAAGGCTCGGGCTGGATCTTGCCCTCCCTGCGGATCAGCATTTCGACGCGCGTCTCGGCCTCTTCCAACTGCTTGCGGCAGGTCTCGCTGAGCCGCATGCCTTTTTCGAAAAGCTCCAGCGAACGTTCCAGTGCCAGATCGCCGCCTTCCAGTTCCTTGACGACTTTTTCCAGTTCATCGAGACAGGCCTCGAAAGGCAGGACTGGGTTGGCAGGTGCGGGGGTATCGGCCACGCAATCATTGTACCCACTGGCGGGCTTGACTTTCCCTTCTGTTCGAGGACAATAAGTTTTGGTCCAAGGCTGGTAGTCGCAATGCCTATTCGAACTGAATACCGCAAGTATTACGATGCCCGTTGGCGCAAGTTCCGACTGACCATGCTGGAGGCAGCCGGAAACGTTTGCCAGATGTGCCGTCAGCCACACCGCCTGCTCAACGTGGCGCACCTCTCCAACGACCCGGCCGACCGCACCCGCCTGACAGTCCTGTGCCCCCGCTGCCATTCCAAAACGAATGCCGCACAGCGCACCGCCATCGCCCGCCGTACGCGCGCCCGCCGTCGCGGCCAACTCTGGTTGTCCGACGAGTTGGAGGTAGCGCCCGAGCCCGTGCGGCTGTGGCCCATCCGCCTGCGCCAGATGGACCTCTTCTAAAAATTGTGGGGCAGGCGCCCATAAGCGCTAACTTAAGCCAGAGGAGCCCAATCTGGCCAATAATTGCCGAGCTACGAAGAGACGCACGCTTTGCTCACCACGCGAGAGCCGTTCTTGCGCGCTGCGGCACCAATCACCGGGTCCAGATCGACCTCCCAGATGACGACCCGGGCCGCGCGTGGGCTCAGTTCCCCGAGTAGCGCGTTTCTCCGCCAACACGCCGCCCCCCCGCGCGCAACCTCCGGTTGGGCGACGACCTGCTCACGGCGGCATTTTCGGGTTTCCAGAATCGGCTCGCTTATCTTGACTCCTGCGCGGTGATCTCGCGCCAGGGTTCATATCGCGCGGAGATTTTCCATTGGCTTGTTTCGTCTGTCCCCGGCCCTGGCCATTGGCCAGTCGAGCTTTCTGGTGCGCGCCGAAACGTCCCTCTGCCGGCGGGCTTTGGTGTGGCGCACCGCCTTGGCCTTCGTGGGCGGCGGCGGGTCCGGCGTTCCCGCAGGTCTTCAGCGCGTTCCCGAAGTCGGGATCTGGGAGATGCCGACGTGCTCTCGATACTTTCCACATCCCGTAGGAGGCGGGCCGACACTCAGCTCCTTCTCGACGAGAATTGTGCTACTCTCGGCGCATTGTGGCTATCGACTTGTTCCGCCTGAATCCATTGGCGAAAACCCTCCAGCGAGTCTCGTCGCTTCCCATGGACTCGCTTAAGTTCAGCGAAGCCAATGACCTTGAAGCGTGGCTCTCCAGTTGTAGCTCGCGGCTATTTGGGCGGGAGATCTTGTGGATCGCCCGACAAGATCGAACGACCCATGATCAGCGATCTGACATTATTGGGGTTGCCAAGAACGGCGACCTTTTGATTACTGAATTAAAAAAGGGTCTTCTTGACGAGTCCGCAGTTACACAGGCGCTCGGCTATACGTAAGCGGCTGAGAATCACCAGGACTGTGGGCCCGATCCGATGATCAAGCTGGAAGTTAAGCTTGGGCGGCCGCCCAGTTGTGCGGGAGCAGTTCTGCGATGCGATGAATGGGATAGGATGCGATCCGCAACAGCACGTCTTTGAACCAGGCGAACGGTTCTACCCCGACACGTTGGCAGGAAGCCACGAAGCTCCGCAAGACCGCCGCGGTCTTACCGCCCTGGTCGCTGCCAAAGAAGGTCCAATTGCGACGACCAACCGCCACACCGCGGATGGATCTTTCGGTGGCATTATTGTCGATTTCCAGGTTCCCATCTTCACAGTAGCGGGTCAGCGCATGCCAATTCTTCAGCGTGTAACGTACGGCACGGCCCTCCGGACTCTTGGGTAGGACTTCTATCTGGATCGCCTGTAAGTAGTCACGCAACTTATCCAGAACCGGGCGAGACTGGTGTCGACGCAATCGCAGTCGATCCTCCGGCGTCATCGGTCGGGCCTCCTGCTCCAGGCGGTATAACTGTGCAATGAGCAACAATGCCGGACCCATACGCGGCTGATCCGACTCCAGCGCTTTATGCATATAACGCCGAGCATGGGCCCAGCACCCAACCTCGATCAAACCGCGCGCCGGGTCCTTGAAAAAGGCGTCATATCCGCCGTACGCATCTGCTTGTAAGTAGCCGCGATAGCCTTTGAGAAATGCCTCCGGTCCGGCGCGCTCTCGGGTGGCGGTGTAGTCATAAAGGATCACCGGATGCCCTTTGTCCCCACAGTAAGGCCAGATTCGCCCGTTACGCGCGAACGGCAATTTGCTATCTAGCACCTTCACGCTGGTATCGTCAGTTCCGATGACCTTCGATTGGAACAGCACTTCCTTCGCCGATCCATACAGCGGCTGCAGCAGATCCGCGCATTGGGCCAGCCAACCACCCATGGTTTTGCGCGAGATGTCCACGCCGTGCCGCTGGAAAATCGTCTCTTGCCGGTTCAGCGGCAGGTGATCCGCATTCTTGGCCACGATCACTTGTGCCAGCAGGCTCGCGCCGGCAGTGCTCTTTTCAATAGGCTGCGGCGGCTTAGTAGCGGTCTTTACCGTGCAGTCGCAAGCGTATTTCTTGCAGACATCTTCGATCACGGTCAATTGCGCGGGAATGAATTCGTAACGCTCACTGGACTCTTCTCCGATGGGCCGCAGGTCTTGTTGACAAGTCGCACAGTGCTTCTCCGCATCCGCCAGATCGTGCACGATGCGTTCGCGCTTGAGATGCTTGGCCAGAGGCTGTCTGCCACCGGACCTTTTCTGCGGTGCGGCTTCACCGGCGCCAGGGGTGGCGGGATCATCATCATCGGAATCACTGGACTTTTCCGTCCCCTCTGATTCCTGCCGGGCCTGCCAGGCGGCTGCGAACAGCGCCAGTTGATCGGCGGAGAGCTGCTCGCTTTTGCGGTTGCGCCGAGCGTCCAGCAACTCACGTAATAAGGTCTCGATCTTATTTCTTTCGCTACACTCCCGATCCAACTGGGCCATCAGGTCCAGCACCATCTGCTGTAAGACCTGAGGATCTGCGGGAAGGTGTTTTGGATCGATGCCCACGAGTAAGTAATTAGTGTACTCACTTACTTGCTCTCTGCCAAGTGAAAAACGCACATAACTCAGCTTTTTATGTGGCGCGTCGATAACGCTTGCGTGCGGTGGCTTGCTGCAGGTCGATCCCGCTCAACAGGGCGCCTAATTCTTGTACCGTGATCTCCTTCCGGTGCTCCTGGTCGTCCTCACCCAACGGCATGACGTAGGTGCCTTCCTCCAGACGCTTCTAACTCAATCCAAAGTGCAAGTGCTCCGATCGCAGCCGCGCATCTTGTACGCATCACACACCCGTTTCATCCGCTGACCGGGAAACAACTCGCTTGTGTGGGCGAACGGTGCAATCCCTATGGAAAGCGCCTGTTGCTGCAAGTTGATGATGGGACAATCTGCTCTGTTCCGCAGCAGTGGACGGATCTCGCGGTTGCTGCCCCGGAGATCGTCATAGGGAAGCACCGTGCGCTCTTCTGCGTCGCGGATTTGCTGGGACTCGCACAGCTTGTCGACCAACTCAGCAGACGTGTCGGGTCGAGGGAAGGCGGCGTGTAAAATGAATTCTGCCGCACATGTAAGCAAAAAGATGCCGCATGGCCACCTGATGACCGCAGCTGTCATGCATAGTATGCAGATCGAACGGACAAATAACCACATTGACCTACTTGACAAGCATCCGCATTTGCGGCATAATTGCAAATACGTTCTGTGGAGTTCGATGGCCGCCAAGAGCAAAGTCGATCCCTCCAAAACCAAGGCCCTCCTCGCAGAGGGCACGCTAAACCCAACGCCCGAGAAAGTATCCGATCCGAAGTTTCTAGAAAACGAATTCTTCGATCCGCGCGACGTCGTGCAGGTCAAGTACGAAATGCTGCGCCGCGTCTCTATCGAAAAAGCGCCCGTAACCCTGGCCACCGAGGAGTACGGTGTATCGAGGCCCACGTACTATCAGAGCAAGGGCAGCTTCGACAAGGGCGGCGTCGCTGGGTTAGTGCCCAGAAAGCGCGGGCCACGTGGCCCGCATAAACTTCAGGGCGAAGCACGGGCGTTCGTTGAACAGCAACTGGTCGCAGGTGAACCTGTGCGGGCGCGCGAACTCGCCAAGCTCATTCAGCAGAAATTCGGTCTGCGCATACATCCCAGGACGATCGAGCGGGCCGTTGCTGGAAAAAAAACTCCGCGATGACCAATCCAAAGAGCGATCCGGCCGAGCGATCTACTGTCGTGACGCAATACGAGACTCTGCGCAGGGCTGCTCTTGGCGACGCGTTGCCAGTTGAAGCCCGATGCGGGCTGATGCTCTTCCTGCGTCGGGGCATGTGGGGATGGGCGCGCGCCGTGGTCAGCATGAGTACATACCAGCCGCCAGCTGGTCCCGGGCCATCCAGCCGGAAGGCGCCAGAGGAATACAGAACCGTCATTTACATCTTTGCAGCCATGGCAATCAGGGCCACCTACCAAGGAGCAACACTATGAATGAGTCACTCAAAGTTCAGGCTCACCATCTCGAGCGCAGCGCATATCTGTATATCCGGCAGTCATCCATGCGGCAGGTCCTGGAGAATGTCGAGAGCACCAAACGTCAATACGCACTGCGTAGTCGCGCCGTCGCGCTCGGCTGGCGAGAGGAACAGATTATTGTCATCGACAACGACCAGGGTGAGTCCGGCGCGTCAGCAGCCTGGCGGAAAGGCTTTCAGCAGCTGGTCACTGATGTAGGCATGGGGCATGCCGGCATCGTGATGGGCCTTGAGGTCTCACGCTTGGCAAGAAACAATGCCGACTGGCATCGGCTGCTGGAGATCTGCGCGCTCACCAACACATTGATCCTCGACGAGGACGGCGTCTACGACCCTGCGAGCTTCAACGACCGGCTCCTACTTGGGCTCAAAGGAACCATGAGTGAAGCCGAACTGCATGTCCTCAAAGCCAGATTGCGTGGCGGCATCCTCAACAAAGTGCGCCGCGGCGAGTATCGTTGCCCGTTACCCACAGGCTTCGTCTACGACGACGCTGGCAACGTGGTCCTTGATCCCGATGCACAGATCCGGGAGGCTATCACTTACTTCTTCGAAACCTTCTCGCGCGTTGGCTCGGCGAGCCAGACGGTGAAAGTGTTTCGGACGGAGGGCCTTGTTTTCCCATCCCGACTCCGCATCGGCGACAGGACTGTTTTTCGGCCGCTGACGGCATCGGCGGCGATGCGCACACTGAACAATCCGCGATATGCGGGCGCGTATGTGTACGGACGTCGGCGATATCGGCGCGCCGCGGATGGCAAGAAGACAATCCAGCGAAAACGCCAGCAGGATGACTGGCTCGCTTGCATTCCGAACGCGCATCCCGGGTACATCGGTTGGGAGCGTTTTCAGGAGAACCTGAAGATCCTCGAGACTAACGGTCGTCCATACGACGTGGCGCGTGCATCGCCGCCGCGAGAAGGCGCGGCTCTATTGCAAGGACGGGCCGTATGCGGTCGTTGTGGAAGGCACTTCCGTGTCCGATATGTGACGCGCCGGAGCAGGCAGGAGGCCTGGTATGTCTGCGACCGCGGGCACACCAGTCGTGGCGAGCCGAACTGCCAGTCGATCGCAGCAAAGGCCATTGATCAGGCCATTGGAACGCTCGTGACCGAGAGCATGACTCCCGCAGCTGTCGAACTGGCTCTGGAAATCCGGCGAGAGATCGAGGCTCGGTACGAGGAGGCCGATCAGTTGCGCGGCCGCGCCGTTCAGCGGGCTCAGATCGAAGCTGATCTCGCGCAGCGCCGATTTATGTTGGTTGATCCGAATAACCGTCTCGTCGCCGACACCCTCGAGAGCGAATGGAACGATAGGCTACGCGCGCTGGCCAAGGCGCGCGAGGAGCGAGAGCACGCGCGACAGCAGGACCAACTCATCGTTGACGATGCGGTCCGCCAGCGGTTAGCCGCCATGACGACGGATTTCCGGAAGCTCTGGGATGATGCGAACACGCCGAACCGCGAACGCAAGCGGCTGCTCGACTACATCATCGAGGATGCCACGCTGATTAAGATACGGGCAGAACGCGTTACGCGAATCCACGTGCGATTCAAAGGTGGCAAGACTGAAACGCTCACAACGCTGAACCCCAAATCATCCGCGCAACAAATCCAGACGCCTTCCGAAGTCGTCGAGTTAGTCAACAAGCTTCTCGATGACCACACCTATTCCGAGATCGCGGACATTCTCAACGAACAAGGAGTTCGCCCTGGCGGGTTGGCTCGACCCGGACGGAGCGATGCTCGCTTCACCGCCCTGCGCGTTGCGTATCTGGTCCACGAATACGATCTACGGCTTCGCTACGATCGACTGCGCAATCGCGGAATGCTAACCAAGAATGAGGCGGCCGCGCGCCTTGGCATCCACGAGGAAACAGTCGTCCGCTGGGCAGAATACGGACTTGTTACCAGGCATGCATACAATGGCCACGCCTGGCTGTACGAACTGCCAGATCCGAACATGCCTGTTAAGCATTCCAGCCGCTGGGACCGGCTCGTTGATCGATCGCCGGCCTTCAAATCAGCCATGGCGTCAAGACCCGATACTCCAAACGAAAGAGGTGTAGTATGAAGACCATTAGTTGCTCCACACCGCGAATCCATCCCGGTCCCAATACAGAATCTTCACCCGGTCGCGCCGGCGGCTGGCGAACACGAACAGGTGTCCGGCGAACGCATCCAACTCCAGGTGTTCCCGCACCAAGGCGTGCAGCCCGTCGAAGCTCTTGCGCATATCGCAGGCCGTCAGGCACACATACACCCGCACGCTGGCCGGTAAGTGGATCATGCGCGCAGGGCTTCCAGCACTGCCCGCAGGGTCGTGACATCCACCCCCGTGCCGATGCGCAGCCGCTCGCCCGATACCAGCATCAGCTCCAGTTCCGCCTTCGCCGCAGCCGCCGACAGCGTTGCGCCTCTCTCGACTAAAGCAAAACGCACCGGCTCCTGTCGGCTTCGGAGCCGCTTGCGCCAGTAGTAAAACTGATTCTCTGCAAAACGTCGTTCGCTGCAGAACTTCTTCACGGAAATCCCGCTACGCTCTTGCTCGGCTATTCGTTCCCGCCACAGATCATCTTTGGAAGCGGCCTTCTCGCCGATGGTATCGCTCATGAAACAACTATGCGGCCCAAGCCAGCCCATTGGCAAGAGGGGTTTATCGGACGCTTACGCTATACGGCCGAATACGACGAAAAAACAGCTGAAGATTTGGAGAATCTGTTTTACACGCAGAGCACTAAAGGCGGGAGCTCAGGTCTAGTTGTCAAGGCTGACTCCCTTGTCGATGCGAAGAAAAGACTCGCAGACCATCTCGGCGAGGACGTCGAAATCAACCAGACCCAAGTCGTCATCCTACTCGGCGAACAGTTTACCGCTAAAGCTCTAGCGGTTTGCAACTACCTGAACAAGGTCTTGAAAACGGACCTTTGCTCCTTTGAATGCTGGCGGTATTCAGTGTACATCGATGGCACCGAGTATTTCCTCGCAATCGAACAGTTGCTGCCACCGCCGAACGCGCGGGTTTTGATTGAGGAGCGCCGCGAGGACTCCAAGAGCCGGAAATATGCGCGTGATCCAGTCCGAGTTTCTTTCATGCAAGCTATGGTCGCCGGCCTGGCTAATACTGAATTCAAAGCTGCCCTCCGTGCCAACATGGATGAGACAGATCTCCTGGTCGTAATTACTGAGCAGGGCGAGAATAGGAATCCATGTGAAGAACAACGGAATATCTTCGGCTTCTCCTGCTTCTCCCCCGGTTTTGCCCGCCTCTGCGCAACGTAGGGAGGCCGAGCGGAGCGAGGCCGACCGGAGTGCAGAGGCGGGCAAAACCGGCGCCTCCGAGCCGCCCGCCCCACCTCGGCCGAACCCGGAGGTGGTCGCCAACGCCAAGCGCCGATCCTTCACCGCCGAATACAAACTGGGCATCCTGGCGGAGGCCGACGCCGCCACCGCTGAA